>NZ_VNHX01000010.1 GCF_008124885.1 Sphingobacterium allocomposti
ATGGTCGAAAAAACTCCTGAAACAACTTTCTCCGGACCAAACGACGAACCTAAATACAATAATCCGCTTATTTTATGACCAGTCATGGATAAATTGCCCATATCAACCGCTGGCGGCCTAGGCTAATCTCCTAAAACCATTACAGACCACAAGCCCATAATAAAACAAAGAAGGCGCCCTTTTTAGACGCCTTCTTTATTCGCTTAAAAATTTTAGAAACTATTCAGCTACGACTTCGAATGGAACCTGAACTTTCACTTCCTTGTGTAAGTTTAAGTTTGCAAGGTATTCGCCTACTGTTTTAGGTTCAACTTCGAAAGTAATGCGGCGACGGTCTACGTCAAAACCTTGGGCTTTTAGTGCTTCAGCAACCTGAATACTATTTACTTTTCCAAAAATTTTGCCTGTCTCGCCCGCTTTAGCGCCGATAGAAAGCTTAACATTTTCTAGTTTAGCTGCTAATTCCGTAGCATCTTTTTTAATCTTCTCTTGCTTGAATTGTGCCTGCTTAATGTTTTCAGCTAGTACTTTTTTCGCTGATGCAGTAGCTAAAATCGCAAATCCCTGTGGAATTAAGTAGTTACGACCATAACCTGGCTTTACAACCACTATATCGTCCTTTTCGCCAAGGTGTTTGATATCTTGTTTTAATATAACTTCCATGTCGTATCCTCCTTATTTTAATGAATCAGTTACGTAAGGTAATAATCCAACGATACGCGCGCGCTTAACAGCTTGTGCAACTTTACGTTGGAATTTTAACGATGTACCTGTAAGACGGCGAGGTAAAATCTTACCTTGCTCATTCACAAATTTCAATAGGAAGTTCGCGTCTTTGTAATCGATGTACTTGATGCCATTCTTTTTGAAGCGGCAGTATTTTTTACGGTTGTCCTCTACTTTAGGAGCAGTTACGTATTGGATATTGTCGTTTGCCATTAGTTTGCTACCTCCTCAGTTTTAGTTTCAGCTTTTTTGTTGAATGCACCGCTGCGCTTTTTCTCGTTGTAAGCTATCGCGTGTCTATCTAACGCAATAGTTAAGAAACGCATAACGCGCTCATCACGTTTGTACTCAAGTTCTAACTTTTGAATTAATTCACCCGGAGCCTTGAATTCAGTTAAGTGATAAAATCCAGTTGTTTTTTTCTGGATTGGATACGCTAATTTTTTCAAACCCCAATTGTCTTCTGCGACAATTTCGGCTCCGCCTTCTGTAAGGATGTTTTTGAATTTCGCAATTACTTCTTTTGCGGCATCCTCAGAAAGCAACGGGGTAAGAATGATGACAGATTCGTACTGTTGCATTTTTTTAAAATTTGTTAATTAAATTAAACTCCGTATTCCAAACGGAGTTGCAAAAATAAGAATAATTTTTGATTACTCGCAATATGCGGTAAAATTTTATAGGATGACAAGCTCATCTAAATGAGCAGGTCCTCGAAACACCTACCCGGCGTCAGACTGTTTGATCGTCGAAAGATAACGGTTAAGCGCCCGCTGACTTTTCCTGAAGGCAAGCTTTTGCTTAAAGGTTACCCATCTGTGTTTAAGAACGCGGCGCATCAACTTGTCGGTGTAGCGAACCACAAAGACTTCGTTAAGCATCTTCATAAGCCGGCGCGGCGATCCTGGGAAAGAGCGTAAGGTGATGGAAAAACCGGCTTCGAGATACCTGTTGAAATGCCAATAGCCGCTTGGCATGAACAGCGCGTCGCCATGCTCCATATGTACTTCGTACCCGGTCGCAAAGCGGAGTGCAGGAAAGCGTTCGAAGTCGGGCCGTTCGTAATCGATATTGTAGACCGTATGAACAGAGAGTGGCACCTTATATAAGAAGGAGGCTTGGTCGGGAGGAAACAGCAGCACTCTTTTTTTTCCTTCGAACTGAAAATGCAGCAAGTCGCCGAGATCTACGTCGTAATGCATAAGCACACGCGCCTCGCTACCACCAAAGAATAGTGTCGGAATACGTTTGAAGTATTTAAATCCTAACTCAGGATATGAAAAGTTTTTTAGCAATTCAGGGAGTTTATCGGTAATGATGTAGAAGAATATGCGTAAGTCTGAAGGCTTTTCTTTGATAAGTTTAATGTACTCCCGCATTTTCATATACGTGACCGGTTCATCGGTCGGTTTATTGGGATCTGCCGGCTTATTGTCGTACAGCCCCACGACCTGTTCGCCTGCCTGCGCGGCGATGTAATCGAGAGACCATTTGCTATAAGCTTCCCACTTTTTTGCTAGCCCCTTAATTAACACAGGTTTTTGCGGTTTAAAGTATTTTTTTAAAAACACGTCTTTGTCAATGTCTTCTACTACATCGATTTCTGATAAGATCATAGTCTGGCTTTGATGCGCTAAATGTAACAAAAATATTTCTGTCAAAATAACATCATAGTAGTTTTTCCCGAAACTAAGCGTATCAAAAATACGTTATCATTATAAAACTTAACGCGAACACATTTTATGACATCACTAAAAAACGAACTGGTTGGAACCTGGAAATTACTATCCTATATAGAAGTTCCAATCGGTGGAGATGATTCGCTTTTTCCTATGGGGAAGGCACCCTACGGTATCCTCATGTATTCGCCAGATGGATTTATGTCGGTACAAATCTCTAAAGAAGAACGGTTACTTTATAAAAGCAATGATAAGATGATGGCAACTCAGGAAGAGATGGTGTCGTCGTTACAAGGATACATTGCCTTTTGCGGTAGATATAAGGTGGATAACAACAATGCGGTTGTAAGCTATATTATTAAAAGTTCACTGTTTCCCAATTGGAAAAACCAGATACAGCGTCGGAAGATAGATTTTGAAGGTGATATTTTATATTTGAAGTCGACCGAGCCGATCCTGTCGGATGGCGCCTATGTGAATTCCTATATGACGTGGCAGCGTATTGACCGTTCCATCGATGATTTTTTTGAGGAAAGCGTTCTGGGCGAATATACGGCATTAAAGTAGCAGATACGAGAAGAGGTAACTGCAAAAAAAAGAAGGCCTAGGCCTTCTTTTTTTATATATTCAATGCTTACTGTTGAGCGGCATCGATTTTAGCCTGAATTTCAGTCGACTTCGCCTCGTCTTGTTGGAAATCGTAATAACCTTTCAGACTTCTTAGCGCATCAACATCCTGTGGGTTCAGCTCAACCACCTTTTCCAGGTAGGGAAGAGCTTCTTTAATTTTCTCTTTCAGTGCGTTGAGTTTGGTGTTGTAGTCGGTGTTAGAAAGACCCTTGTCTTCGTTTAATGTGTTAAGTTCATCTCGCACACTATTGATGATCGTCGCCGCCGCGTTTCTATTCGCGTCGGAATACGAAGGATCGATAGCTACGGCTTTTTTATAGGCTTCGATGGCTTTTTCGCTGTTATTCGCCGAAGAATGGGCTATACCTAAATAGTAGTAAAGTGCTTTGTTATTCGGGTCTTTCGCGATTTGGTTTTCGATGTCTGAGATCACCTTTGTTTCATTCCCGACAATAAGATTCAGCTCTATATTCTGAACAGCTGCATCGTTGTCGTTTGGATACGCCTGTGCTGCCTGTGCAGCATATTCCAACGCGCTTGCCGTATCTTTGGCTGAAAGATACAATTTAGGCAAGTCTACCATTACTGATTTGTGCGACGAGAAATCTTTCGCCGGTATCAGCTGTTTGTACTTCTCAATGGCGTTGGTATAGTCTTGATTCTGTATCGCTGCCAATCCGGAGTAGTACGTTAATGTAGTATCGCCGGGCAGGAAGTTTAACGCGTTATCAAAAGAAGCGTAAGCTGTTTTGAAGTCTTGTTTTTCCCAGGCGGCAACCCCCTGGTTGAAGTTAAACTGCCCCAGTACCTGACCTGCAACCTTAATATTCTCTGCGTTTTTGTTTTCCTTGTCCAGCTCTGTCGCCTTTTTTATTCCTTCGGCGGCAGCGGCAGCGGCCTCCTCCGTGTTATTCAAAGCCGCGAGGTTTGCATTTACAAGAGCATACACTGTCCATGCTTCTGCATCTTCCTTTGTTTTGTCGTGGGCGATAGCCTGATCGATCGCTTCTTTGGCGGCGTCCAGATTGCTTTTTCCGAGCTCGGCCGAACCTGCAGATTTTAGTTCTTCATACTTCTGCAAACTACTCTTTGCCTTTCTTACGTTGCTGGTTTGGGCAAACGCTGTTGTCCCGGCGGCCACCAGCAAAGAAAAAACTATTGCTTTCTTTACATTCATATCTAATTATTTGATAGTTGATTTAATAATAATTTAACACGATCCAATTGCATTAAATCTCCCGATTTCTCGTAATACAAGGAAAGAGACTTTAAAGCATTAACGTCATAAGGACGGATTTCGTTTGCTTTCAGCAACAAATTTTGCGCATAATATTGGGCCTCTGTATTGTTCTCGTCCTGTAGGAAGTCGTTCAAATAAATGAGTCCTAGCGCAAGGTTTGCTTCATAGTTATTCCCGTTGAGCTGAAGAACCTGCTGGTAGTACCGTTTAGCAATTTCTTTGTTTCCTACACTTTCGTTGGCATAGCCTGCCAAATAGTTTAACTCCACGTTTTCCGGCTCATATTTAATCGCTTCATCAATAATGGGAACAATGGCTTTATATTCATTGTTTAGCGCAAACTCCTGTATGAGATTCATCAGTACAGCTTTGTTTTCCGGAAACTTGGCCCGGGCGGTTTGCAGTGTGTTTAGAACAGCCTGTTTATCGCCGGTCTTACGGTACACATCCGTCAGTTCCAGGTAGTGCTCCGGTGACGGGTTGCCCTCTTTTAATAGCTGTGTATAATATGTTATAGCAGCTGGAAACTGTTCAGTCTGCACAGCCAAGACTGCTAGATTGTAAGTTACGTCGTAATTGGCAATATTTAGTTCCTTAACCTTAAGATAGTTATTAAAAGCGGCCGCGTAATCCTTTTTACCCAATGCCTTGTTGGCATTGTAGATATGCGCTGCTGCCAAATTCTGCTTTACATATTTCATCTCCGAGCTATACTGCGGCAGCTGCGCGGGCTTGATTCTGTTGACCGCGTCGTACGCGATATCGATCGGATCTTTTGCATTCTTGATAGATCTTGTCGAGTCGGCGTAAGCCATCGAACTGTAAATCATCGCACGCAGCACATTGACTCTGGTATTACTGGAATCCCGTCGGGACTGATAGGCTGCGTCAATAAACTTTTTGGCACTTTCCAGATTTTTCAATTCGCCGGTCTGCGTGTATAAAGCAAAGCTGTTGCTACTCTCCTTGTAGTTGGACTGCGCGAAAATCTGGAGTGCTCCAAGTAAGAACACTCCCGAAAAGAATATACGTAGACAGTTGCCTTTACTATTCTTCATCATCTTTTGCTTCTGATGCATTGTTGGAAACTTCATTTTCACCATCAATATCAATATTCGACGCTGCTTCCTCTGCTTCTTCTTCTTCTCGTTCAACCTTTGTTATAGACGCAATTTCGTCGTTGTCGTTTAGCGTTATGAGACGAACTCCCTGGGTTGCGCGCCCCATAACACGAAGCGTATCAACACCTATACGGATTACAATCCCGGACTTGTTGATGATCATCAGGTCGTCGTTATCAGTGACACCCTTGATAGCGACCAACTCGCCAGTTTTCTCGGTTACGTTGATGGTTTTTACACCCTTACCGCCACGGTTTGTCACTCGATAGTCTTCTATATCGGTGCGCTTACCATAGCCACGTTCCGATACGACCAGTACGGTCGTCTCCGGACTATCTACAGCAATCATGCCAACAACCTCATCGCTGTCGCTGGCAAGGCTTATTCCGCGGACGCCTGTTGCTGTTCTTCCCATTGGCCGGACCGTTGATTCGTTAAAGCGTATAGCACGGCCGGAGCGCAATGCCATGACGATTTCGCTGGTTCCCGTAGTCAGGCAAGCCTCAAGTAACTCGTCTCCATCGTTAATGTTGATGGCATTTATTCCGTTTGCGCGTGGGCGGGAATAAGCCTCTAGCGAGGTTTTCTTTATTGTACCTTTTTTGGTACACATGATAATAAAGTTGTTTTCGAGATAATCTTGATCCTTTAAGTTGGCAACCTTTATAAAAGCCTTGATTTTTTCTTCTTTCGGAACGTTGATAATGTTCTGCAGCGCGCGCCCCCGCGATGTGCGGCTTCCTTCCGGAATCTCAAAGGCACGCAGCCAGAAGCAATGACCTTGATCCGTAAAGAGCAGCAGATAATTGTGCGCAGAGGCCGTAATTATATGCTCTGTAAAGTCCTCGTCCCTGGTTGACGATCCGATCGCTCCCTTTCCTCCGCGTCCCTGTCTGCGGTATTCGGTTAGCGGCGTACGCTTTACATAAGAGTTGTGTGATATGGTGATAACGATTTCTTCGTCGTCGATGAAATCTTCCATACGCATATCTTCGGCAGAATGGACAATTAACGAACGTCTTTCGTCTCCATATTTTTCTTTTACCTCTATGAGTTCGTCCTTGATGATCTTCATACGCAGTCCTTCGTCTGCGAGGACTTCTTTCAAGTACTCAATTGTTTTCATCAGTTCCGCGTATTCCTC
Organism: Sphingobacterium allocomposti; assembly: GCF_008124885.1. Classification (GTDB taxonomy): domain Bacteria; phylum Bacteroidota; class Bacteroidia; order Sphingobacteriales; family Sphingobacteriaceae; genus Sphingobacterium; species Sphingobacterium allocomposti. The sequence goes on from NZ_VNHX01000010.1 coordinate 6,541, forward strand.
TTTAATCTTATCCCGCTCTAGTCCCGTTAACCGACGAAGCGTCATATCAAGGATCGCACGTGCCTGAATATCTGTCAGCCCAAATTTCTCCATCAGCCCTGTTCGCGCATCTTCAGGCGTGGCTGAGTTTCGGATCAGGCGGATGACCTCGTCCAGATGATCCAGCGCGATGAGATATCCTTCGAGAATATGAGCCCTTTTTTCTGCTTCCGAAAGCTCGAATTTTGTTCGGCGGATAACGACTTCATGCCTGTGTTCCACAAACTCGTGAATCATATCTTTCAGATTCAGGAGCATAGGACGTCCTTTAACGAGCGCGATGTTATTTACTGAAAAAGAGGTTTGTAAAGCTGTGTATTTGTAGAGATTGTTAAGAACTACGTTTGCGTTCGCTTCCCGTTTAATCTCGTACACGATCCGGAAACCTTCGCGGTCGGACTCGTCGCGTATAGTAGAAATTCCTTCAATTTTCTTTTCGTTAACAAGCTCTGCTGTACGTTCGATCATATTAGCCTTGTTAACCTGATAAGGAATTTCCGTAACGATGATGCATTCCCGCCCGTTCTTTAGCGTTTCGATTTCTGCTTTTCCACGCATGACAATCCGCCCACGGCCGGTTTCAAAGGCGTCCTTTACGCCGTTGTAGCCATAAATAATCCCGCCGGTCGGAAAGTCGGGACCTTTAATATACTGCATGAGTTCCGGAATCTCTATATCCCGATTGTCTATATAAGCTATTGTACCGTCAACCACCTCGGAAAGATTGTGTGGCGCCATGTTGGTCGCCATCCCTACAGCGATACCTGAAGCACCATTAACCAGTAGGTTTGGGATTCGGGTAGGGAGAACGGAGGGTTCCTGCAAAGAGTCGTCGAAGTTCAGCTGGAAGTCGACCGTATCCTTATTAATGTCTGAAAGCATCTCCTCCGCGATCTTTTTCAGTCTGGCTTCTGTATAACGCATTGCCGCAGGAGGGTCTCCATCGACAGAGCCGTAGTTACCCTGCCCATCTACCAAAGGATAGCGCATGCTCCAGTCCTGTGCCAGGCGTACCATAGCATCATACACCGAGGAGTCGCCGTGAGGGTGATATTTACCAAGAACATCACCAACAATACGCGCCGATTTCTTATAGGGTTTGTTGCTGGTAACACCTAAATCGAGCATCCCATACAACACGCGTCTATGAACAGGCTTCATACCGTCTCTTGCGTCTGGCAGGGCGCGGGAAACAATCACCGACATAGAGTAATCTATGTAGGCAGATTTCATTTGGTCTTCGATATTAATTGGAATAATCCTGTCGTTGGCAGGCACTAGATTGTTTTCGTTTTCTGTTTCTTCAGCCATATTTATGTGGTTTCGATCAAACTTGATGTGTACATTTTTTTTTGCACACATCGCATGCGAAGTTACGACTTTTTTTAATTTTTCCCGCCTTCATTGTTAAGCTAAAATAAACGTAAGGGTTGCTGGTTGAGTCGCGCAGGTGAGTAGAAAAATAACTGTTGTCGAAAGCGCGACCGCAATGTGTTGAAAGCAAGGGAGAAAGGGGTTTGTCGCTGTGAAAATACTATCAAAAAACGGGTTTGTTTGTTTATTTGTTAATAAAAACAGAAAATGCGTGATAAATTTAAAAAATATGCTATTTTTGCTTTTCATTTAGTCAAGAGGAGGCTAAATGATCATGTTTAAATTATTTACTATAATATCTTGACAATGAAACATAATTTTGGGGCAGGACCATGCATCCTTCCAAAGGAAGTATTTCAAGAAGCTTCGCAGGCAGTGATTGAATTCAATAACACAGGGCTTTCTATTCTTGAAATATCGCACCGTTCCAAAGAGTTTGAACAAGTAGTGGTCGAAGCCGAAGCGTTAGTGCGGGAGTTATTAAACGTACCTGCAGACTATTCTGTTTTGTTTTTACAGGGCGGAGCGAGTCAGCAATTTGCGATGGTTCCCATGAACTTATTGCCCGAGGGGGGAAAGGCTGCTTATCTGGACACCGGCGTGTGGGCCACTAAAGCGGCTAAAGAAGCGTCGAAACTTGGTCATGTTGAGATCGTAGCCTCCTCTTCGGATAAGAACTATACATATATACCGAAAGATTATTCCGTCCCGTCCGACGCGGCTTATTTTCATTTTACGTCGAATAACACCATCTACGGGACCGAGGTTTTTGAGCGGCCGAATGTGGGCATCCCTGTCGTTTCGGACATGTCTTCCGACATCTTCAGCAGGGTGATAGACGTGTCAGAATACGATCTGATCTATGCCGGAGCACAAAAAAATATGGGGCCAGCCGGCGTGACTTTGGTTATCATCAAAAACGAACTGCTGGGGAAATCCGGACGTACTATTCCGGCTATTTTCGACTATCAGGCGCACGCAAAAGCCGGTTCGATGTATAATACGCCGCCCGTATATTCTATTTATGTCTCGATGTTAAACCTACGCTGGTTAAAAGCTAAAGGCGGCGTTAGTGTCATCGAACAGGAGAATATTGTAAAGGCACGTACATTATATGAGGAGATCGACCGCAATACGCTTTTCAAAGGTACGGCAGATAAGGACGACCGCTCACGGATGAATATAACATTTGTTATGGAAAATCCTGAGCAAGAGGCTGCTTTTCTGGAGCTGGCTAAAGAAAGAGGATTGGTAGGAATAAAAGGGCACCGCTCTGTCGGCGGCTTTCGGGCATCTGTCTATAATGCATTAACGATAAGCTCTATTAATGCGCTGGTAGACGCAATGCGTGAATTTGAAGAAAACACTGTAAAATAAAGACAAGTAATGAGAATTTTAGCAAACGATGGCATCGACCTTATGGGGAAAAAACTCTTGGAGGATGCTGGATTTGAAGTAGATACGACACATATTCCGCAAGATCAACTTGCAGAAAAGCTACAGAACTACGATGCCATTACCGTGCGTAGTGCCACGAAAGTGCGTCAAGCCCTGATTGATGCATGCCCGAATATTAAAGCGATCGGCAGAGGTGGGGTAGGCATGGATAACATTGATGTAGAATACGCACGATCAAAAGGGATTGCGGTTATCAACACACCTGCTGCATCTTCGTTGTCGGTAGCTGAGTTGGTATTTGCGCATCTGCTTAGCGGCGTACGCTTTTTATACGACTCCAACAGAAAGATGCCGGTAGAAGGGAATACGAACTTTGCTGGTTTAAAAAAAGCTTATGCAAAGGGCGTTGAGCTGAAAGGAAAAACATTGGGCGTTATCGGGTTTGGGCGTATCGGACGGGAAACGGCAAAGGTAGCACTGGGAATGGGGATGGATGTGATTTACACCGACTTGTTTGAGGGACCTACGACGTTGCCGTTGATCTTTTCGGGCGGCATCGAAGTCGACCTGCCGGTGAAGCAGGTGTCTTTTGAAGAGGTATTAAAACAAGCAGATTTTTTAAGCTTACACGTGCCTTTCCTAGACAAGCCTGTGATCGGCAAAGAAGAGTTTGCACTTCTCAAAGACGGTGTGGGACTGGTCAACGCTTCCCGCGGCGGTGTTATCGACGAGCAGGAGCTTATCGCAGCGCTCGACAGCGGGAAAGTTTCTTTTGCTGCACTGGACGTGTTTGACAACGAGCCCACACCACGGGAAGAAATATTAAAACATCCCAAAATATCGTTGACTCCGCATATAGGTGCGGCTACAGACGAGGCGCAGGGACGGATCGGGGTAGAACTGGCTTTATTGCTTATTGATGCATTGAAGAAGTAGCCCTTCCGCATGACTTTTTATGCGGCACGAAGGCATTAAGCGTTTGTGCCGCTTTTTTTTTGAAAAGGGTCCGTTTTTAAAGAGGAAAGGCCTTAGTGGATCGCGATTCGTTGGAATCGTGAAAGTTTTGTTTAATAATATGCTCTAAATAATTACTTTTACACGTTTTTTAGAATAGTATACTTAGAATTATGAAAATTTTAAAATTTGGCGGTACTTCTGTTGGCAGTGCCGAACGCATTAAAGGGTTGTTGGATATCGTCGATCCTTCTACGCGTCAGATCGTAGTTCTCTCGGCTGTGTCCGGTACGACGAACGCATTAGTGGAAATCGGTCAAGCTTTTTTAACAGGAAAGAAAGAAGAGGCGGTCGAGCTCATTAAGCGTCATAAGGATAAGTATGAACTCTTGATCCGGGAACTGTTTACTTCTGAACAGGGACTGGCCAAGGGAAAAAATCTGATCGACTACCACTTTAATTATATAGCGTCTCTAGGTAACGAGATGTTTACGCCCGTGGAAGAGAAGATCGTGCTGGCGCAGGGGGAATTGCTATCAACGACGTTATTTCATTTTCACCTCGAGGAAATCGGTGTTCCCTCCATTTTACTGCCCGCGCTTGATTTCATGAAGATTGACGACGACAACGAACCTATTGTGGACTATATCGGTGAGAAGCTGTCCAACCTTCTAAGCTTATACCCTGATAACACGTTGTTTATTACACAAGGATACATTTGCAGAAACTCGTTTGGCGAGATTGATAACTTACGACGTGGTGGATCCGACTATACAGCGTCGTTGATTGGCGCGGCATTGCGGGCTGACGAGGTGCAGATCTGGACGGATATTGACGGCATGCACAATAACGACCCCCGCGTTGTGAAGAACACTAGTCCGATTGCGCACTTAAGTTTCGACGAAGCGGCGGAATTAGCTTATTTTGGAGCGAAGATCCTACATCCACAGAGCGTCTTCCCGGCCCAGAAGTACAATGTCCCTGTGCGCTTGCTGAATACGATGGACCCCGAAGCGACGGGCACATTGATTAGCAAAGAGGGAGGAAAGACGGGCCAAATAAGGGCTATCGCTGCGAAGGACGGCATCACCGCTATCCATATACAGTCTTCCCGTATGTTGCTGGCGTACGGCTTCTTACGCAAGATTTTTGAGGTGTTCGAACGTTACAAAACACCGATTGATATGATAACCACGTCAGAAGTAGCCGTGTCGCTAACCGTAGACGATACCAAAAACTTAGCAGACATCATCAAGGAGGTTCAGGATTTTGGCTCAGTGAAAGTGGACCACGAGCAGACCATCGTTTGTGTTGTCGGCGACTTTAGTGCGAATACGCACGGATATGCAGCACGCGTATTGGACGCTGTGAAACATTTGCCGTTGCGGATGGTATCGTACGGCGGTTCCGACTATAACGTTTCAATATTGTTGGATACGGCGCATAAAACGGAGGCCCTTCGCTCATTACATAATCGATTATTTTAAAGCCAGGAATATATGCTGTTTAACAAGGATCAACAAGATAAACTGAGAGGGGTACAAACACCGTTTTATTACTATGATCTGAATTTATTAGATGCAACGCTCGAATCAGCTAAATCTGCAGCTGATAAAAGAGGATTTCATGTCCATTACGCGCTGAAGGCAAATTTTAACGATCGGCTACTGGAACGTATCCAGGCCAAAGGATTTGGAGCCGACTGCGTGAGCGGCAACGAAGTTCAGAAGGCCGTAGACACTGGGTTTCCGGCAGACAAGATTACATTTGCCGGCGTTGGCAAGTCTGACGTTGAAATAAAGACAGCGCTTCGCCATGGTATTTTTGCCTTCAATGTGGAATCGATTCAGGAGATGGAGGTCATTGATGAACTTGCAGGTGAACTGGGCGTGAGGGCCAATGTGTCGCTACGGATTAATCCTAACGTTGATGCGAACACGCACCATTATATTACCACAGGACTCGATGAAAATAAGTTTGGCGTGCCAACGTCGGAGTTGGAGCGCGCAGCATCTGTGATACGCGATTCGAAGAACGTCGATCTAATCGGGCTCCACTTTCACGTGGGCTCGCAGATTACAGATTTGAACGTGTTTAAGAGCCTTTGCGTAAAGGTAAACGAATGGAAAAGTTGGTTTGAGGAAAGGGGTACACTTATCCGGGTGCTTAACGTCGGTGGAGGACTGGGCGTCGATTACCTCCATCCGGATGAACATGCTATTCCGGACTTTGAGGCGTATTTTGACATTTTTGACCGGTTTTTAGAGCGAGGGCCGCAACAGGAAGTGCATTTTGAACTTGGGCGTGCACTTGTCGCGCAGTCGGGATCGCTGATCAGTAAAGTGCTGTACACCAAAAGCGGCGTAAAGAAGCATTTTCTTATTTTAGATGCGGGGATGACAGAGCTGATGCGTCCCGCGTTGTATCAAGCCTACCATAAAATCGAACGTGTAACGCAAAGTGATAATAAAATCATTAACTACGATGTTGTTGGTCCGATTTGCGAGAGCTCCGACTGTTTCGGCAAAGAGGTGCCTCTTCCCGAATCAGCGAGGGGCGACCTAATTGCGGTTCGTACCGCAGGTGCGTACGGAGAGGTTATGGCCTCGCGGTATAACCTGCGTAATGAAATACGTTATATATATAGCGACTCTTTGTAATATCTGCCTGGGCCGCTCTGCGGTCCAGGCTTAAAATCGTCATTGAAGTAGGAGCTACAACGGTGAAGCATACCACGATGCAAGGTTACGACGTTGATCGGATTTCGGCCTGTCATACTTCCTCGTTATTACCTTATGTTTCCGTGTACGAAGATTAAGATACGCCAAGGACACGGAAAAGGAGAGAGCATATCCCCGGCGAGATGGTATCAGCCACTAAGCGCTTCTAAAAATAAAGCCAGCTCCGTAGACGGTCTCTATGGAAAGCTTGGACGAATGTTTTAGCAACTTCCTTATCCTCGAAATAAAGACATCCAGACTTCTCCCCATAAAATAGTCGTTTTCTCCCCATATGGTTAACAGTATTTCTTCCCGCCGCAACAGCTTTCCTTCATTCTTAGCCAAATAAAGTATTAGCTGCGTCTCCCGGGAGGTGAGATCGAACGAGCGGCCTGAAATGTACAATTTGTGTAATTCCGCGTCGAGCTCTATATCACCTATCCTTGCGATACTTATTGCTTTATCTGCGACAGCGGCCCGGTGAGAGACGCGCCTGCGCAGGATGTTTCTAATACGTAATACGAGTTCGTCAATGTCAAATGGCTTTGTGATGTAATCGTCAGCGCCGATGTGGAGGCCTTCTATCCGGTCGTTTTTCTCTCCTCTGGCCGTTAAGAAAAGAAAGGGCTGATCCGCATGCTGTTCCTTGATCCGCCTGGCCAACTCAAAACCATTGAAATCGGGCAACTGCACATCGATCAAAATCAGATCGAATGCTCCGGTCTTCGAGAAGCAGTCCAGCGCGTCGGTCGCCGTTCGGCGCCAGCTTACTTGAAATCCGACCATTTCGAGATATTGTGTAACAACGTTTCCCAAGTCGTTTTCGTCTTCGACATAGAGGAGGTGCTTATCTATTTCCATTGTTAATTGCTTAGTTTGTCTCGGAGGCTATCCAAATTGTAAAGGTGGTTCCTTGCTCTGCACTGCTACGGACTTCCACTCTCCACCCGTGGGCCTCGGCGACTTTTTGTACATAAAATAACCCTAACCCAAGTCCCGGCATGTATCCCGACTCTTTTCCCCGATAGAATTTTTGGAAAACAGCCTGATATTGTTTTTCATCCAGCCCGATGCCGTTGTCGGCTATATGTATACCGATTTCGCCGTTCGTTTCTGTTATAGACACAGCTATCACTTTGTTGGCCGACCGGTTGTATTTGATCGCGTTGTCGAAAATATTAAAAACGGCGGTTGTAAACAAGAACTTGTTGAGGCTGATTTCCAGTGCCGGCCGTCCCAGTTCGGACCGCATGCTTATTTGCACGTTATGCTCGACGGCTAACCGGTAGTCGTCGATGGACTCGGTCATGAGATCGTAGATTGGATAACTTTCTTTCTGTATGTTATAGGTATTTAGCTCTGTTATGTTAAGTGCTTGTTTAACTAAATTTTGTAACCTTGTTGATTGCCTCGTGATGATCGATGACAACTCCGAGATCTTTTCGTCCCGTTGCATAAGCGCCATGTTCCCAATGCTTTTGCTGGCCACCGTAATTGTTGTGATCGGGGTATGGAATTCGTGTGTGATACTGTTTAGAAAGTCGGAGGTCATTTCCGCCATTTTTTTCTGCCGGATCCAGTTTCGATAAGTGAGGTAGTAGATTGCCACGACGAGAAAAATAGCGATGAATGCTAATAATAGCGTTGGCGTCATTTGCCGCAGTATCTTCGTATAGCGGGAATCTGGGTCGTCGGCATGTAAGGCGAAGCCTATTTTATAAGAGTTAGCTTGCGGACTACTTACTGTTAAGCTCGTAATGAGGTTTTGCTTGTTTATATCCTGCAACGTTCCGTCGACAACTAAATAAGGCTGATCGGCCGTAATGCGATACCGGCCCTGTAGCAAGTTGAGGTACTGCTTACCGTCCAAAGTCATCTCGAGGCCCGTTAACAACAGGCGGTAGGAAAGGTTGGCGTCGAGATCGTTTTCCAGAATCAGTCTGCTGAAAATGGTGTCCATATTACTGTGGGTCCGTAAAGCACGAAGAATGGTATCGGTGAGGCGTTCGGCGAGAACGGCTGTCTGCTGCGCGTGTCCCTGATCCTGTAGCTGTCTGAAACGGTCGTATTGCGGCCGTATCAGCGAGTCGATAATCCGCTGTCCTCCCGGAAAGACTTTGTCGTTTAGCAGGAGCGCTCTATATGCGCTGTCGAGACTTTTGCGTTCTAAGACCTGGTACTGGTTATTCCGTAGCGCGAAAGTGTTATATATCAATAGATACTGTACGACCAAAAGCACGCCGAAGCTAACAATAGATATAGGGATGTGTTTTTTTTTCATATTTCATAAACAGGCTAAAACAGGAGTCTTTACACCGGGCTATTAATTCTTCTTCGCAAATATCGGTGACTTTGAAGCATATTTTAGTTACAATTTTTCCATTAACATTCTGTTAACAATCTATTAGGAACTCATTAACAGCATAAATGGATACTTATACCTATCTTCATGCTGTCAAAGTTACGATTACCGTTTTTAACCATTTTCCTAAATGATATGTATGAATTAAAACGGTCGCGGACGAAGATACTTGCCATATAAGCGATACAACACAAGCGGCCGTCTTTCGGATTTAACGGATGCGCACTCATGACGCCGCGTAGTACGTCCCCGGGGATAATAAAAAGAATAAATAGATGAAAAAAAATTGTTTAAAAACTTGGTTTATAGTGTTTGTCGGGCTTGGAGTTGCGTACTCCGGCCCGGTATTTTCTAAGTCGCCGGAAGATGGGACAAGGAAGAACAACGGGAGCGCCATTAAAGGAGCTGTATCGAACGTAACGGGCCCTGTGGATTATGTCAATCCGCTGATGGGCACGGATTCCAAAGTGTCGCTTTCCAACGGCAATACCTACCCAGCTATTGGTCTGCCCTGGGGGATGAACATGTGGACGCCCCAAACGGGTAAAAATGGAGACGGCTGGCAGTATACATACGGCGCAGATAAAATTCGGGGAATCAAACAGACGCATCAGCCATCGCCGTGGATGAACGACTATGGCCAGTTTTCGTTGATGCCCGTCAGCGGCCGGGGCGAGTTTAACCAGGAGAAGCGGGCCAGCTGGTTCTCCCACAAATCGGAAGTCGCCAAACCTTACTATTACGGCGTGTACCTTGCCGACCACGATGTGACGGCCGAGGTTACGCCCACAGAACGGGCGGCAATGTTCCGGTTTACGTTTGGACAGTCTGACAGTAGCTTTGTTGTTTTAGATGCATTCGACAGGGGATCGGAGGTCGAGATTATTCCGGAGAAAAACATGATTATTGGCTATTCGACGCGATACAGTAGGGGGAAACTACAGAATTTTAAAAATTACTTCGTCATTGTATTTGACAAGCCGTTCGAGACCTACGCCGTGTGGGAAGACGAAAGCAAACGGCAAGGCCAGAAGAAGGTTAACGGAAATCATAGCGGGGCCATCGTCAGTTTTAAGAATGTAGGGAAGGGCACCGGCGTGCAGGCCAGGGTAGCGTCGTCCTTTATAAGCCCTGCTCAGGCATTGACTAACCTCAAAGAGCTTAAGGAGCATACATTTGATGACATTGTTTCCCAAGGACGCGAACGATGGAATGATGTGCTGGGAAGGATTACTATCGAAGGAGCAACAGACGAACAATACCGCACTTTTTATAGTACAATGTATAGGACCGTGTTTTTTCCGAATAAACTATACGAGATCAACGAAAGCGGAGAGATCATGCATTACAGTCCGTACAACGGAAAGGTCCTGCCGGGGTATATGTTTGCCGGAACCGGCTTTTGGGATACATTTAGAGCCTTGTACCCCCTGTTAAATCTGCTTTACCCTTCTATAAACAAAGAGATGCAAGAAGGATTACTCAACTGTTACAAGGAGGGGGGCTTCCTCCCAGAATGGAGCAGTCCTGGGTTTGCTGACATCATGGTGGGCAATAACTCTGCTTCCGTGGTTGCCGAAGCTTATCTGAAGGGGCTAAGAGGGTATGACATAGAGACGCTCTATGAGGCGCTTATACATGGAGCGAATAACGAAGGACCAATGACCGCCGTGGGCAGAAAGGGGGTCGCCTACTACAACGAGCTCGGCTATGTACCATATGACGTTGGAATCAACGAAAATGCCGCGCGTACTTTGGAATATGCTTACGATGATTTTGCGATATATCGGCTGGCAAAAGCGTTAAACAGGCCGCAGGCCGAAATCAAGCTATATGCCGACCGCTCTCAGAACTATAAGAAGTTATTCGATCCATCAACAAACCTCATGCGGGGCAAAAATAAAGACGGCCAGTTTCAGGCACCATTTAACCCGCTGAAGTGGGGCGACGCATTTACGGAGGGAAATAGCTGGCATTATTCCTGGTCCGTATTCCACGACGTTCAGGGTCTAATTGATCTTATGGGAGGGGCCGACGTGTTTGTGGGAATGTTGGATTCCGTATTTAACCAGCCGCCCCATTTTGACGAAAGTTACTACGGCGGCGTTATACATGAAATACGCGAAATGCAGATTGCCAATATGGGTCAATATGCGCATGGTAATCAACCGATACAGCATATGATCTATCTATACAACTACGCAGGACAGCCTTGGAAGGCTCAATATTGGGTGCGTGAAGTGCTTGATAGGATGTATAAGCCCACTCCTGACGGATACTGTGGCGACGAGGATAACGGACAGACTTCGGCATGGTACGTCTTTTCAGCGTTAGGTTTTTATCCGGTCTGCCCCGCAATGGATCAATATGTCGTCGGGGCGCCGCTGTTTAAAAAGGCCGTTATTAAGCTTGAAAATGGTAAGACATTCACCATATCGGCAGCAAATAATCAGGCAGATAACCGCTATATACAGTCGGCAAAGCTCAATGGAAAATCGTTCGACCAAAATTGGCTCAGCCATAGTGCTATTATGGGGGGAGGGGAACTGAAATTTCAGATGTCTGATATCCCTAATAAAAATCGCGGTGTAGGGCAGCATGCAGCACCTTACTCATTTACACTGGACACAAATAAATTTTAAAATAATAAAGAAAGATTATGAAGAAGATCGTATTGTCTTTTGGGATACTCTTAGGAGTGCTGGTTGGTAAAGGGCAGGGGCAATGGAGCCGGCTAGACAAAGACCTGGAGGTTGCCGTATCAGTCGATACGTTAAAACAGGGAAAGTACAGCCTGATATTTATCGACAAACAGCCAGACTTCGATAAAGGCGTAAAGGCAAAGTTGATTGAAACCTTTTTTGTTACTTATCCAAAACTGGCGAAATTGTATAATAAGGATGCCATTAAGCAGGTGGTCTTTGTGATGGATCCCGATTATACCGGTATCGCTGCTGCCGGCGGCGGAGTCATCCGCTTTAACCCGGAATGGTTTAAGAAAAATCCCGGTGACATCGATATCGTGACGCACGAAGGGATGCATTTAGTTCAGGCGTATCCTGGGGGATCTGGGCCGGGCTGGGTTACCGAAGGAATTGCAGACTACGTGCGGTATGTCTATGGCGTGGACAACGAAGGGGCAAACTGGAAGCTGCCCGATCTAAAGCCGGACCACCATTACGAGAACGCATACCGTATCACTGCAAGATTCTTTTTCTGGATTGAGGAGAAGGTAAAAAAAGGGACGATTGCCAAGCTGGATAAGGCCATGAGAACAAAACAGTATAATGAGGCTTTCTGGTCCAAACAGACCGGGCACGGGTTGGAAGAATTGTGGGAGATGTATAAATCCAATCCCGCTATTTAAAAGAAAATCGCTAAGTTAGCGTGAGAGCAGGACTAAACCGGGAATACGTCGGTTTAGTCCTTGTTGTTCATTTACTATGGGACGAAGATATAAATGGTGCGTACTGCACATCTATTTATAGGAAGCATTCACCAATCATTAAAAGAAGTAAATTAATGAAAAATCTAAAAAGCATCTTATTGTTATTGTTGCCTCTTCACCTTGCGGCGCAGGAAACGCAGCTGGTGAAGTATGTTTCGCCGATAATCGGGACAGGAAAAATGGGACATACATTTCCCGGGGCAACGGTGCCCTTCGGAGCGGTTCAGTTGAGCCCCGACACGGATACCATTCCTTATGCTGTAAACGGCCGCTACAATGGTGAGGTATATCGTTATTGTGCCGGCTATCAGTATGATGATCCAACGATAGTCGGTTTTAGCCATACGCACTTTAGTGGTACCGGCCACTCCGATCTAGGCGACCTGCTGATTATGCCGACTGTTGGAGCGCTGCAGATGAACCCCGGTACGGCAGAACATCCCAAAAGCGGATATCGATCTCGTTTCAGTCATGATAAAGAACGTGCGGAGGCAAATTATTATAAAGTTTTTCTGGAAGATCCTAAGGTAACCGCCGAAATGACGACCTCGACCCGGGTCGGCTTTCATCGATATACCTTTCCCGAGTCGGAAAATGCACATCTCATATTCGATGTGAAGTCCGGCATCTACAACTACGATGAAAAGAACGTGTGGACCGTGGTGCGGGTGCTCAATGATACGTTGGTTACGGGGTTTATGCAAAGCAACGGATGGGCACGGACGCGTACGGTATATTTTGCTATCCGTTTTTCGAAGCCATTTAAAAACTACGGCGCCCGATACGGTGAAAAAGAGCAGGTATACAAGGGGTTCTGGCGTAAATTTGACCAGACCGACAACTTTGCTGATTTGGCGGGACGTAACGTACGGATGCATTTCGACTTCGATACCAGAGATCAGGAACAATTGCAGCTTAAAGTAGCGATCAGCCCTGTAAGTATGCGTAATGCATTGGAAAATATGGAGGCCGAAGTTCCGCATTGGGATTTTGAACGGGTAAAGCAGGAGGGGCAAGCTCTTTGGGAAGATGAACTACGGAAAATACAGGTAGATATGTTGTCGCACGACGATTATGTCAACTTTTATACCGCGATGTACCACGCGGCACTTATGCCTACAGTGTATATGGATGTCAACGGGGAATACAAAGGCCTTGACCAGGAGGTGCATAAAGCTGACGGATTTGTAAACTATACCTCGTTCTCGCTTTGGGACACCTTCAGAGCTTTTCACCCGTACCTAAACTTAGTCAATCCCAAGCGGAACGCGGATATGGTAGAATCTATGATTGCCCATTACGATCAGAGTGTACTTCATATGTTACCGATATGGTCGCACTATGCCAACGACAACTGGTGTATGAGTGGATATCACTCGGTTTCCGTGATTGCCGATGCAATTATTAAGGGCGTGTATAAGGGGGATGCCGTCCGCGCGCTTGATGCCTGTGTACAGACGGCTAATGCCAGGAAATATGAAGGTATAGGCTACTATATTGATTTAGGGTTTGTGCCGGACGAAGTGTCGGGAACTTCCGTGTCGAATACACTCGAATATGCCTATGACGATTGGTGTATCGCACAGCTAGCAAAATTTCTTGGTAAGGAGGAGATTTATAACACCTTTATAAAACGTTCTGGGTATTGGCGCAATCTTTTCGATGCACGAATCGGTTTTATGCGTCCAAAGAACGCACAAGGGGTATTCCGCGCGAAGTTTGACCGGCTGGAGACCCACGGGCAAGGCTTCATAGAGGGTAATACATGGAACTATAGCCTGTATGTTCCGCACGATCCGGAAGGTCTCATGGGGATCATGGGAGGGCAGCAGCGTCTGGCGACATATTTAGATTCGCTGTTTACCATGCATCTTCCCGATAAGTTTTTTGCGAATACAGAAGATATTACAAGAGAAGGGATTATCGGGAACTATGTGCATGGAAACGAGCCTGCTCACCATGTCGTATATTTACACAACCTCGCGGGAATACCGTCAAAAGGGCAGGAGCGTATACGTATGATCCTGCGGAATCAATATCATACTGGGTATGACGGACTGGGCGGAAACGATGACTGCGGACAGATGAGCGCTTGGTATTTGTTTAGTTCTCTAGGGTTTTACCCCGTGAGTCCAGCCTCGGACGAGTACTGGATTGGCAGTCCGTTGGTTAAATCGGCCACTATCAGACTTGAAAATGGAAATACATTTTCAGTGAAGGTTACTAATCAGGGCGAGAAGAATGTTTACGTGAAGGAGGTTAAGTTAAACGGCAGACCGCTAAATGGATATAAAATTAAACATGCCGATATCGTCGGTGGGGGGACGCTGACATTTACAATGAGTAACAAGCCCAAGCGCTAGGTTTATATTTTCCGGAATGGGCCGCTTATTTTATCGGCCTATTCCGGAAAAATGTATGGCAGTTATTGCATATGAATAACCTGGTCGACAATATATCGGGTATTTCCGCGCCACGGCAGCACGCCGTGGTACTCTTTATAATGGAGGTCGAAGTACTTTCCGCTGTTAAGCTCCAACAGGCGGAATATGGAATCGTTCTCGACGGAAAACTCAAACTCATTACTGGAAATGCCCGGTCCTTTTTTACTGTTGCCGAACCCTTCCTGAATCAGTTTCCCTTCGTACGTTTTAAAAAGATTCCCTTTTTTTACGGCATAATTAAGGTATCCTGATTTTACGCCTTCCCCAAAGACAAAGTAATATTTGTAATAGACGTACCCCGAAACTCCGATGAGGAGAATAACTACTATCCAACTGAGAATTTTTCCGAGCTTCCCTGATTTTTTCGTTCCGACATTTTCTGATGTATTCATGTTTTTCGCGTTTATACGTTATCGTTTATAACTGAACCACTTGATAAGTTCCTTAAAACTAGCTTTTTTTCCATACATAAGTATACCAACTCTATAAATGCGTGACGCTGCCCACGTGGTAATAAGGAAACCTACAATCAAACATGCCAAGGATGTTGCGATCTGCCAAAGGGGAACGCCGAACGGTATACGCACCAGCATAGCAATCGGAGAGGTGAAAGGAATAAAGCTAAGCCACGTAGCAATACTGCCGTGAGGATCGTTTACCAGGACGCCGAATGATAGCACGTAAGTTAAGAGCAACGGCATGGTGATAGGCATGGTGAACTGGGAGGCCTCTGTTTCGCTGTCGACAGCAGATCCCACAGCGGCGAAAAGCGCGCTATAAAGAAAATAGCCTCCAAGGAAGAATAAGAAAAAGCAAATTAACAGCTCCCCGAGATGTATAGACTGGAGGGCGTCCATGATTTCCAGCGATTGAGGCTTTCCAAGGCCACCTTCTTCTATAGAGCCAGCCAGTTCGGTCGTGCTATTTTGATCATATAGCATGGTTGTGGCAGCGCTGCTGAGTGCCAGCGTGAGGAGGACCCACAATAGGAATTGAGTCAGGCCAACAAGGCCGATGCCTACTATCTTTCCAATCATTAGCTGAAAAGGTTTGACCGACGAAATGATGACCTCGATAATCCGGTTGGACTTTTCTTCGATAATTCCACGCATAACCTGCGCACCGTACAGAAAAAGCGATAAATAGATCAAAACTGACAGCGCCATGGCAACGCCCATAGCTATTTCAGTATGGCTCTCCTTCGCATCGCCTTCATCGGTTATTTCTTTTGTGGAGATGGTCACCCGGTCGTTGACACGCTGGATGCTTGCCACATCGATGCCCAGCTTGGTATATTCCGCTGTCCGGATTATTTCCTTCAGCTGCTCTCTGATTTCTGCCTGCGTGGTTATATTTGGCTTGCCCGCCGATAACAGTTCGACACGTCGGCTTTCGAGAAAGTCGTCGGGAATGATCAATAAATTTGTATTTTTTTCTTTATCCTTCAGGCTTTCTATCTCTTCTTGAAGAGCAACATTGGAAACAATATAGGTTATATTTTTGTTGCTCTTGAGTTTGTTTTGTATATCTCCTTGTTGATCGACGACATGTACGAGAGCATGTGACTCCTCGAAACTCTTTTTTGTCAGGAAAAACACACCGACATACATGGCGATAAAAAAGAGGGGCACGAGAAAGGTTGTGAGAAGAAAAGATTTCTTTTTTACTCTACTCGTGTACTCCCGTAATATAATTAAAGCAATTTTATTCATGGTCTTTAGTCAGTTAATTGGTTAGCTTGGTCACGTTGTCTATAAATATGTCGTGCATAGAAGGGATGATCTCCAGAACCTGGTGTACGGTAATGTGCGGAAGAAGATATAAAAGCACCTCGTTTAAAGAGGTGTGCGGTGCTATCTTTATGGTTATGTCCTGTACCTCATACCTGTCCTGTTGCTCCACCACGGTAAATAGCGCTGTCGATTGATTAAACACATCAGCTTCGCCGCTCCGCTCGAAAAGGATGCGATACGTTTGGTTTTGGTAGGCCTTTTTTATGTCGCGGACAGGACCATCCAGGATTTTCTTTGACTTGTTGATTAACGCGATACTGTCGCACATCTCTTCCACAGACTCCATACGGTGTGTAGAATAAATAATGGTAGCACCCTTCCTGTTCAACTCGATGATCTCCTGTTGGATTATCTGTGTATTAAGCGGATCAAAGCCCGAGAACGGTTCATCGAGAATGATAAGATCCGGTTCATGAACGACGGTGGCCACAAACTGCACCTTTTGCTGCATCCCTTTGCTGAGGTCCTCAACTTTCTTGTCCCACCAGCTTTCTATTTGCAGCTTCTCAAACCAGTACCTTATTTTTTGCACAGCCGTGCTTCTGGAAAGCCCCTTTAGCTGGGAGAGGTATAGCAGCTGTTCACCGATCCGCATTTTCTTGTATAGGCCTCGTTCCTCTGGGAGGTAGCCTATTCGTTCGATATGTTTGGGCTGTAGTTTTTCTCCGTCAAAATATATCTCGCCGCTGTCCGGAGCGGTTATCTGATTAATTATCCGTATTAGCGAGGTTTTTCCGGCCCCATTGGGGCCAAGCAGGCCAAAAATACTTCCCTTTGGAACAGAAAGCGATACATCGTCTAGCGCACGGTGATTACTATACTGTTTTACTATATTTTCTATTTCAAGCATTGGTTATATAAATTTAGTTAAAGTAAGCGAAAAATAAGGAAAGTTAATAACATTCGGAAAAACTTTCGTGGTAGAGCGTGCGCTATAAGAGGTTTTTCGGCTTAAGGGTCCTTGTGCAAAGCGTCGCCAGCATGGGAGGCCGACCGAGGCTCCTGATCATTATGCGATCTGATGCGTCCTTGAGAGCGCAGCCGGACATGCGCGGCAGTCGGACGGGTCGTCGACCGTTGCGCCTGTCGTAGAAAAAATTGAGTTGCTTTAAGCTAGCGGAATTATTTACCTTTGTGATATGCATATAAAATCGGCTGAATTTGTTTGTAGCAATACAAAAATAGAAAAGCTTCCTGGCCCGACGCTCCCCGAATATGCCTTTATTGGACGTTCCAATGTCGGCAAATCGTCTTTAATTAACAGTTTGACGGGCAAAAAGGGACTGGCAAAGACATCCCAGAAGCCTGGTAAGACCCAGCTAATAAATCATTTTTTGATAAACGACGACTGGTATCTGGTGGATCTTCCGGGATACGGGTTCGCACAGGCTTCTAAAAAGAACAGGGCAGAATGGGAGAAATTTATTCGGCGTTATCTGGTGCTCAGGGCGAATTTACAGTGCGTCTTTGTGTTGGTAGATAGTCGGCATGAACCGCAAAAGATAGATTTAGATTTCTGTTATTGGTTGGGCGAGCAAGGAATTCCGTTTATGATTGTGTTTACCAAAGCCGATAAACAGTCAAAAATCAAGTCAGACCAAAATATAGCCAAGTTCAGAGCCGCTCTTTTACAGTGGTTCGAGGAAGTGCCCGCACATTTTTTGACGTCGGCCGAAACCAAGCTTGGAACGGCAGAAATCCTGTCGATCATAGACGGAATAAACCAACAATTTCACCCCCCCACGGTAGAATAACAGAATGAAGAAATACATGTCTTTAGTGCTATTTGCACATAGCGTCTTTGCTCTTCCATTTGCGTTGATCGGATTCTTTTTAGCCTTGCAGACGACATCGCATACGTTCGACTGGAAGAAGCTTATTCTGATGTTGGTGTGTATGGTTACGGCCCGTAGCGCCGCCATGGCTTTCAATAGGTTTCTCGATAGAGACATTGATGCCAAAAACCCACGTACAGCCATGCGTGACATACCGGCAGGGAGGGTGTCTCCCCAAAACGCGTTAACATTTACAATAGTCAATTGTCTGCTGTTTGTCGCAGCAACATACTTCATCAATACGTTATGTTTTTTACTTTCGCCGGTTGCCTTGTTCGTTGTCTTGTTTTATAGTTATACAAAGCGGTTTACACCATTGTGTCATTTGGTATTAGGAGTGGGGCTGGGCTTAGCACCTGTCGGGGCTTATCTTGTTGTAACCAGCCAATTCCATGTTATACCGGTTTTTTATGGCATAGCGGTGATGTGCTGGTCGGGAGGTTTTGATATAATTTATGCCTTACAGGATGAGGAGTTCGACAGAGCAAACGGACTGAAGTCCATTCCCGCGTATTTTGGCGCAAGGGGAGCTTTGCGGATATCGGAAATGCTCCATGTAATCTCCTTTATATTTGTTTTGCTTCCAGCCCACTATATGCCTGTTGGCTGGTTTTACTACCTAGGCGTTATATTTTATGGCGTGCTTCTGGTCTACCAGCACCGTATCGTAAGCCCCAATGACTTAAGTAGGGTCGATCGGGCGTTTATGACGACTAACGGCGTCGCCTCCGTTATTTTCGCTGTTTTCTATATTATGGATATCGTGTTTCTTGGTTAGACTATAAATTGCGCTTTTTTTGAGGTGAAGTGACAAAAATTATTGTCATTCCATTTCGAAATACCTTTATTTGCAGAAATCATTCATTTAAATGGCAAAAAATTTACTGATTGTAGAGTCACCGGCTAAGGCCAAAACGATAGAAGGATATTTAGGGAAAGACTTTCTTGTGAAGTCCAGTTACGGGCACATTCGGGATTTAGTGAAGACGGATGACGCAATTGATATAGAAAACAATTTTAAACAGAAATATGAGGTGCCGTCAGACAAAAAGGCCGTGGTCAGCGAGTTAAAGAAACTAGCTAAGGACGCCGAGACGGTCTGGTTGGCTTCCGATGAGGACCGCGAAGGAGAGGCCATATCCTGGCACCTATACGAAACGTTAGCTTTAAAAGAAGACAAAACCAAACGCATCGTTTTTCATGAAATTACCAAGCCCGCCATTCTGCGGGCTATTGAACAGCCTCGTAAGATCGATTTTAATCTCGTCAACGCGCAGCAGGCGCGGCGTGTATTGGATAGGCTCGTGGGATTTGAGCTGTCGCCGGTGCTATGGCGAAAGGTGAAGCCATCGCTGTCAGCAGGTCGGGTGCAATCTGTGGCGGTGAGGCTCATTGTTGAAAGGGAGCGGGAAATCAACCGATTTGAAGCGGAAGCTTCGTTCAAGATTGTCGCGCATTTTACGACAGGAAAAGGCCGCGAACAGTTTAAGGCCGAGCTGCCGCATCGGTTCGAAAAGAAAGAAGACGCTCAACAGTTTCTACACGACTGTATCACGGCGGCATTTGAGGTCAGCTCCTTAGAAAAAAAGCCTGCTAAACGGACGCCATCAGCCCCCTTTACGACGTCGACGTTGCAGCAGGAAGCCAGCCGGAAGCTCGGTTTTTCTGTAGCCCGTACCATGCAGGTTGCGCAACGGCTTTATGAAGCCGGACGGATCACCTATATGCGTACAGATTCCGTCAATCTAAGTGATACGGCTATTCAGGCCGCGCAGGAGGAAATCGTTAAAGCGTATGGAGAGAAGTACCATAAGCTACGGCGTTATAAGACCAAATCTGCCGGTGCTCAAGAAGCGCACGAAGCTATCCGCCCAACGTATTTCTCCGCTCACAGTATAGATGGAGATAATGCAGAACGTCGGCTTTACGAGCTTATATGGAAAAGAGCTATCGCCTCGCAGATGAGCGAAGCGGAATTCGAGAAAACGACGGCTAAAATCGCGGTATCTACCAGAAAAGAAGAACTGGTGGCAACAGGCGAAGTCATGAAGTTTGACGGCTTTTTGAAAGTGTATATGGAGTCTACGGACGACGACACAAACGATGATGATGGCGACAACACGCTTCTTCCGCCGCTAGAAAAGGCGCAGCGTCTGGAACTCAGATCAATGACAGCCACTGAACGGTTCTCCCGTCCTCCAGCACGGTATACGGAAGCGTCGCTGGTTAAGAAGCTTGAGGAGCTGGGAATTGGTCGGCCATCAACATATGCGCCGACAATTTCAACCATACAGAACAGAGGGTATGTTGTAAAAGAAGATCGTGATGGACGTGAACGTAAATATACCGTGTTATCTCTAGGACAGGGACAGGTAGTAGAAGAAATAAAGAGCGAAATCACGGGCGCCGAGCGTGCGAAAATGTTCCCTACCGATATAGGTGTGCTCGTCAACGATTTTCTCGTGGAGCACTTTAACGATATCATAGATTACCACTTTACGGCAAAGGTCGAGAAAGAGTTCGACGAGATCGCGCAGGGTGATAAGGAATGGACCGTCATGTTGAAGGACTTTTACGGCCCTTTTCATGAAGGCATACAGGACACGCTGGAGAACGCCGATCGGGCGACGCATGAGCGCGAGCTGGGTACAGATCCCGTATCAGGGAAGCCCGTAACCGTGCGCGTGGGCCGCTTTGGTCCGTTGGTTCAGATAGGCTCGGCGGATGATGAGGAGAAACCGCGCTTTGCATCGCTGCGTAAAGGACAGATGATAGAGACGATAACCTTTGAGGAGGCTATGGATCTATTCAAGCTGCCGAAGAAAGTGGGCGAATTTGAAGGGAAGGAGATGACTGTCGCGGTAGGTCGGTTTGGCCCTTATATCCGGCACGCAAGCGCCTTCTATTCGTTGCCTAAGGGAATGGATCCAATGGACGTCAACGAAAATGACGCTATTCAAATTATTAAAGATAAACGTCAAAAAGATATTGAAAAGGTTATCCGCGTTTTCGAGGAGAATCCGGAGGCGCAGATTGAGAACGGCCGTTGGGGGCCGTTTGTCCGGTTCGGAAAGCAAAATATAAAAATTCCGAAGGGTACAGATGTCGATAAAATAAGCTACGACGATGTGTTAAAGTGGGCTGCAGCTGATCCCAAGGCGAAAACCGGCGCATCAAAGAAAACGGGTACTAAAGCTGCAAAGACAACGAAGGCAACGGCTGGAAAAGCCAAAAGTAAGAAGTAGTTATGAAAAAAGACCTACCCGAAAATATTGTTGAAGACATTTCGATAGCCGTGGTTCTGGAAAGCGAGACACCTTCGGATAAGGTTTGGAATGTCTATTTAGTGAATGAAAAAGAAGAACCGCTGGTTAACGTTCTCGTTTCGTCAAAAGGCTATGGACAGAAGGATGGGCGAGAAGTGAAGACCACCACCTTGAGGCACTTTCTCGGGGAGATAGGGGGTGCTACAGCCACTAAAATAGAAGCCATTGACTCGGAGGTTTTTGGCCTAACAAACGAATATTGGTTAAGTTATTATATTGACAATACCATTTACGATAAGAAATATATATTTTTACCCGAAAGTATTGTGGACGAAAATCTCATTAAAGTTCCGTTGGTGAATAAGCCCGGTATTGTCATTGGAGGAAGTAAATAATGTCGCGTCAGAACTTTATCATAGCCATCGACGGCTTCTCCTCTTGCGGTAAAAGTACTGTGGCCAAGTCGCTGGCCAAGAAACTCCACTTTGTGTTTATCGACAGCGGCGCAATGTACAGGGCGGTGACCCTTTATTTTTTGAGGAATGATATTGACCTAAAAGACGTCGAGGCAGTGAACAGGGCGCTTGACGAGATCCATATTGATTTTGTTCCCAACACGGACAAGACCCAGGTGTTCTTGAACGATGAGGATGTTTCCGACGAAATACGTACCATGTACGTCTCTGACATGGTAAGCGAAGTAAGCGCGATTAAGGAAGTACGCAGGGCAATGGTTGCGCAGCAGCAACGGCTGGGAAAAAGACGGAATATTGTAATGGATGGCAGAGACATCGGGACGACCGTTTTCCCGGACGCTGACCTAAAGATTTTCATGACGGCGAGTCCAAGCGTAAGGGCGGAACGCCGGTATGCTGAACTCATGGCCAAGGGCGAGACCATCACGATGGAAGAGGTCGTCGAAAATCTGGCGCACCGCGACCATATTGATAGTACCCGCGAGGAAAGTCCACTGCGACAGGCGGCAGATGCATTCGTGCTGGACAATTCAGATCTCACGCAGGAAGAACAGCTTCAGATCGTATTGGAAGAATATAAAAAACGTAAAGATGAGCAAAAAGGTGAGGTCGTGGAATGAAACTCCTCACCTTTTTTAGATAGTCATCGCGTTTGAAAATATGCCCGAATGGCTATTTCGTCAGCTTTGATCTGTTCTTTCATGGCGTCTAACGATTCGAAGCGCTGATCATGGCGTATAAACTTCAGAAATTTAATCCGCAGTGTTTTCGTGTAGATATCGTCTCTAAAATCTAAGAGGTTGATTTCTATTTTGCGATTCATGCCGTCGACGGTAGGGCGTGTGCCGATATAGGCCATGCCTCTCGCAATCCGTTCCGGCTCAGGATGTATGTAGTCGCCGGTCTGTATAAATGGTACAGTAGGATATATTTCGGCTTCTACAGCATAGATCCCGTAAGCAGGTATCAGTTTGTGGGCCTCATGAACGTTTAGATTCGCGGTCGGAAAACCGATCTCCCGGCCGATTTGATCACCGCGGACCACCGTGCCCGTCAGCTCAAACGGATAACCTAGATACTTGTTGGCCGTTTCAATATCACCCTTAATCAAGGATTCCCGTATCCGGGTAGACGACACAGCAACATCCTCTATATCCTGCTCAGGAATCTGCTCCACGGCGTAGTCATAAATTTCTGCAAAGTGTTTTAGGTCTTTGATGGAGCCTTGGCGGTCCTTACCGAAATGGTGGTCATATCCGATAACGATCTGTTTTGTTCCCAGACGCCCAACAAGCACATTACTGATATATTCTTCCGGCGTTTGGTTGGAGAAGTCGCGTGTAAAAGGCGTGATGATAAGATGGTCTATACCCGAAAGTGCCAGCCGGTGGGTTTTTTCTTCAATATCGTTGATTAGACGTAGGTTGTCATCATTCGGATTGATGATTAAGCGGGGATGTGGAAAGAACGTCAGCAACACTGTCTCTCCACCCATCTCCTGGCTGCACTCTTTTAATTTAGATAATATCTTCTGATGTCCTATATGTACACCGTCGAATGTACCGATGGTAACGACAGCATGGGACAACGATTTAAATTCATCTAAGCTTCTGTATATTTTCATTCCCACATTAGGATTAATGTTATTGATTTAGTGCTTTTGCTTTCTGTGATCTAATCTGATCAATTAGTGCTTGGAGATTCCAAGCGTTATCCACATGAAAGTTGCCACTTTTTGTTCGCCTAAGCTGGCTCAGATGGGCGCCATTTCGCAGCGCCTTCCCGAAATCGTGTGCTATAGAACGGATATATGTCCCTTTCGTACAGCTAATCCGGAAGTATACATCGGGAAGCGCAATGCGCTCTATATCAAAGGAATGGATTGTGATTTGGCGCGGTTTCAGCTCAACATCTTCGCCTCTTCGAGCCTTTTCATACACGCGTTCACCCTTAATTTTTATCGCAGAATGCGCAGGGGGATATTGTTCCTGTATACCCACGAAGCTTGCGGCCACCTGATATATATCATGGTGGCTAATATGGGAATAGTCGAAAGTGGAATCAACTTCTGTTTCTAGGTCGTATGAAGGTGTGGTTGCCCCCAACGTGATGATACCAGTATACTCTTTGTCTTCTGCCTGATAGGTGTCAATCGTCTTCGTGAACTTTCCGGTACAGACAATCAACAGTCCTGTCGCCAGCGGATCGAGGGTGCCCGCATGGCCGACCTTTATTTTCTCCGGTTTCATCGCGTTACGGAGCTTTCCTATCACGTCAAAACTGGTCCATTCTAAGGGCTTGTCTATTAGTAAAACTTCGCCTTCAGCAAATCGAAAAGGAGAAGAAGGGATGTCTTCTATATTTGTCATCTATATAATTTGCAGACTGTGTCCGCCGAGTAATAATCCAATAATTACCAGTCCAACGATAATCCTATACCAGCCGAACGCCTTAAAGCCGTATCTGGTCAGCACATTGATAAACGTCTTAATGGCGATGATGGCCACGACGAAGCCGACCACATTGCCGACGATCAGTAGATTGATTTCTTCGCCCGTAAAGGTGTGGCCTTCTTTAAAGAATTTATACAATTTTACAACGGAGGCACCCAACATCATGGGGATCGCCAGAAAGAATGAAAATTCTGCTGCTGCCTTACGTGTTAAGCCCTGCGTCATGGCTCCCACGATGGTACTGGCCGAGCGGGAGGTACCCGGGATCAACGCTAAACACTGATACAGCCCTATGATAAAGGACTGCTTGTACGAGATGTCGTCTGAATTATCCAGCTGAGGTCTGTTAAACCATTTATCGACGAAAAGCAGGATCACTCCGCCGACGACCAGCATGACGGCCACCGTTAACGGGCTTTCCAATAAAGAATCTATAAAGTCGTTCAGAAGCAAGCCTAATATAGAAGCGGGGATTGCCGCAACAGCCAGTTTATAATAAAAGTCCAACGACCTAAAAAAACGTTTAAAATATAGAAACAAAACGGATAGGATCGTACCGAGCTGTATAACGATAGTGAAGAGTTTCACGAACGGAGAGGGCTCCATTCCCATCAATGCTGTTCCGATTATCATATGACCTGTGGATGATACAGGTAAAAATTCTGTCAGTCCTTCGATGATTGCTAAAACAATCGCCTGAAAATAGGTCATTACTGTTCTGTGTTTTTCTTTCTGGGTTTATATAAAATCGCAACAAATCCAAGCGCGAAGCCAATGACAACTACGAGAGGAGCAAGGGTAATTTTTGTAAAGCTATATATGTCTTCCTTCCCTGTCATTAATAGGAAGCCCAGGAAAACCACGATTACACTGGCGATAAAAAGTTGGTAATTAATCCGTTCAAAAGCGAACCCGATTTTCGTGTTGCTTGTTGTTATACTTTTTTGCTTTTTTTCTGACATATGGAGATGATTAGCGATATAAACTATGTGACTTTGCTCTAAGGTACTTGGTTACGGCGAAATAGGTGCTGAAGCCGGATATGAGGACGCCTAAAAGGACGACGATAAGAAATATCGCACCGAACTCGTACCAGTTACGCAAAAACACGAGATCCGGAATTTGCTTTTGAGCAAACTGTAAGGTGAAAATCAGTAGAAGGATAGCGATCAAGGCGCCAAGGAGGCCGTGGAAGATGCCGTATAAGAGGTAGGGTTTGCGAATAAAGTTCTTAGTCGCCCCGATAAGTTGCATACTCTTAATTAGAAAACGCTGCGAATAGATGGCCAACCGGATTGTATTATTGATCAACGCTACAGCGATAATGAGCAGAACCACGGTAAAGGCCAAGATAACAATACCGATAATGCGGATGTTTTTATTGACCATATCAATGAGTGATTCCTGATAAACAACCTCTTTGACACGGCTGTTCTTTGAGGCCTTCTGGATAAACGTCTGGATGCTGTCGGTATTTGCGTATTGCTCCTTTAGGTAAACATCTATAGAAGGAAGCAAGGGGTTGTGCCCTAAATATTCGACGAAGTCTTCGCCCAGGTCCTCTTTGAGGTTTTTGGCCGCAAGTTCCTTACTGATATACTCGGTACGTAATACGTATGGATCTTTCTCGATATCCTTTTGCATAGCCAATACGTCGCCTTCGTTTACATTGTCGTTAACGATAATATTTAACACAATGTTTTCCTTAACGTATTTTGATAGGTTTTTAGCGTGTACAAGGATCAATCCCAATAGTCCTGTCATTAAGAGAACCAGTGCTATACTGATTACCGTCGATACATAAACAGACTTCGTTTTCTTTCTTCGTGAACCTTCTTCGTAAACCGACATATAGTGTTTAATAACGTATTTTGATGCGAAAGTAAATAATAATGCTCATTTACGAAATATTTCCTGCAATAATATGCGATCAAAATTTCGGGAGCCCTCCAGATTATTTAACATCTAATATCCACATTTTATTGTTTATTATGAAACTTTTGTGTCTATTTTAAGGTAAAATAGCTAATTTCGCCATTCTTCTTGATCAGTAGAAACAGGGAAAAAATGGAATACAATCATCAATCTTTAGAAAAAAAGTGGCAAAAGTTTTGGGCGGACAACGGCACATTTATGCCCGAAAAAACAACAGATAAACCAAAATATTATGTGCTGGATATGTTTCCTTATCCATCTGGGGCAGGATTGCATGTTGGTCATCCCTTGGGATATATAGCCTCTGATATTTTCTCAAGATACAAACGGTTAAAAGGCTATAATGTACTACATCCGATGGGTTACGACTCCTTCGGTCTTCCTGCAGAACAATATGCTATTCAGACGGGACAACATCCCGCGGTAACAACAGAGGTGAACATTAAGCGGTATCGTGAACAGCTGGATAATATCGGCTTTTCGTACGATTGGTCAAGGGAAGTGAGAACGTCGGAGCCGCAATATTACAAATGGACGCAGTGGATTTTCATGCAGCTGTTCAATGCCTGGTATAACAATCGGACGGATAAAGCTGAATCTATAAATACATTAATTGATCATTTCAATAATTTTGGTACACAGGGCGTTGAGGCCGTGTCGGATGAGGATATTCTGACATTTTCGGCTGACGAGTGGAAAGCATTTACCGAAGAAGATAAGCAGCGGGAGCTACTGAAATATAGACTCGCTTATTTGCGGGAAAGCACGGTCAATTGGTGTGCGGCATTGGGAACGGTCTTGGCAAACGATGAGGTTATCAACGGCGTATCCGAGCGGGGCGGATACCCGGTGGAGCAGAAGAAAATGATGCAATGGTCGATGCGTATTACCGCTTATGCAGACCGCCTGCTCCGCGGTTTAGAGACGATCGATTGGCCAGAGCCCCTGGTGGAGATGCAGCGGAACTGGATTGGTAAATCGGTTGGGGCCTCCGTGAAGTTTCCCGTGCCTCAGATAGATAAAGAGATAGAGGTGTTTACAACGCGCGTGGACACGATTTTCGGTGTGTCTTTTATAGTGCTGGCGCCGGAACACGAGTGGGTAGACCTGTTGACCACCGACGCACAGCGTGCGGAAGTCGACGCCTACCGGGAAAAAACGGCTAAAAAATCTGAGCTGGACCGAATGGCCGACGCAAAAACGGTGTCAGGCGTGTTTACGGGAGCATACGCCAAACATCCGCTGACCGGCGAAGACGTGCAGATCTGGATAGCTGACTATGTACTTGCCGGATACGGAACAGGTGCGGTAATGGCCGTTCCTTCCGGAGATCAACGGGATTACCTTTTTGCAAAGCACTTTGGACTGCCGATCATTCGGATTTCGGACACACAACAGATTGAAGAAGCTGCAGACCCCAATAAAGACGGGAGGTACATCAACTCCGGATTTATCAATGGGCTGACCTATGACGAGGCCGTTGCGGCGGTGATTAAACGCCTGGAAGAGATGAAGCTGGGGAAAGCCAAAGTGAATTTCCGCATGAGGGATGCCATATTTGGACGGCAGCGCTACTGGGGCGAGCCTGTACCGGTATATTTCAAAAATGGCTTGCCGTATTTAATCGAGGAAGATGAGCTTCCTTTGATGTTGCCGGAGATCGACAAATATCTTCCGACGGAGACAGGAGAGCCGCCTTTAGGGCGGGCTGGTGACTGGAAGTATCAGGGGCAATATGAATATGAGCTCAGCACAATGCCTGGATGGGCAGGATCGTCGTGGTACTGGTTCCGTTATATGGATCCTAAAAATACCGAGGCTTTCGCTTCTAAAGAAGCGGTAGACTACTGGAAAGCAGTGGATTTATACATCGGAGGATCCGAACATGCCACCGGACACCTGTTGTATTCGCGGTTTTGGAATAAAGTTCTTAAAGATCTCGGTTATCATAACGAAGAGGAACCCTTTAAGAAATTGATCAATCAGGGAATGATCCAGGGACGTTCAAATTTTGTTTATCGCGTCCTCGACGAGGAAGGAAAAGGAACAAATACGTTTGTCTCGCTTGGGTTGAAGGATCAGTATAAAACAATTCCTTTGCATGTAGACGTAAATATAGTCCATAACGACATCTTAGATACCGAAAAGTTCAAAGCGTTCCGACCCGACTTTGCGAATGCGGAATTTGTGTTGGAAAATGGCAGATATGTTTGCGGGACGGAGGTCGAAAAGATGTCGAAGTCAAAATTTAATGTCGTGAACCCGGACGATATTATTGCTACCTATGGAGCAGATACGTTGCGTCTTTACGAGATGTTTTTAGGACCTTTGGAGCAAGCTAAACCGTGGAACACCAATGGTATAGAAGGCGTATATAAATTTTTACGTAAGTTGTGGCGTCTGTTTCACGATGCGTCAGGCAACTTTATTGTTTCCGACGAGGAGCCCACAAAAGCGGAGTATAAAGCATTACATAAAATTATCAAGAAGGTAGAAGAGGATATCGAGCGGTTTTCTTTCAACACTTCGGTCTCTGCTTTTATGATCTGCGTCAACGAGCTCAGTGAATTAAAATGTAATAAGAGAAAGATATTACAAGAACTGATCATTACACTGCACCCGTACGCTCCGCATATTACGGAGGAGCTGTGGTCACTATTGGGAAATCCTGCGGGCACCATTTCTTACGCCAGCTATCCAGCCTTTAATCCGGCGCACCTGGTCGAGTCGGAATTTGCTTATCCGGTTTCGGTGAATGGAAAAATGAAAATGAATCTTCCGTTAGCGCTCGATTTAGACGCAAAAGCGGTGGAAGCCATTGTTTTGGAAAATAATGACGTACAGCGCTTTCTGGATGGAAAGGCGGTGAAGAAGATCATATTCGTAAAAGGGAAGATTATTAATATAGTCGTCTAAATAAATACAGAAAGTATCACTGTTTGGATTGATAACTTAGAATATCATTAATTTAGATAATATCCGCCTATATCAGTACTTTTAATGATATAGGCGGATCTGTTTTCAACCTATTGTGAGCCGGCCCTTACATATATTCCCCTTGAGATAATTGCATATCATCTCAAATTTCTCTAAGTTTGACTAAATGCAACAGCTAATCGCTATCTTAACTGGAGACGTTATTCGTTCCCGGACGCAAAATCCGGATATATGGCTTTCCGTATTAAAGGAGGCCATTTCTTCTTATACGGACAATTTCGACATTTTTCGGGGCGACAGCTTCCAGGCGGAACTGTCTCTGGAAGAAGCCCTGAAAGCAACGTTCTACATCAAAGCTGCTATGATAGCGCTAAAATTAGACGTCCGGATAGGTATAGGAATCGGAATAAAGGACCACGATGATGGTGCTATCAAGACCTCTTTTGGATCGGCCCTCACATATTCCGGAGAGGCATTCGACGAACTAAAAAAAGAAACAATATGTTTACGTTCTCCTAATAAAAAGGTGGACGATCTGTGCAATGTTATTTTAACACTGGCGGCCGAGCTATGTGGGCACTGGACTCCCAATATGGCTGAAACAGTAAAGGCTGCTTTACGGAATGAGGGGATGAACCAGATTGATCTCGCCGCCGTGCTGGGCAAAAAATATCAAAGTCAGATCAGTACCGAACTGCAAAAAGCTTCCTTTATTAAAATACAACGCGCTATCGCGTACTGCACAGAAGCCCTATTGACCTTATGATGATCCTGTTCCTGAAACTGCTTTTAGCCCATTTACTTGGCGACTTTGTCCTGCAGCCTACAAGCTGGGTACAAAGGAGAAAGGAACGGGTATCTTATCTTCTGCTGCATGTAGCTGTTCATGGCGGGCTACTATTTCTATTCTTATTGCCAGAGATTGCCGAGCGCTGGCAGACGGTTATTTTTATTGCCTGTACCCATTTAGTGATTGACAGCCTTAAGATATATGGGGAGAAACGCTGGCCGTTTAAACCATTCCTGCTGTTTATTGCCGATCAAGCGCTACATATTGCCGCGTTGCTGGCAGTTCTATTATACGAATACGGAATTCCGTCCGAATGGCAACAGCTGTTATTATCGCCGAAAGCAATGCTATACGCCATAGCATTCGTTCTGGTTACAGCCGCAAGTCCGGTCATGCTTCGCGTCTTCTTTAGCAAATGGACAAAGGATCTGGACTTTTTGCATAAACATCAAAATTCTTTGGCGGATGCCGGCTTGCTGATAGGTATTATGGAGCGCCTCCTTATCGTACTTTTTATACAGCTCAATTTTCTGTCAGGAATAGGATTTCTCCTAGGAGCAAAATCGATCTTCCGGTTTGGCGACCTAACCAACGCGAAGGACACCAAATTTACCGAGTATATTCTTGTGGGTACACTGGCGAGCTTTGTAGTTGGAATCGCCATCGGATACGCCCTTCGATGGGGGCTGAGGTATGTTGCCTAAAGTATCAACGTCCAGTCTACTAACACCCAGCTAGCCATACCGGATCCGGAACGGATCCTTTGGGCTGACAATATAGCACCGACGCATGAACATTAAAAACATTTGCAAACTTTGTCTTTTTACCCGTAAATTCACAGCAAACTACCGAAAGATGAAGAACCTAATTAGCGTCACAACGACATTATTTTTTTTGTCCTTTTTACAGGCTTGCTTTGGGCAACAGGCGATAAGCGACAGTTTAAAAGCGATTGGAGACGAATTTAAAGCAGTGGGAATAAGTGTTGTTGTCGTAAAAGACGGTGCGCCTGTTTTTCAAACCGCAGTAGGCTCTAAGAACCTGGAAACCGGCGAGCCGCTCGCCGTAACGGACATTTTCCGCATAGCCTCCATATCGAAATCGTTTTCCGCTACTGCCATTATGCAATTGGTGGAGCATGGGCGCCTGAGCCTCGATGCTGACTTCGGAGAACTTATTGGCTTCCCCGTGCGCAATCCCAAATTCCCCAATACACCGATCACGCTCCGGATGGTGCTGTCGCATACCTCCAGTATCAGTGATAAAAATGGATATTTTAACCTTGATGTCATTAATCCCGAAAAAAATCCAAACTGGCGAGACGCCTACAATGATTACGAACCCGGAAAAGGGTATCAATACTGCAATTTAAACTTCAATATGGTCGGTGCTGTTCTTGAACGGCAAACAGGCGAACGCTTCGATAGCTATATTAAAAGACGTATTCTGGATCCTTTAAAGCTATATGGAGGCTATTGCGTTGATTCGCTAGACCACTCGTCTTTCGTCACGTTATACGACTATGACACCGTTTCTTCACGATTCATCCCCCAGCCCACAGCCTACCATCCCCGAAGAGCCGAGCTGCAGACGTATAAACTGGGGGAATCCACCCCGGTATTTTCGCCTACAGGAGGCATGAAGATATCTGCTGTTGATTTAGCCGCCTATATGATCATGCATATGAACGGTGGCGAGTACAAGGGGGTACGTCTGATAAAACCGCAGAGCTCGGCAACCATGCAGACGCCCGTGGCGGAGGGGCGGAACTACGGTCTCGCGTTGGAAAAAACAGATCAGATTCTGGACGGTATCGACCTGGTCGGACACACGGGATCCGCGTATGGCTTACATAGCGCCATGTTCTTCCATCCAAAAGAACGCTACGGATTTGTACTTGTTACAAACGGGTGTATCCCGACCTATAAAAATGACTACCCGTTAATTACCACGCGTATTATTAACTTCTTATACCGTAATTTTATCCAATAGATTGGCTTATTTTTTGTAACTTCCCCTATTAACCAACGGATAAAATTATGATTGAAAAAAGTCTTTATATCACACTGCTGCAACTGCTGGCCACGACTGTCGTATTGTTCGCCCAAACACTGTCCCTGAAAGATATCCGAAAGGATTTTAAAGTGGGGCATAAAGACGAAGTGGTATGTAAAAAACACCTCGAAGCGTTGGAAAAGCATGCAGACTCTCCAGTGGAACGGGGGTATGAGGCAGCTTATCACATGTTTATGGCTAAGCACACCGGCAACCCGCTGAAGAAAATGACGTATTTCAAAAGCGGGAAAAAGATGCTGGAAAAAGAAATCGCCGAAAATCCAGAAAATGTTGAATTACGTTATATACGCTTGTGTATCCAATATTACATTCCTTCGTACCTGGGGTACAAATCTAA
Organism: Sphingobacterium allocomposti; assembly: GCF_008124885.1. Taxonomy (GTDB): domain Bacteria; phylum Bacteroidota; class Bacteroidia; order Sphingobacteriales; family Sphingobacteriaceae; genus Sphingobacterium; species Sphingobacterium allocomposti. The sequence continues at coordinate 39,178 of NZ_VNHX01000010.1, forward strand.
TATAGAAGAAGATAAAGATTTTTTGGTGAATAATCTCTACAAGTTAAACGATAAGAACACAAAAGATCTTTTGTATACGTATCTGAAGGGCGCAAATATGTATTCCCAACAGGAACTAGCACTTCTCCGACGGTAGATACAATCTTTAGCTATCTTTGTACGTTATCATAAACGTATGAATGCAGTATCTAGTATCTTTTTCTTGCTCATCTTTATAGCCGTCAACCTTCGGGCACAAACCACCGTACAGATTGGCCCGTTTACCGAACTTGATGTTACAGACAAGCTGAATGTAACCTTTATACCTAGCGAGGATAATTATGTTGCTATCGAGGGGGAGCTGGCGGACAAAGTAGAAGTAATTCAAAAATCCGACAAGCTGCGTATCAAGATGGCCGGCGGCTACCCGCTGAAAGGGGCAAACACCTTTATCAGCATATATGCACCCCACATCAAGCGTTTCACCGTTCAAAAAGGGGCGATCGTGCAGACGGAGGGACATAAGGTGCAAGCCGACTCGCTCACTATCTGGGTAAACGAGGGTGGGAAAATCGACGTAGAAATAGAAGCCGGGCATGTGGATGTCAACAGTACCACCGGAGGCATTGTAGCGCTCCGCGGCACCAGCGAAACGCAAAGCGTTAATCTGACTTTTGGCGGAAATTATTATGGAGAAGGGCTTCAAGCTAAAAGGAGCATAGCCAGGGTCAATGGCGGCGGCCTGTGCGAGATGCGGAGTTCTGTATCCGTGGACGCACAGACGAGAGCCGGCGGCGCGATAAAAGTATATGGCAATCCCTCAGAAAGGAAACAACGGCGATTTGCCGGAGGTAAGATCCTCTTTATTGACTGATTGTCGCTGTGGGATCTATCTCCGTGGTGGCGCTTGCAGCGTATCGCTGTCCGACAGGATATAGCAATCATGTAGAACGGCTTCCGAATAGCCGGCACGTCGGAAGTAAAATTTCCTTAAAAATTACGACACGAATACGTAACTTTGCGCCATGTCGGAAAAAATTATCATCCTTGATTTTGGTTCACAGTATACACAGTTGATAGCCCGCCGTGTTCGTGAGCTTAATGTGTATTGCGAAATCCATCCTTTCAATAACCTGCCCGATTTTGACGACTCCGTGAAAGGCGTTATCTTTTCAGGAAGTCCGTACTCCGTGAGACAGGCAGACGCCCCCCAAATAGACTACAGCACGATTCAGACACGTTTTCCGTTGCTGGGCGTGTGTTACGGCGCTCAATACTTAGCGCAGAAGTCGGGAGGCGACGTGTTACCTTCCGAAATTAGGGAGTATGGGCGCGCTAACCTTCAATTTGTTGATCAGGAAAACGACTTATTAAAAGGTGTGCCCGTGCAATCACAGGTGTGGATGTCCCACGGCGACACGATCAAGGATGTTCCGTCTGACTTTAGAATTATTGCCAGTACAGATAAAGTCCGGGTTGCAGCATATCAGGTGGAAGGAACACGTACTTACGGTATACAGTTTCATCCGGAGGTAACGCACAGCACAGACGGCCAGGTTCTGCTCAAAAACTTTGTTGTCGATATCTGCGGGTGCACACAGGATTGGACAGCGGATGCATTTGTGGACACCACCGTGGCAGAACTAAAGCAGCAGCTGGGCGATGACCATGTAATCATGGCGCTGTCTGGCGGTGTGGACTCGACGGTCGCGGCTGTCTTATTACACCAGGCAATCGGACAAAACCTCCACTGTATCTTTGTAGATCATGGACTGTTGCGCAAAAACGAGTATGAGCAGGTGTTGGATTCCTATAAAAACATGGGCCTCAATATCAAAGGCGTAAACGCAAAGGAATTATTTTATGGCCGGCTGAAAGGCGTTTCGGAACCAGAACAAAAAAGAAAAATAATCGGTGCAGCATTTATCGATGTTTTTGACCAAGCTGCGAAAGATATCCAGCAGGAACTTCCTGAGGGAGCAGAAGCAAAATGGTTGGGACAGGGAACAATCTATCCGGATGTTATAGAGTCTATTTCCGTTAAAGGTCCATCGGCTACGATAAAATCGCATCACAATGTCGGCGGGCTGCCGGACTTTATGAAGCTTCGCGTGGTCGAGCCGTTAAAGACACTTTTCAAGGACGAAGTCCGTCGCGTAGGTAAGACCCTTCAGGTGGATCCAAATATCTTGGGACGCCACCCATTTCCGGGACCTGGTTTAGCGATTCGCGTCCTCGGCGATATTACGGAAGAAAAGGTACGGATTTTGCAGGAAGCAGATGACATCTATATCCGTAACCTAAAGGAAGCGGGATGGTATGATAAAGTATGGCAAGCTGGAACGATTTTCCTTCCCGTTCAGTCTGTTGGCGTAATGGGAGACGAACGTACATATGAACATGTCGTGGCCCTGCGCGCAGTGGGCTCGCTAGACGGTATGACGGCTGATTGGATTCACTTGCCTTATGATTTGTTAGCAAAAATTTCAAACGAAATCATCAATCATGTTAAAGGGATCAACAGAGTCGTTTATGATATCAGTTCTAAACCGCCGGCAACTATTGAGTGGGAATAAGCTTTTGTTAGCTATAGGGCTGGCACTGTCATTAGGCGCTTGTACGCCCCGTGTCGGTGTGTTACGTTCGCCTGATCACAAAGGCGGCAACCTCGGGGGAACGACTTCGCCAAAAGACGATAAGTCGCCAGGCGGACAGGAGACCAACGATAAGGCTGAAGCAGGCTTAAAGGGGAAACGGGTGCTTGAGAATAGCATTGCGCTCGTGTTGCCGTTCCAGTTAGACAGGTTAACGCCCAACGCACTTTCGACGGAGGACGTTAAGAGATCGGCCATAGCTCTCGATTTTTATCAAGGCTTTCAGCTCGGACTCGACGAATTGGCCAAAAATGGCAGTTCGTTCTCGTTAAATGTATTGGATTCAAGAGACAACGAAATGGCGAACGTCGCAATAGCGAAGTCGGAAGACGTGGCTAACGCAGCATTGGTTGTCGGACCGGTGTATCCAAAAGAGATACGGGCGTTTGGTGCAAGTGTGTCGCAAAAAGGTGTGTTACAGATCAATCCTTTGGCAGCATCCAAGGCCAGCGAATTCAATTTGCCCAACCTTGTTTCTTTAACCCCATCCATAGACATTCACACAAAAGTTATGGCGGGCAAGGTAGCCCACGATTATAGCACCGGTGACGTGGTCGTTATTTACAACACGGCCGACAACGATGGACGGCAGTTTTTAAGTGGTTTTGTGTCAGAATTAAAACGGGCCAAGCCAAACATACAGGTAACATCTGTTTCGTCGGTTAACCAGCTTAATGAAGTCCTTACGACGACAGGCACAAATATGATCGTGGCTGGTACGACCGATAAATTCCAACTGCGCACATTGTTGAACAACTTAGGCAAGAAGGCTACCGAAAGCTTCTACTTATTTAACCTATACGGACATCCACTCTGGGACCGCATAGATTTCAGCAGTTATGAAGATTTTGCCAGCTTCAATCCTGTAATCACCACGGAAAGCCACCTTAAAAGCTGGACAGGAGAGGTAAAGAAGTTCAGAGACTCCTATTACACACTGTATGGAGTACATCCTTCTGATCATTCCTATAAAGGGTATGATGCAGCGCGGTATTTCGGAACTCTTTTAGCAAAATACGGAGAGAACTATCGTGATCATCTTACCAAGGAGCGCTTTAATGGGCTGTTTAGCGCGTATGAATTCTCTTACAATCAGGCTTCCGGATTCGTGAACAGTGCTCTAAGTTTCAAAACTTACAGGGGTTCATCTTTTCAACTAAATTAATGAAGGAAGTTAGTCCGCGCAGAGTCGAACAGCAGATCAGAAACTTCCAGAAGGCGCTCCACGCCTACGCTGCCAAAGAGCCTCTAGCTCGTTTTTTGACCGCTTTCTTTAAGGAAAACCGTCAGATGGGAGCGTCTGACCGGCGAATGACCACCCGCTTTTGCTACAATTACTTTAGACTTGGAAAGGCTCTGCCGGGCGCTACAGAAAGCGAACGCCTGCTCATTGCAGAATTTCTCTGCGAAACGGACAGCGACCTTGTCCGGCTCTATAAGCCGGAGTGGGCCCGTCTGATGGTTGCATCCTTAAGTGAAAAGCTCGACTTTCTAGCAAGCGAGAATGTGAAGGTCGATACAGACATTTTTCCTTTTTCGTCCCATCTGTCTCAGGGAATCGATTCCCTTAGATTTTCTACAAGTCACCTGATACAGCCTGACCTCTTTATACGTGTAAACAGTACCGGAAGAAGTGTTGTTTCGCAAGAGTTGGACCGGGCGGGAATCGTCTACGAGGATCTTGGTAACGGTAGCCTACGCTTGTCCAATGGAAGTAAGCTGCAGGAAGTAAGGAGTATACATGGGTTATACGAGGTTCAGGACCTCTCGTCACAGCAAAGCCTAGACGTTGCTATCGTGAACGGAGGGGAGGAGTGGTGGGACGCTTGCGCAGCATCGGGAGGGAAATCGCTTCTACTGATTGACAGGCGCCCCGATATCCGTTTGCTTGTGTCAGATATCAGATTGAGCATATTGCGGAATCTGGACGAACGTTTTGAAAAGTCGAAGGTGAAAATCCCTTACCAAAAAAAGGTATTGGATCTATCTCAGGACGTTAGCCATCTCATGGCGGGGCGACAATTTGACGGTATCGTGTTAGATGCCCCATGCTCCGGCTCGGGCACCTGGGGCAGAACCCCCGAAATGATTCAACAATTTCAGGTAGGCAAAATACGGGAATATGCACAGCTTCAGCGCAAGATAGCATCGAACGTGTTGCCATACCTCAAACCGAATGGGCAACTGATATACATCACATGCTCTGTATTTTCAGAGGAAAATGAGGGGATGCTCTCTTTTCTTGAAAAGGAACATGGACTGCAGGTAGAACAGACTAACCTTTTTACCGGATACGAATATAAAGCGGACAGCATGTTTGCTGCCCGGCTACGGAAAAAGGTGTAACGTCCGTAGAAGCTAGTCACATTTACCAGGCACGACCAAAACGGGGCAGCTGGCCTTTCGTATAACCGATTCGGAAACACTGCCGGAGATAAAATGTTCGAATCCCGTGCGGCCGTTCGAGCCCATGATGATGAGATCTGCTGTCCACTCGGCGGCGGTATTCAGGATTTCATCCCGTACGTTGCCTACCTTATTGAAAAGAAATACCTCTTGGGCCCCCGCAAACTCCGATCCTATCTCTTCGAGATAGCGTTGCGCCGCCTCCTGCTGAATTTCAGACACCTCCGCTACAATTATGGGCTGCTGGCCGAGAAGTGGATCTGCGCCGTAACTCGCTGGCGAGGTTGGAGGAATGACGGTGACAACCGCTAACGACGAACCGAATTCACGCACGAGGTCCTTAGCGTAAGCTATGGCCTTTTCCGTGCACGGCGTGTCGTCGACAGCTAGTAATATTCGATTAAATCTATGGTTACTCATGTTTTTGGGGTATAAAAAGTTATCTTCGTATAAACAAACAACATTGTTATGCAACTGTTTGTTTTATAAAAATACACAAAATATGGCGGTAGGTATTTGTAATTTGTCTGTGGTACCGCTACGTGCATCTGCAAGTCATCGTAGCGAGATAGTTAGTCAGGTCCTATTCGGAGAGTCGTTTGAAATTGTACAACACGAAAAGGACTGGCATCTTATCCGTCTTATGGACGTTCCGTATGAAGGTTGGATACAGCATGGGCAATTCATAGAGATTACAGACGGAAATTGTCTCCCAACGAAGGAAGAATCATTGATTGTGGATATTACCGGAGGACAGGCGCTTTGTGGGCAGGACGCTGTAGACCTACTGCCTGGCGTAAAAATCGCTAAGTGGATGATTGCCGGTAATCAGACGGAGTTCCCGTACACCATACAGGCTGACCTCCGTCGTCCAACATTAGCTGATTTTGATACCGAGTTTCCCAAGCTGGTAGACTACTATAAAAACGGTCCGTATCTGTGGGGGGGACGCACCCGTTACGGCATAGATTGCTCTGGACTTAGTCAGGCTATCTTTTCCCACTTCGGAATCTCGCTTCAGCGGGATGCGTGCCAGCAGGCAGAGCAGGGAACAGTGGTTGATTTCTTGTCCGAAATACGTCCGGGAGATCTTGCATTCTTTGACAACGCCGACGGACGTATTACGCATGTAGGGATTATGCTCGATATGGATACCATCCTACACGCATCCGCCCAGGTGCGGATCGATAACGTGGATTCCGAAGGCATCCTGCATAGGACGTGGAATAAGTATACCCACAAGCTACGGATCGTAAAACGCTATTTTTAATCTTATCTTAAAAAAATCCCACCTATGTTTGATGATAACAGGTATTTTGCCCTGGCCTCGTCCCAGCTTTTTCCAACCTATGAAACTTTACCGTGCCCCATATCGATAGACGACGGAGCGCTTGTGCTGGCGGAAGCGGCCTATAACCATTATCTGCAAGGCGCATTGCACGCCGCTTTAGCGGATTATTCTGAAGGCATCAAACGCTACCCCGAACAGCCCTTTTTCTATGCTTGCCGCTCGCTGGTAAACGAACTGCTGGAAGATACAGAGGGTGCCTTTTACGATTACCAGGTCGCCAAAAAGCTTGATTTTAATTTCCATACGTTTCTGGAGTGGATAGAGGAGGGCGGGGGGCGTCCCGATAAAACAATTAAAGGCTTTACTGATGTAAACGCGGTGCTCACGGCGGCTTTGGAAGCAACTCAAGACTTTGATTATAAGTATGCCATAGCTCTTTATACATACGCAATCCGGGAATTTTCCGTTCGCCCCGATATTTATGTATACAGAGGCGTGCTGTATATGTACCTGCTCCGTTATGATTTGGCGTTGGACGACTTTAACGTTGTGTTGGACGATGCGCCAGCACATTTTCAGGCTCTTTTATCAAGGGGAAAGCTATATGAAGCTATTCGGGAAGATGAGCATGCACTAGCCGATTTTAATAATGCGATAGCTACTGAGCCCGGAATTAGTGTAGGTTATGAGGAACGAGGTAGCTTTTTTTGTAGAAAAAAGGCTTACGCAGAGGCGTTGAAGGATTACACGACCCTCGTAACGTTGTCGCCGGACGACTTTTATGTGTATACCTTGCGGGCGGATCTGTTGGAACAAATGGAATGCTGGGAAGATGCGCTCAACGACTATTCGAAAGCAATCACGTTAAATCCTTATTACTCCGATCTATACAATTACAGAGCCCATATTAAGGAGAAGCTGGGCGACGAAGATGGTGCTGCCGAAGACCGTAAGCTGTATATAGAAATAGAAAACGAAGACTAAGCACACAATTATGACCGACGGCCGTCGGCAGCTCGCTGCCGACAGTATATTACATGCCGCAGTAACCGCCAACCTTAAAACAGGGCAGGCTGGCTTTCGTTCGGTATGTTAAGGTCAGTCCCTATTTCGGCGTTTAGCTTTTTAATAAAGTGGGCAGCAAGAAGCGGCGACTCGACCTCAATGTTCTGGTGAATGAAGAAATATAGCTTTTGTAATCCCGCTTCTTTCCACTCTTTAATGATGTCAACCCACGCGTCGAGCCGGTCGTAATCGCTTGGATGATTCGCTCCGACATAACGGACAAATGCAAACGGTGTTGTAAGCCGCATATGCAGCATATCGCGACGGCCCGCTGTATCGACTATAACATTTGTTTTATTTGTGTCCTCCAATAATTTAAAAAGCTGTTCCTTGATAGATTCATCCGAAAACCACTCCGCATTTCTTACTTCCACAGCTAACGGATAGCCGGCGGGAAATTCCTGCAAAAAAGTCTTCAACCGATCGAAATCTTTAGGCTTATAGTTGTCGTGCAGCTGTAGAAAGGCCATGCCTAATTTCTCTTCAAAGAGCACAGTGGCATCAACGAATGCTTCCACCTTTTCTTTCGCGTTTAGTAAACGGCCGAAATGACTAATCGATTGCGGTATCTTCGGAAAAAATCGAAACGCTTCCGGAGTTTTCTGCTTCCAGGTCATGACCTGTTCCTTTGACGGCGAATTATAAAATGTGGCGTTGAGTTCAATAGAATTAAACTGCCTTGAATAATAAACAAGTTCGTCTTTTGTGCCCCTCGGATAAAAGCCTTTTAAATCTGCTTTATTCCATTTGGCACATCCAACATAGACCTCTAAAGGAGCATTCTTTTTGTTCGCTTTTAGCAGGTTTATTGTCTCTTTGGGCGTCTGAGGAATAGAGAAATCGATCTCGTCCACATTATCTACTTTACCAAATTTCATATTGTATAGTTACTGCTTGAGCTTTTAAGCCCGGTTTCTAATTAGATACGTTACATTCGAATATAAAAAAAATGCTTTATAAAGCCTATATAGGAAGTACATCTGTTAAAAACTTTGACAGGGGGGGCGGATAAACAGTGAAGCGGGGCGTCTAACAGTGTCGTAGTATGCAAACGGCGCAGGTGTCATTCAACTGCGCCGTGTAAGAAGATTTGAGGCAGCTATGGATTTACACGTTGAATCTAAAGTGCATGATATCCCCGTCCTCAACGATATATGTTTTTCCTTCGACGCTAAGTTTTCCAGCCTCCTTGACAGCGGCTTCGGATCCATATTGAATGTAATCGTCGTATTTGATCACTTCAGCGCGGATAAAACCTTTTTCAAAATCCGTATGAATAACGCCTGCAGCCTGGGGAGCGGTGTATCCCTTTTCAATGGTCCATGCTCGCACTTCCTGTACACCGGCAGTGAAGTATGTCGTCAGGTTAAGTAAGGAGTATGCCGCCCGGATCAGCTTGTGGACGCCGGATTCTTTCAATCCCAAATCGTCCAGAAACATCTTCCGTTCTTCGTAAGATTCCAGTTGCGCAATTTCCGCTTCGATTTGTGCGGAAATAATCAGCACCTCGGCGTTCTCATCTTTAACTGCTTCTTTAACCCGCTCTACATAGGCGTTCCCCGTGTTGACAGCCCCTTCGTCTACATTACACACATATAACACAGGTTTGACGGTCAATAGCGCCAAATCTGCGATGTATTCAAAATCTTCCTCGGTAAGCGCAGCTGTCCTCGCAGATTTTCCTGCTTCGAGGTGTTCCTTCACGACAGACAATATCTCATAGGTTTTCTTCGCATCTTTGTCGCCTCCGGTTTTCGCCATCTTTTCTACTTTTTGAATACGCTTCACGACCGTCTCCAGGTCTTTCAGCTGCAATTCCGTGTCGATGATCTCTTTGTCGCGTATAGGGTCGACAGATCCGTCAACATGGATAACGTTATCATTGTCAAAGCAACGGAGTACGTGAATGATAGCATTTGTCGTACGTATGTTACCTAGAAACTGATTACCTAAGCCTTCTCCCTGGGACGCTCCTTTTACCAATCCTGCTATATCGACAATTTCAATAGTGTTGGGGACGACACGTTGAGGATTTACGAGCTCAGCCAGCTTATTTAACCTCTCGTCCGGAACAGTGATGACGCCAACATTTGGTTCAATAGTGCAGAAGGGGAAGTTAGCCGCTTGTGCTTTTGCGTTCGATAAACAGTTGAATAATGTCGATTTACCCACGTTCGGTAAACCTACTATGCCACATTGTAAAGCCATGAAAAGTTCATTTTTTTGTCGGACAAAGATAGGGAAAATACTGTAATCTTGGCATGTTTACCGCATTATGTTCTGTTAGATGTTTTACTTTCTATTTCTATTGAAATAACGTACCTTTGGCACTAATATTAGACTTATATATGAAGATTTTTTCCTTTCTTGTTGCCCTGTGCGGTGTGGTCACTGCAGTATATGGGCAGACGCCTAGCGTCAGGTATTCCAACAATTTTAATTTCGGAATGTCCTATACAAGCGGCTTTTTAAGGGAGCCCTTGATTGGAGGAGGCGACACCGACATGGACTTTCTGGGGCTGCAATTTGACTATGTCGGCCTATTTCATGTTTCGCAGGGCGTGGCTGTAGGAGCCGGAACAGGCATCAGACATCTTTTCCGCCTTGATAATCTGTGGAGCGACGATTTTGGGGACGCAGATTTCGCGCAGAACTATTTCTCGGTGCCGCTATACTTACAAGGGAGATTCCGTTTTATAGAAAGGCGTGTTTCCCCACTGTTGGTAGCATCAGCAGGATATAATTTCAGACTAGGAAGTAATAACCGAAGTTGGGAATGGAACGGTGTTAAATATAAGGAAACAGCATCTATATCCTCAGGATTTATGGTCAACCTGCAGGCGGGCGTCGATGTAAAGATTGGCCGCCGGATAAATATTTCGGGAGGACCGTATGTGGAGTATCGGCAAGGCACATTGCAATCGACAAACGAGCAGTTCGGCGATTTTTCCTACAGTGGAGGAGAGGGCCGGCCGTGGCGTTACCAGGACGACCTTCATTTGATCGAAGCCGGCCTTAAAGTCGGCATGGCGTTCTAAGGTCCCTTTTTACATTTTTTAACATGTTGGAACATTAATCCTTTTTAAGTTTGACACTGTCCTAACTAAAAATGATGTTCAAATGATATTAAAAAAGGGGGGACTATGAAACGATTTTTCTTTGCACTAATTTTAATCGGACTGCTAACGACGGTAAACCGGGCGGAGGCGCAGGTTAGCGTAAATATCAACATAGGGGCGCAGCCAATGTGGGGGCCCGTGGGACATGATTATGTCCGCTATTACTATCTACCGGAAATTGATGTATATTACGACGTCCCACGCCGCAGGTACACGTATTATCATGGCAACCGTTGGGTGACTAGAGCCTCCCTACCAAGTCGATATCGCCATGTGGACATATATCGTACATACAAGGTTGTTCTAAATCACGATCGGCCCTGGAGAAACCACCATAACGTTAGAAGGCAGTACAGCCGGTACGCCAGCCACCGCTCTCAGAGAATCTTAAGAGATCATAGGGAGTATCGCCGCGATCGGTTCGACAGAAAGCACGACAAAAAACATAAAAGAGATAATAAGTCTAAGCGGTATCATCACCGCGGACGGGATTAATAAAAGAAGAGCTGTTCAATTGTACAGCTCTTTTTTTATTGCTCCTAAGGGCCGTATAGCGTTTTGTGTCGGAGAAATATCACTGTGGAGCGTCCCGCCGAAGGCAGCCCCGAACGTACTGGCGTGAATTAAGTGAAAAAAGGCATATAGAAACTGAATTTCCTTTTTACAATTATTTTTGATTTTTTCGAGTAAACCTTTTGCGTTTGCTGCTTTATTGTTCTAATTTTGCGTCAAATTCTGATAACTACGATAGAACATGGTAAAAGGGATGAAGGTCCTAATGACTTTAGGGATGGCGACGTTTCTGTCGGCTTCGTTAATTTCCTGCCAAGGAAGCATGAACACCAAAGCGGCGAACGCATTACCAGACTCCGCGCTCGTGGAGGGATGGGAAGATGGGCTTAAGAAGGAAGAGGCCATCGGCCACAAAGACACCGTGGGGAGGGGGATGTTGGCGAAGCGTCTTAAAGAGCCTATTTATATCCCCGTCGATACGTTATCCCCATTGCGTAAAGATTCGCTTGAGATATGGATAAAAAACGAAAAGAGACGTATACGGGATTCCGTTCGCCTTGCATTGGATAAGTTCCCCAAACATATTTATTTCACGTTTGACGACGGTCCTTTATTGGGAAGTGCAGCCATCGATTCCATATCGCGGGCGAAGAACGTCAAAATCAATGTTTTTTTGGTCGGTAAACACGCTTATATGTCGAAAGCACTAAAGCGCGACTTTGAATTATATTATAATAATCCGCTTGTAGAATGCTACAATCACAGTTATACGCATGCAAACAACAGGTTCACAACATTCTACAGCAATCCGATCAGCGCGTACGATGATTTTGAAAAGAATGAGGTGGAGCTGAAACTCAAGCATAAAATAATACGGTTACCGGGCCGGAACATATGGATATACGACGACGTGCGGCGCGTCGACCTGCAAAGCGGAGCGAGTACTGCAGATATGCTATACACAAATGGATATCGAATCTTCGGGTGGGATGTGGAATGGAAGATACACGGCCTGACGGGGAAGCCTATACAATCTGTAGATGAAATATATACCCGGATAAGGAACTATATGGATAACAAATCGTCTATGGAACCAAATAACGTTGTGTTATTGATGCACGACGATATGTTCAGGAATAAAAAAGGACAGCAGCTACTGTCCACCCTGATTGATACGATTCAAAGAAACACAAACTATACGTTTGAGTTTATGAGAAATTACCCCTTCCGGTACTAACTAATAAAAAAACATCTATATCACGCAATATAGATGTTTTTTATCGCAGGAAATCGATCTATTGTTCAACAACAACGCCCATCCCGCTAAATTTTTCGATACGCTCGCTAATTAACGTCTCGGCATCCTTGAGCTTTAGTTCGGTCAGGTCGGCAAGAATCCGCCTTTTTACGCTCTCTGCAGTTGTTGTCGGGTCCTGATGGGCACCACCGATAGGCTCCTCGATAATACCATCGATTAAACCGTTTTTCAGCATATCTTCAGCGGTGAGCTTCAACGAATCTGCGGCCTTTTCTTTTTGATCCCAACTTCTATATAAAATCGACGAGCATGACTCGGGCGAAATAACAGAATACCAAGTGTTTTGCAACATGTATACGCGGTCGCCTACACCTATACCCAGCGCTCCTCCCGAGGCACCTTCACCAATGACAATACAAATAACCGGCACCTTTAATACCGACATCTCCAGTAAGTTCCGGGCGATAGCTTCTCCTTGCCCACGCTCTTCTGCCTCCAGCCCCGGATAAGCGCCCATCGTATCAATAAGTGTGATGACCGGCTTATTAAACTTCTCGGCCATCTTCATCAGACGAAGCGCTTTGCGATAACCCTCAGGGTTGGCCATCCCGAAATTTCTGAACTGTCGTTCTTTTGTGTTTTTCCCTTTCTGATGCCCGATAATCATGACAGATTGCCCATCTATTGATGCCAATCCGCCTACTATGGCTTTATCGTCGCGAACAGTTCTGTCTCCGTGGAGTTCAATAAATTCTTCACAGATCATTTGGATATAATCAAAAGTTTGCGGCCTGTCTGGATGACGGGACATCTGTACCTTTTGCCAACCTGTCATATTCGTATAAATATCGGTTTTGGTCTGTTCAAGTTTGGTCTCCAGTTCATTGATTGTCGCGCTCATATCCACTTTGGTTTTTTCCTGAACTTGTAACACCTTTTCTATTTGGGTCTGCAAATCTGCAATAGGCTTTTCAAAATCAAATGTTGTCTGCATAATCTATCTATGTATCTAGTACATTCAGCCTGCTAAGTTAACTTATTTTTAGCTATTTCAAAACGAATGGGGGATATTACTTTGTTAAATTGTTTAAAATCAAATTGTTACGCGTTTATTCTGGCAGGATGTCCGCAAAAAAATAGTCTAAAACGAATGTATGCTGTAAAATGAGAAAAAAGGAAAAACGGGAGTCACGGGCTCAACATGACCATCGCAACATCTGCCGGCCCTTTACGAAAAAACAGATTGTCTAATGTATTTTTGTATATTTCCTTCTGTAAACAAGTTCTTGACGACAGCGGGAGATCGGTAAATCGCTTTATATAAAACGCGATTATTTTGCAACTAAAAGGCAATTTGTCTAAGTTTGATCGCACACATGGCGAATTTTAGATTCCGTTGCTTAATGCAGCGCATTTTAGTTAGGTTTGGAGGAAAAATTAAAAGATAATACTTAGGTTTTTGATTACATGGCGGAAAGGAAAAACCACAGAAACACATGGCAATTTGTGCTGAAGCTTGTAGCTTGGATGATTTTGAATGCATCCTTCTTTTATTTCGAAGATCTGTATTCGTCCCGTCGGGTGATCAATAACCTGTCTAACGGATTGAATCTATTCCTCACATCGAGTATACTGTTTTCAATTGCCCGGTATGTGGTTATCACGTGGTATAATAAGCGTCATGAAAACCGTGATGTCCGTGGAAATTTCGTACTGGGAATCAACAGGTTGACAGCAGTATTAAATACAAGTGTTGGAATTATCGCGATAATGCTCGCGTTAGGGATAGATCCATTAAACTTTATTACAAGCCTAACGATCGTCGCCATGGCGATAGCCGTTATATTTAGAGAGTATATCACTAACATGATTTCAGGGCTATTTATCATGTTTTCCGACCAGCTATCGGTTGGGGACCGGGTGAAAGTGGGGGAGTACCGGGGACGGATAGTGGATATTACACTTTCTGCACTGATTATCCAGGACGAAGAGGACGATATGGTTATGGTCCCGAACAATACGGTGTTCACTTCGCCCATGGTCAATTTTTCTGCACACCGTTCCAGCCTCTTCTCGGTAAAGTTTGAGCTTCCGTTGCATACAGCGGTCGAAATAGATAAGCTCGAAGAAACTATCCAGAAGACGTTGCTCAACCACCCGTATTTAACGGGCGAAGACGACCTACATCTGAAAGTAGTGGAAATAGGAAAGGACTACGTGAAATATAAGATGGAGATGCATGCAACCAGTAGCAGCAGCAGGCTACATCGGCAACTCGAAAATGAGGTGCTTCGGGAGGTACTGAAGTTTGAACGTACGTCCAAGGAAATTTAGCGCGCAGAAAGTTATATCTTGCGTACTTTAACTTGTTTGACAAAGTGATGGGAGCCTTTCTCCAGTATTAAATCTGCGCGGTAACGGGTTGGCAGAATGTTCTCGTGAAGATTGGGGCGGTTTATTTCGTTCCAGATATTGGTAGCCATGGCAATGCTCTCTTCTTTATTCATGTTGGCATACCGGTGGAAATACGAATGACTGTTTTGAAAGGACGTCGCACGTAGCGACTCAAATCGATCTACATACCAATCCATGATGTCCGCTTCGTCGGCGTCTACATAAATGGAGTAGTCAAAGTAGTCGGATACGAAGACGTTGTTACCCCGTGACGAGTTTACCTGCAACACGTTGATCCCTTCCACAATAAGTATATCCGGCTTTTTCACCAACTGTCGTCTATCTTTGAGAATATCGTATTCCATATGCGAATACATCGGAACCTCAAATTCCTCGATTCCGGACTTCATCGCGGCAAGGAACTTAAGCAATAGCTTAGTGTCGTAGCTTTCCGGGAAGCCTTTTCGGTTCAGTATATTCCTTTCTATTAAGACGCTGTTCGGATACAAAAAGCCATCCGTCGTGACCAAATCCACTTTCGGCTTATCCGGAAGCATAGACAGTACCTTTTGTAGCACGCGGGCCGTTGTGCTCTTACCCACAGCTACGGAGCCTGCTATCCCGATAATGAAAGGCAGCTGCTGGGTGTTCTTCTTCAAAAAACCATTGACAACACTATGGGCATCTTTTGTCCGCTGAATAAAAATATTAAGAAGGTGGGCCAGCGGAAAGTATATCTCCTCAATTTCTGAGATAGTGAGCGGTTCGTTTAACGCATGTAACTTTTCGACATCGTCGTGTGTGAGATGATACGAAAAATGTCCATTTAAATCTTTCCACTCGTTTCTGTCGAAGAGCTGAAAAGGCGTTTGAACTCCACTATATGTGTTTGACGACATACCCTTTGGTTTTGAATGTGGGCAAATATACTACCTTCGACGAAAAATACGCTGAACTTTTTATATTAAGTTGCTTTCTATGACAATGGGATTGCTTAATATCTTATGAACCGGACACTTTTCGGCGATTTGAAAAAGGCGTTTCTTCTGCATTTCGTCCAGGTCGCCATACAGCCGGACGTGGCATTTAATAAAAGTAGTTTTCTGCAATTCGCCTTCCTGCGCGCCGATAGACACATGTATGTCGACGCCATCTAATGCCCATTGTTTGCGGTCGGCATACATACGTACTGTAATAGCCTTGCACGTGCCTAAAGACGACATCAGTAGTTCCGTAGGCGAGGGGCCGAGGTCTGTCCCCCCGACGTCTTCAGGTTCGTCGGATAGCACCACGTGCTGGTCCACGTGTATTTCGGTTTTGTAACGGTCTTTGCCGATCTTGACGCTGATATCTCTAGCCATGCAGATCAGTCAAATAGGCCCTCAATAATTAAACTGCCTGTCGCGGGATTGGTAGCCAGCGGCACGTTGTACAAATCGGAAATCCGCATAAGCATCTGTATGTCGGGCTCATGGGCATGTTTTCCTAAAGGGTCTCTAAAAAAGATAATGCCGTCGACTTTACCTTCGGCTGCCAGCGCGGCGATCTGTGCGTCGCCCCCCATTGGGCCACTTAACTTAAGTTCTACATCCAGTCCCGTCTGCCGTATATATGAACCGGTCGTACCTGTAGCAACTATCGTTGCATTCCTGAAATACTCGATATGGTCCTTCACAAAGGCCACCATGTCGGCTTTTTTTCCGTCGTGCGCAATTAATGCAATAGTCTTCTTCATAAGCTTTTAATTAACGTTATCCAAAAAATATATAGGTTAATACTATGGCGGCGACTAGGCCAACAAAGTCTGCTATCAATCCGCATGTCAACGCATAGCGTGTGTTTTTAATGCCAACAGAACCAAAATATACAGCCAGCACATAAAAGGTGGTCTCAGAGGATCCCTGGATGACGCTGGCCAAACGTCCCTGGAAGGAGTCTACGCCATACGTCTGCATTACATCCACCATAAGGCCACGGGCGCCGCCGCCGCTCAGTGTCTTCATTAGTCCTACAGGCAGAGCCGGCACAAAACGAGTATCCATTCCCAAGTAGGAAAACAGATATGCGATACCATCAACGATGTAATCCATGCATCCGGTGGTTCTGAACGCGGAGATGGCCACCAGGATAGCAATCAGGAAGGGGATGATCATGACGGCGGTGCCGAAACCTTCTTTGGCGCCTTCAATGAAAGCATCGTACACATTAATCCGTTTAATGGCTCCAAAAACAATAAAAAGAATAATGATCGAAAATATCAGCAATCCGCCGATTAGACCTGTTATTTTCTCTATCTGCTCGGGAGGAAGTCCATGTAGGCCGAAATAAAGGACACACATTAAGCCAATAAAAAATCCCAGAAAAATCAGGACAGGGAGCTTGAAAAGATTGATCTTCTGATAAAGCGCAACCGCAACCATCCCCGATACGAAGGAAATAAAAGTACCGATTAATGCTGGTATAAAGATATCAGCCGGATTGGCTGCGCCGCTGGCTAACCGCAGGGCTATAACCGAAGTAGGAATTAACGTAATCCCTGCCGTATTCAGTACGAGGAACATAATCTGGGCATTAGAAGCAGTGTCTTTGTCCGGATTTAGTTCTTGTAGCTCCTGCATAGCTTTCAATCCAACAGGGGTCGCCGCGTTATCCAACCCCAGCATGTTCGCGGAAAAATTCATGATAATAGAACCGCTTGCCGGATGCTTTTTCGGAATGCCGGGAAATAGCTTGCTGAAGAATGGATGCACGCCTTTCGCAAATAAAGAAATCATGCCAGCCTGCTCGCCCACCTTCATAATGCCGAGCCAAAACGTCATGATCCCTACAAGCCCCAGAGACAGCTCTGCACCCGTTTTTGCGCTGTCAAAGATACCGTTAATCAGCAGGGAAAAGATTTCCGTATCTCCGAAAACAACAAGCTTCACGACCGCGACCAGAAAAGCGATAATAAAAAAAGATATCCAAACGTAGTTTAATGCCATATCCGAAATTTAGAGTCGTAAAAGTAAGGTTTATGCGGTGAAACCATTTTCTCTATCTTCAATTTTTCAAAAAATTCCATACCGACCTTTCTTTGTTATCTTTCTTGTCCTGGATTACCTCAGACACGATTTGGTTAAGGAGCTCCTCGTTCTCACTGACCAGCTTGTCTCCTAAAGAAACTATCTTCTGAATGTTCGCTGTAGAGGCCGCATCCATTGCAGGATCAATCGACGATAGGTTGCCTGGCTCAATTCTAATATAGTTTTCAGGCCGATTCACCGATCGGAACAGCTGTTTCAAAAAGTAGTCGGTGCTTTCTGCCGAGCTACTACTCATGATATCAACCAATGCGGGACCAATGGAAATGGCCCTTTTCTTTTTGAAATCCTCGTAATTATAAGATATTTTCGACAGCCCCGTTCCAAGGGATAGTATCCAGATGTCGTTTATCTTGTAGGTGTTGTAGCTTTTAATAACCTCTAACAAGGCGGACAGCGACGGATTATGTGCAAACACGCCTCCGTCTATGAGCGGGTAGCGCGTACCCGCTAATGAGAAAATTTCTGCCACGGAAAAATAAGTGGGAGCGGCAGAGGTGGCACGGCAGACATCACGTATATAAAAATCGCGGGACTCGCCGTGCGATATGGCCTTCTGTTGGCGGAAAAGGTGATTCTTTCGCAGTTCGATATTGTACGCTGTTATAATACACGGTTTTATCAGTTCGCTAAGTCTGGTGTCGCCAAAATAATCGTATAAAATCCCTTCCAGAATATCGCTGTCATAAAGCTCGCTTAGCAGCCCGAATCTGCTTAGAAAACGTCGCCAACGTTTCGCCGCAAATATTTCGCTTCCATGTTTAAGATAAATGTCTAGAGCCTGCTTAGCCGTGTATTTCTGCTGCGTGTGTTCCTCTCCGAGCGGACAGAGTAGGATTGAAAGCAGAATCCCGCCCGTACTTGTACCTGCAAAGAAATCGAAGTAGTCGGTCAGACGGGCATCGGGGTTATTTGTGGCACGTTGAATCTTTTCTTCCAGCGCAACCAATATCATCCCCGGAACAATCCCCCGTATACCGCCGCCATCAATTGAAAGTATTCTTTTCATCGTTCATCGGTTGTCGGAGAACTAATGTAATGAAAATGTCTGAATTCCCCATCCGTTTTCAGGAATTCTTGTGGCGGGTATAGCTCTATCAGAGCGACGTAGGGGAAAAAATAAAAAAAATGCCCTCGTTAGGATAATTGTTTTATATTTGCACTCCGAAAGGAGAGGTGTCAGAGTGGTCGAATGAGCAGACCTGGAAAGTCTGTATACGGGATAACCGTATCGAGGGTTCGAATCCCTCTCTCTCCGCGGAGCTTCAATCAAAAGATTGGAGCTTTTTTATTTTCGCACCGTCTGTAATTTGCTGACGGAGGGATGAGAACCCAGAGGGTTCGATCCGAAGGAGGTTCAGGGTTGTGTTGGGGGCTTGCGGGGCTGAACCAATCCCTCTCTCTCCGCCACTAAAAAATAAAGCCCGACTATTGTCGGGTTTTGTCGTTTATAGACTTTTGCAAGCAACGTTTGAACAAAAGGGTTAAACGACAAAAAGAATGAACGGAGTGAATGGCTCTATTTTTTGTGAAGCCTCCCCCATCGGGGATCATGCAATAATCCCTCTCTCTCCGCGGAGCTTCAATCAAAAGATTGGAGCTTTTTTTATTTTCGCACCCGTCTGTAATTTGCTGACGGAGGGATGAGAACCCAGGGGGTTCGATCCGAAGGAGGTTCAAGGGTGTGTTGAGTTATTTTAGAAAAATCTAGCGCGAAACTATAGGAAGCCCGACTGGGTGAAGGTCGGGCTTTTTAGTATCTACAAACGGTAACACTGTTACCCGATGCTCTTTGAGTTCACGCTGTACGTTGCTTTGGCATTCAGCGTACCGCGGAGGTACGGCGACCGGTATATCTCCGGTACCTTCTTAGTACCTCTCTAGTACCTTTCCAGTACCTTTTTAGTACCTTTTCAGTACACTCCCAGTACACTCCCAGTACACTCCCCGTACACTCTGCGTACCTTTTTGTCCTGAAGTAAAATACCTTTTTTGGACATTTTGGTCGTTTTCAGACATTTTGGTCATTTTCGGACATATCACGACAATTCATGCCAATTTCGCCATATCCGGACATTTTGGACAGGAGTTATTTTTTGCTGTCGCACCTTTGGATTGTCATAACAAACAATATCATGGCAAAACAAGAGAGTTTAGTAAAGATTAGAGGAACGATCGGGGATCTTTCCTTTAGCAAACACCGCGAAAGAGGGTACGAGGTACGCGCGAAGGGCGGGGTCGACAAGGCCCGTATCATGAGCGATCCCAATTTTGAGCGTACGCGCGAAAACATGAGCGAGTTTGCCTCCGCCGCACAGATGGCTAAAGTGATCCGCATGCAGCTGAATAACCTGAGCAGGAGCGTGGCAGACAAATCCTTCCGCAACCGGCTTGTGTCTACGGTATATCGCATCCAGAAGGCCGATACAGAGAGCCCCCGCGGGCAGCGGACCTTCCGGCCGGAAAACTCCGGACTGCTCAGGGGGCTGGAGATCAACAGCGCGAGTAGCCTCCGGATCATGTTCGGCGGCGATCTGCCCACAGCGTACGACCGGGCGTCGGGCGAGGTGACATTGAACATCCCGGAGTTCAGCCCTCGGGATAAAGTTACCCTTCTGGAAGGAGCGACACACGTACAGTTTACGCTGGCGGCGGTAGAGCAGGCGTTAGACATGGAGGAGCTTCCGCGGCCCGAGGTGCAGCACTCGGCGTTTATTCCGCTCATCGGCGTGCGTCCGCCGGAAGCGATTCAGTTGGTGCTTCCGGCTGCCAGCGACAAGGTGGTTTATATCCTGGTCGGGATATCTACCTACCAGGAGGCGAATGGTGCATTCTATCCGCTGAAAAACAATCCGTACAATACATTGACCATCGTTGACGTGGATCTGCCATAATCCATGATCCTTGGCGGGACACTCCGTCCCCGCCTTATTGCTTACTATTTATACGTAAATGAAGAATACACATACCCTGGTGCTCCGCCGGAAGTACGGAGAACAGGGAACAAACGGAACCGTCACCTATCAGGAACGCACATCTGCCATACGATCGAGCTGCCCGACCGCAACAATATCCCCGCATCAGCTGCATACCCGAGGGGCGCTATAAGCCGCAGAGGCGGCAATACCCGCGGCATGGCGAACAGATCGGCCTTCCGAATGTGCTGAACCGCGAGGCCATCCTGATACACCCCGCAAACAATGCCCTGAAGGAGCTGCTCGGGTGCATCGCTCCCGTAACGGCGCTGACGGGCGAAGGGCAAGGAACCGGCAGCAGGGCGGCCCTAACGCTTTCGGCTCAATCCTTTTTTTATACACATTATACGACTAGGCCTAGGCAGTTCGTATTTACAGTCTCATTCGTTTATTGAAAAATGGTTGACGGCTGCATGCTGTCTTTGGTTGGAGCGATTAAACGCCCACATCGTAAATATCCCGTGAACCTATTGCCCGCATCTTTGTCCTCTAGTATGAGTGCCGCGAGAAGGCATAAAATAAGGTTTATCAACATTATAAAAATTAAGGTCATGAATGTAAAACGTACTTTTGGAACTATTCTCACCATCCTGGGTATTATCGGCTTGATTTACACCGGATATGAACTGATTAACAACAGTACCGCCTACACACCGCTTATAGTCATTGGTGTTATCTCTTTAATCTTCTTTTTCTCAGGTATCGGTCTGGTCAAAAACACGAAAGACGCGGCATAGGCAGGAAATGCGGACATAACTAGATACGATTCGATCAACGGCGGGCGGCCTACGTTCCGTCAATACATTCATTTGCCCAACCCGAAGTAGGCCGCTCGACGTATTTTCACCTAATCGAGCCGTTCTGGCGTCATCTGGTTAAACCATAGCGGAAAAACCTGTTCTAACATATAGTGCTCACCAACTTCAATGTATTATGGAGATTAGGGATAAACTAAGCGAAGAGATAAACCAATGGGTCGCCCAAGAGATCGAAAATCTTGGATCCGGTCTCGACAGTATAAACAAAGAGGGATATGAATCATACAAGAGCCGGATTATCGCGTTCTTTGAGGACTTCTATCATTTAGATCTGGAACAGCTTGGTGAGTATCAAACGCATGGTATGGTGAGAGCGGCCGACCTCGAAAAGACCACCGATATAGCGTCAGGGCAACGCTCCGCAGTTCCCAGTGGCGACTTCCTCCGCGTATCCTATCCGATATCGCTGAAATGTAAATCTCCTAGAGTTTTTGAAGTTTTACAAACCGTGCTTGGCGAGGGGATACACTTGCAGCGGGATCACTTCTCCGTCGTCATCCCTGTTGGGACCAGTAGGCTGACGCCCCAGGATATCGCTCATCTTTCTTCAACACGAGAAACATTTTTACGTAATATAGCCGCAGTCAAAGAAGAGCTTTCGCATTTGGTAGAAATGGCCAAAATAGGACTGGAAAAGCGGCTTTCACAACAAATTTCCAATAGATTAGCCGCATCCTGAGGAATGATGCGGCCGTTTTCGGCTTGACAGATGCGTACGCGCCGTTTCAGTGGGGATTTGCTCTTCAGAGCCGTCAATGATGTGATGTCTCATCTTCCTTACCTCCGGCCAACTTAAATAGTTCGTTCACTTTTGGCAAATACGCAGCGGCGAAGTTGCGTAACCCCGGCTCTGTATTCCTACTCAACCTATACAGCTGGTCTTTCACAATGGCCGATTCATGTTGCACATGTTGAAGGTAGCTATCGTCTGTGTACGCCGTCGCTTGGTCTTGTGTCGATTCCTCCACTGTCCGATCCATATCGGTTTCGCTCGTATCCCGCAACGCTGTCTGGTTTTCCGGAGAATGGAAACGTTCAGCACGCAATACAGGAAACACGACATAATATTTCGACGACAGGGTGTCTAACGCCGGAATCATATCGCTGTAAAGCTCTTTAACCTGTGCGGCTACTTTCTTAACCTGCGGTGAGTACGCCCGCGATTCTGCATACGCCGCGTAGTCCCGTTCGTAAAAAGCCTTGCCTCCAACTATCTGAAAAAAATTATATCCGTCTTGATCGACCGACGACTCGTTTGTAAGATTTAGTTGGTTGATCCTTGTCTGTTTCGGACTACAGGAAGTCAAGACTGCTACACATGAGGCTGTTAGTAGTATGTTTACTTTCATATTTTTCGTTTTATCCTATGAACACCCAAAACGCCTTGCAGTTTCCATAAATTTGTTTTTCCCAGTACCTATCGGCACACATCCCTTAATAGCCGGTCCACGATCCTTGTCGGCAGTGCCTAGTTTTATTGACACCGGATATTTCCTGCGACACTTCGGAAAGTACCTGAAATGAAAAAATAAATCTTCCTTCAGTCCCTGAGGAACCATATCTTTTTCCAGAAAACCCATGCGTTCCGCTATATTTCATAGAAGAAAAAAATACCTCCTCGGCATGGTACTTATCGCACACGATTTCTAACGCCATTTTCCAGACAAAAATTGGCGAATAGCAGCATTGTTTTTGATGTTACGCTTGTACATCGACAACTAAAACAGTAAAACTATGGAAAGCAGAGAACTTAATTTCGAACTACTTAAAAACCAAAAAATTTTAAAGAACATCGCCTATAAATTCACAAAGGATCCGGAAGAAATCGAAGAACTTGTACAGGAAGCGTTGGTGCGATCCGTAAAATATGTAGACAAGTTTTTTAACAATCCTAAACTGGTCGCGTGGTTGTATGTGATCATGAAAAATGTGTACATCAACAATTATCGCAGAAACCAAAAACACTATCAGTTTGAAGACCATCAGAAGGCGAGCTACAGAATCGAGGGATGTACCGAACCCTCTGTAGATAATCACGCCGAAGGGAAGTTTGTTATGAACGATATACAATGTGCATTGAAAAAATTGCCGAAGGACTATTACGACCTGTTTATTAAGTTCATGGACGGCTATAAATACCGGGAGCTATCAGAGGAATTCAATATGCCCGAGGGCACCATCAAAACGCGTATCCATTATACCAGGAAATTTCTTCAGAAACAGCTTTCCGCCTACGGTAAAGATAAAAAGCGGTGGGCGGCGTGAAGGAGATCGATTCATCTGATAAATTTCTTGGATGTTCCGCGGCAATAATGGTCATAGGGAGCCTACTGAACGAAGTCGAACAGTCTCGCGTATGCCTTTGAAATATGAACATAGACCCATTCCACGATTTATCGCCCGAAATCCGAGGCTTCGACAGGCTCAGCCTGACATGTGCTTCGACAGGCTCAGCCTGATATGTGTTTTGACAGGCTGAGCCTGCCATTGTACGGATAGACACACTGCACTTCCACAGAATCCGTACTGTCCCCGACGTGCGCAGTGTCAGATTGGTTAATCATACGCAATGGGTAAACACAATTGAATAAATACAAAGTTATTGCCGAAGCGCTGTTTGTTCCAGGTTGGCCAGGCTGAGCGTGATATTGTTAGGGATCATATCACAGTAAAACAAGAAGGTCTTTTCTCAAACCAGCAACAACACCAGTCTAAGGCGCTCTATGACGCTCCTCGTTTCACTACCATAACAAATGTATTAAACACAATATTTCCGACACCCGTTCGGGACGAACAGGGGAGAAGCCTTTACGCTCAGCCGGTTTTAAAAGTTCTGCAGGCACAGTTCCTTGTTGATCGTCATCCCGGCTTTGGTACCCGCGTAAACTGCACTGGAGATCGATCGTAAGTAGTTGGAGTTGTCGCCGCAGGCAAAGACATTCCGCACACTTGTTTTCTGCAGCTTATTTACCTTGATGTATCCATGTTCGGTTAAGGAACAACCCAATTGCTGATACAAATCAGACTTCTGTCGGAAGGGAAGCATGGCGTAAAGCGCGTCAACAGAGCAACGGCTGCCATCTCTAAAGTTAATAGCCTGTATCTGTCCATGTTCATGTTGGATATTATCGATCTCGTTGTTCATGATCCGCCCGCCGGCTTTGTTGATCTTCTTCAGCTGTGCATTGGAAAGGTGATCTTCTCCGGTTGATATAATGATGATATCCGACGTTAGATTCTTAACGAGGGAAAACAACCTGAACGCTTCCTTTCCGCTGGCGAGGATCGCCGTTGTGCGGTTACGATACTCGAATCCATGGCAATAAGGACAATCTATGATCGACCTGCCCCAACACGCAGAAAATCCCGGTATGTCCGGCAGGATATCTTCAATGCCGGTCGCGAGCAGTATTTTCTTTGCGTAGGCCGACAGCCCATTTTTTGTTCCCGTAATAAAGCCCCCGTCTGTCTTACGTATCTCTATGGCGTGATCGTCCAACCAGTCGACACTTTCGTACCGTCTTAGCTGGTGTCGGGCCGATTCGGCAATTGCCCTCGGCGAATCACCATCATGTGCAAGAAAGTTGTGGGCCTCAGGTGCTTGAACATTACATGGATCACCGCCATCGATAATCAGCGTTTTCTGCGAGAGACGCCCTAGAGCCATAGCGGCGGATAGACCAGCATAGCTGCCGCCGGCAATAATAACATCATATTTTTCCATATCAACGAAGACTTGATAACACGTTTGCTGTATAAGGCCGCAACCGGCGGATTAACGCCGGTTGTGTCAGCCTGACCTATGTGCTTTACGTTCCGGCACGGACTGCTACAGCGGCGGCTGACCATGGTAATAACCTTCGAACACGGGAAAGGTTCAAATGAACAACAGACTGATTCTATTAACAGGATATTTAAGTGCAGTTATTCTTCGGCAGCTGACACGGTTGCATTAAAAATCCCCGGGCGGAGAGCCAAGGGATTTTACCTAAACCGTATCTGATAAAAAGGCGGGATATATGTTAACTAAGAACTGCCGTCTGTCTAAATAGTTTTTCCTTTTTGTCTTTTCCTGTTGGATTGTCGGGTGCCGGCGGAACACCCATTTCTTTTGTACGGGTCAACGAGCATATTACGAAAATCCCGAAAACGATATGGCGATTATGAGGTTCAGAAAAAGATAGAAGATAGAAAATACTGCGAAATAAAATTGAAGAACCATGAAGAAAGAAAACAACATATCGCGCCGTAGCGCCCTGAAAGGGCTCGGAGCCAGCGTGGCTACCTTGGTGGTCAGCCCATCGTTTGCGGGATGGAAGGAAGGGAAGCAGGCCAACTTCGCGGCACCGTTGGAAAACCCGTTAGACAAGTACCCGAAACCTCCTTATCCAAAGCAGACACAACCCCACCCGGGGCTCGCTTCAAAAATGGATCCAGTACCCGATCATGGAGAGCAGAGTTATAAGGGAAGTGGTAGGTTGACGGGCAGAAAGGCACTGGTTACCGGAGGAGATTCCGGCATTGGACGGGCTGCTGCCATAGCCTTCGCAAGGGAAGGAGCAGACGTTGCCATAAACTATCTTCCGGCTGAGGAAGAAGATGCGAGACAGGTCGTTGAATTGCTGAGAGGTGAGGGACGAAAAATTGTAGCGATACCTGGTGATATTACCGACAGCAATTTCTGTAACCAGCTCGTGAAGGATACAGTCTCGCAGTTGGGCGGTTTGGATATCCTGGTAAACAATGCCGGGTATCAGAAAAGCAACCTTTCAATTTTAGATATAAGCGACGAAAGCTTTGACGCCACTATGAAAACAAATGTGTATGCTCCGTTTTGGATCACGAAGGCGGCGTTGCCACATCTGCCGCCGGGGTCGGTGATTATCGCCACCTCGTCCGTGCAGGCGTACGATCCGTCGGAAAATCTGTTTGATTATGCGCAGACAAAGGCCGCAAACGTAGCATACGTAAAGTCACTTGCCAAACAGCTCGGCCCTAAGGGAATACGTGTCAATGGCGTATCGCCAGGACCGGTTTGGACACCATTGCAGGTCTGTGGCGGTCAGGAGCCCGACAAGCTAGTTAATTTTGGTGGAGATACGCCCATGGCCCGTGCTGGACAGCCGGTCGAACTCGCATCGATCTACGTGCAGCTCGCAGACAGCCAAGCGAGCTTTTCTACAGGTCAGATATACGGTGCAGCAGGCGGCGGCGGACATCCATAGTCTTATCTTAGCCAGTCTGGCTAGAGCTAACGTCCAAGATGGTTGTCGTCGGATCTTAGCTCTGTTGCTTAACCGATATTTACCAAGAATACTGACATATGAAAAGAAAAATCCCAACCTATATCCACGCTGTTCTCGACTACTTTCTTGTTTTTGCCCTATTTTGGGGCCCGTCTATACTTAAACTCGACGCGTATTCGCTGCCCGCCATAAGTAGTGTTGCCAGCGGCGGCCTCGTCGCGGCCCTCTCGATCCTGACACGGTATGAGGGAGGCGTTATCCGCGTTATTCCTTTCACTGTTCACAGACAGGCGGACATCGTTTTTGGTCTTGCGCTCATCCTGCTCTCCATATATCTGTTTTTTGCGTCCAGGCCATTTGTCTTCCATGTTATTGCCGGTGCCGCGATCACCTTATTCGCGCTGGCATCAAAGCAAAACCGGTGATGCGCGGAAGCTTTTTCCCCAGCGTCCGGCTAATGTTCTAAAGCGACAAAGAGGGCCCCGGTTTCTGCCTTGGCTTGGGCCGTCTCAAAAGCTTCGTTGATTTTCGCTAACGGAAAGCGATGTGTGATCATTTTTCGTGCGTTGATTTTGCCTTTGGATAACAGGTCAAGACATGTTTTCATCTCCGGATAAATGCCGTGAAAAGCATAGCTGGCACTAAATACCAGTTGGATTTCTCCCATTTGCAGCCGTTGCCAATCCAGTTGTAGTGCGACATTACCGTTCTCGAATCCCCCCACGATTACCACTTTGCCTCCGATTCGCGTGGTCTTTGTCGCCAGATCCAATGTCTGCTGCATATGTTCGCCACCCACACACTCAAAAGTGATATCTGCGCCTTTGTGTTGTGTCAGCTCCATGATCCGCGCGAGACTATCCTCTTTCTCGCTGTTGATGACAGCATCGGCTCCAAGTTCGTTAGCAATCTGGAGAGACGAATCCACGACATCCACCACGATGACGTTGGCTCCGGAGCACTTTGCAAGCTGTAACTGTCCTATGCCTATCGGGCCCGCACCAATTACAACCACCGTATCGTTGATTTGAAGACCGCTTCGATGTTGGGCATGTAGGCAAACAGCAAACGTATCCAACAAAGTAGCCTCTTCATAGGAGACATTTTCAGGCAACAGATGAAACTTCGTCGCCGGCCCGGTAATGTATTCGGCGAAAGCCCGCGACACTGTTTCCATCCGGACCTTATAGAGATCGGGACACAAGTTATACTGCTGCACACGGCACCAGTCGCATGTCCCTTCCCCCAATAGCGTCTCTATAACGACGCGGTCGCCGGGCTTTACCGAGGAGACGGCAGCGCCCACCTCGACAACTTCTCCCCCGAGCTCGTGTCCCATAATCTTACAGGTCAGGTGTGGCTCGTGCTTTTTCCAGTGACGTAGATCTGTCCCACATATACCCGACACCCACACCCGGGCCAGCACCCAATCATCTGATGGAATTTTCACCCTGTCCACCTCTTTAATTTCGAATGTACCTTCTTCCGTTTTTAAGGCTGCTTTCATTCTGTTCATAACTTTTCTCGACTTAAGTTTGCGATCCTGCTTATTTCCATTTTATCGTTACCGTTTTGCCCCCGGCAACCTCTATCTCTGTGGAGTCCTGATCCAGCATGCGGTTGTCCTCGCCGTCTGCTGACAATACGTATTTTTGTTTACTGCGGGACAGGAGTCTTATTGGATAAGCGAATTCAGATGAGCCCGGTATACGGAACCGGACACCCCCTTTAACACGCTTGATATCGAGAATTGGACATCCCACAAAACAGAAACTATCGTCCTCATCTAAAGGAAGCATATGATTCGTGAAGGCTTGAAAAATGGCTCCGGCGCCGTATACCTCCTGGCCGACGGTCCCTACCTCGTCCCACCCATCGCCAAGGTCCTCGACCGGAATCCAAAGATCTTTATTGAGAAATCCTGTTTTAACTTCCTGTGCCAGAATGTCGTCAGGCAGCATAGGGGGGTAGTAGAACGGCAATCGGGCCAACGCATATTTTATATATTCCGGGATTAATGCGAAAATCTCCGGAGCCAACGGAGCTTTCTCTTTGTAGGCCATCGTTAGAAAGCGGCTGAAGGAACCTATACACTCGTGTTCCTCATAGATGGCCGCGTAAGGTGCATCTTTTAGTGGAAACAACATGAAGAACGTTGGATACTCCTTTGCGTGCCCATATTGCATGTCCCAGATCGACGTGTTACGAAGTAAGTGAGCAACGCATATCTCCGCCTGGCGGAGAAATACATCATTCTTTGTCGTTGACCAGAGTTCTAGTAATGCTTCCGCAGCATAGGCCGTATTATTCGCTTGGTAGAGAACGTTCTCACCGTACTGCGCTAGGGTGCGCGCTGCCCGCTTCGCTTCTTCAAGGTAACTCTTTTGTCCCGAAAGTTCGTACGCCCGCAGCAGGAGATAAGCATATAAACCAGCTACATCGCGTTCGCCCCCTTCCCCCGGTGCCGCTTCTGCCTTTACGACATCCAGCGTATCCACGTCATAGAAGATTGGCCACTTATAATCGAAATGCTTAGCGACCTTCATACAGAAGCGCACAGAATCAAAAAAGATATCCCGGAGTTCGTCGTTACCTTGTCCCGTGCGCAAAAGAAATGCCATGTTGAGCAAGGGATGGTGAAGGTACCATGAGTCCATAAGGCGTGGCTTCTTCTGCTCTTCGCTATTATCGAGGTGATGCGACTTCTCCGGGATCCACCGAACAAGGGAGCGTAGCTTTTCGTCATAAAAACGCGGAATGCCGCGGGTCAGCGCGTGTATAATGTCAGCGGCTTCTGAAGATGGATATCGGCCGTGGTAGTCGAGCAATGGCCATAGTACGGACAGTTGAACCATGCTCTCGGCAGGATTCTTGTAATCGTTTAAATAAGCGTTTAAGAAGGCGTCCGACTTGACCTGCTGCCAACACCCTTTATGGTTGCATAGATCTTTCAGGCCTTTTTCCACGATGCTGCTCAGATCGTACAGCGCAACTTTCGGTTTTTCGATGCGCCGATAAATTTCGTGTTGCATTTTAAGCATGAACACCGCCCTCTCATATGCCGTTTTAGGCTTAGTTGGATGGTACACAATAAACGTGTCCCGAAGTATATATCGTTTTCCTTTGGTTAATGGCGACGTTGGTGAGATCGGACACTTGAATCCCATCTCCGGCCATACAACCTTCACGCTGTCAGTCAACGGGACTTGACTGTCTTCAGCGTAACCATGCAGCTCGCTCAGGTTTTGAAAGTAGTACACGCTTCCGTTCACGGCTTTTCCGAAATCCAAAAAGCACGCCCCCGAACGGGCCTGAACCTGCTCCAGATAGACATTGCCGGCCTCAGGGATACTGTAATCTGTTTTCAGGAGAAGAAGATCGAAGATCTCTTCCGAAAGCGAAAGGGTCCTTGTTGGCTCAAAGCTGACGCGGTAGTGAAAGAACGCCGAATCTTCGAAAACACCGCCCAACTGTATATCGAAGCGGCCGATGACCGTCGACACCCCGAATCGTATACCATCATCCTCCTTCTGCAAAGTTATCTGTTCGCCCTTGTTTATGAATAGATGTTGGACACAACTGATGATCATATACGAGTTCGGCAGCGCAATATCAAAATATATCTGCTCATCAATCTGCCTCAAACGTAGCTTGCACGGTCCTACGGCCTGTTCATGTAATGGAGCAGATGTGTCGTTTTTTAGTCGGTGGATGGTATATAAGCTTCTTGTTTGTAGTGTCCTTTGTTTTTTCATAAGTATATAATCGTTTATATAGTTGGTTTATTAGCGTATATGCGCACGTCGATCCTATTGGGGACACGTTTTTAAGCCGTCTCGCGTCAGCGCGTAGAAGGGGATGGCTGGCATCACCGCGAGAGGCGCTATTGATCAGCTTATTTTGCTGTCTGCATTCTGCGTTTCTATAAGCTCAAGTTCCGTATCAAATTCCTGCTTCTCGGAAAGCGTAAGTTGCAAAAAGCGTCTATACTTTTCGCTGGTCAGCTTCTCCGCATTCAGCAGAAGGCTGCGGTAGCTCGCTATTTGAAAGTGTATGGCCCGTCGTAACCAGGTGAGGAGCTGCGCGTCTTCTACACGCCCCCCGCGGTGGTCATCCAGGATGTCGATGATTTGTGCCGTGAGGAGCTCAAAAGACAAGCACGCTATGCCGGAGTCGTGATCGCCAAGATCGTCCAGCATTTCCTCGAGCCGATCTGCTTGTCCCGCTATTTGATCCTTGAAGCGGTAAAGGAGCTCCCTAAAATCGACGCTTGTACATCCCTCGGTCAATCCGGGCAAAACGGACATCAAGCTGCGCTCGGTACTGCTAGTTTCCTGCAATAGCTGCATGTAGACCTCTACCGAGTCATCCATTTCACTTAATCCGCTAACGTTCTCCTGTGATCGATCCTTGACGGAAGTCTTTTTATCCTTATGCGTGTTGTTCATAGCTGCTTGTCGTGTCCTGCCTGTAGAACGAAATAGGCGCACGATCGTTTTTATAAACACCTTCCGAACGACACATCAAGTAGAATACCATACGTGTTTTCGATTTTATACGACTACGGCAGGCGTTTGTACGACCTCATCTTCGGGGCGTTGAGGATTACCGGCCCCGATGAATGCAACGCGAGGGGGGAGAGGTACTAGCGGCTATGGACCGGCCTCATAAAAAATACAGGCGAACAAGAATGCGATGATGGCACTTCCGAAGACATAAAGACTGCTCAAGGCAGGAGATCCGCCGTAAAATATTTTGCCAGCACCGTGGTACTGTCTCCCAGATATACGTAAAAAACTGCGGCGCCGCGCAATTTAACGCCTAGAATAAACGTGTTTTCATTTGCTTTTTTCGTAGTAATTCCGGTGCCAGTGGCTTGATATATGTTAGGGATCGAATGTTAAAATTGTATATCATGGAAACTACGCATTTATCGAATTGGCATAGAATACTGTTCGGAGAGGCTCCGGCCGACTTCCTGATAGAAGTTTTTGTCAGGACGATTATCATCTTTCTCATTCTGCAGGTCGTTGTCCGTGGACTGGGTAAGCGTATGGCAGGGCAGCTGACGATATCGGAGATGGCTGTCATGATCACGCTGGGAGCCATTATAGCGGCGCCTATTCAGTTGCCGGACAGAGGAATAATTACCGGAATAGTGATACTGGGCTGCGCATGGGCTTTTCAGCGGGGAGTAAATTACCTCGGTGTGAAAAGCCAGGTCATGGAACACGTACTTCAAGGAAAAGAAAGTCTATTGGTTAAAGACGGAGTGCTGCAGATCGATCAGCTGAAGAACACGAGAGTGTCCCATCAGCAAGTGTTTGCGGCACTGCGAAATCAAGGCATATATAACTTAGGTGCCGTCAAGCGGCTATATCTGGAGGCATGCGGTCTGATGAGTATATATAAACAGGAGCCGCCGGCTTACGGCCTACCACTGGTACCTCCGTCGGATGCGGAATTTGCGTTACCCGGACCTGAACAGAAAGATAACGTCTTTGCCTGTACAAACTGCGGAAGCACTGTGGAAGGAGACACCCGTGAGGTGAGATGCAACAATTGTGAGCATAATCATTGGATAAAAGCAGAGAGATAGACATGAAAGCATACGAAATACACTTGGCCGACATTGGCCGTATCTTATTTGGAGCTACGCCTCCCACCTTTTTGCTGGAGGTAATTGTCAGAACGGCTGTCGTTTATATTATTTTGATGGCCAGCATGCGCACCATGGGAAAGCGGATGTCTTCCCAGTTGAGTAGGAATGAACTGGCGGCCATGGTCTCTTTAGCCGCTGCCATAGGAATACCGATTCAAGATCCCGAACGCGGGATTCTACCAGCCGTCGTCATCGCCATTATCATCGTTTCCTTCCAGCGATGGTTTGCTTATAAAGCCGCCACTAATCAGACGTTTGAAAGTAAAACCCAAGGGAGATTAAGTATCCTGGTACAGGACGGCATACTAAACCTTAAAAATATGGAATCTGCCCGCATCAGCAAAGACAGGCTTTTTGCCCAGCTACGTTCGTACGGCCTTTTGAACCTCGGACACGTGGCAAGACTTTATTTCGAAGCCAATGGCTCCTTTAGCTGGGTAAGAAACAAGGAGAATAAACCGGGCTTATGCCTTATCCCCTCGTGGGATGACGATTTCCGCCGGGAAATGGTACAATGCCAAGATAAATGGGCCTGTTCTGGCTGTGGGAAGGTAGAAGATACGCTCACCTCTAAGGAAGCTGCGTGCGTGGGCTGTGGCGGGCGTTCCTGGGAAAAAGCCGTAGAGGCGCCCGGGGGTCGATAGCCGCAACCAATGATGTTCCCGACATGAAGAGATGCCCCTCGGTTAGCTATTTTTTCGGCGTCAGGTACAACCATTGAAAACCATAGCCAGGCAATGTGTCTGCCGCACCGCGCATGGCAGATATCTCGTGCCCAAAGACGGGCGTTACGTTGTATTGATCCGTGGCTTCCATGCCGAGCGACAGTTTCTGCGGCTTATCGCTAAAGTTGTGGACGACTAACAATCGTCTGCCTTGCAGCTGATAGTGGATAGCAAAGATTGCGTCAGCATTCATCGGTATAAGTTCCCAGCGGCCTCTACCTACTTCTGGATGCGTGCGCCGCACTTCTATCAGGCCTTTTATGAAACGGAGGAGAGACGTCGAATCCCTCCATTGAGAGGCTACATTCACGTTTTGGTAGGAGAAGGGGCCTAGGCTCACCATATTGCGGAAGGGCTCTGCTGAGTGCGTAAAACCGCCGTTACTGGTTTGGTCCCATTGCATAGGTGTCCGGACAGCGACGCGTTCAGGTAATGTGAGGTCGTCGCCCATCCCGATCTCCTCACCATACCGGATGACAGGGGCGCCCGGAAGAGAAAAAAGCAGGCTGTACGCCATTCGGATTAATCGGGGATCTTGGAGCATAGGCGCAAGGCGCCGGCGGATTCCCCGGTCATATAGCTGCATATTCGTTTCGGGACCAAACTTGTCGTATACCGTCTGCCGTTGTGCTTTCCTTAACCTGGCGAGATCGATTTCATCATGATTTCTGAGGAAGAAAGCCCATTGCGAGGGGAGCGGCTTTTTCTCGAATTCTTTAAGCGCCTTCGCAAAAGAGGAAGCGTCATGGGTCGCCAGCGCATAAAAAAGATATTGGTTCGCGAAGAAGTTGAACATCATATGCAACCGTTCACCCTCCCCCCCAAAATAGTGCACATTCTCTTCTGCGGTAACATTTGCCTCTCCAAGCAGGACAGCTTCCGGGTTCACCTTTTCGACAGCCTTCCGTAGACGTGTAAGAATCGGAAACATGTGTTCCGGATTCTCGCTCCCCGTTCTCGGAATATCGATGATGAATGGCACGGCGTCGAGCCGGAAACCATCTATCCCTTTCTCCAACCAATACGTCAGGACCTTTGCTGCCATACGCTCTACTTCAGGGTTTTCATAATTCAAATCCGGCTGAAAGTCGTAAAATCGGTGGAAATAGTACTTTGATGCAATTTCATCAAACGTCCACGTCTGGTTTTGGACGCCGGGGAACACCATGCCCTTGTCCCAGTCCTTAGGCTTAGTAGCCGACCAGACATACCAAGAATGGTACGGGGAGGTGCTATCTGCGCGGGCCTGGCGATACCAGGGGTGGTCGATGGACGTATGATTTAATACAGCGTCCATAAGCACGCGAAGCCCTCTACGTTTAGCCTCCTTGATAAAAAGATCGAAGTCGCCAAATGTACCGAGTCGCTCGTCAATGCTAAAGTGATCCGTCACGTCATAACCGTCATCTCTGCGCGGGCTAGGCTGAAAAGGCGCTAGCCATATGACGTCGATCCCAAGCGTGTCCAGATATCCGAGTTTGCTCGTCAGGCCCCGAAAATCGCCAATGCCGTCTCCGTCGCTATCCTTGAACGTGGCCACCTCTATGTTATAAACGACGCTGTTTCGATACCACTCGTCCGACAGTTCAGAAGGAATAAACTTTTCCTCTTTCGTTTCTGTCGAGCAGGAGGAAAAGAGCGCTGACAGATAAAGAATTTGTAAGCAGATCGCGAGTACCGTATGATTCATGACATCTTCTTTTAACAGGGTGTAAAAACTTTCTTTTTACACTGCACAATTTTTAGAACGTTTTGTTCGCTACAAGATGTTGAAATCGCGAATAAGGTTTTGAAGAAGCGGTTGGAATCTCCGCGGGCCGTATGGGCTCCAGGATCGCTACTGGTTCATTAAAGACAGTCGTCCGAAAACGTAAGTGTCACCGTTGTCCCGTTACCGCTGCTCTCAAGGGTCATGGTGGCACCAAGCCTTTTCGTTATTCTTGTTACCAGGGCGAGACCTATACCCGAGCCGGGGAAGCCTTTCGCATTGGATGCTCTTTGAAAGGCATTCTGTATTGTCATGATTTCTTCCTTTGGAATGCCGATGCCATTATCAGCAATAACATACTTTATGCGGCCCTCTTTCCGTTCACTATAAATTTCGACACAGGGGTCCGCCTCCCGCAGACTAAATTTAACGGCATTTTCCACCAAATTGGAAAAGATCTGGCGGACAGCTCCTTTCTCGCCACAAACCGGGTACAGCTTACCTACGCGCAACGTACAACGCGGATTCTGGAATTGGCTCCGCGCCTTATCAAATATTTTCTGGATAAGGTCGTCGGTGGCTACCGGCTCTTTAACGTATTTGTAATCGTGAGTCCGGGTGAGCTCAACTGTACTGTTGATAAGCTGCTCCATACTGTGCACGCCGTCTTCAATTGCGGAAAACCACTGCTTCTGCTGCTCCTTCGGCATGCTATCCTTCCGTTGCAGTACCTGTATACCGAGTTTGATAGCTGATAGGGGATTTTTAAGATCGTGGGATAGCGTAAACGTGAGCATCTCCAGCTCGTTGTTTGCGGAGATGAGGTTTTCCTTCGAGTGCTCATGTTCCTTCGCACGAATGATGGTAGCCTCCCTAATCATCTTATCCAAGCTATGTATAAAAGAAAGGTCATCGTCGTCCCAGAACAGCGCTGTATCCTTTATTTCCCGCTCGATAAACCTATAACCGTCGTCATCAGAGCCGTCCTGTGTTTTGCGCGCCGTTTCCTCAACATCGATGACGGAGGAAACGGTCTCTTTCCGGAACCATATAATATAATGGTCTTCCTCTTTGGCGACCTGCAAGGCCGCAATTCCGGCAAAGGTTAGCTGTGTATCAAACCGATGCCCATGACGCAGCCGGAAATTGTTGTCTTTAAGCAGCGGCTTTTCGCGGCTTTGCAGGAACCGGACGATGCGTTCGGTATCGGCCTCCGAGGCATGAAGTCCGGCGCCGTTTATCAACCCGCGGTAGTATATCGCGATGCCGTCGGCTTTGGCCAGCTGCCGGATCGGTTCCATATGCTGCCGTAAACAGAAATTCAGTGAATAGCCGTCCGATAACTTCGCCCTTAGCTGCCGTTCAGACCGCTTGATGAGTTCGTAAAACTCTAACTGCTTTTCTTTAATAAGATTTTCCTGGCTGCGGGCGGCACTTTGAACCAGTAACTGACATACCACCCTCCGTTGAAAGTCTATCTCCCGCATGGTGGAATGCCATGCCACCACAAGTCCCCACAGCTCACTGTTCAAAATAATCGGAATGGCGATGATAGATTTTGCCCCGACATATTTTGAAAAGCGGGGCGGCCTCGGTGGCGCCATGACATCTGCGTGCGGGACAATACCGGCCTCCGCGCTGTATAATACCTGTGTGGGTCGCGCCGTGTCGGGAAGATATATGTGTTCCCGCTCCCGCATATACGCGTATGTATCCTCGGTTATAAAATTTTTGGAAAATACCTTTCCCAACAGCGGAGGGGGACCACTGACGATTTTACTGCTCTTGTCGTCAAGGATCTGAAGGATAACGATCTGTTCATAGCCGATAATCTGCTCAAGAGCTTCCGTAACCAAAGGCCACAACGACCTAGATCGCCCGTTGAGCGTAGAATGGAACTTGCTGACCTCCGTGGTGAAGATGATGTTGCTCGTTTGTCTCTCCCATTTTACATGTAAAATATCGTCCCAGATATGCACATGCACATAATAGGGTGCTGATTGATCCCTGACCAACAAGGTTTTTCCCGATGCCGGGATAAGATCCGGAGCTGCAATAGTTTCCAGAAGTTCGGTGGGGTGTATAAACTGCGACGTTAAAAAATCGGGCAGGGAAGTGCCGATCACGTCTGATAACTTGTTCGCAGCCACGCGTTCGCTCACTGCGACAATTGTCCCGTCGAGTGTTGAAAGAATAATCTGCCCAAACGATTGGACAACCTGAGTTGATATTTCGCTATGCTTTAAGACCAGGGACATGTTTAGAGGTTGATCAAAATAATAATGCGAATCTAAGCCTGTAACTCCAAATATAACGCATTTTTTGTAACAATATTGTTAGCAAACAGTTTTACTAAAAGTCAAGGTAAACCGACAGATTAATCTCGCTCTCGCTTGTAAGGCACACGCCCAACGAACCTAGGCAGATGATCTCGATAAAATCGCGTCTTTGAGAGCGGCAGCAAACGCAGGATTCGCGTTTTCTTCTGAAAAACGCCATCCGTCGTTGGTCTGCAACAGCTCTTTTTGCACGCCATCTATTAAAACCTTTATTTTCCGGGAATCTTCCTGCGCAACTCCGCTGAGCACGCGAACGACATATTCTTGCTTTTTAAAAATCACAGTAAATTTCTGTCCCTTCAAGGAAGGGTTATGGTTAAGTAGAGATTTGTTTTTCATAAGTTTCCACGAAGCTATAATTTTTACCGCTAACCATGCACGCTCCTTTGTAACATTTGCATGATTGTGCAGCACTCCCGTAGTTACCGTAGTAAACGGACGGCCGTACGCCATTCCGTTTAGATTTATTCGATCAAATCCAATTCAAACGAAAACACAGAGCCTTCGCCCTCTTTGCTGTCAACCTGAATCGAACTGTTATGGTGCCGTAAAATCTCCGCTATCAGGTAAAGTCCGATTCCAAATCCTGAGATATTCCGTGCCTTTTCGTTGTTGACCCGATAGAAGCGGTTGAACAGCTTTTCCTGATCTCTTTCGCTTATGCCAATTCCCATATCACGGATGGAAATCTTCGCACGGCTACCAACCTTTTGACACTGTACCGTTATGTCGCCGCCCAGCGGGGAATACTTCACAGCGTTGCCAATTAGGTTCGTTAAAACTTGCCCTATTTTGTTACGATCGGCCTGTACTATGACGTTGTCGCATCCGGTATAAGTGATCCTGTGTTTGGATCCGAGAAGTATCGCATCTTCTATGACTTCCGCAATCAGCGGATGAAGTTCGAAGGCCTCTTTCTGAAGTTCGAGCTTACCTTCCTCAAGGCGGCTGATGCTTAGGTAATCTTGCACCATATTGATGACTTTCTTCGACTGCGCTTCAACCTTTGACGACATTAACAGTCCCTTGCCGTCATTGTTTGTTTTCAGATGCTTCGATAACAGCTGCGCGTAAGCCAGAATGGAAGTCATTGGCGTCTTAATTTCGTGACTGACCATCGTCACGAAGTCATTTTTGCGCTGCTCTTCCTGTTTTTTTTCCGTTATGTCGCGTGCTATTTTAGAAATACCAATGATGTTTCCCTCCGAATCTTTGATAGGCGATATCCGTAGCGAGACATCGATTAATTGACCACTCTTAGTGACCCGCTTGGTTTCGAAATGTTCAACACTTTCTCCCGTCCGCAGGCGCGACAAAATGAAATCTTCCTCATCCTTCCGGTCCTCCGGTATGATTGTAAGTATAGATTGCCCCACCATTTCTTCCTCCTTGTAACCGAACATCCTTTCTGCCGCCGTGTTCCAGCTGGTTACATATCCCTCCAGCGTTTTCCCGACGATCGCATCGTTAGACGATTGAATAATGGCTGCCAATCGCGCATCGTTTTCTTTTGCCAGCTTCGCATCCGTAATATCTAAGATACTCGCCACAAAACGGGACGGGTTATTCTGAAAGCTGAAGTATAGTGTACCCCGGAACCTGATCCACCGTAGGCTGTTGTCATTTACCCTATAAAAACGCAGATTTATATCAAGATGTCTCCCACTCGGATTATTGATAAACGTTTGCATTTTCTGTTCGAGCGTCCGCCGGTCCGCTTCGTCCAGCCGCGCTAGCAGACTGTCCACTTCTATCTTTTCATGCGCAGTGAGACCTAGCACCTTTCTACCTTCTTGCGAAATATGAATAGCACCGGTCTGCATATCCCAGTCGCACGTACCCATCTTGGTGGAGTCTACGGCGAGTCTCAATCTTTCTTCACTTTCTTCGAGCTGCTGCAATAAACGCTTCCGTCGCTCGTCTTTTTCATAAATATCGGATATGTCTTTTGTGAAGCAGCGTGTCCGGACAAACTCGCCGTTTTCGATAACGACGTTCGAAGTGATCAGCACGTGCTTCACAGAACCGTCTTTACGTCGTAAGCTCGCGGCAAAGTTTTGAACGGATCCATCGCTTTTTAATAACGCAAGTATTTTCTCATAGGCCTTGGGATCCGCGTGATGGTTGTTCATCGAAGACCCAATATATTCTTCTTTTGTGTATCCGAGCATATCCAGTTCTGCCTGGTTTGCCCAGATGATTGTACCCGAGGCGCTCACCCAACGTAGCGGAAGAGGCGCATTCTCAACAAAGTCGTCGAGGTCGGCGACGCGGCGGCTGAGCCTATCTTTCTCCGCTTCCAGCAATTCTATTCTTTCCAACAAATTTTTTAAAGCGTCCATGTTACTGATTAAAATTATGCACGTATTAATCGACCCTAAATAAGTTTATTTTATCCAGACTATAATTACGTCTCCTGTAAAATAGTTCTATTGCTCTCCTCCGTCATCAAGGGCTATTCTCATAGAATAACTATGAATATATAAATATTACGGTGCATTTGCTGTCCTTTTTACCTGTCTTCTAAAATCAGGTAGTTTCCGCATCGTTATCCAGCGTCCGGCTCGATGCTTAACCGGGTTTACTTCATAGGTGATTAGCGCTTCAAATGGCACTATTCATAAAAAATTAACAAACTATTCATGATTTGTTTATGAATACTTCGTTACTTTATAGGTGTAGTATATATGCTATATTTAAGCTATGAAAACAATTGCATATTTCTTTCAACGGATGATCTTACGTGTGTTTCTGAACCAGTTCTCTTCATTTTATTCGCCGTTTAGATTCCATAAAATCTAAGAACACCTAACGATCTATAAATGTATAAAACATTATTGTTTTCTGCCTTGCCCTTTTAATAATCTTTTCTGTTAATGATCTTAGATAAAGCGTCGTTTGGCGAAGATTTCATTTGGGGTGTATCCACCGCAGCTTATCAGATAGAAGGAGCCCACAACCAACACGGGAAGGGGCCTTCCATATGGGATGTATTTGTTCAAAAGAAAAACCGGATATTCCAAAATCACCATGGTGATACCGCGTGCGACTTTTACAACCGCTATATAGATGATTTATATCTGATGCACCGCCTGCATATTCCGAATTACCGTTTCTCTATATCCTGGAGCCGTATATTCCCTCAGGGAACCGGTGAGGTCAACCAGGATGGGATCGACTTTTACAACCGGCTGATAGACCTTTGCCTCGAGCTCAAGATTACGCCTTGGATCACGTTATACCATTGGGACCTACCGGAAGTGCTTGAACGAAAAGGAGGGTGGACTAACCGCGAAATCAAGGAGTGGTTCGGCCATTATGTCTCCGTCTGCGTCTCGCATTTCGGTGACAGGGTGAAACATTGGATGGTTTTAAATGAGCCTGCCGTATTCACGGCTGCCGGCTATTTTTTTGGTATACACGCTCCCGGAAGGAAGGGCCTCGACAACTTTCTGGCGGCGGCCCACCACGCTACCCTCGCACAGGCCCTCGGGGCAAAGGCGGTTAAATCCCTGCGCCCCGACGCCATTGTTGGAACAACTTTTTCGTGTTCTCACGTAGAGCCCTTTCGGGCTTTGGCAAAAGATCTAATAGCAACCAGAAAAGCTGACGCATTGCTCAACCGCCTTTTTATAGAGCCGCTGCTCGGCATGGGGTATCCTACGCAGGACATAAAAATACTCCGACGGATAGAGAAATACATGAAGCCGGGAGACGAAGATGCGATGGCCTTTGACATGGATTTCATAGGCATACAAAACTACACCCGTGAAGTGATCCGACACGCTACATTCGTCCCGTTTTTCGGCGCCAAGATCGTAAGCGCCAAGGAACGTAAAGTACCGATGACGGCCATGAACTGGGAAGTGTACCCCGAATCGATTTATCACATGCTGAAAAAGTTCGGAGCCTATCCCAATATGCCTCCGCTAATCGTCACCGAAAACGGAGCCGCGTTTCCCGATCAGGTTGTAGATGGAGAGGTTGATGATCCGCAGCGGCTACATTTCATACAGCAGGCACTTGGGCAGGTGCTACGTGCCCAACAGGAGGGAGTTCCCGTGAAAGGATATTTCGTATGGACTTTTCTCGATAACTTCGAATGGGCAGAAGGATATTACCCAAGGTTTGGTCTCGTGTACGTCGATTTTAACACGCAGCAGCGCATAGTCAAATCTTCGGGTCGCTGGTATGCCGACTTCCTAAAACAGCGATAGCCTGCTGCCGCAGCAAAAGCGATCTATCTGTCCACAAAAACCGTCCTAATAAATAAAGAGAGCGTACCCAGTGCTCTCTTTATTCTAGATCGACCTATTTTGTACAATCTATTATCATAGTGAAATCCGTGAAGAATTATACGGCGTGCGTCCAATCCGCATTCTCTTCGTATTCCATCAGCGGATCCGCGTCGTTGTTGCCAAACTGTCCTACGAGCATGGATATGTCCATAAACATATGTTGGCGGGTGATGTCGACGAGTTTATCATTGAACCCTGCGTTACCCAGAGAAACAACGAACTGAAAACATATAATCCGGGCAATAATCCTTCCCAACGTAACCATCTCGCGTTGCTTGATGGCATCGTGAAGGACGACATTGCTTAACAGAGAAGCAAAGAAGGGAGCAGCCTCTTGCGTTAAATTATCCGACTGTAGATAGACTAACAAGTTGGTTTCTTTCTTGCGGCGCATACCTTTCGTCACGAATTCGGCGATCTGGGTATACAGCATTTCATTGGAGCCTTCGAATATTTGAAACGGACGGCTATCAATTACGCCGCGGCCGGCAACGTGGTCGATCCTGTATCCATTTGCTCCCGACAACTGCAAACATGTCTGTGCAGCTTCATGCATGAGATCGGTCACTAGAGCTTTTACGCTGTTGGCATCTAAACCGTGCCCGGAGAGGTCATTCGCTATAGAGCTTACCTTTGTGCTGTAGGCACACATGCCGGAACACAATGTAAAGGCCGCCTGGAGACGCGAAAGCTGGAATTTTATAGCATCCATTTCATTGAGGCGTAGTCCAGCCACGCGCCTATTATAACAATGCGTCATCGCCTCATCAAGCATGCGTTTGATAAATCCCATGCCCATGCCCGGAAACTGAAGCCGGCTCCGGTGCAGTGTATCGAGCATCAGCTTTATCCCTGTACTTTCCGCTACCAGTTTTTGATTCTGAGGCACGCGGATATCTATATCGTTTATTCCGTAAGGAATAGCATACAATCCCAAGCTATTATAACGACGGGACACATTAATCTGTTGCTCAGGTTTAGCGCTGTCAGTCACGAAGAAGTCGATGTCCCGCGTCAGATCGCCCTGTTCATTCTTTCTACGGGCAGTAACAAGCCAAAAATCAGCGGCTCCCGTCAATCCTTGCCAATGTTTCTGGCCTTTCAGGTGATACTCCTGACCAACCGGCTCATAGAAGGTCTGCATGTTCAACGCGTCGCTGCCATAAGCAGGTTCGGTGATCATTAGGCCGCCCATAGCTTTTTCTTCCAAAAAACGTTTAAAAATCCGATCCTGTATACCCACATCGCCATACTTAGCAAAAGGCTCGAGAAACAAAGCGATATTGATGCCGAAAATTAGCGACAGAGACAGCGATTCATAAGATGCTGCCGAGAGAACGCCCAAACACTCTTTAACCGACACGCCACGTCCACCGTAGAGCGTCGGAATAGCCACCGACAGTGGCTTCATTTCCATAATTTCGTTCCAGAATGAAGGAGGAAGTCCTCTTTCCAAACTCAGTGTATTGTAGTCGTAATCCGAGTGAAACAAACTCGATAATCTTTTTTTGAATGAGGAGATGTAACTCTCAAAATCCGTATGTGCTAAAACGTCCAGCATAATAAATCAGCATTAAATTGTAAAATAGATCGACTGTAAACCTATCGTGTGTACAGTGAACGTTGTGCACAGCAATTTTGTTTAAACCGTGCCATCGTAATCCCCAAAGGTTTAAATTTACTATCAACGGATAAGTCTTTCAGCGATCGTTATATACAAAAATAGGCTCGAAACGGTCAAGCTGGTATTTGAATTCGTACAATAGCTAGGACAAATCGTGCATGTTTAAATTAGATGCGGCTGACTACGGGAATGGGCATTTCCATACGAAGGATCACAGGGCTCCATGC
Source organism: Sphingobacterium allocomposti (assembly GCF_008124885.1). Taxonomy (GTDB): domain Bacteria; phylum Bacteroidota; class Bacteroidia; order Sphingobacteriales; family Sphingobacteriaceae; genus Sphingobacterium; species Sphingobacterium allocomposti. The sequence goes on from NZ_VNHX01000010.1 coordinate 82,562, forward strand.
AGAACAGTGATGCACTATGGCATTCAATGGAACGCGCACGTCGGGCGCAAAAAACAACAATTATTTAAATTGGTTCCGATAGGCGGAGGGCGACATGCCGACGTTCTTCTTGAAGATGCGGGAAAAATAGGATGGATCTGCAAACTCCAGTTCAAAAGCGATATCTGCCACGCTCTTCGTCGATTCAGACAGTAGAAGCTGGCTGTGCATGATCAGTACTTCCAAAATCAGCTCCTTCGACGATCTTTTAAAGACCGCCGAGACACACCTGTTTAAGTAGTTGACGGAGACAGCAAGTTTGTCCGCGTAGAAGTCGAGCCGTTTTTCCTTCAGAAAATTTTTGTGTACCAACTGCTTAAACAGCATGGCGATCTCTTGCTTCCTGTTGACGATCTTAGTCGAAGCAGACAACTTAATCACTTTGAGCAGAGCCGACTTCAGCAGGCTCTCCGACAGCTCCCAATACGGTGTCACAGCATGCAGTTCGCCGTACAGCAGACGTAACAGCTGATACAGGTCCTGACTATCTTCTGAAGATAGGTTCAGTAAAGGAGAAATGGTGAAAATATGCAGAATCTCCTGTTCTCGGAACAGGGATGTCATAGCGTTGTCCTTGATCAGGATACAGTACCCTTGAGCGGATTTATCTACCGACTTGATTGCTGATATGTTTCCGTAGTTGCTGATTAGAATGGCCGGTGCCTGTACCAGATAGGTCTGTGGGCCGATCTGGTGCTTAAAATATCCTTCAGTGATGTGTACAACAAGATTATAACCGAGAAAAATCGGAGGTATTGGAATTTTGAGATAAGGGGCAATATCACTCAAACGGAAGATCTTTACCGGAGAGCGGGTAGGAACGAGGTGCTCAAGGCTTCCCGACATGAACCGTTCGACAAATTCTTCTGCGTTTACCTGTTTTTCCATAACCGGATACATCTGCGTGTCGATGCTAAGATAGGACTTTCTGCGGACATTCAGTAATGGCAGCGGCGAACCAATGCAATCCGTTATTTCCTCGATTATGCCCCGTCTATCTTGCAGTAGGGCTTTAGATCAATAACCCGCGTCACCCCGAGTTCCTCCAGGAAACGGAAGTCGTGCGACACCACAAGTAACGTACCTTGGTAACCACTGACGGCCTTTGTTAATATATCGATGTTTTGGATATCCAGGTTGTTGGTAGGTTCGTCCAGTACGATTAGATCGGGTGCCTCATTGCTAAGCGTGAGGCAACATAAGCTTAAACGCATGCGTTCACCGCCGCTGAGTACAGCACAAGGTTTGTTCCATGACTCGTTATTAAATAAGAACTGGGCTAACCTCGTCTTAATTTCGTGCTCTTGTAATCCTGCACCATTGGCATGTTGCGCCTGCTCATACACACGCATACCATTGTCGATCAGCGCATAGTCCTGATCGATATAGACGGCACGATGTCCCGCGCTCCAAAGCGTTCCTGAAGTGGGCTGGATCTCGCCAAGAAGGAGGCGGATGAGTGTCGTTTTTCCCGATCCGTTGGCGCCGTTAATGGCGAGACGTTCTCCACTTTTCACCGCGAAGGTGAGAGCCGTAGGCCACAGGTCACGGTCGCCATACCGGTATTGTACGCCGTCCAATTCATACAGTGTTTTTCCTGCGTGCAGAGGTGCTCGCTGAAAGTAGAACCTCATTTTGTCGGAGTCCGATCTGTTATTACGAAGTGTAATCAGCTCTTGCTGGATGCCGCTGATCTTTTCTGCGTGCACATCTTTCAGTTTGGATGTGCTTTGCTCGGCATTGTTACGCAGGGTGTTCATCATAATCCTGGCCACGCCCGCCTTTTCCTGCTTCTTTTTGCCTCTGGCATCCATACGCTGTTGCCGTTCCGAGGCCATCCGTTCCTTTTCTTTTGCTTTTCGAAGCTCTTTTTCGCGGTGACGGATCGCGGTGTCGAGCGCTTGCGAGGCCGAGGTCTTTTGCTCTATATAAAAATCATAGTTCCCACCGTACGCAGTAATAACGTCCTGCGCCAGCTCATAAACAAGGTCTAATAAGCGAAGCAGTGTACGATCATGGCTGACAACAAGTAGCGTCTGTGTACATGTTTTAATAAAATCGTAAAGTTGTTCTCTTGCCTGCGAATCAAGATGATTACTGGGCTCGTCCAGGAGCACAAGTCCCGGCTGATGGATTTGTATACCAGCCAGAAATACCTTCGTTTTTTGCCCGCCGCTCAGGGTAGACATGTTCGTAAAAAGGTCGATTTCGCTGATGTCCCAATACTGTAACGCCTGCATACAACGTTCTTCCAATGACCAGTCGTCATCGAGTAATGCCAAGTTCTCATTGCTTGCGTCGCCGTCCAAAATGGCGTAGTACGCCCGCAGCTTGGACTCGATCTGCAGTGCTGCTGCAACCGTTATTTCGTTGAACTGCCCGAAGACCTGTGGTATGTAGTACAGCGTAGCCGCAGCGTTAACCTGCCCGGCATGGGGCTTGAGCGCACCGGCTATCAGACGTAAAAGCGTTGATTTGCCCACGCCGTTATGACCAATAAGTGCAATTTTTTGTTGCGGTTGAGCTGAAAACGACAAATCGACGAATAGATCGGTTTTATCCGGATGGATGTATGTAAGATTTTCTACAGTAAGCATGATTTCCTTTATTAAAGATGATACTACAGGCGTGCAATCTGCAACCTCCCATGAATTATTCAAAAAAAAGAAACCAAATCTTACATATAACGATGCTTTAGATGGAGACAAATATATAAAAAAAGCAGCTCTCTCGTATAGAGAAAGCAAACTGAAAAAAAAGCAATCATGGAACAGGCACTTTTAGACAATCATTTTACGCGGCGGGCAATATATAATCCGTATATTTGCCGTCTTGACAAGAATGAAAATATTTATGGATGATTCCGTACAAAAGATAGGCATTGTAGGGAGTGGAAGCTGGGCGACGGCAATGATCAAGATGCTGGGCGACAACGAAGCGAAGAAAGAAGTATTGTGGTGGATTAGGAAAGAGGAAGATCTTGAATATGTGAGAGCCTATGGTCATAATCCCAATTATCTCAGTGCGGTACAGTTGCAGGTAAAAGACAAAAATTTGTTCTCTGCGGCGCGGTCGGTTATTCAAGGGGCAGATATTGTAGTGCTGAATACGCCTTCAGCTTATCTGAAAGATGCATTGAAGGATGTGACTGCAGCAGATTTTGAAGGGAAGGTCGTGGTTTCCGCCATTAAAGGGATTATACCGGATGACAACCTTATCGTCGGGGAGTATTTATCAAAGTATTATCACATTCCGCTTAGCCAGGTTGTGGTGGTCGGCGGGCCGTGCCATGCCGAAGAGGTTTCTTCTGAAAAGCTATCTTATCTGACCATTGCAGCAAAAGATAGTACGAACGCCGAGCTCGTAGCGGGCCTCCTCCGTAATCGGTACATCAACACCATTATTTCTGCAGACGTATTTGGCGTTGAATATGGAGCGGTGCTGAAGAACATATATGCGTTGGCCGGAGGAATCTGCCATGGGTTGGGCTATGGGGACAACTTTCTCGCTGTATTGGTTTCTAATGCCATCCGCGAGATGCACACCTGCGTAAACGCCATCGATCCCGGTGTTGACCGCGATATTAATGCTTCCGCGTATCTCGGAGATCTGCTGGTGACGGCCTATTCCCAGTTTAGCAGAAATCGAACATTCGGCCATATGATAGGCAAAGGGTATACCGTACAGTCGGCTCAATTGGAGATGAATATGGTCGCAGAAGGATACTATGCCTCCGCATGTATCCAGAATATTATCCAGCGCTATGCACTGGAAATGCCCATATGCAACATGGTATACCAAATTTTGTACAACAGACAGCCGGCGGCTGCAGAAGTAAGAAAACTAGCTACAAAACTGACGTAAATGAGTTTAACAAAGGAATTTATTGCAGAAACATACCAGTCTATTCAGGACGAGATCACAGGAGGCCTGGAAGATCTCGACGGAAAAGCAACCTTCCAAGAGGAGCTATGGGAAAGGGACGGAGGCGGTGGAGGGCGTACCCGCATTATACAAAATGGCGATATTTTAGAGAAGGGCGGCGTAAATTTCTCGGCTGTCCACGGCAAATTGCCAGAAGCGATTAAAAAAGCGTTCGCTGTGGACGAAGATGACTTTTTCGCTACGGGAGTGTCCATCGTCATTCACCCCAATAACCCCTGGGTGCCCATTATCCACATGAATATCCGCTATTTCGAGCTGAACGAACAGCTCCGCTGGTTCGGTGGAGGTATCGATTTGACCCCACATTATGTGGTGGAAGAAGATGCTAAGTTTTTCCACCAGATGATGAAAAATGTATGCGATAAGCACCATCCATCTTTTTATAACGATTTTAAGACGTGGGCAGACAATTATTTCTATATAAAACACCGGCAGGAAACTCGCGGCATCGGTGGCGTCTTTTACGACAAGCTTACTCCGGAGAAAACCGGACTTACAGAGGAACAGCTCTTTTCGTTTTCCTGCGATTTAGGCCGTTCGTTCCTTCCGACGTATACCGAACTTGTCAACCGTAGCCGACACAAGAAATTTACACAGCAACAGAAGGAATGGCAGTTGCTCCGTAGAGGGCGGTACGTCGAATTTAATCTGGTCTACGACTCAGGAACGAGATTCGGACTCGAGACCAATGGACGGATTGAGTCCATTTTAATGAGCTTGCCTGCGCAGGCTAATTGGGCGTACGACTTCAAGGCCGAGCCCGGATCGCTGGAGGAGAAGACACTCCTGCTGCTAAAAAAAGATGTAAGCTGGGCACTGTAGGTATTTCATTAATCAATTTTAATTCATGATAGAATTTCAGCGTTTCACACTGGACAATGGGCTGCGTGTGTTGGTTCACGAAGATCACAACACAGCAATGGCCTGTGTCAACATCCTCTACGATGTGGGTGCAAGAGACGAGTCTCCCGACAAGACGGGATTTGCACACCTGTTTGAGCATTTGATGTTTGGTGGATCAGTAAATGTCCCCAACTACGATGCACCGCTCCAGGAGGTGGGAGGCGAGAATAACGCCTTCACGAGCAACGATATCACCAACTATTACATCACACTTCCTTCCGCCAACCTCGAAACGGCTTTCTGGCTGGAAAGCGACAGGATGCTAGGGCTGGCTTTTAGCGAGCAAAGCTTGGATGTACAGCGCAGCGTCGTGTCGGAGGAGTTCAAACAGCGTTATCTCAACCAGCCTTACGGCGATGTATGGTTGCGGCTCCGCCCGTTGGCCTATAAGGTGCACCCTTACCGCTGGGCGACAATAGGAAAAGAACTAAAACATATCGAAGAGGCAACCATGACCGATGTCAGGGCATTCTTTGATAAATATTATATTCCGAACAACGCCATATTGGTTGTTGCCGGAGATGTACAAAGCGAGGAGGTGAAACGCCTCGCCAACAAATGGTTTGGCGACATTCCCGCCCGGAACAAAACGGTCAGGGATATCCCCCAAGAGCCTAAACAAACGGAGGCCCGTCGCGAAGAAGTCCATGCCGACGTTCCTGTGGATAGCATCTACATCGCCTTCCACGGGCCGGACCGTCTGAGTCCGGATTACGCGGCTATGGACCTCATGTCGGACATCCTATCCCGTGGAAACTCCTCCCGCTTATACCGGGCATTAGTGAAGGATCAGCCCCTCTTCAGCGAAGTGAATGCCTATGTGACAGGATCGATCGACAGCAACCTTTTTGTTGTAGAAGGGAAGCCGCTTTCGCATGTTCCCATGCAACAGGCAGAAGAACTGCTATGGAACCAGCTGAATTTGCTGAAACAGCAACCTGTGAAATCATTCGAACTCGAAAAGGTAAAAAACAAAATTGAGTCTACCATGGTGTTTGCCGAATTATCAATACTGGACAAGGCAATGAACCTTGCTTTCTACGAGGTGTTGGGCGACGCTCGGCTTTATAACGACGAAGTGAACAAATATCTAGCTGTCACCGGCGAAGATATTCAGCGGCTTGCAAATGATATCTTCGTATCCGGGAACTCTTCTACCTTAGTCTACTACGCTAAAGAAAACAAACATGTTGAATAGAAAAATAGCGCCGGCACAACATCCCATACAGGACATATCGCTGGTCGAGCCTGAAGAAATCGTTTTTGAAAACGGCCTGCGGGTATTTGTTTTTAGGGCAGAAGGGCAGGAGCTGCTCAAAGCAGAGTTTATCTTTCAAAATCTGTTTTCCGAGCCGGAAAATCCGCTTTTACATACCTGCTTAAGCCATATGATAAAAGAAGGAACGTCGAACCGGACGAGCGCACAGATTGCCGACGAAATAGATTTCTATGGTGCTTATCTGATGCCCGAGTACAGCTTTGATCAGACGTCTCTTACCTTATACACACTTAACAAGCACGTCTATGCCGTCCTGCCAATTGTTCAGGATATATTTTGTAATGCCACTTTTCCGGAAGCAGAACTTGCCACCTATATCCGTAATAATAAGCAAACACTGCAGATTTCACTGCAAAAGAACGACTACGTAGCGCGCCGTCTTTTTTATAATTACTTATTTGGCGCAACACGCTATGGCGTGACGCCGACAGAAGAAGCCTACGAGAGTATAAACCGCACAGACCTTATCGCGCTGTACGGCAAACAGATTCATCCTGGCAACTGTACATTGATATTGTCGGGGAACGTCACCCCCGACGTGTTAGGGGCCATGCAGGCACATTTTGGGTCGCCTTGGAAAGAATCTGTAGACACAGTGGCACCGACGGCCCCCACTTTTCCCGCGTTTGTTCCTTCGACTATTGTCGAAGAGCGTCCCGGATCTTTACAGTCTGCTGTCCGCTTGGGGATGCCTTCCGTTAACCGCACCCACCCCGACTTCCCGGCATTACAGTTTGTGAACACGTTGTTCGGGGGGTATTTCGGATCGCGTCTAATGCGGAATGTCCGTGAAGATAAAGGCTTCACCTATAGTATCGGTTCGGCGTTAGCTAGCTTAAAATATACAGGCTTCTTCACTATTGCATCCGAGGTTGGCGTAGATGTAACGCAGGCTACACTGCAGGAAATTGAAAAAGAATTCGCCCAGCTTAGCGCATCCACACCTTCAGCAGAAGAGGTAAAACTGGTAGCCAACTATATGCTCGGTTCGACGCTCGGCAGTTTGGAATCTATTTTTTCTCACGCCGATAAATTCAAGGCGGTATATTTTTACGGTATGTCATTAGACTACTATCGACAGTACAGTGAGATCATTCGAACGATGACTCCTGAAAAGGCGCAGGAAATAGCCCGCGAATATTTCGATTACGGACGTCTTCTTAAGGTTATTGTCGGCAGTATCCAATAGCTTGCCGGATAGCGTCAGCGTAACGTCCGGTAGTCTGGGCCGACAGGACCGAATATTGCCCGCATCATGCGTAAAACAGGTATTTATGCATCCTTGGATTGCTAATAAATTTAGTATTTTAGCGTCATGGAAGACCGGTTAAAGGAGAAGCTCGAGATATTGGCTGACGCGGCCAAATACGATGTTAGTTGCAGTTCAAGCGGAAGCAATCGCGTCAACAAAGGAAAAGGACTGGGAAATACCGGCGCCGGTATCTGCCATACGTATACGGAGGACGGACGTTGTGTGTCCCTGCTGAAGATCCTGTTGACAAACCATTGCATATTCGACTGCGCCTATTGTGTTTCCCGGAAGAGCAATGACATCAAACGGGCGGCGTTTACGGTACGGGAAGTGGTAGACCTTACGGTTGCCTTCTATCGAAGAAACTATATAGAAGGACTGTTCTTAAGTTCTGGAATCTTTAAAGATGCAGACTATACGATGGAACGCCTTATATTAGTCGCCAAAACGCTAAGGCAGCAACATGCTTTCAACGGGTATATTCATCTGAAGACCATTCCGGGAGCGTCGCCTGAACTGATTCACGCCGCAGGCCTCTATGCCGACCGTTTAAGTGTAAACTTGGAGATCCCAACAGAGAGCGGCCTGAAGCTGCTTGCTCCGGAGAAGAATAGGAAGGATATGATTACGCCGATAGCTTACCTTAAAGAGCAGCTGGAAAAAACGGAGGACGAAAAACGCCGATTTAAATATGCACCACATTTTGCGCCTGCCGGACAGAGCACACAGATGATCATCGGCGCTACGGGTGAGTCGGACAAGCAGATTATTTCGGTTGCCGACCACTTTTATACACGCTTTAAGATGAAACGTGTATACTATTCCGGCTATGTGCCGATCTCCAACGACCGAAGACTGCCCGGAATGGAAACAACAGTGCCGGTAGTACGGGAAAACCGTCTTTATCAAACCGACTGGCTCATGCGTTTTTACGGGTTTCAAGCGGAAGAGATCGTAAACGATCAGTATCCGTTCCTCGATTTGGACATCGATCCAAAATTAGGATGGGCATTACGTAATATGCATGTCTTTCCGGTCGATATCAACAGCGCCGATTACAGTCTTATTTTGCGCGTTCCTGGCGTGGGGGTAGCGTCTGCAAAAAAAATTGTGGCGGCCCGTACGTTTGGCTCGCTAGATTTACACGCTTTGAAAAAGATTGGCGTGGCTATAAACCGGGCAAAGTATTTTATAATATGCAGAGGATACAGACATTCGTTCTGCGAAAAACAGCCGGAGCGGCTTAAGCATATCCTTTTAGGGAAGAGCCAATCAAAGTTTAGGAAAGATTTAACTTATCAGCCAACGCTTTTTTAGTATGAACAGGAGCCAGGTGGTGCTATATGTCGACGGAACCTGGGAAAGCGTCCTAACTGCAGCTTTTGACGTATTTGCCCATAAATTTTTCCCACTGGACTTACGCCTGTTATCCAACGGTCAGTCCGACCTCTTTGCGGCTACACACCACGTTGTTTCAGATGCGAAGAAAGCAGACAGAGTGCGGAAAGGGCTAACGGTGCGGGACAGAAATGTATACAACGACCTCTGGTGGGTCTATCTATCCGAACTTCCGGGTTCATTGCTACTAATTCTCCGCGCCATCATGTACTATTTCGATAGCGTGCAGCCCGTTAACACAAACTATCAAGACCCGCGGATTCTTCAGATCAGCAATATTGTAAGATCTGTCTCCAGAGAAAAACATCGCATGAAAGCATTTGTCCGCTTCCGCCGTCTGGAAGATGGGGTTTACTTTGCACTGATCGCACCAGATTTCAATGTGCTGCCCTTAATATACCGACATTTCGCTGATCGTTACGCAGACCAACAGTGGTTAATATACGATCAGAAGAGAAATTACGGCATCTATTACGATCTGAAGGACGTCTCGGAGGTCTATTTCTCCGCAGCCGAGCCTTTTAAGCCACACGCGGTAGAACAGCATGATGCAACAGAGGAACAGACGTACGACTCCTTATGGAAAGTGTATTTTTCAGCGGTTAATATCGAAGAGCGAAAGAATATGAAGCTTCATATCCGCCATGTACCGAGACGATATTGGCGATTTCTCAACGAAAAGACGCCCCGAACGTAGCCATATGCCCTTATTAGACTGTTTGCACGAATCGTTTTAGCATAAAAATGCTAAATTTTTTTTATACATTTAACACGTTGTTTATCAGCTATGTAAACATGTGTATATTATACAATAAGCTGAAAATCAGTTTTTTAAATTTGCATTTCTTATGTAGCTTTGTCACGTGAATCCAATAGCGATAAGCAGAAATTATCTCCATTTTAGCACATCCTGCGAATCCGTCGCAGGATGGCCAAAGACATACAATCCTTCACTATTACACTTAACAAACGTTTCATGGCTTTAAAAACATTAGGGCAGTTCATAATTGAAAAGCAGGCTGACTTTCCGTACGCGAAAGGCGAGCTCTCACGCTTGCTGCGCGACATAGGAATCGCGGCAAAAGTAATCAATCGCGAGGTAAACAAAGCCGGATTAGCCGATATTCTGGGCGAAAGCGGCGACCAAAATGTACAGGGAGAAATGCAGAAGAAACTCGATGTATATGCTGATGAGCAATTTATTGAAGCACTTAGTAGAGGAGGAGAATGCTGTTATATTGCATCAGAGGAACACGAAGGAGGCATCGACCTCACCGTCCGTACTACCGCTACTTCCCATTCCGGAAAGTATATCGTGTGCATGGACCCCTTGGACGGGTCATCCAATATCGATCTCAACGTTTCTGTGGGGTCTATTTTCTCCATCTATAGACGAAAAGACTTAAATCGCCCGCTCACAGAAGCCGACGTCCTCCAGGTAGGCCACGACCAGGTCGCAGCCGGCTATGTCATTTATGGTTCGTCGACCATGTTGGTATATACAACCGGGAAAGGCGTCAATGGATTCACGCTAGACCCTTCCATCGGTGAGTTCTGCCTCTCTCATCCCGATATGCGCATCCCCGCGGAGGGCCGGACGTATTCTATTAATGAAGGCAATTATCTGAAGTTTCCGCAATACATTAAAGATTATATTAAATATTGTCAGATGGAAGACGTAGAAACCAATAGGCCCTATACGTCGCGTTATATCGGATCGATGGTTGCCGACCTGCACCGCACACTGATAACGGGCGGCATCTTCTTATACCCCGAGACGTCAAGTTATCCAGACGGAAAATTGAGGCTGTTGTATGAATGTAACCCGATGGCCTTTATCATTGAACAAGCGGGCGGCATGGCCATATCAGCTCGCGACAGGGTTCTGGATATAAAACCGGTACACCTACATCAACGGACACCAATCGTTATCGGAAGCATGAATATGGTCAAAAAAGTCTGCGAATTTATGAACCGGCCTTATGAAGACGTCAACGCGGCCGGCAGCAAGTTCACCTTTTCGGGATGAAGCGCAGCATAACGTAGCACAATCTGTTGCATGTAAAAGTTACTGGTGCATTTGTCCCGATAGGATACAATGTCCTCCACGTTATCCCACTGTTGAACAAAGTCAACGAAGCCAAAAGCATAAAGCTTGTCTTCTTTGTAATAGATATAACTGTTTTCCTCTTCGTTCCTCCCTTTATCGATCAGAAGAAAGGATTGTTTGTGCACGTCTAAGTGATGAAGAAGTTCCTGTATTTTTGCTGCGTGTGCGTCGAGGTCGGGAAGAGTTATAGAAGACGTGCGCCTGTCCTCCCGGCTCTCCGTGGCGGGAGAATAGAATGTACACAGCGCCGGAGACAGGCCAAAACGCTCCAAAAGGTCCCCTAAAAACAGGTTGGCTTCCTGCGCTGTCTCAAAGAACCGCAGACTGGAGTCGCCGGATCTGGCCCGGCTGACAGCGAGCCGATCGTAGCCGCGTATATCCTGGTAATGAATAAGCGCATATTTTGGTTCATAACGCTTTAAGGCACGGTTGTGCTCCGGCCAGTGTTTCTTTATCATTTGGCATTCCATCAAAAGTGCCATCAACTCCGTACCCGACTCCTCAAAATCCACACTGCAGATCTCATTAATGAACTGCTGCCGCCTCAGCCCTGTATTCGTGCCGCTAAAATGGCCCAGAACCCGTTTTTTTATGTTGATCGCCTTTCCAACATATATGATCTTTCCTTTATTATTTCTGAACATATAGATCCCGGCCGTCTCCGGTAACCGGTTAAACTGTTCCCATGACAAGTGGACGGGCAGGCGGTGTTCGGTGTTTTTTCGGATGCTCTCTTCTATACAATTGGTATCGTCGCGCTGTATTAGCAAGTCGAAAAGCTCGGCCGTAGCTTTTGCATCGCCCATTGCCCGGTGCCTTTCTGAAATCATAATACGCAACGACCGGCAGAGCTCTCCCAAGCTATAGGATCTGTGGCCGGGAAAAATCTTTCGAGACAAACGGACAGTGCATAGCTTTTGAGATTGCCACTCATACCCCGACTGTTTTAATTCGCGGACCAAAAAGGTATAATCAAAACCCACATTATGGGCTACGAAAATTTTGCCCTGCAGCAAATGATAAATATCTTCTGCTATTTCTTCAAACAGCGGCGCGTCCGCTACCATCTCATCCGTAATACCCGTTAGGCTCTGAATAGCCAACGGAATCGGACACTGGGGATTAACCAAACTGTGGTATTCCTCAATAACCTTCTTTCCATTATGTATTAAGATAGCGATCTCCGTAATACGGTTTCCTCCGGCATAATTTCCGGTTGTTTCGATGTCGACGATAGCAAATAGCCTCGGTTTGTTCACATTGCAATATTACTAATTTAATTAGTAATATTGCAATCCATAGAGAAATTAAAGCGCAGTTTGCAAAATGGCATCCTTTAATGAATGCTTGCCTGGAAGTACAGATTACTTCGAAACACGCATCCCCATGAGGTCCCGTATAGCCACCGACGCAATTGCACCTCCGAAAGCTGCCGGTAAATATGACATCGTCCCGTAGGCAGACTTTTTGAAGTTGCTTCCATCGGTGTAAAGAAGCGAATTCTTATCGGGCAATTCGGTTGAAAAAGCCACTTTAACCCCTTCTTTAATACCGTGCTTCCGTAGCTTTTTGCGGATATGCTGCGCAAGCTTGCAGTTGTAAGATTTGCTGATGTCGGCAATACGTATCTTAGTCGGATCAACCTTTCCCCCCGCACCCATGGAACTCACAAAGGGAATTTTGGCCTCCAACGCCCGACGGATGAAGAATAGTTTCGGTGTAATGCTATCTATAGCTTCTACGCAATAGTCGGGCGACAACTCAAGCAGCGCAGGTATCTTCTCAGGCACAATAAAGTCCTGAACTACATGTAGATCCAGCTCGGGGTTGATAGCCAACAGGCGCTCCTTCATAATCTCTGCTTTAGGCTGGCCATGGTTTGTTGCCAAGGCCGGCAATTGCCGGTTTCTGTTGGATGGGTCGACGGTATCCCCGTCGATAATGGTCATCTTACCAACCCCTGCACGGCAAATAAATTCTGCCGCAAACGAGCCCACACCGCCGAGACCCAGGATCATGACATGCGATCCAGCCAATTTTTCCAAAGCTTCCCTTCCCGTTAAGGCCTCTGTTCTAGATAGCCAAGACAAATCTTTCATTCTAATAGCTGATAATTAAATATACTTCTGAAATTTTGATAAAGCTGCTCTTTAAGCAAAGTAACCTTCACTTTTCGAACGGCGCAAAAATAAGTATAAATATCTACTATCTTGGTAGATTTATCATCCGTTTCGAGGAAAATTTTATTTAACGGGGCATCGATAATCAGCTCGTCTTTCTTTCCGGAGAGGAGTGACGCCCCCAAACTGATATAATAACCGGCATCATAAATCTGCCGCGCCAGCTGTCTGTTTTTTTCGAATCCGTGAAAGATGACCGGTACTGAAACGCGTTCTTCCCACAGAATACGCAGGCATTCTTGATGCGCCCGGACACAGTGTACGATCAACGGCTTTTGGATACTGTTTGCAAAAACGATCTGTCGCCGGAACATCTCCTCCTGCAGCGACCATAGCGTATCGCAAAGCTTATCAAGGCCGCACTCCCCAATGGCCAACACCTGGTTTTTCTTGCCGTAATCGTTTAAGGCATCCAATTGCGCAGTAGGAGAGCTGTCGATATACCAAGGGTGTATACCGAGCGAACAGGGCTGGGAGAAAAGGTAATTTTTAGAAATGATGACATTAGGAAGAGAAAATTCATGCTCCGTACTTTTAGAGGTATTGTGCGTGTGTATATTGATATAAGGAACATGCATGATCAAACCTAAATAATTTTGTTTTATAAGCAATAATCCGTGTGCTTAGAAAATAAACGCCACTCAACCGGTCATATGTTTTATAGTGGAAATATACGAAATACGTTTGATTTGAGGGTGTTAAGGGTTGGGAAAAATGAATTTTTCACAGAGGTTGCATCAGTGCGCAATGGAAGTATTCAACGCTGCAACAATCGCCGACGCTTTCAACAAACACTCTTCGTACTCCGTTTCTCCACGCGCTTCCAAAGTGATCGCGCCTCCGGTATGAAAAGACAGAAAAGATGCCGACGAATCGTACAGTACGGAGCGGATGACAACGTTAAGATCGAAATCGCCGTCCGGAGCGAAGTAGCCCACAGCTCCCGAGTAGATACCCCGTTTACTACCCTCGTAACGGTCGCAGAGCGACATGGCGCTGATTTTTGGCGCGCCCGTCATCGATCCGGCCGGAAATGTGTTTCTTATGACCTCTATATCGGAGATGTCGGGTCTTTTTAAGCAAGTGATGGTAGATATCAATTGATGTACCTGCCTGAAAGTATGTACCTCCAGGTGTCTGGATACCTTTACGCTTCCCGGCTGGGCACTTCGGGTCAGATCGTTCCGAACTAAATCAACGATCATAACGTTTTCCGCTATCTCTTTCGGGTTCCCCCGCAGTCGGGCAATAATTTCCGCATCTTCTGCTGAATCCCGCCCACGTCGTGCAGTACCTTTGATCGGCTGCGAGATCAGCGTATCTCCACGTTTGGCGAGAAACCGCTCCGGAGACGCGCATAGAATATATTGCCGGCCTAGCTTGAAAAAACATGCAAAAGGGGTGGGGGATAGTGCATTGAGCCGTTTATAGAGCTCTAGAGGGTTCAATGATATACCCTCGGCATAGAACTCCTGACATAGGTTTACTTCATAAACATCGCCCCGCTGGATATGCCATTGTAATCGGTCAAATGCCTGCAGGTACTCCGTCTTGGAAAAACGCTTGCTAATAGAAATAGGAATATTCTGATTGGCGGTATTTGTGGCAGGTCCGTCATGTCGCTCTATGGCCCGAAAAATCGCATGAGGGTCGTCAGCTTCAATTTCTACGTGATTTTGGTAGAACCGTATAACAGTCTCGGGGATGAAGAAATATGCTTTAGGAAAAGCGATACCCTCCGGGAGATCGTTTCCAAGACCTTCAATCTCGTCCTTCAAGTCATAACTAAGAAAACCAGGCATCCACCGATGTGGATGCTTGGCTCTAAAAGTCTCGAGTCCATCGAACGCGCTTTTGCCGGTCGTAGAAGCAAAGACCTCTACTGCTTTGACAGCTAACAATCGGTCAACCTTGGTGTAATCGTCGGCGTAGCCGTTAGACTGTAAAAAGCATACCTCGTCAAACTCCTGCGCCCAATTTAAGGCGCGGCTTTCAAATTCTTTTGTATCGACTTCAAATATGGCTGTTGCCATGCTTGTTTACAACTCAATCGTTTGAACGCGATCCGGACCGACAGACAAATACTTAATAGGCACTTCCAACGCCTTCTCTAAATAGGCAATGTAGCTTGCTAACGCCGCAGGAATTTCATCTTTCGAACGGATTCCGGTAATATCCTGATTCCAGCCCTGCACTTCTTCCAGGACAGGCTCGGCTGTATTGGTAATAATTTCGTACGGCATGTAGTCGATGACTTCCCCGTTATACTTATAGTGGGTACACACATAGATCTTCTCGAACGTGTCCAGGACGTCAGCCTTCATCATAATTAGCTCCGTGACGCCATTTAGCATAATAGCATACTTTAAGGCCGGAATGTCGATCCACCCCGTACGACGGGCACGGCCGGTCGTAGCTCCAAACTCGTGTCCGAGCTGACGAAGTTTTTCGCCGGTTTCATCATGTAACTCCGTAGGAAAAGGACCGCCGCCGACGCGCGTCGCATATGCCTTGAAAATACCATATACGGATCCGATCTTATTAGGTGCTATTCCCAGTCCTGTGCATGCTCCCGCAGTTGTTGTGTTCGATGACGTAACGAAAGGGTAAGAACCAAAATCCACGTCCAACAACGTTCCTTGAGCCCCTTCTGCCAATACGCGTTTTCCTTCTTTCAGGTAGTTGTTCACCAGGTGTTCCGCGTCTACATGAGGGATAGACTTGATAAATTCGATAGCTTGCAGGAACGCCTCCTCCTTCTCGGTGAAGTCGGGGATCTCTCCGTAATGCGAAAGGATTTCTAAATGTTTAGCCTTCAGCTTTTCGTAACGTTCCTTGAAGTCCGGCAGTGTCGTATCGCCCACACGCAATCCGTTTCTGCCCGTTTTGTCCATATACGTCGGACCGATGCCTTTTAGCGTAGATCCGATTTTTCCCGCGCCCATTTTCGATTCGGACGCCGCATCTAGCAATTGATGGGTGGGTAGAATGAGATGCGCTTTGCGGGCAAGAACCAATGTGCCTTTGCCGACAGGATCAAATCCCGCAGTACGTAGGTTGTCTAATTCGCGTTTTAGGATAATTGGATCGATCACGACGCCGCTACCTATTAGATTAAGCGTACCTTCATTGAAGATTCCCGATGGGATGGTGTTGAGAACAAATTTCTTGTTGTCAAATTCTAATGTGTGTCCAGCATTAGGGCCGCCCTGAAAGCGCGCAATTAAGTCATACTTGGGACAGAACACGTCAACGATCTTACCTTTTCCTTCGTCGCCCCATTGCAGGCCCAGAAGCACATCAACTTGCATAATATTTGAAATATTGAGATTTAAAATTAAATGATTCTTTCAATCGTCTCTAAAATATAAAGTTCAGAAAAAAACGGAGAGGTCCGGTCTTTTCTGAACAAAGGTAATACAATAATTGTCTATTACTGCATCAATTTGAATTTACAGGCGCTTTGCCTCTGACTTCTTTTTGCTTGGTGCCCCCGTCTTTTTTCTGGCAGTCTTCACATACACCATATAGATTGAGCGAGTGGTGCTTAATGTCGAACTTCAGCAGGTCGCCCATAAGACTTTGTATCTGGTTGATGCGTGGATCACAAAACTCGACCACTTTGTTACATTCTATACAGATCACATGGTCGTGCTGTTTGAAGCCGTACGACTTTTCAAACTGCGCCATATTGCGGCCAAACTGATGTTTGGTTACTAAATCACACGATACCAGCAACTCTAACGTATTGTAAACCGTGGCACGGCTGACACGATACTTTTTGTTTTTCATGTGGATGTATAACGATTCCACGTCGAAATGGTCAGAGCGCGAATAAATCTCTTCCAAAATAGCATAGCGCTCCGGAGTTTTTCTTAGACTTTTGTTTTCTAAGTAAGCTTCAAATATCTTTTTTACCGTTTGGTAGTTTTCAGCTTGATTCATAGTATTATTTAATCTCCTACAAATTTACCAATTTCCCTGTAAAAAACGACGTTTTCCACAAAGGATGATATTACGCAGATCAATTATCTGCTTCATAGCGCGTTACACCCGTAATCCCGCTGATTTCTTTTAAGTTTTTCATGAGGTTTTCCAGCTGCTCCGTATTATTGACGAAAACCATAATGTTTCCTTCGAAGATCCCCTCATTACTTGTTATGGCCAGCGAACGTATGTTGACATGAAATTCCTGTGAGATGACGTTGGTGATCTTATTAACCAGCCCCACGTCGTCGATACCCACAATACGTAGTCCGGTCAAAAAGGCAACGTTAGCCTGTGAAGAAGCCCATTTGGCCTTCAGAATACGGTAGCCGTAGTTGGCCATCAGCTTGGAAGCGTTAGGACAGCTTGTCCGGTGGATCTTGATTCCATCATTGACGGTCAGAAAACCGAAGATATCGTCCCCTGGAATCGGATTGCAACAAGGCGCCAGTGTATAATCAATCTGCTGATAGTCGTCGCCTATGAGGATCGTATCAACTTCTTTCTTATTTATCTTTTCGACCAGTCCGGAGATATGGGAGTTGAACTGGTTGTGGTTCTGTTCAGGAGCTTTCTCATGGGCCGCATATTCCCGTAGGTTTTTCACGTCTACAATACCCTTGGCAACATTATAGAACAGGTCCTGAGAACTCGGATATTTGAAGAAGTTGGCAATCTTATTGATGTTGTCGGTATTATACGTAATCTTGAGCGACTTTAGTTTCCGCTCCAGGATTTCTTTGCCGTCCTCCGCGATCCGCCTTTTTTCCTCCTTTAGGGATGACCGGATCTTGGATTTCGCTTTGGCTGTAACCACAAAATTCAACCAATCTTCCTTGGGCGTCTGTTTACTGGAGGTAATGATCTCCACCTGATCGCCGTTCTGAAGCGGATGGCTTAGTGGCACCAGTTTGTGGTTAACTTTAGCGCCGATACAGGTGGCGCCGATATCGGAGTGAATTTCAAACGCGAAATCCAGTGCAGTCGCACCGTTTGGCAGTTGCACAAGCGTACCTTTTGGCGTAAAAATGAAAATCTCGTCCGAAAAAAGATTCATTTTAAAATCGTCCACAAAATCCAGCGCGTTTTGTTCGGGGTTACTTAGCATATTTCTAACCTTCTGGATCCACTGATCCAACCCGCTGTCCGAGTTCGACTCTTTATACTTCCAGTGTGCCGCAAATCCTTTTTCAGCAATCTCATTCATACGTTTTGTACGGATCTGCACTTCTACCCACTGTCCCCGCGGGCCCATAACCGTGGTATGTAACGACTCATATCCGTTACCTTTGGGAGAAGAAACCCAATCCCGGAGGCGATCCGGATTTGGACGGTACAAGTCTGTGATGATCGAATAGACCTTCCAGCATTCAGTTTTTTCGCGTTCTGTCGGCGTGTCTATAATGACGCGGATGGCAAATAGATCGTACACTTCTTCAAACGGGATCGACTTTTTGCGCATCTTATTCCAGATGGAATAAATAGATTTTGGACGGCCGAAAACCTCTGCTTTGATGCCTTGCTCCACTAATATCTCCTTAACCGGCTCGATGAAGTCGGCGACAAATTTTTCCCGCTCAGCCTTCTTTTCGTTTAATTTACGTGCAATAAACTTGTAGGTGTCCGGATCGGTATATTTCATTGACAGATCTTCCAGCTCTGATTTTATGGCATATAATCCCAACCGGTGCGCCAGCGGTGCATATAGATAGCTTGTTTCAGAGGCTATCTTCAGTTGTTTATGCCGGGCCATAAATTCCATCGTACGCATATTGTGAAGCCTATCCGCGAGCTTTATCAAGATAACACGGACATCGTCAGCCAAAGTGAGAAGCATCTTCCGGAAATTCTCGGCCTGCATAGAGCTGTTCGGATCAAAAATGCCCGAAATTTTGGTAAGTCCATCTATAATGCGGGCAACTTTCTTTCCGAACTGAGCTTCAATATCCTGTAAAGTAATAGAAGTGTCCTCCACAACATCGTGCAGAAGGGCACATACGATAGAAGTCGTTCCCAGACCAATCTCCTCCGCTGCAATCTGCGCTACAGCGATAGGATGATATATATAAGGTTCGCCGGACTTCCGGCGCATATCTTTGTGGCTTTCCAGGGCAAGGTCAAACGCTTTACGGATCTCCTGTTTATCGCCTCGTTGTAAAGTGGGTTTGCAAGCTCTTAGTAACGCACGGTATCTTTTCCTGATTTCCTTATTTTCTGCTTCAATATCAATCACATAATCTTCCATATACACGCTGAAAAAAGTTGCTTTTTTATTATTTTGTTCTTATTTTTATTCATGTTTCCCTGGGGTAATTGTTTTGCGGGTAAACAACATATAAATATAGCAAAAATTTTAGAGACTTAAAAATACGTAATACTTTTCCAGAGTGATGATGCGATTAATTGTGTTGGGTGTATTGGGCTGCCTTCTTATTCCGTTTGCCGGACAGGGACAGGCGTTGCAGGTCCCACATTATGGTGAAGGGGAGGGGAAAGTTATTCAGCATTACCCGACGACCCGTTTAGACGATGGTGAAATTGTACCGTGGTTTCCCATAGACGATGTTGTGGTAACAGCAAGGCGGACTTTTAAAACCGAAGAAGACCGTTTACGTTACCTGCGTTTAGAGAGAAATGTACTTCGTGTGCTGCCCTATGCTATTTATGCGCAAAAACGTTATGAACAACTTGACAGAGAGTTGGCATTAGTTTCCTCCAAACGGGAAGAACAGCGTCTGATTAAAGCCTGTGAGCAAGAGATAAAAAATAAATTCAACGCTGAAATTAAAAACTTAAGCGTATCTCAGGGCAAGATTTTAATTAAACTGGTGCAACGGCAAACAGGAAATACAAGTTACGAACTCGTAAAAGAAATGAAGGGAGGATTATCTGCCTTTTTCTATCAGTCGGTCGCTAAAGTTTTTGGACATAATCTAAAATCGGTCTATGATCCGGAAGAAGATTATGAAATAGAAAATATCATACGTAGCTATGAACGGATACGGCCAATAAAAAATTTATACAACAGCTATTAACTAATTATACGAAAGGACGGACAGGATATGCAAACGGTTTATGATTTTCACGGCTTACAATTTAACGGCGAAAAAAAATCGTTGCAGGACTATTCGGGCAAGGTGTTGCTGATTGTCAATACAGCGAGCCAATGCTTCTTCACGAGGCAGTTCAAATCGTTGGAAAAGCTTTACCAAAAATACAAAGATAAAGGCTTTGAAATACTGGCATTTCCGTCAAACGATTTTAGAGGGCAGGAACCGATGACGGGACTCCAACTCGAAACCTTCTGCCGCATCCGCCAGCAGGTCACCTTTCCGGTGTTTAAAAGAATCCATGTGGTAGGAGAATATTGCGACCCGCTGTATCAGTTTTTATCTGACAAATCAAAAAATGGACAGGTGGGAGTCAAGCCGCTCTGGAACTTTCATAAATATCTAATTAACAGACAAGGCCAGGTTGTTGATTTCTTCTATAGTCCGACGAGCCCACAGGCGAGCCGAGTTATGACAAAAATCGAACAATTGATTGCGGAGTAAAGAAAGGGTAAGTGTTTATCTTTGCCAGCAAACAAGAAGGACTTATGAAGTTAGACTTAATGGTTATGACTGTGCATCCGGACGATGCGGAACTAGGAGCAGGTGGAACGATTGCCAAATATGTGGCGGAAGGAAAGCAAGTCGGTATTGTTGACTTAACACGCGGGGAACTCGGAACCCGTGGTACGGCCGAGACACGCCAAGCAGAAGCAGCACAGGCCGCAAAAATATTAGGTGTTGCTATGCGGGAAAACCTGGGTTTACGCGATGGCTTCTTTGCCAACGATGAAGCAAACCAGCGCGCCATCATTCAGTGTATACGGAAATATAAACCGGAAATCGTAATAACGAACGCTTTAGACGACCGTCACCCCGATCATGGTAGAGCAAGTAAGCTGGTGAATGATGCACTTTTTCTTAGCGGACTGCGGAAGATAGAGACATGGGAAGAAGGCGTAGGACAGGAAGCTTTTCGTCCAAGACTGCAGCTGCAATTAATCCAGGATAAATATATTAAGCCCGACATCATCCTTGACATTACCGACTTCTGGGAGATAAAAGAACGTTCCATATTAGCATATACCACCCAATTTAATGCCAAAGCGGACGATGCCGAACCACAGACCTATATATCCAATCCGGATTTCATGGAGTCGACGCGCGGACGGGCTGCTGAATTAGGACGTAACATCCAGGTCAAGTATGCAGAAGGATTTACGGCGAGAAAATTATTGGGTGTACAAGATCTGTTTCAGTTAATATAATGTATGTCCTTATCCATCCGTAAGATCCACCATATCGCGATTATCTGCAGCGACTACCAACGCTCACTTCATTTCTATACAGAAGCATTGGGCCTGAAGCTATTGTCGGAAACCTATAGAGCAGAAAGGGATTCATACAAAGCAGATTTAGCGCTGCACGGTCAATATGTGATCGAGCTTTTTTCTTTCCCTGATCCTCCGCCCAGACCTTCCTACCCTGAAGCTGCAGGACTGAGACACCTCGCTTTCGAAGTGATAGATATAGAGGAAACAGTTCATTTTTTACAACAAAAAGGAATCGCCTGCGAAACAGTGCGCATAGACGCAATGACAGGCAAGAAATTTGTTTTTATAGCCGATCCTGATGGACTGCCGATAGAATTTTATGAAGGCTATTAACTAACAGGCGTAGACCATTTCTCCTATCCATTAGCGAATCTTCACATTTCAAACCTCCCGCTCATTTTCTTTCTTTTACTAAAAATATTAGTATTATCTTTGTAAAGATAAACAGGGAAAGATTATGGTATTGACATCGAAAAAACAAGCCGTTGTATCAGCTTTACGGCGGCAGATGCTGGAACTGGAGGGGTTCAAGCAGGCAGGTGCATCCGTATCAGCCGGGTTGGGACTTGGAAAGATAGAGACTGTTTTTCCGGGAGGTGTTTTTCCATTAAACACAGTGCATGAATTTGTTTATGACCAGCCAGAAGAGCTGGCTGCTTCCTGCGGATTTATAGGTGGGCTGCTTTCCTACATTATGAAAAAAGGTGGGATGTGCCTGTGGATCAACAGCTCGAAAGGGGTATTTCCGCCGGCAGCGAAGATGTTCGGTCTCGAGCCGGACCGCATTATTTTTGTCAGCATGCGAAAACAACAAGATATACTATGGGCGCTGGAAGAAGGATTGAAATGTACGGGGCTTTGTGTTGTAATAGCTGAAATAGAACATTTAGACTTTGTACAGTCCCGCAGACTGCAATTGGCTGTTGAAAAAAGTGGTGTAACGGGCTTTGTGATCCGTTCAGGCATAAAGACATTGGGCGCCACAACCTGCGCAGCGCGCTGGAAAATTATTCCTATAGCCAGTATAATTCCCGACGATCTGCCGGGGGTCGGCTTTCCCCAATGGGAAGTTAACCTGTTGAAGGTCAAAAATGGGAGCCCGAGCC
Source organism: Sphingobacterium allocomposti (assembly GCF_008124885.1). Taxonomy (GTDB): domain Bacteria; phylum Bacteroidota; class Bacteroidia; order Sphingobacteriales; family Sphingobacteriaceae; genus Sphingobacterium; species Sphingobacterium allocomposti. The sequence continues at coordinate 105,145 of NZ_VNHX01000010.1, forward strand.
AATGGGTTATGGGATGGAAAAAAGGCCAATTCTCTTTACAGCAGGCAGAGCGGCCTGCCGGTAGAACAAACCAACTGATCACACAAGAGGCAGGATAAGCAATGAAAAGACGGTTTGCAGCACTTTGGTTTCCTTTTCTCCTGACCGATTGGTACACGCGGCGCCGCCCTGCGGACCGGGATATCCCGCTGGTTTCAGCTTTGCCGAAGAATGGACGGATGTGCATTACAGCAGCCAATGCAATAGCGCAGCAGGAGGGGGTATATGCAGGTATGGTTCTAGCCGATGCTAAGGCAGCTGTACCTCAGCTGATCATGTTCCCCGACACACCTGATCGTGCCGCTACCATATTGAAACACATTGGCTTATGGTGTATTAAATTTACACCGCTGGCAGGTATGGATGAGCCCGGAGGCATCATACTCGATATCACCGGTTGTGCACACCTCTGGGGAGGAGAAATGGAGTATGTAACGGAGATAAAGCAACAGCTTGAAAAAAAAGGGTATACTGCAAAAATAGCTGTTGCAGACACCATCGCTGCCGCCTGGGCCATGTCCCGGTATGCAAAGCAGGAAATAATTTTGACCACAAACGATGAATATGATATACTCCACACACTTCCGCCGGAAGCATTACGCTTGGACGAATGGATTGTACAACGTCTATATAAGCTGGGGTTTAAAACAATAGGCCGCTTTATAGGCATGCCCCCCGCTACATTACGGAGGCGCTTCGGACCAACGCTTGTGCACCGGATAAATCAGTTGCTGGGAAGACAAGAAGAACATATTTTGCCTATTAAGCCTGTCGCGCCCTACGTAGAAAGATTACCTTGTTTGGATCCCATACGGACAGCACAAGGCATAGAACTTGCTATCGGGAAGCTATTAGACGGATTGTGTGCACGGTTGACTAAAGAAGGAAAGGGGGTACGCCACGCACAATTGTCATGCTATCGGGTTGATGGAAAAGTGCTTCGTATAGAAATCGGTACCAACAAACCTTCTGTAAGCAAAAAGCATCTCTTAGAGCTTTTCGAGCTTAAAATCAGCACCATAGAGCCTGCTTTAGGTATTGAGTTGTTTTTATTAGAAGCTGTAAAAGTAGACGATCACACCCCTCATCAGGAACTGCTATGGAGCACAAATGGTTCATTCGAAAATAAGGCATTGGTCGAGTTGCTGGACCGTTTTAAAGGACGTGATCCCTATTGCCATATCAATCGATACGTCCCACAGGAACACCATTGGCCAGAACGGGCTATACGGGCTGCAGAATCGTTAACAGAAAAAGCAACCGATACCTGGCCTCAACATCGGCCCCGTCCCATACGTCTGCTTCATCCTCCACAGCCCATCGAAGTAACCGCTCCCATTCCTGATTATCCTCCTTTGATATTCCGTTTTCATGGAGAAGTCTATGTCATTAAACGGGCTGACGGTCCTGAGCGGATTGAACGGGAATGGTGGCTGGAGCAGGGAGAACATCGGGATTATTATGTTGTTGAAGATACCAGAGGAAGGAGATATTGGCTTTTCCGTTTAGGGCATTATGTAGGAGATCGTTCTCCGAACTGGTATTTACATGGATACTTCGCTTGAGACAATGGAATATATTGAATTACAGGTAACAAGCAATTTTAGTTTCCTTCGGGGCGCGTCGCATCCTGAAGAATTGATCCGTCAGGCTGCAACCTTAGGCTATCGCGCAATAGCCATTACCGACAGAAATAGTTTTGCCGGAATTGTACGTGCCCATACGGAGGCACAGAAGCAGGGCATAAGACTTATACCGGGATGCCGGCTGGATCTGTTGGATGGACCAAGCCTATTGGCTTATCCAATAAATAGACACGGATACGCTCAGCTATGCACCTTATTGACTACAGGTAATTTACGTGCAACAAAAGGACATTGTCACTTATACAAAGCAGATGTCTATGCTTATCAGCAGGATATCACCTATGTAGCTGTTCCTCCCGATCATCTGACACCGGATTTCGAACTGCCGACAGCGTTTATACATCATATATCTGAGTATGCTACCCAATTAAAAGGAAAGCTTTATCTGGGTATATCCAGATTATATCAGGGCGACGACTTAAAGCATTTACATCGCCTGCATACGTTGAGTCAGCATTTAAATATTCCCCTCGTGGCCTTGGGGGATGTATATTACCACGAACCTGCACGCCGCGAGCTGCAGGATGTGTTAACCTGCGTGCGGGAAAAACGGACGATACAGCAGGCTGGCTTCTTATTGCACGCGAATGCCGAACGGTACATAAAGCCCATGGAAGAAATGCATCGACTCTTCCGCGCCTATCCGGAGGCACTGACAAACACGCTTCAGATTGGTGACGTCTGCCGTTTTTCCTTAGATCAACTACAATATGTATATCCGGAAGAATTAACGACCGAAGGGCGCACTCCACAGGAAGAATTGGCGTTATTGGTGTGGCAGGGGGCGAAAGAGCGCTTCAATAAAGAAGACCTGGAAAAGTATAGCACCACCATTGAAATGGAGCTTAACTTCATAGAAAGAAAAAGCTATGCTTCTTACTTTTTGACGGTATACGATTATGTCCGTTTTGCCCGATCGCGCAACATCCTGTGTCAAGGAAGAGGATCGGCAGCCAATTCTATTGTATGTTTTTGTTTAGGCATCACCTCTGTCCACCCCAGACAGGTCAGGTTGCTTTTTGCCCGATTTATGTCGGACGCCAGGGATGAACCGCCCGACATTGATGTTGATTTTGAGCATGAACGACGGGAGGAGGTGATTCAATATATATATGAGAAATATGGGCGTGACCGGGCGGCAATCGTGGCTACAGTAACACAGGAGCGGGCGAAAGGCGCTTTACGGGACGTAGGAAAAGCAATGGGACTGTCGATGGATGCGCTGGATAGGCTCTCTCAGGCCATTGGCTCTCATTGGGATAGCGAAATTGAACCGGAGAGATTTGTAGAGCATGGCTTCAGCCTCGAGAACTCCCACTTTCGTAAAATACTGGAACTAAGTGAACAGCTCATAGGTTTTCCCCGGCAACTGGGACAGCATACGGGAGGCTTCGTCATTACACAGGGAAAAATTCACGAACTATGCCCTGTTATCCATGCACGCATGGAAGGCCGCACGACACTGGAATGGAACAAAGATGATTTAGAAGCACTGGGGTTCCTAAAAGTCGATGTTCTCGGGCTGGGTATGCTTACATGTATACGAAAAGCTTTTGATATTGTAAAAATACACTACGGTAGAGAACTGACCCTGGCGATGCCCCCCACAGATCCCAAGGTATATGGAATGATTAGCGAAGCGGATACATTGGGCGTATTTCAGATAGAAAGCAGGGCCCAGATGTCTATGCTCCCCCGATTACGGCCGAAGTGTTTCTATGATCTTGTTATTGAAGTGGCTATTGTACGTCCTGGGCCTATACAAGGAGATATGGTGCATCCCTATTTGCGGAGGCGCCATAAAGAAGAAGATGAAGACTATCCGATGAAAGAAATTCGGCCAATACTTGAACGGACAAAAGGGGTACCCCTGTTTCAGGAGCAGGCTATGGAGATCGCTATAGTGGCAGCAGATTTTACCCCAGCAGAGGCAGATGCCCTACGCCGTAGTATGGCTACTTTTAAATCGAAAGGAGAGGTAAGTGCCTTTCGGCAGAAAATGGTCGAAGGTATGGTAAAAAAAGGGTATAAGGAAGAATTTGCCCTCCGGATATTTAAGCAATTAGAAGGATTCGGAAGTTACGGTTTCCCCGAAAGCCATGCAGCTTCTTTCGCCTTGTTGGTTTATGTATCCAGTTATATTAAATGTTATTATCCAGACGTGTTTGCTGCCGCTTTACTAAACAGTCAGCCCATGGGATTCTATCAGCCGGCACAGATTGTTATTGACGCGCAGAAACACGGAGTGACCGTGTTAGCTGTTGATGTAAACCACTCTTTCTGGGATAATACACTCGAGGGGAAATTTCAGGAGCTTCATCAGTTGCGGCTGGGATTTAGACAGGTGAAAGGTCTTCCGGAAGAGGAAATAAACAAACTGGTTGCGCATCGTGGGGCAGGGTATCAACGGATAGAAGAGTTGGCTCACGTTGTCTCCATTCCGGTATTGGAACGTCTGGCGGATGCGGACGCGTTTCGTTCGATGGGACTGGATAGACGTCAGGCTCTTTGGGAGATCGCCGCTGTTCAGGACAGGCCAATCGCTCTTTTTCGGCATCAAACCCCGGCCAGCGCTTCCGAAGGGCAGATCAGCCTGCCTTTCATGACGCAGAGCGAACATGTTGTACGCGATTATGTCAGTACAGGCTTGTCGGTGAAAGCTCATCCGGTAAGCTTTCTGCGTGCTAAACTGGACACCCTACATGTGGTACCAGCAAATAAACTCAACCGTGTTAAAAATGGTATGCCCGTGAAGGTGTGCGGACTCATTACCGTCCGTCAGCGGCCAGGAACAGCAAAAGGCGTCCTTTTTGTAACCATTGAAGACGAAACAGGTTTCACGAACTTAGTCGTCTGGAGCAAAATATTCTCCAGATATCGAAGAGAGATTCTACAATCCAGACTGTTATTGGTAGAAGGCCAGATTCAGGTCGAAAAAAACGTTATCCATGTGGTAGCAAAACGCTGCCATAATTTAAATAGCTGGCTTTCGGAACTTGAAGATAACCATACAGAACACACGGGTAATGCATTTCATAAAGGCCGTAATTTTAAATAAGCAACTATTTCATACACCTGAACGTCTCATCGCCCTTCTAAATTAAATGAATCAGAACAGGACAATTGCAGCACCAGCGACAAATAACTATCTTTATGGCATACTTAGCTATTTATCTATGAATATCTTAACAACCGCTGTCCGTACACTCGCCTTTGCTTCCCTATCCATATTTTATGTACACGCACAAGAACATCCTCTTCAACCCACAATACAAAAACTGTTATCCAAGAAGAAAGCCCTAGTCGGTGTATCCATTATACATCCTGAGCACCGCGACACACTTAATATCCGCGGGGATGAGCAGTTCCCTATGCAGAGCGTCTTTAAATTTCACATCGCTACTGCCATGCTCGCTAAGGTCGATGAGGGGCGCTTCTCGCTCCATCAGGTAATCCCGATCAAAAAAGAAGACCTTACTCCTGAAATCTGGAGCCCGCTACGGGATCAATACCCCGATGGGGTTAACTTGCCCTTATCGAAAATAATCACCTATATGCTGTCGCAGAGCGACAACGTAGCCTGTGATGTGCTGCTGAAGTTACTGGGCGGCCCCCTCGCGGTAGAGACGTATATAAAAAGCAAAGGTATTCAGGACATTGCCATCCGGATCAATGAAGAGACGATGCAGAATAACTGGGACCTTCAATTTCAGAATTGGACCACACCAAAAGCCTGCACGCAGACACTGCAGTTATTTTATTACAACCGCAACCAAGAGCTTTCAGCTTCCTGCCACAAATTTTTGTGGGACGTGATGAAAGGTACGGAGACAGGAGCCAAACGGTTGAAAGGAGGGCTCCCTGCAGGCACGGTAGTCGCACATAAAACAGGCTTCTCCGGAACAAGAAATGGCATCACCGAAGCGGTACACGATGCCGGTATCATATTTTTACCCAGCGGGCAACCGATATTTATCACGGTTTTTGTATCACATTCGCAGGAGGATACTGCAAATAACGAAGCAATTATTGCAGATATCGCAAAACTGGTGTATGACTATTATGCCACCCGTGAATTATAAGTCCTCCGCTCTCTGTGATAGGACACAAAAAGTACCGCTTTAAGAACTGCCATCGCGGATAAGAACGAGCCCCACCGGAGGCCACTGAAGGACAACTTAAAATAAAAACCGAAATACGTTCAACAAAAAATCCTGAAGCGGGGAGCTCCAGGATTTTTACCAAACCAATTATTAACCTAAATTATGAAATTATATCTAAATAACGTCGTCCCGATAGGAGTAGTATCCCACCGGCGGCGTCTTAACAATTTTTAACATTTTATTATCCCAACGATAGTCAAACCGGCGAAAAGCACGATGTCTTTTACCTGAAAGAGGTTGTCTAAAAAAAGGCTTTTAGACAGCCCCTTTAAAATTTTGTTAGTAGGAATATTTGCTTCTTCTCACAGAGATAAGCGTTTGTAAAATTACAGATGCCATTACAAAAAACAACCCAACGTAAAAGGAGGTATTTACTTCCTCACCCTCTTCAAAAAATAAAAAAGCTAAAATGATAGCGTAAACAGGTTCAAGGTTAAAACTTAGATTAACAGTAAATGCCGGTATCTTTTTTAAAATTTCGGTAACAGAAACTTTCTATCAATGGATCACAAGCCACCATTATAAGCAGGAAAAAATTGCCTAATAATACCATTGCGATGAGCCGTGATGGTTGTTTTTTTAATCTATAATTTTTTCGCTTCATTCCAGTACACATCCATTTCCTCCAACGTCATTTCTTTGAGGTTCTGCCCATTTTCGGAAGCTCTTTTTTCCAGATGGCTGAATCGCTGTATAAACTTTTTATTGGTACGTTCTAACGCGTTTTCAGGGTTGATGCCCAGATGCCGGGCGTAATTGATTAAAGAAAATAGCAGGTCACCAAATTCTGCTTCGGCTTTCTCTTGGTCAACGGATGCCTTATCGGTGAGGTTAAACTCGTTCTTAAATTCCGCTAATTCTTCCTCCACTTTTTTCCAAACTTCCGTTTTATCGTCCCAATCAAAGCCAACGCCTCGCACTTTATCTTGGATACGGTACGCCTTCACAAGAGCAGGCAACCCTTTCGGCACACCGGACAGAACAGATTTGTTTCCCTCTTTTAATTTGATAGCCTCCCAGTTGTTTTTTACATCTTGCTCATTATCAACCTGTGTATCCGAATAAATGTGTGGGTGCCGGACAACTAACTTGTCACAGATGGCGTTCAGTACTTCTACTATATTGAACTGCTGTTGTTCATCGGCAATCTTGGCATAGAAAAGAAGATGTAGCATCACGTCACCAAGCTCTTTTTTTATCTCGTTGTAGTCTTTTTCCAGAATTGCATCGGTCAACTCATAAAGTTCTTCCATGGTGAGATGTCGTAAGGATTCCATGGTTTGTTTCCGATCCCAGGGGCAGGCAATACGGAGCGTGTCTAAAATGGTGATTAACCTTTCGAATGCTTTTCCGGGAGTGTATTGAGTTTCGGGTATAGGATATGCCATAATTGTTTTTGCGACCTAGTTTAACAAAGATGTTCAAAGCTAGCCAAAAAAATGCGAAAACAGAACTGCCCTTTGTCGTGTTATCTTATGTAACTATTAGTTTTATTAGATAGAGACAAACTTGATATATTATGGAAACGAAACACGATTATGAAACGACAGATGTCGCGTTGGCTAAATTAAAAGAAATGGGGTATACCATCGATTTTAACGTGGAATTTGACGAAATACTAGCCGATGCAGACAATTATCAGATTGATCACCTTTATCGTTATGAAGGAGCGTCTAACCCGGACGATGAATCGACCGTCTATGGTATTTCGAATAGCAATAACGGTAAAAAAGGCGTATTTGTTGCTGGAAATCTGTCCTTGATAGAAGGAAAAAAACGGGATATTATATTGGCATTGGAAATTAAATATAAAACCGGGCATGATTAACTTCGCAGATTAGTTTTTGCATAAATTATCTTATCTTAGGGAATGCTGTTAATTCCCTATTTAAAAACCACATTTGGTTTGACAGATGACCTGTTAGAACAAGTTGAACGTGTGGCCGTAACGAAGACCTATGCAAAAAAAGATACTATTTTAGATGCAGGGCACTATTCGCGGAACGTGTTCTTTATAGAGCATGGGCTTGTTCGGATGTTTTATTATAAATCGGGTAAGGATATTACTCATTATTTTTTTTCAGAACAAACTTTTGCGGCAGGTACAGAAAGCGTATTCTATCACAAAAAATCAATGTATGGCATAGAGGCGTTGGAACCTTCGACCATCACCCTAATCCCATATGATGCGATAGCGGAACTTGCATCCCATTCCATAGCCATGAATAGACTTATACAAACCATATTGTTACAAGCATTGATTGGTTTTTCTACACGATTACAGAGCCTGCAATTTGAAACAGCGCAAGAGCGGTATCAAAAATTAATGGAGCAGCATCCGGATATACTTTTGCGGGCACCGTTGGGAGATATAGCTTCTTATTTGGGGATTTCTCAGCAAACGCTCAGTGTGATTAGATCGCAACGTTAACCGCTTTTATTAAGATATCTTAAAAAAAGCTCATCATATAAATCAATATATTTGTTTCGCAATACAAATAAAAATAAGTTATGGGAAATAAATGGGGATGGATCTTTGTCATGTTCGGCATCGTTTTTCAACAAACGGGGCAGGCACAATCCATTATAGATCCAAAAGTAAAAGAAATTATTCAACAATCGTTTCAGACCAATAAGGATTTGAGACTCAAAAACTACGAAGTAGATAAAGCCAACCTAGAGGCGGAGGGTGTGAAAGCTAATAAGTTGCCACATGTGTCAGCAACGGGTTTGTATGGCTTCATGTACAATAATGGAAGCTTGGACATTCCTACATTAAATCTGCCGGTATTAAATCTGGGACTATTTGAGGGATCAACCGACTTCAACCTTCGCTTGCAGGCTGCGTATGCAGGTGTGTCCGTTAGGCAGGTTATTTTTTCCGGATTGCAGATTCCCAACGGCGAACGGGCACTTCAGGAGAAGGCAAGAGCACAGGGCTATTTAGCCGAAGCGGGAAAAGAGGGAATGGTGAAGGAGATTGCTGCTACGTTCGATCAGCTGATGTTGTTGAACGAGGTGGATAAATTGATCGTAGATTCCGAGCGGAGACTGAAAAAAGAGCAGGAGAAAGTGAACAAGGCCATCGAAAATGGTCTGGCTATTCCGTATGACCGTGATAAACTAAAGCTCGCCATATTAGAGCTGGAAGAAAAGAAAGTCGAGTTAGCGGGCAATCGTGCGTTACTGGTCAAAAAAATACAACAGGACACAGATTTATCTGCAACAGCAGTAGAAGAGGTATTGTATAATCTTTCGCCCATCTATCTATCGGATGTACCAACGGGAGTGGAAGATCGTTCCGAATTAAAAGCGTTGGATGCGTCATCTAAAGCTTATGAATATCTGTATAAAAAAGAAAAAGGAGCGTCACTGCCGACGGTTTTTGCTTTCGGCTCAGCGAGCTATTTGAATCTTCATAACACGAATTTAACCATTAAAGACAGACCCGTAGTAGGTGATATCGACCTTTCTACCAACTATCTAAAAGGTAGGCCTAACTTGATGGTTGGCGTCGGGGTGAGATGGGATATCTTTAACGGTGGGGAACACCGAAATAAAGTAAAGCAAGTACAATTAGATCAAGCCATCAATGAAACGAAGCTTCTTGACGTAACGGAAAAATTAAATCTGTTGCTGGATAAAAACAAAGTCAGTTATACCACCGCAAATCAGAAATTAAAAGTAGGCGACCAACAGGTAAAGGTTGCTGAAAATAATCTGCAGATGGCTTCGAAACAGTATGAAGCAGGTTTGATTGACGTAACAGAACTGTTAGCAACCGAAAATGAATGGTATAAAGTCAATCTTAATTTTTATAGCCATGTCTTGCAGCAGCGTGCCGTGGCATTGGAATTATTACATACATCAGGAAAACTATTACAGACCATATACGAATAGAAATGAAACAGTTATACCTTATACCTTTGACACTCTTATTTTTTGCTTGCAACAATGAAGTTCGGGAGAAGCCTTTGGAAGGAAAAGTAGAACGTGAACAAATAACGGTTGTAACAAAAGTCCCGGGAAAAGTGGCGGAAATACGTGTTCAAGAGGGAGATTTTGTGCATGCAGGAGATACGTTGATGATATTGGATATTCCCGAAGTGGATGCAAAAGCAGAACAGGCACAAGGTGCTTTACAATCTGCTGAAGCACAATATAACATGGCAACTAAAGGTGCTACGCGTGGACAATTAGTTCAATTGCAGGCTAAAGTAGATGGGCTAAAAGAACAATATGATTTTGCCGAGAAATCCATCAATCGTTTGAGAAATCTATTGCGTGACAGTTTAGTGTCGCAGCAACAATACGATGAAACGTATGCCAAATATCAAGGCGCGAAAAATCAATACCTTGCCGCGCAAGCCGAAATGGAAGAAGCACGGAACGGTGCGCGTTATGAACAGCAAATTATGGCTTTAGGACAAAAAGAGCGTGCTTTAGGTGCTGTCGCCGAGGTTAAAGTAGCCGCACTGGAAAAATACCTCATCGCTCCGCAGGATATGAGTGTGGAGACCATTAATTTAAATATCGGGGAACTCGCTACTGCCGGATATGCAGTCATCAATGGCTATATTAATAATACGACTTATTTTCGATTTACTGTGCCGGAAAATAGGGTTGGTAAATTAAATAGAGGGAGTGAGGTTACCCTGCGTGTACCTTATTTGGAGAACAAGGAAATTAAAGGAAGGGTAGTAACGATGAAAGCATTGAACTCGTATGCAAATATTTCTACGGCTTATCCGGACTATGATAACCAACTGGCTGTATTTGAGGTTAAAGTGGTGCCTTACGATCATGCAGAGGTGAACGATTTATTGACCAAAACATTGGTTGTTCTTCAAGCACAATAGAAAGGATTAAAACGTGAAAAAATTTATAGAACTCATTCAACGCGAGTTTAAGCTCTTTTTCAACAATGGTGTGCTTATGATGCTCTTCATTGGGGCACCTATTCTGTACGGTGTATTGATAGGGCATGTGTATCAACAAGGGAAAGTAACGGAAATGCCGATCATTGTTGTCGACGAGGACAATAGTCCGCTGAGCACAACTTTTATTGGCATGATGAACGATAACGAAAGTATCAAGGTCGTGCGTATGCTGCCATCGCTGTTTGATTCGAAAGAAATTGCCATTGAACATGATGCAACGGTTATTGTGTATATTCCTAAAGGTTTTGCGGCAGGTGTTCAGCAAAAACGGGTTCCGGAAGTGACAATTTTTGTGGATGGCTCGAATACATTGACGTCCAATACAGCCGCCATGGCGGTGAATGTTTGTGCCATGACACTGAAAGCCGGCGTACAAATCGAAACGCAGATGAAACAAGGCGTTCCTGCCAAGATTGCAGCTGAACAATACGAACCTTTCAAAACGACGATGGTCAGGCAGAATATCCGAAGTGGTAACTACCTGTATTTTATGCTGCCGGGTGTATTGATTATTGTATTGCAACAGGTACTTCTTTTGGGGCTAGCGTTATCTTTTTCCTCGGAATTTGAAAACGGCACCTTTGTAGAATTAGCGCAGAGAATGCGGAATCCCGTAGGACTTATTTTTGTTAAAATTATTCCTTATATCCTCATGTCCATTGGTATATTGATATTGTATTGGGGATTTGGAAAATGGTATGAGATGCCGCTGCATGCCGACTTTTGGTGGTTTGTGTTATGCACGTTTGTCTTTATGCTAGCGGTATGTTTTATCGGTGTTTTGGTAAGCATCGTTTTGCCGTCACAATTGAAAGCCACGGAAATATTGATGGTTATCGCAACACCAGCGTTCATTTTAAGTGGTTTCACTTGGCCGTCTAGTTTGATGCCAACCTGGGTACAGCTTATTGCGGATGTCATTCCGTCTACCCACTACTTACGCATTTTTAGGGTTATGTTTATTCAGCACGGAGAAAATTACCATACCTATAGCGGTTTAATCGCCATGGCCATTATTGCTGCGGTATGCTTTATTGTTGCCACTGTAGTGCTGGCCATGAAGATACGGAAAGTGACTCGTCGCTAAATCCCCATTTCCTTTAAAATGAATTGCGCATTGTCGATTTTGTCGGCTATCCATAATACATAACGGATATCTACACCGATGGAGCGGCTATAATCTTCGCTCCAGGCAAAATCGTTTATCGTCGCATCATAGGCACGGTCAAAGTTAACACCGATGAGCTCACCATGCGCATTCATAATCGGCGAACCAGAGTTTCCACCGGTTGTATCCATATTGTAGAGGATATTGACTGGAACATCGTTGAGATCTTTTTTTACATATGCACCGAAGTTTTTTTCCAACCATGCTGCTTTAATACTTTCGGGGTATTCAAATTCGGGCAACCCCGAATTTCCTTTTTCTATAAGCCCTTTTATTGTTGTAAACGGACTCATATACGTGGCGTCGGCAGGACTGTATCCTTTGATATTGCCGAAAGTAAGGCGTAGCGTGGAGTTCGCATCTGGAATAAAGTTTTTTGACTGGTATTTTTCCTTCACGGCTACATAATCTCCCATAAGTCTATTTAAAACGCCTTCACGTCGTTTTTGCTCTGCATTGAATACCTCGCGCTCAGCATCCAGCTCTTTTAGAATTGTTAGTAAATCATCGTTATAATTCTTTAACGACTGGATATCTTTTAATACCGTGTTGTAGAGCGTCTCTTTGCTGTTAAGTTTGGACTTGTCTAAAGCTGCTACTATATAATCTCCCGCTTCCTCTTTATTGGTGAAGTTTTTCTTGACGAAGTAATCTAGTTGGTTGGGGTCATCTAATTGATAGGCGTCCTCAAACATACGGCGTTCAATATTTTTGTCGACCGTAAGATGGTAGCTACCGTAGATGTTGTCTAAATATTCCCGTAATTGATTAATGTTAAGTGCGAATACCTCATCTTCTTGTGTGTTAAGTCCATTTTGCTTGAGGATAGCTTCTTTAAAATCGTTTATTTTCGCGTGATAATGTTTTACGTGACATGAGCGGTTATCAATACAACGCAAAAGTCTGCATAAAACTGAATATAACAAACATAATCCAGCGATTTTATCGCGCCCGATAAACAAACGTTCCACCGACTAAAAAGCTTATTCCCTTTTACAGGCTCGCTTTAGCAATCTGTTCCGTAAGGGTTTTCAGTACCGCATCTTTAAGTGTCGTAGTATCCAGATTTCCTGCCGTATAAAATCGCTCGATATCCTCGTCGCACAATAGGGCGATTTCCATGTTAAATCGTACTATAGGTTCGTTTTCGTCGTGCGATACAGAAGCGTCGCGGATATTTAGTTCATGTATTTGCATAGCTGTTTTTATAGAGAACGGTAAATCTATAAAACGGTTTTAAGAAAGCTTCGGGCGTGGACCGATATACCGTGCACGTAAACGTCTCTTCTTGGCAGAATTTGCCTGCAGGGCAGCGCGGCTGCTATGACGGCACAATCGCTAGCGAATAGCACATTCCCCTGCCTCCGTCGCGCCAAGCGCGCGTACCCACCTTGCTGTGACCAGCAGCTGGCCCACATGCCGCTGACTGTGTTCTGCCGCATGAAACAGCAAGCCGATCAAGGTGGTAGGGATACGCTTGCGCCCGAGAAAGCGGACACGCCCCAGTTCTGCGACATCGATGGTCTTCAGCGCCCCTATTGCCCCCGCGACACGTCGTTTCAGCTCCGATAGCAGTACATCTTTCGTAAGCTCCGGATTGAAAACACCTTCGTTCGATAAATAGTCGAATTGCGCTTCAGAGAGAGGCCGATCATCCGCATAAGTAAACATACGGTCAATGACCCCTCCGATGTGCTGGATATGGAACGCAACCGAAGCCGTATTCTCCGGTCTCAGCCAAAGCAGTGATCCATCCAACGGCGCTATATATTTTTCGACATCCTCCGTCATCTGCAGGAGTGCGTGGGCAACAGGTTGTAACAGCGCGGGCACATCTTCCACGGGCCCCCGCATCCATACTTCGGGGCTGCTATTTTGGTTCATCATGCTACGATGTTAAACATATGATTGTAACTAACGTGCCCCCGGCGGGCAGTACTGACGTAAAAATCGCGTATACGTTTCCGCGAGATGTTTCGACGTCCCTTCCCCTTCGCTGATGGAATGGCTGCGATTGGGATAAGACATCATCTGGAATGGAATGCCGTGTTTAACGAGCTCGTTGATATAGACCTCCGCATTTTGATAATGCACATTATCATCGCCGGTTCCGTGGATCAGTAGCAGGTTCCCCCGGACATTCTTTGCATAGCTTATCGCTGAACCGTTGACAAAGTCGGCCATATTTTCCTGAGGTAAGCCCATATAACGTTCTTGATAAATGTTATCGTAAAGCAGCTGGTTGGTTACCGGCGCAATAGCGATTCCCGTTTGATAAATTTCCGGATACTGTCCCAGCAGGTTCAGCGTCGACGCTCCACCGCCGGACCAGCCCCATACAGCAACACGGGTAGTATCAATAAAGCCCCATTTGAATACCTCCTTGGCGCCCATGGCCTGATCGCGGATGTTGAGACGACCGATATTTTTATAGATCGACTTTCGCCACGAACGTCCTTTTGGCGCCGGTGTTCCCCTGTTTTCCAGCGATATGTAGACGTAGCCGTCCGCCGGCATGTCTCCAAGGTATAAAAAGTTCCTTCCGGTAAAGAAATTGTCGGTGACAGTCTGCGATGCCGGTTCGCCATAGACGTAAAAGACAACAGGGTACTTCTTCGCTGGGTCAAAATTTTTCGGTTTAACGATCCAGCCATCCAAAGTGATGCGGTCTGCAGTGGTGACCTTAAAAAATTCAGCTTTCGCCTCACCTGATGCCAGTCTTTCCATCTTCGAAGGGGGCGCCAGCTCTTTGTGCTCGGGCAGGGAAACGACCGCCCCCTGCGATCGCGATGATATACTGGTGTGGTGGAATAAGGCCAGACGGCCGTTGGGGGAGATGTCATATGTATTCGTCCCTTCAAATGCCGGAGGCGTAAGCCGCGTAGTTTTGCCATTTTTCAGGTTAACCCTGTATAAGTATTTCTGTGTGGCATTGGCGGGCGACGCCGAAAAATAAACCGTATTGGTTTTGCCGTCGAAAAGGTCCACCTGAATAACATCAAAGGTATCCTTACTGACCAGCCGCTCGTTCCCCTTGAGATCGATCGTGTATAGCTGGCGCCAACCAGCTTTCTCCGATAGCCATAGAAATTCGTTCCCGTCGCTAAGCCAATCCCAACCGGTGGGGTCATTATTGTTCCAGCGCGACTTAATATCTATCCAAGCCTCATCGTGTTCTTCGTGAACCACTCTACTGTTGCCGCCTCCGGCCTCGGCGACAATAATCTGACTTTCATTTTGCTTACGGTTTAAGCGTTGAAGAATGACTGATTTGCTGTCCAGAACCCATTCCATACGTGGAATATAGTAATCGGTTTCGGCTCCCCCAAGGTTCATCTTTACCGACGTGCCACCAGTGAGGTCGTACACCCAGATGCTGGTCGCCGACGGCGGCAGGCCGACCTTTGGATACTCTACGGGAATGGTAAACGAATACAGGCTGTCGGTATTATTGATCATCAAAAAGTTTTTGGTCTTGCGCGCATCCTGCTTCCAAAAAGCCAGCTTAGTACCATCGGGCGACCATCTGAATCCGTCCTGCGTGCCGAACTCCTCTTCGTATGCCCAATCAAACGTGCCGTTGATGATCCGTTCCGTACCGTCGTTGGTGACAGCATGTACCGCATGATCAGCTATATTCTCGATATATATGTTGTGTCCCGATACGTAGGCTATTTTGCCACCGTCGGGAGAAAACTTCGCGAACATTAAAGACGACGGAGGAAAGTCCTGCCCAAGTTGTACCAGGTTTCGGTTCCTTTTATCGAATAGCCAGTAATCGCCCCGTGTATTCTCGCGCCACACACGTTTTGTGTTGGCAAAAAGTAAGAGCTGGTTGCCGTCGGGCGATACCTGAAAGCTCTGCACAGATAACGGCGTGGTTCTTCCCGGCGGTATAAGGTCTTTTCTTTCTAGAAAGGGCTGACGCTGTTCAGGGGCCAGTAAACTTACGACAGCAATACCGTCGTCCGAGAATGCATAATAGCCGTTGCCATCGCTGGTCCAGTTTATCTGGGCGGTGCAAAAATGTACTAACAAAACAGCAGCGACCACCAAGGCCTGCCGTAGTCCAAAACGCGATACGCTACGCATGTTGTGCTTTATAATGTTCAATGTCATCTGCTGTATGAATTAGTTCCGGTCCCAACCGACGGGATCCATCGTCGGTAATTACAAAATTATCCTCAATCCTCACACCGCCGAAGTCGCGGTAGTCACGGAGTTTATCATAGTTGATAAACTCCTGCAGTTTATGTTCCGACTGCCACATATCGATAAGTTCAGGAATAAAGTAGATTCCTGGCTCGACGGTCAGCACGAAGCCTGTCTGTAGATTTCTACCTAAACGCAGCGATTTCAGTCCAAATGTCGCCGTATCCTTGGGCTCATCTGACGTGTACCCCACATACTGTTCGCCGAGATCTTCCATATCATGGACATCGAGGCCCATCATATGCCCGAGGCCGCACTGGAAAAATAGGGTGTGGGCATGGTGGCTTACCGCTTCCTTCGGATCGCCCTTCATCAGACCGATACTGATTAACCCTTCTACCAACGATTCGCATGCGTGAAGGTGCACCTCCTTAAACGGGATTCCGGGGCGGAGGAGACTATTCGCCCGCTGAAAGGCCATATGCACAATGTCGTAGATTTCGCGCTGTCGGGATGTAAACCGCTTGCTAACAGGAAACGTCCGGGTGAGATCTGCGGCGTATCCTAACGCCGTCTCCGCGCCGGAATCGTTCAGGAGCAACTGCCCCTCACGAAGATGGTTCTGCTGGTAGGCATTGTGGAGAATCTCTCCGTGGACGGTAACGATGGGCGGATATGATAAAGGACACCCGCGATCGGCGGCAAAATGTTGGATGGCGTTTGTTATTTCGCGTTCGCGCATGCCAGGCCGTGCCAGGCGGAGTGCGAGAAGGTGCATCTCAACAGACACCTCTACAGCCTTCTCGATTTCCTCCAGCTCCTGTTCCTCTTTGATGGAACGCTGGGCAACGACGGCCTCGATAAAGGATACTGACCCCGTTAAGGACGTGATCGGCTGTTTTAACAATTCGTGAAGCAAAATCTTGTTATACGCCTGATATGGAGGTAGGTAATGAATTACGCGGCCTTTATTTACAGCCTCACTCAGGTAAGTTGTTAACAGCCCGAAGGGGAGGACCTCGCCCACACCTGCGCCGGCACACTTCTCCCGAAGCGTCTCCTGCCGTCCCATCCATACGATCTGGTCCATCGTCAGTTCGTCGCCAAACACAATCGTCCGCTGCTCGTCAAGGTCGATCAGCGCCGCCAGCCCCGCCTGCTGTATTCCGAAATAATATAAGAATGTGCTATCCTGCCGAAATGGATACGTATTGTGCTCGAAATTAATCGGGTTGTCTATATTCCCTAAAAACAGGAGAACGCCATTTTTGACCTGGTGCCGAAGTGTAGCTCTCCGCCGCTGATATGTGTCTACTGAAAACATGTGAAAAGTTATGTAGCTCCGAAGTTATAAAAATATAAAGATAAAAATGCAAAAGATTAGAACAGACACACGCTCGTATTTTAACCAGTATTGATCGTATTTTGGTGAAAGAAGCGTTATATTTATCTGGAAATGTATCCGGACGGCCGCTTTCACCGCGGGAGATTTTACCTATCCGATTTTTATGGGCTTAAACCTCACAGAGATATCCGATCGTCGAATAAATGGCAGCCGATTTATGCCGATGCGTTTCTTATTTTTTTAACTTTGTGCGAAGAGAAAGGGAACTAGGATGTATATTATATTTGATACCGAAACAACAGGTTTGCCAAAGCGGTGGGATGCTCCGATTACGGACACAGACAACTGGCCGCGATGTATACAGATCGCCTGGCAGCTGCACGATGAGATGGGTCGGCTGATTGAACATCAGGACTATCTGATCAAGCCTGACGGTTTTAATATTCCCTATGACTCGGAAAAAATACACGGAATTTCTACGGAGCTTGCCGAACAGGAGGGGGTTCCGTTGCCCGAGGTGCTTGTCAAATTCAACGCTGCATTAGCTAAAGCTAAATTTGTTGTCGGCCAGAATATCGGATTCGATATCAATATTATGGGCTGTGAGTTTTACCGTTACGGGGTTGAATCTCCGATGGCGCAGATGCCTGTGCTCGACACCTGTACCGAGGTAACCGCCGAACTGCTCCAGCTACCGGGGGGACGTGGAGGAAGATACAAGCTGCCCAACCTCACCGAGCTGCATGCGTATCTTTTCGGTGTACCTTTTGCCGAAGCGCATAACGCCACCGCTGACGTCGAAGCCACGACACGCTGTTTTTTTGAGCTCGTACGCCGGGAGGTTTTTACGCCGACCGATTTACTGGTCGATACTGGATATTTTGTAGCTTTCAAGCAGCAGAATCCCGAACCTATACCGTCGGTAGGTTTAACGCATATCAACTTAAAGGCTGCTTCAGATGCAATACGTCAGGCAACTAAGGGCGAGGCTGTTACGACTGTTATCGACGACGAGATCAGGAAAGCGTTTGAACAGGCAGAGTTCGCTCACTTACATAACCATTCCCAATTTTCTGTATTGCAGTCGACTATTTCGATTCCGGCCTTGGTGCAGGCCGCCGGAAAAGCAAACATGCCGGCTGTCGCATTAACAGACCATGGCAATATGATGGGGGCATTCCACTTTGTAAACAGCGTGCTGAGCTACAACAAAGATGTGGAGGCCAAAAACGCCGAAGCAGCAGAAAAAGGAGAGCCTCCGGTAGGCCGTATTATCACACCGGTAGTGGGCGCGGAGTTTTACGTGTGCGAAGATCATAAAGACAAGTCCCGCAAGGACAACGGCTACCAGATCGTCTTTCTGGCAAAGAACAAACGAGGGTATCACAACCTCGCTAAAATGGCGTCTATAGCCTATACTGCAGGATTTTACTACGTGCCACGTATTGACCGCTCCGTCGTTGAGCAATATAAGGAAGATTTAATCGTATTGTCCGGAAACCTGCACGGTGAGGTTCCCAGCAAAGTGCTAAATATTGGAGAGGCGCAAGCAGAGGAAGCGTTGCTCTGGTGGAAAGAACAGTTTGGGCACGACTTCTATGTGGAGATCATGCGCCACGGACAGGAAGACGAAGACCGGGTGAACGAGACGCTCATCCAGCTCGCCCGCAAACACGACATCAAGCTGGTTGCCACAAATAACACATATTACGTAAGCAAAGAGGATGCCCATGCCCACGACATCTTATTGTGTGTAAAGGACGGCGAAAAGCTTTCTACACCGAAGGGGCGTGGCCGCGGATTCCGATTCGGACTACCTAATCAGGAATACTATTTTAAGTCCACAGCCGAGATGAAAAAGGTATTTGCGGATATTCCCGACGCAATTATCAATGTTCAGGACGTGCTGAATAAAATAGAGATTTATTCGCTTAACCGGGATGTTTTGTTACCCAAATTCGAGATTCCCGAAGAGTTCCAGCATCCGGAAGATCTCGTTGACGGCGGAAAACGCGGAGAAAACGCTTATCTGCGGCATCTAACATATAGAGGGGCCGAAGAGCGTTACGAGGTCATCGATGACGTTGTCCGGGAAAGGCTCGATTTCGAGCTTGCCACAATAGAAAGAACGGGATATCCCGGCTACTTCCTTATTGTGCAGGACTTTATCGCCGCGGCGCGGGCCATGGGTGTATCCGTAGGCCCAGGCCGTGGATCGGCAGCAGGATCTGCCGTTGCCTACTGTCTGGGAATAACGAATTTAGACCCTATTAAGTACGACCTACTATTTGAGCGTTTTTTGAATCCTGACCGGGTATCCATGCCCGATATTGATGTCGACTTTGACGACGAGGGCAGAGGAAGGGTTATGCAGTACGTGATTGACAAGTATGGTGCGTCTCAGGTCGCACAGATCATCACGTACGGTACGATGGCCGCTAAGTCGTCTATTAAAGATACAGCACGCGTGCTGGATCTACCGTTACAGGACGCCAACGAGATTGCTAAGCTAATACCAAATCTCAAGCTGAGCAAAATCTTTTCAATGGACGAGAAAGGGCTGAAAGAAGTACTGCGTTCCGAAGAAATAGAGGCCGTAAACCGATTGAAATCTCTGGCGGATGGTGCAGGACTGGAAGCCGAAACCATTAAACAGGCTAGGATCCTCGAAGGTTCTATGCGTAATACAGGCGTGCATGCCTGCGGAGTCATCATTACGCCCGATGATATCACCAATTTTGTCCCCGTGTCGCTGGCCAAGGATTCCGACCTCTTCGTTACACAATTCGACAACTCTGTTGTCGAAAGTGCGGGGTTACTAAAAATGGACTTTCTCGGACTGAAGACATTGACGTTGATTAAGGATACGGTCGCCAACGTGAAGCTACGCCATGGGGTGGAATTGGATCCCGATAAATTTCCTATCGACGATCAGCTGACTTACGAGCTTTTCCAGCGCGGCGAAACCATTGGCGTGTTTCAGTACGAGTCGCCGGGAATGCAAAAATACATGAAGGAGCTCAAGCCGACCGTTTTCGCCGACTTAATCGCGATGAACGCCTTATACCGGCCGGGGCCGATGGAATATATACCATCGTTTATTAAGCGGAAACATGGTATTGAGCCGATAACCTACGATTTGGAGGCCTGTGAGGAGTATCTGCAGGAAACCTACGGGATTACTGTTTATCAGGAGCAGGTAATGCTTTTGTCCCAGAAGCTTGCAGGATTTTCCAAGGGCGATGCCGATGTCCTGCGTAAAGCCATGGGTAAGAAACAAAAGGCCGTTCTTGATAAGATGAAGCCCAAGTTTGTCAACCAGGCGGCTGAGAATGGACATGATCCGAAGGTTCTGGAAAAGATATGGACGGACTGGGAAGCCTTTGCCTCGTATGCATTTAACAAATCACACTCCACCTGCTACGCCTGGGTAGCTTACCAGACTGCTTATTTAAAAGCACATTACCCGGCAGAGTACATGGCTGCTGTTCTGTCAAACAACATGAACGACATTAAGCAGGTCACCTTCTTTATGGAAGAGTGCCGCCGGATGGGCTTGTTGGTATTGGGGCCCGACGTGAACGAGTCGCATCACAAGTTTACGGTGAACGATGAAGGGGCTATCCGCTTCGGCATGGGAGCGATAAAAGGTGTCGGAGCCGGCGCCGTGGATACCATTGTGGAAACACGCGAAAAAGGAGGGAAGTATAAGTCTATATTCGACCTTGCAAAACGTATAGATCTGCGTGCCGCCAATAAGAAGGCTTTTGAAAGTTTAGCCTATGCAGGCGGATTCGACAGCTTTACCAATACACACAGGGCGCAGTATTTCCACGTGGACGGCGATAATACGACAGGGCTTGAGAAGGCCATAAAATATGGCAACCGCGTAAAAGAAAGCGAGAGCTCCGCCCAAGCTAGCCTTTTTGGTGGTTCCGCTGCAACCGAACTGCCGGAACCTGTTCTCGCACCATGCCCACAGTGGGGCCTGATTGAGAAGCTTAAATACGAAAAGGACGTTATCGGTATCTATCTCACCAGCCATCCGCTTGATAACTACAAGTTTGAGATTAAACATTTTTGCCACAACCGTGTGCGCGACCTACAGCTCATAAACAAGGTGAAGGCTAGTGAAGTAGAGGAGGAGGTGCTCCTGGATTTCAACAGAATCAAAAACAAAGAAGTGGTCATCGGCGGGATCGTAGCAGCAGCAAACCACAGAATAGCAAAGTCGGGAAAGCCGTTCGGATCCTTTATTATAGAAGACTATAGCGACTCCTTCGAAATCATGGTGTTCGGAGAAGACTATATAAAATTTAAAGGGTACCTACAGGAGGGACTCTTTGTGCAGATACGTGGGTTGGTACAGGAACGCTTTAAACAGGTAGGAAACTGGGGATTCGAACTGAAGCATATACAACTGCTATCCGACCTCCGCGATAAGATGGCGAAGTCTTTCACGATCCAGCTTCCTTTGCATTTGCTGAACGATAAGCTCGTGGAGCACGTACACACGCTGGTAGAGTCTACGAAGCTCGAAGGCGCGGAGTCCAACTGCCAGCTCAAGTTCAAAATCCTTGACATGCAGGACGAGCTCGCCATCGAGATGCCGGCGAAATCTATAAGGATCAATTTGACCAACGAGTTTCTGGATGGCCTTGAGAAATTAGAAGGCATAAACTATAGATTAAATTGATGGGGTATAGGAATTTTATGAATGACCGGTGACGATTATATATTATTAAAATCTATATCTTTGTTCTATAGCACGAGTAATCATTAAATAAGGACATATTATGGCATTAGAAATTACAGATAGCAACTTCGAGGAGCTAGTATTAAAATCAGATAAACCTGTATTAATTGATTTTTGGGCAGAGTGGTGCGGTCCATGCCGCATGGTTGGACCTGTTGTCGACGAGATAGCAGCGGAGTACGACGGACAAGCTGTTGTGGGCAAGGTAAACGTTGATCATAACCCTGAGATTTCCGTAAAATACGGTATCCGCAACATCCCTGCGTTATTGTTCTTCAAAGGCGGAGAGATTGTAGATAAACAGATCGGCGCTGTGCCTAAATCGGTGTTGGTTGAAAAATTGACAAAACAGCTCTAAAGACACAAAGTCGGCTGACCATCTGTTCAGCCGACTTTTTTATTTTCCTTTTGTCGGTGTTGTCTGCATCACAAACACCGATATCCTTCCATCGCTTCCTGCCATGAAAACGCGCTTTTTATTTTTATCGACAGCCAACGTGTGAAATCCTTCGGCCGACAGCGGCTCCCATACACGGCCGCCATTATAGGAGATGTCTGTGCCAGAAGTTCCCGTTGCAACCACCGTGTTCCTATCGATATAGCGAACACAGGATTTAAAGCCGCTACCTTCGTTCTCGGGAGACTGCCAATTTTTTCCTCCGTCGCTGGTAAGTAATATAGTGTTTTCTTTAATCCGGTCGTCCATATAATCGCCTCCCACTGCAATACCCACTTTATCCGACCAGAAGTCGAGCGAAAATATGCCGCGGCTGGACCCGCCCTGTAACATAGGACAGGGCAGCTTATCAACTCTGCGTTCTTTCTCATTCCGGCGAAAAACATTAGCGGTTGTACCGCCCGTGCCTAGCCACACATTTCGATGGAGATAACGTATGGATGTCCCGCTGGCAGCGAAAGCCACCTCGCCGTCGTCCGCTATCAAAAACATAAAGTCTGTTACGTCTTTCCATGTCTTTCCTTTGTCGTTGGTCTGTAGAAGCTGGAAAGTACCCTCGGTCGTTGGATCTCCGACAACGAACCCTTGGCGCCCATTAAAATCCATCCCGTCCAGAAAAGCTTCCGGACGTCCGTCTCGGTATACTTCATTCCATGACGTCCCGCCATCCTCTGTACGGAGGATGACCGCGGGGCTACCCGCGCTCATCACCAACGCTTCCTTATCCGAAAAAACGGCTATATCCCGAAAATCGAACGTTTCGTATCCGGCAGGTGTCAGCCAAGTCCACTGCATTCCGCCATCTATCGACTTCCCGATTGTCCCCGACGTGCCGCTTACCCACACCTCGTTGTTGTGCGTCGCTATGCCCCGAAAGCTAACGCCGTGCTTTTGGGTCAACGTCTCGAGGCGCTGCCCCAGCAAAAATGTCGGAAATGCCAGCGTGACGCATAGCAGGAGGGTTTTACATTTCATAGTTTACCATAATATTTATGGAATATCCGATAACGCTTCCTGTTGTAAAACAACAGCCCGTACGGTATATCCAAATGGTTTGTTTACTCATTTTTCTTCGATGGTTACCGACCCTTCCTGTCCCGGAGATCCGGAATAAATCTGCCCTCCGGGGACACCGCGGAGCCCAGGGGCCGACATGGCGATACGAGAGTAGATCTGGTTGAGGTCGGTTGTCGGATTCGTCGTACGGCCGCCCTCAGAAACGTCGACATATACATAGTGATCTGCCTTCTTATCCGCACGCTGCGGAGTTACACCGCGACTGTCATAAACCAAGCGCACGTCGCCGCCGTCACCATTGGGAAATGTTGTTGTTCCATTGATTGCATCCTGCCCGCGGGCGATGACATAGAGCGACCCCAGCTTGACGAAGTTAATGTCAATATCAAAATCAGAAGCGTTGTTTCTACCTCCCATACCGCTGATAAATGCCCTCTTACCGATTTCCGCGTGCTTTACAACCAACGTCACCTTCTTCTTTCCCACGAACTGAAGCGAAGACCGGTCTTTCATAACCAACGTATCAATATACAAAGTGATGGACGAATCCCTGTTGTTAAAGTATTTTCTTTCCTTCTTGCGTAGCTCTAATTTGTTGATCCGCTGCTCCCCGGTTTGTCCAAAGGACAACGAGCAGACAAACATCATCAATACCCCGAATATTAATCTAGCTTTCATAACGATCTATACTTTTTCCTTTGTATTAGAGCAACAATCAAGAGAAAGGTTTAGTTTGACCGGTTACCGGTATAACCGGCGATGAGCTTCGCTGCCTTTTCTGACGCTCCGGGGCTGCCGAGCTTTTGCGCCAGGATATCATAGTTCTCCAAAACGCTCTCGCGGTGTTCTTTGTTGTTGATCAGTTCATGAAGCTCATCGGCAATCGAACGCGTGTCGCAATCTTCCTGAATCAATTCACGGACAGAAAGGAAACCATTTATCAGGTTGACTAAGGAGATGAACTTCACCTTAACCAAAAACCTCGCTATGGCAACTGTCAGCTTGTTGGCTTTATAGACGACAACCTGCGGCACTTTCAATATACCCGCTTCTAAGGTTGCCGTACCGCTGGTGACCACCGCCGCTTCCGCATGCAGCAACAGGTCGTAGGTTTGATCAAACACCACCTTGATGGGCAAGTCGCCGATAACTCTGTTATAATCTGCTTCACTGAAGTTGGGTGCGCCCGCCACCACAAATTGATGGGCGGGAAAAAGAAAATAAAGATCGACCATTTGGGGCAGCAGCTTATCGATCTCCATCTGCCGGCTACCGGGAAGCAATGCGATGATCGGTCGGTCGCTCAGGCTATTATCTGTCCGGAAGTCAGGATTCGGCCGATGTGCGGCAACGGCATCCAACAGCGGGTTTCCGACATATGTTACCTCGAAGCCGAACCTCCGGTAAAAATCCACTTCAAACGGCAGGATACAGAGCATGTGGTCCACCACGCGCTTTATCTTATGTACACGTCCTTCGTTCCAAGCCCAAATTTTTGGAGATATGTAGTAACAAACGCGTATACCGTGTTTTTTTGCAAACGCAGCGACTTTCAGGTTAAAACCGGGAAAATCGACTAACACAAGCGTGTCGGGCTGCTCCTTTAGCAGATCAACCTTGACCTTGTTTAGGTTTTTTGAAATTTTTCTGAGGTTCTTGATGACCTCCACAAAACCCATGAACGCCATGTCAGCGGTATGAATCAGCGGCGCAACACCTGCCGCTTCCTGCATCTGGTCGCCGCCAACGATACGGAAGGTCGCTTCTTCATCTTCCTTTTTTAACGCCTTGATTAAATTCGCTCCATGTAAATCTCCGGAAGTCTCACCTGCTATTATATAATACTTCATATAACTAAATTCACTTTAAAGATACAGCATTCTCTAATAAAAGATGAATAAACCGGGCATTATCCATAACGGGGTAAAAATCGGGTAGAAATCAGATCCCCAGCTCCACCTGTATCATGCCGCCCCAGGAGTTTTTACTGCGGTTATTGCCGAAGTCGCCGTTTTTCACCATGTAGTTTCCATTAATCTGGAATTTGAGACGATGCGCTTTTATGTATTTTGTCAGACCAAGCTCAACGAGATCTATCTGATCTTCAAGATGTCGGATCTGCTCATGTGGCGCGACGAAAGTGTAGCGGGCCGCGACCTCATAGCCTTTGTTGAGCAGATAGGAAGCTTGCTGATTCACTCCCCAACCTTTGTAGGCGTAAGTTTCTTCCTCCTCCGGTCCATCAACCTGATTAAGCCTATCGTCAACGATATTAAACGGGTTATCGACATCGCGTCTCATGTATTCCGCTTGATAGGCAAATCCTCTGTACTTAAAGATGGCGTCCACAAAAGACGTTTTAAGTGTAAACGGATTTTTTACGTATCGCCCTAATTGACCGCCTTCCCTCGTTGTCCGGTCGTTGTAGCTGTAACCGCCACCAATGGATAGCTTAGGGGTCGTTTCCCGTTCAATATCGCCTTCGGAATAATCTCCATCGTTCGTAAACTGTCCCAAAGGCAGGAATTCCACGCGCCCAGTATAAGCCAGCCCGTCGTCCGTACCGCTGGCAACACGGCCCTCACCCGTCGAAATCGCGGCCTTCGCGTTGAACGGCATTTCGCCGATTTTCTTACTTAAATTGAGCGTAAGACCAAAATCACGGTCTATGGTGAAATTACCGTTCACCAACGAGCGGTCGGCAAATTGCAGCTGCCCCGAGGAGTTTACACGCTGCCGGTTGCCTGGAAGCTTGTTCTGACCGAATGAAATGTAAAAGTCGTCCGTGAAATTGTAAAACACCACCGCGTCGCGGACGATGTTTGCCACCCCTGTGTCGTCAAAATCCTGGTCCGAACGTGTAAAAGCCAGCTGAATAGAGTAGGAGATCTTGCGCGTATAGATATAACCATCAATACGCATACGTAGCCGGCGTATCCGCGCGTCAAATTTTCCATTATCGGCGTCATCGAGAACATTGTTGTATCCCAGCCTGTTTTGCATACGGAAGCGGAAGTTGGTATAGAACAGCGAATCGTTGCTGGTATACTGAATTCCTTTAAAATTCAAAATAGTAGCGCGGTCATCCCTCTCCTGAGCCATGGCTGTTTTAGGCAGGCATAGACCACATAGGGCGCCAACAAATAGTGCTAGTCTGGTTTTCATTTCAATCGAATCGAACGTGGGTTGTTTACTTTTCACAAATAGTCGCAACGCGCAAAGATACATATATAATGCGTAAAGTTTTGCTCCAAAAATAGAGATTTCTACTCCCGAGAAGTTCGGGGTGCGCGGATTTTCCTGTGTTATAGTTTTTGCCTATTTTTAGTCGTGGAAAACCCAAACTATATCAAGGAAAAGCGGACGGTGAGTCTGGCCAGGGCCAACCGCCTTGGCTGCCTTCTTTACTTTCCGGTGGTTCTGGTTTACGGGCTACCGTTCCATCTATTGACAGAACACATTTCGTCAATAAGTGATTATATGGATATGCTGAAGACGGCCGTGCAGCCTGCACCATTTATATTGGTCGTGCTTGCTGTATTATTTGGAGGTATTATTTTACATGAGTTGATCCACGGTATAACGTGGGCTTTGTTCGCCCGTCGGGGGTGGCGATCCATCCGCTTCGGCGTCCTGTGGAAATATATGACGCCCTACTGCCACTGCCGCGATCCGCTAACTATTTCGCAATATATCTGGGGAGCTATTATGCCGTTTGTAATTTTGGGCCTCATACCAGGAGTTGCTTCCTGGTTTACGGGGAGTGTAGCGCTGCTGGCGTTCGGTATCTTCTTCACCGTTTCAGCCGTCGGCGATTTCATGATTATCGGTCTGATCCGCAAGGAGCCGCACGGCTCGCTGGTTCTCGACCACCCCTCGGAAGCAGGGTATTACATATATAATCCCAAGGATGCCCATGCTCGAAATTAAGCGAAAAATAATACACATCGATATGGATGCTTTCTATGCGTCCGTCGAGCAGCGCGACTTTCCCGAACTGCGCGGCAAACCGTTGGCTGTCGGCGGATCGCCGGACGGCAGAGGTGTGGTGGCAACCGCCAGCTACGAAGCACGCAAGTTCGGTGTCAAATCGGCTATGCCGTCGCGGCAGGCGATACAGCTATGTCCGCAACTCATTTTTTGCCGGCCTCGTTTTGAAGTATACAAGGAGGTCTCGCGGGCCATCCGAGAAATCTTCTCCCGTTATACGGACCTGATTGAACCCCTGTCATTGGACGAAGCGTATCTCGACGTGACACACGACAAACCCGGCATTGGGTCGGCAATTGAAGTCGCCAAGGCCATCAAAGACGCTATCCGCTACGAACTGGATTTGACAGCCTCCGCAGGCGTATCCATTAATAAGTTCATCGCTAAGATCGCATCCGATTACCATAAGCCTGATGGCCTCACGTTCATAGGTCCGTCGAAGATCGTTCCGTTTTTAGAGAAGCTACCTATCGAAAAGTTCTTCGGAGTAGGGAAGGTCACCGCACAGAAGATGAAAGGAATGGGGATACATACAGGAGGCGATTTAAAACGGTTTTCCGAAACAGAACTGATCAGCAGGTTCGGCAAGTCGGGTAAGTTTTTCTATCATATCGTGCGCGGTGAAGACGACCGGCCTGTGAAGCCGAACCGGATTTCCAAGTCAATTGGCGCAGAGGATACTTTCGAGACCGACCTGTTTGAATTAGAAGACATGTTACTGGAGCTAAAGGCGCTCAGCGAGAAAGTGGAGAAGCGGCTAACGGCAAAATCGTCCCAGGGCCGGACCGTTACACTTAAGATAAAGTTTGCCGATTTCACGCAGATCACCCGAAGCAGGACAACGCCTTCGTATATCCATAGTGCGCAGGAGATCTTGCAATACGCCTCCGAATTGTTTAGCAAAGTAGACCTGGAGAATAGAAAGGTAAGGCTGCTCGGTATCAGCATTTCGAACTTTTATGAAAACGACGTGGAAAAGCTGCATAACCCGCAGCTCCGTCTGTTCTAGGTAAAACAAAAAAGAAAGGAGCTACAGCTCCTTTCTAAGTCTTGCAACCGGTATATTCATGGCTTCCCGATATTTGGCCACGGTTCTTCTCGCGATCGTGTACCCTTTTTCCTTTAAGATTTCGGTAAGTTTCTCGTCCGCCAAGGGCTTTTTCTTATCTTCGTTGGCAATACATTCTTCGAGGATCTTCTTCACCTCTTTATTGGAAACCTCCTCCCCGGAGTCCGTTTGTATCGCTTCCGAGAAAAACGACTTCAGCAGGAAAGTACCAAACTCAGTCTGCACATACTTTGAGTTCGCTACACGCGACACTGTCGAAATGTCCATCTCTATGCGGTCGGCAATATCTTTTAGGATCATCGGCTTCAGCAGGCGCTCATCTCCTGTCTGAAAATACTCGTATTGGTACTCCATAATCGCATTCATCGTCTTCAACAACGTCTGTTGCCGTTGCTTTATCGCGTCGATAAACCACTTGGCGGAGTCGAGCTTCTGCTTCACAAACTGAACGGCCTCCTTCATCTTTTTGTCGGTCTTTTCAGCTTTCTCGTAGTGTTCAAACATTTCTTGATAGGAGCGCGACACACGAAGTTCGGGTGCATTCCGTCCGTTCAATGTGAGATGCAGCACGCCATCGTTGTTCGAGATATGAAAGTCCGGAATGATATGAAGCTGCTTTCCCGCCACAGCCCCCGAATCGCCGGGCTTGGGGTTTAACTTCAGGATTTCCGCAATGATGTCGCGCAGTTCGATAGAGTTTACTCCCAGCTGCTTCTCTATCTTATCATAATGTTTCTTCGTAAACTCTTCTAAATGATTTTCAACAACCTTAATGGCCTGACAAATAATAGGGTTATTTGCATCTTTTTTACGTAATTGTATAAGCAGGCATTCCTGCAGATCGCGGGCACCAATGCCTGCCGGCTCGAAGTCCTGGATAACTTTCAGCATAGCCTCCACTTCCTGCTCATTTACAATAACATTTTGTGAAAAAGCAAGGTCATCAATCAGCGACAGCGTCGGACGCCTTAAGTATCCATCATCGTCAAGACTTCCAATTATCTGCTGCCCAATAAGATAATCTTGGTCAGACAAGGCCAGAAGATCCAATTGATTCTGTAGCGTCTCAAAAAAAGAATCCTGTATAGCAATAGGAATTTCCTTTCGATCATCTTCATCATCTCCTCCGTAATTACCCGAATAATCGTTATAGTCGTCCTCCTGTATATATTCGTCCACACTAAATTCTTCTTCAAAGTCACCGCTTTCTTCGTCGTAGCTATCGTCAGGATCTTTATCGGGGTATTCTTCAACAGGGTCAGTCATATTCGTCAAACTTCCATCCTCTAGGGCAGGATTTTCTTCCAGCTCTTCCTTAATACGGGCATCCAAAGAAACCGTAGGAACCTGTAACAGTTTGATAAACTGAATCTGCTGAGGCGAAAGTTTCTGTAATAATTTTTGCTGTAGTGTTTGCTTTAACATCGTCTATGCTTCTTTTCAATCGTAAAAATACTTAAATAAATCGTAAAAGTAAATCGTCGCTTATAAAGCAGGCAGAATTCAAATTAAATTATCCGCGCTTGGCCGGGAACCTTTTCTTTTTACATCGGGCAGGAGAACGGCATGTTCATGCTGACATTCCTTTGGGCGTGAACAAAATAGGACAACCTGCGGCAGGACGTCTATGGAAAAGGTGTGCCCAAAAATGTTAAAATTAGTTAATTCCAAAACCGCAATTCCCTTTTTTTACGTTCAATGGCTGTTTTTCGAAAAACAATTTTCATCTTTACCGTTATGTTTAGAAGGATTAAAAACAGGTTTCTCCGATATATTTTAATTGCTGTTTATAGCTTGATTCTTTTGATTTGTGCCGTACAACTTAACTTCCTCTGGCTGTTCGGCTATTCGCCTACCAAAAAAGATATTATTCTTCCAACATTAAACGTATCCTCCGAATTATACACGGCAGATTCAGTGTTAATAGGCCGGTATTTTCAGGAAGACAGGGATCCTGTTTCCTACGACAGCATTTCGGAGAATATTTTAAATGCGTTGATTGCGACAGAAGACGTCCGTTTCTATAAACATAGTGGAGTGGATTTTTTCGGCCTATTCTCGGGCATTGTCTCCACGTTACGGGGCGACAAGAGAGGCGGAAGCACCATCACGCAGCAGCTTGCGAAAAATCTATACCGTACACGCTATGCGCAGTCGCAGGGCCTGCTGGGGCATATTCCGGGGCTGCGTATGGCCGTAACGAAGTTTAAAGAGTGGCTGACTGCATATAAGCTGGAAAGCCGCTACGAGAAGAACGACATTATTACGATGTACCTCAATACGGTCTCATTTAGCAACAATGCGTATGGAATTAAGTCGGCTTCGATACGCTACTTCAACAAGCATCCGAAAGACCTGACTGCGCCCGAAGCCGCCGTACTTGTAGGAATGCTTAAGGGTACGACGCTGTATAACCCAATACGGAATCCGAAGAAATCCCTGGAACGCAGAAACGTGGTCCTCGGACAGATGCAGAAAGAGGGCTATATCTCCAACGAGGAGTTTACGTCGTTATCGAAGGTTCCGCTGGGACTAAACCTGAACAGTCAGGAAGCCAGGGGGGCCAACGACTCCTACTTACGGGCAGCAGTGGAAAAATGGCTGGAAAAGTGGAGCGAAGAGAACGATGTTGATATTTATACCGCCGGACTGAAGATCTACACAACCATCGACTCCCGCATGCAGAAAATAGCGGAGGAAGCCGTCAGCAAGCAGATGAAGGAGCTTCAGAGACGGCTGGATAATGTATGGGGAGATGAACTCCCGTGGAGGGACAAAAGCGGCGCCGTTATAGAAGGTTTTCTGGAAGATAAGGCCCGTAAGCTCCCTATTTTCAAATCACTTATGGAGGAGTATAAAGACGAGCAACGGGTATTCGATATCCTTAGCCAGCCTAAGAAAATGCGTGTATTCACCTGGGATGACCCGGCAAAAGAGGTTAACATGTCGACGTTAGACTCCCTAAAGCACTACCTAACCATGCTCAATACTGGAATGATGGCCATGAACCCCTATAACGGACAGATCAAAGTATGGGTAGGCGGGATCAACCATCAGTATTATAAGTTCGACCACGTAAATCAGGCTAGACGGCAGGCCGGATCCACCTTTAAACCATTTGTCTATCTTACGGCCCTGGAAAGCGGCATGACGCCCTGCGACACCTACGAAGATAAACCCGTCCGGTTAGACTTTGTTAACAAAAAAGGAGAGCAGGAAGTTTGGGAGCCGAAAAATGCCGACTGGACATTTTCTTACCGGAAGATGTCGCTTCGCTGGGCAATGGCTCGTTCTTTAAACACAGTTACGGCACAAATAACCCGCGATGTGGGCTGGGACAAGATCGTGGAGACGGCACATCGCGTCGGTATTACAAGCCACTTAGAATCCGTGCCTTCGGTAGGGCTCGGTTCTAATGACGTGTCGGTATTTGAAATGGTCAACGCGTACGCTACCTTTATGAATGAAGGGAAACGTGTCGAACCGATTTTGGTATCGAAAATTTACGATAGCGACGGAAAGATGATTGCCTCATTCGAAACTAAGCAGAAGCAGGTGATCGATCCGGAGAACGCCTGGCTGATGACGTACATGTTAAGAGGGACGATGGAAGAGCCCGGAGGTACTTCACAGGCGCTATGGGAGTGGGATCTGTTCGGTAACAACAATCAGGTGGGCGGCAAGACGGGTACGTCTTCAGATTATGTCGACGGATGGTATATGGGCGTTACCAAAGATCTGGTGGCCGGCGTGTGGGTGGGCTGCGATGAGCAGAGCGTACATTTTAAAAACTCGCATACAGGCGAAGGGTCAAAGACAGCTTTACCCATATACGCGCTGTTTATGGAGGAGCTCTATAAGCATCCCGAGCTCGGCGTGACACAAGGGGAGTTTCCCGAGCCCAAAGTGGAGATCAAGAAAAAGTACTACTGTCCTAGTCCGCGGATTACGATTTCAGCGCCGGCAGACAGTACAGCGGGACCGGATATAGACACGAGTTTAGATGTCCTGGAAGGTACAGAAGAAGAAATTATGGAGGTTCCGGAAACAACAGAAGAAAACCGATAGCGATAAATTTGTATTTTTATTGTAACTAATCTTTAATTATGAATACACATCGTGGATTAAGCTGGATAAAGCTAGTGAAATGGATCTTGGGGTCTATGCTGTTTTTTGCTATGCCGCAACTCGTATCAGCGCAGTACTTTGGGCAGAACAAGATGCGTTACAAGAAATTGAAGTTTAAAGTAAACGAGACGCCACATTTCGAAATGTATACCTATCTGGAAAACGACAGTATGGTAAACTGGCTTGCCAAGGAAGCTGAAGTTTGGTATGGCATGCACCAGCAGGTCTTTCAGGATACATTTTTAAGGAAAAACCCGATTATCATCTACAACAACCACCCCGAGTTTCAGCAAACGACAGCAATTTCCGGCGAGATATCGGTAGGGACCGGAGGTGTCACCGAAGCTTTCAAGCAGCGGGTCGTAATGCCGGTCATGCAGATAAACCAGCAAACCAGACACGTTCTGGGACACGAAATGGTGCACGCCTTTCAATACCGTGTTCTGATGGAAGGCAGAGATACCACCCGTCTGGAAAGCGTAGCGAATATACCACTATGGATGGTCGAAGGGATGGCCGAGTATCTCTCTATCGGAAAGAAAGACGCGTTCACCGCTATGTGGATGCGCGATGCTTATGCCCGTGAGGACATTCCTTCGTTGAAACAGATGACCGAACAGTCCTACAACTACTTTCCATACCGTTACGGACAGGCGTTCTGGGCGTATGTAGGTGCAACCTACGGCGATACCGTCATTATGCCTCTTTTTATAGAAACAGCAAAATACGGTTACGAATTCGCAATGCGCAGGGTCTTCGGCTACGATGCGCAAACCATGTCTACGCTCTGGCGCAACAGCATGGAGTCTACCTTCAAAGCGCTGAATAAGGATACAACTTCCAGGCCTATCGGACAGCCGCTGATCACCTCGAAAAACGGCGGACGCATGAACGTTGCCCCCGCCATTTCGCCAGATGGACGGTTTGTCGCGTTTATGTCGGAAAAGGATCTGTTTGGTATCGATCTATTCCTTGCAGACGCCACATCGGGACGGATCATTCGAAAACTGGGAAGCCGGACCACCAATAAGGATATAGACGAGTTCAGCTACTTAGAGTCGGCAGGCGATTTCTCATCCGACAGCAAACGGTTTGCTTTCAGCGTCTTCAGCGAGGGCAAGAACAAACTGATGATCATCGATGTTGAAACCGGAAGAGTTGTTTCCACGGATGCCATGGGTGATATTGTGGAGTTTACCAATATCACTTTTTCACCCGACGGGGATCGGGTTGCTTTCTCAGGGCTGAAAGAAGGACGAAGTGATATTTACGTATACAACCTAAAAACAAAAGAGCTCGACCAGCTGACCGATGATAAATACTCAGACTTCCAGCCAAGCTTTTCCCCTGACGGCAGACAGATTGTTTTCAGTACCGACAGGGTTTCGTTTCAGAGCGATTCCAGGGCCGTAGACATTCCTATGGGACTTGCCGTTATTGATGTAAATACACGTCAGGTCGTGCCCATTGATGTTTTTCCGGGAGCAAACAACCTAAACCCACATTTTTCGGGGGATGGTAAGCATATCTATTTTCTTTCGAACGGCGACGGCTACCGTAATCTGTTTCGCTATTCCACGGAAACGTATGCTGTTGAGCAGCTGACCGATTACTTTACAGGAATAAGCGGCATCACCGAATACTCGCCGGCGATGAGCATCTCCCGAAATGACGATATCGTGTATTCTTATTTCAAAGGCAACCAATACAGTATTTATAAAGCCAAGTCGTCCGACTTCGAGCCGACGGTCGTGGATGCCAGTGTGTCGGATTTCAGGGCCGCGATGCTGCCTCCCGATGTAAACAGGGGTGTCAATGTTGTCAACACGAATTTACAGAACTTCAATGCGTATCGTCGAATTAACGACACGCAGATAAGTCCGGTTCCATACCGGTCGAAGTTTAAGCTGGATTATCTGGCGAATTCCGGCGTCGGCATGACCGTGGGAACACGTTATGGCGCCGGCATGGCAGGAGGTATCTTTGGGATCTTCTCCGACATTTTAGGTTACAACCAGATATACTCCACCTTGAACATCAATGGCGAGGTGCAGGACTTCGGCGGACAGATTGCCTACGTCAACCAGCGTAGCCGCTGGAACTGGGGTGGCTCGGTGTCGCATATCCCGTACCGCAGTGGGTTCAGGATGTATGAGATGGATGATCTGGGGCGTGGAGGCGAGGAGCCGGTCGTCAGCGACTATATAATCCGACAGTTTGAAACGCAGGTGGACGCGTTTGTTGCTTATCCTTTTAACAGACACCATCGTTTTGAGATGGGCGGTGCCCTGGCCCGCTACGGCTATAACGTTGAAAAATGGAGACAACCGTATTTCGGCTTCGGTTTTCTCGATCGGGAACGCCTGTCCAACGACGAGGCTGCAAGAGTGCTGGGCGTGAGCAATCTCGATCCTTTGGTTATGCAGCAGCTGAGCGCCTCCTTTGTCGGTGACAACTCTATTTTTGGGCTGACCGCTCCATTGGAAGGCTTCCGATACCGGTTGTCTGCCGGTCAATATTTTGGCGATATCAACATGCGCGTATACAATGTGGATGTGAGACGCTACGTACGATTTAAGCCTGTTACCATCGCGGCGCGGGCCTATTCCTACATCCGTTCAGGAGATGATGCCAACCGCTTACGCGGCAACTACATCGGTTATCCATTCTTCGTCCGGGGATATGATGACCTCAGCCGCGACCGTGTAGGAAACATTTCCTTTGACGACCTCATGGGATCCAGGGTGCTCGTCGGTAACTTTGAACTGCGCTTGCCTTTCACCGGCCCCGAGAAATTGGCCACCATAAAATCCGGATTGTTATTCTCGGATCTGAACCTGTTTTTTGATGCTGGTCTAGCTTGGAATAGTGGAAATAAAATCGTCAGCAGCTTAGATAAAAAACCGTTGGTGGAGCAGTATTATTCGGATGGCACCCGGGTTGAAGACGAAACCGGACGCCCGATCTTAGGATACGACAGAAACTACAGAGTGCCTGTGTTCAGTGCCGGCGTTTCTCTGCGTGTCAATCTGTTTGGCGCCATGATATTGGAACCTTACTATGCCATTCCTTTTGTATCATCCAGAACGAAATTTGGAACCTTCGGATTAAACTTTATGCCGGGTTGGTAGTCTTACCAATACAGGGATGTTTGATTAGTGTAGAGGATAAGGTTGTTAAAGGTCGTTGTTTCGCGTTAGGCGTAAACAACGACTTTTTTGTTTTCAGTTCTGGCAGGGAACGGCTTTAAGTTAAGCCAGTTGGGGTTCTTCATCCGGATGAGGCGCTCCCTTTGCATGCGGGTAAAGCTGCGTAGCTGATATTGTCGCAATACGGCCTGCTCTTTCGAATCAAACTCCTCCAGAAAAACCACGTTGTTTAATTTCGGAGTGGCGCTGAACAGCCCACCCACAACGCCCTGTATTTCCTGTAGTTTGGCGTTAATATCCGTGCAATAGCCCACTTCCAGGTAGGTCCGGTTGCTGTCTGTAACTATATATACGATGTGCTTGTCCATATTTATATCCATTATGTGCTAATAAATTTGGTGATACCAATCTTAATTACTAATTTTATTGGCACAATATTACTAATAATTTTAGTATTTAAAAATTTTTTAGAAAAAATCATGTCGAACATTGCGTCCAATCTCAAGTTTTTAAGAAAGAAAAAAGGATTAACCCAACAGCAGTTTGCCGATGCGCTGGAGATTAAGCGCGCGTCTGTCGGTGCATATGAAGAAGACAGGGCAGAGCCGAAATATGAGCTACTGAAGAAGATAGCGGAGTTTTACGAACTCACGATGGACGAACTTACGCACGACGTTATTGACGAACGGTGGAAGCCTACGCCCAAAAGCAATGCATCGAATCTGCGTGTTCTAAGTGTAACGGTGGATGCACATGATCGCGAAAACATTGAGCTCGTTCCAGTGAAGGCGAGCGCCGGCTATTTAAATGGCTACGGAGATCCCGAATATGTTGCCGAGCTACCGAAGTTTTCGCTACCCATGTTTAACCAGGGGACATACCGTGCTTTCGAAATAAAGGGGGACTCGATGCTGCCTTTACCGTCCGGTAGCATTATAATAGGCGAGTACGTAGAAAATTGGCACGATATCAAGCCCAACCAGACCTACGTGATCGTGTCCAGGGAAGACGGCGTAGTATATAAAAGAGTGGCCTTTAAATTTAAAGAAGACAAAGGATTAAAGCTGGTGTCAGACAACAAGTCCTACCAGCCGTATTGGGTGGCGGCGGAAGATATTATTGAAGTCTGGAAGGCAAAAGCCTATATCAGTACGGTGCTTCCCGAACCCAGCCCTGAACCGACCATGGAAACGTTGACATCAATGATGGCGCAGATGCAAAAAACCATCAACGCCGTGGTCGATAATAAATAGACGCACATTTGCTTGTTTGAAAGAATATTTATATCTTTGTATAATCTTAAGAAGAGGGGGCATGGTATGCCCCCTTTTTTAATTCGTTTATTAAAATAAGTATGCTAATAGAGGAAAGAGTTCGTGAACTTGTGCAAGAAAAGATTGCCGATCGGGAAGACCTGTTCATTGTACGCATAAAGATGTATAACAACGGCATATTGGAAATCCTGATGGATGGAGACAATGGTATTGCGATCGAGGACTGTGTGCAGATCAGCCGGCACGTAGGATACCATCTGGAAGAGGAAAATGTAATTGATAGGGCTTACCGTCTAGAGGTCTCCTCTCCGGGAGTGGATACGCCGCTGTTGCTTCAACGCCAATACGAAAAGAATGTGGGGAGAGAAGTGCGGGTAAAGGATCACGAAGGGGCGAAGCGCGAAGGCAAGCTTCTTTCCGTCGACGAATCGGGCATAGTGATCGAGGAGAAAATTAAAGAAAAAGGGAAAAAGGCCGCTACACAGGAGGCCGCTATTCCATTCGAACATATAAAAGAAACAAAGGTGTTAATTTCATTTAAGTAAAATGAGCAGCAATATCAACTTGATAGACTCGTTTCAGGAGTTTAAGGATTTTAAAAATATCGACCGTCCTACTGTTATTACAGTACTTGAAGAGGTGTTTCGAAGCATGATCCGTAAGCGTTTCGGCACAGATGAAAATGTCGATGTTATTGTCAACCCCGACAATGGGGATTTGGAAATTTGGAGAACGCGGGTTGTCATGGAAGACGGGTTCTCGGAAGATGACGATCTAGAGATCGAGTTAGCGGAGGCACGCCAATATGATCCGGATCTGGAAGTTGGAGACGAGTATATCGAGCAGATCACGCTAGAAAGCTTCGGCCGACGGGCGATATTAGCTGCACGGCAGACCTTGGTTTCAAAGATTCTAGAATTAGAGAAAGATGAGGTTTTTAAGAAGTATAAAGATCGCGAGGGAGAGTTGGTCATCGGCGAGGTTTACCAGATCTGGAAGAAGGAAATTTTGGTGCTTGACGAAGATGGCAACGAGCTAATCCTGCCGAAGACAGAGCAGATTCCTGCAGATTACTTTAAAAAAGGAGACAGCATACGGGCGGTGGTATCGAAGGTGGACATGATGAACAATAATCCGAAGATCATCATCTCCCGTACAGCACCCGAATTCCTGCAGCGTCTATTCGAGTTGGAGGTACCCGAAATTTTCGATGGTTTAATCACGATTAAAAAGATTGTGCGCGAGCCGGGCGAGCGGGCCAAGGTTGCTGTAGAATCATACGACGACCGTATCGATCCTGTTGGTGCCTGTGTGGGCATGAAAGGATCCCGTATCCACGGAATCGTACGGGAACTGCGCAATGAAAATATCGACGTCATTAACTTCACGCTGAACAATTCACTATATATTACACGGGCGCTGAGCCCCGCGAGAATATCGTCCATAAAAATCGACGAAGAAAATAAGACCGCTGCTGTATACTTGAAGCCGGATCAGGTTTCTTTGGCGATCGGACGCGGAGGCCATAACATTAAACTGGCCGGCAAACTGACCGGTTATGAGATCGACGTATACCGCGAAAATGATGAGGTGGATGAGGATGTGGATATTGAGGAATTTGCAGACGAAATTGACGGTTGGATCATTGACGAGCTAAAACGCGTAGGCCTTGACACAGCGAAGTCAGTATTGGCGTTGAGCGAAGAAGAGCTGGTTAGACGTACCGATTTGGAAGAGGATACTGTACATGAGATCGTACGCATTCTGCAAGCCGAATTTGAATAGCGTTTTACCGCTAAAAACACTGAAAAAACAATTGTTCCGAAATTGTTTTTTCAGTGTAAAAAAACATATTTTTGTAAGAACTTAATATTAGAAGGTAAATAATAGATGATAGAAGGAAAAAGCGTAAACTTGCTAAAGGCAGCAAAAGAACTTAACATTGGGATAGGTACCGCTGTTGATTTCTTGGTAAAGAAAGGTTTTGATGTCGACTCTAAGCCTAGCACCAAGTTATCACCTGATATGTATGCCGTCCTTTTAAAAGAATTTCAAGGGGACAAAATCGTAAAAGACGAAGCGAAACAAATTGTTATCGGAAAAATTCGTCGTGAAGAGTCAGCTGCTGGAACAGGTGGAGCCAATCCTACTGAGTCTAAGGAAGACATTCAAGAAGATGTCTCCCCTTCAAAAGAGATCTTAATTAAGAACGCGACTCCGGAACCTCCGGTTGCCCCTGAAGACAGCAAAGAGAAGGAAGCCAAAAAGGACGAGGGGAGCCCACTCAAAGTCGTTGGTAAAATAGATTTAGATAGTTTACATCGCGGCCGCAGCAAGAAGGTAGAGGCGAAAGAAGAAGAG
The DNA here is from genome assembly GCF_008124885.1 of Sphingobacterium allocomposti. Classification (GTDB taxonomy): domain Bacteria; phylum Bacteroidota; class Bacteroidia; order Sphingobacteriales; family Sphingobacteriaceae; genus Sphingobacterium; species Sphingobacterium allocomposti. The sequence goes on from NZ_VNHX01000010.1 coordinate 144,799, forward strand.
AAGGCACCAGCTCCAAAAGCGGTGGAAGAAGCTAAACCGGAGCCGACGCCTGCAGAACCGGAAATAAAAGCTGAGAAAGCTGTTCCGGTACCGGAGCCCCTCCAAGAGGACATCCAAAAAGAGGAAACCCCTAAAGCGGCTGTAGATACAACCATCAAGCAAGCCGATGCGGTGTCGCCTAAGGACGAACCTAAAAAAGAAATAAAAACCGAGCCTAAGGCCGACATGAATAAAGAAATTACAGAAGTGAAATCGCGTGTAGCAGGAGAGGGGCAATCTGCTGTGACAGGAGAGCCGCAAAACGAGGTGATCCGCGCCCGCTCAGAAACATTAGCAGGGCCTAAAGTCGTTGGTAAGATCCAGTTACCTGTAGAGCGTAAGCCTGTTGCGTCGTCTTCAAGCGCGGCGAACAACGACAACAAGCGCAAGCGGAAACGATCTAACAAAAACCAGCCGGTAAATCCGGCAGCTGCTGATGGCAACCAACGGAGCGCGGGAGATAACAACAATGCCAACCGTAGCGGTGGATTTAACAGGGGCGGAGGCCACAGCAACACCGGCAACCGGCCCGGCCAACCGCACGACCGACACGGCAAAGGAAGACACGATAACCGCGGCAAAGGACGTCATCAGGAAGCTCCAAAAGAAGAGCCTTCTGAAAAGGAAATACAAGATCAGATTAAAGCAACGCTTGCACGCCTAAGCGGTGCCGGAAAATCCGGAAAGTTCGCTCAACGGGCGAAGTTGCGCCGTCAGAAACGTGACGACATAGCACTTTCCGCTGAAGAGGCTGCAATGGAAGAAGCAGCACAATCAAAAATCCTGCGCGTAACAGAGTTTGTGACAGCGAATGAGCTAGCCAACTTAATGGATGTGCAGGTTACGCAAGTTATTTCCACATGTATGAGCCTTGGTATGTTCGTCTCCATCAACCAGCGTTTGGATGCGGAAACGTTAACAATCGTAGCAGACGAATTTGGATATCAGGTAGAATTTATAAAGCCCGAAGACGAAGAGGTTACGGAGCTCGAAGAACCGGACAACGAGGCTAACCTCGTGCCGCGCGCACCTATTGTAACCGTCATGGGACACGTTGACCACGGTAAGACCTCATTGTTGGATTATATCCGTAAAGCAAACGTCACCAAAGGTGAAGCGGGCGGTATAACCCAGCACATTGGAGCCTACGCCGTGAATCTTGAGGATGGACGGAAAATCACGTTCCTGGATACGCCTGGTCACGAAGCGTTTACCGCCATGCGGGCCCGTGGTGCGAAGGTAACGGATATCGTTATCATTGTAATCGCAGCAGACGACGCGGTCATGCCACAAACACGGGAAGCAATTAACCACGCGCAGGCAGCGGGTTCACCGATTGTGTTTGCCTTCACCAAAGTGGATAAGCCGGGAGCAAATGCAGATAAAATCCGTGAGCAGCTTTCAGCGATGAACATCCTTGTAGAGGACTGGGGCGGTAAATATCAGGCGCAGGAAATTTCGGCCAAAACCGGAGAAAATGTAGAGCTGTTGCTAGAAAAAGTATTGCTGGAAGCAGAGTTACTTGAGCTGAAGGCCGATCCGAAGAAGCGCGCAGTAGGTTCAGTAATTGAGGCCGCACTCGACAAGGGACGTGGTATCGTAACAACTGTACTTGTGCAGGGCGGTACACTACGCGTGGGAGACGCCATCCTGGCCGGATCTTACGCTGGTAAAGTGAAGGCATTGACGAACGAGCGGGGCGAGCGCGTTAAAGAGGCCGGCCCATCGATTCCCGTGCAGATCCTCGGTATGTCCGGAGCGCCGACTGCCGGCGACAAGTTATACGTGCTTGAAAGCGAGTCGGAAGCCAGACAGGTGGCCAACAAACGCTTACAGTTGCAACGCGAACAGGGAATGCGCGCCACGAAACATATTACGCTGGATGAAATTGGCCGTCGTTTAGCAATTGGAAACTTCAAAGAGCTAAATGTCATTGTTAAGGGTGACGTTGACGGTTCGATTGAAGCGCTTTCCGACTCTTTATTGAAGCTATCTACGGATGAAATCCAGGTAAATATTATTCATAAGTCCGTGGGAGCCATCTCGGAATCTGATGTTCTATTAGCTTCGGCTTCAGATGCTATCATCGTAGGCTTCCAGGTTAGACCAACGCAAGGTGCCCGTAAATTGGCAGAACAAGAGCAGATCGACATCCGTCTGTACTCGATTATCTACGACGCTATCGAAGAAGTCAAGTCGGCAATGGAAGGTATGTTAGCACCTAAATTTGAGGAGAAGATCGTGGCAGAAGTGGAAATACGGGAAACGTTCAAAATTTCCAAAGTGGGTACTATCGCAGGGTGTATGGTATTGGAAGGAAAGATCAACAGAAACAACGATATACGTGTAATCCGCGAAGGTGTGGTTATCCATACCGGAAAGCTGGCTTCGTTGAAGCGCTTCAAGGACGACGTGAAAGAAGTGTCACAAGGCTACGAATGTGGTCTGAATATCGACCGCTTTAATGACATCCAAGTGGGCGACATCGTAGAAGCGTACGAACAGGTGGAGGTGAAACGGAAACTCTAATAACAAAACTACATCGAATATAAATCCCGTCAGACAACTGTCGGGATTTTTTATAGCCCATTGGAGGTATCTATTTGACTATTGCCTGGAATTAAAGTATTTTTATGGCATGTACAAATTTCGGATATCTAATATCATACAGCAGCCCAACAATAATGTAACGATAACTTTCGATGATCTGTCCGGAAGCTACCCACGCTATAAGGCCGGTCAGTTTCTAACCTTATCGTTTATGTTCGGCGAACGGGAGGTACGTCGGTCTTATTCTTTTAGCAGTTCTCCGTACATAGATGAGCCGTTGGCCATCACGGTAAAGCGGGTAGATAATGGCGAGATTTCCCGCCTTCTCCATCACAGGGCAAAAGTTGGCGACGTTGTCAACGTACTGGACCCTCAAGGCCTTTTCTATTACGAGCCGAACCCCTCCATCGAACGTACCATCTTTCTGTTTGCAGCCGGAGTGGGCGTCACCCCATTGTATGCCATGCTGAAAACAGCACTGGTAACAGAACCAGGGACCAAAGTCGTTTTGGTATACAGCAACAGCTCGCCAGACCGCACCGTATTTTACGATGAGCTGCTTGACTGGCAGCAGCGCTATCCCGATAGATTACATATTGTCTGGATATTTTCAAACTCGAAAAACCTGTTAAACGCCCGCTTGAATCGGGAATACCTGATAAAGATCGTAAACGAGCATATGCCAAGCCACCGTAGCGCACTTTTCTTTACCTGTGGCCCTGTATTCTATATGGACCTTGTCCGGTTTACTCTTCTAGGCATGGGTATCCCGGACCAGGATATTAAGAAGGAGACTTTTCATTTTCCGGAAGAAGAGGAAGATGACGACGAAAAGGAAGAAGAACCTGTCGACATGACCTCCTATAATATTACATTACGGTTTCAGGGGCAATCATATCCGCTGCTGATTCCGTTTAACAAAACCGTTTTGGACATTGGACTCGAACATAAAATTAAGCTGCCGTATTCCTGCAAGTCGGGAATGTGCAGCACCTGTATTTCCCAATGTACGTCTGGTTCTGTCAGAATGGATTACAATGAAGTGCTTACTGACCGCGAGGTAGAAAACGGAAAATGCTTAATCTGTGTGTCTCATCCTTTAGAGGAGGGGACTGTTATTGAAGTCCTTTAGACCCAAAAATCCATGCGAGCAATAGTTATAGGCGCCACGGGTGCCACCGGAAAAGAGCTTACCCGCCAGCTGCTGGATGACCCGCGGATCTCAGCGGTTGTGGTACTGACGCGCAGACCATTTTTTCCGTCCGGGGAGAAGTTGAGGGAGGTTGTTGTGGATTTCGAGCAGCTGCCGGCTTATGCCGACGAGATCCATGGCGATGTCGCCTTCTCCTGTTTAGGAACGACACGCCGGGAGGCGGGCGGGACGACTGCACAGTGGCGGGTCGACCACGACTATCAACTTACGTTTGCGAAACTTTGCCGCCAAAAAGGAATCAACCATTTTGTGCTACTCTCGTCGGCAGGCGCCGGAGAGAATTCTCTATTTTTTTACAGCCGAATGAAGGGGACATTGGAGAATGCCGTAAAGGCGCTGGGATTTCCATCGCTGACCATTATACAACCCGGACCAATCCTGCGGCCCCAGTCCACACGGAAGGGCGAGATAGCCGCCGCACGGCTGGTAGTATTGCTTAATCGCGTAGGACTTTTTCCCGACTATCGCCCTATATCGACCAGCACTCTTGCACGGGCAATTATACAAGCATGCCATCAAAATGCGGGTGGTATAACCATCTATACGCCGAAAGACCTTAACAACCTTCCGGCCTCTGCCGGTCATCGCTAATCGATATGGGACAACAATTGTTCGATTCCCGCCATAATTCGAACAGCGCTAGCGTTTTTATTTTCTAATGCTTATCTTTAGGCGGATTTTAAAAAAATGGACCAGTATCTTCCGTTTTTTAGATTTATTATGAAAAATTTACTAATACTTCAATAGAAAATTATGTCATCTAAAATTATTTACACAAAAACTGATGAAGCGCCATTGTTGGCGACGTATTCGTTTTTACCTATTGTCCAAGCCTTTGCAAAAACGGCAGATATCGAAGTAGAGTTAAGAGATATTTCGTTGGCAGGACGTATCCTTGCAAACTTTCCAGAATACTTAACCGCCGGACAGGTCACGGCGGATGCGCTCGCAGAATTGGGGCAATTGGCTACTAAGCCGGAAGCAAATATCATTAAGTTACCGAACATCTCGGCTTCTATCCCTCAGCTAAAAGGGGCAATTGCCGAGCTTCAGAAGGCCGGTTACAACGTGCCCAACTATCCGGACGCACCAGCAAATGCGGAGGAAGAAAAAATCAAAGCAACTTACGCTAAGGTGCTTGGTTCGGCTGTGAATCCTGTTCTTCGCGAAGGTAATTCCGACCGCCGCGCGCCTAAAGCGGTAAAAAATTACGCGAAGGCAAATCCCCACAGCATGGGGGCATGGTCTGCCGACAGCAAAACAAAGGTGGCATCCATGACTTCGGGCGACTTCTACGAAACGGAAAAATCACTTACGGTTGATCAGGATACACAATTTAAAATAGAATTTGTAGGCACTGATGGAAACGTAAAAGAGCTAAAAGGATTGGCCAACCTGAAAGCTGGCGAAGTCATCGACAGCTCTGTGATGAACCTTGCCAAATTAAAAGCTTTCGTAGCACAGACGATAGAAGAGGCTAAAGCGGCCAACGTCTTGTTGTCAGCCCACTTAAAAGCTACCATGATGAAAGTATCCGACCCGATCATTTTCGGAGCTATCGTGGAAGTGTATTTCAAGGATGTATTTGCTAAGTTCGGAGAACTATTTGCAGAACTGGGTATCAACAAAAACAATGGCCTTGGCGAAGTGTACAGCAAAATAGCGGCGCATCCAAAGGCAGACGAAGTGAAAGCGGCTATTGAAGCAGCTATTGCCACCGGGCCTGACCTTGCTATGGTCAACTCGGATAAAGGCATCACCAACCTGCATGTGCCATCTGACGTTATCGTCGATGCGTCCATGCCGGCTATGATCCGTACTTCCGGTCAGATGTGGAATAAAGAAGGCAAGCAACAGGACACCTTTGCTATTATCCCGGACCGTTCGTATGCTGGCGTATATGCTGCTGTCATCGAAGATTGTAAGCGCAATGGCGCCTACGATCCGAAAACAATGGGATCAGTACCGAATGTGGGGCTGATGGCCCAAAAAGCGGAAGAATATGGCTCGCACGATAAAACGTTTCAGGCAACAGAAAGCGGTTCGATACGCGTCGTCGATGCGAACGGAAACGTATTGATGGAACAGGCTGTAGAGCCCGGCGACATTTTCCGTATGTGCCAGACGAAGGATGCGCCTATTCAGGACTGGGTGAAACTGGCGGTCAATCGAGCGCGCCTGTCGAATACGCCTGCTGTATTCTGGTTAGACGAAAATCGAGCCCATGATCGCGAAATCATCAAAAAAGTAAATAAATATTTGCCGGACTTCGACACCGACGGCTTAGACATCCGCATCTTATCTCCGGTAGAAGCTACCCGGTTCTCCGTGGAGCGTATCCGCAGGGGAGAAGATACCATTTCAGTAACGGGAAATGTGCTGCGCGATTACTTAACGGATCTGTTCCCTATTTTAGAGGTCGGCACATCGGCCAAGATGCTTTCCATCGTTCCTTTGATGAACGGAGGTGGGCTGTTCGAGACCGGCGCTGGAGGGTCTGCACCTAAGCACGTGGAGCAGTTTCTTCAGGAAGGCTACTTACGTTGGGATTCCTTAGGGGAATTTTTAGCGCTAGGCGCTTCTTTTGAGCACCTATCACAGACCCAGAATAATCCGAAAGCACAGGTACTAGCTGACGCATTAGACGTGGCCACGGAGAAGTTTCTGGCCAACGACAAATCTCCGGCCCGTAAGGTAGGACAGATCGATAACCGCGGATCGCATTTTTACCTGGCTTTGTATTGGGCAGAAGCACTGGCTGCACAGACTGCTGATGGCGAGTTGGCAGAAAGGTTCGCGCCGCTGGCTAAAACATTGATCGAAAATGAAGCTAAAATAAACGAGGAGCTGATAGGAGCTCAAGGAAAAGCGCAGGACGTGGGCGGATACTATTTTCCGAACGACGAACTTGCGACACAGGCTATGCGGCCTTCTGCAACATTCAATAGCGCGATCGCTTCCCTATAACGACAGGTGCATATCGCAGCCACCTCTTCTGATTCAGGAGAGGACGGTTATAAAAAAGCCAGATCCGATAGAAAGGGCACTGAAAAAGTCCCCTTAGAAAAAAGGCTAAAAAAAGGAGTGGAAAACAGCAGTTTTCTGCTCCTTTTTTCGTATCTTAATGTAGGCTT
>NZ_VNHX01000011.1 GCF_008124885.1 Sphingobacterium allocomposti
CTTCGGCAACTCCTTTTAGGGTTCGCACTAGAGGCTGAAAGCCTCTAGTGCGAACCCTAAAAGGAGTGATGTGACACAGTTCAGTTTACACTACCCTTAACTTTACGAATCAGCAATTTAACGACTTTACATCTTCGATTTCTCACTCACTGACCATATCAACCTTATTAACCCTATCAACCTTATCTGCCTTCACGACTTCACAAATCAACGACTTCACGATTCCACGGCCTTGTGCGTCGGAAAGGACCGGCATCGGTTCGACTGCGTCAGCATTTCTACTGATTGGTTGGTAGTTGGGAGTTAGGGATTAGATCGTGATTAGAGACTTCACAAATTAATTTCCAACTTCCTTTTTAATTTTTACTTTTTAATTTTTACTTTTCCCGACCTTCCAAGTAAAACCCCCGCCCCGGGTTGAGGGGCAATGAAGAAGTGAGAAGTCAGATATCAGAAGTGAGATTTGAGTAGTGAGTATGGAGAAGTCTAGGCTTATGGCTGTTGGCCCATAGCTTATAGCTGCTATATGCCATCGGCTATTAGCTATCGGGATATGACCTCTACGGGATCAATCCGTTGCATATATACCTACGCTTCACAAACGGCTTTACGATTATCCCCCTATGGCGAATATATTCGACCCCTTCGGGGTCGTCTGATGGATGTCACATTTTTCTATACATATATGACCCCTACGGGGTCAATCTTTACGCTTAGAGCCACGACTTTACTCACTCATCTAATCTCATCTAACTACGAAGTAGTCTTCACGATTCCACGGCCTTGTGCGTCGGAAAGGACCGGCATCGGTTCGACTGCGTCAGCATTTCTACTGATTGGTAGTTGGGAGTTAGGGATTAGGTCGTGATTAGAGACTTCACAAATTATTTCCAACTTCCTTTTTAATTTTTACATTTTAATTTTTACTTTTTCCGACCTTCCAAGTAAAACCCCGCCCCGGGTTGAGGGGCTATAAAGAAGTGAGAGATCAGACATTAGAAGTGAGATTTGAGTAGTGAGTATCGCTTATAGCTGCTATATGCCACCTGCCATTCGCCACTAGCTATCTGCCATCCGCCATCTGCTATCTGCCATTTGCCTCTCCCTTCACGACTTTACGAATTAACACCTTTACAGCTTATAGCTATCTGCCATTAGCCAACAGCTATCTGCCATTAGCCTCTCACTTCACGATTTCACCTATCTAAATACAAGCTAGGATCAACTTCCTTCACATATCCCCAAAGTGCGGCGGGATATTCTCCCAAAGCAACCAGCGTACTGATGCTCTGCTGTACAGCCTCCTTGTCTTCTTTGTAGGTGACACCAAACCACTTCGCTGAAGTGGGAAGTACCGCGAAGCTGGCTATATTATTCTTCACCATATAGTCCGGAATATCGGGGATAAAAAACTCGGCTTTAGGGTTATCTTTGTTTTTATCAACAAAAGCCGGAAACAACTCTTTCGCTACGGCCAACACCTTCGGTGTAAATCCCCAGAAGTTCATTGACACGCGCGTCTGCGGATGAAGGATCACCTCTTCATCCCCCTCCTTATACACGATATCGTCCTGATCATCTGCTTTTCGCCGGTAGATATTGGTACGCTCGGTAACCCCTTGCATGTAACCCGCATCGTCCACATGGCAGACGCCGCGCGACACGAATCCGAAGTCGGACAATGTGTTTCCAATTTCAAAGCCTACCAACGCCATCTTACCGTCGTGCACCTCGCTCGTTAAGAATTTTGCCATTTTATTGAAAGCGTCGAAGCCGTAAAAATCGTCCGCATTAATCACACAAAAAGGACCATCAATCTCCGGCTCGGCACTCATCACCGCGTGGGCTGTTCCCCACGGTTTCTGACGCTCTATCTCCAGATCTATACCAAACTTACGTAAGTTAAAATCCTGAAATGCATACGCCACTTCTATTTTTCCTCTCAACTTCTCGTCGAAGGTTTCTTTCATAATACCTAAGAATTCTTCCCGAATAACAAAGACAACCTTTCCAAATCCCGCTCTGATCGCGTCATAGATCGAGTAATCGATTATCTTTTCATTGTTCGGCCCAAAGCCGTCTACCTGTTTGGCGGAACCATAACGACTAGCCATTCCAGCCGCCAAAATGACTAGAATAGGTTTCTTATTCAACATGTTTTTTTAATTTTATAATTTGCTTTTCCAATCTACTTAACTCTTCTTCCATCGCGGCACACTCCTGCGCCTGCTTATTGATAAACGCATTGTCTTTCAAACTGCCGACCACAATGTCCATCTCCTGTTCGTTGGCATAGACCATTTTTCGGAACGGGTTTGTATAGTCCTTTTCACGGGAGCCTGCAATCTGCTGATACAGCCATTTCTTTGTTTTCAGCGTTTCCTGCAGCAACAGCAATAACCAGTCCACTTCGTCGCCCAATACGGCAACCCCACCCATCAACTCCAGATACGATACCACAGCATGTTGCAGCCTTGCCATGGGATAGGCCGCGCTCGCGTCATGATACCAAGCGTGGATTTCTTCCCATGAATCGATTTCGCCCACTTTAAGGCGTTCCAGGATGCTGTTCAACGCCTCGGTATCTACCAGCTGGCCGCCCACATTGTCAAAAGTGGCCCGAGAACCGTCCTTCCATTGATCCAATAGTAGCGCAAACTCCTCAAAAGGCATCGATGACAATGCCTTGAAGATTTCCGTTCCGGCGTAGTACGCAATCATTCTCCGATAAACGTGATAGGCCTCGTACGCTTTTGCAATCACGACGGGCCGCTTGGAGCACTCCACACCTTCTATAAAAATTTCGCCTAATTCTGGCTTTTCCTCACGCGACAAAAGCGCTCTTCCTCGCTCCTGAGCCTCCCCATCCGACAACTGTTCGCTACTGTAAATCGACTTACCTACAGCCTTTTCGATAAGCGCCATCCCGACGAACATCTCATTCACCGTGTCCGGAGCCAGAACATCATATTCAAAATACTGGTTCTTAAGCTTCCTGTTGTCACGCGCCGCAAACTTGTCGGTGTTACGCATCAATGCATAGGCATTGTATAAAAACCAGTAGCCAGGAACCAGCACCAGGCGGTCGTTCTTCAGATCCAAGCTTACCAGCGAAAAGGGTAACCTCACGTCTAACTCATATAGAAAATCCCCTTTTACGATCAATGTATAAGATGCGAAACGGGAATTATGCTTGAGACTCACGCAAAGCCCCGGCCAAAATCCGCGTTCTGCAATAATCTCGCCATCGGCGCCGCGGGAGTTGTGGTTAGAACCAACGGTGGCGCCGGCAGCCATATTGCTCTGCCCTTTTACTAAGGCCGCACAGAGGAATGAGTTGTTATGATGCTGCTCATGCGCAGGAAAAATCAGCGCGTTGAGCACCTCGCAACAGGAAATGGTGGAGTTGTCGCCTAAGAACGAGTTAATCAGCCGGGCGCCGTATTTCAGCTGTGAGAACGAGGACAAGACAAAGCGCACCGCCTTGACGCCGTAAAACACCCGGCAGCCAAAGCCGATAATTCCGTTGACGAGCTCGCAACCTTCGCCGATCTGCGTCATCGCATCGATGCGGGAGTTGACCGCCACGTTTTTTATTTTGTTTACACCCTTGATATACGCATGGGCGCCGATGCGCACGTCTTTAATGATCTTGGAGTTCTTGATAACGGTCCCCTCTCCGACTACACTGTAGAATCCGCGCCTTTTGTCAAAGCGTTTGTCCGTGATCTCCTGGAAGCGACGTTGGAGCACGGAATCGTCCCGGAAACGCGTCCAGAGATAAGCGTCCGACGCCTGCATCCCTTCGAACGCTGTGACCGCACGCTTCCCGTTTTCGTTACATAGCTCCAGCACGATACGCTGCGATTCCTCCTCGCCCTCCTTAATGGCTCCATTACCAAACTTTGCCGCACTGCTCGTGACCATCTCGTGAACCGACGATAGCATGACTTCCCGCTCCAGAATAAAGTGGGCCAGGTAGTTCACTTTATGAATAGCCACGTCGGCACCGATATCGCAGCTTACGACACAGCTGTCGTAAATCCCGACAGGAAGCTCCAAACTTTTATGTTCCAGCACCGACGGCGACATATCTCCAATGCGGACCAAGCCCGAAAAAGACGAGTTTCGGATCTGTTCCGGTAAAAACCTGTCGGTTACCAGCAACATGTCCCAATCTGTGGCCTGATTGCCGTTGCGGATTAAGGTTTGCTTTTCCGTCTCGGTAAGGCTCCTGTAGGAGGCATCTACCGTTTGTTGCTCAAACCGTCGGCTGTATTCGGTCTCGCCGGGTTGCAAGTACTCCGGCGGAACAAACCCATAGCCAAAACTCGTTATCGCTTTCTTCTGTACCTTTCCCATATTACTCGACCGTCACCGATTTTGCCAGGTTGCGTGGCTTGTCCACATCCAATTGCAGTTCTACGCCGATATAGTAAGAAAGCAGCTGCAGCGGGATCACAGCAAGCAACGGCGATATCAATTCGTCCGATTGCGGAACGACCAGCAGATCCTCGGCCAGTGTCTCCGCGACCTTGTCGCCTTCCGATACAACTGCAACCAAGCGACCTTTCCGCGCTTTGATTTCCTGCATGTTGCTGACCACCTTTTCGTAAAATGGGTCTTTGGTCGCGATAAATACCACAGGCAGGTGCTCGTCTACCAGAGCGATCGGGCCGTGCTTCATCTCTGCAGCCGGATAGCCTTCGGCATGTATATAGGATATTTCTTTTAGCTTAAGTGCGCCTTCGAGTGCGATAGGAAAGTTGTATCCCCGACCTAGGAACAGGAAATCGCGAGCTCCGCGGTATTTACGGGCCACTTCTTTAATTCTGTCGAGCTGGTTGTTTAAAATCCACTCGACCTGTTCCGGCACGGCATGCAACGCTTTAACGAGCTCTGTAAACCGTTCTGGAGATACGGTACCCTTCAGCTGCGCCAGTTTAAGTGCAAAGAGCTGCAGTACCACCAGCTGTGCCGTGAACGCCTTGGTGCTGGCTACGCCGATTTCCGGCCCGGCATGCGTATACGCACCTGCGTCGGCCAGACGTGCTATGGAAGAACCTACCACATTTACAATACCGAACACCGTGGCACCCTTTTTCTTCGCGTTTTCCAAGGCCACGAGCGTATCGGCCGTCTCGCCACTCTGCGACACCGCAATGATCACATCATTTTCGTCGAGGATGGGGTTGCGGTAACGGAACTCGGAGGCGTATTCCACCTCAACGTTCACCCGACATAGTTCCTCGATCAGGTATTCAGCCAGGAGCCCGGCATGCCAGCTGGTTCCACAGGCTACAATGATTATCCGTCGGGCAGCCAGCAGCTTATCCTGGATAGCATCTAGTCCGCTCAAGGTCAGCCGCGCCTGCTCTACATCAAGACGCCCGCGAAAGGAGTCGTATATCGTTTGGGGCTGTTCAAATATCTCCTTCAGCATAAAATGCTCATACCCACCTTTCTCAATAGCGGCAAGATCGAGATCTAAACGCTGTACATAGGGCGTTAATTTTTCGTTGGTATGGTTCTTTAAGATCAACTCGTCAGGACGGACGATAACCATTTCGTAGTCATTTATATACACTACGTCCTTCGTATAGGCCAACATAGGTGATGCGTCGGATCCTAAAAAATGCTCCTTTTCACCAATACCGATCACCAGCGGAGATCCCTTGCGGGCGGCGATTATCGTGTTTGGCAGGTTCTCATCGAGCAACAGGATGACATACGCACCTGTGATCCGGTTAAGGGCAACGCGCACAGCCTCTTCGAGCGTGCAATCGTTGTTTGTTCTTATGTCGGAAATAAAGTTCACCAGCACCTCAGAGTCGGTGTCGCTTTTAAATGTATATCCTTTTTTTTCCAACTCAGCCTTAAGCTGTGCGTAGTTTTCAATAATTCCGTTGTGGATCATCGCTATCGAGCCATCGTTTGACACGTGCGGATGAGCGTTACGATCGCACGGTTCGCCATGCGTCGCCCAGCGCGTATGCCCGATCCCGATGGAAGCGGGCACCTCCTGTTCTCCGACCAGCTCCTCTAAAGCGGCTACTTTACCTTCTTTCTTAAATACCTGGATTTTATTATTTGCCAACAGCGCGACACCCGCACTATCGTATCCCCTATATTCGAGGCGCTTAAGGCCTTCGATCAATATAGGATAAGCGGCTTTGCTACCGACGTAGCCAACAATTCCACACATGTTTGTTCTGTTTGTTTTAAAATAGTTAATTCTCTCAAAATAGATATGAAGCCTTAACAAGGATTATGCCATCACGGTAACATTCCTGATACTTTACAAATGTTTAACATATAGCTGTTGGGCAATAAAGAAATTAGATATGAGTAGTGAGAAGTGAGAAGTGAGAAGTGAGAATAGTTAGCAGGTTAGATCGGTTTGCTTCGCAGCTGCCTTCGGCGGTCGTCGTATCTCCTCGCGACTTTACAAATCAACGACTTTACATTTTAGAAGTGAGAAGTTAGAAGTCAGAAATTAGGCGTTAAGGGTTAGGTGTTAGATCTTAACTTTACGAATCAGCAAATCAACGACTTTACATCTTCGACTTTTCCTTCACTAACCATATCAACCTTATTTAACCCTATCAACCTTATCTCACTTCACGACTTCACAAATCAACAACTTTACGGCTTATAGCCATCAGCTATCTGCCATTAGCCATCCGCTATTAGCCTTTCACTTTACGGTTCCACGGCCACGCGCGGAGGAAAGGACCGGCATCGGTTCGACTGCGTCAGCATTTCTAGTGATTGGTGGTTAGGAGTCAGGGGCTAGATCGTGATTAGAGACTTCACAAATTAATTTCCAACTTCCTTTTTAATTTTTACTTTTTAATTTTTACTTTTTACTTTTTCCAACCTTCCAAGTAAAACCCCGCCCCGGGTTGAGGGGCAATGAAGAAGTGAGAAATTAGATATTAGAAGTGAGATGTTAGTAATGAGTAGTTAGTAAAGAGTAGTGGGAAGTTTAGGCGTTAAAAGAGTAAAACCTTTACGAATTTTACGACTTCACAAATTTACGACTTTACGTCTATAGCCATCTGCCATAAGCCATCGGCTATTAGCCTCTCACTTCACGACTTCACAAATCAACAACTTTACGTCTATAGCCATCAGCTAGCCTCTCACTTCACGACTTCACAAATCAACAACTTCACATCTAAACCCAAGGCAGCCTTGTGCGTCGGAAAGGACCGGCATCGGTTCGACTGCGTCAGCGGGCCGCCATAATAGCCGTCAAGAACCGTTCCTTGTCTGAACGAAGTGAGTTTGGAACGGTTTAGGCTAGGATAAGGCAGGGTAGCATCAAGAACCTCGGCCGGAGGACCTTGTTTACTTGGGTCCTTCCAAGTAAAACCCCGCCCCGGGTTGAGGGGCTATAAAAAAGTGAGAAATCAGATATCAGAAGTGAGATTTGAGTATTGAGACGCAAGATCTTGCGTCTCCACAGCCATCAGCTATCTGCCATTCGCCATCTGCCTCTCGCTTTACGACTTCACAAATCCACGACTTTACGTCTATAGCCATCAGCTATTAGCCTCTCACCTCCCAACTCACCTTATATCTTCTTCTTTCCCAATGGGTTCTTAAAGAATTTCGCTATCCGCTTACGCAACGATACTTCATGTCCTTCCCCATAACCATAACCGTAGCCATAACCATAGCCGTAGCCTCGCTTGAAGTCGACGTCATTAACAACGACAGCCATATTTTTCAACTTGCCTTCCTCATAAAGCTCAGCAGGGACATTCAACAAGCGTTTGTCGAGGTAATTAGCGCGTGCAACATAGATCGTTAAATCGGCATGTTCGGCAATCAACAATGTATCCGTTACCAAGCTTACCGGCGCCGTGTCCACAATCACATAATCATACTGCATACGGCCATAGGCAATGATATCCGCAAAGTAGCCGTTCATCAACAACTCGGCAGGGTTTGGCGCAACATAACCCGAATAAATAATATCAAAGTTATAAGGTTCCGGCTTGCGGATAACAATGTCAGATACCGACATTTCGGGGTTAATCAAGTACTGGGTTATACCAATATTGGTGTGCTGTAAATGCGACAAACCTAAATAGTCAAGCACTTTTGGCGAGCGTATATCTGCGCCAAGTAATAGCACCTTCTTGCCGGACATGGCCAGTATTTTTGCCAAGTTGGTTGATATAAAGGATTTTCCTTCTCCCGAAGTCGTCGACGTAACATATAATACAGAAGATTGATCCTTCTTATGCCCGAGCATAAAGGAAATATTCGTACGCAAGATACGGATAGCCTCGGCCAACGAGGAGCGGTCGTTATCCTCGATAATCGGATGATCCGAAGATGGCACCTCGCCCAATATAGGCGCATTGAATTTATCTTCGATATCCTTCCTTGAATGAATTTTGTTGTCAAGTAAGAATTTAATATAAAGGATAGCAAAAGGAATTAAGAACCCCAAGATTAATGCCCCGAGCATGATAACAGATTTTCTCGGTGCAACAGGAGCTTTATACCCGTATGCAGAGTCCACGATCTTCAAATTAGCTGGCGTCGCCGCCGCCTTAATCTCTGTTTCCTCACGCTTCTGTAGCAGGAACAGGTATAACGTCTCGACAATTTGCTGCTGCCTTGAAATGTCCTTAAAACCACGCTCCTGATTAGGCAATTGATTTAGCTTACCTTCAAACTTGCTTTTTTGGCTTTGAAGCGCGTTCACATTGCTTTGCAGCACATTCCGGTAGTTGTCTAAAGAAACCTGTAAGGTCTTATTAATCTGTGCAATATTCTTATTTAATTGCTGTACCACCGGATTATCCGGTGTTGCCGATTTTAATAGGTCATCCCGCTCCAACACCAAGTCGTTATAACTTTGAATATTGGCTTGTATCGACGGGTCTGTTAGACCGATGTTCGACGGCAGCAGATTATATTCCTGCGAGGACGTCTCCTGTCGTACCATATCGGCTAAGCTCAGCTGCGTCTGATATTCGACAAGCTTCTGTTCATTTTCAGTCGCATTCTGCATGTAGATACGCGCCTCCTCCTGCATATCCATCAAGCTATTCCGATCTTTGAAATCAGCGACTTTTGAATCGGCTTCAGCAAGGTCTCTGGAAATAAGCTCTAATCTAGAAGTAATAAACTTCGAGGTCGCACGTGTCACCTGTGCCTTGTCGTAAGTAACATCTTGGTTATACTGGTCAATCAATGAATTTATAATCAACTCTGCCTTTGCGATCAACGGATAATCCATGGAGAAGTTAACCAAAAAAGACTGGGCTTCTTTATTAGGCGTAATCTGTACCATGGACCGCAGAATGTCGACTGTAATATCCGAAGGAATATAGCTGATCTGCAGATCGCCTTCCCAATTTTTGTTGCTTTCCTGCGGCACCAAGCTGATCGGGCCCAGCGGGGTTTCGATTTTACTTCCTAAGACATAATCCCGTGTCCCCTCTACCTCGTCTTTTATCTTATATTGCCCAGCCTGTTTACTCACCGTAAAAGTGTAACCTATCGAATCCAGACGCTCATGATTCGGCTCTAATAGCATAACTTTTAACGGTGCGTTCTTTTCCAGCAACTCCGCCGACTTAATATTTCCTTTCACATAATAAGAAAGATATAACCGGTTTGTATCGACGACCTTACGCATTAGCCGGCGTGAACGTAAAACTTCCATCTGATCGTTAACGAACGCCGCAGAGGAACTCCCCATGCCGGACAAAGTAGCCAACTCCGCGAGCCCGGCCATTTCGCCCGAGGCCTGTTTCTCGTCCTGCAATAGAATCTTCGCATTCACGTTATAAATGCGCTGAGCGTAGCGCAAATAAACAAATGCAATAAAAAGACAGGCTATTACAGAAACAATAAACCATCTCCAATAAAAAGCATACTGCTCAAATAGCTGTTTAAGATTAATCTCTTGCTCTTGGTTTTCCTTAACTTTAGGGTAGGACGTATTGCTCATATGTTTGTCAGGACTGCTCACAACTAGTTTCGGGTTAATACGGAGATAACCGTAATGATTACACTCGCTACGGAAACAAAAATCGACGTGTTTTGTGTATACTTGGACGATTGAATTCGGGCACCATTGGGTTCCACATAAACCACATCATTCTGCGCTAAGTAATACGCTGGCGAGTTCAGTGCGTCGCGCTTGGTTAAATCCACACGAAACTCCTGCTTCTGCCCATTCTGCTCTCGTATCACCAAAATATTTTTCCGCACACCGTTGATGGTCAGATCACCGGCCAGTCCCAATGCCTCCAACAACGTGATGCGATCATTATTAATTGTAAATGTACCAGGCGTCCGAACTTCTCCTAATACCGTTACACGAAAATTCCGGACTTCAATGCTAATTCCTGGATCAACAATAAAACGTCCGACCTCGCGACGTAGGAAGTCTATCGCCTGCGTACGGGTCTTACCTGCTAATTTGATTTTACCTAACTTCGGAAAATCGATTTCTCCGTTCACATCTATAGCATACGTAGGAATAAAAGGATTTGTCGTCTGTAATGCTCCCATCTGATAAGGAGAGACTTGGTTAAAAGGCTGCGTAGCCCGCACATCATCCGCCGTCACGGAAATGGTCAAGATATCCCCCGGCTGCAACTTTGGAGCATTAAGTTCATAAGAGGTATTTAATTCCACAGAGTCGGGTTGAAAATATACCAGATCTTTCCGGCTAGCACATGAGGTACACAACAGCACGGCCATAAGCACGAGCGATGTTATTCCTCCGAAGATACGCTTAGACATATTTCTTACTTTTATATGAGATGGCAAAAAGCTTTCCAAAATTAGCTTATTCCGAGCAAAAATAGTGTTTTTTCGTTAATGCTCGTTATTTAACACGAATTATTATGGGATAAGTCATACTTGACTAAAAAACTCTGCTATGATCCTTTTAACCCGGTCTTTCTCCTCTTCCGTCAAATTTGAACCTGAGGGTAAACAAAGGCCGTTATTGAACAAAGTTTCCGCTACACTCTTTCCATAATATGGAGTATCTTCAAAAACAGGCTGTAGATGCATTGGCTTCCACAAGGGACGGGACTCAATGTTATCTTCTAAAAACGCGAGGCGAAGATCCTCTCTTGTCTTTCCCAGTACGACAGGATCGATTACGATAGCTGACAGCCAATGGTTTGAAAAATAATCCGCTGACGGCTCTGACAGGACCTGAACACCAGCCACTCCTTTAAGTAACCCTACATAGAAATCGTGCATCGCACGTCTTGCAGCAACACGCTCTACCAACACCTCCATTTGTCCGCGCCCAATACCTGCACAGATATTGGACATACGATAATTGTATCCAATATGCGAATGTTGATAGTGGGGTGCATCGTCTCGCGCCTGCGTAGAAAGGAAAACGGCTTTGTCTTTATCAGCTTCGGAATGACATACTAGTGCCCCCCCACCCGAGGTCGTTATAATCTTATTTCCATTAAAACTAAGTATTCCAAATCGCCCAAACGTACCACAAGCCCTACCTTTATATGTGGATCCTAACGCCTCCGCAGCATCTTCTATCAACGGAATACCGAACTCTTCAGCTATTGAAAGAATTTCGTCCATCTTCGCTGGCATGCCGTATAGATGAACAACGACAATCGCTTTTGGCTTCTTACCTTTCGAAAGTCGATCTCGGATAGCCTCGCGCAAATGGTTCGGACACATATTCCAAGTATCACACTCCGAATCCACGAATACTGGAACCGCTCCCTGATAAGCAATCGGATTTGCAGAAGCGGAAAAGGTGATAGACTGGCAAACCACTTCATCTCCATATCCGACGCCACATGCAATCAATGCTAAATGCAATGCCGCAGTGCCAGAAGATAGTGCCGCTACTTTAACGTCAGCCCCTAAGAAAGATTCGATATCTTTTTCAAAGCCATTCACATTTGGTCCCAATGGTGCTACCCAATTTGCGTCGAACGCGTCGTGAATGTATTTCAACTCACTACCTCCCATATGTGGCGAGGATAGCCAAATTTTCTCGTTCATTTCCGTTTAACTTTATGCTATAATTCTTTCTGTTTTATAATCCTCCCCGGGTTGCCCACAACGGTCGCGCCGTCAGGTACATTCCGAATAACAACTGTACCCGCTCCCAGCGTACACCACTTTCCTACTTTTACACCTTGTATCACACATGCTCCGATCCCAACGTGTGTCCCCTCTCCTATTGTTACATTTCCGGCCAAAGCTACATTCGGCGACAGGTGTACATAATTTTCGACAACGCAATCATGATCAATTGAGGCATTGGTGTTTATGATACAATGTTTGCCAATAGTTACGTCAGCATTAATGGTGACACCGGCCATAATCACTGTACCTTCTCCAATGTCCCCTCGAATTGAAATACTTGTTCGTGGATGAATCAGTTTAACAAATTTATTGAAAAGTGACAATGCGAGCTTTTTCCGTGTCAAGTTGTTACCAATTGCTAACAAACAGCTTTCAGTCTTTTCGAGGGTAGCTACCACTTCATAACCTAGCAACTTCTCTTTCGTTGGTTCATCTTCGCAAAAGATAATATCGTCGTAACCGTTAAGTTCGGCTATTTCAGCAACCACTTTTGCGTGTCCGCCTGCTCCGTACAAAACTAGTTTACTCATCGCTGTTTCCCTTAAACGGCTCCATAGTTGCCTGTCCTTCGGCGGAAATTCCTTCCCGAACAAATACCTTTTTTATCGTCAGAAAGAAAATTTTGATATCGAGGCCTAAAGACACATTATCAACATACCACACGTCATAATCAAATTTTTGTTCCCAAGATATGGCGTTACGCCCATTAACCTGTGCCCAACCGGTAATGCCCGGCTTCACTTCGTGCCTACGAGCTTGATGTACATTATACAAAGGTAAGTATTGTACCAGTAGCGGGCGTGGTCCAATCAACGACATATCGCCTTTCAACACGTTGATTAGTTGCGGTAACTCGTCTAACGAAGTCCTACGCACGAAAGCACCTATCGAAGTAAGCCGATCTGCGTCGGGTAAAAGGTTACCCTCCGCATCCTTTTTATCATTCATCGTCTTAAATTTAACGATTTTGAAAATTCTTCCGCCCTTCCCCGGGCGCTGTTGATAAAAAAAAGGCCGACCTTGATTAGCGAAAAAAAGGCCAATCGTGACGATGATAAAAATGGGGCTTACGGCCACCAAACCAATTCCAGCCATTAAGACATCAACAATTCGCTTTATTATACTTTTATACATTTCCGCACCGCCTCTTAATTAACCTATATGACTTTTCTACTAAGTACTCCGCTCTCAATAATTTCACCGCGTTTTCGGCCATCTCTTGTAGGTCATCAACGTACAACAACCGGTATATTGCAGTTTGCATAGCTATTTGGTCTCCCGCTAACACTTTGTATCCGCATCTAGCTTGCTCGATTATGTCACCAATATCTGTATTGGGATCAGTAGCTGCTATAACAGGTTTTGCCATCTCTAAATAGGACAAAAGCCTCGATGGAAAATTCGGAATTAAAAATTTCTTATCCAAAAAAATCAGGCCAACATCGCAGGCGGCCAATAGTCTATCATAATCGTCCTTTGGCAATCGTTGTAGCAACCTAGCATTTACTGGCTCATTTATATCGAACCATTGTTTTATCTTAGAAAATTCCGTTCCGTTTCCTACAACTAAGAAGAAGATTTTATCATCTTCTGTAGCAGTAATGGTTTCCATAAGAAAATCTAAACCCTGAGGTTTTCCGAGATTACCGCCGTAAACAAGAACCTTCTTATCTTCTGGGATACTATATTTCCCTCGAATCTCGTTCTTTTCATCGGCTGAATACATAAATGAAATGGGCTCTATCGTATTGGGATTCACCTCAAGTTTCTCGGGAACAATCTCAGGATTGTGTCGTAACACATAATCAAGATTTGCGGGAGACATACAACCAATAGTGTCTGATATTTGATATAGCGTCTTTTCCTTTCGCAGAAAGTACCTGTGTATTATGCTACCCTCTTTAATCATGTCCATGTCTACAGCATTTTGAGGAAAAATATCTTTGAGTAACAAATACGTTCGAGCTTTATCTCTTTTCCGAACAAAATCAACAACACTAGCAAAAGTTATGGGAGGAGTAGAGTATAATATTAAATCAAATCGAATATTTGATAGATGTTTTTTTATCGCCCAAATGTATTGATGCTCTATCGCAAGAGTGCCAATAGCCTTTTCAACCACATTAGTTTTTTGGATATTAAACGTTTTTACTTTTAAAATGGTTACCCCATTTTTAGATTCAATTCTAGTCGGAATTCGCCGTCTTCTTTCGATAGGTGTTACGATAGTAACGTCATGGCCCTCGTCACGGAATTTGCGTAACAGGTCTTGGTATATCCCTCGCTCATCAATAGAATGGATCTCAACTAACGTCAAAAAAAGAACTTTCATCTGACTATACATCTTCTGACCATACTACTCGTTTGACGTAGTCCGTATACGACAAAATAATACGCACCACTTTTTCGGACACGTTGGGCATAGAATAATCGGCTACTTGGCGAAAGTTACGGTTTTCTCCGACCTGCTGTTTTAGTACCTGTGTCAATCCTTGCAATACGCGTTCCGGCGACAAGCCGACCATCATAACAGAAGCTTCTTCCATCGCTTCTGGCCTCTCATGGGCCTGACGGATATTAAGCGCCCTGAAATTTAAAATAGAAGATTCCTCAGAAATTGTTCCTGAATCGGATAAAACTGCATAGGAACGCATTTGTAGCGCATTATAATCATGGAAGCCAAGAGGCTTTAGAAATTGAATTTCTGGACGCATCTGGATTTGCATCCTGTCAATCATGTTCCTTGTACGTGGGTGTGTGGAAACAATAACTGGATAGCCATATTTTTCGGCAATTGTATTGAGCGAGTCCATTAACCCTCTAAAATTCTTTTCGTTATTGATGTTTTCTTCTCTATGCGACGAAACTACGAAAAACTGACCCTCTTCTAGATTGAGTTTGGTCAGTACATCCGACGCCTTGATTTGCGGAAGATAATGATTCAATACTTCAAACATAGGTGAACCTGTTTTGATAATGCGATCAGCAGGCAACCCTTCTCGTAAAAGATATTCCCGAGCGATATCGGAGTAGGTCAAATTGACATCCGCCGTATGATCAACAATTTTGCGGTTCGTTTCTTCGGGAACACGTTGATCGAAACAACGATTTCCGGCTTCCATATGAAAAATCGGGATATGGCGCTTTTTCGCCGGGATGGCACATAAACAGGAATTGGTATCTCCTAATACCAAGAAGGCATCCGGTTTCAACTCTTCTAGCAAAGGGTCAATTTTGATTAAAATATTGCCGACCGTTTCTGTCGCCGTTTTACCAGCCGCGTCCAAAAAGTAATCCGGTTTGCGTAGTCCGAGATCTTCAAAGAAGATCTGATTCAACTCATAATCATAATTTTGCCCCGTATGTACAATAACATGGTTTACGGCCTCTGAAGCATCTAATGCTGATAGAACTCTCGAAAGCCGAATGATCTCCGGACGCGTCCCCACGACCGTCATTACTTTTATTTTTTTCATATTCTTTATGCCACGAAAGGCTTCTTATATCTTCTAATTAAATCAATTATACTTCCAAAAAATAGGTATCTGGGTCTGCCGGATCATACGGTTCATTGATCCAAAAGCAGGTTATTAGCTCTACGTCTCCAATGTTCGTAATATTATGTGTATACCAAATGGGCATATCCACAAAAGATGGCTCTGTTCCGTCCAAGTAGAAGTCCATCACTTCATCTGTATCCATTTTCCGCAATTGAATACGCGCCTTTCCTTGGATGACCGCAAAGCGTTCGATTTTCCTCGTATGGAAATGATTACCACGGGTAATGCCGGGCACCGTTGTTGAATACGAGGACTGCCCACCAATACCCATCCGAATAATTTCCACAAACGTACCTCGTGGATCAGTATGTAATTGAAACTTTCTTGGGTAGATCGCTTGATGGTCGATAAAAGACCGATACGTATTAAACAGGTTTAGCTCAAAGCGATCATGTAAAACGGGGATCTCCCCTTTATACAGATACAGGTCTCGAAAGTTTTCCAAAAGTTCCAAGACCTCGGAGACTTTCTTTGTCGCTGTGGACTGAACGGTATACAAGGGCTGATGGACTTTCTCCCGGATCTGCCGGATAATATCCTCCACAAGCTCTTGTACATAGATGAGATTCACGAATCCGTCGTTCGCGATTGTCGGTATTTCTCCATGTGTTAGCTGAAAACAAAATGTAGCAATAAACGAATTGTAGAATGGCTTTCCAAACGCTCCAAACACATTTGGTATAAGTAATCCCGTTAGCTTACCTCCGTTTGCTTGTGCCCATGAAATAAGCGCCTCCCGTCCCTCTTTTTTTGATCGGCCGTAGAGGTTGTCCCGCTCCTCTTGAGTAGAGGAAGACACAAGTACGTGAGCTTTTGAACCGGTTCTTTCAAGAGCAGCTATTAGCCTCCTAACCAGCTCCACGTTGGTCTCATAAATTACTTGCTCGCTTTCATGTCGATTCATGGCCGCCAGATGTACGATCGTATCGCATTGGGACACAAATTGGTCTAATTTCTTCTCATCGTCGAAATATTCCTTTCGAAAATCTACCCGCACAAATTCGTCTGGGTAAAGCCCCAATGTATTGTATAAATGGCGTCCGACAAATCCATTTTGTCCCGTTATTCCTACTTTCATTGTGTTTCCCTTGATTATCAGATAGATATTACCGGCTTTCTATTTATAAAATAATCCAATGGATAAGTATAATCATCGTGTGGCGCATTCTCTATTCCGTAATCCGAAAACACCAACAATTCAGAATTAGTCTCAAGTGCCTGAAAAGCTGTTCCATATCCTGTAGATAAGTGCAGTACTTTGTTTTCTTCAGCGTCTAATATTATTTTTTCTACGGGTAGTTCCGACGACGCCCGTTCCCAGTTATCAATCGCTACTAGATCCACTGCGAACTTACCGGATAGCACGTAAAACCAACGCTGTTCTAGACGATGCGCCCGCCAGCCTCGTACCAATTCCAAATCACTATTCTTTATAATGTAAAAGCGTTTCACGGAAGACATGTCAAAGTCATTGACAAATCGAATTTGTCCCCGATGATCTTTGGCCGCCCCGCCTTGGATAAACTCTATCATAATAACGATTCTTTTAATAAGGGTATTGCATGACATCCTCACCAAATACTTCCCTGCGGATCAATGGCAGTTTTGAAATCAGCTTCTTCAAACCCTCAACACCTTGTTGTTCAGCATTGTGCGAGTGATAATCTTCTATTCTTGACACGTCCTTCTCGCCTTCTGAGAAGTATTTTGCATAATTTAAATCGCGGTTATCCGCCGGCACCCGGTAAAAATCTCCCATATCTTCCGCCTTCAGCATTTCTTCACGAGTACACAGTGTTTCATACAATTTCTCGCCATGGCGTGTTCCAATAATCTTAATAGGTACTTCCCGGCCTGTTAATTCAATCAGCGCCTTAGCTAAGTCTCCTATAGACCCTGCCGGTGCTTTATTCACAAAAAGATCACCTGGGTTCCCGTGTTCGAAAGCAAAAAGGACCAGGTCCACAGCGTCCTCCAGCGACATAAAAAAACGGGACATATTCGGATCTGTAATAGTGATAGGATCGCCTTTTTGAATCTGGTTCAAAAACAAAGGTATCACTGATCCGCGCGAGGCCATGACGTTGCCATAGCGTGTTAAACATACGACTGTGTCTTTTAAATTTCTTGACTCCGCTACTGCTACCTTTTCCATCATAGCCTTTGAAATGCCCATCGCGTTAATAGGATACGCAGCTTTATCCGTACTTAAACAAATGACTTTTTTTACACTATTCGATGCCGCGGCGCGAATCACATTCTGCGTCCCTTCCACATTGGTTTTTACAGCTTGCATGGGAAAGAACTCGCATGACGGCACCTGCTTTAGAGCTGCTGCATGAAAAATATAATCGACACCGCGGGTGGCGGGCTCAACAGACGAGTAATCTCGCACGTCACCGATATAGTACTTTATTTTATCGTTTTTATACAAATTACGCATATCGTCTTGCTTCTTCTCATCGCGGGAAAAAACACGGATCTCGCTGAAGTGGTCAGTCTGTAGAAACCGATTTAAAACCGCGGTCCCAAAAGAACCCGTTCCGCCAGTGATTAAA
This sequence comes from Sphingobacterium allocomposti, assembly GCF_008124885.1. Classification (GTDB taxonomy): domain Bacteria; phylum Bacteroidota; class Bacteroidia; order Sphingobacteriales; family Sphingobacteriaceae; genus Sphingobacterium; species Sphingobacterium allocomposti. Next base: position 18,239 of record NZ_VNHX01000011.1, read on the forward strand.
AGTACTTTATTAGAGATTTTCATTATTTGATATTATGTTTGCGCGTTTCTTTTAAATATGATCTCAGAAGGCTGGTCTGATAGGAGCCTTTATCTTTTACCGTTTTATATTCGGCATTTATTTTTGGATACCTTTGCCTTCTTATGAAGTTAAATTCTTCACTGTTCCACCAAATTATGCCCGTAATTTTTCTGCCTTGGAATGATACACTATTTATTATATTTAAATGAGCTCCAAAGTCATCCAATTTAATTAATTCGCTGTTGGTCTGATATCTGTGCCATATTAAAGGTAATACGTCTTTATTTAGTTCCGCCCCTAACTTTAATGATAAAAGAAGATGTTGCCTAATGTCTTCTTTATACTTACTTTTATCGTTGCGGATAAACATATAGAGATTGGGGCAAATATAATCCATTTCGCTAAACAGAGATTTTAACTTAAGCATTTTGCCTGACCACTGCGCGTATGTATGGTTATTCAGCACTCTTACAGGCAACCCATAAAAGGACCATTTAATATTGGGACGCATCTTCTTGGCATCGCGGATACAAGTTATAAACTCATTAAGAACCTCTTGATACCGCTGCCTAGAAACATTTCTTAACCCATATAGTATTTGAGCCTTCTCTCCCTCCCAATCCAATAACGCTAAGCCAGAAGCCATTTTATCAGGGATTCTCTTTTCGATGGATTTCTCCAAAAGTTGCCGCTTGTAATTTTGCTTGAGATCATGCGTAACAAAATCGTCCTGATAGAAAACAATAGCTTCGGAAAGCTGATTCGACCTTACAAAGTTCACCTGAGCCGGATTCCGCTTTACCAAATTATTATCTTCCACCACGAAATAAAGCTTTTGGGCAAACGCCATGTCAACGAGTGCCAACGAGGCACTGATCAGTAAAAATATGCTTCTCATTTTCATTAATTTATAAATCGACTTAAATAGCTAAACGTTTCTTTTGAACATATAGCCCAGTCGTAGCTTTCAGAGTTCTCAAGATTATCCATTATCGATTGCATGCGCGTTTTTGGATTATTTAGAAAATAACGCGTCGTCTCGACTATCGAACTGACCCTTGTCGGATCAATACTGAAAGGGAAATTCGGTCCTAAAAACTCAGACATCGGTTTTTTATTTGAACAAAGCAAAGGACTTCCTGAAGTCATGGATTCTATCAGTACGTTGGGCATATTCTCACACGTGGAAGCAAAAATTATTCCATCTGCTTCTTTATAGTACACATCCAACATTTGATAGTCGATTTTGCCGACATATTCGGAAAAGTCATTCTTTGGATCCAGCCGACTTTTAACTTCCAAGAATTCCTTATATTCTGGTTCGTAATAATCTCCGACAAAAGTTATTTTGACCGGAAGTTTGTCAACATGGAATAACTCATGAAAAGCTCTCAAAACATTCTTTTGGTGTTTATACACTGTAATTGGAGAAACATATAAAAATTTAAAAGGTTTCTCGACTGTATAACTGGATATCGGATACTGTACTTTCGGTAAACTTCTAAAGCGTTTAGACACTCCATGATGAATAAGCTTATAATCGAATTCCCGAGGCTTCAGAAAGGGCAATATTGTTTCTTTAGCATAATTACTTATAAAAATAATCCCTTGGGCTTTATTGAACGTTTTAACTTGTTGCTTTCTTAAAATGCGAAATCTCTCTCTCATCTTCCACTCTTGGAAACGGTTACTTTCTTGCTCCTCAAAAATTAACATATTTCTACTCATGGATATGTAAGGCCTAAACGTCCCATTGTAAGTCCCCGCGGGATCTAACAACACGGCTTTCTCTTTCAGTTTTTTCAGAAATCTTTCCAAATACAAGAACTTCCAAAGTAATATAAAAGGCAACGACATATTAAGTAATATATGACTTCGCTTCTCGATGATGCTGTTATTCTTGATTTTCTGTAGTGTTTTCTTCCCGCTAAAAACAATAACCTTTTCAAAAGGAAATCTTTCGATATTCATATTATTGAGTATCTCGACAAGGTGTGTAACCCCCCCCCCACTTCGTAGGTTTGATCCGTCTATAATTAAAACACTCATATTATAAAATATTTAAATGCGACTCCGCCATCGCCGTATTCGTATAAGCTGAAGATAGTTTTAAGCTACCCCGCCCTAGCCTTTCCCGGTTCCTTATTGCTTTTACAATTACTTCCGCGATATTAGTCGGAGACTGCTTGTCTAGATCAATTAAATACCCATTTACATCATCTTTTATCAAATCGCTAACCGCCCCCAAATTAGTTCCGATGACAGGCATGCCCGCAAACATTGCTTCTAAATAAACAAGTCCAAAAGTTTCCTTGAAAGAAGACAACATTATAAATATATCCATATCTTCATAGATGATCGCTATTTTCTCTCGGGACTGCAGTCCTTTAAAAACGACCAACTTTTCCAAACCAAGATCACTCGAAATCTGCCTTATATGGCCTTCATTAACTCCGTTACCAATAAAAGTTAAGTTTAGTTTGGTTGTAGACATCAGTGGCAGCAGTTCCTTCATGGCATAAAGGATCTTATCTTGCCCCTTCCCCTTTACAAATCGAGCCGTACATACCAGGTTAACAGAATCCTTTACCATTAGTTTTAATGGCTTTTGGAATCTATTAGCAATGCCTAGCGGAATTCTAACCAATTCTACGTCCTCGTCTACTAATTTCTCAACATCATTCAACAAATCTTGGCTGACACAAATAACTTTTTTCGCTCCATGCAAAAAATTCACTATCCGCCTTCTTTTTACCAACAGGCTGGTTTTTAAATCATACTTCTTCGCCAAAAAAGTATATCTTTCGGATCCATGCAAGGTACAAACATAAGCGGCATCTATCTTGGCTAACTTTGATCCTATAATGATTGCTCCTTGATTTGCGAACACAACGAAGTCGAAAAATTCCCTTTTTAAATAATTCCTTAAGAATAGAGGCCATTCGAGAAACCAGAAATACCTAGACCAGGGCCTTCGTATCACAGGGTAGTTATAATTTTCGTTCTGGCCAGTAATTGTAGCCCGAGTGGAGGTAAGTACAACGACGCTATGTCCGAGTTCATGAAATCCCTCGGCGAGTTCATGCGCATAAGTTCCAGCCCCCCCGAGCATCGGAGGAAATTCCAATGTAAAAATCAAAATTCTCATAGTGTCCGGTTGACTTTTGAACGCGAGCGCTCGGTAACAGTGATAATCGCAACTCCAAAAATAAATATCCAAACTATTGTCGTGTGGTAATAAAACAATAACCTCGATATCATCAATACGCTAAAGATGAAAGATAGCGCCGTTAAAGTATCTCTTCTTTTTATTCGAAACATGTTATAGGCTGTAGTAAATAATCCGATTAACGTCACGCCCGCAAATAGACCTCCAATTGCGCCGTAATCGTAAAGAACAGAAATGATATTATGCGGTTTCATTTTATACAGATAATTGGATTTTAGTTCCAAAAAATCACTGGAACTTTCATACCCGTGACCGAAAACAGTAGGTTCGCTTAAGAAATTGTCCCATATTTCCGTAATAGCGAATAATCTCCAATTGGCATCGGCATTACTCCCACCACTGTAATACATCGCGTTCCTTTTTTCAATTTGAACTTGATCAGCATCTGATAAAAATTTACTGCGCAAAACAGAAAATGTGGATGCTCCAAGGAATGCCATTATAATCAAAACCACTTTCAGTGTTTTATTTTTTAGCGAATAAGCGATGTAGGCGCCAACAACTGCGAAAAGTATAATTGCGGTATTGGATCCAGATACAATAACAATTATAAAACTGATAACACCTAAGGCCAATAACTTAAGGTTAATACCGTTTTTATGAAAGTAAAGAAACAAACCCATCGACAAATACTCTGCGAGAAAAATCCGGTCTCCATGAAACCCGCGTATTTTGAGAGGACTCAAATTGACTATTCCGACGTTGATCAACGGCCTCTGTAATAATACTTCTCCAAATGCGACTATTAATTCAATATAATAAACAAGCAACAAAGTATTAATGATGGCAGTCAGGTTAACCTTATTTCTTTTGATATAACTTATTAGTAGGTCTATGATTATCAATGACGACAGGAAGTGAAAAAAACGTTCTAGCAGTCCTCCAATAGCCCCTCCCTGCACTAACGAAAATACTATTGCTGTCAATATATAAAGGTACAATAACGTAAATCCCTTCCTTGTACTACTATCGTAAGCATTTAGCCGAACATTTCCCGTAATACGCGACAAATAAACCAGTGTAGCAAACACGGAAAAACCTTTTAACGGTGTAAAAAAAACGCTTCCAATTTGAATTGTAAATACTTCATCTAAAAAAGCGGTTAAGATGAACACAATCACAAAAACAGTTTCAAAATTTGCGTCTTTCATGATAACAACTTTAGTGCTAAAGTATCCCAATTATATTTTGCTTTTATAGCAGAGTAGTCAACTATCTCCCTAAACGAAGCCTGGCCGATAATACGTTGTATCATATTTCCCAAAGAAATAGAATCTGGATCACAATAGTATACCCCATCAGTGGTTCCTAATATTTCACCCGAAGCTGTTTCAACAAGTGTATTTCCAAAGTGACCCTTATTAAAAGCGATAATAGGTTTTCCCGCAAAAACCGCTTCGAGTATTGTCTGCCCGAACGCTTCATTCAGTGAGGTCATCAAAAATAGATCACAAGCTTTAAAATATAGCTCTGGCCTGTCGGTTCTTCCACAAAATAAAATGCGATCTTCAAGGCCTAATTGTTGGGCTCTTGTTTTCAACGTGGCCGAATATGGACCGTCGCCGACTAGCAATAATTTGACGTTAATATTTTCGATTCTTTTTAGTGCCTCAATAGCAAACTGAAATCCTTTTGCAGGAATCATACGCCCTAACCCGAGCAGATAAATATCATTGTCATCTAACTTAAGTATTCGCCGGGATTGTTCTTTTGTTATCCGAAACTTATCAGCATCAACGCCTGGATCGACTATAACCGTTTGCCGCTGAATACCTGCTTCTTTTAGTTGGCGTTGTACGTTCTCACTAAAGACAAAGGTCTGCTTCGCATATTTAATAGCCATACGCTGAAGAATGTGGTTAACCCACATAACGCACTGCTCTTTGAAGGTCATTTTTTCCCTGATAGCCTTACTTTTTTTGACAACTTCCGGGACTATATAAACGAAGTCTTTAATCGAAGCAAAATATAATGCCAAACACATGATATGATGTCTCGAGATACAGGTAGAATCTTTAACACGCTTATGCAGCCACAACGACATTGAGAATAGATTATATAATATATTAAACGGGAAAAACAACAACCTGCTTTTTTTCCAACTAAAGCGTTGAACCTTCGTATTCTCAACAATTTCGTAGCTGGGCAAATTCCATTCACGCGGCTCGTTCGTGCAATACACATTAACCTCGTACCCTAGCGCTCTATAAGATTGTGCTAAAGATTGTAAAGAGTTTTCTACCCCGCCGACATGTGGCTTATACAACAAACTTAGTAACGAAATTTTTTTCAAAACTTATTATATAACTTGATGATCATTATTCGTATTTTTAAACTAGATCTAAGATATTACATTTCACTTCAACGAGATGCCTGTAAAAACTTAATATTATTAAGTAAACAATTTTTTAAACAAAAAAGAATTCGCATAAAGTCTTCCGGAAGTTTAGTAATTATAAATCTATTAATGATTTAATATATCCTTCTGTCTTGGTTTCATCCAACAATAACTCTATTTTTTCTCTATTTCTCAATATTTGAGTTTCATTTAATTCTTTAAAAACTTTTTCTATGCACAAATCTTCAATGGTACGGAAACTAAAGTTCTCTCTTCTCAAAAATCTATATATAGGAGAGTCCTTATACACGTAAATGGTCGCTCCATAATATAACATGGCATAAACATTTCCCATGCCCTGTTGTCTGCACACAGGAAGGATGAAATACCGACAAGAAGAAATCAACTTCAGATAATCATCGATATCCATGAATTGATCCAGAGGCATAAAACTTTCACCAAATATCCGGTTGCCGTGGTCAATAACGATTTTTTTATAATCGTCATCTCCATATGTGAGTGGAACTATAATTTGCTGAGGGAGATCGCTTTTATCCATACGACTCATAAGTTCAAAAACGTCTAAATGATTATTTGTCAATGTAGCGGAATTCCCGATTAAAACACGATCACTTTTTCCCGTATTTTTATATGACCTACTTATTAGAGTTGCCATATTCCCATATATAAACTTCCCACATACAACACCTTTACTGACTGGGTAATTAGATATAATAATATTATAATCTTCTAATATGACGGGACAAATTATATCTATAAACCTGACCGCCTTATTTTGATAAAAAAAAAGATCTTTTCGAATTCCGAAAGTAGAAAGAAATGACTTTGCTCGTAGTTTTAAAAAGAAAAAAGGATTTAATTTAGTTCGAATCTTACGCGTAAGATATTTATAATTATTATAAACTAGCTTAGGATGATGATTATAAATTTCCCCTCCCCAACAGAACCAAACAATCTTCTTGCTGGGAAAAAGTAACACCGCTTTGGAATGGTTTAAACTAAGGATATGAACCATAATTATATCTGCTTCTTCAAAAATGGTTCTTAAACGTCCCCCTTTTTCAATATCCGCAAGAGAAATTGCTTCCAAAGCTAACGACCTGGTGTAACGGCTCTCAGTATTATATACAAAGCAAAAAAAATAATTTTTTATATTATTAACCTTATTAAAGCTATCGATAACAAAATCGGTAAATTTCTCATCAGGAATTAAATGGATGACTTTTTTCATAATCAATTGCAGGTACTTTTTCCCTATTAACTATTCAATTGTTTTGAGCTCGTAACATGATTCTCGTGATTAAATCTACCTCCTCTCTTGTCAGATCAAAATATAAAGGTAAACATAAAACTCTACGAGCGGCATCATCTGCTATTTCAAATTTTCGCTTGTCCAAATACGGTAAAGATGATGCTAACGACGGATAAAAATACCTCCGAGTAAATATCTCGTTTAAATCAAGCTCCTTCTTTATTCGAAGTAATAATTCTTCATTTTCCAATAATATCGGATAATATGCATAGTTTAAGTTCGCGTCCTTGTGCCAAATCGGTTTAAGCCCGCGAATACTTCTCAATCGGTCATCATAGTACTCCGTTAATTCCTTTCGTTTTTCGCCGATTGCTTCGATATATTTAAGATTTACGAGCCCCATTGCGGCGTGAAATTCAGAGTTTTTAGCGTTAATCCCCAATTCCGCAAATGAATCGTAACCTGAAATACCAAAATTGCGCATAATTGCAATTTTTTTCAAAAGCTCCGCATTTCCTGTTGTTACAAGGCCGCCTTCGATCGAATGATAAAGCTTGGTCGCATGTAAAGAGCAAGTCGTGATATCTCCGTATTCAAAGATAGATTTTCCTTTAACCTTAACCCCAAATGCATGCGCCCCGTCGTAGATAACTTTTAAATTATATTTTTTTGCAATTTTATCAATCCTTTCCACATCACATGGATTTCCATATACATGTGTTGCCAAGATTGCCGTTGTTTTTTCCGTTATAGCTTCTTCGATTCTATTTGGATCAATATTTAAAGAGTTAGCATCTATGTCAACGAATACAGGCGTGCATCCCTCCCATACAATACTACTGGTAGTCGCCACGAAAGAGAAAGGAGTCGTTATAATCTCGCCATTGAGTTCTAATGCCTTAATAGCCATTTGCAAAGCAACAGTCCCGTTGGCTACAAAAACCAAATGCTTTACAGCTAAGTAATCTTTTAAGCGCATTTCCAAGTCGGATGCGAGGGGCCCCATATTGGTGAGCCACTGCCGTTTCCAAATTCCTTCGATCAAAAGTTTAAACTCTTCTATTGGAGGAAGAAATGGTTTCGTTATAGGTATCATTTTTTTAATTTTAGAAGGCTTAGAATTAGGTGTATTTCTTTAAATTTCATAATGTAGCTGATTAAAAAGTATGAGGAGAAGATTATGAATAGATTGGATATTATTAACATAAATTGTGATTGAACATTTAATACAGGCATTATAACAAAAAAAGTAGCCGTTCCAATTAGAACCGATAGAGTTATCGAACCAGATATTTCCGAAAGTTGTTTAAACCAATGATAGTCCAAAAACTTACCACTGTAATATGAATTGACAAAATAAGACAGAAACGATATAACGACTTGTCCCCATACTAGTCCAATCATCCCATATCGTATACTTATAAACAAAACTACTACGATAATCACTTTTTTTACGACCTCCAATTTCAAAAAGAGGTCAGCTCTACCTTTGACTTGTAAAATATTCAAATTATAGGAATGTAATGGATAGAGCAAACCAGAAATACACAAAATTTGTAGGTACGCAGCAGAAGGAAGCCATTTATCTGTTAATAGAAACCGGATTATCGGTTCCGCTGTCACTACCATAAAGCTCAAAATAGGTGCAATTACATATATAACAGAACGCATTAAAGTCCCATAAAGTGCTTTTAGCTTTATATTATCGTCTTGTACCTTTGCAAAAAGCGGGAAGGAAACTTTATTTAACGCGTTTGAGATATTATTCACTGGCAATTGTTTGAGAGTATCTGCTCTGTTATAGAAACCTAGGGTCTCCCTGCTGAAAAATTTACCAACCACGATTGTATATGCATTTGCAAAAAGGATATTTAAAAGATTTGAAAGAGCTATTTTAAAACCGAAATTAAAATGATAGATAAATTTCTCCTTCGCAAAACGTATCTTAGGAAACCACTTGGATGATATCCAAAATAAAATCGATTCACAAGTTGCTGTTGTCAGTTGCATAAATACTAGAGACCAAACTCCCTTTCCTTCATATGCCACTATAATTCCTACTGTACTCCCAACAATCAGTGCTGGGAGCTGGATGTTAAACTGCTTTCTAAATTTGAGATCACGGATTAAAATAGTCTTTTGAACCGCTGAAAAAGCATTAACTACTATAACCAAAGCATAAACTTGAATAATGCTTTTTAATTCTGGCATTTCATAAAAATCGGAGACAATCCCAGAAATAAAAAAAACTAAAATATAAAGACAACCGCTTATTAATGTGTTAAAGATAAAAACCGTGTCATAGTCTTCTGCAGTACAATGCTTACTTCTGATAATCGAAACCGTTAAACCACCGTCGACAAGCGCGTTGCTAAGACTAACTAGTACCGAGAATAAAGCTATTGCTCCAAAGTCTTCTGGCATGAGAAGCCTTGCCAATATCACGGATACGAAGAAGGTCACAATCTGCGAAGAAAATTGCTGCAAAAAAGACCAAAATATATGCTGGAAATTACCCTTTACTACCATTTAATAGTCTGTTGGCTATGTATTTATAGTAATCAGATTTCGCATTACCTACAAGCTGAATGATATCTTCTTTTTTAATCCATTTATAGAGATATCCAATTTCCTCTAAACACCCTATTTTAAGTCCTGTTCTTTTTTCTAGCGCCTTCACGAATTCTGTAGCTTCTGTTAGGGATTCGTGGGTACCTGTATCTAGCCACGCGAAACCTCTACTCATTGTTTTTAGCTTTAATTGACCAAGCGCTAGATAATGCTGATTAACAGATGTTATCTCCAGCTCCCCCCGTTGAGAAGGTACCACCTTTTTTGCAACCTCGATTACGGAATTCGGATAAAAATATAAACCGACAACCGCGTGGTTGGATTTGGGCGTATCTGGTTTTTCTTCAATACTTAGTACCTTTCCTTCAGAATCAAACTCAGCCACGCCATATCGCTCGGGGTCGTCGACATAATAGCCGAAGACAACTGCATTTTTTTCATCCCTAACATTTCTCACAGATTCTGCTAATAACTTCTGAAAACCAGCTCCGTAAAAGATATTATCGCCTAGGATCAAACAAACATCATCGTCGCCTACAAATTCTTCGCCTATTATAAATGCTTGCGCCAATCCATCGGGACTAGGCTGCTCAGCATAACTTAAAGATATTCCAAACTGCGATCCATCTCCCAGTAATTTCTGAAAATTAGGCAGGTCATGGGGGGTAGAAATCACAAGAATCTCTCTGATTTCAGCCAGCATCAACACAGATAATGGGTAATAAATCATTGGTTTATCATATACAGGCAATAACTGTTTTGATACGGCAATCGTTAATGGATGAAGACGGGTACCCGATCCTCCAGCTAATATAATTCCTTTCATTTCAAAACCTTCTTTATATCATTTATACTGTTGTTCATAATAAGACTGGTAAGCTCCGGTGGTCACCTGATCCAGCCAGTCCTGATTATTCAAATACCAATCTATCGTTTTTGAAAGCCCTTCCTCAAAAGTAACAGAAGGTTTATACCCTAGCTCTTGATTAATCTTTGTAGCATCGATAGCATAACGTAGATCATGTCCAGGCCTATCTTTGACAAAAGTTATAAGTTGTTCAGAGGTTCCTTCTGCTCTTCCTAACTTTTGATCCATTTGCCTACAGAGCTCTTTCACCAAGTCAATATTCTTCCATTCATTAAATCCGCCTACATTATACGAATCGCCCGTTTTTCCTTGGTGGAATACGAGATCTATTGCTCGCGCGTGATCGACAACAAATAACCAGTCTCGAGTGAATTTACCGTCGCCATAGATCGGTAATGGCTTATCGTTTAAAACATTATGAATACAAAGTGGGATTAATTTCTCCGGAAAATGATTTGGGCCGTAGTTATTTGAACAATTCGTGATCACGATAGGAAGTCCATATGTGTCGTAATATGCCCGTACAAAATGGTCGGACGAAGCTTTTGATGCCGAGTATGGAGAATGTGGGTCATAGGCCGAATGCTCTGTGAACAAGCCTGTTTCTCCTAATGTGCCGTAGACCTCGTCGGTAGACACATGATGGAAGCGCTTTCCTGTATAATCGCCTGCCCAAATCTCTTTGGCTGCGTTTAGCAAATTCACCGTACCAATCACGTTCGTCATCACGAACGCCGTAGGATCGGTAATGGATCGATCAACGTGTGATTCCGCAGCAAGATGAATAATACCTTCCGGTTTAAACTGTCTGAAGAGTTCCACGATATGCGCCCCATCCGTAATATCCGCTTTAACAAAGGTGTAGTTTTGCCGGTTTTCGATATCTTTTAAGTTTGCTAAGTTGCCGGCATACGTGAGCGCATCTAGATTAACAATCTGATAGTCTGGATACTTATTCACGAACTCACGGACAACATGGGAACCAATAAAACCCGCTCCACCTGTTATAAGGATCGTTTTTTTCATAACTACAGCCTTGAATCCGCTTTTTCTGCAATAACGCCTTTTACATCATAAATAACGGCATTATCTTTTTTCAAACTTTCTAAATCGATTGTCAAGAACTCCTTGTGCGCAACACCTAATACGACTGCGTCATACTTCGCTCCTTCTATCAGCCTATTATGACAGGCTAGTCCGTATTCATGATCTACTTCTGCTGGGCTCGCCCAAGGATCGTATGTCGTCACTTTCAGGCCATAGTCTTCCAGTGCTGCAATTACGTCTACTATCTTGGTATTCCGCACATCGGGGCAATTCTCCTTAAAGGTTACACCCAACATCAATACTTCAGCACCACTCACATTGATCCCCTTTTTTATCATGCATTTCACCACCTGAGAAGCGACATATTCGCCCATAGAGTCATTCAAACGGCGACCGGCCAAAATAATTTCCGGATGATACCCGTGTTCTTGGGCTTTTTGCGCTAAATAATAAGGATCCACACCAATACAGTGGCCACCTACTAGCCCCGGTTTAAACGGTAAAAAATTCCATTTTGTACCAGCCGCTTCCAGCACGGCGTGTGTATCAATGTCTAATATGTTAAATATTTTTGCTAGTTCGTTCACGAAAGCGATATTAATATCGCGCTGGGAATTTTCAATCACCTTTGCCGCTTCCGCAACACGGATGGTAGGTGCTAAGTGGGTACCCGCGGAAATTACGGATTTGTATACTTCGTCCACCTCTTGACCGATCTCGGGCGTGGAACCTGAAGTGACTTTTAGGATTTTCTCGACTGTATGCTCCTTATCACCCGGGTTGATACGTTCTGGCGAATATCCTGCGAAAAAGTCAACATTGAACTTTAACCCCGAAACTTTTTCCAGTACTGGAATACACTCCTCTTCCGTTACTCCAGGATACACCGTCGATTCGTAGACGACGATATCTCCTTTTTTCAACACTTTGCCTACAGTTTCTGAAGCTTTATACAAGGGTGTTAGATCAGGCCGATTATGCTTGTCTACCGGTGTAGGGACCGTCACTACATAAAAATTTGCCTCTTCGATATCCGCTAGCTGATTCGAACAATATAAACCAGTTGCAGATGTGGAAATTGGATTTTCCTTAACTAATACGCTCTGTAAAATCTCGTCTTCCACCTCTAGCGTCGAATCTTTTCCCGAACGGAGCTCGTCGATCCGCTTTTGATTAATATCAAAACCTATAACCGGATATTTTGTGGCAAATAAACGAGCCAAAGGCAATCCGACATACCCTAAACCGATAACTGCTATTTTTTTCATTTTGTTGATTTTCTAATTTTTGAAGAGCGAACAGGAATTTCTTTGCGACCAATCCACGTCCAGCACATTTGGACGATGTTATTTTAAATTATCCCAATACCACTTTACCGCTTCTTGCAACCCTTCGCGGATCGCGTGCGTAGGTTCATAGCCTAACAATTGACGTGCTTTGTCCACCGAAGCTAGCGAGTGGGGGATGTCACCCTGACGGTGGGGACCATGAATAACTTCGATTTTTGCAATTTCAGCATCGTATACCGTAAGGAATTCCTTTAGATAAGCAACCAGCTCGTTCAGCGTCGTACGATCGCCCACGGCTGTGTTATACACTGTATTAACCGCATCTGGATTTTCGGTCAACATGGCACGCTCATTCATCTGAATAACATTGTCTATATAGGTAAAATCACGTGAGTAGTCTCCGGATCCGTTAATCACCGGGCTCTCGTGGTTCATGAATTTTTTTACAAACAGGGGAATCACCGCAGCATAAGCTCCGTTTGGATCTTGACGACGGCCAAAGACGTTGAAATAACGCAAACCAATTGTTTCCAAACCGTATGTTTTCGAAAAGATCTCCGCGTAAAGCTCATTGACATACTTTGTAATGGCATACGGCGAAAGGGGTTTACCAATTTTATCTTCTACTTTTGGCAAAGCTTCTGAATCGCCATAGGTGGACGAAGAAGCTGCGTAGATAAAACGTTTCACATTAGCATCGCGCGCAGCAACAAGCATATTCAAGAACCCAGTTACGTTAACTTCATTCGATGTCTGGGGATCTTTAATAGAGCGGGGAACAGATCCTAATGCCGCTTGGTGCAATACATAGTCTACACCGTTTACAGCCTTTTCGCAATCGGTCATATTACGGATATCACCCTCTATTAATTCGAAGTTTGGATTTCCTTCATGTTGAGCGATATTATGCCGGTGTCCGGTGGCGAAATTGTCCAGCACAATGATCTGATGCCCTTTTTCCAAGAAATACTCCGTTAAATTGGAGCCTATAAATCCAGCTCCTCCTGTGATCAGTATCTTACTCATATATATGTATGCTTAACTATTTCTGCCCGTTGCCGTTCTTTTCGTTCTCTTTTTCGTAAACGATCTTCCGCAGCCCCGAACTCGAAAAACGGTGATCGCGGCTATTAAAATACAGCTCTATACCTTTTTCTTCGCAGTATTTGCGCCCGGTGAAGTCTTTGTCTTTATATTCCTCGCCGACTATACGTACATCTAATTTAAATGACCGAAGAATGTCTTCTAGATCTTGCTCAGTAGAATACGGGACAATTTCGTCAACATATTGGCAACCACGGAGCTGTATATATCGCTCAACGACCGTTTGGGTCGGTGCGTTCTTCTCTGGACGGTCTAATGTCGGATCCATCTGCAGTCCGCAGATCAGATAATCGCACTGACGCTTCGCCTCCGCCAGCATCATAATATGTCCGGCATGCAATAAGTCAAACGTGGAAAAGGTAATACCAACACGGGGACCGGGGTTATAGTCCTCTCGTTTTCTCATCACTTTTTTTTCTTCCATACTTTTTACTGATTTCCCTATCTTTTATTATATAGAATCACTCTACCGCACCATACCTATCATTTCTACAGTGCCCAGATCTGTCACTTTTTTGTTATCAAATACGGCCGGCTCGCTCCGCTAAGTGCAATAAACATGCCAACCTAGGCATCGGAAGTTCCTAATCCTCCGTTGACGGAACGTGTTCCCGCTGGAAAACCACGATGTATCCGCCCGCTTCCGGCTTTTCAAAGCTCAACAGAATACGCTTACCGATCAACGGCTCAGCCTTCAACGCGGCCTGCTGTAAATATTCCCTGTTTAACTTATCGCCCAGCACACATATCTCCAGCTGGTCGGCATCCAGCCCCTTGGCGTATGCGCCGATTAAAATGACCTCCTGCACATCTCCCGCCCGTTCTAAGACCTGATCCACCACTTTGTCAACCCCTAGGAACGACCGCACGAGACGTTGTACCGGGCTAAACAGCGGGTGTTTCGTGTTCGCTTGATATACTACTTTTTTTTGTTTTTGCTTTTTCTCCAGAAACCCCGCTTCGGTGAGCTGGTTAAGTTCTTTCCTTATGGCATTGGTTGACTCATCGAACTCCTCGGCAATACCGCGCAGATAGCCTGTGTTGCCCGTTGATACGAAAAACTTGATTAACAGTTTAAGCCTTGTCTTCGATGTGATCAACGCATCTAACATAGTTAATAGGATTGAGTAACAAAAGTACTCGTAACAATTTAGATATGCAAATTAATTTTTTGTTATCGTTTTGATGGAAGTGAGAATTTAGATATTAGTAGTGAGATGTGAGTAGTGAGATGTGAGATATTAGAAGTGAGAAACTGGGGGTTAGAATAGTTAGATGGGTTAGAATGGTTAGACGACGCTCGTTGCTATTCAAAAACAACTTCACGACTTATAGCCATCTGCCATTAGCTATCCGCCATCTGCCATGAGATCGCTTCGTCGTCGTGCCTCCGCGCCAAGACGCGTCTTTGCGGTTTTTATTCGACCCCGTCAGGGTCGTGTCATTGGATACGTGGTTTTCTATTGAAATATGACCTCTACGAGGTCAATCTTCATAATAGTGAGATGTTAGATATTAGAAGTAAGATTTGAGTATTGAGATTTGAATAGTTGAGACGAAAGATCTTGATTGAGACGCAAGATCTTGCGTCTCAACAGCTTATTTAATTTTTACTTCTTCAAACTTCACAATCAACGGCCTTACGATTCTCCCCTATCGCGAAGATATTCGACCCCTATGGAGTCGTGTAAATTCATGCACGGTTTCTATTGGGATATGACCTCTACGAGGTCAACCGTTGCGCTTAGGCACCACACCCTACAAATCCACGACCTCACGAATCAACAACTTTACGACTTTGCCGCTATGCCATAGCGAGGCAGCCTTGTGCCGGGGAAAGGACAGGCATTGGTTCGACTGCGTCAGCATTTCTAGTGATTGGTAGTTGGGAGTTAGGGGATAGATCGTGATTAGAGACTTCACAATTAATTTCCAACTACCTTTTTAATTTTTACTTTTTAATTTTTACTTTTTAATTTTTACTTTTTCCGACCTTCCAAGTAAAACCCTGCCCCGGGTTGAGGGGCTATAAAGATGTGAGATGTGAGATATTAGAAGTGAGAAACTGGGGTTGGAGTTAGAAATCAGGGATTAGGTGTTAGATCTTAGCTTTACGAATCAGCAACTCAACGACTTTACAGCTTATAGCTATCTATCACTCATGTCCGACCCCGTCGGGGTCGCCTGATGTACGATTTTCTATCGCGATATGCCCCCCTACAGGGTCAATCTTTATGCTTCAGAACTGGCATTAAACGAGATTGGCGCATCAAAGAATTACAAGCCACGAATTTATCCCTTGAGATCGCTTCTACAAATACGCCCCCCTAGCGCCTTAGGGATCTAAAAAAGAGGCGCCCCTTTTCAGGGACACCTACATCGCTGCCACGACACGGCATCATCGACGCCAACGCCGGTGCTTTCTATCTAGCAAGCGACTAACGATATAACTTACGGCTGCACCTATAGCTGCCACCACGGCCGTATCAATCAGAGTCGTCCAATCCAGAGTATTACCTAACGAACAGAGCGTCCCCCCTAACGTACCAGAACGAACATTATTCAGCGGTTTCATGTTCCACCTCCTTTCGTTTTTCGGCACTATTTTCCTCTTTGTCTACGACCATCCCTAATATCTCCAGGCTCACCGCCGCAAACTGTAGTACCCGCCGGACTTTACCCGGTAGCTTAATCGGAGCGAGCAGCACCACCTGCACCGCATCGCCCATTTTTTTGATCACCTTATTCATTTTCTACTTGTTACGCTGATTGCTTATCAAAAGAAAGACATCTTCACCCATTTCCCACAAAGCGTACACCAGCGCCTTCAACTCGGAGAGCGCCCGTTGGCTCTGGACTCCGGTTCCTTCGCCGGTCAGCTGCGTCACGGGGGCTATACATCCTAAAAGGTCGCGCTTTGCATCGTTTGCCGCGTGGATCAGGATCCCATCACGCCCCGGAACAAAAGGTAGCCCAATCTGTTCCCCGTGCCGAGGACATGTGATCTTTTTCAGCTGATAGCGCCCCTCTGGAATACAGCTGATCCGCCGTGAGTTGTTGCGATCGGGCAGTTCAATTGTATAGCAGACATGTCTGCCCTCGTATGTGAGCACACCATTAGTGCCCTGTTCCCCATAACAACGCCGGAGAACAAGTGTTGGTGAATTGTTCATCATGATATTTTGTGATTATGGTAATCGGATAATGACTAAAAATAGGGAAGCGAAGGGGCATCTCCCCCTTCGCCCCTTCCGTCTAGCTAAGGTTAATCTCAGCTAGGAAGTAGCTGTTTGACGTCTTCACGCCATCGCGGTGCCCTGCAAAGATCCATGCCACCAAGGTATCCCCGGAATAAGATGCAGGGAAATTCACTTCGAGGTGACCATCCTGTCGCTGACCCGACTCAAGAATGCTGAAAAACGCCTTCTGTTTATTATATATCAGCAGGATGACAGCGTCGTCGTCGAAAGCGTTGAACTTATTACTCCGTGGATCCCACGTCACGGCAACCTGTTGAGGTGAAGTCTCCTCCCACGTAGCACCCATCAAACCAGCCAGCGTTCCTCTTGATATCGCGACCGACGCGAAATCTGGTTCATAGTTTGGGTACGTCCCCACCAGCGCATGCTTGAGGAAATGCTGCAACGCACGATTATACCCCGTAGATCTGCCTTGCAGCATATCAGAAAACCCGAGGTTGAGCAGATCCTTGATCGGTGAAAGGAAACTTACGCCGAGCGCAAAGCGTGCCCGCTGCTCTAGTTGTTGTAACGACGCTTTCTTACCGCTGGGCCGTGACAAACTTCGCACATAATCGACTTCTCGCCAACGTGATCCGATAACATTACCTACCTTTCCGCTGTAGGCTCCATGAATACCCTTTAAAAATCTTGCCATTGCTTTTTTTAATTTTAAAAGTTAAACCATAGCGTGCATGCTCCGCTCTATTTAGTGATATCAAGAACGAAGCTAAGCGGCCGGGAATTAGAAAACGAACAATGATACAAGATGATACGACAAGATACGGTATGCTATCCACCTGTGTCATCTCCCAAAAAAAGGTCGCTTGGAAAGCAAGGAGCCCCCAACCCGAGCTGCCATACGGTTGTAACTCAATTTACGGTCAGGAAGCAATATGCTGACTTTTTTGGCTCGGCGTCGGGCATTCTTCGAGACGGCTTCGATTCCGCTTCGGATGTTCTTCGGGACCGCTTCGACTGCGCTTCGGCAAGTTGTCGAAGCACAGTCGAACAGCAGTCGAACAGCAGTCGAAGATATCCCGAACACGTGTCGAAGGCGTGTCGAACAACAGTCGAACGCCTATCGAAGAAATGCCGTCCGTTTGACGTGCTTTGCCAACCTAAATCCTCCCTCGTCGCTTACTTTCTTCCAGTTGCGCTTCTAAGTCTTCGAGATAGTAATAGTGACGTTTTCCTAATTTCCGGGGAACGAGCCGCCCGGATCGCACAAAGCGATAATACGTCGCGTGCGATATACCGAGTATATCCATTACTTCGGTCACCCCGTACAGCCGTTTACTATCTGTCGTAATATTTCCGGGCGGCGTCACCGCAACAGAAGGAGAACCGGGTACTCGGGATTGATTTTTACCTAACAAATCAATGATACACGCCAACAATTCAGCAATTCGCTTTAATATTTCTAACATGATGCAGTATTTGCGGCACATACCGAAACCGGGAAAGCGAGGCCGCGATCCCTACACACCGGGTTTATAAATGATAAATAGACTGGTCAATAGTGGAAACTGTCGTTCCACACGTTAAGATCCAAGTCCGGTCTATGTTCAAAATGCTGCGCTACATTTTTTCTTAATCGTTTACTTACTGTCAAAAACTCAATAAGATCGGCCCTCTTCCATCCGGCCTTTTTCAGGAATGTTTGCTCTACCGTATGTTCTACTACGAGATGATAGATAGAATCGGCTGCGTGGCTGATATAGTACATGTTGAGGTAAAATCCATCGCGGATCAGCACAAACCAGGGAGCAGCCGCCCAATGTGAAAGCTCACTTGAAGAAAATCGGACGGCGAGCTGGCTCCCGTCGATAAGGTAGGCGGTGGTGGCTCTGGCCGTAAACCGGAAAGCCAATATCTGGGCCGCCCAAAGCGTGCGCGTCTGAGGAGCCGGCAGCACCTTCTGTTCTGCGACATGCATCCGCGAGGGCACCTTGATCTTGATGACTCTGGCCTGTGACGCCATCATATACAGCCCCCTCACCACACCTACTATGTAGACCGCAAAGCGGTGGAATAAGCGCACATACATCGACCACCCAGGGCGTAAATATATCATTCCAATATAGCCGATCAACGGAACCACAAAGAAAAAAATACCGGTTTTAAAATACCCGACCGTATACAAACTACGGCCGCCTTGTCGAAGGAGGAGCTCCAAAGCGGCACTGTTTATTGACACAACGGGAACAAAAGCGACGACAAAGTAGCAGGCAAAGCGACCGGCAGACGTTACCCGCTTCCGGTACCAGCCAAAAAACATATCCTGCACGACGTAAACAATAGATATCCATAACATATAGCAGTTGAAAACCAGAACGGTGAGGCCAAGCAACAGGCGGAAATTGGGCTGGCTCCAATAGCGGTCAATTTCAAGGAAACGTTCGTTCGTTGTACAGAGATAAGCGGCAAAGACAAGCCCCAAAATGTTTCCAACAGTTACAGTTTTCATAATTATGCCAAGGTTTTTATGGTCAGTAAACAAACTGTCCAACCGATAGGCGGCTGACAGCATATATCTGCTAATATAACAAAAGGCGTTTAAAATGACAATATTTATACTACAGTTAATGAAATAAAACATTTTGCCAACCTCTCTCTTTGTCCCATGAGCTTTGTATTCCATCATTCGCGATTGGGAGTCTGCTTTGTTATTAGCCGGAATTCGATTATTATCCGACGGATATATACATACCGTTATCGGAAAGAAAACCCGAATGATTTACACCTTTATAGAAATATATGCCTGCTATAGTTCGACGGGGTCGTATCCATTACAACACGTACACGCTATAAACATCGAACCTCCACGAGGTCATTTTTATCGAACTCCTACAACTTCACGAGCTATTACTTTTCCACATCGCGGTACACTTATGGATAAATACGGTCACCTTATACCTCCGGTGGCCCTGAACCCTTGCAGGAACACACGGTACTGTTTTATTTGCGGCATGGAGATTAATAATAACTATGACGTAAAACCGCCTCTGGATAGTCGAGGGGCGGCAATTGTTCAGGGGAGATTCTACACATTAACCCCCGAAGAGCGAGCAGCAACATTAGCGTTGCTCCGCGAAGATTTTAGCGAATGGCTTCTGAATAGCTTCGACCTGACGCCTTCACAAAAGGTGCAGCTAGAAGAGATGCCGGCAAAACTCAAAAAACATA
Organism: Sphingobacterium allocomposti; assembly: GCF_008124885.1. Classification (GTDB taxonomy): domain Bacteria; phylum Bacteroidota; class Bacteroidia; order Sphingobacteriales; family Sphingobacteriaceae; genus Sphingobacterium; species Sphingobacterium allocomposti. Next base: position 38,407 of record NZ_VNHX01000011.1, read on the forward strand.
TCGGCGACCAGATTGCCGAATGTTGGGAGCACGCGGGATTGGTAACCTTCCAGAAAGAGGAGGACGAAGAGGAGGAAGATGACCGACAGAACAAAGATTTTATTATCTTTCCGTCTGCCGTGCAGCACTATTCCTTCCGTAGCAAAGAACATACGACGGCGTACAGCCTGTCGATTTGGATCCGCTATTCTTAGCCTCTGCCTGCGCTACATCAGCCGTCATGCACCGAAACCCGTGACGGCTGTTTTCTTTAAACCACAAACCGATAGCTAGACCAACCATGGCACCTAAACAGCGGAACAGCGCCGGCCTGAAGCGCCTAATAGCCTTCTGGTCCAGGTACTGCACACTCGACAGTTTCCACGTCCAGTGGATCCATCGACGCGCGGAAATCATCCGTGTGCGGCGGGGTGACGTGCTATGCTATCAGGGCGAGCTACAACGAAACCTGTTCTTTGTTCTCGAAGGCGTACTGGCGAAGACAACTACCCAACAGCAGCTGGGCCGCGAGCGGCGGAGAATTCTACGCATTGCACTTCCGAACGCAGGCCTGTCTACCACAGCGCACCTGTATAGCCACACGGCGAGCAACGGAAATATCGTTGCACTTCGATCTGGGACCGTCCTCCGGCTGCCGTACAAGGCCGTGCTGGAGCTAAAACTCGCCGAGCCCGCAATAGGCACCCTCGAAATCAGGAAAGGAGGAGGTTTGAAAATCCTTTATTTTTCCAATAACACTTTATTTTTGTGCGGAAAAGCTTCTTCATACAAGCCAAAAAGCTATTTGGAAACCCATTAACGAATGCGCAATCTGTGGGTTTATTTCCATCCTTGCCCTTCCGCGAAGGAGAAATCGTTTACAGCAAAAACAACAGGAAGAGTTGTATCGAGCAAGACTTCAAAGGACGCCTGGGTTACCTACAGCAATTCGATCTTGTATCGGATGACATAGTAAACCTTCCCATCAAGGTAAAACAACCCGATCTGTACATCATCTATTTGATGCAAGCTAGCGGCGGTATCCAATTTACTAATGACCAACACATACCGATTGCATCTTTGAACAAACGAAGAGCGCGATACATCTATCTGCCTCGCGGGCACTACCACCTTCACCTGCGGCCCGGAACCTATCAATTATTCGTATGCTATTTTGATGTGGGTATTTTTGATGCTGGCGCCGATACTGATTTTCAGTTTCTTCAACCTCTATTGGAAGCACATCGGCAAAAATCGTCCACGCCGCTGGTTAGCAACGATTTCATGGCTGGCCCGGTTACGGAAATCTACATCCGATCACTTTGCAAGAAACTAAAAAAGGCCGATGTGGACAGCCAGATCGCTATCATTTTCCATCTGAAGGAGTTGATCAAGCTGTCGAAGCGGAAAATCGATAGGGAACTGGAAACCGTCACTGAAAACGAGGGTATGGTCAAGACTGTCAAAACTTTAATCGAATTGGGGGTGGAAGAAAGTGGCATGCGCTATGATCTCTCCTCATTAACAGATGTATTGCCTCTCGGAGAAGCCAATTTGACGTTGTTGTTCAAAAAGCAGTTCGGTATGACGCCTACACAATACAAAAAGCGCTATCTTATCGAAAAGGCGAAAGTGATGTTGCTTTCGGGTGAAACCGTGATCAGCGTAGCCGATCAGCTGGGCTTTACGCATGAACGCAGCTTCTATCGGCTTTTCAAGCGCATTACCGGAAAGAGCCCAAAAGATTAGACTGGATCTGCCTTCAACACCTCTCCTTCTTTTTTTATCCGCAAAAGCTCGCTTTTAAAAAACTGTCCGTATGTTTTACGAAAACGGTCAGTCACAAGAGCCTTATTTGAACATAGCTTTGTCTTACAAACAACCATCAAAGAACCGGGTCCAGGTTATCCGGTTTGGCGGGCAGGTCAGCCAAAAGACATTTCAAACTATCGTGATCGCGATGTCCGTGCATCGTACTAAGAAGGGCAAAGCATCGATAGGACTAACTAAAAGTTGAAAATTAAAAATTACGAAAATGAAAAGATTAAATTTAAAAAGTGTCGTAGCTGCATTAACTGTAGCCATTGCCGGTATCGGTTTGGTATTGGCGTCGATTGAGAAGACTGATAAGCATGTTGAAGTACAGCCTTCGGAGCCAGCATTATTTTGGCATGAGGTGGACGAAAATGGCTTCATCGGCCCTCTTCAAAATTTAGATGCGTCTGTTCCACAAACAAAGTCGGAATCCATGCCTGGAGGTTCAAAACAGATCACAGATTGTAATGACGCCACTACCAATCCATGTCTACGTGGATACGACACGCCTCAAAACGTTGGTGATCCAGCAGGAACACCTCCAAATGCAGATTATAGTATTAACAGAAATTAATTTAGGATAAAGGGGGGAATTTCTGTCCCCCTTTATTTATTGTTGCTCTTCCAAAACCAAAACCGGTATAGGCATAATACGCTCTTCTATACTCAAGCCATACCGATCAAGTTCCTCCACCAGACCTTCCATCGTAAAAAAATCTAAAGTCAATTCGTCAAATTCTACATCCACGTTTCCTTTGTACTGCACGAGGTCAATGAATGGCTTATTTAATTTGATCTCCACCAGACTTTTTATCCTAAAAGAAAATTTTTCATAAGGCTGGTTGACAAGTTGCCGTTTCTCTGGTGAAATAATTTCGCCATTGGCCATCTTAGGGGTAGCGAAAAATGTATTTATAGGCGTCCCTCCCTTTGTTTTGAGCATATCCCGATTTTGATTTTTAACAAGGACGTAAGCGGGTAACTGTATCGTATCGATATGCGCTTTGATAGGGAAATACCGATGCAGGTCGTCCTTCATTAACTTATATTTTTCTTTTTCTTTACCCAATGGTACACGCATATCATAATCGTACGCATGTTCTTCACGCCAAGAGTCATAATCTTCTCTGGATTCTGGTACTTTGTAAATTGATGAATCCTCACATTTCAGAACAATGCTCCAGGGTTTTCCAAAATCAAATTTATCTCCTTCTTCAAATGCATGTTGGAAAAGCATAACAACAGAATAACCACCACTTAGTGTAATGTCCCTCTCATAAAAAGAACGATGTTTTTTGGCTCCGTTGTTTATCCCTATCTGGTGCTTAGCCAAATAGCTATATGCCAATAAGTCATGTTCAAATTGTTTATCAAAAAATGACGTTACATAAGTTACCTTCGTATGTTCGTTCATGGCAAAGTCTTCATTTCTTAGAAAACGATAGATATTCTTTTTATTGAACGGTATCCCGTCGGTCATGGCACGGACGGTTGCCGTGCTATCGATCCATACTATAAAAGGCCGTCCGTTTACATTGAACATATTTTGCAGTACTCTGTCACCACTGATCATCTTTACCTTTGGCTTCTCGATCCATGTCCGTATTTTAAATAGGTTTTCCGTAGAATCTGCTGATTCTGGGTTTACTAAAATAATCTCGACATCTCCTTCATATGCGTTTCTGTATTCTTCGATTTTTGGGAACGACTTAATACAGGCCGAGCACGAATGGCTCCAAAAATCGATAATCGTTAACTTATTTTTTGTTGGGTCGATCTCTATCAGATCATCACCGTTACCATTTTTAAACGACATCTTTTCAAACCTATCCCCCTTTTTTAATGTTTGCCCAAAAGCTCCACTTGCAAGAATGAGCAGTGCTCCAGCTATATATACTGTTTTAGTCATCATATCCTTCATTTTGCGTAAGATTAACATTTACTTGCCTTTGAGATGCCGGAATCGGCAGCCACTGTGCTGTACTTTTCCATGTAGGCTTCACAACAGATAATACAGCGTCTATATCTCCTATCCGTTTGAGGTCAAACCAGCGATGTCCCCACTCCGCGAAATATTCCAGTCTTTTTTCGAGATGTATCGCTTTGCGCATTTCCCCTATTGTATATTCTGATAAAGCGCCCAATCCTGCTCTTTTCCGGACCGCTCCAAGATCAACCAACGCACCATCAATGTCACCCGTTTCCAGCTTTGACTCGGCCCTCATTAACAATACCTCGGCAAATCGAAAAACAACATTATATTCCAAAGGCGGCACACCTGTCCTCACTTTATACTTATAAGGGTATACATACGAGATACCACTTACTTCTTGCGTAGCGGTCCAGTGTTCCCGCCGCAAGTCCATCTCTTCAAATGATTGGAGCAGTTGGGGTGAGAGAATAAATACCGGGCGCGCGGATAGCGAAGCTGGAAGAAAAGACATGCCCTCAGCCGTGTTTGAATTTGTAGCAGAAATCTGCCATATCGTTTCAGTGCTTGTCTTGATAAATACCTGGTCTAGGTCATCCACCAATGCGTATCCACCTTCGGCTTCAATTTGATCACAGACAGCTATAACTTTATCATGTTCTCCCTGCATGAGATATACCCTTGCTAAAAGTGCCCATACAGCAAATTTGTTAGGGACCGAACGTTCGGTTGTTTCGTCCGCAGCGATCAAATTTTCGGCATGTTCGAGATCCTGTATTATTTGCTGCCAGACGACAGCAGACTGCTCCCTTCCGAGCGTCGCGGTCTGCTGGAAATCCGAAGATAATGCGAGGGGCACGTCGTTAAACAACTGTACGAGATAGAAATAATAGAAAGCACGGATGAACAACGCCTGCCCTTTGTAATCATTCCTTCTGCTTTCGGGGATGAACGATGCACCATCAATTTTCTCGAGGATAAGGTTTGCACGATATATACCTCGATAAGCTTGGTTCCAAAAATTCGAAACCACGGAGTTGGAACTCAGTACACTGTTTTGCAAAAAAGTTTGGTAAAAAGAGCTTGCCGAGGTAGACGACAGATCGTCTGACGCTAAGGACATGTAGGTCGATAGTCCACCGCTGGTCAACCCAAGATTACCACGAAAATTCTGGTATAGTCCTGCGAACACGGACTTATAGCCATTTTCAGTCGCAAATAGGTCATCGGATACGGTGAGATTCCCTGCCGAACTGACCTCCACCAGCTTATCGCAAGCAATAAAGAAAGGTAAGCAGCATAGGAACACCCGCGAAAGCAACTTATGAATATTGAATCTTTTCATCTTTTAAAAATTAAGTTTTAGCCCGAGAGAGGTTACACGCATCGGGGATGTAATAAATGGATTCTGAATTTCAGGATCTCCACCTTCGTAACCAGAAAATGTCAGGAGATTCTGCGCTGTTAGAAATACATTTACCATTCTAAAAACATTCGTGCCCGACCGTTGCCAGGTATAGCTGAGGTAACAATTCCGCAATTTGACATAGGAAGCATCTACGATGACTGCATCCGAACTGAGGAAACGCTGTGCCGCGGCATAGGCTGGATCGGCTGAAGATGCCGCGAAGCGTTGAAATGTAGCCTCATCTCCCGGAACTCTCCAGCGATCAAGCACTGCCGTAGGATGGTTCATCACGCTATACCCTGGAGGGCTCGTCAGTGACGCGATATAGGAAAGACCCCGTTGCACGCGAAAATCAAATACCAAGCCTAACGTCCAGCGCTTATAATTCAGCGTACTGGATAATCCTCCAAAAAATTGCGGATCGGTATTTACCAAAACGGTTTGATCATCCACGTTCCACACGCCATCACCGTTTACATCTTCAAACGTGTAAATCCCCTCCTCTCGGTCAATACCCAAATATTTATAAACACGTCGAACGGAAAGTGGTTCCCCGATTACATAACGCCTTGCATACGAAGAAGTCTCCAAGCCAGGAAATGCCGTCAACCTGTTTTTATGCACAGAAAGATTTAACCTTACATTCCAAGAAATCTTCTCCTTTTCGATCAGCCTGCCATCCAGCGTTATTTCCCATCCCCGGTTCCGGATCGTGGCGTCCCAATTTCGGTTTATCGTGCTAAAGCCTGTCTGGAATGGCAGTGCATACGAAATTAATTGGTTACTGCTTTCGTTACGATAGTGCGACAGGCTGAACAATAACCGATCTTCCCATGTACCTAATTCCAAGGCCACTTCTGCTTTCCTATTTTTTTCCCAGGAATAATCGGGATTAAACAAGCGTGTAGGCTGCACGCCGGCAATACCATTATAAGCGTCTCCTAAACTTGACCACGTGTCCATGAACATATAATTACCGATGCGATCGTTGCCCGTCTGCCCGACACTTCCCCGAATTTTTCCGTAGCTAATGCCTGGCAACAAGGATCGGAAGATAGGTTCTTCCGAAAATATCCATGCAGCAGCAGCCGAATAAAAAGTAGCGTACCGCGTACCCGGACCAAAACGGCTGGAACCGTCCCTCCTTGCCGACAGGTTGACGAGATATTTCTTATTATACTGATAACCCAGCCGTGTGAAGAGTGCAGCATATTTATATTGCGTTTCTGAAAAGGAAGGTCTTAACGTACCGGCACTGGTCATATCTCCGAGGAAAAGATCGTCGACAAAGTTTGTTCCTATCAACGTCGTGTTGCGCCCCTCGCTCTGCTGTATAGAGGCGCCTAACAGCCCGTCTATATTATGTTTGCCAAGCCTCTTATTATACAACAATTGCGGTTCTACAATCCAGCTATGATTACTTCCTGCGGCAGACTGCGCGGAAGGAAGTACAGCCGTGGAAGGATCAATACCGGTAGACGGATAGAACGAATTCTCCGTATTGTTTCCCCAAGTGTATCCCGAAGAAATCTTCAAACGCAAGTCGTCTCTTACCCGATAACCAAGAGATAGATTAGATATCAAGTTCTTAAACGTTCCTTGGTACGTATTCTCAAACTGCCCCAAAGGATTCGTTAGACCAAGGCTCCTAAACGTCGCAGACCCCATCATCCAGTTCATTCCCCCATCTGTATTCTGCAAGACAATATGCGGCGGCATGGTCAGGTAAACAGATGGATCGTAGACCGTCAGATTGGATTCATTTTGCGAGAAATTAACGCCAAGATCTAAATCAAAACGCCTGTCCTTGGAATAGTGATGGATATTGCTCGATATCGCGTAGCGCTTGGAGCCCCTATCGTTGGATACCTGAAAATTTTCCCGTTGGAAATTGCTATTGATACGAAAGGTAGTCAGCCCGCTCCCACCACTAAGACCTATGTTCCAGTCCTGGTTTCGCTTGGTTGCACCACTTAATTGTTTTCGAAAATCGGTGTAGCGCATCGTATCAACCCCAACGAGATCTGGCGCATTCGTTTCATTTATTTCCATGTTACTATTTGCCAACGCTTCCCTTCGCATCATTAGGTATTCTGTTGTATTGAGCAATTTCATCGGATTGGAAGGCACGCTGATACCATTATTCGCATAGATTTCTACCTTTAAGTCACCACCGGCGTTTCTTTTCGTCGTGATCAGGATAACACCATTCGCACCGCGGCTACCGTATATCGCAGTCGCGTCGGCATCTTTCAGCACCTCGATACTCTCAATGTCGGCTGGGTTAATACCATTGAAAAGACTTATTCCGTTGGATCCGGTTGGATTGACCAACTGCGATATTTCCTGCCCATTTACGGCGATGGGATTACCATTCAGCACCACCAGTGGCTCGGTACCCTGCGCCAGCGAGCCCGTTCCCCGTATTTTAAGGTTCACCGACGCGCCACTGATACCGCTACTGGGCGACACTTCCAAACCCGGAACCAGCCCCTGCAGCGCAAGCATCGGATTGGAAACCGGTTGGCGCTCTATTTCTTTCGCGCTGACCTTGGTCACCGATCCGGTGGACAAACGACGCGTCGTTGAACCATATCCGATCACTACAGCTTCGTCCAGTATATTTTCCAGTGTATCTAAAGTAATCTGAATGGGATTCTGCTCATTTTCATCGATGTTATATTCCAAAGACTTGTATCCTACCCTTGAAAATAGCAATACGTTTACTCCGCTTGGAACGGAAAATTCAAAACGTCCTTTAGTACCTGTCCTGCCGATATATACCCCCGACTTCGTACTTATAGAGACACTCTCCAAAGGTGTAGCGTTTTTTCGGCATAGAACCTCGCCCGTTAATACTGTCTTTTGCCTTTCGGCAGCCCGCGTTTCCGCGGACTGCGCCCAGGCCATAGGTAGACTAAACAACATGAAACATAAGAATCCCAAAGAAAGGATTCTTATGTTCTTCAAGACCATCAGGGAAAATGATCGTATTGAAAAGCTCAAAGTCATTAGAAAGCATAATCGTATAGCGATGCCGTATAGTGTTCGGCTTCGATTATTTCTAGATTTGAAAAGGCGGAATAGATGCTTGAAAAAGGACAGTCCTCTCCCACCCTTGTAAAAATTGTTCATTTTTTAACATGGTTTTAATTAAACCTTAACGGAATGAAAGAGCTCGTTTCACTCGGTTTTAAAGGTTTTAAGGGTGTGACCCAGAGGTTTGCTTTTTTCTTTCTTCGCTATATCTCCTTTGTGGCTAAACCTAGCTTAGGCCACACGCAGTTAGTAAAATTGTTTCGGAAGTGATGCGAACGATACGGGTTTTCATATTTGGTTTTTATGATCGGTTTTACTGTCGCACTTAATAGAAGCCAAAATGGCTGCATGCTCCACCTAGTCGGGTGGTGAGATTAGATTTTTGTAGAGTTTTTTCTTTTGGTTCATACTCGTTACTTATATAACGAGTCTTGATGGAGAGTAGCCTTGTGGATACATGTGGGGCTACAAACCGTACCTGATATAAAGTTTCTCACGCCTTACACAACACGGATTTACAGTAGCACCCACATCTATCTTATATGCAAATATAACATAATAAGTATAGACACGGGTGTTTAAACTACTGCCTTGCGTTGTGGCGTGAGAAATTACAGGCGCAAGACTCTTATTTTAACACCTAAGTTCTTTAGAAAACACTATTGCTTTCTATCTCAATCAAAGATAGGCATCTCTTATGTAAAAAACAAATTATTAAAGACACTAATCATAAACATTGCTTATTCCGTCATTTAAGAATGAAAAAAAATAATTGGTTTTTAATGCCAATAGAACTCTATATTATAATTAAAATTAGAGCAATAAGACTTGATTTGGGCATTACCGCCGAGGAAATATCATTATTTCTAGAGAAGAATCCCAAATATATTGGACATATAGAAAGTAATGCCCACAATGCCAAATATAATGATGAGATTCTAAGTAGTATAGCTCTCTACCTAACCGAGAGGGCGAAGGAAAAGCAGAAGGAGTTTATTAAAGAAAATGATAGTACAATCATCAAAACCGAATATAACATATACGACTTCTATCCGACCGAAATTCTAAGTGACGAAAAAGTTATAAAAGAAATTCCTCCCATCCCTTCTGGATCAGGTCCTGCGCCCACCTTAAACGCATTAATCGAAGCAACTGATTTTTTCAAAAAAGCTAGAACATTAAAAGAAATCGTCGAAAAAGCCAACAAAGAGCAAAGTCAAAATTGGGAAGCAAGCAACTTCACTCGATCATTAGAACGAGCTGTAAAAGGCAAAAACAAACGCTTGAAGGTAATCCTAAATGATAATGGCTTAAATACCTACATCCTCTTGAAGAAGCCCAAAAAGGATTAGTATATTTGTGTTCGACAGAAGTCTTGTTGACCAATATGCATACCGGTTTAGAGTTTAACGAAATACAGATCACCACGATGCCACAGATAGAGGTCGAGAAAATGCTTAACCTGCTTATCCTGAGAAAACAAAAACGATACAGCCAGTTTGAGCTTTCTTTTCTGATGGGGCAACGTGATTATTATGTACGTGACGTCGAAAACCCAGCGCACAAACTGACTTACGCAGTGCCTTTTACCAATATATTCCGTCAGATTTTTAACTGTGATGTGCAAGCTATTGTTCCGAATATCATCGCCACGCCTACCTCTTCCATTCGTATATCAGAAGCTACTGATGAAAATGGCAATATCCTGTACCGAGCAGAGAAACAGATCGACGGTCAAGATTGGGACCTTATTGATTATTTCGGAACGGAGGATAAAGATTTGCTTCTCGAATTCGAAGAATCTATTGATATCATATCGGAAGAAAGAGTACAGGATTGGGTGCTGGACAAGATTGAATCCGGTTACTTTGATGTCGCGCAAAATGCTTTGCAGATTTTCAATGATTGCAAGGCGGAATTGACCGGAGTGGTACGACCGTTGTTTTTAGCGACTGCACTTAAGGCCTGCAATGGTACTAAGGGGCTGCCTAAGCTGAATAAGGAGAAGGATAGGAATGGGCGGTTTGTTTATTCCTCAAATTAAGTAAATTTCAAATGAAAACATCGAGAAATTGGCAACATGTTTCAGCGGTATTGAACAATGAAACCATATATAAATACTATGATGCCGCAACGAGTATACGGGCATTAAATGAACGAACGATTCAATTTAGCCATGCTAGCATATTTAATGATCCTTTTGATTGTAATGTAAATTTATTTGACATAACAGAAGAAGATACTAGAGCATACTTTACTTATATTTCTAAGAAGTATACAGGGAACAACTATGTGGAACGGTTGCGCTTAAAAAGAAATTATGAGGATAAAATCAGGCCAAACTATAAAAGTTTTATGCGAGGCTTGTTCGAAATGGAAAATGCTGAACGGGGTATAACATGTTTCTCAAAGTTATCTAACAATCTGCTGATGTGGGCACACTACGCTAGCAGGCACAGTGGTGTTTGTATTGGTTATGATACATTACAATTAAGAAACCTAATCGTAGAACATCATCGAGAATCAGCATTTTGGCAGGTTAATTACGTTGACAAAATACAACCCAAAAAGTATTTCTTAGAAAGAGATGTTGCTATTGATTATTGGTTTACGACAAAGCATAAAGACTGGGCATACGAACAGGAAGTACGTCTTATTTCTAGAGGATTCAAATTTGATACTCATAATAAGCGAGAGCTTTTTAAAATCCCTTCCGATGTTATTAAAGAGGTATATTTCGGTTATGCGACGACAGAAGACACTAAAAAAAAGATATTCGATATATCACAAAGTCAAAAAGCACAAGTGAGGTTTTATCAAATAGTTCCTAATTACGATTCTTTTGAACTCGAAGCCCGACAATTAGCGTAAAATAATTAAATCCTGACTTATCACTACATTCTGAAACCGCCATCACTTTAACAAAAATTCACTATATTTAACTAAGTAAACTTAATTGTGCTATCAAAAAATACAATTCGTAACTTTGCAATAGCAAATCTGCCAGCAGATAGATAAATGGGACAACAAGATTATATAAAAGACATTGCGCGGTTCGGGTTGGAAAACGACCAGGAGAGACTATTGTCTACGTTGACCGAATTTATCGAGCACAACAAGAATAGCAAGAAAGTCAACTTCGCTTTGCAACTGCAGTCCCTGCTTAAAGATAGTCTACGCAGGCAACAGCACAATCCCTTGCAAAAGGTGGGATCGCCATCACACTATCAAAGCTTGCAAGATCGTGAAACGGACGAACTGATACTCGAGAAACTTACCTCCGACTACAGTCTGAACAATTTGGTATGCACCGCATCGGCAAAAGATCAACTGGTTAATTTTTTGGAAGAACATCGCAACAGCGATCTTCTATCTAAATATCAATTACCGATATCTAACAAGCTCTTGCTTTACGGTCCATCGGGATGTGGCAAGACCTTAGCATCATATGTAATTGCAGGAGAGCTGCAAAAGATGATGATTGTGGTTAACCTCGGTGCTATCGTTTCATCTAAATTGGGCGAGACCAGTAAGAACCTTGCGAAGATTTTCCGCAAAGCAGCACAGGAGGACTGCATCATCTTTATCGACGAGTTTGACTCACTAGGTAAGGTACGCGACTACAGCCAAGATCACGGCGAGATGAAGCGGGTGGTAAATACCATTCTGCAACTCTTCGACTACCTGCCGCAAAGCAGTATGGTGATCTGTGCAACTAACCAAAAGGATATGTTGGACGAAGCATTGCTACGTCGATTTGACTTAGCCATCTCTTTGGAACTACCCGACCAGCAACAGATACAGGAATTGATCCAGTTGGTACTGAAAGAGGGAAAATTTGCGTTTGACCGCAAAGTATCTATAAAGAAGCTGATTCAGCATGCGCAGGGCCTGTCCTACTACAGTATACAGAAGACACTGATCAACGCTGTCAAGCGCAGCCTCTTTGCGATGAAAGACACGCGGGCGCTGAAGCCCAAGATCAATACACAGATATGGCAAGATCTGTTGATACAGGAAAAAGAAGCCCTGGCGATTGAATAAGCCAAGGCTTCTTTCATTATGCGTCGGCTTCGAGATCTTGGTCGAGATCGGTTATATTATTATTAACCACCTCCAGTGTATTAACCGCTTGCAATTCCTCGTAAAGTTTTGGCCTGTCTTTGATCTTTGACTCGTCAGTTACACGAATAGCTAAAGAAAAAGCATGTTCTGGTGTTCTTTGTATCCAAGCTTGTAGATCATGATCTAAATTTTCCTTCACAGCGCAACGTAGTGCAATAACGAGTTGATTGCCTATTTTTTGGATATCCTTTTTTGCTAAGATGATGCTCATTTGTTGCCTATTGGAAAGTGGCTTATTAACCAATGGAAAGAAATCTTCGGACCAGGAGTCTACCGTTGTTTTCACGCCAAGCACTTGGTTTTTTACTTTTAACTTCAAAGAGGCTAATTTCGCTTTTTCGGACAAGGAAAGTCCTTCAATGTCCTTTTTTCGCTGGAGCGTTCTGATTTCGTCTGTCCAAGAATCTTTATAGAAATCATGATCTCGATCAGCTATAATAGCGGCGAGATCATCTGGAGAATCTTTGATTACGCTATTGGCAAAATTGAATGATATATGTAAGGGATTGTAGTCAACATGATTGCCCCATGCTGGGTTGATCTTGAAACACAAGGTCGTCTGGATATTCAGACATTTGGAATTGGCACTACCTAACAGATATTCTGGAATATTTACCAAAACTACTTTATGGTGATCAGTAGGAATGACGTCTTCTATCAATAACGAAACTTCGCCCTCTGAGGAATAAAGTAATTTCTCTCGGTCTGGCTTCCCATGCCCTGCAATGTTACGGTGTATATCTTCTGCCGATAGTACCTGTTTGGTAATATTCGTTTTTTCTCCTTTGTTCAAGTCTTCGAAAGAGCGACGGTATACCCTTTTAGCTAACATGTCTTTCCGTTTGTCGACGCCATCCTCTAAATACGTGTGCGAAAAGCTGTCCGCGCTATTAATCATTAAAGCTTTGACAGATTGCAGGGAAATGTTTGGATATAGGTTGATAAGCTGCGCGGCTAAGTTTAAAGCTAACGGCGTTGCCAAGCTCGTCCCTGCATCGAACGTGTAATAATCCGTACCGGTATCTCCAAATCCAAGAACTTGCATGGCGCCGTCATCATTTAACAGATCACCTCCTGGCATAACGAGATCAGGTTTAAAAAGATTTTTGTTACCGTGATTGGGACTTAATTTTCCTCCGTTGATCTTCTGCTTAAAATCATAGTGATTTTTACGTGAATAGTAGGCCGGCAGGTCTTTGTCGTGACTGAGGTCAGTTGCTGTTTCCGGGCGGTAGTTGTCTGCCAGTGCTCCCACTGTAATGTGGTTCATGCTTTCGGCAGGCGTACAAATATTGGTAAATTCACAGGAGTGTATATCAGACGATATACTAGGGTTATAAAAATGATTGGGATAAATGTGTAAGTCATGAACTTCTTCTTGCATGGCAACCAGATCATCGTAATGCATATTACCCGCCGCAATAAATATCAATATATCTTCCTCATAGGCGAGCTTATCTAGCAAGTAGGCGAATAATGACGGAGATTCGTTATACGCTTTACTCTGCGTACAGACTGATAAGTTGAACAGACGGATGCCCCGCGTACGATGGACATTTCGGATAGCGTCAACTACTTTAATCACATCGATATAACCATCCATATTTTCCAATATTTTGATTGAATATACTTGCGCATCTGCTATTAATTCATTTTCGCCTGTAAAGTAGCGTTCACCCACAGCAGCCAAACTTGCTACGACGGTGCCATGCTGATGAGCTGCGGATAATGCATTACCAGTAGTTGTAATATCCAGTCCGTCCAACACAACCTCCCGAATAGGATCGATCGGCCGAATTCCATTATCCAGAATACCTATAACAGTGGCTGGATTGCCATTTCTTCTGATGTTTAGACCCCATGTTAACTGAGCGGTATTAAACTTATCCGGTTTAACAGTCGCGGCACGTAAAGAATGTGCTTGAGCAAGAATATCAAAGTTTTTAGCAATTTCTATCACAACCTCCCTACTCGCTCCCTTGATCTGCACCATCTTATCATAGGGATCTATTGTGAAAGAGTCGATGTCGCCGAATACAGCTAGCGTATCCAAATATTCGTCTAAAACTTTACGCTGTGTTTCATAGATAGCATCGACATAGGCATTGTTATTAATGAACTCGAACACGAGATCATCCGTACAATTATTACGGATATCATCAGCGGTGTTATATTTAACATCATACAAAGTGGTCATTATCGCATATCGACTTCCTTGGGGTGGAGTACGATTATCGCTCTCTATATATTGATTAAGTAATCTATCGAACGTTTTGAATTTGACGTCATCGACGATTGCAAATAGAACTGTCCTATTGAAATCTTTTTGCATAACGGGACTTAACCCAAATTCGTTCAAGAAACGGGTGCGTGTTTTAAAGGTTGCACCATCGCTAAAAGGGATTAAGAACCTGATCTCGACGATTGCAAGATTTTCTGGCACGAGTGTCTTCTGCTGTAGTCTAGTTTCTCTATCTTGTTTCAACTGAACAAATGAAGCATGAAGCTTTTGCTTATGAACCCTGTATGCTTCTGGATCTTTGTCGTCAAGTTTAGTATCCGTAATAGCTCTAGATTTATTGAATTTGTGAATTGAGCCTGACGGGTTTCGTAAGTAAAGATGGGGTAATTTATGGTTCATATGTCTAACAAATTGGTCGTTATAGCGAATATACAAATTTATTGAAAATATGCACAAATGATATTGGATATGTGCTGACACTATCGTCGGCCTATAAGGGCCCTGTATCTTGTCCCGTCCTATTTGCCATTATCCAATCTTTTTTTGAATTGAGATATTGCAAATCTGGACCAAGACCATAAAATTCCTCGCAGTTCAATCCTGATCGCATTTCTAGTAAATTCAGAACACTGATGTTCCGTTTGTTTTCGTCTTTAAGTTCTAGAAAAAAATGCCCCAAGCAGTCATCGAGAGCAATCAACTTTTGGTCGACAGCAATTCCTGCCAAAAGGCTTGTGACAGACTTAAAGGATGAGCGAATATCGTGAACGCTGTCTTTGTTAAATCCATTAAAATATTCTTCCAAAATGATATCACCATTATGTTCAACTATAACGGCATCAACCTTCGAGTATGTGTTGTCGACTATTTTTTCTTTTAATCCCTTAAACAATGAGGTATCTGCTTCCTGTGCATGACATGGAATAGACCATGTTATTATAATAAACCAAATTTGTCGTATCATGCAACTAAACTTAAACTAAACGTCCGGTAAACAAAACGTTCGTCGGCTCTAATCGTTTCTCTTCTATCTGGCGACGCACTATTGAACATCTTTTAGATAAACCTTACATTCCGCAACTTCCTAATACTACAACATATCGCACCAAGTTGAATTTATCAATGCTCTTTGCCACTATAAACCCACATCGGCACTGTTTCGCCAGCTCGTTCAAAACCAACTTTTCTATAAAAATCGATTGCTTTTCCGTCAGCACTGAGCATCTGCATATGAAAATGGTCATATATTTCATTCATTCTCTGCCACATGTTGATAGGCTGGATGTGTATCATGAAATTCGTGCCAATACATTTCTATTTTATCAATAACGTCTTTATCAATCACGTCGTGCGATTTTCGTCTGCCGTGAAAACGGTGAACCAAGCGCTCACCGTGCGCAACTGGTTGATCGGCTTATATATCGTTGAATTCGAACAAAAAGGTGAAGATCGGGCGAAATATGGCGAACGGTTGTTGCCTGAGCTTTCTGAATCTGTTAAGATAAGGGGCTTGTCTGTTACGAATCTGAGGCTTTGTAGACAGTTTTACACGGCATATCCGCATTTCTTCTCAGCTGTTAAAGAAGTATTAGAAAACAACAGCATACAGGTCATCCGAATTGGTCAGACCGCATCTGACCAATTCGAAAACACTGAAAAACAATATGTTTCAATTCATCAGACGCCATCTGATGAATTGAAACATCTATTGGTACCAGCTGAAAAACTACTTGCTAATCTATCGTACTCACACCTGCAGGAATTGGCTTCGATCACCAATCTTACCAAAAAGAACTTTTCTGGAGATAGAAGCCATTAACAACGCGTGGAGTGTCAAAGAGTTGAAAAGACAGATCAATACACTATACTATGAACGAAGCGGAATAAGTAAAAAACCGGATCAACTGTCAAAAATTGTCAATCAGAGAGCGGAACGTTTGACGGTCGAAGATATGATCAAGTCTCCTTTCTCTTTTGAGTTCTTGGGATTCAAAGCGAAAGATGTGGTTTATGAAAATGACCTTGAAAAGGCTCTTTTAGATCGTCTAGAAGATTTTTTACTCGAAATGGGTAACGGATTCTGTTTCGAAGCCAAACAAAAACGTATCCTGATCGGCGACGAATATTTCTTTATCGATCTTGTCTTTTACCACCGGGTATTGAAATGCCATGTTCTTGTTGAACTGAAAGTGGACGAAGCGAAACATGAGCATATCGGCCAGCTAAAGACCTATGTAAATTATTATAAAAAGGAAATCATGCAGGAGGATGATAACCCTCCTGTAGGATTACTACTGGTAACCAATCAAAACAGGGCATTGGTTGAGTATGCCATTGCAGACAGTGACCAGCAATTATTCGTGAGCAAATATTTATTAGAATTACCGTCAGAAGAAGAACTCATCGCAGAAATTGAACGGGAGAAAAATGTACTAAGGGAACAGGGGGTGGTTTATGGAATGGAGGAATAATTATTATAAAGAGAATTATAAATAAGAATTGTGTATATCCTTCAAGACGCTGATTTCAAATTATTATATACTTCAGGAGAAGATGATGAACCCAGTTGCTTTATGTTTGATGCTTTATCAAATAGCATACAGTTTGACTTGGCTCTTGGTTATTTTCGATCAACAGGGTTTAGCACACTCGCTCTAGGTTTCCGTGAGGATTCCCGCTAAAGAGTCTTGATAGTATACGGCTGCTTTTCTCATGTGCTCTATCTGTGTATATCGGATATATCCTTTTCGCTCACAGGCGCCAGTATATGCCCAAACATTTTGAGTACTTGGTTTACTTTTTCGAGGTTGAGATTTTCCTTACCCTGCTCTATTTTTCGGACTACCGTGAGCGCTACTCCTGCCCGCTCCGCGAAAGCCTCCTGGGTCAGGTTTGCCTGCTTCCTTTTTTCTTTTACAAAATCTGCCAATTTCCTCATGATTATATGTTTTTGCAACGAAATTACACAAATTTAAAAAATTATATGCAAAAACATATAAAACAAGATAAATAATCAAGATTATATGTAAACACATATAAACACCATGATGCCGTCAGAGACGCAAGATCTTGCGTCTCCACCTTCACCCCTATCTCAACCTTCCCCACCATTACCATAATGCGAATAGCCTAGATACATTGCATGCGATGTATCTCAGCTACTCCCTACAATAAAGAATGTAGATAGTTGGCCGTGTCAGTTAGACCGGATTTTCGTAACTGATCCAAAACTTGATACATATCCATTTTCGGATTTTTCTTATGTACCACCATTTCACGGAACGCTTTTATAGACACCTCATGGTTAAGATCTATAATATCCGTCAAAAAATCATCCGCGATTTTTATACCGAGGCCAAAAGAATTTAGATAGTCCTTCGGAAAGTCCTTGATATTATTCGTCGATGACATTCGCATTAGACTTGATAGCAGCAGCTAATACATGACGATCATTCAAATCGGGTAACGTTAGATTCGGAATAATCCCTTCATAGTTTAACACGAACGCATCGGGAAAAGCTTTATTCGGAGCCGAGGCTCTCATTTCCGCTTCCTCTTTTGAAATACCTTTCCGCACCATCACCGCTTTCCATTCGTCGAATATATTGGCGCTCCATTTCGGAGTATACAGATCATAATGCGCAAACCAAAGCAAAAGATCGCGTATAACTACCGGATAGATTACATTCGTATCCAGTACAGCCGTAAATCGTACACTATGAATCATAGAGGCCAAGATCTTCGTCAAGATTCATCATATCGATTAAGTGGTTTTTCTGCTCAGCTTTCATCTGCTTTTTGTATTCAACTACGTCTTCGAAAACTATTCTGCGATGCTTTCCTACTTTTGTATATTGAATCTTCCCTTCCTCAAGTAGTTTAACCAGATGAGGACGGGAACAACCAAGCATCTCAGCAGCTTTTTGCGTCGTTACCTCCGTAGCGAGTGGTACAATCGAGATCGGCTTCCCCTCTGACATAGCTTTCAGAATACTGCTGAATAACTTAAGCGCCCGTAAAGGCACGACTATTTTGTCCTTGGTTTCTTCTATCTCAATTTCAGCCTTTTCTGTGTTTAAGCGCTCAATTACAGTTGCCAACGAATCGTATGATTCCATTGCAACTTTCTGCTCTGCTTTTGAAGGCCTGTTAATTCTATCTATGGTTTCCATATCTGCCATCCTTTCTGATTACATCACAAAAATAAACGAAATATTCGAAATAAACGAAAAAAAAGATAAAGGGGATAGAAATCAGCCCAATATTCTACCTTGGGCTTCGACCCTGTCAGGCTGAGCGCGACATGAACGCCCGTGTACTTCAATAATGTACAGCGGGTTCTTCAAATATCCTTTTTTGAAAAAGTTCTGCGTATTGATCGGTGCCGTAGATAGAGAAATGGTCGGCATCGTACATGTAGGTTTCGGCGCCATCGCCTTTCCGGAGCAAAGGCGACTGATACACGTCTATGTATTTATTCGATATGCTCGAATTTTTTAAATAGCTATTCACTTTGGTGCGATATTTTACGAGGTACGCCTGTGGCTCCACCCCAAACTTCCGGCGCAGATTTTCTATCGCCGGATATTCTACAGTGTAAGCCTCCGTTTGCCCGATGTACACCACGGGGATCTGTAAGCGCTGAAAGTACCGCTCTATGCTATCAAGGTATGTGGCCACCTGATGCTTGGTGTACCCCGCATAGTTCGCCGACAAAATGACTTTGTCTATCTTCGGTGCGTGCCTCGGCAGATACCGGTTATAGACGTAGTTCATTAAGTCCGTTGGCCCGGCAAATACGGATGTCACACCGGGGCTGGGAAACGTCTCATCGCCCGTGGCCTGAATAAGATTAACATTGTTGTTCCTGGCCAGCTTTCGAAGGGTATGGGCGAACATGCCGGCATGGCAGTCGCCTAACAGAAGGTAGTTCTGCTGTGTCTCGGAAAATCGAAACAGCGCCGTAGTATCGAACCCGTCGAACGACTTCCGTGATAACAGATGCTGCCGGTCAAAACCGAACTGATCGGGAGCCATGGTGCGGGGATACGCATGAAAAAAGCCTGCAAGCTTTTGGTCGTCTTCTTTTAGGACAGATTTCAACAGGGAAATTCGGGTGCCCAGAAAGGTACCGACAATAACAACAGCAGCCAGGGCAGACAACGGCATCAGCTGCCTCGACAGAACACTCCGCTCAACGCCATAATACGAACCTGTGGCGAGTGCGAAAGATAGCAGGAAGATCGCCAGCTTGCACGCCCATAGGTCTGCCACACCAAAATAGACAGCTATAACAATAATGGGCCAGTGCCACAGGTACCAGGAGTATGAGATCGCGCCAACATAAGTGGTCAGCCGGCTGCGGAATATTTTCAGGTCTGGCTGAGCGATAAGAATACCGCCCGTTGCCAGCACAGGCACAGCAGCCCAGGCGGAAGGCCAAACGGCGCCCGAGATCCCCATACCTCCTACGATTGCGGCAGTTAATACCATCAAACAGCATAGTGCCAATATGTTGCGGACACGCTGTGTCAGGCGGGAGACAAAAGCACCTTCATAGAGAACGACCAGACCGCCGACAACAAATTCCCACACTCGGGTGGGCAGCATATAGAACGCGAACGAGGGTTTTTGCACTGAAAAATAAAGCATGCTGAGGAAGGAAAGCAGCACAAGCGCCAAAAGCAATATGCCGTCGCTTACTTTTTTTCGCTTAGCCACAACCCGCCAGCCCATTAAAAGCAGCGGATAGAGTATATAAAACTGCCATTCGACGGATAACGACCATGTATGCAGCAGGAAATTTAGCTGTGCCGCCGGCTGAAAGTATCCTGACGAAAGGTAGTAGTACACATTCGAAACGAATAAACTGCTTGATAATCCGAAACGGCTATAGTCATACAGCTTGACGGGCAGCACGAAGTAAAGTATGATAAAGAAGGTGGCTACGACCAGCAGCAGGGCCGGATAGATCCGGAAGGTACGCCGCCTATAGAAATCTAACAGCTGAAAGGTTCCGTTATCTAACCCTCCGAGGATGATCTTTGTCATGAGATAACCCGATAACACAAAGAATATGTCTACCCCTATAAAGCCGATGCTAAACCCCGGTACCTGTAGATGGTATAAAATGACGGCAAGCACAGCGACGCTGCGCAGAAAAGCAATATCGTACCGGAACTTCGTATCGTTCGATTTCATTGGATAGAGGTAGATACAACAAACTTAACTAAAATAGTTAGATGTAAGAAGTGAGATTTGAGTAGTTGGAAAAGTTAGATGGGTTAGAATGGTTAGAATGGTTAGATGACGCTCGTTGCTATCAAAAACCACTTCACGATTTATAGCCGTCCGCCACTAGCTATCTGCTATCTGCCATCCGCCATCTGCCATTAGCCATCCGCTATTAGCCCCTCTTTACATCTTTACAAATCAACGACTTTACGGCTACTATTAGGAGTTAGGGGTTAGGGATTAGGGGATAGAATAGTGAGATGAGTTAGAATGGATAGGTGACGGTTGCTATCAAAAACCACTTCAAGGCTTATAGCTTATAGCCATTAGCAACTTTGCGAATATGCGACTTTGCAAATCAACAACTTCGCGACTTTACATCTATTCCAAGGCAGCCCTGTGCTCGGGGAAGGACCGGCATTGGTTCGACTGCGTCAGCGGGCCGCAATAATAGCCGTTAAGAACCGTTCCTTGTCTGAACGAAGTGAGTTTGGAACGGTTTAGGCTAGGATAAGGCACGGTAGCATCAAGAACCTCGGCCGGAAAGGACCTTGTTTACTTGGGTCCCTCCAAGTAAAACCCCGCCCCGGGTTGAGGGGCAGTAAAGATGTGAGAAGTCAGATATTAGAAGTGAGATTTGAGTAGTTAGAAACTAGGTATGAGGTAATTTTCGGTTCATCCTAGGAGTTCGGGCCTTTACATCTTTACAAATCAACGACTTTACAGTTTATAGCCATCTGCTATCTGCCGTAAGCTATCTGCCCTTATTAACTTCGCGACTTTACAACTATTGGGATACCATTAGCTAATAGCTACATCAAATTCGGGCCCACGAACTTCGGACACCGGAATACGGGCTTTAAAAGTCTGCTCGCGGCCATGCTGGTCGGTAAAATACCCCTGTAGGCTCACCTGAACATTGTGACTTTTATTTCCCGAGAGTGCGCTTCTCCGGACTTTAAAGCTTACAGACAGCACTTGCGCCTTATCCGTTTTCGACTTAAAATAGATCTGGTCGAAAGCGGTCACCTGAAAGATAGCAGTGCTGAACTGCAATTTCGTAATGACCACTGTCTTCACCTTCGCATGCATATCCCGCAGTTCTAATACCACGGAACCTCTTTTATACGCATCCATCGACTGGCGGACATCATGAAACTGGAGATGTACGCTCATATCGAGATACTTTCTAAAAAGTACATAGCGGCGTTGCTCGCGGATCAGATAGACGGCGGCAATAACCAAAATCAATAGCACCAAAATAGTATGTACTTGCATCGTTGTGGCAAATTATATCTTTGTAACAAAGATAACACACTATTGTTTAGCGAACTATCTATTTTGATGAAGAAATTGTTAATAGCCAGCCAGTTAGGTATCGACAAAATGTGCTTATGCGAAATCCTCGGCAACCGGCAAGGCTTGTTCATCTAAACGGAGTGAATAGCGCGCGACAGCTGCACTTTTCTTATTTTCTTTGTGAACAATATAGCCTGTCAGTTCGACCGTCAGTTCCTTGTTGCGGATAGCAGATAAGTACTTCCGTGCTATGTAAATAGCTACGGAGAGCTGCTGCCCCTCGTTTGCAGCATCCAGATAGAGTTTATCAAAATTACGCAGGTGAAGCTCCTTTCTAGAGAAGCGGACAGATTCGATTAAAAAACCTTTACCATCAGCGAAGCTTTGTGTAAGCTCCAGCAAAAGCGAGCCCCGCACCAGCTGGTCGGCCTGCTGCTCTTCTGGCCAAAGTAGAGAAGCCCGTAAATCAAAATAACGTTTAAATCGAAGAGAAGGCAACTTCTGGAAAAAGAAATACCAAAGGAAAGCAAGCGCACATAAAATAAAAAGGACAAACAAATACATTACACGTTATAAATAGTTCCTTTAATTAACGTGCGTTTTTCATGGTTATTACCTAAAAAGGGAAACGATAATCTGTTTCCATGAATCATTGTCGCTGACGGAGCGCTCGGAGTTAGGAGTTAAAGGCTGTACAAATTAAGCCCTTTGCGACTTAACAACTTTGCGAATCAACGATTTAAGATATTCGACCCCGATGGGGTCGTGTAATTGATGTACGGCTTTCTATTGAGATGCGACCCCTACGGGGTCGACTGTTGCGCTGAGGCTTTACGACTTTGCAGCTATTGGGATACGACCCCTTTGGGGTCGCTTTACGACTTTACAACTTCGCGACTTTGCAAATTTTGCGAATCACGAACACTAAATCGCCAATGAAAGGTCATCCTGCTTACCAAACAATGTTCTGTTTTGGATTGCATTTCCCTTAAGGAGCTCTTCCAGATTGTATTTGGTCAGCACCTCTTTGATGGCACGTAAGTGGCGCTCGTGGTGCATATCCGTTCCAACAAGGTCGTACATTCCCGATTTAATCAGCATCAGCGCAGCCGACTTTACATGTTCTCCGTAGTAACGCGACACCGACAGGACGTTGAGTTGAAGTAGACAGCCTGCTTTTTTTATCTCTTTAAAAACTTTGAAGTTCTGGTGGTAATAATTGTATCGCTCGGGATGGGCTAAAATGGGTTGATAGCCTTTCTCTTGGATATCTTTTATAGTTTGGAATAATGCTTTGGACTCCGATAAATAAGACATCTCAATCAACATACACTTATTCGGCAATGGGCAAAGATTGTTGGTGCGGATCAGTTCGGCCAGCTGGTCGTCGATCATATACTCCGCGGAGTAATGCAAATCGAATGTTACGTCCTCCTCCTTTAATGCCGAGGTTAGCTTCTGGTAGGCCTCCTTAATCGTAACCGGATTGTTGTTGTGTACGCCGTGCATAACATGGGGAGTCGCGACAGCATGTTTAATCCCCAGATCCTTAAGCCCTTTCACCAACCGGACCGAAGTTTCCAAGTCTGGACTCCCATCGTCGATACCGGGGAGAAGATGGTTGTGCATATCCCACCCGAGCCATGAAAGATCGTGCTTTAAAATTTCTGCTTTTTGCTTTTTTCCAAATAGGTTATTCCAAAATCCCATAATACTTTTATCTTTTACAAGAATCAAGCCTTGGTTATAGGCTAATAATTATGCCACAAAGGTAACGTTTTCCGCATGAATTCGGACAAGATTTCTA
Organism: Sphingobacterium allocomposti; assembly: GCF_008124885.1. Lineage (GTDB taxonomy): Bacteria > Bacteroidota > Bacteroidia > Sphingobacteriales > Sphingobacteriaceae > Sphingobacterium > Sphingobacterium allocomposti. Next base: position 62,285 of record NZ_VNHX01000011.1, read on the forward strand.
ACATTGTAGTTTTAAAGTTACAATACATTGTCTACTATTATAGACGACCGAACCCAATAATATTCAAAAATATAACGGCACATAGTCCTAAAACGCTACAGTTTTTTGTTATAAAACGTTATATATCTGTTTAAACAACAGAATGATAGAAAAGTTTTTAGTTGATGGCTACTGGCTTATGGCTATTGCGTATCTGCCATTGTTTATCCGCTATTAGCGCCTTTTTACACCTTTACAAATCAACGACTTTACATTTTAGAAGTGAGAAGTCAGATATTAGAAGTGAGATTTGAGTAGTGAGTAGTGAGTAACGTAGGCTTATAGCTGCTATTAGCCATTAGCTATCAGCCATGAGATTACTTCGTCGTCGTACGAGGGCTTCGATAAGCTCAGCTTGACATCGTCGAAGGATAGACAATGGAAGGAGTAGTTAGTATGAAGAAGTGAGAAAAGTTAGATGGAGCTACACTACCCGAATCAGCAACTCGACGACTTTACGGCTTATAGCCATTTGCTATCTGCTATCTGCCATCAGCCATCTGCTATTAGCCCCTCTTTATATCTTTACAAATCAACGACTTTACATTTTAGAAGTGAGAAGTCAGATATTAGAAGTGAGATTTGAGTAGTGAGTAGTGAGTAACGTAGGCTTATAGCTGCTATTAGCCATTAGCTATCAGCCATGAGATTACTTCGTCGTCGTACGAGGGCTTCGATAAGCTCAGCTTGACATCGTCGAAGGATAGACAATGGAAGGAGTAGTTAGTATGAAGAAGTGAGAAAAGTTAGATGGAGCTACACTACCCGAATCAGCAACTCGACGACTTTACGGCTTATAGCCATTAGCTATCTGCCATCTGCTATTTGCTATCTGCCACCTGCCATCTGCTGTCTGCTATCTGCCATCAGCCACTCGCCTTTCACTTCACGACTTTACAAATTAACGACTTTACGGCTTATAGCCATTTGCTATCTGCTATCTGCTATCTGCTATCAGTCGTCGTACGAGGGCTTCGATAAGCTCAGCTTGACATCGTCGAAGGATAGACAATGGAAGGAGTAGTTAGTATGAAGAAGTGAGAAAAGTTAGATGGAGTTACATCTTTACGAATCAGCAACTCGACGACTTTACGGCTTATAGCCATTTGCTATCTGCCATTTGCTATTTGCTATCTGCTATCTGCTATCTGCCATTTGCTATCTGCTATCTGCTATCTGCTATCTGCCATTTGCTATCTGCCATCTGCTATCCTCTTCAGATACTCGCCGTATCCCGACTTGACAAGCGGTTCTGCAAGAGCTAGCAGCTGTTGCCTATCAATATATCCCATGCGGTAGGCCACTTCCTCTATGGCTCCGATTTTCATGCCCTGACGCTCTTCTATAACCTGTATAAACTGTCCAGCCTGCATCAGCGATTGGATGGTCCCTGTATCCAGCCATGCTGTTCCCCGATCAAACACCCCAACCTTCAGCTTGCCCCTTCGAAGATACTCTTTATTGATGTCCGTTATCTCCAATTCGCCACGCGCAGATGGTTTCAGTCCCTTTGAGATCCCCACCACGTCATTGTCGTAAAAGTATATCCCGGGCACCGCGTAGTCCGACTTCGGTTCTTTTGGCTTCTCCTCGATCGAAACAACGTTCCGTTCCGCATCAAACTCAACTACACCATAGCGCTCCGGATCGTGTACGGGATAGGCAAAAACCACTCCCCCATCGGGATCGGCACAGCTTTGCAACAGCCTGGACATACCCGATCCGTAGAAGATATTGTCACCCAACACCAAGGCAACCTTATCTTCCCCGATAAATTCTTCGCCCAGGACAAATGCCTGAGCCAGTCCGTCGGGACTGGGCTGCTCTTTGTAGGAAAACGAACACCCTATCTGTGTGCCGTCTCCCAGCAGCTTCCGGAAGTTTGGCAGATCCTGCGGCGTGGAAATAATCAGGATTTCCTTAATCCCCGCCAACATCAATGTAGACAGCGGATAATAAATCATCGGCTTATCATAAACCGGCATCAGCTGCTTACTCACAGCTAGTGTCAATGGATGTAAACGGGTGCCGGAACCGCCGGCGAGTATTATTCCTTTCATATCTTGTTTATGGCTGATGGCTGATGGCTGATGGCTGATGGCTTTTCGCTATCTGCTATTTGCCATCCTATTCATTTTTTAGTCTTTTGCTTAAGCTAATTATTTGCCGTTTTATTACTTTAATTTCTCCCTGTAAAGTTTGACTAACAATCTTATCCATCAAGCCTAAATCGCAGCATAAAATCAAAAAATACTCGAGTTCATTTGCAGATCCTAAACTCATTTGTAAAAAACGACTAAACTCCTTATCGGAGTCTCTTCCGCAGCCCTCTACAATATTTGCCGGAATAGAATAGGCCGCTCTTTGCATCTGAGAAACTAGCCCATATTTCTCAGAAGACGGCAACCGGCTCGTTTCTTCATAAATTTTAAGCGTCAGCGCATGGCTTAAGGTCCATATGTCGTACTTCTTAAAATCTCTCATATTTTAGTATTTTCTTTTAGCTTATGGCTATCTGCCATTTGCTATCTGCCATCCGCTGCCAGCATTCCCCTCAAACTATCCCTCCAATGGGGGACCTTTACTCCAAAAGTAGCTTTAATTTTCGATTTATCTAATAGCGAAAACCGAGGGCGTTTTGCCGGAGTAGGATAGGCTGACGTCGGTATAGGGTCGATTTCGCAGGCAAAGCCTTTCAGATCGCGGATCGCAACGGCAAAGTCGTACCACGACAGCTCGCCCTCGTTCGAATAGTGATAAATCCCTCCGATCCATTCTGGCGCTCCGATGATCTCGACAATAGCCTGCGCGAGATCGCTGGCCGAGGTGGGGGAGCCGATCTGATCGTTCACCACGGCAATCTTATCCCGCTCCTGCATCAGGCGAACCATCGTCTTTACGAAATTCGCGCCATAACGGGAATAGACCCATGCTGTACGGATAATAATGCTGTCGGGGGCCCACTTTTGGATCGCCTGCTCGCCGAGCAACTTGGTACGGCCGTAGACGCTGACCGGTCCGACCGGATCATCTTCGCGTAGCGCTTCCTGTGACTCGCCATCGAATACGTAGTCTGTCGACAGGGCGATGAGCTTCGTCCCGTGCTGGCGGCAGTATTGTGCTATCTCTTCGGAAGCCAGATGGTTTACGCGGTCGGCCAATTCCGGCTCCTGCTCGGCTTTGTCGACAGCCGTATACGCTGCGGCATGTATGATGAGGTCCGGTTCATACATACCCAATATATCCTGTATCAGTAGGGTCTGATCAAGAGGCAATTGTTTGCGGTCAAGGAAATAGCATTCTTTATCGGAACGCTGCAGAAGTATATCCTTCAGCTCCGAGCCAAGCTGTCCATTTGCGCCGGTTACGAGTATCCGCTGTTTTGCTGTCATGTTGTATTTTTTGAATGAAAGTTAGACGAGTGAAATGAGTTAGATTACTCTAACGGATTTAACTTTCTCTAGCTACTCTAACGCCTAATAAACACCTCCGTAAACGAGGGCGCTTCTTTGTCTTTGTCGGATAGCAGCAATTGTTCTGCCGGCAACCGCCAGTCTATCGACAATTTGCCGTCGAGTGGATAAACGCCGCACTCGGCGTCTCTGTTATAAAAATTATCACACTTGTAAAAGAATGTAGCCGTTTCACTAAGCACGACAAACCCGTGGAGGAACCCTCGCGGCACAAACAGTTGTAGGTTATTTTCGTCCGAAAGCTCAACAGCTACATGTTCGCCAAAGGTTGACGAGCCGGGCCGGACGTCAACCGAGACGTCGATAACGCGTCCCTGCAATACGCGTACAAGTTTCGCCTGGGCATGTTCGCCCCGTTGGGCATGCAGCCCCCGAAGTACGCCGCGGGTGGAAAACGATTGGTTATCCTGCACGAAATGCGTTTGCGTACCGGTCAGCTCGTTGAATGTCCGCTCGTTGAAGCTCTCAAAGAAATAACCACGACTATCGCCGTACTTCGTAGGTTCCAAAATATAACAGCCCTGTAGCTTGGTTTCTGTGATTTTCATCTTTTCGTTGATATGGTTTAGATTAGTTCATAAGGTTGATAAGGTGATAAGGTTATAGAGGTCGTTCCTCAACTCTATTAACTTTATTAACTACTTAACTTTATTAACCTTATCAACTTTTACTATTTCGTTGATATGGTTTAGATAGTTCATAAGGTTGATAAGGTGATAAGGTTATAGAGGTCGTTCCTCAACTCTATTAACTTTATTAACTACTTAACTTTATTAACCTTATCAACTTTTACTATACTGCTTTTCGTAATACCGCTGATAATCGCCAGACGTTACATGGTCCAGCCATTCCTGATTATTTAGGTACCAGTCTATCGTGCGGGACAGCCCTTCTTCAAACGTAACTGAGGGTTTATAGCCCAGCTCTCTGTTTATCTTCGTCGCGTCGATAGCGTAACGAAGATCGCGCCCCGGCCGATCTTTAACAAACGTGATAAGCTTCTCCGACGTGCCCGCGGGGCGACCCAATTTGTCGTCCATCTGACGGCAAAGCTCTTTAACGAGATCGATATTTTTCCATTCGTTGAAGCCGCCAATGTTATACGATTCCCCGGTGTTGCCCCGATGGAAAACCAGATCGATCGCGCGGGCGTGGTCAATAACGAACAGCCAGTCTCTCGTGAACCTGCCATCTCCATATATGGGAAGGGGCCTATTATGAAGGATGTTATGGATACAAAGTGGAATCAGCTTCTCCGGGAAATGGTTCGGACCATAATTGTTGGAGCAGTTGGTTATCACGACAGGCAGATCATAGGTATCGTGGTACGCGCGCACAAAATGGTCAGAGGAAGCTTTAGACGCAGAATACGGAGAGTGGGGGTCGTAGGGTGTTTCTTCTGTAAACAGCCCCGCCTCGCCAAGCGTTCCGTATACTTCGTCGGTCGATACATGATGAAAACGCTTTCCTTCCGAGTTGTCTTTCCAGGTTTCTTTTGCCGCATTTAGCAGGTTCACCGTACCGATGACGTTGGTCATTACGAATGCCAGCGGGTCGGCGATAGAACGGTCGACATGAGACTCGGCCGCCAGATGGATCACGCCATCCGGTTTGAACGCTTCGAAAATCCTGGAAACAAGCTGTGCGTCCCGGATATCCGCCTTTACAAACGTGTAGTTCGGCCTGTCCTCCACATCGCGCAAGTTCTCCAGGTTGCCTGCGTACGTCAAAGCATCTATGTTTATAATCTGGTATTCGGGATATTTATTCACAAACTCCCGCACAACGTGGGAGCCGATAAATCCCGCACCTCCTGTTATAATGATTTTTTTTATCATCTTGTTTGTTTGTTGATAGGGTTGATAGGGTTTAGTCTCGTTCATAAGGTTAATACGGTGATAAGGTTTATAGAGGTCATTCCTCAACTTTATCAACCTTGTTAACTTTTCAAAGATTTTATCAAACCAGAGAGCATGCTTTTGATATAGCTCATTTTAATTTGAAATGCGTGCAATTCCTCCATAAACCCTAAGCGATAAGCTAACTCTAATTGTGTTTCTAGCTCACTGGCGGAACCTAAAGCGATATAAAGAAAACGAATAAACTCCGCTCGACTTTGTCGCCCAGCACCTTCAGCAATATTCGAGGGTATCGAAAGTGCAGCTCGTTTTATTTGACTAGTCAATCCATACATTTCCTCTTCGGAAAAGAGCTCAGGGCCTCGTAAACAGAAACAACCAAGTCCATCGACTCCTCCCAGACTTTTAACTCCTTGTGACTTCCCATATAACTCCTAAACTTCTTACTCTTGTTTCAACCTCCTCAACTTTATTAACTCCTCAACCCTATCAACCTTATTAACTTTTATTAACCTTATTAACTCCTCAACTTTATCAACCTTATTAACTTTTATTAACCTTATTAACTCCTCAACTCTATCAACCTTATTAACTTTTATTAACCTTATTAACTCCTAAACTTCAACCAACTACTCTCCGATCGCATAATATTGATAGCCCAGCGCCTCGAGTTCAGCGCGGCCGAGCAGCTTCCGCCCGTCGAAAACAAAAGCCGGCCGCTTCATCCGTTGCTTTATTTCCCGCCAGTCGTACGACTTAAACTCATCCCACTCCGTCAGAATCGCTACAGCATGTGCATCGTTTAACGCCGACAAGGGGTCGCTGGCCACACTCACTAAACGACGGTTGTCCGCCGGGCTGCGGGTCCCCAATGCATCCAGATCACGGTATATCTGTTCGGCAGGCACCTTTGGATCATATACGACAATGTGCGCTTCTTCTTCCAATAGATGATCGGCAACATAAATCGCGGCCGACTCCCGGCTGTCGTTCGTATCTTTTTTAAAGGCCCATCCTAAAAACGCGATATGTTTACCATTTACCGTATTGTACATGGTTCGAATGATGCGTTCGGCAAAACGTGTCTTCTGATGATCGTTTAAAATGATAACCTGCTCCCAATAGTCGGCTACGGTGTGCAGGTTGTATGAACGTGCTATATAAACAAGATTTAGAATGTCTTTTTGAAAACATGATCCGCCAAATCCGACGGATGCCTTCAGGAACTTTGGACCGATACGGCTATCCTGGCCCACTGCCTTAGCAACCTCGTCTACGTTTGCTCCCGTAACTTCGCATAGCTCAGAAATGGAATTGATAGAAGATACCCGCTGAGCCAAAAAAGCGTTGGCAACAAGCTTGGAAAGTTCGGATGACCAAAGATTGGTTGTCAAAATCCGTTCTTTGGGCACCCATGACGCATAGACGTCAACCAAAGCTTGTATAGCGGCAGCATCCTCCCCCCCAATGAGAACCCTGTCGGGGTGATGGAGGTCGTTAATAGCAGTACCTTCGGCCAAAAACTCAGGATTAGAAAGAATACAGAAATTAACACCGTTTCCCGTATTGTCCAGAATGCTTTTTAAAGCTTGCGCTGTGCGGACGGGCAGAGTTGACTTTTCAACGACAATTTTATCCGATTTCGCTACCGCTGCAATCTGTCGTGCGCAAAGCTCGATAAATTTCAGATCGGCAGCCTGACCCTTTCCCTTTCCATACGCCTTCGTCGGTGTGTTGACCGAAATAAAAATCATATCGGCTTCGTCAATGGCCCGGTCTACATCTGTGGAGAAGAACAGGTTACGTCCACGCGCCTCTCCTACCACAGCGTCCAAACCCGGCTCGTAGATGGGAAGCTTAGATAAATCGTCGTCGTTCCAAGCTTCGATACGGGCCTCGTTCATGTCGACCACCGTGACTTGGATATGCGGATTCTTTTGCGCTATGACCGACATCGTCGGCCCTCCGACATAACCCGCACCGATACATGCTATTTTTTTGATCATTTTAATTGTTTTTTGATAGGGTTGATAGGGTTTAGTCTCGTTCATAAGGTTAATACGGTGATAAGGTTTATAGAGGTCATTCCTCAACTTTATCAACCTTATTAACTCCTCAACTTTATTAACTCCTCATCAAACCAACCCCGAGTTTTCCTTCTCTAGCTGTTCGTAGATGTGTTTGACATCCTGTGCGAAGGCCTTGTCCATGATGAGCAGGGCATCGTCGGTATTCACAACCACACAATTTCTTACCCCAAGGAACACCGTATGTTTTGTTTCACCGATGACCATATTCCCGTGTTCGTCCCGTGGATGACCTTTGGCAACCAGATAGTCGTAAAGCGAGTCAAAGGACCCCATATCAGACCACTGGAAGAAGGAGGGCACAACCTTAATACTGTCGCTACGCTCCATAATCGCGTAGTCTACGCTCTTCGACGGAATCTTACGCGATAGCTCGACGTCTAACACCCCGTCTTCTGCAGCGTCGAAAGCGGTCTTTGCAGCATTATATACTTTAGGATCAAACCGTTCCAATTCATGAAGGTAAGTAGACGCTTTAAAACAGAATATACCGGAGTTCCACAGGAAGTTTCCACTTTTTAAAAAATCTTTGGCTGTTTCAACGTTCGGCTTTTCGCGGAAAGACAGCACGTCATTGCCTTCCGATTCAATATACCCGTACCCTGTCTCTGGCCGCGTTGGATTGATTCCGAACGTCACGAGGTAGCCTTCTTTCGCAAACTCAATACCACGCTTAACCGCCTGGAGGTATTGTTCTTCGCCTTCGATAAGATGGTCAGAGGGTGTCACAATAAGAATATCGTCAGGATTTGCGGCGAACGCTGCAAAAGCGATAGCTGCTGCTGTATTACGGGGCACAGCTTCGACAATAATATCGTGCGATACGGGCGCAAGGTCATCCTTTGCCAGATCTATATTTTGAACGGATCCCACCAGCATGACGTGCTGGCAAACTTTCTGGTTCCGCTCAATTGTTAATGCAAAAAGTGATTTGTTGTTAAATATAGGCAGATATTGCTTTGGCTTTGATTTCCGGGATAAGGGCCATAACCTGGACCCTACGCCTCCCGAGAGGATAACATTGATCGTTCTTTCCATAAATATTAGCTTGCTTGTTGTTCTTCGTGGGGGAAATGCCGCTCAATCAACGTCTCCGTAATCTGATCGCGCATCAGGTAAAGCTGTGCGCTTGCTTTGGCGTCCGACAACGGGTCATGATGATTCAGTTCGATTCCCATAATATGACAGCAGATGCTCAATTTTGTTTTTTTAAACCCCTTAGACCTGTAAATCTTACTGGTACAGTCCCAAAACGGAGACAGTCCTAGCCCGTTGTAGTCTAGCCCGTAAAATTTCATGGTTTTCATTAATACCTCCCGGTCGAATTTCTCATTGTGGGCAACCATATGCGCTCCCTGCAGAAATGCCTCGATATGGGGAAAGAGTTCTAAAAAAGTGGGCGCATTTAACGTGTCTTTTGCTTTTATGCCGTGTACACGCGTCGTCTGCCACATGTATTCGTTTTTGGGAGGACGAACCAAACTATGGAATTGGTCAACCACTTCGCCATCCGCTACCTTTACAATACCCACAGCACACACGCTGGTATAGGCGGCGGTAGCCAGTTCGAAATCTATTGCTGTAAAGGTCATACTCATCTTTCTACAAAGATAACCGTAAAAGTTTAGAAAGTTATAAAGTTGCAGATGTAAAGCCGTTAATTTGTAAAGTCGTGAAGTGAAAGGCGAATGGCTGATGGCAGATAGCAGATAGCAAATGGCAGATGGCAGATGGCTATAAGCCGTAAAGTCGTCGAGTTGCTGATTCGTACAGATGTAACTCCATTTAACTTTTCTCACTTCTTCATACTAACTAGTCCTTCCATTGTCTATCCTTCGACGATGTCAGGCTGAGCACTTCGGCAGGCTCAGTACAGGCTTTATCGAAGCCCTCGTACGACGACTGATAGCAGATAGCAGATAGCAAATGGCAGATAGCTAATGGCTATAAGCCGTAAAGTCGTCGAGTTGCTGATTCGTAAAGATGTAACTCCATTTAACTTTTCTCACTTCTCATTTCTAACTTCTCACTTCTCATTTCTAACTTCTCACTTCTCACTTCTCACTTCTCACTTCTCACATCTAACTATTTTATCTAAGTTTGTATATGGCAACACCAATACCTTTAGCTGAGCGTATGCGCCCGAAAAGCATAAGTGCATACATCGGACAGCAACATATTATCGGCGAGGGAGCGGTACTTCGCAACGCTATAGAGCAAGGCAACATCCCGTCCATGATCTTTTGGGGACCGCCGGGCGTCGGAAAAACCAGTTTAGCGCTCCTCATCGCGAACGAGCTAAAAAGGCCTTTTTTTTCGCTGAGCGCGATTCAGTCGGGCGTTAAAGACATCCGCGAAGTTATCGACAAGGCCGAGAAGCTCCGTAATTTTAATCAGGAACAGCCGATTCTGTTTATCGATGAGATACATCGGTTCTCGAAGTCGCAGCAGGACTCACTCCTCGGAGCTGTGGAACGTGGGCTGGTAACGCTGATCGGCGCAACGACAGAGAATCCCTCGTTCGAAGTAATTTCGGCGCTGCTTTCCCGCTGCCAGGTATATGTTCTGGAACATCTTTCGGAACAGGATCTGCGGGCCATTCTGGATCAGGCGCGGGAATACGACAGCTACTTACGGGAACACCCGGTGGAAATCGAGGAATACGAGGCGCTGTTCCGTCTGTCGGGAGGCGACGGACGCAAGTTGCTGAACGTCTTTGAACTCGTCGTTCAGGCAGCACAGGCGCAAAAGACGAAGATAACCAACGAATTTGTCCTCAAGCAGGTACAGCAGAACATGGCGCTGTACGATAAAACAGGCGAGCAACATTATGACATCATATCGGCATTTATCAAGTCTATCCGCGGGAGCGATCCTAACGCAGCGGTGTATTGGCTGGCACGCATGATTGAAGGGGGAGAGGATCCCTCGTTCATCGCCCGTCGCCTGCTTATCCTCGCGTCAGAAGATATTGGCAATGCCAATCCAAACGCACTGCTGCTGGCAAACAATTGCTTTCAGGCCGTCAACGTAATTGGATGGCCCGAATCCCGGATTATCCTGTCACAAACTGTTACCTATCTGGCCTCTTCGGCCAAAAGTAATGCTTCCTACGAGGCGATCAATAAGGCGCAGGCCCTTGTTCGGAAAAGTGGCGACCTTCCCGTGCCGCTACACCTGCGGAATGCGCCTACCAAGCTAATGAAACAGCTGGACTACGGAGCAGAATACAAATATGCCCATGCCTACCCAGGGAACTTTGTTCAACAGGAGTTCTTCCCCGACAAATTGAGCGGCACGCTCCTTTATGACCCAGGGAACAACGCTGCTGAAGCCAAATTGCGGGAGTCTCTTAAGAGCAAGTGGAAAGATAAATATGGCTATTAATCCGGGCCGTAATCGGAAGCTAGGGATAGAAATTGGGTAGAACAGGCAATGAGTTGCTGCATCTCACTTATGTAACCTTCGCACTGCCCGTAGAGTTAGCGAAGCCGTCTCTACGGGGCAGCCCATAAACAGGAGTCTGAGACTCCCTTTTATCGTAAGATCCTTACCCACGCTCCGCTTCACACCAAGGATAGTGTGACCTCGCAGAGGCGCTATGTTATACCGTATACGTGTTGTACTGGATACGACCCCGTCGGGGCCGGACTATCGCTGACATATATGTCTACAAGTCGGATAATAACCGGATTCAGGTTTCTTAATCTCGTGAATCAAGTGCACGACTAAAATCCGTTAACAAAAAGAGCGCCATTGCTTCGTACTTCGCAATGACGCTCTTTTCGTTGTCAGCTGATAACCTTATCTAACTGCTTTGATGTAATCCGCCATCACATTTAAGCTTTCGTCAAGAACAAAGTCAAACTCGGTTTTTGGCTGCGGCTCTCCTTCTTTCCACAGTGGAAGGCCGCGAAGCTCAAGCCCTTTATTGATACGCGCTCTGTTTCTCGCCCTGGTCTTATCGCGTTCTTTCTGGAGCTCCACCTGGTTAAGGCTGATCTCCTGTATAGAGTCTAGCTTCTGGAACTCCTCAATATCTTCCAATAGGTATTGATATTCCGGCGATTTCTTCATCCGCTCCTGATGTATGTCGTTCAGCTTCTTGTTTACCGAAGTCAGATCGGCTACACGCGTAAAGGTCGAAGGCTTGATCTGATCCCACGGTAGGGCCGAAGGCTCCGAGCTCTCACCGAACTTTTCCGCCGTATACTGTGTCGGGAAAACAATGTCCGGCGTCACACCCTTATGTTGCGTACTGCTACCTGTTACGCGATAGAATTTCCCCATCGTAATATTGATCTGTCCGAACTCCGGCGCACCGTTCGGCGTATCCGGATCCTTATCTTCTCCCTTTGCCTTTAACAGCAGCTTATTCGTCGCACTTATAAACCGGGACATATCAATAGCCGACTGTACTGTACCTTTACCATACGACTGGGAGCCCAATACGATGCCACGGCCGTAGTCTTGGATAGCACCTGCAAAAATCTCAGACGCCGAAGCCGAGAAACGGTTGATCAATACGCCGAACGGACCGTCCCACGCCACTCCCGGATCCTCATCACTGTCGATCTCCACGCGGTTACGTACATCCCTGACTTGCACAACAGGCCCCTTATCAATAAACAGGCCTGTCAGCTCAATCGCTTCCTGCAGCGAACCTCCCCCGTTGTTCCTAAGGTCTAAAACCACCGCATCCACCTTCTCCTGGCGAAGCGTATCTAAAATCAGACGTACATCGCGGGTGGTGCTCTTATAGTTAGGGTCGCGCTTGCGGAATGCCTCAAAGTCGATATAGAACTTAGGCAGCTTGATCAATCCTATTTTGTACAGCTTGCCGTCCTCACCCTTTACCTGCTTAATTTCTTTCTGTGCAGATTCTTCAGCAACAACAATTTTTTCGCGCTTCAAGGACACGATCTTCGGCTGTGCCGTCAGTTCCTGCCCTGCGGGTATGATCTTCAGACGCACAACAGTACCTTTCGGCCCTTTGATCTTCGCTACCGCCGCATCTAACCGCCAGCCTATGATATCCTCGAACTCGCCGTCTCCCTGCGCGACACCAATGATACGATCGTCCACGCGCAGGCTCTTATCTTTGAAAGCCGGGCCTCCGGCAATGATCTCTTTAATCGTCACCATCTCGTTTTCCATCTGCAGGCGGGCTCCGATCCCTTCAAACGTGTTCGACATCCCTTCGTTAAATGCCTGTGCAAAAGACGGATTATAGTACGTGGTGTGCGGATCCACAGCGTCCGTAAGGGAGGTCATAATCAACTGAAAGGCATCATTCGAGTTGGTTTTTTTGGCCTGCGAAATGATGTTCTCATAGCGCTTCCTTAACGTTTCTTTGTGCTTGTTTGTATCTACCGAATCTTTATCTGTACTGGTAAGCCGTAAATTCAGTAAATCATATTTTACACGCTTACGCCACTGATCTTTGAGTTCGTCGGCCGTCGTGAAATAAGGTAGCTTCTCCCGAAAGGCAATGTAGTTTTCGTTCACATTAAAATCATGCGGAGCATCGATCTGGCTGAGCGCATATTCCATTGCTTCCAGATAGCGTTTCGAGTACACATTAAACATATAGAACGGAGCGGATAGATCTCCTTTCCGGAAATCCTGGCTAATCGTATTCTGAAACCGCTTAAAATCCTCTATGTCCGATTGAAGCAGGTAATTTCGCCCTTGATCCATCGATTTAAGCAAATTGTCAAAAACAATCCGCGACAACGAATCCGTCATGGGCACCTTTTTATAACTATAATTTTCCAATAGGTTTGCGACCTCTGAAGCAATCACTTCGTGCTGCGCCGAAGGCCGGAGTTCCAACATCCCTTCATCCAAGTTCACACGGGGCTTTGATCCGCAAGCTACAATAGAAAACAAGGCGAGACCAAATACAAGATTTTTAAACATATAAGACAGTGTATTTAAATTCATTTACTATATCAACTCTAACGTTTCAGCCGACTTTTGGTTCGGCTAAAAATACTGAAAACACGGCACAAAATAGCAACGCGCGAAAAATAATACGATCAAACCTGGTAAAATCCGTGCATGCTCCGGAGAGCTGTGTGCCGGCCACGTGGACTGATACGGCCAATCTGGCGACGGTAAGACCGCTGATGATTCATTTTCAACGGCATTCATGAGCTCACTGCGCTGGGTTGCTGCGTCGTACCTCCTCGCAATGACCCATTTTCAGGCGCTTTCAGGTTTGTCTTGTATTTCGGCGCATCATATAACTCTCCAAAGGCATTCGTGGACGCTACGTGATTTATTTCACTCTCGAAAGCTGTCGAACGCTTACTTTTCTAGCGGAAATTACCATCCTAAAATATTTCGCCTCAAGATAATCAAACTTACATAAAATGCTTCGCTTCGCGAAAGCCTCTCCAACAAAAGTCTACTACGTAATTCATTTTTTACGCACGGCGTATTGCATGGTACATTAAACGGACCTGTATCATTTTCTGCTACCATCGCCACATATATTATAGCGGAAATATGCATCGATTATTGTGCCAAGGCGAAGTAGCACAAGTAATCCAATCACGTCAACCCCCGTCGACGGCCTGTTACACGGCTCTCAGCAGGCCTGTTAAGGATTGTTAAATTTTGCAGGAGGCCCGGGCTTCTCCTCAATCTATTACGGTAGAAACGGCACGACTGCTGGAAACCGCCTTCTCCACGAGGTTCGGTTATATTGGATATAAGCCCGAATTTGTCTAAGTTTGATAAAATGGCGGACATTTATATGCGATTCAATAAAAACACGGGATATTACATTTTATTCTCTGTGGGCTTTCTGTTGCTCACAACCACGGCCCGCGCGCAACAAAAAGATGAGGTGCTCGATCCGGCCGGCTATGTTACGAAATATGATCCCGACTTCCGCGGAGTGGGGCCTGAGGTATATGTACTACCTGCACCACGTACACGGGAAGAACTGCTCGTCGATTCCTACAAGGAAAAAGCTTCCTTCGAGGACAGCATCTATAAAGCGTTGGACTTTAAACAGCTCGTCGACGAATTTAGGCCGACCAGCAACCTGTCCAACATCCAATACCTATTGTCGCCTGAGCCACAGAGCCCGCTGGACTGGAACAACCTGGTTGAGCGCGAAATCGAAAAGGGCAATTACAACAGCGCCTACGGGCTGCTGCATGCCTATGCAGAACGTTCCTTAAAAAAGGGCGCCGTACATCAGGCTCTTGGACTGCTGCAGGGCGCACTCCAGCACGCGCAGAAAACGCCTAACATTGGAGATATGGCGGTTATCCAGTTTAATCTGGCCAACGTGTACCTGTTTGACAAAAATATTGAACAGGCGGGCTTCTTTCAGGAAGCTTACTACAAAACGGCTATCCGTCAGGAAAATATCATCGATCAGGCCCATTCATTGACCAAGATAGCGCTCATTCAGGCATACGATAAAGACTATCGCTCGGCGGAAAACAATATTATACGTAAAGCCATTCCACTGCTGAATAAGGCAAAGGCATACGACCGCAAGGTCCTGGCCTGGCAAACACTGGCCAAAGTCTACCAGCTACAGAACAAACATACCGAAGCGCAGTGGTTCCTGATTCAGGCGCGGGATCTTGCCAGAAGCAAAAGCCTTCACAATGCGCTGGCCGAAATAGAATATATGTTGGCCAGCTCCAAGTTCGTTCAGAAAAACTATAAGGTGGCTCAAAAAGAGTTCCTCTCGGCTGATGAACTCGCTAAAAATGAAGATAATAAACTGTTACAGCTCGCTATTGCCGATAAGCTGGGCACTATTTACCTATCACAGAACGACTATAATAAGGCTGAAGATACGTTGGAAGAATACCAACGGCTACGGGAAGAGTTGTTTAAGGAATAAATGGCTGATAGCTAATGGCAGATGGCAAATGGCTAATGGCTGATGGCAAATGGCAGATGGCAGATGGCAAATGGCTGATGGCAGATGGCAGATGGCTAATGGCTGATGGCAGATGGCTGATGGCAGATGGCTGATGGCTAATGGCAAATGGCAGATGGCAAATGGCAGATGGCTGATGGCTAATGGCTGATGGCTAATGGCTGATGGCAGATGGCTGATGGCTAATGGCTAATGGCTGATAGCTATAAGCTGTCAAGTTGTTGAGTTGCTGATTCGTAAAGCTAAGCTGAGCTAAGACCTAAGACCTAACACCTAATTTCTAACTCCTAATTTCTGACTTCTAACTTCTCACTTCTAACTTCTCACTTCTAACTTCTAAAATGTAAAGTCGTGAAGTGAAAGGCGAATGGCTGATGGCTAATGGCTATTAGCCGTAAAGTCGTTGAGTTGCTGATTCGTAAAGCTAAGCTGAGCTAAGACCTAACACCTAATTTCTAACTCCTAATTTCTGACTTCTCACTTCTCATCAGCAACAACATACCCGAGCATATAGTCCTGAAACTTCTCGTAGTACACCTGAAAAAACTGTGTCTTCCGTTCTTTTCGAAGCAGCAGCGTCATAATTCCTTGCGGCTTGTACTGGAATGGTAGGATGGTCATATCTTCCAAAAATGAAACACCCTTGTTGCCCTGAAGCTTGTACACCGCCTCTTTCGCGCACCAGCAGGCATACAGCTGCTCTATGTTATTATCCTGGATAAAGGCCAGCTCTTTTGGCTTTAGAAATTTCTCTTTGACGCGCAACACTTTGTCCTTCACGATCTCTAAATCGATCCCGCATTCCCCTTGCGTACTCATTAACACGCCGGCATAGTCAAATGAGTGGGTTAGTGATATCTTATACGGGTAGTCCGGAAGAAAGGGCTTTCCGTTATCATCAGACGGGCACGCGATATAGTCTTCTGTTTTCAGGAGGTACCGAAGTAGAACACGGGTGGCCAGCCAGTGTAAGGTTCGCTTGCCTTTCCCGAGGCTCTCGAGCCTCGCTTTCTCCCGCTCATCCAGCTGCAGCCTGGACAACAGCTCATCAGCAGTTTCCTCAATCCGCCATATAGCCAGCTTCGTCTCGCTATTTAACTCCCGTAGATATACTAAGCCCATATTATTTCATGCTGATGTTGATCCATTTTGTGTTAGCCATTAGTACATGACAAACTGTACTTACAGATAGCCGTTAAATGTAGCGAAGTTATATGGAAAATACAAGGGACCCTTCGACAGGCTCAGGGTGACAACCTCTTTGTCAGGCGGAGCACTTCGGCAGGCTCAGTACAGGCTTGGCGAAGCCCCACATTCGATAAAGGCTGTACAGACTCTTCGACGGGCTCAGGGTGACACCCCCCATGTCGGGCCGAACCTGCCGAATGTCAGGCTGAGCTCATTGAATGTCAGGCTGAGCGTAGTCGAAGCCCCCATGTCGGGCCGAACCTGCCGAATGTCAGGCGGAGCACTTCGGCAGGCTCAATACAAGCTCTTGAATGTCAGGCTGAGCTTATTGAATGTCAGGCTGAGCGTAGTCGAAGCCCCCATGTCGGGCGGAGGGGTGCGGACAGGTAAACAAAAACTTGCTGAAATAGAAGCAATAATGTATTTTTGAACTCCTTTTTTCGGCGTCCGGAAATCAAGGATTGAGTAAAAAAATCATGATATTATCAGATAAAAGAATTTTAGAGGAAATTGAAAAGGGGACTATCGTTATAGAGCCTTTTGACAGGAAGTGTCTGGGTACGAACTCCTACGACGTGCATCTGGGAAAATATCTGGCGACGTACAAAGATACCGTGCTGGATGCGAAGAAACACAATGAGATCGAGCACTTTGAAATTCCGGAAGAAGGATATGTTCTTCAACCGGGGACACTTTACCTTGGGGTGACCCTGGAGTACACCGAGTCGCACGGCCATGTTCCCTTTCTGGAAGGCAAATCGAGCACCGGCCGTCTGGGCATCGATATACATGCCACGGCGGGAAAAGGCGACGTCGGTTTTTGCAACACCTGGACGCTCGAAATCTCGGTTGCCCAACCGGTGCGGGTTTATATGGGCATGCCGATCGGCCAGCTTATCTATTTTGTGGTGGAAGGCGAGATCGAAACCATGTACAATAGCAAAGGAAATGCAAAATACAATAACAAGACGATCCGTCCGGTGGAAAGTATGATGTGGAAAAACAAGTTCTAATAGACTTTATATCCCATGCCGGTCAGCAGACAAACATGGGATATAAAGTTCCGGTCGTGGCTATTCGGGCCAATTAACCTCCAAACTCCATCAGGTAAGCTTTCAGGAACTCATCAAGATCACCATCTAATACAGCCTGCGTATTCGAGGTTTCTGTATTGGTACGCAGATCCTTCACGAGTTTATAGGGATGCAATACATAGTTTCGGATCTGTGACCCCCATTCAATCTTCTTCTTGGATCCTTCGATGGCTGCGGTCGCTTCCTGCCGCTTCCGCATCTCAATCTCATACAATTGAGATTTCAACAGGCGGAGCGCATTTTCTTTATTCTGCAACTGCGATCGGGACTCCTGGTTCTTAATAATGATCCCCGTCGGTTTATGATGTAGCCTTACGGCGGTCTCGACCTTGTTCACATTCTGTCCGCCCGCACCTCCGGAACGGAACGTGTCCCATTCGATTTCGGAATCCTTTACGTCAATCTCTATATTATCATCAACAAGCGGATACACATACACCGAGGCAAAAGACGTGTGTCTTTTTGCATTCGAATCGAACGGCGATATCCTTACTAAACGATGAACCCCGTTTTCGCCCTTAAGATATCCGTAAGCGAAGTTACCGGAGAACTGCAGGGTCACGGACTTGATACCTGCTACATCGCCTTCCTGATAATCCTGCTCCGTAACCTTACAGCCATGCTTCTCGCCCCACATGATGTACATACGCATCAGCATCGATGCCCAGTCACAGGACTCTGTTCCACCGGCGCCGGCAGTAATCTGCAGAATGGCGTCCAGCTGATCCTCTTCTGCGCTAAGCATATTCTTAAATTCGAGCTCTTCTACCTGCGCCAACGCTTCGCTATATTGGTCGTTGGCATCCTGTTCGCCCGCATCGCCCGACTGGAAGAACTCGTACATGATTGCCGCGTCTTCTACTGCCGTGGAGACCTTATCGTAATGTTCTGTCCACACCTTTAGGTTCTTGATCTCGTGCAGCACCTTCTCGGCGGCTTTCGGATCGTCCCAGAAATCGGGCGCCAGCGTAATGGCGGTCTTTGCTTCTACCTCTGCTTTTTTGGCATCGATGTCAAAGATGCCTCCTCAGGGACGTTACGCGGTCCCTCAAGTCTTGAATTTGTTCTTTTGTCATGCTCAAAAGTAAGGAAATTTTAGTTAGTTGTCAGTAGTTCGCGTTCGGTATACCAAAGACTATCCACCAAACAAAACCAGCAGTAAATCCGGATAAACCCCCAGTACGATTGTCAGCACGGCGGCTACCCCTAGAACAACCTTATAGTTTATGGGAGCAGGCATCATGGTTGTGTGCCCCGCGTGTGCTCCTTCGGCATTCTTAAAATACATACATACCACCACGTGAAGGTAATAATATACCGCAACAGCTGCATTGATAGCGGCTAATACCAAAAGCGTCACGTTGTAGCTGCCCATAACGTTATTGAACATCATAAACTTACCGATAAAGCCGGCGGTCAGCGGAATCCCGGCCAGAGAAAGCATCGCTATCGTGAGCGCAAAAGCAAGCCACGGGGCGCGTTTCGCCAACCCGTTAAACGACTCAAACTGATCGGAGCCCGACATCCGCTTAACAAGAATAAGCGCTGCAAAAGCAATTACCGAAGCCAGCGCGTACGCTGTTGCATATACAAATATACTAGGAACAGAGTTTTCGCCGATAACGACAATAGCGAACAACATATATCCGGCATGAGATATACTGGAATAGGCCATCATACGTTTAAAGCTCGACTGCAGCAGCGCCGACGCATTCCCGACGAAGAGTGTAATGATCACGATGGTCAGCAGGACAGGCGTCCAGAAGGCGTCCAACGGAACCAGCGCGGTGCTGAATAGACGCAAAAAGCCAACAAAAGAGGCTATTTTAACCACGGTACTCATGAAACTCGTAATAAGGATAGGTGCCCCGTCATAGACGTCCGGCGTCCAGAAGTGGAACGGCGCAACCCCGACCTTAAAACACAGGCCGCACAGCATCAAGAGCACACCCCCATAGAACAATGGTGAAACAGTTTCCGCGGAAGTTACATAATTGCGCAGCGCCCCAAGGTCGAACGTTCCCGAAGCTCCATACATCAATGTGATGCCAAACAGCAGAAATCCGGTCGAAAAGGCTCCCATAAGAAAATACTTTAACGCCGCTTCGTTCGACGCGAAATCGCTTTTTCGGATACCCACCAAAATATACAGTGCCACAGACATAATCTCTATCCCCACGAACAGCATCGCGAAGTTGTGGTAAGCATTAACAAGCAACGCGCCCGTCAGGGAAAATATGATCAGGCAGTAGTATTCGGCGATATGTTCGCTAATATTCCGAAAGTACTCCTTAGACAGCAGTAGAATAAGAGCCGTCACGACGATACACAAAGCAGAAAAAGATAAAGCATAACGGTCGAAGACAACCATACCGTTATACAGCGGGGCGGCGTCTGTATTCCAGGCCGACAAGGTAAAGCCCAACGCTACCAACAACCCTACAAGGGCAACAGGAAGCAAGGCTTTGTTCATTTTAAACAGTCCTAAATACAACAATAAAATGCCTAGAATACATAAAGTAATTATCGCTCCCATAATGTCTAAAATCGCAATTTAAAATTTTATCTGGTTTAATAAATTTGTTACGGACGCCTCCGACAGGTGCAAAACCGCCATTGGCCAAACGCCCAGGAATAGGGTGAAAAACACGATGACTGCCAGTACCGCAACTTCATGTCCGCGGATATCAGCGACGATGTACCGCTCCTGGGAAGGGCCCAACATAGCCTTCTGGTAAAACCGCAGCATGTATACAGCGCCGAGGATCAATGTCAGACCGCCGACCGCTGCGTACCATAGGTTATAGTCAAAGAGACCCTTCAGCAGTAAAAATTCGCCGATAAAACCGTTGGTCAACGGCAAACCTACTGCGCCCATAAGAATGATCAGAAACATTGCCGCCAATCTCGGCATGCGGTGCGCCAGGCCACCCAGGTCGGAAAGATTGCGGCTACCGGTCCGTTCCTGGAGGATATCAATGATAAAAAACAGTCCCACGACACTTAGTCCATGGTTCACCATCTGTATGATGGCCCCTTGCAGTCCCTCCTCATGCCATGAAATCACACCTGCCGATATCAGGCCGACATGGGCAATGGACGAGTAGGCCACCAGCCTCTTTGCGTCCTGCTGCTTAAACGCTATCACGGAAGCATACACAATGCCGATGACACAGAGCACCATGATGACGTTGCTGTACGCCAAAACGCCGAATGGCGCGATAGGCAATAGCCACCGGATAAGCCCATAGACACCCATCTTCAACATAATTCCGGCCAGCAGCATGGTTCCTGCTGCAGGAGCATGTGTATACGTGTCGGGCTGCCATGTGTGAAACGGGAAGATCGGGATCTTGATTGCGAACGCCAGAAAGAATGCCCAAAATATCCAGCGCTGGGTCGATTCAGGCAGCTGCAGAGCCACTAGGGTGTCCCACTCCAAGCTTCGCGTATCGCCTTGATTATATAAGAAAACCAGCGCTACCAACATCAACAGACTACCGAAGAACGTGTAGATGAAAAATTTCAGGTTGATGCGGATGCGATCGCCGCCGCCCCATAGGGCGCAGATAAAATAGATAGGAATCAGTGCCGCTTCCCATCCTACATAGAACGTGAAGCCATCCAGCGCCATGAACACCAGCAACAGGCCCGCCTGCATAAACGAAACCAGCGCAAAGAAATTCCCTTTATAACTTTTACCAAACGAACTTAATACAATGAGCGGCACCAGACCATTGGTAAGCAGCACCAGTGGAAGGCTTATCCCGTCGATACCGATGTGAAACTGTATACCGAGGGAGGCTATCCATGTCCACCCCTGCTCAAACTGGACACTGGCATCGGGCGTAAACGCGCAGAGAAACGGAACAGACAGCCCAATCTCGAGTAGCGACGCCGCCAGTGCAAGCCACTTTGCTATTCCGGCGTTCTTGACGAAGCATAATACAATAGCTGAAACAATAGGTACTAAAAGTAATATAAACAGGTTATTCATTGAAAATCAAATTCAAAAGTTAAAAGTCAAAATCAACACCATCGTTATTATCAACTTCGTCAAATGCTCACCATACCATAAATCAGAATCGCTATGATACTGATCACCATCATGATAATATAAAAGCCTACGTGTCCGCTCTGCAGTTGTCGGATACCCTTACCCGTACCGGCAAAAAAGTCGCCGACACCATTTACAAACCCATCAATCCCCAGCTGGTCTATATATTTATATAGAAATAGGGACAGTCCCTTTAACGGACGGACGACCACCGCGTCATAGAACTCGTCTACATAAAGTTTGTGGTGGGACAGCTTGTACAAAAAGCCGTGCTGCTGCCCCTCTGCCCCCGGTATGTCTCCTTTTTTTACATATCGATTATAAGCGACTACAGCCATTACGATAGCTCCGAGCGTGGAGATGCCCATTAGGCCGTATTCCACGGTATGGCTCAATGTCAGAGAAGCCACATGTGCTTTACTTCCTTCTAACACCGGTGCCAGGAAACTTTCTAATCCGTGGTGACCACCCAATGCTTCAGGAATATTTATAAATCCGCCTACCATAGACAGCACAGCCAGTACAATGAGCGGCACCGTCATCTGCCAAGGCGACTCATGCACGTGTTTCCATTGGTCGTCCGTTCCTCTGAATGTGCCAAAAAATGTCAGATAAAGCAGACGGAACATATAGAATGCGGTAAACAACGCAGTGACAAAGCCAATTCCCCAGAGTACAGGCTGCTGCTGGAAAGCATGCGCCAGGATTTCGTCTTTCGAGAAGAATCCGGCGAATGGCGGTATTCCGCTGATAGCGATCGTTCCAATGAACATGGTCAAGAAAGTAAGGGGCATCGCTTTTCGCAGCCCGCCCATCAGGCGCATGTCCTGCTCATGGTGCATGGCGTGAATGACCGAGCCGGCCCCGAGGAAAAGAAGCGCCTTAAAGAAAGCGTGGGTCAGCACGTGAAAGAAGGCCCCGGTGAACGCACCGACCCCGAGGCCTAAAAACATGTATCCCAACTGGGAGACCGTAGAATATGCAAGAACTTTTTTTATGTCGTTCTGTGTTAAGGCTATGAAAGCTGCGATGAGGGCCGTCGCGGCGCCGATGAACGCCATGACGTCCATTGTTACCGGAGACAAAGCAAACAGGATATTAGAGCGCACAACCATATAAATTCCCGCTGTCACCATTGTCGCCGCGTGGATCAATGCCGACACAGGCGTCGGGCCGGCCATCGCGTCGGGCAGCCATGTGAAGAGCGGAATCTGAGCCGATTTTCCGGTTGCGGCCACAAAGAGCAGCAACGTAATGGCAACCAGGGCAGATGCTCCCTCCGGCAGCTGCGCGGCCTGCGAAAATACCGCTCCGTACTCTAGGCTGCCGAATGTTTCCAAAATAAGAAACAAGGCTATCAGGAAGCCAAGGTCTCCGATGCGGTTCATAACAAAGGCCTTTTTTGCAGCCGACGCATAAGCCGATTTTTTAAACCAAAAGCCAATCAACAGATATGAACAAAGCCCAACCCCTTCCCAGCCGATAAACATGACTAGATAGTTGGAGCCGAGCACGAGTATCGTCATAAAAAAGATAAACAGATTCAGGTAGGCGAAAAATTTACCGAATCCTGCATCGTGCGCCATATAGCTACACGAATATAGATGGATAAGAAAGCCCACTCCTGTGATGATTAATAACATGACAGCGCTGAGCGGGTCGACCAGGAATGATAAGGCGACCTGTAGCTTTCCTACCGAAAACCAGTCGAAAAGATGCACATGAAAAGAGGATGCTGCATCTGCAGCATGGGCCGCCGCAATATCCAGATAGAGCAGTAGGCTCAGTACGAACGAAGCGAGCACAACGCCGCAGCCTACAAGGGCTGTCATCGCCTTCGGCGCACGGTTCCAGGTTAAACCATTTATTACAAACCCTATAAAAGGTATCAGCGGTATCAGCCAAATTAATTCCGACATGTCGTATTTACTAAAAGGATCTTCGATTTAATTACCAACGTAGCTTACTTAATGATTCAATGTCCACAGATTTTGTGTTTCTATACACCATAATGATGATGGCGAGCCCCACAGCGACCTCTGCCGCAGCCAATGCCATGATGAAGAATACAAAAACCTGACCGCTGGCGTCGCCCCGATAGGCGGAAAACGCAGCCAATAGCAGGTTGACAGCGTTCAGCATCAGCTCGATGGACATCATGATGATGATGACATTCCTCCGGATCAATACACCTGTTACGCCGATAGCGAAAATCAGACTGCAAAAGATGATGTAGTGGTTGAGTGGAATGCCTTGAATGTTTGATACAATATTCTCCATTATGCTTTTCTAACCTCTTTTTTTGCTAATAATACCGCTCCAACCATTGCCGTCAAGAGTAAGATGGACGAAATTTCAAAAGGAAGGAGGAATTCGTTAAACAGGACTTTTCCCAGATTCTTGACCAGTCCGATATCAGCGTTTCCAGCGACCAGTTCGTTGGTGGGCTGGATGACACGAAACGCGCCTAAAAAAGTAGCGATCAGACACATTCCCGCTATAGCTCCAATGATCTTCACTAAGTTCGATTTCATTGGCTCGGTGTCTTCATTCAGATTTAACAGCATCAGGACAAAAAGGAAGAGCACCATGATTGCCCCCATATAAACAATAAAGTTAACGACTGCCAGAAACTGCGCATTTAATAAGATATAGTGAATGGTCAGCGTGAAAAATGTAATCACGAGGTAGAGCACACTATGCACTGGATTCTTCGTGAATATCGTCATCAGCGCAAAGAAAATAGCGAGAAAAGCGACAAAATAAAATATAGACATCCTAGTTCGTTGTTTCTTGTTTTAGGTTTTTAATATCGAATACAGGCTCAACCAGCTTGTCTTTGCCATAAATAAAATCTTTCCGTAAGTATTCTGCCGTTACATGTGGGCCGTCAAGGTAGATGGCCTCCTTCGGGCATGCTTCTTCGCAAAGCCCGCAGAAGATGCAGCGCAGCATATTAATCTCATAAACAGCCGCATACTTCTCCTCGCGGTAAAGGTGTAGCTCGTCTTTGGTGCGCTCGGCGGCCACCATCGTGATCGCCTCTGCCGGACAGGATAAGGCACATAGCCCACAGGCCGTACAGCGTTCTCTTCCTTGCTCATCTCTTTTTAGGGAGTGCTGTCCCCGGAAATTTTTTGAATATGGACGCTGCTCTTCCGGATATTTCACGGTAGGAATCTTCTTAAAGAAGTGACGGATTGTTATCCCCAGTCCCTTGGCTATTGCAGGCAAATACATCCGCTCCCAAAAGGTCATGGGCTTTTGTTCGATAACTTTCTTTCTATTTGATAATGACTGCATAGTTTATATAATTTGTTAGAAAGTCTAAATCTGGCTTCCCAACCTTTTAACTTTCTCAGAAATACGTATCCTTGATAATGGTTATAACGCCTGTAAGCACAATATTCGCGATGGCAAGCGGTATCAGCATCTTCCAGCCCAGGTTCATCAGCTGATCATAGCGGAAACGGGGCAATGTCCAGCGTATCCACATAAAAAAGAAGATAAAACCAAATATCTTGAGGAAGAACACCAACACGCCGATAATCGTGATCCAGTTTTGTGACAGCCCAAGCTCATACATAAACGGAAAGTTGTAGCCTCCAAAATATAAGGCCGCCATCAATGCTGATGATACGAACATGTTGATATACTCCGAAAACATATATAACCCCAGCTTCATGGACGAATACTCGGTGTGGTAGCCGCCCACCAGCTCTGTTTCACACTCGGGCAGGTCAAACGGCACCCGGTTACATTCCGCAAAGGCACATGTCATAAAGATGAGGAAGCCCAACGGCTGTACCCAGATATTCCAGTTCACAAACCCCGATTGCTGCGCCACGATCTCACCCATCGATAATGTGCCCGTCACCATAAGCAGAGCGATAATCGACAGACCCATTCCGATTTCATAGCTGATGCTCTGAGAAGCGGCACGGATCGCGCCCATCAATGAAAACTTGTTGTTTGACGCCCAGCCTCCGATCATTATTCCGTATACACCAAGCGCAACAACCCCAAAGATGTAGAGAACACCGACGTTGATGTCGGCCACCTGCAATACAACCTCGCGCCCTCCGATGGTCAGCGTCTGTCCCCAGGGGATAACGGCCGAGCTTATACATGCCGTGATAATGGCCAACGTTGGCCCCACGACAAACAGCACCTTATGCGCTCCTGCCGGTATAATCTCCTCCTTAAAGAAAAATTTTCCGCCGTCGCACAGCGGTTGTAGGATCCCCCCAATACCTGCCCGATTGGGCCCGTAGCGATCCTGCATAAAGCCCGCCACTTTTCGCTCGGCAAGGGTTGAATACATCGCGATAACCAGGGAAATCGTAAAAACGATCGCCACCAAAATCAATTTCTCCAATATAAAAGCTTCCATATCTTCTCAAGGTCTATTTTAACCGTTCTGTTCTGCTCAGCTGCTCCTCATTCGCTGCCTGTAAAGCCGGATTCTTCTTAATCACGGGCGGAGGATTAAACACTGTGTAATGGTTGGCCGTGATGACCGAGTCTTTATCCACGTCCGTTGGTTGCTCAAGGGTCCAGTCGGCCGTGTGTTTCTTCTCAAAACGGCACGTGTTACAGATGAAGTCTTCCACTTCATTGTATTCGTCTTTCCGGCCCGTGACCCGCAAAACCTCTTCTCCTTTGTACCATAGCGTAACCTTTCCGGAACACGTGGGACAATCGCGATGTGCGTCAACCGGCTTGGTAAACCAAACCCGATTTTTAAACCGGAAGGTCTTGTCGGTTAGCGCACCTACCGGACAGACGTCAATGACGTTACCGATAAACTCGTTATCCAGCGCCCGCTCGATGAAGGTTGAAATCTCCGCATGGTCGCCGCGGTAGATCACACCATGTTCCCGTCGCCCCGTTAGCTGATTAGCAACATACACGCAGCGGTAACATAAAATGCACCGGTTCATATGCAGCTGTATCTTGTCTCCGATATCAATCCGCTCAAATGTACGCCGCTCAAATTCATACCGGGTCTGTTCGGCGCCATGCTCATATCCTAAATCCTGCAATTTACATTCGCCGGCCTGATCGCAGATAGGACAATCCAATGGATGGTTAATCAGGAGCATCTCGACGACACCCTTACGCGCTTCAATAACGTCCGGAGAAGTGATGTTCTGTACCTCCATACCGTCCATCACCGTCGTCCGGCACGATGCTACCAGCTTCGGCATTGGCCGTGGATCTTTCTCAGACCCCTTTGAGACCTTTACCAGGCATGTGCGGCACTTGCCTCCACTGCCTTCCAGCTTGGAATAGTAGCACATCGCAGGAGGGACAATATCGCCTCCTATCTGACGGGCAGCGTTTAAAATCGTCGTCCCCGGCGCAACGTCTATCGATATACCGTCTATGGTTACTTTAAATTTTCCTTCTTCAGCCATAGTGCTTATATATAAAGTCTGAAATTAAGAAGTCGGAAGTGAGCAAGCCTTAAACCATTTAAATCGTCTCAATTCCAAATCCTCAAATTCCCTAATTGTCAATTTTCCCTAATTTTCGAACTCCGAACGGTTCAACGACATTCATTCTCCGCCTACTTAGCCACAACCTCCGCCGGCGCAGGTTCACCAGCCCTGGCCCTTATGCCCCCCCATTACTCCGCCATGATCAGCGGGTCGGCGTAATGCGCCAGGCCATAATTCCTTGTCTGCGCTTCTTCCGGATGGAAAATATGCCATTCAAACTCGTCGCGGAAATGCCGGATGGCACTTGCCACCGGCCATGCGGAGGCGTCTCCCAATGGGCATATCGTGTTTCCATCGATTTTCCGCTGTATATCCCACAGCAGGTCGATGTCGGAAAGGTCGCCATGACCATACTCTATCTTATGCAGCACTTTTTCCATCCATCCTGTGCCTTCGCGGCAAGGAGAACATTGTCCGCAACTTTCATGATGATAAAAGCGTGTAAAGTTCAATGTGTTGCGTACGATACATTGATCCTCGTCAAAAGCAATAAAGCCGCCCGATCCCATGGCAGTCCCGGTCACAAATCCGCCGTCAGCCAACGACTCGTACGTCATGAGCCGCGCATCGCCCTTGGCCGTTTTCAACGCCAGGTTTGCCGGCAGGATAGGGACTGATGATCCACCAGCCACCACAGCTTTTAATCGCTTTCCATTGGCGATACCGCCACAATATTCGTCCGAGTAGATAAATTCTTCCACAGGCAAGCCAAGCTCGATCTCGTAGACACCCGGACGCACAATATTGCCGGAGGCTGATATGAGTTTGGTGCCGGTGCTTCGCTCGATACCTATTTTCGCATATTCCTCGCCTCCCTCGTTGATGATCGGCACGGTAGCAGCAATAGATTCTACATTGTTAACAACCGTGGGGCAACCATAGAGGCCTGCCACGGCAGGGAAAGGGGGTTTTATACGCGGGTTTCCACGTTTACCTTCGAGGGATTCGAGCAGCGCTGTTTCCTCGCCGCATATGTAGGCGCCGCCGCCGGGCTGCACGTAAATTTCCAGGTCATACCCCGTTCCCAATATATTTTTGCCGAGGAACCCTGCGGCCTTAGCCTCTGCGATAGCCCTTTCCACAATACGGATCTGCGGCATCATCTCGCCGCGGATATAGATATAGGACGTATTGGCTCCTAAAGCGTAGCTCGATACAATCATACCTTCTACCAGCGCATGGGGGATTTTAGTCATCAGATACCGGTCTTTAAAAGTCCCCGGTTCGGATTCGTCGCCGTTGCATACAAGGTATCTCGGCACGCCTTCTGGCTTTGCCAGAAACCCCCACTTCATACCTGTGGGGAAGCCTGCTCCGCCGCGGCCCCTTAAACCAGATTTTTTCACCTCTTCCACAACATCGTCCGGAGACATGGTTCTCAACGCTTTTTCTACTGCGCGGTAGCCGCCATACTGACGGTACACATCAAAGCCGTTTATCCCCGGAACATCCACATGGTTTAATAATAACTTACGTGCCATATTAATTTGTTTCTGCTTTATGCCTCAATTCCTCTATAAGTTTGTCCACGCTGTTCTCTGTCAGGTTTTCATAGAATGTATATTCGGGCCCTATCTGCAGCACCGGTCCGAAGCCGCAGGCCGCAATACACTCCACACCGCGCCATGAAAACATACCGTCTGCGGTTACCTCGCCTTCTTTAACACCCAGCCTTGTTTCGATATGCTTCATGATGCGTTCCGCGCCCACCAGACAGCAGGGGCCGGTACGGCATACTTCCAGTACATACTTTCCTTTCGGCTGTAAAAAGAACATCGTGTAGAATGTTGCCACTTCGTACACCTCAATGGGCTGAATCCCTAGATAAGCAGCAACCTTATCCATGGCGTCGACGCTTAGCCACCCGTATTCGGCCTGCACCAAGTGCAAAATCGGCAGTAATGCCGACTTGTGGCGGCCTTCGGGATACCGGGCCACGACTTCTGCAAACCGCTCAAGCAACGGGGCAGAAAACTCGACGATCATATTTTCCTGAACCTTAAGCATCTAGTTCTCCTGCAATAATATTTAAACTACTCATATTGATAATAGCATCCGAGATCAGCATTCCGCTGCTCATTGGAGCAAACATCTGATAATTGATAAATGATGGCCTACGGAAGTGTAGACGATAGGGCGAGCGGCCTCCGTCGTGAATAAGGTAAAATCCAAGCTCTCCGTTCGCACCTTCCACGGCGTGGTATACTTCTGACTGCGGCGTCTCCCATTCTCCCATGACGATCTTGAAATGGTAGATCAACGCCTCCATATTGGTATACACCTGTTCTTTTGGCGGCAGATAAAATTCGGGCACGTCGGCATGGAATACGCCGACAGGTTCCTTCTTAATTTTGTCTAATGCCTGTTCTATAATGCGCAGGGATTGCCACATTTCATCGTTGCGCACCATAAAGCGGTCGTACACATCTCCCGTGGTACCTACCGGGATGTCGAAATCAAACTCCTCATACGAACTATACGGCGACACCGCACGCACATCGTAGTCAACGCCTGTTGCGCGCAATATAGGACCAGACCAGCTATAACTCAACGCCTGCTCCGGTGTTACCGCTGCTACGCCTGACGTCCGCTCGATAAAAATCCGATTGCGTACGAACAGGTTTTCGAATTCCTTCAACACCGGCGGGAACCGCTTGATAAATTCCTCTATCTTACGGAATGCGACTTCATTGAAATCCCGCTCAAAACCTCCTATACGTCCTATATTGGTTGTTAAGCGCGCGCCACAGATTTCCTCAAAGATTTCGTAAATAAACTCGCGCTCCTGCATGACATATAGAAAACCGGAAAATGCTCCAGTATCAACACCCAGGATTCCATTGCAGATGATATGGTCGGCTATGCGAGCCAGTTCCATCACGATAACACGCATGTATTGAACGCGTTTGGGGATATCGATCTGCAGCAGCTTCTCGACAGTCATATGCCACCCCATGTTGTTTATCGGGGCTGAACAGTAGTTCAGGCGGTCCGTAAGTGGCGTTATCTGATAAAACGGACGATGTTCCGCGATCTTCTCAAACGCCCGATGTATATAACCTATGGTGGATACACCGCTCACGATGCGTTCCCCGTCGATCTGCACAACGTTCTGGAACACCCCATGCGTAGCCGGGTGCGTCGGGCCGATGTTTAATGTGATCAGCTCGTCCTGTGGATCGTTATCGAAAAATACGGCGGCATTCGGTGTTATCTTGGTTACTGGTTTACTCATCTTAATTTCGGTTATTATCGTCCAAAATAAAAATCTTTTTTGTCTACCCGGTTTGGATCTTCCAGGGGATACTCCTTGCGCATCGGAAAAACATCCAGTTCGTCCATATTCAAGATCCGCCGCAGGTCCGGATGGCCTTCAAAGATTATCCCGAAGAAATCGTACGTCTCGCGCTCCATCCAGTTTGCCCCATGCCATATTGTTGTAGCAGTAGGTACGGTCGGAATAGGGCCGGACACAAATACCTTAATCCGCAGCCTTACATCCTGAAGCATATTGTACACGTGGTAGACGACGCAGAACTCCTGCTCCTGCCTGGGATAATGCACGGCCGTGATATCTGTCAGATAATTCATCCGGAGCTCCGGATCCTCTTTAACAAACTGCAGCACGTCAATGATCGTCTCCACATTTACAGCGACAGTCAGCAAGCCGTGCGGCTCTCCGATCACGGCCAGCCCCTCGCCATAGCGATCCTGCAGCCGGGTAATAATTTTCTGGTTATCGAGTTTATCCATTTCCGTTATCCGTTACTATCCCATATTTCTCCAGCAAAGCCTTGTATTCCGGCGTATTACGGCGGTTTAACGACTCATTCTTCACAATCTCCTGCAGCTTCAAAACGCCATCTAAAATAGCTTCAGGACGCGGCGGACAACCGGGGACGTATACGTCTACCGGGATAATCTCGTCGATCCCCTGCAAAACGGAATACGTATCGAAAATTCCGCCGCTTGATGCGCAGGCGCCGACGGCAATCACCCAGCGGGGCTCCGCCATCTGTATATATACCTGCTTCAATACGGGGGCCATCTTTTTAGCGATAGTCCCCATCACCAGGAGCATATCAGCCTGCCTCGGCGAAAAACTCGGGCGTTCCGCTCCAAACCGCGCGAGGTCATACGTCGACCCCATGGTCGCCATAAACTCTATCCCGCAACACGAGGTTGCGAACGGCAATGGCCATAACGAATTTGCCCGCGCAAGACCGATAGCTTTATCCAACGTCGTCGCAAAAAATCCTGCTCCTTCAACCCCTGGGGGCGCTTCTGCCAATGTCACTTTACTCATGACTATCGTTTTTTTGGTTTACACATAAGTTTATTTGGTGGAGGTAGGTAGACGGATGTCAATGATCCCACGATTTCCGGATAGCACCTGCGCATTCAAGTTATGCCGCGTATATGCAATAGAATACTTCCGGTCGGCTTGCGGCCGGAAGCAGTTAATCCCAGTCTAAAGCCCGCTTCTTAATCACATAGATGAACCCTAACAGAAGAAAGCCCATGAAAATGAACATCTCTATCAGACCTTCAACCCCAAACTCACGGAAATTGACGGCCCACGGATACATGAATATGACCTCCACATCAAATATGACGAACAAGATAGCTACTAAGAAATATTTGATGGAAAAGCGCTGCCTGGCATTTCCGATGACCTGCACCCCCGATTCGAAAGCACCCAGCTTGTTCTCCGTCCGAACTTTGGGGCCTATCAAATGTGTGCCGATAATTGTCAGCACGCCGAAACTTACAGCTACACCTAGCTGTATTAAAATAGGGATGTAATCTACTGGAGTGCTACTTAGGTTTACACTTTCCATAATATCAGTTTATTATCTGTTCTCTCTAACAAATATATCATTTTTTCCCAATAAAAAAAGGGACCGCTAGCAGTCCCTTTATATTTTAATGTTATTTTAATTTTAGAGTTGATCAACGAACTGTCCAGCAAACTCATTCTCCGGATCAACCTTGATTGTCTCCTGGAAATATGTTTTCGCTTTTGCGTTATCTCCTTTTAAGTAATAGAAATAGCCAAGGTAGTTGTTCGCGTCTGTGATGTACGAATTTAGGTTCGCGTCATCCGACTCTATGCTCTTAACCGCTTCTAATAACTTCGTAAATGAATCTACAAATAGACCTTGCGCTTTCTCCGGATCGTACATTACACCATCCAAAGCCAGCTCTGACAATCCCTTGTAGTAAAGGGAGTTGATCAGATATTTTTTCTTCACATCCTCTTTGTCTGTTGCCACTACAATACCAAAGGCCTTAACTGCTTCGTCCAAGATCGGCTTACCTTCCTGCAGCTTTTGCTGTCCAAGCTCTGGTGTTACCTCCTCGCCCTCAGCAGGAGAGACGATCTTCGAACCTTTACTGTACTGACCTAAGCCTAAGTAATAGTTTGCATCGTAGTAGTAGTCAGACTCCGGCATGGAAGCTGGCAAACGGAAGATCTTTACAGCATTTTCTACGTCGCCGTCTTGATATTTCGCAAATGCCGTTTCAGCGATTTCTGTCTCTAAGTTATCCTCTTCAGTCTGCTTCTCCATAGCTTGCTTAAGCAAGTCCATACCTTTCGCTTCATCGCCGGCGCTCAAGTTTGCCAAACCAGCGTACAGGTAGTCACGTGGGATTAAACGCTCAGGCTGCACTTTTGAAAATAAGGTATTCATGTACTCCGTTGCTTTGGCATAGTCCTTATCTTGGTTGTATGCGATATATCCTAAATAGCGGTATACTTTCGCGTCTACACCAGGCGCATTCGCCAATTCTTCTGCAACGGTCTTCAACTCCTCATAGTTACCGGAGTACACCAAAAAGTCTGCATAACGTGTCTTCGCTTCTACGGAGTTATCACCGGTTAAGCTTAGATATTTCTTGTAGTTTTCTACACCCTTTTGGTTGATCTCACGGTACTGCTCTTCCGGAGCTTTCAAAGACGATAAGTAATAAGTCTCCGCCAGCTCGCGGTATAACGGCGCATAATCCGGATGTTCCTGTGTCAACGCTGTTAGCTGCTCAATAACGACATCGTAAGCCTGCGCACGTCTCGAGATCACCGCCTGCCCGATTTTCGGTGCCAACAGATTAGGATCCATATATTCTGCATCGCGGTAATTTACGAACGCCTGGCTACTTTCGCCCATACCTGCGTAAGCATCACCTAACGCCACTAAAATAGAAGGATCTTTCTCGTTTTTCGCCTTTGCCTGCGTTAAGTACTCTATAGCTTTCGTATAGTCTGGCTTAGGTGCGTCTATATAAGCCTCTCCGATATATAGAAGCGGCAAATAATCTTTCTTACCTAATCCCGCAACCGCTGTCGAGAACTTCGATTCTGCTGCACTTTGGTTGCCATTCATGAGGTCAACAATACCTAGACCTACATTGTTTAATTGTTCTTTTGGAGCGTTTGTCAACCCTTGGTTGAATACGTAAGCTGCTGAGTCTACTTTATCGTTGATTAAATGAATTTTTCCTAGATAGAAGTAGTTCTCGCCGTCCTTCGCTTTCTTCTCCACCAAGTTCTGAAGGATACCCTTCGCCTTGTCATACTGCTCAGCAGTTAAAGCTGCTTTTGCATCTTTCAAGCTTTGTGCACCCGCAGAACCTATTGTTCCAGCCAATAATAGACTTAAAAATAATTTGCTGTGTGTCATAATTTATCGTGTTCTACTTTTTATTCTCTTTATTAAATATTATCCCTAACAATAATCTCGCGTCCGGGCATGGTGGCAGGTACAAGACCTGACCGCAGGACGATCCGCTGCCCTCTATCACCTGTCAAAAACGCCGAGAAACCGATCCCTAGCCCCATATTGGGTTGATAGTTCAGCACATAAAAAGTGCGTCGCAAAGGATACTGTCCCGCAGCAAGTGTAGATTGACTCGGCTTATAAAACTTTCGATCAGCCTGCTCTCCCTGCGTATTCTGCACGCTCAAGATACGAATATTATTTTTATCTGGAAACGTTGCTATTAAATCTAGATACTGGTTATAGCCCAATACACCGACTTTTTCCGTGCTGCTTGCCACCGCCTGTAACACCCCAGCTGCGCCATTGCCGGCCTCCACAAAATTAGAGGCTACCTTTTCGATTTTTCCGATCTCCTGCAAATGTCTAAACGTACTTGAATTAATATTGTCGAAGACTATTTTTTTCCTGTCGGTGCTCACGCCCCTCATCGCCTCTGTTAAATACTCCATAGTAACGCTGGTATCGGCCGCTTTAGTATTGTTGATGACCACTATTCCATCTGTGCAAACCGGAAATACCCGCGGCGATATCGAACGCTTATCAAAATAAGCGGCTTCCGTCTCATTCAGTTCGCGGGCAAGCACGGCTACGCCGGCCTTATCTGCCAATAACTCACGGATAGCAAACAGCTCTGGTTTAGCTATAAACTGAAGCTTCGCGTTTGGATAAGCAGAAAGAAAAACCTCCTCCTGTTCCTTCAGCAACGGATAAACCGACTCATCTATCGCCACATATAATGTGCCGACAAGGATATCTTCTCTGGCAGCCTTCGTCTGCGAAACGCTGTCCTGGGAGTTGCCGTCCGTATTTTTCTTACGGGAACAGGCAAACATCAGCGGCAACATTCCGAGAAGAAAAACGATATACAATAGCTGTTTTATGTTTGTTCTTACTACCATTACTAATTAGAGTACTTATGTTTAACAAAAGTTTAATGACGGGCTGCTAACGGTTAAAATTATTTTGCCATAGTCTCGCAAAACGCATAAACGAATAGACGATAAGCAAGATGCCGAAAAACGTCCTATATGTCGGGTTTATCTCCAGCGGGAAGTTGTCCCAGAAAATGATCAACATTCCCAACACAAAGTAGAAGCCAAACATCGCTAGGCCTAAAATAGACAGAAATCGCTGGGTCGGCGATTTCTGACTAAATTTATTTGTGCTTTTACGCAAACCACTCATATTATTGTTGAAGGTTTAAGGTGATAGGCAATGTATAAGCTACCCGTACCGGACGACCGTTCTGAATACCCGGCTTCCATTTTTTCGCTTTTTTCAATACATTAACCGCTGCTTGTCCTGTACCGTACGACAAGTCTTTCACCACTTTAATGTCGGTCAAGCTACCATCTCTCTCTACAACGAAAGAAACGACCACCTGCCCTTTCACTCCCGCGTCAATTGCTCCCTGCGGATAGCTGTAGTTGTCTCCTACCCACTTACGGAAAGCGTTTAGGCCGCCGATTGGTTCAGGGTTAACCTCAACCGCGGTAAAGATCTTGTCTACATCCGCATTTCCGTCAGGATCCCCTGTTGCGCTACCGGTGATCTGTCCTTCGACTTTCTTAGGACCAAATTCACCCGTCGGCACCCCAGCGGCCCCTTTCGTACCTTTTAGCGTGATACGGGCTGGTGTTTTATTCTCCTTTTTTATCTCTTCCTGAGAAACAACCTCTTCCTTCACTTGATTCTGAGGTACGACCTTAGGCTCAGGAAAGCGCACCAAATCTTCCGCAGGCGGCTCTTGGGCGATACGTTGAGGCGGTTCTTCTTCTTGTGGAAGAGGCTCTTCTTCTTCTTCTGGCTCCGGTATGTCTAAGTCTTCCAACGTAACTTCCGTGATAACGGGAGCTTCCTCTACAGGCTTGTCTGGAAAAACTTTAATATTAAACATTTTTGGAGCACTCAAAACAAAAACAGCTACTGTTATTGAGAATAGACCGATGTTGGTTGCCTTCGGCGCGAATTTGCGCAGATCATAGGCTCCATACTCTTTATTTCTATTCGCAAAAACGACATCAAGCCATTCTTTTTTGAATATATCTAATTTAGAACCAAACATATTTTACTTGATTATGCGATTAGTCGTTAAAAAGACCTTCGCGTTTTAATAACTCTATTTCGTCATTATTGATCTTCGAAATCATGTAACGCTTCACGTCTACAATCTTCATCTCATCTAAAATATCGACAAGATTACGTTGTACCGATTTCTCGCTAGGTCTGATAACGACGATCAAATCTTTACCACCTGCGCGGGCAGGAACCTCTTTTTGCATTCTCAGCAGCACTTGACGAATCCCATCTTTACCGTACGCTACCGTAGTAGGTGGATAGATTGGATTTGACAGCTGTCCATAATACCAAGAGATCTTGTTGTCCGACCCTAACAAAAGCGTAATAGAACGGTTGTCTGCAATCTCTAAATTATCGTTTGCATCGATCTTGTTCTTGTCGGGCATCGCGACATCCATCGCTTGTGGTTTATTTAATGACGTGGTCAACATGAAGAAGGTGATTAACAAGAACGCTAAGTCTACCATCGCTGTTAAATCGACTTTACCGCCGGCTTTCTTGGCTCTTACCTTCCCGCCTTTGTCGCCTTTACCACTATCTTGATTTAATTCTGCCATTTTCTTTTGTTCGTATTACAACTATTGCTCCGCTCTTAAACCGGTAACAAAACTAAATTTGTTCTGCTTCTGGTTACGCAACGTTTCAATAATTAAGTTAACGGTTGGATATTTCTCTTCTGCATCAGCTTTGATTGCAACCTTCATCGGTCCTGGATCGACAAAATCTCTTTCGCCTTCCCGCGAGCGGTTAAACTCGATCGTTGCTTTCCGCGCTTCTTGTACCCAAGAATATAACTCGTTGGATGCAGTCTCCGTACTATCTACAGGGATACCCGGCTGAATCTCCTCCTTACGTTGCTCATTCGGCAATGAAAGCAGTTGACGCAGGTTCTTAATCGGAACACCAAATTCGTCCAATTGTTTAAACTTCTCATAATCTTCCGCAGAGAAGGCAATATTGTATTTCTGCGACATGTTCTTCAATGTGATCTCCCGAACATTAGGATTTTTCACGCCGAAAAATATCTTGCCTTTCGCAACCGAAATAATCCCCACGTTATCGTCTGGCAACTTATCCGGTGTTGTTGACGCTGGCGTATCCACAACCAAAACCTCTGGTTGACGGGCCGTCGCCGTTAATACGAAGAATGTAAGAAGTAAGAACGAGACATCACACATCGCCGTCATGTCGATGGAGGTACTGGCTCTTTTTACTTTTGCTTTACCCATTTTCTTTACTTCTTTGATTAACTATTCTTATTCTTTAATTTAATGATGATCTTGGCGCACAAATTCCATAAAAGAATTTGAAAAAATCACATTTTCTTACTTGTGGTTCGCCGCGTACGTTTGTACGATAGAGAAACCAGCCTCGTCAATAGAATAAGTTAAGTTATCAATTTTTGCCGTTAAGATGTTGTACATAACGATCGCGAATGTAGACGTCGCAATACCAGTCGCTGTATTGATCAAGGCCTCAGAGATACCGTTCGCCAATTTTGCAGAGTCTGGAGCTCCACCTGTTGCTAACGCCGAGAACGCGCGGATCATACCTGTTACCGTACCTAATAGACCAGTTAACGTACCGATAGAAACCAACGTCGCGATAACGTTCATGTTTTTCTCTAACATTGGCATCTCCAATGCTGTTGTTTCCTCGATTTCTTTCTGAATAGCTACGACAGACTTCTCTGCATCTAATCCTGTGTTTGCAGACACGTCTTTGTATTTCAACAATCCAGCTTTTACCACGTTTGCAACCGATCCTTTTTGCTTGTCGCACTCAGCGATAGCCGAATCGATGTTACCACCGTTAATTAAGGCTTGGATTTTACGAACGAAGTTACCTACGTTACCTGTACCAGCAGCTCTGCCGATAACAATGAAACGCTCGATAGAGAATACCCATACCATTAAGAATAATCCCAAAAGGACAGGTACTACCACACCCGCATGGTAAACCATTCCTAGGTAGTTACCAGGAAGTGGCTGGTTTTCTGGATTGTTGTCGATAAAGTTTGAAGGGTTACCCATTACGAATTTGTATACGATAATACCTATCGCAAAACAAATGATAATTGCTAAACTCGCAAATAAATTACCTGATTTTCCGCTTTCTTGTTTTTTAGCAGGAGCAGTAGTTTTTGGTGCGTTTGCCATTTTTACTAATTTTTAGATTTTTACTGTTGTTTAATATAATGTTTAATTCAATTTGTGCAATCTAAAGCCATTTATCTTGCCTTAAAGCAAAACAAATATACCATTTTGTATTAAAAATAAAATTTTCCGAGCATTAATTTATACATCTTTCAAGCGCGTCCGTATCAGTGAACCATCAGCGGTTTCCTTCCGTGCTAATACGCCCATTACTCATGGTTTAACGCTGTTTAATGCGATATATTTTACAATGAAAACTATTTTTTTTGGTTTATGCAAATTAAAAAATCATTAACACAAAAAAATAAGTAAGTGTTCACTCACAACAAATCCGGCTATTTTGCCGCTCCATATATCGAATATCGCAGACCTCTTAATTGTCCAATCGACGGGCATGTCAAAAGAACGGGTTATGCAACCGATTGTAACTGACTAACCGCCAACCGTTTTCACGCCGTACCCATCTATTTGCAATAACTCTGCTATCTTTGCTTTGAAGTCTCCCTGGATCAGGATTTCTCCGTCCTTGGCTGCCCCGCCGACGCCGCACCGTTGCTTCAGCTTTTTTGCTAAATCATTTAAGTCGCTGTCGGTTCCCACGAAGCCCTGCACGATTGTAACAACTTTCCCTTTTCGGGATTTCCGATCTAATAGTACCTTTAATTTCTGCTTCGCCGGCGGCAATGTTTCCTGCTCCGTCTCCGGATCGCTCTCTGTATAAGCGAAGTCCTCAGCCGTAGAGTATACAATACCTTCAAAACGTTGCTTTTTATTTTTCATCTTTTGCTTGTTGAACGTAATTAAGTTGATAAGGTTTATAATGTTCATAGGGTTGATAAAGTTGTTAACCTTATAAACCTCTTATCCTTATTAACCTTATTAACCTCTTATCCTTATTAACCTCTTATCCTTATTAACCTTATTAACCTCTTATCCTTATTATCCTTATTAACCTCTTATCCTTATTAACCTTATTAACCTCTTATCCTTATTAACCTCTTATCCTTATTAACCTCCTTAACAAATAACCTTTAATGACCTCGGTTTGATCGTGATGTCCAACCTCCCTCCCATATCGACCGGCTCGCCGTCCACATGTACCGGACCGTTATCGTCACGGATAATGGTAATTTCCTTGCCGGGGATGATTTCTACATACTCGGACTGATCTGCACTTTTCGTGAACAGATGAAAGATCATCTTTGGCAACAGATACAGCGGAAATTGATGTACCACACACACATCCAAAACACCGTCCGTAATCGACGCCTGCGGCGCAATATAAGCATTGTTGCCATATTGCGGCGAGTTGGCCACGCTGATCATAAAAGCCTCTTTTTCGTATGTCTTACCATCAATGATAAGCTTATAGCGGCTAGGATTGAATTTGCTGATCACGTTAACAACCGAGCGAAGGTAACCGATAGGTCCCCGAACATTTTCGGCTGCAAAGTGGTCACTGACGGAAGCATCGAAACCCAAGCCCGCAATGTTAAAAAAATAACGGCCATTGATTGCGCCGGTATCGACCTCGACAGACTCAAAACGATTGATGCGCCGAATCGCTGCCGACTCGTTGAGCGGGATGCCCAAATAAAGGGCTAAGCCGTTTCCTGACCCTTCGGGGATAATTCCCAGTGGCATTCCCGTTCCCAAAATTGCTGAACCCAGTTCGTTAATTGTCCCGTCTCCGCCCACTGCCACGACGGCATCATAACCCTCGACGATGGCTTCTTTCCCGAGTTCAAAGGCATGATTAGGGTGATCTGTAATTTTAAAGGTCGGGTCAAATTTCTCGAGATCCAGCACTTCCAGCACCTGCTTATTGAATGCAGTTTTCTTTTTTCCTCCGGAAATTGGGTTAATAACAAACAATATTCGCTTACGTTGCCGCATATCTTCATCTGAAATAGGACATAAAGATAAGGTTTTTATTTGCGTTAATTATGGATTGCCGTATATTGTATACACTGGTCTCCATTTCCGCCGGCAGAAGCCTCCGCTCCGCCAGCCGGCATCTAGAAAATTAGCCTCATGCCGTTACAAACGGTCAAGGCCGTTACTTTAAACTTATAAAATAACGGCCTTGACTGATCGGGCAGAACGCTCTGGCAACTATCGCTGCAAGTCGAGGTTAGGTTTCTG
Organism: Sphingobacterium allocomposti; assembly: GCF_008124885.1. GTDB lineage: Bacteria > Bacteroidota > Bacteroidia > Sphingobacteriales > Sphingobacteriaceae > Sphingobacterium > Sphingobacterium allocomposti. Next base: position 102,663 of record NZ_VNHX01000011.1, read on the forward strand.
CCCCATCTGCAATTTCAGCACACCCCCGCCAACGACATCGGCAAAGGGTATTGATACCGATGGTTGGGATTTCCCGTTTTTACTTACCGCTTGTATGTACATGTTTTCCGGACCATTATTTTCCACGTCAATAATAAACTTATCGCCTGTGTAATAGTCTTTGTTCAACGTTACCTCGATGCGGTCAAACAATGGGCTACCAATTTGGAAATGAGGGTTGATCTGTGTTAGACCTTTTACGTCAAACAGCCCCATGCCAGCCATTACATACCATGCGCCCAACTGTCCCTGATCCTCATCCTGACCGTACCCATAGCCATGAAGACCGTCAACCCCATAAAATTCGTCGCAGATGGTGCGCACCCACTTTTGGGTCAAATGGGGCTTCCCAGAAAAATTAAACAGCCAGGATACGTGCAGATTTGGTTGATTACCGTGATTGTAAAGAGCATGTACTCCTGCAAAAGCGTCCACCGTTCTGCCGCCTCCGAACGTATTTTTCCGAGATTCCACAAAGATACTGTCCAAGCGCCCGTTAAACACATCTTTCCCGACCCTCGCAACCAGCTTCTCAGGCTCGTGCGGCACGTAGAACGTATACTGAATCGCATTTCCCTCCTGGAACCCTGCCCACGCCGCCATCGGGTCAAATGGCTGTAAAAACTTTCCATCCAGTGTACGTGGACGGATAAGTTCACTTTCGGTATCAAAGAGATTCTCCCAATTCGATGCCATTTTGGAAAGACGTTGATAGTCTGCTTCTTTGTTTAAGCTCTTCGCGAATTGTGCAACAGCATAGCTACTGAACGAATACTCCATGGTATGGGAAGCGCCAAATACCGAACCTTCGTCCTGTTTGGTAATAAAATAATCATCGCTTGGGATATAGGGACAATAACCGCGCTTAACAAACGCCGAAACATCCAGTTTGCCTGCGCCGGCCGGCCGGTTTTCGCCGTCCACTTCATTCTTCAGTGCCGCTTCATATCCCAGTTGATAATCGAAATCCCGTATTCCACAATTGTATGCAGCAGCAATGGCGAGGCCGGTAAAGTTCGTTCCCACGCCGGAAACATATTTACTGTTAGCGATACCATCGCCCAGCCACCCCGTTTCTTTGTACACCAGCAACTGGCTCTGTACCCAATCTGAATAATACTCGGGATAAGCCAAGGCCCATAGCTGGGTAAGGTTCCAATATCCGCCCCAAATAGCATCTGTATTGTAGTAATTAAATGTTGGCTCTTGATCGCTGTCGACCTCCAGATGGCCTACTGTCCCGTCGTTTTTCGGATACGCGCCGTTGACATCGTTGGCCAGCCCCCTTCCCAACAGGGCATGGTAAAGGCCGGTATAAAACTTGATTTTATCCTCCTCACGTCCTCCCTCTACCTTTATACGTCCAAGCATCTCATTCCAGCGCGACGACGCCTTTTCCCTGGTCGCGTCAAAGTGCTGCCCGGAGGCCTCCCTTTCATAATTCAACCTTGCGTTTTCGATCGATGTATAGGATTGGCCGACCTTCACCGTAATCTGTTCTTCGGCCGAGGTCTGGTATTGTACGGCCAGACAAGCTCCCACTCCTTTGATTTCCTTCGATCCGCCAACCGAACCGCCGCGCACGAACGTCTTGACATCCTTGAAGGGCTTACTCAATTTAGCATAAAAATACATGTTCACCGTTGCTTCCGGCTGATATTTTTTGACGTATTCGGGTTTCGTGACAACGTATCCTTCGATGGTTGTTTCATCAACCGCTTTAACATAAGCGTCGGCCACGGCGCCGCTCTCCCCCAGCTTGTTGCCGATATCGAATAAGATATAGGACGCTTCCGACTCCGGAAACGTATAACGCTGATAGCCTACCCGATCTGTAGCCGTAAGTTCAACTTTCGTTTGATATTTATCCAAAAGGACGCTATAGTAGCCGGCTGTGGCATGTTCATTCTCTTTTTTGAAAGGCGAACGATAACCGTTCGCAGGGTCTTCGAGCGTTCCGGGAACAGTTTTTAGACTTCCTACGACGGGCATCATCATGACACCGCCAATCTGAAATTCATGAAAGCATGCAAAGCCTTCGATAGAACGGTGGCCGTCTTCATAACCGACAGCTTCCCAGCCGTTGGCATTTCCATAGGAACCGTTCGTAGACGGTCCCAGCTTGGCCATTCCAAACGGCACGGCAGCTGGCGTATAAAAAAACCACCGGCTATGTACGGTGCCAATGTTGGGGTTTACATAGCCTGTCCATCGTTCTGCTGCTTCTTTTTTTCCTGCACAGGACAAAAACCCCATGCTCAGCGCTGTTAACAGTATTAATAAATTTTTGTTTTTCATATCTACTTTATTGACAATTCTTTTTCCCTGGTCATCGCTTTGATCAGCGCGATACGTGCATATAATTCTGCCATACACGACGAATCAAGTAGCCATTTTGGCTTTTTATTCTCATCTTTTCGTCCTGTCCAGTCCGCATAGGGCAACCCCTCTTCATCGCGCGCATGCACCCATGCCCACTCGGCCCGTTCAATCACCGCTTCCACATACCTCGGATTTCGATCGATTTCGTACAGCTCCTGATAGCCCCTGAACAGCACCACCGTAAACCATGGGATGTCCTTCACATAAGGAACACCGTCGTCCGTATGACCAAAATAGTATTTGTAAGAGCCCTCCGCCAACGCCCGCGCGTCGTTGAGATAGCTCTTCTTTCCGGTAATCTTATAGAGCCGTACAGCCGACTGAATCATGGTTCCCGTATTATACGTATACGCATGTTTCTGCACTTCCGCGTCCTTACGTTCTGCCGCTGTACCATCTGGAATGAGTAACGAATTCCAAATAATGTTCAGGCTGTCATCACGAAGGGTATTCAGCATCCAATCATACGATTTTATAGCATACCGAAGATACGCCTCGTCGCGTGTTGCCTGATACAACTTTAACGCCAGTACCGTCGCCTTACCATTGCTGCAGGCAGGCTTCTGGTCGCGTACTCCTTCCAGCCATGGCACGCCGCCCCCAAAATCCTGCGTCCATCCACTCTCGATGAAGCTCATGACCGCCTTGGCCTTTGCTAAGTACGATTTATCAGCAGTAACGACATAGGCATCCATATAATCGATACCTACCAGTCCGTTATCATCGTAATAACGGTCGACCCGCTCGAATTTTGAGGGGTACGCCTGATATCCGTGTGGTGTACGCGTTTTATCCAGATATTGTTCTACCGCAACCAACATGGAGTCCAGGTAAGGTTTATACGCTTTCGGGTCCAGTTCCATGAGTATGTTGACCGACGAGAAGACACCACTCATCGGCCAGAGATAAGATACTTCCTGCGCTTTATGCCCGCTCTCCTGAAAGTACGTCAGATCCGGCTTATGGCTATTAGGATAATACTCGGCGAATAGACCGTGTTCAGGCACACGATATTTGGCCCATACAAGGTGAAACGTTTCTTTAGCACGCTGGAGATAGATATCTTTTGGCTGAGCCTGTGCCACAGACCCCAGCAAATACATCACCACCAGTAATAAAAACTCTTTTCTCATCCCCATTATTCTTCCGCCTCCCGACGGTAAATCGCTAAGGCGCCATAAGACTCAACCACCGCACCCTGCATAAGTAGGGAGTAGTACCTTCCCTGACTTCCCCCTGTCCAATCTTCAAAGAAAAAACCCAGATCTGTACGTGCCTTCGTATAACCGTTGTTTATAAAATTATAATACGTATCGATATAGGTTTTGGCGCGTTCATCATGTTTTGCCAAATCAATATATGCACGCAACAGCTTGGTGTTGAACCAGGGATCAGTATCGGTATATGATAAAACGCCGTTACGGATCTTGACAAAATAATCATACGCCCCCTGCGCCGTCGCTTTGGCTTCTTCGAGGTATTGACTATTCCCTGTGATCTCCGCCAACCGGATACCATTTTGCACCATTACCGCAGCATTGTACGTCCATAGGCGCGTATTGATCGTACCGTTCGCCTGTTTATCGTTCCAATAGCATTTCGTATCCGGATCATAAAGGTTATTCCTTAGCCAACTATACAGCTCTGTCGCCAACGCCAGCACATCCGGCCGCTCCGCAACGGGACAGACCTCGTAATACATGAGCAGAAAAAGCGCCGCATATCCGTTGGAGCATGTCGGCTTATTGGCATCGGCAGACGAGGGATCGTACCGGTAATCTTCATTCCACCACAACGCCCCTCCCAGCCGGTCGTCGATCCCGTTTTTCAGAAAAGGCAATATCCGGGCCGCCCTTTCAATGTACGTTTGGTCCTGTGTAATATGATATGCTTCCAGTAAGTTGATCCCGATAATGGAATTGTCGTCGTAAAAGCGTGTCCCCCCACCCGTAGTGCCGTTAGTAGACGACCCATAGCCACCAATATTGTTTCCGTGAGCACCCTGCGTATAATACTTTTCAAATCCATTTACGACCTCGTGATACCGCACGTCATAGCCTAACTGGTGCAGCTGAGAGGCACCGCTGACCACCGCGTCATAGGGCCACGCATACGAATAAGTGCCATCCCCGGGCTGTGCGGGGTAATTTTCTTTAAACAGGCTGCCTGCTTTATAGTACTGGTTGATCAGGTCGAATATTTCTTTCGCCCTGGCAGCGGCATCCACGGTCTCTGTCGGTATCGGCCCTTTCCCGTCGGGCTTCACGTATGGCTCCGAACCATCATCACATCCTGCGATAATAAATCCGATCCATAAAATATATAATATCTTCTTCATTTTTTATAAATCTATAAATTGCTAATATTCGAAAATTCATGTATCATCAGATTGTCCTTGTTGGTATGAATCGTAATGGTCGCTCTTTTGGAATCGAGATCCCCTTTCATCTTCCAAAGATGATCCCATTGGCTCCAATTGAACTCGCCAATTTCGTAAAATGATAAAGGCTCATTCCCTGTGGGGCGCTCACTGCTGACTCCATCCATCCGTCCCCAGCATTTGTCCACACCATTTACGTTGGCAATAAAATAATACCGCTCCTCAATCCAGCTGAGCCAGCTGGGCGGATTGGTTTCCGGCTTGCTCGGGTCGATAAAACGGATCGGCCGGCTAGCGGCAACAAATCTGCCCCCGCCTACATAGTCCAGCTGACCGATGACATCGTATGTTGCCCCCCAGATGCACCTGACGTTTGATATAACTTCGGTTTTGATGGTTAGCGTATTAAAATCGACCGTAATACGATATGGATTCGTATTTGCTGCTATCTGAATTGTTCCTGTACCCTCTCTAAGCTTGCCGCCGTCGAGATAATAGCCAAATTCTTCCTCCCCAACTTTTCCTTCTAACTCCAACTCGCCATTGCCAGAGACTTTGGAATAAAGGACATAAATGCCATCCGCCGCTTTGCGGAATAAAGAACCTTCGGCCCCGTTACTTTCATTTCCCTCGCCATACAAATAGAGGTTATCAGGCATGTTATCTATACCATCACCACGTGTTACTTCGATGTCGTTTCTTCCATCCGTCGCCTTCACCTCGCCACCCTTGGAAGTCAGTACCGACCAGGAGATCTCTCCCGTTTCGCCCGGCGCGATGCCTGCCTTGCGCGCGATCGCATTAAGCGTGGCATGGGTAAGCGTCAGTTTTGGCTGGGCACCGAAATCGCTTTTAATCCGTTCTACTGGGGAGGATAGATCCGCCCCTTTCTTAGCGAAAACAACTTCGTATAAAACATACGACCCATCGTCAGCGCCTCCTCCATTCCACGAGAGGACAATATGCTCGCCCGACGTTACGTCGAGCACCACCTTCGCTGGCGAGACGAGCTCAGTAGGCACTGTAAAGTCGGTGGAAAGCGTATATTCTTTCCCGCAGCTCCCCAATAGGAGGAGAAGGGGACCTATAATTAAAAAAAGGTTTTTCATGATATTCATTGTCTAAGGTTACCACTGTGGATTTTGAGTAAGACTGTTATTCAGGTCCCGCTCGCTCTGCGGAATAGGCCACAAATAGTGCTTCCCTGCATCGAACCGCCGGTTTTCGACCCGGACATATCCATTGTCAGTCCCGACGGCCTCTCCGGTATATAAACCATGGTTCCAGCCGTTCAGCACATGTTCGGCAATCCGCCAGCGGATAATATCTTTATGACGCAATCCTTCGAGCGCCAACTCACTACGGCGCTCCCGCCGAACAATCTCTTTGAGGTTGCCCCCCGCTGGGTACTCTAGAGCCCTCGGTTCCGAAAATCCGGCACGGACGCGAAGTGGTCGTATCGTTCGATTCCATTCTGCTGCTGTAAGCTGGTCTTGTTCGGCCAGTGCCTCGGCGTGCATCAATAGAATATCGGCATAACGCATTAAGATAATATTGAGCCCCGACATGAGATTAGACCGGTAGGTGTTATCCCAGTACTTTTTGATATAGTAGCCGGTAGCCGATGCATCGGAGGAGAAATCGAATCCATCGAGCGCTGCCCCTTTCCTGCTATCGACAACATGCTCGGAGCCGTCAGCCAGCTTATACGAATTGCCGGTATACGCAATGGTTGCCGCCAATCTTGGATCCCGATTAGAAAAAGGATTCGCGGGATCGTAGCTCGATGACGGTGCTTCTGCTATTGGATATCCATCCAATGTGATGTAGCTATCAACTAGCTCCTGCAGCGGAGAAAGCTGCGAATAACCACCCAACGACGGTGGAAGAAAATGATATTGTACCGAGTGTTCGCGATCTACAGGCTTGTACTGTACGTCCAGCAGTACCTCGGCATTATTTTCATGCGCAATGGTAAACAGGTCTTCGTAGTCGCCATGCAAGGAAAACCCTCCTTCGTTTATAATCCTGTTTGTGATAGGAATCACTTCATTGTATCGGCCAGCTCCTTCAAACAATAGCATTCGCGCTTTCAGCCCCATGGCCGCCCAGCGCGTTATACGTCCGGTATTTTCCGCATCGTACGACGCCGGGAGATAGTTGTTATCAATAACCTCAGACAGTTGCTCGAGCAGGCTAGTGACGATTTCAGACTTGGCTGTACGGCCAACCGTTCTCGATTCGTCAATAGAAATAACCGTCGTAAAAAAAGGAACGTCGCCAAACTTCGAATAAAGCTCAAAGTAGTGGTATGCCCGAATAAAAATAGCCTCTCCGCGATAACGGTTGCGCAGCTCGTCGCTTAATCCAGGGACGCGATCTATATTATCAAGAAGTTGGTTACACTGATGTATACCACTGTACCGATAGCCCCAGACAGACCGCACGTAATTATCTGCTGTAGAATACGAACCGTTGCCGATCGCTTGGTTGTGGCTACTATTGACTTTCGTGTAAGCATTGTCGGTCATCGCATCGGCGTAGAGCACTTCCTCAGCATTGTTCATCCCCTGATAACACTTATTGATCATATATGCTGCCGACTCAGGTTTGTTCCAATACTCTGTATCCGTTTCTCTATCGTGCGGAGTGAGGTCAAGCTTGTGGCACGCCCCCAGAAGCAGACATGTGATAGCGATTGCCACGCGATATCGTTGTATGTATTTTTTCATAATTTAACGTTTAAAAGTTAAGATTCAACCCTACGGAAAAGGTCCGGTTTACCGGATAGATACGTCCACCGCCGTCGGCCGTCTCAGGATCCCATCCACCCTTCATATTGGCGAACGTCAAGGCGTTCTGTATACTGGTATAAATGCGAAGGCGACTTACTGAAATACGATTAGTCCAGTGCTGCGGAAATGTGTAGCCTAACTGCACATTCTTAAGGCGCAAGTAAGCGGCATCCTCTATCCAGAAATTTGATTTTGCGGCATTGTTTGCAGATTCTGCTCCAACGGTAAGGCGAGGATATGTAGCATCTGGATTCGCTGGCGTCCAACGATCGATATGAAAGTCAAACACTGGACCTTCGTTGTTGTTGTGAAAAGCTTCGACAGACTCTCCCCGTAACCAAACCTGCCGTTGCCCCACCCCTTGCCAGAACATCGAGAAATCAAGACCTTTCCAACCCGCTGCATAATTGAAGCCGTATAAGAACCGGGGAAATCTATTCCCCAACACAAACCGGTCGTCATCTTCCCTGACGATGCCGTCGCCATTCTTATCCAAATAGCGGAGATCGCCCGGCTTCGGCGTGATCCCGTCTAAACGGGGGCCTTGAGCCACCTCCTCCGCGGTTTGAAAGTATCCGTCCCAACGGTAAGCATAGTACGAATCTATAGGATACCCTTCACGAACGATCGTGTTCACGTCAGACCCGTTGATCCACTCTGTTCCTTTCGTATCAATTACTTTATTTTTGCTATCCGATAAATTTCCCGATACCGTGTGGTTCACCGCGCCCGTATTAAATTGGTAACGCGCGGCAATCTCCCAGCCTTTATTGCGCACCCGACCCGCGTTCTGTATCGGCGTCCCGCCACCAAATAACCCCGGCACAGGAATAGCGATTAGGATGTCGTAGGTATCGTTTACATAGTATTCGCCGGAAAACGTCAACGCGTTGTTTAAGAACCCCAGATCAGCTCCGATATTGAACATTTGCGTTGTCTCCCACCTTAAATCCGGATTCACCGCGTCAAACGAGGCAACCGGATACATGGTATTACCAAAATTATAGCCTTGGGCAATATTCACATTAGCTTGATACTGGTAGTCCGCGATGCGGTTGTTTCCGACCAACCCCCAAGAAGACCTGATTTTAGCAGAAGGCATAATGTTCTTCAAACCTTCGGGAAAAAAGCCCTCTTCCGATATAACCCATCCGGCAGACATCGAAGGAAACCACGCCGATCGATTGCCTCTCCTGAACTTGGAAGATATATCATCCCGTAGGTTAAACTCAAAGAGATACTTATTCGCGAAATTGTAGTTCATACGCAGAAAGGCCGAATAAATAGACCATTCATGCTGCCACTCCTGATTACCGGTATTCACCGTCTGCAGACCGCCCATGATATCGTAATTCGATTCTTCCATGATCCGGAACGTTTCGAACCGGTTGTCTGTCGACCCTTCATACGAATAGCCGGCCAGGGCGTTCACCGTATGGTCCCCCCAGGTCTTATCATAGGATAGGATAAGATTAGTCGTTATATTTTGTATACGTTGCGACCCGTTCGTCATCCGATTCTCCTGATCTCCCGAGCCCGGTATCGCTTTGCGGTTTTCTTTCATCCGGTTGTAATACAGTTGCGCACCGACCATTCCCCGCAACTTCAGTCCATCCCACAACTTATATTCCGCATTCAGTATTCCCGATAAATCGTCGTTCGCACTTCTCCGCAGCCCCCCTTGCTCGAGTCGGGCCAACGAATTGGAGTTGCTGCCGCTTGGATAGTTGTATCCACCCTCGGCGTTGCGGATTGGATATATAGACGGCATACGGGTCGCCTGCTCGATGAGCCACTCTGTCCAATAGGCATGGTCTTTCAGCGTATTTCGCGCGTACGCTGCCCGCACGCCTACCTTGAAGCGGTCGGATACATCCGTTTCAACGTTCGTACGAAAATTAAATCGCTCCAGTCCGTATCCTAGCCCTCTGAACATACTTTCCTGATCCAGATACGCCGCCGAAATCAGGTAAGTCGTTTTCTCACTGCCGCCCGAAAGGGATAGGTTGTGCGACTGCTGTGGCGCTGCTTCCCGGTATATTTCCTTCATCCAATTTGTATTGGGGCCATTTGCCCGGAACCCCGCTATTTGTTCGGCCAAGAACTGCGTTGGGCGTCCCGAGTTGATCAACGCTTCGTTCCGTAGTTCCGCATACACCCATGAATCGACAATCTGCGGCATAAACGTAGGCGTCTGCTCGGCAAAAATATAGTCGTACGACACACGCGAGACGCCTTTGCTCCCCTTCTTGGTGGTAATAAGAATCACTCCGTTCGAGGCACGCGAACCGTAGATTGCTGCCGACGCAGCGTCTTTTAATACGGAAATACTTTCTATATCCGCCATATTCACATTTTGGATATCGCCCAATATACCATCAATGATCACCATCGGATCGTTGTTGTTCAACGTGTTTATACCCCGTATATTGATGGCAGGTCGGCTCCCAGGCTGCGAATTGCTCTGTTGGATTGTTAGTCCCGGCGTAGTGCCCTGAAGCGCCTCTACCACATTGACGACAGGTCTGCTTTCCAGCTCTTTCATATTGACCGAAGAAATTGCGCCCGTTACATTAGCTTTCCGTTGGGTACCGTAGCCGACGACGACAACTTCGTCAAGCTCCTCGAGCGTTTCAACAAGCGTTATACGCAGGTCAGACCTTCCGCCTACCGGAACCTCTTGTGCAACATAGCCCACATAGGATACCTGCAACGTCGCATCGGGCGTGGAGACATCTAACGTGAAGCGGCCTTCGGCGTCGGTTCGTGTCGCATTTGTCCCTCCAAGCTCTCTTATGGACGCACCGGAAACAGCCGCGCCGGAAGTATTGACCACGACACCCCCGACGGAATGTCGGCTTTCTTGCGCATGCGCTGAAAGCATTTGGATACCCAGCAAAATGAGGCATAGGTACCACCGAATGATTTTGAGTTTTTTGGTTAATTTTTGTTTCATCGTATCATAATTTAACGTTAGGATTTATAATTTATCTGTCAACTAATAGGTGCACGCACCTAAGGAAATGGCGTTATCGAAGATTTCCCCTACCCCAATGTTTATTTGGCTCCGGCCCCATCTCCAGCACTAAACTGCCCCCTTTTAGAAGCTCGCTGGCCGGAAATTTAAAGTCGTACAGCGGTTTCCCGTTAAGCGTTGCCTTTTGCACATATAGATTGGCCCTGCTTGTATTTTTAGCCTCAATGGTAAAGCTCTCCCCCCGGTTGTAGCGGCCGCCAAGGCTTATGGTAACTTTCTCAAAAATCGGGCTGCCTATTTCGTACACCGGATCTACCCGGGTGCCTCCGTCTACCTGAAACAGCCCCAAGGCATTCATCAGATACCACGCACTCATCTGCCCTTGATCTTCGTCGCCTAGGTAAGCATTCGACACGCCCGATCCGTAATAGCGTTCGCCAATGGAGCGGCTCCATTTTTGTGTCGCCCAAGGCTTTCCGAGCCAGTTAAAAAGATATGCAAAATGCATGGACTGCTGATTGCCCTGCACGACGGGATAATCCCAATACTGGTCGTTGGGCCCGTTGTAGCGCCATTTGTTGCTTTCCTCAAAACCCCATTCAAGGCGATCCAGCATTTTATCGCGGCCGATCAGTTCTGCAAGGCCGACGACATCCTGAGGCACAAAGAAAGTCAGCTGCCAGGCATTGCCCTCGACGTAGTGTTTATTCGCGCCCAACTTGAACGGATCAAAATCTGCAAGCCAATTGCCCTTTGAGTCCCGCATACGGGCATAACCGGTCTCTGGGTCGATAGCATTCTTCCACCACTGCCCCCTTTTATTGAAGACCGCATAATCCTCCGTTTTTCCCAATGCTTTTGCAAACTGTCCGACTGTCCAGTCGTCGAAACTATATTCGAGTGAATTGGAAAATCTCCCCTCGTCGTACGGCACATATTGATGTTTCAGATAGGTTGCTAGGTCGCGGTTCCCGGCGAAGCCTCCCGCTACAACGGCGGGCATCGTCGTCTGCATTTTTTTGACCGCTTCAAAGGCTTTGTCCACGTCGTAGTCACGTATTCCCATTTGATAGGCTCCTACGATAAGCGGAATTTCATGTTCTGCGACCATCACCGGAATGTACTCCATGCCGGCAGGGCCTTTTGCGAGCCAGCCGTTCGCATCATACATCGCTAGCTGCGAACGTACCCACCGGTTGCTCCACTCCGGCGTAACGAGGTTCCAGAACTGGTTCAGGTTCCAGAACGTATTCCAAAACGCATCACATCCCAACGCCACGTCTTCTGGGTGAGCGAATCTCCGTATCTTTTCGTCTGCGGACCGCCAACTTCCATCTACATCGCTGAAAATGTTGCGACTAGCCAGTGCCCGGTACATGTTGGTATAAAACTTTTCTTTCTTGAGATAGTCGTTACTGCTGATTTCTATCCGGCCAAGCAACGCATTCCACGTAGACTTGTTTTGAGCAACGACTGCGTCGAACGACCAGCCAAAGGGGTTGGATATTTCTTCCTTTAAATTTAACGCCGCATTTTCGACACTTACATACGATATGCCGGTACGGAGCTGAACCGTTCTATTTTTGCTAAGGTCGAACTCGACAAACAAGCCCGCGTTTTTGGCACTGTCTGCCTCTAGGTTTTGTTTGATCCGTACTTGATTATTCAACCAAGATCCGTAGTTAATGATTGGCTGATCAAATTCCATTACGAAATGGATAATGTAGTCTTGATTCACTCCGCCAGACCATACATTTTTTGACAGCTGTTCGCTCATTCCCTCAATTCGGGTGTCCGTGACTTTGGTAATCTTCACCCGCTGCAGATCGTAGTTATATTCGGCCGGAATCTTCAGATCGATCATAACCCGGCCCGTGTCACCCTGATTGTACGTATATCGCTGAAAGCTACTGCGGGTTAATGCCGTTAACTCGGCGCGGATATCGTAATCCGTGAGATCGGCTTTATAATATCCCAATGGAGCCTCTTCGGTTGTTTTATCAATTTTGGAGCGATAGCCGCCATTCCGCCCGCTTTCGTCGCCTATAAAAGTGACGAGGGGCCCGGTGACAGGGAACGTTCCTAGGCCGGCCATTGTCCACTCGTGGATATGGCTGAACGTGCCGATGGATTCAAACGTTGGGTCGTACCCCGCCTGCCAGCCGCTGTTCTGATTGTCTGGACTGAGTTTTACCATGCTGAAGGGCATCCAGGGACCGGGCGCTAACATCCAGCGGGAGTGCGCTGCACCGATCATCGTATTGACATAGTCGGCGGGACTTCCCTCCTTTTGAGGTTGCCGGACGACTGTTCCGCTGGTATATTCTTTGCCATTAATCCGTATCTTATACACGCTGCGCTTCTTCGTCGCTACCGCTGGCATAGGTGCTTCCAGGATCGCGCTTCCGCCCTCAAGCTGCTTACTTAGGATCTCGGTACCGTCCAGCGTGACACTGATAGTCGGCTTCTTCCAGGAATCAACGATGTCGATCAGAAGCGGCTGTTTGTTGCCGGCAGTCTGAAAGTTGGCTGGCTTAACACTTCTGATTAGTGCTTCGGAAGCCGGTTTTAGCGTTGTTTCCTTAGGTCCTGACAGCTTAATTTGGTCAAAAGCAACCCACCCGCCATCAAGCGACGTGATAACGATTTCATTGTACCCTTCTCTGATCAGATCATTGGGCAAGGCCAGATTAATAATCTGCTCCGCATCGTTGGAGAAAGGGCCGACCGGATCTGCCTCTCCAGTCCCTTTGTCGAAAGTAAAGGTATACGGACTGTCGTTAATCAGCAATTTGAGCGTCGAACCATGTTGGGGATCTACCCCCAAAAGATCCACCGAAAGGCTCCAGAACACGTCTGTTATTTTGGCATCTGCTCTCCTAACAGCCTTTCCGGCTGCTCCTCGAGGATTAGCGTGTTTTTTAGCAACGGCATCCCGATAAGCCGGTACGCCATGAAGTTCGAACCCTAATGTTATGAAGTGCGAACGTATGCCTGCCGTGCTGCCGGTACCTCCCCATGCATTTTTTGGCCCCGGCAGGACAAAAGGAAAAGTTGTCCGGGGATCTGTTGATCCCACAAGAAAGTAGCGATCTTCATATCCAAAATCGTGCTCAAGAAATTTCTTAAAAGATGCAGGGTATAAGGCCATATCTGATGCTTGATTGTCGTTATGTCCAACTTGCCAAACAGTGGCCTGCTGAGCGTTTGTATCAGCTACCGAAAGTGCCCCCGCACACACTACAGTTAACAGGTACCGAAGAATCGTAAATAACTTCTCTTTCATTATCATAACTTAGTATTTTTTGTGATCGACAACCTAATCAGCCAATTGCTGCAAAGCGTAAGCGTAGGCACCTCGTGAAATTGCCGCGCTCGTTCCTAGCGATGTTGTCATGATAAACGTTTTTTTATAGGGGTTATAGCTTATTCGCTTGTCGGTATTCGGGATCTGTATTTTCCGCTGTGTTTCCATCATAGCCCGATTGAAACTATCTGCATTGTCGGCATCAATGACGTCCATCTGCAGCCGTGAAAAGCGTTCACCGGAAAAAGTAGACAGCGTAGAACGCAGTTCATGTATCACGGCAGACATAATGTATTTTGCTGCTCCGATTATCCCCCCTCCGACGACGACAATTCCATCGGCAAACGTCAATAGGTGGGCAATGACGTCTCCGGCTACCTCGCCAAACTGCGCCAAACTGCGCATGGCGGCATGGCGGTCGCCCGGCATATCGCCCTCTGCGATACGAAATATGTCGCTGGGTGCCAATGTCTCATCCTGAACGTCGGCATACTCGTTATACACTCTGGTAATGGCACGTATACTTACACTTTCTTCGGCTATTTTATCTGGGTAAAGCTTATTGCGAAACACCCAGACATCGCCTCCACAATCGTTATCGCCGGTCAGCAAACGGTTGTTTAGGACGACGCCAGAACCGAATCCCGTACCGAAAGTGATGCCAATGAGATTTCGGTACTCTTTGTCACATCCCTTCTGTCGCAACCGCTCATTCAAGGCTGGAAGAGCTCCCGTCAGCGCTTCCCCATAGGCAAAGAGGTTACCGTCGTTATTGATAAAAACGGGAATTTGGAAATGCTCCTGCAAAAAAGGACCCAGCGGAATCCCCCCGCGGAATGACGGAAAGTTCGGCAGGTCGTGGATGATCCCGTTCTTGTAATCTGCGGGTCCAGGGAACGCAAAGCTGATAGCAACGGGCGCCTTCGGCAACCTGCGCCAAACATACGTAAATCCGGCGATCAGCGTATCAAGACACTTTTGTAAATCGTCTGCATAAGCCGGCAAGCAATACGGCTCAACTATTTCAACATTGCCCTGAATGGCAGAGAACACCATGTTTGTGCCGCCGGCATCCAATGTCAGTACAATACGGCTATCGTGACTATACATAGCGTTAAGACTTAAATTTATAAGAGACCAGACCGATGATAACCATACTGAGAAGAATGACCAACAGACCTATCGTGAAACCTGCCAGGTCGGCAACCAAGCCCTGCAACGGCAGGATAAGCGCCCCGCCCGACACGCCCATGATCATTAGCGCTGAAATTTCGTTCGCATGTTTCAAGTCATGTTGCATCGCTAAGGAGAAAACGATCGAAAATACATTTGCGCAGGCTAGACCTACCACGGCGATAGACAGAAGCACGCCCCAAAAAGACAGGCTGAATAGTATGCCTAAAAACGCTAGAACGGCCAGCACCATTGTCACACGCAAAAATTTAACGCTCGACAGCCTGACCAGCAGGATCGCACCAGCAAATGTTCCAACGGTACGGGTAGCGAAGTAAAGGCTCGTTCCCAAGGCAGCGTCCTCCAGCGGCATAGCAAACCTATCTGTTAACAAACGCGGAATACTCGTGTTTAGCCCAACGTCGACTCCTACGATCAGTAAGATGACAACAATGCAACGGATAAGGTACCTATCGCGCAACAACGTGAATATCTTTTGAAAAGAGGAAGAACTTGTGCGGGCTCCTACCGTCGGATCGTTCGGCTGCAGGCTGTAGAGCACGACGATAGACAGGACAGTCGCCACGCCGTAAAACGCGAAAGTTAGACGCCAGTCGCCCAGCTGCACCGCGCTCACACCCACCAATATAGGTCCCAAAAAAGAAGAAATAGCTTTGATAAACTGTCCGAGCGTGAGCGTGCTGGTCAGCCGCTCCTTTCGCACCGAGAACGCGGCCAAAGGGTTCAACGAAACCTGTAAAATGGTGTTTCCTATTCCGAGTAACGCAAAGGCGAATAAAATCGCCGCGTAACTATAGCTTATGAAAGGGACTGCCATAGCGGTCGCCGTGATGATCAGTGACACCGATACAGTATGCTTACGCCCAATTTTCTCCATTAACAGACCTGTCGGGACGGCGCAGACGGCGAACCAGACAAATACCATCATCGGTATCAAACTGGCCGTAGTATCCGACAGTGCAAAATCTTTCTTGACATAATTGGTCGCAATCCCAACGATGTCGACAAAGCCCATGATAAAGAAATTGAGGAATATTGGTATCAGTACAAGAGATGGTTTATTTTGTTGGTTATCTGACATAGCGTATGGTTTTTACTCCCCAATTAAACTCTGACCGACGCCTTTATGGTCATGCAGGTTTTACCCGCTGAGGCGCCATGTGGGCGGATACGATAGGCTCCCACAGCCGACGGGACAATAAACGTCTCCGCGTAATGGATAATCATCGGCTCAAATGCACCGGTAGGACTTTCCACAATAATTTCCTCGCCATCGACAAGGTTTAACACGTTAACACTATCTCCGGTGTAATGTGTAACCGGGACGGAGAAGGTGTGTCGACGGGTCTCTATAAACTCACTTTTGTGCAGGCCGGTTCTTTCTTCTACCCATCCTTCGCCGCTGTTAATAACTTCTACGTGGTTTACCAACTGCGCATAGGTATACTCAGTGTCGCAGCTCCAGTTTAATACATGCTTGCCCCTTTTCACGTTAATCGGACGGGGTTTCCCATCGAGTCCCAGGCGCTGCCAATCCCAAAGTTTAAACGTGAAAAGATTCGGGGTCGAACTTATTTCGAGCACCACTGCGTTTGTGCCAGAACAGTGGATCGTACCTGCCGGAATAAGGAAGTGATCGTGTTTCTTCGTCGGAATTTTATTGACATATTTGTCTGCATCGAATACAAGCTCCCCCCGTTCTGCCTTTTCCAGCTCGTCTATCACGACATCCCTGTCCACGCCAGTTTTAAACCCGAGGTAGACATGCGCATCGTCTTTAGCAGCCATGATATAATAGCTCTCGTCCTGTGTATAATGTAATCCGAAATGATCGCGGGCGTACTGAGTGGTAGGGTGTACCTGAAGGCTGAGGTTACCCCCGCCGATCGTATCCAGAAAGTCAAAACGGATCGGAAAATCTTTTCCAAAACGGGCTTCCACAGGCCGGCCGAGAACCTCACTACTTTTTGTATAAACAAGATTTACGGCCGGCATTTCAAATACGATGTTGTTGACGTTAAGGAGCAGGCTATTCTCTTCCGGTACGCAGTCAAAACCCCAGCCATAATTTACCTTCGACGGGTCAAGCGCAAATTCTTCCTTCATCCATTGGCCTCCCCACGGCGCGGGATCGAAGAACGGCACAACGCGAAAGGGCGATGTAGCAGCCTTGTCCATACCTGCGTTAAAAGTCTGCCTGTCTATCATCTTGGGCGCGCCGTGCACCACGGTATCCAGCCAAAAGTCGACTTTATCAAAAATCAGGCACTTATGCTTATCCAACACGCGCCAGTCATTGAATAATCCGCGTTTATATTGCTGCGAAAAAGGCTCTCTGCTATTATCAATACCCAAGCCGCTGGCAACCCCTTGGCGCATACGCTGCTGTATTTCCCAGCGCGGCATATCCGCGTATATTAGCATGTCGGCTTCGGCTACCAACTGCGCACCAGGCCCGAGTACCAAAACACGGCCTCCAGGCATCGTAGCCGCCTCGCGTGCCGCGTTTAGCTTCTCTTGATCGAAATATTCGTCCAATGTGATGTTGGAGTTATAACCGAACAACGTATCTTCCGTCATAAATCTGGCGGTTAACGCGCCTACTTCCTCCTCCGGAATAAAGAGATCTTTGGTGTGAATAAAAACATCCGGCTTAAGTTGAATCAGCCATTTTTCCAGCTCTTCTTGGTTGACCCCCGTGTAGCAGTCGACTACGATGGTACTGTTTTTCCGCGTATGGCTAGCCAGGACAGAAATGATGGCGCTCCACCCTTCTACGGCGAAACCATTTAAATTGATTGCAGGCTTCTTTTTGTAAGTACTTAACATGTTTATAATTGAATGATTGTTCATATATACATTTAGTATGTATATACATATTAACTTTACAAATATGGATACTTTTATTTTACCAGGCAACACGATCTGGTATTTTTTTTTATTTTTGTAGAAACGCCATGAATTTAAAAATTGACCACAGTAGCACAAAACCTCTTCATAAACAAGCCGAAGAGCTTATTCGGAATCTCATAGACACGCCGGAATACAGGGAGGGGCAATACCTTCCAAAAGAAGTCTACTTGTCTGAACAATTGAAGATTTCAAGAAACACATTGCGACAAGCCATCAGTACATTGGTGGCGGAAGGCTTGCTTGTCCGCAAGAAAGGTGTGGGAACGCGGGTTCAGAAAAAGAAGATATTTAGCGGGGTCAGCAATTGGTTGAGTTTTTCGGAGGAGATGCGTGTGCTGGGGATCGAAATACATAATTTTGAGTTGCAGATCATTAGGCACCAGGTATCGCCCGAGGCGGCCACTTTCTTCGGTATAGACGCGACAACAAAAGTAATGAGGCTGGAACGGTTACGGGGGAAGAAAGAAGCCCCGTTTGTGTACTTCATATCGGAGTTTAGTCCACAGATACCCATCTCGGCTTCGGAAAACTTCAATCGTCCGCTATATGAGATACTCGAAACAGATTACGGCGTCATCGCCTTAACGTCAAAAGAAGAAATAAGCGCTGCGGGGGCCGACACGTTTATTGCTTCAAAATTGGAAATCAAACAAGGAGAACCGATTCTCATCCGGAAACGCTACGTATACGACATTAATAATAATCCCATTGAATTCAATATCGGATGTTACCGCGCAGACTCGTTCACGTATACCATAGAGAGTAAAAGAAACATATAATTTATAAAAATTCTGTTCCATTCGTATTATTCACAGAAAGAGTCGTATTTTTGTCGACGTAAAAATGTGGACTGATTTGCGTGAGGCATAACACCTATGCCCGAGGAGATTGCAACCACGGTAAAAAAGTGCTAAAACCAGAAAAGATGTTTTTCCACTTCTACTTGTCGGTTGCCCTCCGACGTACAATCTAAAAATAACGCTCAAATGGCATATTTATTTACTTCAGAATCGGTGTCTGAGGGGCACCCAGATAAAGTTGCAGACCAAATTTCTGACGCTTTAATTGATAATTTCTTGGCTTGGGACGAAGACTCCCGTGTTGCAATTGAAACCTTAGTGACCACCGGGCAGGTGATTTTGGCCGGTGAAGTTAAATCCAAAATCTATTTAGATGTCCAAAAGATTACGCGTGCCGTTATCGAAAAAATCGGCTACACAAAATCCGAGTATATGTTCGAAGCGAACTCTTGCGGCGTTTTATCTGCCATACACGAGCAGTCAGCGGATATTAACCAAGGCGTAGACAGAAAAACAAAACAGGAACAGGGAGCGGGCGACCAAGGTATCATGTTTGGTTATGCGAACAACGAGACCGAAAATTATATGCCGCTGGCCCTCGATTTAGCGCATCGCCTTCTATATGAACTTGCTGCATTGCGGCGGGAAAACGACGAAATCACTTACCTTCGTCCAGATGCGAAATCGCAGGTTACACTCGAATATAGCGACGACCATAAGCCTCAGCGGATAGATACGATCGTCATCTCTACCCAACATGACGACTTTGATACGGAAGCGGCAATGCTCGCTAAGATAACAGAAGATATAAAGACGATCCTGATCCCGCGCGTTAAAGCGCAGCTGAAGCCGGAGCTTCAGGCCCTTTTCAACGATCAGATCAAGTTTCACGTGAACCCAACCGGAAAGTTCGTTATCGGTGGCCCACACGGCGATACGGGGCTCACGGGCCGAAAGATTATTGTCGATACCTATGGAGGAAAAGGAGCACACGGCGGAGGTGCTTTCTCGGGAAAAGATCCATCTAAAGTAGATCGATCAGCAGCTTATGCCACACGCCACATAGCAAAAAATTTAGTGGCAGCCGGCGTCGCTGACGAAATACTGGTGCAAATATCTTACGCAATTGGTGTAAAAGATCCGATGGGGATCTATGTGAATACCTACGGGACAAGTAAGGTCGGATTAACCGACGGGGAAATTGCAACGAAGATCGGCGAACTCTTCGACATGACGCCCTATGGTATAGAAACGCGGCTGGGCTTACGCAACCCTATTTACGCGGAGACCGCCGCCTACGGCCACATGGGAAGAACACCACGAAAAGTGCAGAAAACCTTTGAAAACTCGTCGGGCGAGCAGAAGACCGTCGAAGTGGAACTGTTTACGTGGGAAAAATTGGATTACGTCGACAAGGTCAAAGAAGCCTTCGGGATATAGATGGCATAGATGCTAGGGGTTAGCGGGACGAAGCGGTAGATTCGCGAAATCGTAAAGACCCTAACCCCTAGCTCCTTATCCGAGAATCGCGAAACGAGCCAAATTCATTGCTCCTGTTTCGTTAGGTCGTTAATTGCAAAGGTTCTAAGCGCTAACTGCACTTAAATATTCCGGCTTCGACGTCTTAAGTCACAACTTTCGCTTCCGGTTGCCGTTCACCGATTCTGACTCTTTGCCTCCAGTACCTGATCACGCCTCGCGAAACATCCATTGCACATAATTGATGTTCTTATTGCTGGCTAGATATTTACGCTCGTAGTATGTTTTAATCGCGAGGACATCGTCCACCAATTCCGAATGGTATAGATCGGTCGTTTCCTTCTCTTTCCTTAGCCCCAGCGCATCAATCTGCTCCAACGTATACGCGTAAAAGCCATCGTTGTCGGTTTTCAGATGCATAAGCCCACCGGGTTGCAGCAGCAGCTTATATTTTTCGAGAAACCGCTGGTTAGTCAGCCGCTTTTTCTCCCTACTGATCTGCGGCTGCGGGTCGGGAAACGTTATCCAAATTTCGGCAATCTCATTTTCAGCAAAATGTTCAAGAATAGACTCTATCTGTATACGTAAGAAGCCGACGTTGTCGATGCCTTCTTCCAAAGCAGTTTTTGCTCCTCTCCAAATGCGATTTCCTTTATAATCAATACCAATAAAGTTCCGCTCAGGATAGCGCTTGGCTAAATTCACTGTATATTCGCCTTTTCCGCACGCGAGCTCCAGCACAATCGGATTATTGTTCCCGAAAAATTTCGCCGCCCACTGTCCTTTAAAATCTTTGCCCACGTCCAGCTGTACCACATTCTTGAAGGTGGCGACTTCTGCAAATTTTCTAAGCTTGTCCTTACCCATTTCTGCTAATTTGTCCGCAAAAATAACCTTATATTTGCAGTTATCAATAGTACAACGTGGAAAAAGAAGCCAAAATATTTGTTGCAGGCCATCGGGGGATGGTCGGTTCAGCCATCGTAAGATCGTTGGAAAAAGCAGGATATACACATCTAGTTAAACGGACGTCGGCAGAGCTTGATTTAAGGAACCAAGCAGATGTCGCGGCATTTTTCGCAGAGGAGAAACCGGAATACGTCTTTCTGGCCGCTGCAAAAGTGGGCGGGATCATCGCTAACAATACCTATCGGGCGGATTTTATCTACGAAAACATCGCGATCCAGACAAATGTGATCCACCAGTCGTACGTACACGCTGTAAAAAAGCTTCTTTTTCTTGGTTCCAGCTGTATCTATCCAAAGTTAGCTCCGCAGCCACTAAAGGAAGACTACCTTTTAACCGGCACATTGGAACCCACTAACGAGCCCTATGCGATTGCTAAAATAGCGGGGATTAAAATGTGTGAAGCTTACCGCGCCCAATATGGGTGCAATTTTATCGCTGCGATGCCGACAAATCTCTACGGCATAAATGACAATTATCACCCACAGAATTCACATGTCCTTCCCGCGCTTATACGACGTTTTCATGAAGCAAAGGAACAGGGGCTACCTGAGGTGACTATCTGGGGAACAGGGTCGCCTCTCCGCGAGTTCCTATACGCCGACGATCTGGGCGAGGCTTGCGTGTTTCTGATGGAGAACTATAACGAGGAACAATTCATCAACATCGGCGTAGGCGAAGACCTTTCCATAAAGCAGCTGGCAGAAATGATAAAAGACATCGTGGGCTACCACGGGACGGTTAAGTTTGATACGACGAAACCGGATGGTACTCCCCGAAAACTTATGGACGTCTCGAAATTACACCGCCTCGGCTGGAAACACCGCACTTCACTTAAGGTCGGTATAGCGCTAGCTTATCAGGATTATCTGGCGAAGTATACCGTGTAAAGCCTATACCGTTGTGTTAGCGGATGATACGGGAAGATCTCCGTCAAGGGGGGCCGGTGGCGTAATGGCATCCGTAGCCGGAACAGCCTTCTTTCTCTTCTTCTTTTTGTCTTTAGGTCGGATAAATGCCGAAACTTTACTGATTACATTACTTATGCGGTTCTGGTTCACTTGACCGATAGCCGTCTCCGAAGCGAGCAATACGAGCGCCTTTTTTACCCATCCAGCCTTACGCAGTAACGTTGAATTCAGCACGATGGGCGCTCCGATCTGCAACACATTGGTTAACCAATCGGCGTCCTTCCCCTGCGTCACTTTTCCGATTCCGTTGACAACTCCCTTGACTACTCCTGCTCCGGGAATATTACTCGTCAAATTCCGGAAGAAGCGCGCCGGAGCATCAATCTTCTTCTTCAACAGGTCGTATTGATCTGTTAAATAAGCCTCCTGCTCCCGTCTCCGTTGATTTACACGAGCAATTTCGACTTTTAAATCCTGCAGGTTATTTATTTTCTGTGAATTCTTCATTTACGTTTGCGTTAACTTTCTCTTCCACGATATCATCATCTTCTTCACCGTCCCATTTGCTCGCGAGCTTACGGATGGTCAAATTCATAAAGATATTTTCCAGCTTGGGCTCGAAGGCACGGATGAGCAGCAGGAGAATAAAAAAAATCACACCTGTCAACAGAAATCCGAGGGCGTTGCTTCCCAATAGCTCACCTAAAAAGAAGCCGAGTGCCAGCGAACAGAAGAAAATAATAAATAAAGTAAACACTACCTTGGTAACATCCAGCACGAGCGAGCCCGCGATGCGGGATCCTTTTGCCAGCGCCTTCAGCTGCAACAGTTTTATCTGTGTATCTACGTATTCCTTCCCCTTCTGGAAGGTACCACTCAATGAAAATTTTTCTTCTTCCATGAATTATAGTTTGGTGGAAGGAGGCTGCCCCCAACGGCAGGGGTTATCGCCGTACGATAGCGCCCAATCGGTGTTGTAACAGCCACTTCCGTTATGTCCATTAGGAGTCTATCCCAATTTGTCAGCGCAACCTACGCGTGTTCTTCAATTTCGTCATCTATTGCCGCTTCCGCCTTGCCCGCTTTAGACTTCAACGTTGAGACAAGCTTCTCTTTCAGCTCATTAAGTTGGTCGAACTGCTCTTCCGCACGCTCTTTAATTGCATCGCCCAAGTCCGCTAACGATTCGTTGATCTTGTCGCGTGTTTCCGAACCTTTCTCCGGCGCAAATAACAAACCTAATACCGCTCCAGCCGCTAATCCGGCTAACAATGCTGTAACAATTTTACCGTTTTCGTTCATGTGATTTTTCTTTTAATGATTCAAAACCTAATAGTAGACGATATATGATTAACAAACGATCGCTCCAATCGTTTTTAAAAATACAAAAGTATTTTAATCTACACCGCTTATTGCAAGACAACAAAAACCCTTCCAATCGTCGGCCCGTCGGTCGTTGCTTTTTGAATTTATTATTAATTTTTTCTATATTTAAGCAACCATTTATAACGACCATGCTTGTAAAAACTTTTAGTAGTGCCGTCTACGGCATAGAAGCAACGACTGTTTCGGTGGAGGTGCATATTTCCACCGGTACCCGATATTATATCGTTGGTCTGCCGGATAACGCCATCAAAGAAAGCTGGCAGCGTATAGAAAGTGCCATTATGACCATGCAGTATCGTATGCCACGCCAAAAGATAGTGGTCAATTTGGCACCTGCGGACATCCGGAAAGAAGGTTCTGCTTACGATCTTTCCATCGCCTTAGGAATCCTGGCCGCTTCCGGCCAGGTCAGACCTGCGTTGCTAACCGATTATCTTGTTCTCGGAGAACTCTCTTTAGATGGGGAGATCCAACCCGTAAAAGGAGCGCTGCCCGTTGCTCTACAGGCCCAGAAAGACGGCTTTCGGGGAATTATACTGCCCCGCGCGAACGCACGGGAAGCTGCGGCGGTCCAAGGCTTAGAAGTATTGCCGGCAGACAACCTCCAAGACGTCATCGCCTTCCTGGATGGCGTCCGGCCTCTCGCTAGGGAAGAAATAAATATGGAAAAAGAGTTCTTTCGCCACGTCAATGATTACGAAGTCGATTTCGCTGACGTCAAAGGTCAGCATAACATTAAACGGGCGCTGGAAATAGCCGCAGCCGGAGGACATAACATTATCCTTATCGGCCCTCCCGGCGCTGGAAAAACCATGCTCGCCAGACGCCTGCCCACGATCCTCCCGCCCCTTCTTCTGGAAGAATCGCTGGAAACAACGAAAATACATTCGGTGGCAGGCCAGCTCAGCGCGCTTTCTTCATTGATGACGAAGCGTCCATTTAGGGCGCCCCACCATACAATTTCGGATGTCGCATTGGTGGGTGGCGGATCGCACCCACAGCCGGGAGAGATATCGCTAGCGCATCACGGTGTCCTCTTTCTGGATGAGCTACCGGAGTTTAAAAGATCCGTCCTGGAAGTGATGCGCCAACCGCTTGAATCAAGACAGATCACGATATCCCGGGCAAAGATCTCCGTAGATTACCCGGCAAGTTTTATGTTGGTAGCAGCCATGAACCCCTGCCCTTGCGGCTACTATAACCATCCGGAGAAGGAATGTATCTGTGGCAGCGCCGTCGTACAGCGCTATCTGAGCAAGATATCGGGTCCCTTGCTCGACCGTATAGATCTGCACGTCGAAGTAACACCCGTAGCGTTTAATGAATTGGCCGGTAACACACAAAACGAAGCCAGTGCAACCATACGCCAGCGCGTTATACAGGCGCGCGCGATCCAGGAAAAGCGCTTCACCAACCATGAAAACATACACAACAATGCACAGATGAGCGCAAAAACAGTGCGGGAAATCTGCTCCATTGACGACAGCGGCAAGCAGCTCCTACAGACAGCAATGGAACGGCTAGGCCTTTCAGCGAGAGCATACGACCGGATACTGAAGGTAGCACGAACGATAGCAGACATGGAGGCATCAGCGTCTATTCACAACCATCATCTGGCCGAAGCCATCCACTTTAGGAGTCTTGATAGAGAAAATTGGACGGGGTAACGTCACCGTCACCCTATTTAGATTATGCAAAAACAACGGGCAATCATCGCTGTCTCCTGAAGTTAGATACTTAAAATTGGCCGATGAAATGTCTTATTGACCAAGGGTATAATAACAGGGTTAAAGCGATACCAGTAAGAGCACCATAGAGGTGGGCGTCGTGATTGATACCGTCATTGGCCTTCTTCGACGCCCAGACGCAATAACCTAGAAATAGCAAAGCGAACAGATAAGCCGGCATCGGAATGATCATAAACAACCCAAGCATCGCCTTTGGCTGAAACAGGATAAAGCTAAATAGTACCGCGCAGATAGCGCCCGAAGCACCTAGGCTGTAATAACCGATGCTATTGCGATGTTGGAGAATCGTCGGGACATCGCTTAACACTAAACTCAGCAGATATAACAGTGCGAAATAGAGGTGTCCTGCCGCCCCGCTAAACTGAACGAACATCGACTCTAAGCTGAAGCCAAAATAGTAGAATGTCATCATGTTGAACAGCAAATGCATCCAATCTTTATGAATCAACCCGCTGGTCAATATCGTGTAAAACCTTGATCTATCGCGGTGAATGGTATGAGGGTGCAGCATCAGACGGCCAAACCAATGCGGATTAGAAAAGACAAAAAGGCTCATCCCAATCGTCAGAGCAAAAATGACCGAAGCAACCGGTGTTGCCTGAAATGTTTGTAACATGAATGTGTGTTTAAAATCTATCTTCGACCAGGAAAACGTACAGGTCTTTCGGGCCATGAGCGCCGAGGACCAACATTTTTTCGATATCCGCTGTCCGACTTGGCCCTGTAATCAGCGTTACCATAGAGGGCAACTCATTGGGATACCGTTCCGCCAACCGTCGAAGGCCATGCTTAATGTCCATGACCAGCTGCGATGCTTTTGCAACGACGATATGCACGGGCGGGTAGATACTTAGCCGACGTCCAGCAGCATTGGCATTGGACACCAGAACGCTTCCGTTACGCGCAATCAATGCTTCACATGTCGTTATCCCCACATCGGCTGCCTCAAAGTTGTGGTCGCTGGTATACACGGGAAAGCCGTACGACCCTAATAGTCCCTGAATATCCTTCTCCCAGGCGAAAATCTTTTTCACCTTTAGCTTTTCCGCCAATAGAATCAGGTTCTCAATCAGCGCAATCTCTCCATCGCAATAAACAAAATTACCAGAGGCCCTCGTCAGCTCGCGGGCAAAAGTAACGTCCAGCGATTCTTCCTCATCCTTATAGAGCGGAGAGTCCTCAAAATCCATATGCGGATTATCCCGCTTTTGCAGTAAAGCTTGGCGGATCTTCTTCAGCATACGTTCCTTTGCGGTGGTGTTTTTTATATTCATATAACTAAAAAGAGGATACTTAAAGACTTAGATAAAGTATGCACCTTTCTTTAAGCATCCTCAAAAGTGTTATCGTCCGATTATCCTTGCAGATCCTGTCCGCCGTCCGTCTTGGTGTCGTTATTGTTTTCCTGCGGAAGATCTAACGGCAAGTCGGTTTGGGGCACACCGCCTCCGTCCGCACCTCCGTTGACGAACTCATCATACGTTGTACGGTTTTCGAAAGGCCGCTTTCCCAAGATCTCTTCTAAGTCGCTTTGGAACAGGATCTCCTTCTCCAATAACTTCTCTGCAATCTTAATTAAGCCCTCTTGCTTATCCAGCAAAAGCTGTTTCGTCCGCTCATATACGGCGGCAATCAACGTACGGACCTCCTCGTCTATCAGCTCGGCCGTCTGGTCCGAATAAGGTTTCTGAAATTGCGATTCGCCAGAGCTATCACGGAACGAAATATTGCCCACCTTATCGTTCATGCCGTATACGGCAATCATGGCGTAAGCCAGTTTCGTGATACGTTCCAGATCATTCTGTGCTCCCGTGCTGATACGGCCGAAGGTGATATCTTCTGCTACGCGTCCCCCCATCGTCATGCACATACTGTCCAACAATTGCTCCGTTGTATATAAAAACTGCTCTTTCGGCAGGTATTGCGCATAACCAAGCGCGGCGACGCCACGTGGAACAATCGACACCTTAACCAGCGGGTCGGCATATTCCAAAAACCATCCGGCAATGGCGTGCCCTGCCTCGTGATAGGCAACGATTTTCTTCTCTTCGGGAGATATAATTTTGTTCTTCTTCTCCAGACCACCTATGACGCGATCTATGGCATCCTGAAAGTCCTGCATGTCGATGGAGCGCTTATTCTTTCTTGCAGCGATCAGCGCAGCTTCATTACACACATTAGCGATTTCGGCACCGGCAAATCCTGGCGTCTGTGCGGACAGTTTTTTTGCATCGACCTCTTCTGACAGCTTCAGGGGCTTCAGGTGCACATTGAATATCTGCTCACGTCCAATCAGATCCGGCTTATCAATGGAAATCTGCCGATCGAAACGTCCCGGACGCAGCAGCGCCGAGTCCAGCACATCCAGCCGGTTGGTCGCCGCCAAGATGATAACCCCGAGGTTCGTGCCAAACCCGTCCATCTCCACCAGCAGCTGATTTAACGTGTTTTCGCGCTCATCATTGCCTCCCATAATGGAGTTCTTACCGCGCGCACGGCCGATAGCATCGATTTCATCAATAAAAATGATACAAGGCGCTTTCTCCTTTGCCTGTTTAAACAGGTCGCGTACACGCGAAGCACCGACACCGACGAACATTTCCACAAAATCGGATCCTGACAAGGAGAAAAACGGAACCTGTGCCTCTCCGGCCACAGCCTTTGCCAGCAAGGTCTTACCCGTTCCGGGAGGCCCCACCAACAGTGCACCTTTCGGAATCTTACCACCGAGGTCGGTATATTTCTTAGGATTTTTCAGGAAATCGACGATCTCCATGACCTCTGTCTTCGCTTCCTCCAAGCCCGCTACATCGTTAAATGTGATGTTAATCTGCGACTCCTTATCGAATAGCTGTGCTTTCGATTTTCCGATATTGAAAATAGCACCGCCGCCGCCGCCGGCGCCGCCGCCCATACGTCGCATCAACAACATCCAGATAGCAACGATAATCAGCAAAGGCAGCATGAAGGAAATAAACCATCCTGCCCAAGGATTCGAGCGATCCTCATACGTCACCGAAATTTTGGGCTGCCCGGTAGCTAGGCTATCCTGGGATGCATTTAATTTCTTCTCAAGAATATCGGCCGATGGTTCAGTAAACACATATTGCGGCCCAACAGCAGGGTTGAGCATCAACGAGTTCGAGCTCGGCGCTACATCTTTATACTTTTCGTCTGTCAGTCTATCTTTTTTAATATAGACCTCCACATCCACTAAATCATTATTTTTAAAAGCGACCAACTTCTCCACATCGCCCGGACGCAGCATCTTCTCTTCAAATTCCGCATAGCTGATCTTTTTTGCCGATTCACTGCTAAAAAAGTACTGCAGTCCAAAAAATCCGAGGATAATTAATATCCACAGCCACATCATGTTAAACTTAGGCGGAACAGGAGTCACTTTTTTACTTGGGATTTTCTTCATTATATCTTCTATCTTTTTGAAAGTATCTGTTTGTTTGCAAAGAGCACCTTATCATTATCGCCGACAGGCCGGCGGCACTCTTTCTCTTGTAGGATCTTTTGTTAACGTGTTTGCCGATTAGGCACTTTGATATGTTTGCACCTGGGCGTCTCCCCACAAATCCTCTATGCCATAATGGCTTCTTTTTTCCGTTTTAAAAATATGGACAACGACGTCCACAAAGTCCAGCAAGATCCACTCACCGTTTCCATGACCTTCTTTATGCCAAGGTTCTTGCCCAAACGCTTTATAAACTTCTTCTTCCACACTTTTTGCTATCGCATTTACCTGAATCGTGGAGTCCGCATGACAAATTACGAAATAATCCGATAAGGTAGCATTAACACCCCGCATATCCATCCGCACAATATCGTTGCCTTTCTTCTCCTGCATTCCCACAACCACAATTTCAGCAAGCTTCCCGGACAACTGGTTTTTCGTGTTTTTACTCATTAAAAAATATTAATTTTGAACGATTTATTTTTAAAATACATTTCTCTTGCAAAATAACACATTTTCCGGACTTTATCTCAGACAAAATTTAATTGTACTGGAGGAAGTGTCGTCCACCAATGATTATTTAAAAGAACTTTTGTCAAATATTAAGCCACTTCCCGAAGCCACTGCCATTATGGCAAACCACCAGGCCTGCGGCAGAGGACAAAGGGGTAGCACCTGGATAAGCCAATCTGGCCAAAATCTCATGGTCAGCTTTGTCCTATATCCTAAGAACATCACAATAGCCCAAACGTTTAATCTAAACATGGCAATTTGTATAGGAATACAGCAATGGTTAGCGGGACAGGTCGCGGGCGCGACCGTCAAATGGCCAAATGACCTGTATATCCACGACCGTAAAATTGGGGGCGTACTTATCGAGAACCAGCTATCAGGGAGCCGCATCCGCTCAAGCATTATCGGCATCGGGCTGAATATCAACCAACTAGATTTTCCGGACACTATTGCCCAACGCGCTACGTCCTTGCGCCTGGAAACCGCTTCGTCGTCGGAGCTTCCTATCCTTCCCTGTTGCCTGCAGCTGTTGGAATCCGTTTTATCCGTATACGACGCCTACGATATCCGTGATGCCGAACCGCTCCGCTCGGCCTATAATAACCTCCTCTATAGAAGAGGGGTGCCCTCTCCTTTTAACGTCGGGAACGAACCGGTACAAGGGACAATTGAAGAAGTTGATGCGTCCGGCAGGCTCATCGTCATGATCGACGGCGAAAGGTGCTCTTTCGATCTAAAAGAGATACAATTCATAACCGGCGGATAGAAGGTTAGCTACGCCGCCTCAATCTTTACAAATTAACGACTTAACAAGTCACAAAATCACCATTTTACAACTTCCGGCATTTGGTTACACAGATTTGTCTCGTTACCTTTGTCGGTGCTTCTGCATGGTTAAACTTTCCGGAAGCATATTAGTCCAACTGAGAGTAAGACAAAAATCACATGAAGAAATTAAGCTTATTAATCATTACGATTTTGTTTACGGGAGCGGGCGCTATGGCGCAGATTTACAACCCCGTAAAATGGAGTGTAGCTTCCAAAAAGCTAAGCAGCACTGAAGCCGTTGTTTTCGTTAAAGCCACTATTCAGGATGGCTGGCATATCTATGGCCTAAATGTTCCGGATGGAGGGCCGATATCCACTTCATTCCGCTTTTTGCCATCGAAAGATTTCGCGCTAAATGGGAAAGTCGCAGCACCGACACCCCAGTCGAAGTATGAAAAGGATTTCAAAATGAATGTTCCTTATTATGCTAAGGAAGTTACTTTTCAACAAAAAGTTAAACTCAATAAGAACCAAACAACGGTAAAGGGCGTAGTGGAATTCATGGCCTGCGATAAAAGCCAGTGTTTACCCCCTGATGAGTACGCTTTTAACGTCACAATTAAGTAGTATTGTGAATATAGCAGAATAATAAGGCAGTAGTTTACTGCCTTTTTTTTATTTTAGCGCATTATCAACAGTAGCTATGCGTCTATTCATTAAATTCTTTGTCGTTCTACAAATATCAACGCTCGTCTTATTGGGTACCTCTTTTGCACAGCAAGACAGTTTAGTCTCCTTCGATGACGTTGAATTTACAGATGGATCGTCATCGACCGATACAGATACGTTGGTCAGTGTTCCGGACGATCTCGTTTTTACGGATGGCGCCGATAGCACTGTTGGGGAAACTGCCGCATCCGATGAGTCGGTAACGGAGGTGGAAGCTGCGGCAGGG
>NZ_VNHX01000012.1 GCF_008124885.1 Sphingobacterium allocomposti
TAAAATTGAAATCCGTTTAATCGAAAAACCGCTGTAACTAACTATATTTCAAATATTTCAAAGAGAAATTTTAGATTTTAATGGGACAGCAATGAAATGGTTTATCTTTTTGCTTGGGTTGAGCATCTCTAACTCAGGCCTTTGTCAAGGCATATTCCATCTCAAAACAGACAAACCGCTGTCTATGAAGTTCGAGGTGGTAAACAATGTCGTGTTGGTGCCTGTTAAAATAAATGGCATTTCTTTTTCCTTCCTGCTGGACACCGGCGTCAAGGAGACTATCCTATTTGCTCACGCTGACGACTCGCTGTACCTACACAACCAGAATAAAATGCGGTTCCATGGCATCGGCATAGAAGAGGGGATTGACGGCATCTTATCCACCGGGAATCTAGTAGACGTAGGTGATATAGCGGTAGACTCCCTTCATTGGATCTACGTTGTGCAGGCAGCAGCACTGGACATATCCAGCGATATCGGTGTGGCAATTAATGGTATCCTGGGGTCGAAGTTTTTCAAAAGCTTTGCGGTGAAGTTCGACTATCCCAAACGCCGTCTGACACTATACCCTCCGGGCTATGACTACGACGATGTGATCAAGAAATATAAAGCTGCTCCTTTGGAGTTGGAAAACGACCGCCCCTATATTCAGGCAGATATGCGTAGCGGCGATCTTTGGATAAGCGGTAAAATGTTGGTCGACCTCGGTAATACGGACCCGCTGATGTTATTTCCGTTTCTACTGCCGGGATTCTCGGTTAAGTCTCCATTCGTCGAGGAGTACATTGGGCGGGGGTTCAACGGCGCTATCCACGGTAAAAGAAATAGAATAAAAAGTGTGATGCTCCAAGATTTCACATTAAATTACCCCATCGTTGCTTACCCCGACTCTAACGCCGTTTTTATGAGTAAGCTCGCCAAAGGCCGGATCGGTTCCATTGGCAGCCAGCTGCTCCAACGTTTTCACTTGTTGATTGACTATCATCGGGAGACACTGTATCTAAAGAAAAACCGGAACTTCGCTAAGCCATTTCTGCTGAACATGGCGGGAATAGACATCAAACACGATGGGATGGTATGGTCGAAAGAGGCTGTTACGGCTCCGCCGAAACAGGACAAAAATGACCCTCTGCTTGGCGGCACGGATCGGGGCGTCACCATCAACCTGTCAAACCACGGCCTGCAATACAGCTTTGTCCTCCGTCCTGTGTACAGAGTTGTCGGCGTGCGTCAGAATTCTCCCGCCGAGAAGGCAGGCGTAGCGGTAGGGGACGAGCTGCTCAGAATAAACGGCACCGCTGCGGGCAAGCTATCGTTGTCAAAGATTATGTCTAAGCTACAGTCGCATCCCGGCGACATCCTTCGCCTGACATTACAGCGGGGCGACAACGTTTACCAGACGAGGTTTCAGCTGGTCGACCCAATTCCATACGCGCAATAGTGCTTTGAACAATAAAAAAGATGCAGTCTCTTATGCAGTGACCGAAGCATATGAGACTGCATCTGCTATTTAATTATTCCTGATTCTCCGTCCTGTTAAGGAAAACGAACTGCCCATCGAACACGTCAAGCTGTATAACGGAGTCTTTTGACACTTTCCCTGCGAGTATCTCCTTGGAAAGTTCGTTTAGAATACGCTTTTGAATCACCCGTTTCAGGGGCCGTGCGCCGTACACAGGGTCGTAGCCCAACTGTCCCAGCCAATCGAGGGCATCCTCGCTGGCAGAAAGAGATATGTTCTGCTCGGAAAGCTGCCGTTGCACGCGCTGGAACTGCATACGCACGATATCTCCGATCTCATCCCTGCTAAGCGGCGTAAACATAATGACTTCGTCGATACGGTTCAGGAACTCCGGTCTAATAGATTTCTGCAGGAGTTCAAAGACCTCATCTTTTGTTTTTGCGATCACTTCATCTTTATTCATATCGTCTAACCGGGAAAAGTTTTCCTGGATGATATGTGATCCGGTGTTAGATGTCATGATAATGATCGTATTTTTAAAGTTCACTACTCTACCTTTGTTATCGGTAAGATGCCCGTCATCCAACACCTGCAATAAGATGTTAAAAACGTCGGGATGCGCCTTTTCGATTTCATCTAAAAGCACCACGGAATAGGGTCTGCGGCGCACCGCTTCGGTAAGCTGTCCACCTTCATCATAACCCACGTATCCCGGAGGCGCACCGATAAGTCTCGATACCGCGTGGCGCTCCTGGTACTCGGACATGTCTATCCGCACCATTGCCTGTTCATCGTCAAAGAGGAATTCGGCGAGAGCTTTTGCTAACTCTGTCTTACCAACTCCCGTCGTGCCGAGAAAGATGAACGATCCTATAGGGCGCTTTGCATCACTTAGTCCAGCGCGGGAACGGCGTATAGCATCGGAAATAGCTTCAATAGCTTCTTCTTGTCCGGCGACCCTCTTATGCAGTTCTTCTTCGAGATGCAGCAGTTTCTCCCGTTCTGATTGAACCATCTTGCTCACCGGAATACCGGTCCAGCGGGATACTACGTCGGCAATGTCTTCGGACGTAACTTCCTCTTTTAGCATCCTATTATCCTGTTGCTTCTCGGCCAGCTCTGCTTTCAGCCGTTCGACTTTATCCTGCGCTTCTTTGATCTTGCCGTAACGAAGCTCCGCCACCTTTCCGTAATCTCCGGCGCGCTCCGCCTGATCAGCTTCCAACTTATAGTCTTCAATATGCTGGATTTCCTGATTCACTTCGTCCACAAGGCTCTTCTCAGACTGCCATGCAGCTTTCAGGGAGTCCCGTTCGCTGGACAGGTTGGCGATGGTCTCCGATAACTCAGCCACTTTTCTGTCGTCGTTTTCACGTTTGATCGCTTCCCGCTCTATTTCCAGCTGCATGATACGGCGTTCCAATTCATCAACGGCTTCCGGAACCGAATCCATCTCCAGCCGCAACTTCGATGCTGCCTCATCAATCAGGTCGATAGCCTTGTCAGGCAAGAAGCGGTCGGTAATATAACGCTGTGATAGCTCGACCGCTGCAATAATAGACTCGTCCAAAATACGTACCTTATGATGTGTTTCGTAACGTTCCTTTAAGCCGCGCAGGATTGAAATGGCATCCTGTGTATCGGGCTCATCCACCATCACCTTTTGGAAGCGGCGTTCAAGGGCCTTGTCTTTTTCGAAATATTTCTGATACTCATTTAAAGTCGTCGCTCCGATGGCGCGAAGCTCACCCCGGGCGAGCGCCGGCTTAAGAATGTTGGCGGCATCCATGGCACCTTCACCTCCGCCGGCACCAACCAGCGTATGGATTTCGTCAATAAATAAGATGATCTCACCACTGCTATCCGAAACCTCCTTAACTACCGCCTTCAAACGCTCCTCAAACTCGCCTTTATATTTGGCACCGGCTATCAGTGCACCCATATCCAGTGAATACACCACCTTTGTTTTCAGATTTTCCGGGGCGTCTCCTTTGATGATACGGTACGCAATTCCCTCGGCGATAGCTGTCTTTCCTACTCCGGGCTCACCAACGAGAATAGGATTGTTCTTCGTACGCCGCGAGAGTATCTGCATGACGCGTCGTATTTCTTCATCGCGGCCGATCACCGGATCCAGCTTGCCCGACGACGCATAATCGTTCAGGTTACGTGCATATTTTCCGAGCGCATTGTAGGTTGCCTCGGCATTTTGATCGGTGACGCGGTTGTTACCCCGAAGCTCTTTAATAGCGAGCTTGAGGTCCTTGTCATTTACACCCTGGTCTTTTAACAGTGACGCTGTTTTATCACTGGCTGAGAGCAGACCGAGCAACAAGTGCTCAATCGAGACAAACTCGTCGTTAAACTCTTTTAGGTAAGACTGCGCTTTCTGTAAGACCGCCGCGGTGGCATTACCGATATAGATATTGCTCCCGCTGACCTTCGGAAGAGATGCTATGTGTTTGTCTACTTCCGCCGAGAGATACCCCACGTTTACGTTTAACTTTTTAAGCAAGTGGGCTACGACGTTCTCATCGACCGTCAACAGGGCCTTCAAAAGATGCGCTGGCTCAATCGCCTGGTGCTGGTTTCCCAACGCAATTTCAGAAGCCTTTTGTATGGCCTCCTGTGCTTTGATTGTATAGTTGTTAAAATTCATTGTAAATATCTTTATATTAATGTATTAATATGATGTCCAATATGTTCTGATTCGTTACTTCGATAACAATTTAAATGCCTTTTTGATTTACTGGGCAGTTTCGGAAATTTTGGCATCTGCACTTTGCTGATAAACGACAAAATAGCAGTTATCGCTCTTTTTTACTGATTTTCAGGCAGATTTTAAAGGCAGCCGTATTTTCTGAATATTTTATTTGCAAATTAAGTTGTTGCTTGCGATATTTGCATCACAGAAAAAGAATCAGGTTATCTGTACATAAAGCCTCCTTAGCTCAGCTGGTAGAGCAACTGACTTGTAATCAGTAGGTCATTGGTTCGATCCCGATAGGAGGCTCAAATTTGAAAAGCGGCTAAAAAAGCCGCTTTTTTCATAATCTATTTTTTGCTAAGAGGCGTTGCGGAACATCCGCCGTTCGGAGCTTCGATTTGTAAAGGGCCCAGCAACCCCTGGCTTCTAACTTCTCATTTCTCATTTCTCACTTCTGATTTCTCACTTCTGATTTCTCACTTCTAACTTCTAACATCCAAGGGATCATCCGATTATTAACACAATAATAAATGAAATACAAAGAAATACAGCATTTTTTTGACCAGCAGAGACCTCAAACAAACTGACCAAGGACATTTAAGCAACTCAAAGTTTGGTTTTGTAAAATGACCGTGGTCATTTTACAAAACGAACGTTCCATTTTTTATTTGACCACGGTCATTTTGGGGCATATAGGCACAAAAAAAAACCGGCATCTTCCGATGCCGGCCCAATGGATTAATCCATCGAAGGACGGTCACACGTTTCAAAAAGAAGATTCGCCGTTCTCTTCGGGATAAACGCCAGCCAGCAGAGGACCATAACGCCCGTCGGCGCTGTCAGATGGATTTCCAATCTTCTTAATGGATATATTCTTCATTTTTTTTCTAAAATATTATAGTTAAACATGCAGTTACGGACATCATTTCACTTCCTAACGACGAGTTCTTTTCGTAAACGTTTTCCAACTCCTTGTATGCCTGTCTGTCTCCTACCCGCGATACGGACGAAGATACGATGTCCTTTGAAAGTGTATGTCCAAAATGTCCTCAAATGTCCTCAAATGTCCTCAAATGTCCAAAATTGGTATACATGTCCGTCAATGCTGAGGCGAACATGGGATCTACTTAAGCAGCATCGCTTCTTTATGGTGTAGCAGCTGTTGCACAGTAGGGGATGTGTTCCGCAGAAAAGTTTCGTGATGCGGACTGGGCAACATGATCTTGTAGCTGCGCCCCGCTATCTCAATAAAGAATAGCGCGCCATGTTCGCGCCCCAGCTCATCGATAAGAAGCGTGTATTTTTCAGCAGGAGCCGAGAGCAATTTATGCTCCTTTAATAATTTTAATAGCCTTTCCATACTTAAAACGTTCCCGGATCTTCTCCTTCCTGAAGCACTAAGGTAGCTGTATTCGTGTGTGTACGCAGGCGATTGCTGATACTCGATTTGAAAAGGCTCTCGAGGAAAGTCTTATTGCGTTTTACGACGCAGAGTAAATCCACCCGGTGTGTGTTAATGTAATTATTGAGTGTATTTTCAATAGATTGATCGAAGTCAAGAAAGACAAACTCCAGTCTCTCATCGCTGAATCGCTTCTGCCACCGGTCGGCCATGGCTATAATCTCAATGTTTTTATCCTTATGAACATGCACGCACTTCACCTTTACACCGAATTTTATCGCAATAGCTATTATTTCCGTTAATGCGGACTCATCCCGCTCACGGAACAATGTGGTAAATAGTATTTCTTTAATACCCTGATATTTAGCCTCCTTCGGAACAGAAAGAACGGGAATTTTAACACCGCGGATAACTCCCAGTGTATTAGAACCAAAAATCTTATCCATAATACCTTCGGCCCGATTTGTCCCCATAACGACCAGGCTTATTTTCTCCTTTTCGATGATGCGCTGCACATTTACCACGACAGACCCTTCCTCAAAGAGAAACGTAATCGGAACGTCAGACCGGTCTTGCTCCTGCGCGATCTGTCGCAAAGAAGCGGTGTGTTTTTTAAAATGCTCAAATTGGTGCAGTTCATAATTTTCGTAAACTTCCGGAACAAGTTCCGGTTGTCCGGCATGCGTGGACGATAGAACGGGCTGCATATAGGTGTTCAGCACATATAGTTCTGCATCCATTTCTTTAGCCAGGTGCAGCGCATAAACAAATGCATTGTCTGCCGCCGCCGAGAAATCCGTTGGAAATAATATCTTTCTCATAACCGAAAATTAAGTTATTTAAATTTACTCATTTTCCGACGTATAAACAACCAAAATGACATAAATCATTTTTCGTACATCCGTGTAGCGTTTGTTGCAGCATGCCCGTTTTTTAATGAAAAAAAGTATATGGCGAAATTCTAGTTCTGCTGTTCTGGTATTTTGGAGATTATTTCGTTAATTGGTGTACAGAACAGACGATTATAAGTGAAGATTGTTCATAAAATCTGGAAGAGAGAGCAGCCGATGACCTTACGAAGGGCCTTGGAGGACTGCGTTTTGGACAAAACAGAACGGGGAAAATCGTTTATATACAAAAAATATTATGGCTATGTTATGGCCGTTGTGCTTCGTTACATTTCATTGGAAATGGAAGCAGAAGAAGCGGTCAACGAAAGCTTCGTTAAGGTTTTCAGAAAAATCGGTACGTTCGACATGCATGCAGAAGAAGATATTCTGGAAAAAACTTTTCGATCGTGGCTCGCGCGGATTGCCGTTAACACCTCCATTGACCTGTTAAGGGCAAAGAAGCCAACCAGCTTCTTTGAAGATACCGCCGAGGACGAACTAAAATCGCATGCGACCGTATTGGCTGACAGGTTAGATGCAGAGGATATTCTTAAGCTGCTGGAGAGAATACCCGATATCCAACGCTCCATATTCAACCTGTTTGAGATCGAGGGATATTCACACGAAGAGATCGGAGAGATGCTTAATATACCGGAAAGTACCTCAAGAACGTACCTTACACGGGCGAAGCAACGGCTTCGGAAATTGTATTTGGAAGAGTTTAGTATTTCGCAGAACATACTTTCTTAGTTGCGGACAAACATGAAAAAGGATAACACAGGAGAGCTAATTGATGTCATCAGACAAGTACTGAAGGAGGACCGGGAGCTGCCTTACAAAGAGGGGGCCTGGGAGAACTTCCGTCATAAGTATGTCCCGTCGAAGGGCAGGCGTCTTTCTCCAGTATGGCGGGCGGCAGCGGCTATGGCCGTTGTGGCATTGGGTGCACTAACCACCTATCAGCTCGCTACAAACGATAGCCCGCGATCCACATCTCCTGGAACACAGACGGAGCATCGACTATCTTCCCACGGTCGGCCAGCTGCTCCCGACCACACCAATAGAGAAGCACTAGACGGAGCGGACGGTCCGCAGGAAGACGCTAAAACGCAGCAGTTGCTTGCGCAACGGCCGTTCGAAACGATGTCCGACCGCGAGCAGGTTAGTGAAATGAAGCGCGCGTATATACACCATGAGCTTGCTAAAATGCAGCTTGCAGAGGTGACCACGGCTATCCGGCCGGAGAGCGGGTCGCGAGCCCCCCTTATGACATCTGCCCCACCTCGCGCAACATCGATAGGGGGAGATGCGCCGGTGGCCGTGTTCCGCAACGAGTTAGGAGATCAATTTGCCCTCGCCCAGAAAGCGACACCAGATGCCGCAGGGCGGGGGGATGTGGAGCAAAATATCCGTCCGAGGAAGTTAAACCTCTCCAGAAAACTCGAACTTGGCGCTTTCCTGAGCCCGTCTACCACCGAACGGAATTTCAACGTAGGGGGAGGGGTACTGTTCGCCTATCAACTTAACGATAAGCTGGCCCTGCGGACAGGTGCATCATTCAACCAGTACGAAGTGGGGATGTTGGCTTCCGAGGTTAATGTCGGTGGCCCGGAAATGCACACGCCGAATGCACCGGGAGGAGGAGCATCATTGATATCGAAAGATGTTCCTTATCGGGCCAACTCATTGCTGATGCCGGACTTAAACTCGGTTACGGGAAAAGTGCAGACGTTAGACATACCACTGGAACTACGGTATAATCTTTCAAGGCAGCTGTATGCGACCGGGGGATTATCCTATGCAGTAGTACTTTCTCAGGAGCGCCTTAACCACTATACCGAATATACGGATGCCCCCATCTACTCCAGTGCTTCCGACTCGAACGCACCGACCAACAGCCCGGTAAATACGGTGAGCACCACTGTGGCGGCTTCGGAAAACAACGTTAATACCAACGGGTTCGGCGGGTTTGTAAACTTCTCCATCGGTCGGAAGACACAGTTAGGTAAGTCGGTAAAACTCTCCGTTGAACCTTTCGTTAAACTGCCCGTAGGCCAATTCAAAAGAGCGGACATGAACTACACCAACGGAGGAGTGAAGATCATCACCCATTTCTGACGCGACGGGCCGATTATTATAAACGGTCTATACGGATCCAACCCATGCCGGCTGCTATAGCGCCCTGCACGCCTGGGTCTCCGTCCTCGAATACCAAACAGTCTTTCGGGTCCACGCCGAGGTGCTGTGCGGCCAACAGAAAAGGCTGAGGAGAGGGCTTACCCTCCGGCGTATCTCCGGCGCATACCAGTGTCTCAAACTTACCTGCAACATCGATGACCTCTAAGGTGATTGCCAGCGTACTCCGCGAGCCGCCCGAAACAATGCCGATTTTCTTTTTTCCAACATTTGCAAACAAATGGGCTAATACATAGTCAATCGGTTTGGTCTCCCGTATGAAACGTTCGATAAATATGGCAGACTTCCTTTTAGCAAAGGGATGTATGTCGAGCGGTACGGCATAACGCCTTCCTATTTCTTCTGCGACGGCCACCGTTGGCCAACCGGCTAACTCCTCGATAATCTGCTCGTCGAGCACAATCCCGTATTCGGCAGCGGTGGCCACATATGCGGCTTTATGTGCGGGCATATTATCGGCAAGCGTGCCGTCTACATCGTACAGTAATGCCTGAAACGGTTCGGATTTTTCTTGTAAAATTTGAAATTTTCGCTGTGACTCTGGACTCATCCGGCAAAAATAAAAAATCCCGGCTAAAGTCCGGGATCTTTTATTTCCGTTGTTTTCTCCGTTCTTTCTCCTTCATTATGAGTGCAAGCTCGCGGCCGGTCTGTCCGCCGACGGATGTATTCTCCTGAGCCCTCCGGAACAGGTATGGCATGACTGCCTTAACCGGGCCATAGGGCATGTATTTCGCAACGTTGAAGCCCGACGCCGCAAGATTAAAGGATAGGTTATCCGACATCCCGAGCAATTGAGCAAAGAAAATATGCTCATTTTTGGGCGAAATGCCGCGCGAAACCATTTCTTCGGCCAACAATTTTGAGCTTTCCTCATTGTGTGTTCCTGCCATCAGTCCGATACGGTTAATATGATCGAGGCAAAAGCGGATAGCTTCATTGTAATCGTCGTCCGACGCCTGTTTAGTGGGCTGAATGGGCGAGACGTATCCCTTTTCGGCGGCCCGTTCACGCTCGATTTCCATATAGGCTCCTCGTACGACCTTGGCGCCCAGGTAGAAATTCTGCGTCTGTGCATACGCAAAATCCGCCTTTAGCGAGGCTAGTTTATCCGTCCGGTAAAGCTGATAGGTATTGTACACGATAACCTGTGTCTGGTTATATTTTTCCATCATCTCGCGGGCAAGGTCGTCTATAGTATCCTGAATCCAGGAATGTTCAGCGTCGACCAACACCTTAATGCCAGCGTCATGACAAGCCCTACAAATCCGGTCGACACGATTGTACAGCCGCTGGAATTCCGCTTTCTCCTCGGCCGTAAACGGTTGCTTTGCATCCGATTTGGCCAGCAGATCAAACCGCCCGAGTCCAGTAGGCTTAAAAACGCAGAACGATATCAACTTTTCCTGTTTTGCATACGCTACCGTACGCAAAATTTCCTCACACGTTTGATCGAAACTATCTTCCGACTCCTCGCCTTCCACCGAATAGTCTAAGATTGTCGTAACACCGCCCAACCCGAGCTCTTTAATCGCGGGCGCACATCCAGATATGGACTCGCCTCCACAAAACTGCTTGTAAATTGTATTGCGGATGATACCCTGAATGGGCAAACCTATATTTAACGCAAAAGTGGTTATGGGGGTTCCGATTTTTATCAATGTGTTGCTGGCGACCATTTTAAAGAGCCAATAGGCTTTTTCGAGGTCTTTGTCGCTCTTGTTCCGAAAAGCTATTTCCGTATTATTAAAATCCAGTCTGAGCTGGCTGTTAGCAGAAATCATATGTTCAAAAATTAATGGCCAAAATTAAATATTTATTTTGAATAGCGTTATATTTACAAACTGCTAGAGGGCATTTATTTGAAAAAGATGCAAACGTTTTCATTAGAAGGAGAGTATATTCAATTAATTCAGTTATTGAAGGCTATGAACTGGGTAGAACATGGCGCGATGGCCCAGTGGGTCGTCGAAGAGGGGCTTGTGAAGTACAACGGACAAGTCGACTACCGCAAGCGGCTGAAAGTCAGGGTCGGTGATATCATTGAATTCGACGGGCAGCAGGTTAAAATTATTTAAAACACAACATGACAAAACAACTACCAAGCCTTGGTTACTCCGTATACTTCGAGAAGGATCTTGCCTCCTTGGAAACATTTATCGGGCAGCGGTCTTACTCACAGCTGCTGATACTGGTCGACCGGAACACCAACGACCACTGTCTCCCCATTTTACAGGCAGCGCTCCCCAACCTTACGGATTATGATGTTATCGAGGTAGACCCTGGAGAGGAAAACAAGAATATCGATTTTTGTATCGGCGTATGGAAAACGATGCTCGATTTTGGTGCCGACCGAAAGGCCCTGATGATCAATCTAGGCGGCGGAGTCGTTACCGACATGGGTGGATTCGCAGCCTCTACGTATAAGCGGGGGATCGACTTCATTCAGGTTCCTACAACGCTGCTATCGCAGGTTGACGCCTCGGTAGGGGGAAAGACAGGCATAGACCTGGATAATGTCAAAAACATCATCGGCACGTTCGCGCAGCCACAGGCTGTTTTTATCAGCTCCGATTTTCTAAAAACACTGGACGATAGACAACTACGATCTGGATTCGCAGAAGTCATTAAGCATGGTCTTATCCGTGACAGAGAACTGTTTTTGGAAACACAGACGCTTGATCTGGATAAGGATGACTTAGACGACATTATTTTCCGTTCGGTGTCAATCAAAAATGAAGTTGTCACACAGGACCCTACGGAGAAAGGCCTTCGGAAGATATTAAACTTCGGACATACGATCGGGCACGCCATCGAAGGGTACTCCATGCTGCACGATGAGAATCCGCTTTTGCATGGCGAGGCTATCGCCGCCGGAATGATCTGCGAGGCATATCTTTCGAAAGCAGTAAACGGACTTACCGAACAAGATCTCCAACAGGTGATCCAAGCGTTTGACAGCCGGTTTGAGCGCTACAACTTTTCGCGCGATATCTATGGCGAACTGCTTCTGCTGATGCAAAACGACAAAAAGAATGAATCCAATAAAGTCGGGTTCGCTTTGTTATCAGAAATCGGAAAGTGCGACTACAATTGCTATGTGGACGAAAAGTTAATAACGGAGAGCCTGGACTATTATCTAAACTTAAAATAAACAACATGAAGCACTGGTCATTTCTTATCGGTTTATCCTGTCTGTTCTTTTCCGTTTCTGTCCAAGGTCAGCCTAACGTATTAATATTTACGAAGACGACAGGGTTCCGTCACGAAAGTATTCCAAAGGGCGTGGAGACCGTACGCCGGCTTCTTCGTACCGAGCAAATCAGGTCCGTACATTCGGAGGATGCAACGTACTTCTGCGCAGATAGTCTTGCCAAATTTCAGGCCGTCATCTTCCTGAGCACAACAGGCGACATCCTAAACGCGGAGCAAAAGCGTGCATTTCAGACGTTTATTCGTTCGGGCAAAGGGTTTGTCGGGATACATGCGGCATCCGATACTGAGTTTAACTGGCCTTGGTATGGACAGCTGGTGGGCGGCTATTTCGCAAGACATCCTGAAGTACAGGACGCAAAATTGGAAGTAGTGGATAACGCGCATGCGTCGACACAGCACCTGCCGAACGTATGGATACATAGAGATGAATGGTACGACTTTAAAAATGTGCAGCCCGGGCTGCACATCCTGATGACATTAGACGAAAAAAGCTATAAGGGCGGGGGCATGGGCAATTTCCACCCGATTGCCTGGTATCGGGAGTTCGATGGCGGCCGCACCTTTTATACAGGGCTGGGACATACGAACGAATCCTATGATGTCGAGAACTTCCAAAAACACCTGATCGGAGGTATCAAATACGCGCTGGGGTTACACTAATATTCCCTTCATAATGAAATAAAAAGCTGAATCTGAACGGGTTCAGCTTTTTTGTTGAAAAAAGTTTAAAGGATATTTTTAATTCGCAAACGATTCCGTAACTTAGGTGTGACAAGACTATTGCTAACATTTGTAAACTAAACAACTATGACGTAAACGACATTTACCTATGTGCGCTATTATGCGAGAAAATCAATCTAATCACGTAAATTTTGTAGACAGACTCCTATGACGTAAAAAAAATTTACCTATCTACACGATTTTGGGAAGAGTCAGTCTAAACAAGTAAACTAAATTGTAAACTAAACATCTATGACGTAAACAACATTTACCTTATGTGCACTATTGTGCGAAAAAGTCAATCTAATCAAGTAAACTAAATTGTAAACCTTTTTTCAGCTTCAGACCATGAAAAAAACTATTTTTTTTTCTGGCAGATATTCTTTTGCCCCAAAAAAACAGCTGAGCCGCACCCTGTGGGTCTCAGGAGCCGTGCTTCTTCTCGGGAATAGCACGCTAGCTAACCACCTTATTTTTAATCATGATCCCTTGATTATGGCGGCCCACCGGCAGCAGGAAGTTATCGTACGCGGTACGGTGGTCGACGCCGGCACCAAAACACCTTTGGCCGGTGTGACCGTCAAAATTGCAGGGAAGACCACGGCGACGTCTACAAATCAAGACGGTAGTTTTGAGATCAAAGCAGCCGTTAACGACGTGCTTGAGGTCAGCTTCATCGGCTATCAGACCAGTACCACCACGGTGGCTTCGAACACCACCGTGGTGCAGATCGACCTTCAGGCCGACAACAGCAGCCTGGAAGAGGTTGTTGTCACAGGATATGGAGCACAGCGCAGGAAAGAT
Organism: Sphingobacterium allocomposti; assembly: GCF_008124885.1. Classification (GTDB taxonomy): domain Bacteria; phylum Bacteroidota; class Bacteroidia; order Sphingobacteriales; family Sphingobacteriaceae; genus Sphingobacterium; species Sphingobacterium allocomposti. Next base: position 13,398 of record NZ_VNHX01000012.1, read on the forward strand.
CTTACCGGATCCGTCGCCGTCGTCAACGTGGATCAGCTGAAGAGCCAACCCGCGGCATCAGCAGTAGAAGCATTGCAAGGACGCGCAACGGGCGTACAGATCGTCAACGATGGCGCCCCTGGATCGACACCTCAGATCAAAATACGGGGATACAGTACAATCAACAACAACGAGCCGTTATATGTCATTGACGGCGTGCCATTTGAAGGAAAGCTCAGCTGGCTAAACCAGAACGACATCGAGTCCATGCAGGTGCTCAAGGACGCCTCGGCAGCATCCATCTACGGTTCCCGCGCCAATAACGGTGTCGTCATTATCACCACAAAAACAGGCAGACAGGGAAAACCTCAGATATCGTTTGACTCCTATGTAGGTCTTCAGACCCCCCGTTACAACACGTTCCCTAAAATGATGACGCCGCAGCAGGTATACGATCTGAACAATAGGCTGAACGGAACAAACCTGACGTTGCCGGATTATCTACTAGCTGGCGAGATCGGCCGGGAGGACATCGACGACATCACTCCGGCAGACTACGACATGTCCAGATATAACTATTCCAGGGATCCCGCTACGTTCTACCAGATCACCAAAGCAAACAAGGCCGGAACTGACTGGTTTAGGGAACTGTCGCAGAACGCTCCGACACAAAGCTACCAGCTGAGTGCCACAGGCGGCGGCGAAAATGCCACGTACGCAATGTCTGCCGGACACCTAAAACAAGAGGGTGCCATTATCCATTCAGGGTTCGAACGTTTTAACGTGCGGGCCAATACGCAATTCAAAGCGTTTAACGGGAAACTCCGCCTGGGTGAAAATCTACAATACGGTTACACAAAAGGTTTCGGCGTAGGCGTAAACCCCAACACGGCGGGCGGCTACATGGAAGAAGGAAGTATCCTCGGCTTTGCATTCCGAATCCAGAACATCATCCCCGTTTATGACGAAGGTGGCAACTTTGCCGGCTCCAAAGGCGGATGGGGAAACGGACAGAACCCCGTGGCTATGGCCTACCGTGGGAAGGACGACGTCAATAAAAGCAATATGTTTTTTGGAAATGCCTATGCCGAGTACGATCTAATTGAAGGCCTGACACTGAGAACCAGTTTCGGTATAAAATATGAAAACTATACCGGAATGGATATCACCTATCCGAATCCTGAGTTTTCAGAAGGGTCGTTTAACAACAGTCTCCGTGAATACGCCGGCTATAACACGGAGTGGACATGGACAAATACGCTAAACTGGAAGAAAGTCATCGATAAGCACAATCTGAACATTCTCGCCGGTACGGAAGCTATAGACAACCGCTCCCGCGATCTTTCCGCAAACCGGAACGGATTTTTTATCTTGAACAGTCTCGATTACTTTTATCTGAACGCCGGTACGACCAATTTCGGAAACACCGGAACCGGTGCCTTAGGAGCCTTGTTTTCAATCTTCGGAAAAGTAGACTATAGCTTTGACGACCGCTATATCCTTAGCGCTACGGTACGTCGGGACGGATCATCCAACTTCGGTCAGAACAACAGATTCGGGGTGTTCCCCGGCATCAGTGGCGCGTGGCGGTTGTCGAATGAAGAGTTCCTTAAGTCGGTTAACTGGATCGCAGACCTGAAGCTTCGTGCGGGGTACGGGATTACAGGTAATCAGCGCATTCCTTCTTTTCAGTACATGAACCGATATGCTTCCATCATCAACGAGTCGTCGTACCCGATTAACGGGCCGGTCAAAACCGGAATCTGGCAACGATCGTATGCCAACCCCGACGTGAAATGGGAGCAGGTCAATGCACTAAACTTAGGTATCGACTTCACGCTATTCAACGGCGATTTCGATGGTGCCTTCGACTACTACGATAAGAAAACAAAAGACATGTTGTTCCGCGTTCCTTTGCCGGCGGCAGCCGTCGGTCGCGCAGAGTCGCCTTACGTCAATGTGGGCAACATGCGTAACAGAGGGGTTGAGCTATCGCTCGGCTATCACTACGGACAGCGGCAACAGAAGCCTTTCACATTGGATCTTACGGGAACAATTTCCCGAAATGTCAATACCGTGGAAGCGCTGGCTCCCTCGGTGTCTTCGCAGATATATGGAAACTTCCGTAGTATGCAAACGACCATCCTCAAGCCCGGGGAGCAATTCGGCGCGTTCTACGGATACCGCGTCGCGGGAATTTATCAAAGCGATGCGGATGTATCGGGATCGCCATCGTACGACGGCGCGCGGCCCGGTGGACTTAAATTTGCCGATATCAACGGAGACGGGGTGATAAACGATGCCGACAGGACAATAATCGGCTCTCCTCATCCTGATTTCATTTACTCGCTGGCTGTGAATGCCGCGTATAAAAACTTCGACCTTTCTATGTTCTTTTATGGATCCCAGGGAAATCAAGTATACGACGCGACCCGCTATTTCACGGACTTCAGTGTCTTCTCCGGACAGAAAAGTGCGCGTCTCCTTGACGCATGGAGCCCCACCAATACCGGAAGCGATGTGCCATCGCCGACCGTCAATGCGTCTGCTTTTGAATACGCCTCGTCGTCTTACTATATACAGGATGCAAGCTTTTTGAAGCTAAGAAATGTGCAGATAGGGTATAACCTGCCCGTACAAAATGTGTTCGGACAGAATACCTCGGTAAGCAGGCTCCGCTTCTACCTGGGGGTAGCGAACGTGTTTACGATCACGAAATACGATGGACTGGATCCCGAAGTGACCGCAACGCCAAGTGATTATCCGGCATTAGGCGTGGACTTTGGTGTTTACCCTCAAGCCCGTCAATATACGTTCGGCGTTAGTTTAGGCTTTTAACTTTAACAAAACGGATTATGAAAAAGAAAAATATCTATATAATGCTGGCTGCAGCAAATATATTATTCGGTAGTTGTGGAAAGGAATTTTTGGAAAAAAATCCCCAGGGCGAATTACCTCAGGACCAGATACGGAATAATGAGGGCGTAGAAGCTATTTTGCTGGGCGCATACGGTATATTAAACGGCAATGTAAGTGGTACGTGGGGGAATTATGCCTCCGCGCCGAGCCAGTGGCTATTTGGAGAGGTCGCAGCGGATAATGCGCACAAAGGTTCTGAAGAAACAGACCAACCGAACATGAACCTGATCGAGCTGCTGCGCCCCAACCCGGCGAATGACAATCTCTCAACAATGTGGCAGATCTACTACGAAGGGGTTATGCGCTGCAATGCCACAATCCGGGTATTGAAAGAAGATCAGGCGGGACAGCCTACCATCAGCGCCGCCCGCGCCGTCGAGATCGAAGCTGAAGCAAAGATGTTGAGAGGACATTATTACTTCTATCTTTGGCGTATCTTCCGTAACATCCCCTGGATAGACGAGAACACCTCGCTCGACGATGCGAAGGTGGTAAAAAACGACACCGATATCTATCCAAAGATTATCGAAGACATAAAATTTGCATCGGAAAACCTACCTGTATCAAAGATCAACGGAGAGAAAGGGCGCATGGATAGATACATTGCCAAAGCGTACCTGGGCAAACTGTATCTATACGAAAAGAAGTTCGAGCTTGCGCTTCCGCTTTTCCAGGAGGTTATCGCAGGCAAAGACATCACGGCAATGCCCTTCGAGAACAACTTTAACGTAGAGACGGAAGACGGCCCTGAGGCACTCATGGTGTCGAAGCATGCCATTAACCCCAACGGTTCTGGTGACAACGCGAATGTGGGAGATATGCTTAGCGGTTTATATGGGACATCACCAGTCGGATGCTGTGGTTTTTATCAGCCTTCGATAGATCTCGTGAATGCCTATAGGGTAGACGAAAACGGCCTGCCATACCTGGACGGCTCCTACAGAACAAACCCCTATAAGTCGGACGCAGGCCTGGAAGGAGCTGCCAAAACAAACTACAAAGTGGATCAGTCGTTACGGGTAGATCCCCGTCTGGATTACACTGTTGGGCGTCGCGGCGTTCCTTATCTTGACTACGGCATTATGCCCGGCGATGCCTGGATCCGCTCGTCGAGCTATGCAGGGCCCTTCGTGGGTATCAAGACAATGATCTATCGAAGCCAGTTTGCGTCGCACGCCGTTCCCGGTGAGGCGTACATAACAGGACTCGACGTAAATATCATGCGCCTTGCCGATGTGATATTGATGGCCGCCGAGTGTGCAGTGGAACTGGGCGACCTCAACATGGCACTGACCTATGTTAATGCCGTCCGTGCGCGGGCATCGAAGCTGCCTCATAAACAGATCGACGGGAAAGATGCCGCCAACTACCAGGTGAAACCATACCCGGTTTTTCCCAATCCGGAATATGCGCGTAATGCCGTGCGTATGGAAAGACGATTGGAACTCGCTCTGGAAGGGCACCGCTTTTTCGATCTGGTACGGTGGGGTATAGCAAAGCAGACAATAGAAAGCTACTCTTCATTTGAAGGCTCTTTATTACCTGCATTTAAAGGCATTGTATTCAATCCGCATAACGCGTATTTTCCAATTCCGCAGATCGAAATAGATAGAAGCAGCGGCACGCTGCAGCAAAATACGGGGTATAATTAATACCGCCTTTTTGAAGACCGAAAGCTCCTGCCGCTCTGTTGGTTCCGGCAAACAGAGGAGGCAGGAGTTTTTTTAGTTCCTTACCGGCAACAAGCATCTATCCCATAGCGTAGTTGTGGCCTTTTTTGTACATTTACAGGATGAAACGGATCCTTGCTTTATTTGTGCTCTCGGTGGCCCCTTACATTCTTCAGGCGCAACCTGTGGACATGACTCCCTTGAAGCGCGAATTTGAGTTGTCGCCAGTGTTAGCGAAGCACTTTTACGGCTTCTGCTTATACGACCTGGATAGCAACAGATTTCTATTAGGAATAAATGAAGGAAAGTACTTCACGCCGGCATCAAACACCAAAACCTTTACATTATTTGCCGCCCTTAAATACCTTGGCGATTCTATTCCCGGGCTTCACTACGTAGAACGGGGAGACTCCCTAATTTTCTGGGGGACAGGCGATCCGACTTTTCTACATAGTAAACTGGAGTCTGGGAAGGTGTTTCAATTTCTGAAACAAAGCAACAAGAAATTATTTTATAGCACTGAATCACAATCAGATGAGCCCTTTTACAGAAAGGGATGGTCTATCGAGGATTATCAGGAATACTACCAGCCGGAAGTGCGTACATTCCCGATATACGGCAACGTCGTTACATTTAAAGAACGGGGAGGAAGCCTCGCCGTCACGCCATCGTATTTCGAGGAGTTTATAAAGACATCGGATAACGGAAACGCGGAAGCATTTACGCTGACCCGTGCATTCGATACCAATACCTTCTTCAAAAGCCGGGCCGTTCCGCCGCGCGGATATGTAAATGAGAAGCCCTTTAAAAACGATGTCGCACTCTTTATCCGGCTACTTCGGGATACGCTAAAAAAAGAGATCCAGACGATAAGCTATGGAAAGCCATCTACCTACAGCACCGTTTATAGTAATGACACGAGAACGGTACTCCGGGAAATGATGCTTCCAAGCGATAACTTTTTAGCGGAGCAGCTTCATATGATGATCGCGCTGCAGCGTTATGGGAAATTCAGCACGGCACAGCTGCGGAAGGAAATGGACGCGGCTTATTTTTCCAGTTTTACGGACCCTATTGTGCTCGAAGACGCCTCAGGCCTGTCGACTTATAATAAAGTCAGCCCGCGCAGCATGGTCGAACTTCTGCTATTATTAAAAGGGATGGTAGCCACCGTGGAAGAACTCCGCCATTTTTTTCCGGCCGGAGGTGTCGACGGCACCTTAAAGCGCGCGTATTCACTCAATAACGGCGAACCGTTCGTCTGGGCAAAGACGGGGACTATCAGTTCGGTACACAACCAAAGTGGTTTTATCAAAACCCGATCGGGGAAAAATTTAGCCTTTTCCTTTCTCAATACCAATTTCCTCGGATCCGAACGTCCGATTCGTCAGGAGATGGTCCGTATCATCACTTTTATACGGGAACATTATTAGCTAACGGAGCCGCTACCTGTTGTGACAGACGACATATGCTTCAACGGGGATGAATATAGGTACGGTCAAACATTTAGAAATGGTTTCAATTTTTACTTAACATTACTATATTCGCTTCGATTATGCAGGTCATCCGGAAAAACGACAAACGACTGATTCGTTCTTGGTCCATGTACGACTGGGCTAATTCGGCCTACAATTTGGTAATCACGTCCACAATCTTTCCAGCTTACTACACCGCCATAACCACCACGGAGGAGCGTGGCGACGTCGTTGTCTTTTTTGGGGTGGAGGTCATCAATACCGCATTATCCAATTTTACGCTGGCGTTGGCCTACCTGATTATGGCGGTCTGCTTGCCGTTCTTATCGGCTTACGCCGACGTGCAGGGCAGGAAAAAGCAAATGATGATGTTTTTCACCTACTTCGGAGCCTTCTCGTGCATGGGGCTGTTTTTCTTTAAACTGGAGACGCTAGAGCTGGGCATTATCCTTTTCGGAATGGCAGCAATGGGCTACATAGGTGGTGTATTGTTCAATAATTCATACCTACCCGAGATCGCTACGCCCGACAGACAAGATAAGGTCAGCGCGCAGGGATTCGCGTACGGGTATGTCGGCTGTGTTACGCTACAGATTATTTGCCTTATTTTTATCCTGAAGCCGGACTGGTTCGGTATCACGGACGGCTCTTTCGGACCGAGGCTGTCCTTTTTATTGGTAGGCTTATGGTGGGCAGGTTTTTCCAACATCCCCTTTAGGGCCCTGCCAAATAACAGGCGGTCAGAAATACGCGCGGCTAAGAACCTCGTTAGAACCGTTGTTATCGAGTTTAAAATTGTACTTCGGAAGATCAAGAGACTACAACGCATCCGCCGTTTTCTGCCAGCTTACTTTTTTTACGCCGCAGGAGTGCAGACCGTTATGATTGTTGCCGCCGCATTCGGGGCTAAAGAGCTTCAGCTGGAAAGTTCCAAACTTATCATTACGATTCTGTTGATTCAGCTCGTTGCGATACTCGGCGCCATCCTGATGTCCAGACTGTCTTCCGTATTCGGAAATATTAAAGTGCTGATTTCAGTGGTTTTGGTATGGCTGGGTATATGTGTGGCGTCATTCTACATTACGACGGAAATCCAGTTTTACATTCTTGCCTGTATAGTGGGGCTGGTTATGGGCGGCATCCAGTCGCTTTCCAGATCGACGTATTCTAAGCTTCTTCCTGAAAATGTAAGCGACACGGCGTCGTTCTTCAGTTTTTACGATGTGACGGAAAAACTGGCCATCGTTATGGGGCTTGTGTCCTTTGCCCTGATTGAACAATTGTCGCATAACATCCGTTACTCGGCATTGTTCTTGTCTGTATTTTTTATTATCGGAGGCAGTCTGCTTCTTCGGATGCTTCGATTCAACAAAGCCTTGACACCATGAATGTAGAACTTTTTATTCCCTGTTTTATAGACCAGCTGTATCCGGAGACAGCATTTAATACGATCAAGCTATTAAAAAAAGCCGGGTGTAACGTGGTTTATAATCCGAAACAGACCTGCTGCGGGCAACCGGCATATAACGCTGGTTTTTGGAACGAAGCCAAGCAGATCGGACTAAAGTTTCTGACGGATTTCTCGGAGGATTGCTATATCGTGTCGCCCTCGGCCTCATGTACGGGCATGGTAAAAAATGGATACGACGACCTATTTACCAACTCGACCGAACACAACCGCTGCCGGAACATACAATCCAACATCTATGAACTTAGTGATTTTTTGGTAAATGTGCTTAAAAAAGATTATTTTGGGGCGGAGTTGGTCGGTACCGCGGTTTATCACGATTCGTGTTCAGGCCTCAGGGAGTGCAACATCAGGGACGAGCCCCGGCAGTTGTTGGCCCATGTGGGTGGACTTGAGGTTCTTCCTATGCGCGACCAGGACGTATGCTGCGGCTTTGGAGGTACTTTTGCCGTGAAGTTCGAAGGGATATCGGCGGCTATGGCCGAGCAGAAAGTACAAAATGCATTAGCGGTAAAAGCCGACTATATTATATCGACGGACAGCTCCTGCCTGCTACAGCTGCAGGCCTATATTGACAGACAACAACTTCCCATAAAGACAAAACACATCGCAGATGTGTTAACGTCGGGGTGGGCAAATATTTAATAAAAGCTAACATATGAACGCAAGAAGAACTTTTTTAAAACAGCTAGGCCTAGCTGCGGCAGGCGTAGCGCTAGCTCCATCCGTAGAGGTGTTTGCAGCAAAAAAAACATGGTTTGACATCTCTTTGGCAGAGTGGTCTCTACATAAGACGCTCTTCAAGGGCGACTTAAAGAATATTGACTTCCCCGAATTAGCTGCGAAGAAGTTTGGCATTTACGGCGTCGAGTACGTGAACCAGTTCTTTAAAGATAAAGCGAAAGATATGACCTACTTAAAGGACTTGAACAACCGGGCGAAGGATAATGGTGTAACGAACGTACTCATCATGATCGACGGTGAAGGAAATTTGGGCGACGAAGACAATGCGAAGCGCGCCAAGGCCGTCGAAAACCACTACAAATGGATTGACGCAGCGTCGTTTCTTGGCTGTAAGTCTATTCGCGTAAATGCGGCAGGCAATGGCGATCCTGAGGACGTAAAGTCACGCGTCATAGAGAGCTTAAGCACATTGGCAGAATACGGCCGGAAGGATAAAATTAATGTCATTGTCGAAAACCACGGCGGCATCTCTTCACATGGCGATTGGCTTGCAGATGTTTTGAAGAAAGTAAACAAGAAGAACTGCGGAAGCCTTCCGGACTTCGGGAACTTCTATGAGTACGACCGCTATCAGGGTGTAAGCGATCTGATGCCATTTGCCAAAGGGGTGAGCGCAAAGTCCCACGATTTCGACGCCAATGGCAATGAAACACAGATAGACTACGAGCGGATGATGAAAATCGTCAAAGAGGCGGGATTTAAAGGCTATATCGGAATAGAATACGAGGGGTCCAAGCTCTCGGAAGTAGACGGTATCCTTGCTACCAAAAAACTGTTGGAGCGATTCAAAAATAGCTAATACTACTTGGGTCCAGCATACAACAACAGTGTTCTGCGAAGAGACTGTGGAAAGCGTCTTTCCGCAGAACACAATAAAACCAATTGACAGACAGTGTTCGCTGCCTACCCGCGTCGCGCTAATGCCTGACATCTAAATTATGTATCCACGAATAACTAACAACTAACAATATGATTGAACAAAAAGATGAACTTTTAGTGAACCATCTCGCCAAGCAGGGCGTAGACGATAAAATGGTAATGGGACACCCTGCAGGGCTGTTCGTACTCTTTTTCACCGAGATGTGGGAACGCTTTAGTTACTACGGTATGCGGGCTCTGCTCACGCTGTTTTTGGTAAGTTCGCTCGCCGATGGGGGGTGGGAATGGACAAGAGCTGACGCATTGAAACTTTATGGCTGGTATACGGGATTGGTCTATTTAACTCCGATAATCGGAGGTATCATCGCCGATAGGCTTATGGGATTCCGTAAAGCCATCTTTGTTGGAGCGCTGATCATGACCTTAGGTCATGCCTCCATGGCGATGGAGGGCTTTTCCCAAAGCTTCTTTTTCTTGGGGCTAGCACTCATGATTATTGGCAACGGCTTGTTTAAACCCAACATTTCTTCGATGGTAGGGCAGATATATCCTGATAACTCTGCAAAAAAAGACGCCGGGTATACGATTTTTTACATGGGAATCAACTCGGGAGCGTTTTTAGGGATGCTGTTGTGCGGGTATATCGGCGAGAAGGAAGGGTGGCATTTAGGATTTGGTTTAGCTGGTATATTCATGTTTTTCGGAATGCTTCAGTTCTACTTTGCGAGAAAATATTTCGGCAGGATTGGTGAGGCTCCAAAAGAAGCCGGTACCGTCGAGCAAACGACCACTGAGGATGACGCTGATGCCATACCGGAGCACGTACGAAGAGATCGACTGATTGTTATCGGTGTGCTGATCCTGTTTAGCACGTTCTTTTGGTTAGCCTTTGAGCAGGCCGGAGGCTCAATGAACATATTTGCCGCCGACTACACACAGCGGGTGCTCACGGGAAATGCAGCAATCACCTTTAAATGGGTAGACGCCGCTTTAACACTCTTCCCTTTAATTATCCTCACAAGTGTGCTGTTCGGACTCTCAAAAAAATTGCTTAGCACGTATCCCAAAACCATTATATGTACTTTTATTAGTATGATCATCATATGGGTCTTAGGGGTGTGGAAGATTCAGCGTGAGTTTACAGCTTTGGAGACAGAGGTCGCAGCATCATGGTTTCAGATATTGAATTCGTTTTTTATCATCACGTTAGCAACAGTATTCAGTAAGATCTGGGAGAAAGTATGGAACCCATCGGGCCCGATCAAGTTTGCACTTGCCTTACTTTTGTTGGGGACAGGTTTTGCTGCGCTGGCTTACGGCTGTAAGGATATTCCTCAAGGTGCGCAAACGGCCTCTGTGAGTATGGTTTGGCTCATCCTGGCGTACTTCTTCCATACGACAGGGGAGTTGTGTCTATCACCGGTAGGTCTATCTTATGTTTCTAAACTGTCGCCGAAAAAACTTTTAGGATTGATTTTCGGTCTTTGGTTTGCATCATCAGCAATCGCAAATTTTGCGGGAAGCATGTTGGGCTCTACCATAGATTATATCAGTACCCAATATTCCATGGCTCACTTTTTTGGCATCTTCGCCGTCATACCCGGCGCGGTTGCCGTCATTCTGATCCTTCTTTCGCCTAAACTTAAAAAAATGATGCACGGTATCAACTAAGACGAAAAAAGACGAAAACAGGAAATGCTCGTAAAGATGTTACGAGCATTTTTTGTTTGTCAGCCCTAAATTTTCGTGGATTTGCTTAATTTTGGCAATCTAAAATTAAGCGTATGAGAGAAAATTCTTCGGCTTCGCCTGTTCGTGAAGCGAATGAACATCGGGTTTTGGGGCATCCGGCAGGTCTGTTTATTGTCTTTTTTACAGAAATGTGGGAGCGTTTTTCCTTTTACGGGATGCGGGTGCTGCTTATACAATTTCTTACTGCCTCCGTTATAGGCGCGAACCCCGGATGGGGGTGGACTGCCGAACAGGCGGGCGCTTTATACGGTACTTATGCGATGCTTCTTTACATCACACCGATCTTCGGTGGTGTCATCGCTGACAAATACATCGGCTCCCGTGCCGCAGTAATCATTGGGGCGGCCATCATGACCTTGGGCCATGCGTCAATGGCATTCGATTCCTCACTTATGTTTTTTATCGGACTGGGCTGCCTGGTGGTAGGAACCGGCTTTTTCAAGCCAAATATGCCGGCAATCCTTGGGGAAATGTACAAATTGCTGCCGGAGAAAAAGGACAGTGCATACACGATTTTCTATATGGGTGTCAACGCAGGTGCATTCTTTGGGATGATGCTGTGCGGATATCTTGCCGAGACGCAGGGGTGGCACTGGGGGTTTGGACTAGCGGGAGTGTTTATGCTTTTGGGAACGATACAATTTTGGCTGGCGGGCCCGCTTTTGGGGACGCTGGGGATTCTTGATAAATCCAAGCAGGGGACAGCCGATTCTGCAGGAGCCAGTCTGGAGCCGGGAGAGACAAAGCACAACCCTTTTACTACGTTAGATGTCGTCCTTATGATCGTTGTGGGCATCGTCGGATTGGTCTACGCCTTCAACGATCCACTGTCGAAAAACAACGTCCTTGACGTCTTCGCCTTCCTGGATACGCCGTCCTTACGCGGCCAAAATATTATGGTTATTGGCGCGCTGATTCTTTTTCTGGTGCTCATCGTAAACAGAATACGCCGCTACGCCAAGGTGGTGCGTGACAGGATGTACGGCGTGATTCTCTTAGCCGTTTTTCTGATCTTCTTTTTCATGAGCTTCGAGCAAGGCGCCACCTCGTTGGTCCTCGTTGCGCGCGACTATATCGATCGAGAGCTGACGGGAGGCAGCCTGATAGCTTTTAACGTGGTCAATACGCTCCTGACGGTTGTCCCGCTGATCATTATCTCCTGGGTATTGATTAAGCTGGCGATAGCCACATGGACAAAAATTGCGCTGTCCAATATTATTCTATTCCTTTGCTTTGTTTTGATCTGGGCTGCAGGGATATGGATGTTGTATAACGAGTTTACGGCCGAGATCTCCGCCATAAAAGTTTCGTGGTTTTCGACGCTCAACTCGTTTTTTATCATCGCATTGGCGTCGTCCGTATCTAAGATCTGGGAGTCCAAATATAACCCTCCGGCAGCCATGAAATATGGCTACGGCCTCATCTTGGTGGCGATAGGCTACCTGATTATTGCCTGTGGCTCGATAGGCGCAGGATCCGGCGTCAAAGTGTCGATGATCTTTCTCGTATTAACCTATCTGTTTCACACGCTCGGCGAGCTGTTTATTTCTCCGGTAGGCCTTTCATATGTATCGAAGCTTGTGCCTGCCCGCATGCTGGCTTTTATGTTCGGTATGTGGTATCTGGCAATTGCTATCGCCCAGAAACTGGCCGCGATATTAGGAGGGCAGGTAGAAACCATCCAGGAAAATTATTCGCTGAGCCACTTTTTCTTCCTATTTACCGCGATTCCCGCCATCGGCGGAGTTTTGGTCATGGCACTTAACCCATTGATCAAAAAACTCATGCACGGCATAAAATAAACAACTACATCAAGAAACACAATTCGTATAAATGTCAAAGCAGATTACACTAGAAGATATTCAGAACTTCGAAGGAAAATATCCAAAACAGCTGTGGTACCTCTTCCTTGTGGAGATGTGGGAACGCTTCTGTTTTTACGGTATGCGTGGCGTACTTGCTATATTTATGGTCGACCAGCTACTCCTAACGGAAAAAGACGCCAATTTAAAATACGGAGCTATACAGGCATTTGTCTACGCATTTACTTTCGTGGGCGGTATCTTCGCGGACAAAATACTTGGTTTCAAACGGTCCTTGACCTTCGGGGCGGTCCTGATGGTTTTAGGAAATGGGTTGATCGCCATCGATCCTCATCAATTTTTTTATTTTGGAATAGCATTGACCATCATTGGAACCGGTTTTTTTAAGCCTAACATTTCGTCGATGGTGGGCGACCTTTATAGAGAGGGCGACTCCCGGCGGGATGCGGGCTTCGGTGTGTTTTATTCGGGTATTAATGTCGGAGCTCTTTTAGGCGGCGCGCTATGTGTATGGCTGGGCAAGGAGCATTCATGGAACCTCGCCTTTCTGGCGGCAGCCATCGTCATGCTCATTGGCCTCCTTATCTTTACGTTTACCAAAAAGCATCTCGGCCCGATCGGAAACAGTCCGCTGGTACATCTTTCAAAAGCTGCAAAGATACGCCGTGAAGTGATGGTGTATGCAGGAGCGCTCATCTGCATTCCGCTGATCTTCATCATGGTAAACAATACCCGCTATACAGACCTATTCATGTATATCGTAGGTCCGCTGGCTTTGGTATACTTCCTTTTCCAGCTTTTGCGGGAAAAGGAGAGAAGCGTTAGGCAACAGTTGATTGCGGCCCTAATACTAATCCTTTTTTCGATCTTGTTTTTTGCCATCTTCGAACAGGCCGGCGGCTCGCTCGCACTATTTGCGAACAACAACTTACAACACGATCTATTGTTTTTTCAGATCGATCCCAACGTGGTGAATAACGGGGCAAACTCGCTTTTCGTTATCGTGTTCAGTCCGCTACTCGGATTGCTGTGGCTGGCACTGGCCAAGAAAAAATTAGAACCGAATACGGTTGTCAAGTTCGGATTAGGCTTTCTCTTTTTAGCTATCGGCTATTATATTTTCTTTGGAACGCGGCTATTCGCCGACGCCACGGGGAAGACCTCTCTTGAAGTCTTCACGTTGGCATACCTGGCGGTAACGATTGGCGAGCTCTGCCTGTCTCCGATCGGACTGTCTATGATTACGAAGCTATCGCCGAGACACTTAGGCGGAATGATGATGGGATTGTGGTTTCTGGCGAGTGCTTACGGTCAGTATGTGGCTGGCCTGCTCGGGGCGGGGATGTCGTCGCCCGACGAGAATGCTTCGCTTTTTGACAAGTTAATCGCGTATACGGACGGCTATCAGCAGCTTGCGATATACTCGCTCGTAGCAGGTGTGGTTCTTGTGGTTCTTTCGCCAGCCGTCAGAAAGCTGATGAACGGCGTAAGCTGATTCCGCCTTTTCGTGGTGCCAGCATATAGCCCCCAATTAAAATAGGTAACGCGTTCTCTTTTTTGTATCTTTATCCTTAATAGGTTTAATTTTATAGCCCGTGGCCGACAGCTTAGTCATCATTCCAACGTATAACGAAAAAGAAAATATCGAGAAGATCATTCGGACGGTCTTTTCGCTTGCGGTTCCTTTCGACATTCTTGTCGTCGATGACGGCTCGCCGGACGGAACAGCAGCAATAGTAAAAAACCTTCAGAACGAATATGGCGGGCAACTTTTTATAGAGGAGCGGAAGGGTAAGCTCGGCCTCGGAACGGCTTATCTACACGGCTTTCAATGGGCTCTTGGGCGCCACTACGGTTATATTTTTGAAATGGACGCCGATTTCAGTCACAATCCGCTGGATCTGATCCGGCTCAGGGAGGCCTGCCTAAAAGGGGCGGACATGGCGGTAGGTTCGCGGTATATCAAAGGGGTAAATGTTGTAAACTGGCCCATGAGCCGGGTCCTTATGTCCTATTTTGCATCGGTATACGTGCGGTTTATTATGCGGATAAAGGTACAGGACGCCACAGCCGGATTCGTTTGCTTCTCGAGAAAAGTGCTGGAAAAAATTCCACTTGAGCAGATTAGGTTCGTGGGATATGCTTTCCAGATCGAGATGAAATTTAAGGCTCTTCAATATGGCTTCCGGATTGAGGAAGTCCCTATTATTTTTACAGACCGTACAGAAGGCGTTTCAAAGATGAGCACACGTATCTTTCGGGAAGCGTTCTTTGGAGTCATCCAGCTAAAGGTAGAAAGCTGGTTTAAAAAGTATAATTAATTCTATTGGCTTACGTTAAAGAAATATGATGAACGAGTATCTTGATCCGAATCCGGAAAGATTGAATCCTGTCGACAAAGACATCGAAAGAGCGCTCCGTCCACAGGTCTTTGAGGATTTTACGGGGCAGGAGAAAATATTGGAAAATCTGTCGATCTTTGTCAAGGCGGCTAAACTACGGGGGGAGGCGCTCGACCATGTTCTTCTACACGGCCCTCCGGGGCTGGGGAAGACGACTCTTTCCCATATTATCGCCAACGAGATGGGGGTGAACATTAAAATTACCTCGGGGCCGGTCCTCGACAAACCCGGCGACCTGGCAGGGCTTTTGACCAACCTCGAAGAGGGAGACGTACTCTTTATCGACGAGATTCACAGATTAAGTCCGCTCGTCGAAGAATACCTGTATTCCGCGATGGAAGATTTTAAAATCGACATCATGCTTGAAACAGGACCAAACGCCCGCTCTGTTCAGATCTCCCTTAACCCGTTCACGTTGATAGGTGCAACCACGCGGTCGGGCTTATTGACATCGCCCCTCCGGGCACGTTTCGGAATTAACTCCAGGCTGCAATATTACGACGCGAAGTTGCTGACAACCATTGTATTGCGATCGGCTACCATCTTACAAACGCCGATCAGCGAAGAAGGTGCCTACGAAATTGCGCGGCGGAGCCGGGGCACCCCCCGTATAGCAAATGCACTGCTGCGCAGGACGCGCGACTTTGCCCAAATAAAAGGAAACGGTTCTATCGACAAAGCCATAGCGCAATATGCGCTGAACGCCCTGAATGTGGACGAACATGGCCTGGACGAAATGGACAACCGCATCTTAGCTACAATCATTGATAAGTTTAAAGGGGGGCCGGTCGGACTTAAAACGATCGCGACCGCGGTAGGTGAAGATGAAGGAACAATCGAAGAGGTCTATGAGCCCTTTCTTATACAGGAGGGGTATCTCATGCGTACATCCAGAGGCAGAGAGTGCACCGATCTGGCTTACCGGCATTTGGGAAAAGTCAATCTCAATAAAGGGAATACGTTGTTTTAGCAGCGGCGGTCCGTTTCGCCGATCGGATTGACACCGCGTGAAGCGGCCCGCTATCATCCGGCGCCCTGAGCCGGCGGGCGTATCCTTTTTAACACGCGCTGCGCACGGCTGGTCAAAGCGGGCGTAGGGGTTGTGTTTAGCAGGAAATGTATCTGCGCCGCCAATTCATCCCTGACCCAGTCATGGCGGCTGCTTAAATTACTTAAGATATCAAGGCAGTTTACCACTACTGCAACAGGACATGACGGATCAATAAGCCACTGAAAGCATTGTTCGATCCATACGGCCTCCTGCGCTTGTGTGTAAGGGATCGTGTTGCGGCGATCCGTGGAAGCCATACCGATCTTGGTGAAGCTACGTATGGCGCTCCAATTTTTTTGCTCTCCCAGGCGTGTGGTCAGGTCGCCGAAGACAGACGGTATCTGCTCAGGTGCGTTCAATAGCACATGCTCCAGCATCCATGCTGCCCGGAACGCCACTTGCCTGTCTGTATGAAACGCATACCCGAGAAGGGCATCAAGGGTTAGGCCATGCTGCTGTATAAAAATAAGATTGAATTCGGCCGGCTTGAACCGGCGTATATCTTCTTTGAAGAAGTGTGTCCATCGTGCGTGCTTATCCTTCTCCATAAAACTTCGGATTAAAGTTGACCAAAAACAGCTGCTGCGTCGCCCGTGTGATAGCGGTATACAGCCAACGTAAAAACTCGGTATTTAACATATCGTCGTTCATGTAGCCCTGGTCGATAAACACGCACGGCCATTGTCCCCCCTGCGCCTTATGGCAGGTAACGGCGTATGCAAATTTTATCTGTAGGGCATTGTAATAAGGATCCTTCTTTATGGCCTCCAGCCGGTCTTTTTTCGTCGATATATCATTGTAATCTAGAGCTATAGACTCATACAGTTTTTGCTGCTGTTCATATGGAAGGTTAGGCGAGTCGACGTAAATGCTGTCGAGGAGGACGCGGCATACAACCGGTTCGGGTTCGTCGTTGTCCATAAACTCCAGGGAGATATCGGCAAAACGGAATCCGTGCTGCTCATGTACGTTGCTGACTTTCCTGACTTTTGCCAGGTCGCCGTTGGCTATAAAGCCCGTGCTCTTTTCGTCGTGCTGCTGTAACCAGTAGTAATTGTTCCGGACCACCATGATAAAGTCGCCTCCGGTGATCTCCTCTTCCCGGAACAAGATCTGATTACGTATATGCTGGTTGTACATGTTTGCCGAGCGGTTTGATCGGCAGATAACCATCGTGTTTTCTATTCCAAACCGGTCATAGCTGTAATGAAGTCCCTCGATAAGCCGATCGCCGTTCATCCGGAAAATATCCTTGAATCCCTGCGTGTGAAACTGCGGAAAAGCAAGCGCATCGTCCTGGTTTTCAAGATCGATATCGTCTCGCACACGCGTCGCATTAAATAAAATACCCGATTCGCGGTGCTGACGCACAACTTCCCGCAGCTCGTACGAATAGGTGTGCAAATGGTATTTGGACGACAGGTAACCGACATCCAGGGCTGGGCTTTGGATCATGCCTACCGGGGGGAGCTGCGCGCTGTCGCCGACGAACATCAGACAACAGCTATTTCCGGACTGTACGAATCGGATTAAGTCGTCGAGCAGACTATTCGAAAAAAGATCCGCATTGTTGTCGGATATCATAGAGGCCTCATCGACAATAAACAACGTATTCTCATGTACATTATCCGCTAATGTAAAGTCGAGGTCTACCGTCGAAGCCGACTTCTTGCGGTATATTTTTTTGTGAATGGTAAATGCCTTTTTCCCGGAGTAGTGGTTCATAACCTTTGCTGCACGGCCAGTAGGTGCCAATAGCACCGTTCTTTTGCCCAAGGCAGGAAGTGTCTTTACCAAGGCGCTGATTATCGTTGTCTTTCCGGTACCGGCGTATCCCTTCAGCACAAAACAGGACGAGGATCGAAACGTAGTCAGAAAGCCTTCCAGCAGCTCAAACACCTGTAACTGTTGCCGCGTGGGCTGCCAATCAAACTGTCCGATAAGCAGGTTTCGAATATGCATGGCCAAAGTTATTCAAAAGGTTGGTCAAATCAATTTGAAAAGCTAATTTTGTTTACTTAAAAGGATACCACCAACCGCTGGCAATATGAGCAAGAAGTACACGTCGAAGAATTTCCATTTACACTATATACCGCAATATACGCTGTTAATAAAAACAGATTTCCTGGTCGACACTCTGCTTGTGCTGGACGAAAGCAATCATGTACAGGTGCTCTATTCGTATCCCGCGAACCAGCCTGATGGGGATGCCATAAAACTTCTCGGTCTTCCGTTTCAACATATATTTATCAACGTCCCTGTCCAGAGCCTGGTGTTCATTCCCGACGATGTATTCGACGACAACGATAAACCGCTGTACCAGGAGTTTTTGCTGGATGAGCAGCCGGCAAGAACATACGAGTATCGGATACCGAACTTCGATATCATGGCTTGTTATCAGTTTGACCTACTATTGTACAACCGTTGGCGTGCCATCTTTCCAAACGCAAAATTTGTCGCCGACTTCCAGTGGATATTGGGTGGTGTACAGTCTCACATTCCGCTTCAGGGCGAAGTAGTTGGCACACATTTCAGAAATACCCAGCTGGAACTTTTTGTCTTTAAGAATGGCGCATTTCAAATGTATAACATCTTCGATATCGATAATGAAAACGACCTCCATTACTTTATGTTAACGACCTTTAAGGCATTGGGCCTTTCGGCCCCGGTGCAGAAAATCCTGGTGTCGGGAATAGCACAAAATCATAGCTATGCCGAGGCATTACATCGCTTTTCCGAAAAGGTAGAGTTCATGAAAGCAAAGACGCCAATGTATGTAAGCGATGAGGAGATACGAAAAGATGTGGATTCTTTTAATCTTATGCTTGATTATCCGTTATGCGTATCATAGGAGGACATCTTGGCGGACAGCGTCTGACACCGCCATCCAGCCTGCCGGTCCGACCGACAACGGACATCGCGAAGGAAGCTTTGTTTAATATCTTAGAAAACCGGCTGGATATTGAGAACTGTACCTGTCTCGACCTTTTTACGGGCACGGGCAACATCAGCTTCGAGCTGTCGTCGCGGGGAGCAGTCGCTATTGATGCTGTGGACATTCATTTTAAATGCGTACAGTATATCAAAGAAACTGCTAAAAAACTGAATATAAATAATATACAAGCAAGAAAAGCAGACGTGCTTAAATTTATTTCTGCCTGCCGGACTTCTTATGATTTAATTTTTGCAGATCCTCCATACGATCTTCCGCAACTGCCGGGGCTAGCTAATGACATATGGAAGGCGGGCATACTGAACGCCGGTGGCATAATGGTTATTGAGCATCCGTCAACACGCGGCATGGCCGATTCGCCTATCTGGGTTGAAACAAGAAAGTATGGTTACTCTTCCTTTAGCTTTTATCAAAACGATCACTAAACATCGACACTCATGAAAATTGCCGTTTTTGCCGGTTCATTTGATCCTTTCACTATTGCACACGAAGATCTTGTGCTACGGGGACTAAGCTTATTTGACAAAATAATTGTGGCGGTCGGCGTCAACAGCGCAAAAAAAGGGCTGTTGCCCCACCATATACGGGAGCAGGCTATACGGGAGGTGTTTCAATCAAACGAAAGGGTAGAAGTCAGGCAATTTTCAGGACTCACGGTATCGTTTTGTGAACAGGTGGGTGCCAGCTACATGTTGCGGGGCCTCCGTAACACGAATGATTTCGAGTTTGAGAATGCGATCGCCCAGAATAACGCACAGCTATCACCGGCAGTAGAAACTTATTTCCTTATGGCGAAATCGGGCTTAGCTCATATATCGTCCACAATCGTCCGCGACATCCTCGGCAATGGTGGCGACGTATCGGCATTGGTTCCCCGCTCGCTGTTGCCCTATCTATCTGCAGGAGAAGACTAGGTCCGCCCCACCTTTACCTTTTTTCCTTTTATTTTCTGGCCGTTGGCCAGTTTAATAACGGCCGCCGCGATGGTCCTATCGATTGCCACAAACGCCTCGCGGTCTTTTACCTCAATTAAGCCGATCTGGTCTTTTTGTACGTCCGGTAGGTTAAGTAAGAAACCAACGATATCGATCTTATTGATTTTGTCTTTTTTACCGCCGGTCAGATAAAGTGTAGCAAACGGAGAGTTTGGCGGGAGTGGATAGTCGCCTTCCAACGAAATGGATTGCGTGTCGGAGGACAGGTAGGGATATTCCTCTTCGGGCTTGAGGATGACAAATACTTCTCCGGTGGCCTGCATACGGGCCGTTCTACCGTTACGGTGTATAAAAGCGTCTTCCGTATAAGGCAGCTGATAATGAATAATGACATCGACATGCGGTATATCCAATCCGCGTGCAGCCAGGTCTGTGGTGATCAAAATACGGTTTGAGTCGTTCCTGAATTTGAGCAATGCCAACTCACGATCACTCTGTTCAAGTCCGCCGTGAAACAGATCATGAATAACGCCTCTGTCATCGAGCAGGTCGCTGATGTGATCGACCGCGTCGCGATGGTTACAGAATACGATTGTTTTCTTTTCTCCATTGATACATAACAAAGAGAAAAGTGCCTTAAGCTTATGCTGTGCAGGTGCAATAACTTTCTTAATGAATAGGCGGGGAGCTGCTGCGCGGTTGTCGGAAAAATCGACAGTGACAAAATTTCTTATCCCCGTGAACGCCGGAATTTCTGTCATTTTCGTTGCCGACGTCAAAATCCGGTTTGCTAAGCCACTTAGCTGCTCCACAAGGTATACCATTTGCCCATGAAAACCAAATTCGAGCGATTTGTCAAACTCATCAAGCACCAAGGTATGAATCGAAGAATAGTCGACATGCGCACGTTCGAAGTGGTACATCAGGCGTCCGGGGGTACCGATCAGTACCGCCGGCGGATGCGTCAATTTCCTTTTCTCTGCCTTGGTGTCGTTTCCGCCATATACACATACTGTTCTGTGGGCGGGGAGCGCTTTCCGCACGACCTGTTCAATCTGCAAGGCCAGTTCGCGCGTAGGAACAACAATGACCGCCTGCACCGTGTCCGTGTCGGGCGACAGTAGCTTTCCCAACAGAAGCGTAAAGGCCAGGGTTTTTCCGGTTCCGGTAGGTGAATGAAGCACGAAGTCCTTGCCGGACTCGTATTGTTCCAATACGGCGCGCTGCATGTCGTTGAGGTCGGCGATCTGCAGCCGCTGTAAAATCTGTTGTTGTTCCATTGACCAAAGATACGCATTAATCGCGGAAATGAATATCCATGCTAAAACGTTAAAGAACGTTAAAACAGATTAGACAAATCTTCCTGGCATAAGAGTTGATATGATATTAGTAATTCATAATTTAGGTTAATAATTGGTTAGTTAGTAGAAAGGCTTCAATCTCCCCGGTTGAAGCCTTTTTTAATATGTGGGTATCCGGACACTCAAGCCAACTACTTCCATAAGGATAGGGAAAGCTGGTCGCTTCACAAATAAAGGGGTGCCAGTAGAACGGCACCCCTTTAACAGAAAACTCTTGGAGTAGATTAGAAGTAAAACTGTACGCCTATACTAGGAGCCAATGAGTTTGCATTTAATCCAAAGGTATTTGTCGTCCTGTCTAAAGTTTTATTCTTGTCAGATTCAAAATATAAACCCCTGACTTTTAGCTCGATTCCTACTTTGCTTGTGGGAAAGAAGGCAAAACCGGGAGCCAGTTCGACACCGTATCTCTCAAATTTAGCTTCGCTCTCGATGTTAGTTGTCGTGGTAGTTTTTCCCCATGCCATCGGTACGGATAATTGGGAGAAAAACCTAAACTGTCCATCGCCAATATAATTTCTTACGAAAGGAGCTACCTGGAAAGCATTCGACTCTTGCGTAAAATCAGGATCGCCGGCCCTTTCCGTTTTGTTCCAGCTGTATCCTATACCTGTCCCAACAGCCCAGTTGTCGCTCACGAAGTAGCCCGCTGTCGGATTGATAGAGAAAGAATTCCCTTTGTTATCTGTATCTTTCACTTTAGAGGTTTCAAAGCCTACTTGTCCACCTACAATAAATTTACCCTTCTCTGTCTGTGCTTGAGAAGCGAAGGTTAATGCTGTTACAGCTGTTAGAGTTAAGAATAATTTTTTCATAATGCTTGAATAAATGTTTATTAAAAAATATTGACTTTTCGTCAATTATATTCAGACCGTTCAATATATATGCCAACTAAGAGGGAAGTTTGTCATTAAAATGTTTGTTTCGTCAACTATTTAATATTCAACAAGTTTACTATTACGTATAAAAAAAGCAGATTATTTAGCGTGACAATACGGCAATCGGGCTGCCATACTATGACAGTCGTCTAATTGGTATAGCAGTTGATGATGTAGATTTGTCAGTGGCACGGATGTCTGTATGGGGTGCGAGTTTTGATTGGCAGCGCCGATGATACAGTCGGCAATAGCGGGGTGCGCAAGGAGAGAAGGTAGCATGTAAAAAAGGGAAACCGATGGCTTCCCTTTATATTGGCAGGATGATAACCCCGCTGTGGTTTCTATTTTTATATATAGTTATTCGAAGTATTCTTTGATACGTTCAAAAAACGACTTTTCGCTCTTGCCTGGCTGTGGTTTGAAATTAGCCGAGTTTTTCAGCTTCTCCAATAGCGAACGTTCCTCCGGAGAAACAACCTTGGGTGTCCAGACGTTCACGTACACCAACTGATCGCCCTTGTGGTAGGAGTTTACTTCGGGAACACCTTTTCCTTTCAGGCGTAATATTTTACCTCCTTGTGTTCCGGGATCAATCTTTATCTTCGCCTTACCGTCTATCGTAGGAATCTCTACGCTGGTTCCGAGCGCTGCATCTGCAAAATTAATATATAGGTCGTAAATTACATTGATACCGTCCCGTTTCAATGTTTCGTGCGGTACCTCTTCGACGAGAATAATCAGATCGCCCGGTATACCTCCGCGGGGGGCCGCATTACCTTTTCCGCTCATGGATAATTGCATTCCTTCGCTGACGCCCGCTGGAATATTAATGGCAATTGTTTCCTCACCTCTTTCGAGTCCTTCGCCCTTACACGACGTACATTTTGACGTAATCTCCACGCCTTCGCCGTTACAGGTAGGACAGGTGCTGGTGGTCTGCATCTGACCAAGTATCGTATTCGTTACGCGACGGACCGACCCGGACCCGCCACAGGTACTACAGGTATGGTAAGAAGCTTTATCTTTAGCGCCCGTTCCGCCACACGTACGGCAGTGCACCTGTTTGTTTACCTTTACCTTCTTTTCAACACCTTTGGCTATTTCTTCCAACGTAAGTTTCACCTTGATACGGAGATTTGTTCCCCGTTGTACACGGCGTCCGCCGCCACGGGATCCACCTCCGAAGAAGCTTTCAAACGGACTTCCTCCACCGAAAATATCACCGAACTGGCTGAAAATGTCATCCATGTTCATGCCTCCGCCTCCAAAGCCGGCACCTGAGTTTCCTGCGTGACCGAACTGGTCATAGCGTTGACGCTTCTCGGGGTTACTTAATATTTCATATGCTTCTGCGGCTTGTTTAAATTTCTCTTCCGCATCCTTATCGTCAGGATTTTTATCCGGGTGGTATTTGATCGCCAGCTTACGGTAGGCTGATTTTATCTCCGAAGCGTCTGCTGTCCTCGAAACCCCCAAAATATCATAATAATCTCTCTTAGCCATCTTCTTATTGACCTATTACTACCTTTGCAAACCGGATAACCTTATCATTCAGGAAATATCCTTTTTCAACTACATCTATCACCTTGTTCTTCATATCTTCCGAAGGTGCAGGAATCGCCGTAATAGCTTCTTGATATTCAGGATCGAACGGTTGACCGATAACATCCTCCATCTCTTTCAATCCTTCCTGCGCGAGTGTTTTCTTGAACTTCTGGCTGACCAGCTCCACGCCCTGTTTTACGGATTCGATTTCCTGCGCGGTCTGCATGGCACCCAATGCTCTGTCCAGATCGTCCAAAATGGGCAGAAGTTTACCCAACACGTCCTTACTGGCCGACTGAATAAGTTCAACGCGTTCTTTTGATGTTCTTTTCTTATAGTTATCGAACTCAGCAAACAGACGTGTATACTTGTCGTTCGCGAGTGCCAGTTCTTGCTGTAAACGCTGCTCTATGCTTTCTTCCGAATTTTCAACTTCTTGCTCCGCAGGCTGGTCGGCCTGGTTTAGATTTTCATCCTGAATATTGTTTTCCTGTTCGTTCATCATTTCTTAATATATACCTACGTTATACCTTTCGTCAAGGGTTCAATAATATTGCCAGTATGCCACAAACCGACACCCTGTCAGTTCATCCGCAGATAAACCATCAAAATGTCGGCTTTGAGGATTTTATGTCAGTACGCTAAATAGTAACGTTGTCGTACAACGCCGTGTCGGCTGTCTTGATGATCCTGGCGGGCATATTTTTGATAATCTGATAATCGTGCGTCGCCATTAGGACCGCCGTTCCTGCCGACGCGATGTCCCGCAGCAACAACACAATCTCTTCTGAGGTCGCAGGATCCAGGTTCCCGGTGGGCTCATCCGCCAAAATAATTTCCGGGTTATTAAGCAACGCACGGGCGATAACGACGCGCTGCTGCTCACCTCCAGAAAGCTCATGAGGCATCTTGCGAAGCTTCGAGCGCAGCCCAACTTTCTCAAGCACATCGAGCATCCGGCTCTCAATTAGCCCCCGTTCCGTCCATCCCGTGGCCTTTAACGCGAACTCGAGGTTCTTCTCTACCGTACGGTCGTTTAATAAATGAAAATCCTGGAACACAATGCCCAGTTTCCGACGAAGATAAGGGACATCGTTCTCATGCAGCTTTTTCAGATCAAATCCTGCAACCATACCTTCACCGCTACCGATATATAAATCGCCGTAAATAATCTTTAGCAAGCTACTCTTTCCGGTGCCGGACTGACCGATCAGGTAAATAAATTCGCCCTGACTGATATCCAGATTAACGTGAGAAAGAACCAGATGTTTCTGTTGATAAATATCTACGTTTTTTAATTTAATAACCGTGTTTTCTACCATAGTATACGTCTATACGTCAATTTTCTTTATCTGACCAAAAGGCATTTCCTTTACGATCCGCATAATGTAATCAGCTTTATCTCCGAGACCTATTTTCTCCAAGGACTTATCGGGCCTGTCCACCCGAAAATATGCTAGCAAGGTAAACGCTTCGTCCCTCAACTGTACGTAGTCAGGGATTTTCGCCACACCTTTTACTTTAATAACATACATTGAACAAAGTTAAACTTTTTTGTCAAACCAGCCACGTTTAAATTACTTATCCGCGGCATGAGCAAAAAGAAAGCGGAGAACATCTACACCATCTGCATAATCTGTCAGACCGGGACACTGGCTGTTACCTAAAGAAAACGTTGGAATAGCGGTTTCTATTGTTGCTTCCGTAACTAAACATTGAATATGCCCGGCGTCGGCGGACAGCCGTGAAGCCGCCGCATCCAAATTTTCGTACTCTTCGAAAAAGACGACACCTAAAGGGGAAGCCATTCGGGGATCTTCTTTCAAGAGCAGGAATCCGTTGTCGAAATGCCGGTCTTTATTGATTAAATAGATAGATTTGTTGTAGTCGTAATTATTGCGGTACTTGTGATGGTTGCCAACGTCGCTGAAACCTTCTATAGCTTCGAAAAAACGGGACATATCATATCCCTGGGGCACAAGAAGTTTAGAGACAGACCTGCAGCCTAAGCCGAAATAGTCGAAGATATCGTATCCAAGCCGCGTCAGTGCCTCTTTGTCTTCTTCGCCGGTCAACAACGCCACCGAATTCCTATTTTTCCGTATGATATGGGGCTTCTTTCCAAAATAGTATTCAAAGTAACGCGAGCTGTTGGTACTTCCGGTTGCAATAATGAGGTCGAAGTCCGAAAGGCGTTCTACAAGCTGGATTTTCTGAGCAAAGGCGGGGGCGATCTGCACCAGCTTCTCTAACACAAAAGTAGTCAGACCGGCGTCGTCTGACGATACCTTAATCTGTGCATGGAAGCCGGACAGCAGTACGCACATGATGTCGTGAAACCCTACCAGCGGGACGTTCCCCGCTAAAATCAGACCGACCACGCGCGCCGACGAGATATCGGGATACGAGGATAACCAGCTTTCAAGTTTTTCTTCCGTTAGGTTTTCACATATCGCTCGCACCTGTTTACGAACGTTATCTGGAGTATACCAGGGATTTTTAACCGCTGCTATGGCTAACCTGTCGCCGATTTCCCTGCTGTCGGAAAGCAAAAAATCACCGAGGGCAACAAAAGCCTCTATTCGTTGTTTCTTTGTCAAAATGTTTCTATTTAGAATGGTTCTGATATTTTTTTCAAGTATCTTTGCGTGTCTATAAGAAATTACTACTAACTTTGTATAGTATTGAAAATATAGACGGGACAAAATTAGGTTATTTATTATAATTGTGAGGTTATAAATGGCAATTAAAATTACGGATGAGTGTATAAATTGTGGAGCATGCGAGCCCGAATGCCCAAACAATGCGATATATGACGCGGGTGTAAGCTGGAAGTTTTCGGATGGAACAGCTTTAGACGGAGTTATCGATTTTGGCGACGGAGTGACGTTGGACGCCAATGCACCGCAGGAAGCAATTTCCAACGAGGTTTACTATATAGTGTCAGATAAGTGTACGGAGTGTGTAGGTTTTCACGACGAACCGCAATGTGCGGCCGTATGCCCGGTAGACTGTTGCGTGGAAGATGAAGAAGTTGTGGAGACAGAGGAAGAACTTTTAGCTAAAAAGGCATGGTTGCATGCGGAGTAAAAGCCTGAACTGTTTAAGATAGACAAAACACTGCCAAAAGCGGTGTTTTTTTTGCATATAACGTATTTAATACAGTATCCGATTTGGGATACAGGCCGTTTTTTCTATTTTTGTTTCTTTAAGAAACAAAAAACACAATTAAATGCTAAAAAAACAAGTAGGTGTTATTACCCTTTTTACTGTTTCGATCGCCATTATTCTTACCTTAATCTATGAATTTAACTGGTTTTCCATCCATCCTGATTTTATGATGGTTGTCCGGTGGGTCGTCGCGGCAGTTTTAACGTTAAACGCCGTTGCCCGCAAAAATCTAACGACCTGGATACTGACCTGCTTGGTTCTGGGAGTCTTCGTCGGACTCGACTTTCCGGATCTGGCCCGCGCCATGCAGCCGCTCTCCCAGGGTTTTATTAAACTCGTAAAAACAATCGTTGGCCCAATTCTCTTTGCCACGCTGGTTTACGGTATTGCGGGCCATTCTGATCTGAAATCCGTAGGTCGCATGGCATGGAAGTCTATGCTGTATTTTTTCTGCGCAACGTCCTGTGCTATTTTCATAGGGCTGATTGTCATTAATATTACGCAGGCGGGGGTAGGAGTGGATGTGGCACATATGCCGCACGAGGAACTCCCTGCGATGTCTACGATTGCCGACGCTGACCAAAAGGCCTTGGAGCATATCGCTCCGCAAGCACATGGCGTATATAAGTTTAACGCATTTATCCGGGACACATTCCCCGAAAATATCGTCAAAGCAGTATATGAAAACAAAGTGTTGCAAATTGTGGTATTCGGCGTGATTTTCGGCATAGGCCTCGCCCTTGTAGAGGAGAAAAAGCGGAAACCGCTGGTCGACTTCACGGAGAGCTTGTCTGAAGCGATGTTCAAATTCACGAACATCGTCATGCTGTTCGCTCCGATAGGCGTTGGGGCAGCAATGGCCTATACGGTGGGACATCTTGGCGTCGATATCCTGAAAAACCTCTTCATGCTTCTCGGCAGCCTATACCTTGCACTTCTTTTATTTCTTTCGTGTATTCTGCTGCCTATTGCCCTGTTTCTTAAAGTCCCTATCCGTCAGTTTATCCACGCAATAAAGGAACCTGTCTCTATCGCTTTTGCTACAACGAGTTCCGATGCGGCACTGCCAAAAGCGATGAATGCCATGGAAAAGTTCGGCGTGCCCAGAAAGATAGTCTCGTTCGTTATTCCAACGGGCTATAGCTTTAACCTCGACGGTACCTCGTTATACCTTTCCTTGGCATCTATATTCGTCGCACAGGCCGCAGGCATACCGCTGTCCATCGGGCAGCAGTTATTAATCGCGTTTACGCTGATGATTACTTCGAAGGGTGTAGCCGCCGTGCCTAGAGCCTCGTTGATCGTTCTGATTGCCACTGCGGATCAGTTCGGGCTGCCGACATTCGTTATTGCCGCTATTCTAGGTATTGACGAGCTCATGGATATGGCGAGAACGTCGGTCAATGTTATCGGGAACTGCCTTGCTACGGTTGTCGTCGCTAAATGGGAAGGTGAGTTTGATGAAGAAGCGCCTTTTAAGATGGACGATACTTCCGAGGTATAGACGTGCCCAACGAGCTGGGGCAATATTTTATATAAAAATAACAAATCGCTCATAAAAAAAGCTGTATAATTCTATACAGCTTTTTTTATGAGGTACGCTCTTCCGTGGTGCAAACGAAGAAAGAATCTACGACTGGTTTATCGTAGGAGAAGCGCAGCTATTGGTAACCTAGCAGCTTCATGACCTGTTTGGAGTTCTGCTCTTCGCCGAACACCTCGTAGTTGAAAGTTTCGTCGCGGTTCCGGCGTACAAGTACATGTTTAGGCGAAGGTAACAGACAGTGGTGAATGCCACCGTAGCCGCTTAATACATCCTGGTAGGCTCCGGTATGAAAGAATCCTAAATACTGTACTTTTCTGGTTTTCGGCATGAACACGGAATTCATATGAGCTTCCTGATTGTAATAATCCTGTCCATCGCATGTGATACCGCCAAGATTCACCCGCTCATACTCCGAGTCCCAGTTGTTGATAGGCAATAGAATATACTTCTGGTTTAACGCCCAAACGTCAGGTAGATTTGTGATAAACGAACCATCAATCATAAACCACTTTTCCCGATCGTTCTGCTGTTTCCGTCCGAGCACCTTATATAATATTCCGGAAGCCTCAGCCACCGTATATTTTCCAAACTCCGTTATAATATCCGGTTCCATCACTTCGTGGTGCGCACAGATCTGTTTGATGCGGTTAACAATCTCATTAACCATGTATTCGTAATCAAAGTCGTGGACCAGCGAATCCTTAAAAGGCATACCTCCACCGATGTCGAGGGTATCGAGCTCAGGATTCACCTTTTTAAATTTACAATATAACGTGACGTATTTCTCCAATTCATTCCAGTAGTAGGGGGTATCGGAGATTCCGGAATTAATGAAAAAATGCAAAAGCTTAACCTGGAAATTCGGGTTGTTTGCAATTTTATTATTGTAGAAGTCGATGACGTCTTCCATACGGATGCCCAGACGCGATGTATAAAACTGGGAGTCGGGCTGTTCTTCCGACGCGACACGGATACCTAACGCACAGGGCTCGTCCAATTCAATTTCATCGTCGTAGAGATTGAATTCCTCCTTGTTATCAAGTACCGGTATAATATTTTTATACCCGTCGTGGATCATATCGATGATATACTGCTTGTACTGATATGTCTTGAAGCCGTTGCAGATTACGGTGATATCTTTCGTCACTGTGCCCGCACGCTCCAGGGAGTCGATCATCGGCATGTCAAAAGCCGAGGATGTTTCCAAATGTATATCGTTCTTGAGCGCTTCCTCCACGATATGTTTAAAGTGGGAGGACTTCGTACAGTAACAGTATTTATAAGTGCCGCGGTAGTCGTGTTTCAATATAGCGGTCTGAAACAATATCTTCGCCTGCTGAATTTTTTTACTGACAATAGGTAGGTAGGTAAAACGCAAGGGCGTGCCATACGTCTCTATCATTTCCATCAAATTCAAATCGTGGAAGTACAATTCGTCGTCGATAATTTCGAATCCGTCTTGCGGAAAACCAACACTTAAGTCAAGAAATTCCTGATAGCTTTGCATTTTTTATTATTTTTGGCAAAGATATACTTTCAGAATGAATACCTAACTATCAGGGTTTATATTTTTCCAATTCATTATCAGAAAGTTATAAAAATTACGAAATAATTACATGGCTAATTTTATCCAACAGGCGTTAGTAGCGCAAACCACCCAGGCAATTAAAGCTATCTATGGTACCGAATTCCCTGCTTCGCAGATCACCTTACAGGAAACGCGCAAGGAGTTTGAAGGACATATTACGGTAGTTGTATTTCCCGTGACGCGTGTTTCCAGGAAATCGCCCGAACAAACCGGGACTGATATCGGAAACTGGCTACAGGAAAACATGCCCGATATCGCAGGCTTCAATGTGATCAAGGGTTTCCTGAACATAAGTTTATCCGATAGCTATTGGATAGGAGTTGCCAATCAACAGCTGCTGGATGATAAATTCGGCATCTATCCGTCCAATGGAAAGAAGCTAATGGTGGAATACAGCTCGCCAAACACGAATAAGCCGTTGCACCTGGGCCATATACGGAATAATCTGCTCGGCTATTCGGTAGCTGAAATTTTAAAGGCTTACGGCTACGAAGTCGTAAAAGCCAATCTGGTTAACGACCGGGGAATACATATCTGTAAATCCATGTTGGCCTGGAAAAAATTCGGCAACGGCGAAACACCGGCTTCCACAGGCTTAAAGGGCGACCATCTGGTAGGCAAATATTACGTGGTCTTCGACAAAGCGTATAAAAAGGAAATCGAGCATCTGAAAGCGCAGGGCTCTTCTGAGGAGGAAGCTAAACGAAATGCGCCACTTATGCAGGAAGCACAGCGGATGCTACAGCGCTGGGAGGCTGGAGATGCAGAAGTCCTCGAACTGTGGAAGACCATGAACGGATGGGTATACGCCGGCTTTGAGACAACGTACAGACAGCTTGGCGTAGACTTTGATAAGTTTTACTACGAGTCGGACACTTATTTGTTAGGTAAGGATATTATTCAGGAGGGGCTCGACAAAGGGGTTTTCTTCAAGAAAGAAGACAATTCGGTATGGATCGACCTCACGGACGAAGGACTCGATCAGAAGCTGGTACTTCGCGGCGACGGCACGTCGGTGTATATCACGCAGGATCTGGGGACGGCACAGCTCAAATACGATGAGTTCAAAATGGATGAGTCTATTTACGTTGTAGGAAATGAGCAGGACTATCATTTCAAGGTGCTATTTCTTATTTTGAAAAAGCTTGGAAAACCTTGGGCCGACGGCCTGTTCCATTTGTCCTACGGCATGGTTGATCTTCCTTCTGGAAAGATGAAATCGCGGGAAGGAACAGTGGTTGATGCCGACGATCTCATGAACGAAATGCTGGAAACCGCAAAGGCCCGTACCGAAGAGCTTGGAAAGACCGAGGGCCTCACGGAAGAGGAGAAAGCTGCCTTGTACAATATTATCGGAATGGGTGCCCTGAAGTACTTTCTACTGAAGGTCGACCCCAAGAAACGGCTGTTATTTGACCCTGCTGAATCAGTAGACTTCCAAGGCCATACCGGACCATTTATACAATACACGCACGCGCGCATCAAATCGGTGTTACGTAAAGCTTCTTTCAACAAGGAAACAGCTGTCGGCAACCCGGAACGGTTGTCGCCGTACGAACAGGATCTTATCCAGTCCTTGGCAAACTACCCACTGGTATTGGAGGCGTCGGCTGCGGAATTTTCGCCGGCCCAGCTTGCAAATTATGCATACGAAGTCGCTAAACTGTATAATAAATTTTACCACGAGGAAACCATCCTAAAAGCAGAAGACGAGGAAGTTAGAAACTTCCGCTTACACCTGTCTGCATCTGCCGCCCGTGTCATTTCAGAAAGTATGCGTTTATTAGGCATACAGGTACCAGAACGTATGTAAAATGAGGAATTATAAAGTAGGTTTAATCGGATTCTCCATTGGGGGGCACGTCTTTCACGCGCCCTTTATCGCCGGCAACAGACAACTCTCCTTATACAAGGTAACGGCTCGCAGGCCTGAACAGCAGAAATTGTTGCGCGAGCGCTATCCGGAGGCCATAGCTGTAGCGCATGCAGACCATATCATCAACGATGCCGACATAGATCTCGTCGTCATAGCCACTTCAAACGATGTCCATTTCGCGCTCGCCAGGCAGGCGCTCGAAGCAGGGAAACATGTCGTAGTGGAAAAGCCCTTCACCAATACGACGGCCGAAGCCGATGCGTTAATTGCTCTAGCCCGTAAGAAGGGACTACTACTCACCGTACATCACAATGCGCGTTTTCATTCTGATTTTAAAACCGTAAAACGGATAATAGGCGAGGGAGTGTTAGGCCCTCTGGTCAATTACGAAGCACGCTACGACAGATTCCGGAACTTTCTGCGGATAGGAGCATGGCGCGAAGAAGACCTGCCCGGCTCAGGGATACACTACGACCTAGGCGCCCATTTAGTAGATCAGGCACTGCAGCTATTCGGCCGGCCGGAATGGATATTCGCGGACTTACGGAAGCAGCGTGACGGAGCCAAGGCGGTAGACGACTTTGAGTTTATTCTAAGTTATCCACTGCTCAAGGTATCTTTGAAAGGACAGATGTTAGCCAAGGAACCCACCGCACGGTATGCCCTATACGGTTGGAACGGTTCCTTCGTAAAACCCGGTATCGACCCGCAAGAGGCAAAACTGCGGGAGGGTGCATTTCCGCATGAGGATCCAGACTGGGGGTTAGAGGATCCTTCAAGTTTTGGGCGGCTTTCGCTGCTCAAAGACGGGACGGACATCCATGAGGCTGTCGTCAGCGAGCGGGGAAGCGGACCCGACTTTTATGCGAATGTCGTAGCGGCATTAAACGGGGGCGATCTCCTTGTCACAGCTGAGCAGGCCCGCGATGTCATCCGCGTATTAGAAGCGGCAGAAGAATCGTGGGAGAAAAAGTGTGCAATCCGCCTGACGCACGAGTTAATCGCTTACTGATGTCTTACGATGCCATTATTATAGGAGGAGGCGCTTGCGGATTAATGTGCGCCACGCAGGCCGGCTTGCTGGGAAAGCATACGTTGCTCCTTGAACGCAATGACAAAGTGGGCGCTAAAATCCTGATTTCGGGCGGAGGGCGATGTAATTTTACCAATCTGGGCACATCGGTCGCTAAGTTTGTGTCCGAAAATCCGAAATTTCTTCATTCGGCACTGTCGCTGTGGACCGTCGCCGATACCATGCATTTCTTCAGCGCATATGGAAACATTGTCGGTGAGGAGAAGACGCTGGGACAGCTCTTTCCGAAGTCCAATAAAGCAAAAGATATCGTATCGGTATTTACGCGTCTACTATATGAGACCGGACAGGACATCTGGCTGAATACGGATGTCAAATCGATCGATAAAGAAGGAGATCACTACGTGGTTAAAGCCGATCGTGAAGGAAAAGAACAGCGCTTATCCTGCCCAAAAGTAGTTATTGCTACGGGGGGACTGCCGGTGGCCAAACTCGGCGCTTCCGACTTCGCCCTGCGCGTTGCCCGACATTTCGGCTTGTCAATCGTCCCTACCGCACCTGCTCTCGTGCCGCTGACCATCACAGGGAAAGACGCGGCGTGGTACGCCACGCTGGCTGGAAATTCGGTGTTTGCCCGTGTGTACAATACGAAGATTTCCTTCGAGGAAAACATCCTCTTCACACACTGGGGGCTCAGCGGGCCCGCAATATTGCAGATATCTTCTTACTGGCGGGCAGGAGAGACCTTTACCATAGACCTGCTCCCCCGGTTTAACCTCACGGAGATCATTAAACAGGAACGCGGCCTTGGAGGTAAGCGGACCGTGGGACAGCTGTTGCAGGACTATTTTCCCCGAAGGCTGGTCGACGGCCTTAAAAAATTTCTGCCGACCGACGTAAAAGTCGCTTCACTAAGTAAGTCCGACGCCGCGCTGGTTGCGCAGACAATCCACCATTTTGAGGTGAAACCCGCAGGGGACAAAGGCTACGATAAGGCAGAAGTCATGCGGGGCGGCATCTCTACCGAGGAGCTGGATTCCCGTACATTGGCGGCAAAAAAGCATCCGGGGCTTTACTTTGGAGGAGAGGCGGTTGATATCACCGGCTGGCTGGGAGGCTATAACTTTCAGTGGGCATGGGCCGCCGGTTATATGATTGCACAGGACCTATAGCCCATAGCCATCTTCTTAGCTCCATAAAGAGCACGCATTAGATTCATAGAAAAATAGTACCTTTGCAACTGAAGCAAACCGGTTCTATCGCTGGCCTGTGCTACAGGAAAGAGGAAAGTCCGGGCAACGCAGAGCAACACGCTTCCTAACGGGAAGGCTCTCACTCCGGTGTGAGACAGAAAGTGCCACAGAAAATATACCGCCTACCACGTAGGTAAGGGTGAAAACGTGAGGTAAGAGCTCACGGTCTTACATGGCGACATGTATTACGGTAAACCTCGTGTGTTGAAAGACCAAATAGGTTGCGGACGTTGGGGGCTGCTCGTCCTCTGCTATCTGATAGCATCCGCAATGGGTAGGTTGATTGAGCTTGCGTGTGAATGCAAGCCTAGATAAATGATAGAAGCCCGAAAGGGTACAGAACCCGGCTTACAAGGTTTGCTTCTTTTTTGTATTTTGTTCGGGTATTTGCTAATTTGTTTCACTATTACCAATAGAAAAATATATGACAACAATCCTGATTATCGACGATGAACGCCCTATAAGAAGTTCCCTTCGTGATATATTAGAGTATGAAGACTACAAGGTGATCGATGTGGATAACGGCCCCGAAGGGCTGGATATCCTGAAGAAAGAAAAGATTGATTTAGTTCTCTGCGATATCAAGATGAACAAGATGGACGGTATGGAAGTGCTGACAGCTGCTCAGGACATCGGCGATACCCCCTTTATCATGATATCAGGTCATGGTAATATTGAAACTGCCGTTGAGGCCGCGCGTAGAGGAGCCTACGATTTTCTGGAAAAACCGCTGGATCTAAACAGACTGCTGATTACCGTGCGTAACGCCCTTGAAAAAGGGGTGCTGGTAAAGGAAACCAAAGTTCTAAAAAAGAAAGTCTCCAAGACAAAGGAGATCCTGGGCGAGTCATCGGGCATCAATCTGATTAAAGAGACGATTGACCGTGTAGCACCGACGGACGCCCGCGTTCTTATTACTGGAGAGAATGGTTCGGGAAAAGAGCTGGTGGCGCGCTGGCTACACGAGAAATCCAACCGTTCGAGCGCCGCACTGGTAGAGGTAAACTGTGCCGCTATCCCCTCGGAGCTTATTGAATCCGAGCTTTTCGGACACGAGAAGGGTTCATTTACATCTGCCGTCAAACAGCGGATAGGTAAATTTGAGCAGGCGAACGGAGGTACATTATTCCTCGATGAGATCGGTGACATGAGTTTGTCGGCCCAGGCAAAAGTGCTTCGGGCGCTGCAGGAAAACAAGATAACGCGGGTTGGGGGCGAAAAAGAAATTGACGTAAATGTTCGCGTAATTGCAGCAACGAACAAGGATCTGCTGAAAGAAATCGATGCGGGCAAT
This sequence comes from Sphingobacterium allocomposti, assembly GCF_008124885.1. GTDB lineage: Bacteria > Bacteroidota > Bacteroidia > Sphingobacteriales > Sphingobacteriaceae > Sphingobacterium > Sphingobacterium allocomposti. The sequence goes on from NZ_VNHX01000012.1 coordinate 48,993, forward strand.
TTCCGCATGGACCTTTACCACCGTTTAAGCGTTATCCTGATTCATGTACCCTCGCTTAATGAGAGAGCAGATGATATTCCGATCATTGCGGCGAGCTTCTGTGAAGAGATATGTGGCGACTACAATATACCGACAAAAGAAATTACAGCTGATGCCATGCAGGCGCTACAGGCGTTGCCATGGACGGGGAATATTCGCGAACTCAGAAACATGATCGAGCGGCTCGTAATTTTGAGCGATAAGAAGATTACGGAAAGAGAAGTAAATCTCTACGCCAATCCATCGAACCATGCCGCCGCACGTACAGTCGGCGAACATCCTTCAGGACAGGCTTTTGATTTCGACAGGTTTGAATCTTTCCAGGATTTTAAAGATCATGCGGAAAAAGAATACATTAACTTCAAGCTGGATAAAAACGGCTGGAATGTATCCAAGACTGCGGACGAGATCGGCATACAGAGAAGCCACTTATATCATAAAATTGAAAAATTCGGTTTAAAGAGGGCCGACTAATTTCCGACGCTAGGCGTTGGTAAACAGATTGCCGCCTGGAAGCTATACGCATTCAGGCGGCAATCGGCATTATAACCTTCCTAGTCGTTAAATTTGCGTTTTTGTCTTCTATATAAGACAATGATGACGACCACCAATAAAATTGCTCCGAGTATGATGGCAGCTGTGGGTGAAGTTTCCTGTCCAGCCGATGCAATATGTCTTGGAGTTGCCTGCGCGGCAAACGATAAATAACTTAGTAGAATTAAAATCCCCGCTTTTCTCATAACTTAACGTACTTAATTTATAATTGAGTAATATAACAATTTCACTGCCAACTTTCAAGACAACAAGTGCCTGTGGGGCTTATTTTTTAGTTAAAAAGTGTTAAATTTAACAAATATCTACTTACAGGTTGTTTTCTGCCGTTAAACACTCGACGGACCGGGTCTTGCAGCTTCAGCCCCTAAAAACCGCTATTCGTTTTTAAGCAAGCTGTAAATCAGTTCTCTTGCCTCTCGAAGGACGCGATCCGCTTTTGCCGGCGGCAGCTGCAGATGTTCGAGAAACGCCGGCATATCCAACAGATCCCGCACCAAAATACACTCATGTTTCAACAGTACCGCTTTCTCCGTCTTATCCAGCGTCGTCAGACAGGTCACGGGATAAAGCCCCGTATCGTCGACCCGCAGCTTGAGACACGTCTCAGCGGGATAGTCCCATGCAAGCAGGTTTAACTTGTAAAATTCGCCGAAACGTTTTGAGTCCGAAGTGAAGTACGCATTGGTTACCAGCCACCCGTCGGTGAAGTGACGCTGCCCATTAAAAAAAGAAAAAGGCAGTCCGCAAACGTCCTTTACCCTGGACATAAAGTACATCGGTGTCGTTACCGAAATCTTAGCGTCAACGTCGTTTCGGAATTTACATTCAATCGCAAGCATCTCCCCGGCTTTTGCCGCCACAACATCAATTTCGTGGGTGACGGCATGCCCCTGTACCGTCTGGCCCGTAGACGTCTCATAGCCTTCGTCGGCAAAAAGTTTAGCGATCCACCGCTCGAAGTAGAACCCTTCCGGCCCCAGTTCCCGGAGTGCCTTCTTCAACGAATATCGTGCAGCGTAGGAATCCCGATGCTGTCGCAAGCAGGCGAATGCCAGTTCATAAAGCTCCCGTGTAGAGATACCATCGTAAAGACGGTCTTGAATGTTATCATATACAAGCTCAACCTCTTCGGCCGTGGCCCCGGACCTGGCCAACGAGTGGCGCAGGCTATTTCCGTTAAAGGGCACAAGCTCTCCAGAATATTTCTTTACGCGCATAGGTTAGTGTTTACGTACAAAAAATAGCCTTTTTTCGGTGAATATGCAAAACATTTTGTGCGAGGCGTTGTTTTTTATTAAAACGAAGGTCATGAGCATATTTGAACTAGCAACAAATAAGATAAAAGAAAAGATCGATGAAGCGTGTGAACACGGGGAGATCTCAAACTCGGAACGTCTGTTGTCGGTTATTGCCGGCGGGCTGATTGTCGGCTTTAGTGCCAAGCGCATCATAAAACACCCCGTAGCTTCATTTTCCGGATTAACTCTTGGGGGCGCGCTTGTTGTGCGCGGCATCACAGGCAAGTGTCCTGTGAAAGGGGCGGTTGAAGGACAAAAAGAGGAGGTCACGGTAATAGAACATCACTACGTGGTCGAATAACGATTAAAGCAGAAATCTAGGTTTGTTATTAATATTGAAGCTGAGCTGTTTCCGACGGTTCAGCTTTCTTTTTGGCCGGAAAAATTACTAGTTTTGACGCTATAGAACGATTGAGCAATGAAAAAACTGGTAGTATTTACGGGAGCGGGAATGTCAGCCGAAAGCGGACTGGGAACATTTCGGGGAGCAGGAGGGCTCTGGGAAGGGTACAAGATAGAGGAAGTGGCTACTCCCCAGGCGTGGAGGACAAATCCGCGACTGGTGCTGGAGTTTTACAATATACGTCGTAAGCAGTGCATCGCCGCGCAGCCCAACGCTGCCCACTATTTCTTAAAAGAGCTCGAGACGAGCTATGACGTCCGTATTATCACGCAGAATATCGACGACCTGCACGAGCGCGCCGGCAGCAGAAATGTCCTCCACCTCCATGGCGAAATCAGGAAAGCCCAATCTTCTTTAAATCCACGCTTCGTCTATGGCATGCGCTCGGACGAGATTAATATTGGCGACACCTGCGAGCTCGGGTCGCAGCTACGGCCCCATGTGGTCTGGTTCGGCGAAGCCGTTCCCAACCTCGAAAAGGCAATCGCAATAACAAAGGAAGCGGATATTTTTGTTGTAATAGGAACGTCATTACAGGTTTATCCTGCCGCCAGTCTGCTTCACGAAGTGAACGACGATTGCAAGGTATATGTAATTGACCCTCATGCAGACCAACTCTCGGTCCCGGAAGGTATCGTCAAGATTGCAGAAAGTGCAACCACGGGCATACACAAGCTACATGAACTATTGGCCAAATAAAATTCGGATGAAAAACATATTTAATTGGCTATCAACGGGTTGAAACAGTTACATTAACAATGGATTCTTCAGTGGGCAACCGAGGCTACCTAAGCAGGTTGCAGCGCGCAAAATTAAATTTGGCAATTAAAAATAAAAAACTATAACACACTTATAAACAAATAGATACAACCTCTACATAAACTTGCTACTCATATCTATTGTAAGCATCCAAGAATGATTTTCGCATACTATTAAAGATTTCAAGCACCTGATCAATAAACGCCTCATCCAATAGTTCGAACACGCCGTTTACGCCATCGAGCACATCGGTCTCGGCGAGCTTAAAAGTCTGTTCAAGTATACCCTGTTCGAACTTGATGATAAATTTTTGGTTCATAGCAAAGATCGAAATCTTACATTCGGGGTGGGGTAGTTCAGCTACAATACGCATATAACAACTAGCTATAGTAAATAAAAAGGCCTTGCATGTTGCAAAGCCTTCGAATTTACAGTAAAATATTGGTTAAACCAACCCTTGAGATACCATAGCGGATGCAACCTTTATAAAGCCGCCTATGTTTGCGCCTTTTAGGTAGTTGATATAACCATCGGCTTCTTTTCCGTATTTGAGACAGGTCTTATGGATGTTTTCCATAATTGCTTTTAGACGGCTGTCCACCTTGTCGGTGTTCCATTGTTGACCAATCCAGTTTTGCGACATCTCGAGGCCAGATACCGCCACACCTCCAGCATTGGCTGCCTTACCGGGAGCAAAATAAATTTTGGAGTTATGGAACACCTTAATTGCTTCGGCCGTTGATGGCATGTTAGCACCTTCAGCGACGCAGATGCAGCCGTTTTCAACAAGCCGTTGCGCATCGCTTTCATCGAGTTCGTTCTGCGTCGCGCAGGGGAGTGCTATATCACATTCGAAATGCCATGGCTTTCGATCCGTATAAAAAGCAGCAGCGTGGTACTTCTCTGTATATTTTGCCAGATCCCGGCCTAAACTCTTCACGAACGACAACTTTTCTGGCGAAAAACCCTCCGGATCATGCAATGTACCCGAGCTATTGGAGAGCGTTATTACCTTGCCACCCAGGCGCATTGTTTTTTCCGCTGCGTAGTACGCGACATTCCCAGCCCCCGAAATGGCAACAGCCTTCCCGGCAATGTTCATGTCCGCGTTTTCGAGAATACACTGCACAAAATATAGCAGTCCGTAACCCGTCGCCTCCGGCCGGATGTAGGAACCTCCCCAGTATTTTCCTTTACCGGTGAGTACTCCCGTAAAGTTGTTCTGTATGCGTTTATATTGGCCAAAGAGAAACCCGACTTCACGCTCACCGACACCGATATCGCCGGCAGGAACATCGGTTTCCGCGCCGATATGCCGGTATAATTCCGTCATAAAGCTTTGACAGAAACGCATAATCTCCATATCCGATTTACCCTTCGGATCAAAATCAGAACCGCCTTTTCCGCCACCCAACGGAATCCCGGTCAAACTGTTCTTAAAGACCTGTTCGAACGCAAGAAACTTCAGAATACTCAGATTGACCGTGGGAGAGAAACGCAATCCGCCTTTGTACGGCCCAATGGCGCTATTCATCTGTACGCGGTAGCCGCGGTTTATCTGCACCTCGTTGTTGTCGTCCAGCCACGTCACCCGGAAAGAAACAACCCGTTCCGGCTCCGCGATGCGTTCTAAAACCCGCAGCGCGTTCCAATCCGGATGCTTTTCGTTTATATAAGGAATCAGGTCTTCAGCAACCTCGGTTACCGCTTGCAGAAACTCCGGCTCGTTAGGATTTCGTTTTTCCACATACTTGATAAAATCTTTAAAGTTCAGCGACATTTGATAAAAATTTTGGTTTAGACATAGACTTATATTGCGAATGTATTAATTTCTACTGGATATTCTAGCATCGCAACACTTCATTATCAGTTTTTGTTACACTGACGTATGACGGCACGTTGGGCCTGAAACCGCGGAATCGCGCTAGCAAATCTGTCGTTCAAAGTATCTTATAATTTATATTATGTTAAATAAGGTATTTTTGATATGCCCTATTACAAAATAAAAAGACGGTTCCTGAAAAGGAAACGTCTTTTTATTTTGTACCAACCGATCGGTTTTTTAAGCTACATTTTCAATCATTAACGCGCCGACGGTCAGATTGGTGCGGGGATCAATCAGAATCGCTCTGGAATTCTCCGCAAAATCCTGTTGCAGATCAAATACAACTTCTGTAGCCGCTTTAATTTCTACTTTTCCTATATCGTTTAGCTGCAGCTCATCAGTGGCTATCTTTTGTTGGGTGTTGACATCGAATTTATAAAGTACCTCCGTGATTTTAACTTTAGTGATGGCACTGTGATTCTGCAGCAGATAGATCTGCGACGTGTCTAACGATTTATTATCGAACCAGCAGATATTTGCTTCGAAGTTGCGCGCAGACAATGCTGGATTCTCGGCGGAAACCAGTATATCGCCGCGCGAGATATCGATATCGTCAGCTAAATGTACAATAACGGACTGGCCGCTATGTGCTTCCTCAAGTGCTGTCTCAGCGAATTCTACTGCCTTAATCGCGCTACGCACACCGCTGGGCAATACCACCACGGGAGCCCCAACCTTTAACCCCTCTCCGATCACACGGCCTGCATAGCCGCGGTAGTCGTGCAGATCATCGGTTTGTGGCCTTACGACCCATTGTACCGGAAATCTCCACGGCTGCTGGCCGTTTTCTTCAATCTCAACGGTTTCAAGGTAGTCGAGCAGCGAGTATCCCTCATACCAGCTCATATGGATAGATTTGTGTACGATATTGTCTCCTTTTAATGCTGACACCGGTATAAAATCGACATCCTCCAGTCCCAGTTTTTCTGCCAGTGCCTGATAATCCGTCTTAATATTCTCGAATACAGCCTGCTCATAGTCAACCATGTCCATTTTATTGACGCAGACCAACACTTTTTTCAGGGAGAGCAGCTTTGCTAGAAAAGAGTGCCGTTTGGTCTGTTCTATTACCCCCTTCCGTGCATCGATTAAGATGATAATAAGCTCGGAGTTGGAAGCGCCCGTTACCATATTCCTGGTATACTGAATATGTCCCGGCGCGTCTGCAATGATGAATTTCCGATTTTCCGTCTGAAAATATTTATACGCCACGTCGATCGTTATCCCCTGCTCCCGCTCGGCTTTAAGTCCATCCGTTAAAATGGCCAGATCAACCGTCCCATCATTATTTTTTCTGTTTGCTTTCTTTATCGCCTCTAACTGATCATCCAGAATTGAGTCGGTATCGTATAATAGACGACCTATTAAGGTGCTTTTACCGTCGTCTACGGATCCTGCTGTTATAAATTTCAATATATTCATGCTATCGCATATTTGTGGTAACTGCCTACTCCTATTTTAAAAATACCCTTGTTTTTTCCGCTCTTCCATCGCTGCCTCCGACACCTTGTCGTCCATCCTGGCCCCACGTTCACTTACCGTGGAAGCTTTGATTTCAGCGATGATATCGTCAAGTTCCGTAGCCTCAGAATCTACAGCAGCTGTACACGTCATATCACCTACTGTTCTGAATCTTACAGACTTATATTCAACAATATCCTCGCCGTCAATATTTAGAAAAGGCGCCGTGGCCATCCATTGGCCATTTCTCAAAACAACCTCCCTGTGGTGACTGAAATATATGGATGGTAGCGCTATCCGTTCACGCTTTATATAATTCCATACATCGAGTTCCGTCCAATTGGATATGGGAAAAACACGTACATTTTCACCTTTATGTATTTTTCCGTTAAATATGTTCCAGAGCTCGGGACGCTGACGTTTAGGATCCCATTGTCCGAATTCATCGCGCACGGAGAAAATCCGTTCCTTCGCACGGGCCTTTTCTTCGTCCCGCCTCGCTCCTCCTATACACGCATCAAACCCGTACTTTTCTATCGTATCCAACAGCGTCACGGTTTGTAACGCATTACGGCTCGCATTCTTTCCCTTCTGTTCAACCGCTTTTCCCTGGTCAATGCTTTCCTGTACCAGACCGACGATCAGCCGTTCTCCGATTTGCTCGACTAACCAGTCCCTAAATTCAATTGTCTCTGGAAAGTTATGCCCTGTATCAATATGCACCAGCGGAAAGGGGAACTTACCAGGTCGAAATGCTTTTTTTGCGAGGTGGACCAACGTTATGGAATCTTTCCCTCCTGAAAACAACAAGGCTGGGTTTTCAAATTGGCCGGCTACCTCTCTTAGAATGTATATTGCCTCAGCTTCTAAATGATCTAAATAATCCATTCTCTATTTATTTCGTTGTAACATGTAAACCACACTCTTTTTTGCTTTTATCTTCCCACCACCAGCGCCCCGCTCTAAAGTCCTCGCCCGGATGGATGGCGCGCGTGCACGGCTGGCAGCCGATACTCGGAAAGCCTTTGTCGTGTAATGGATTATACGGTACTCCCCGGCTCTTTAGAAAGTCTTCAACATCTGCCAACGTCCAATGGTACAAGGGATGTACTTTTATGATGCCGTTGGCCTCGTCCCATTCCACCATATCCATCCCCTCCCGATTAGGCGATTGTTCTGCCCGTATACCGGTAATCCATACCTTGAATCCTTTAATCGCCCGTTTCAGCGGCTCAATTTTCCGGATATAACAACATTCCTTCCGGTCATCGACTGAGTTATAGAAACTTGATGGACCTTTTCGGGATACCATCTCTTCTACCGCGTGGGTATCGGGATAATACGCTTTGATGACGAGCTTATATTTTTCCAGTGTCCTATTCCATACATAATATGTTTCGGGGAACAGCCTGCCCGTCTCGAGCGTAAAAATGGATGCTTCGCTCCCGCTTTCGGCTATAAAATGCGTAATAACCTGGTCTTCAATACCAAAAGAGGTCGAAAACACTGCGTCCCTACCAAATTTTAACTGCACATAACGGATAATATCGATGGCGTCTAAGTGCTGTATATCTTGTTTAATTTGGGCTATCATACCGTTTCGTCTCTAAAATCGTTTTTGTATGCTTATTAAGTGCCTGTATCTTTTCCTTCATATCGCCTTTCATTTCATCACGAAGCTGGCTCATCAGATCCAACGTCTCATCGATTTCATCGGGCAGCAGCTCATGGAGAAACTCCTTGAGCCGCTTGGCGATTGTCGGGGACTTTCCATTGGTTGAGATCCCTATCTTGAGATTACCTTTGCGCACAACGGAACCTAGATAAAAATCGCATAGGTCGGGCTTATCCGCCACATTCAATAACACGTTATTTTTCGTCGCCAGTTTCCGGATGTGCGCGTTTAATGTGGGATTGTTCGTAGCCAAAACAATAAGATCTATTCCCTCTATGTCGGTGTCGGCAAATGCCCGTTCCGAGGTACGGATAGTGTCTTTGCCGCGCACGAATGCGCGTACCTCTTCGTCAATACGTTCGGCAACAAGATGAATGTTGGCGTTCGGCGAATTTGTGAGCATAGCCTGCAGCTTCTCCAGACCTACAGGACCAGCACCGACCAATAGCGTCTGTATCTGTGCCAGCTTTACATATATGGGAAACAGCTCATTCATTTTAAACCATTATAGCCTGTATGCTTTTCTTTACTTTTTCAAAGTCCTGATGCTTCGCAACCACCTCGCCTAGTACGATGACGGCAGGCACACCGATCAGGTTCTTTTCCGCTTCATCCAAAATAGTGTCGACGCGGGCTAGTGCTATCCGTTCTGTCGGTAGGGATCCGTTCTGGATAAGGGCAATAGGTAGTTCACCTTTACCGTAGCTTTTGTACAGATCGACAATCTGCGCCAGTTTAGCATATCCCATCAATACGACCACGGTGGCATTGGTCTGTACGGCCTGCTTCAGATCGTCGGACAGCCGTCCATCGGCCGTCGCCCCCGTAATTACCCAGAAGCTTTCGCTGATACCGCGGTACGTCAGCGGAAGCTGCTGCAGTCCTGTGAGGCCTATTGACGATGAGATCCCCGGAACGACAGCGGTGGGGATACCAAACTGCCTTACATAATCCAGCTCTTCGCCCCCTCTTCCGAATACAAATGGATCGCCTCCTTTCAGCCGGACTACATGTCCGTGCGTCAGCGCGTAGTCTACCAATAACTTATTGATGTAGTCCTGCGATGTGGAAATCCGCTCTGCCCGTTTGCCGACATATATTTTCGTGCAAGCGGGCTTGGCGTACGTTAAAATTTCTTCGTTTACCAAAGCATCGTACAGGATAACGTCAGCCTCCCGTACAGCCCTGATTCCTTTCATTGTAATCAATTCCGGATCTCCAGGTCCGGCGCCGACTAATGTAATAAACGGTTTGATCTGCATATTCTCTTCTCACTTTTCGGCTAATTTACCACCCGTAAATCCGCTCTTCGATTAGCACCCTCATAATGGAAGGCAGCTGATTGTTTTAAATATACCTCTGCAAACTCTTCAGAAGGCTCGTATTTGTTTATCTGTAAAACGCGTTCCGCAAACGTTGTCGGAAAATCGAAAATACCGGTCTGCACGTAATGTGTATCAAATTCGCTGATCACTGCCGCCTGCGAGCTTGCGTTTATGCCTTTGTCCAGCAGGAGCGCTTTCGCGGTGCCCACGAACGAGCTGTATGCATGATAAATAGCATCTGCATACTGCTTTTCCTGAAAAGCTTCGTTGGCAAGATCTATTTTTTCTTCGGCTTCAAACAGCAACGTAGCGACAAGGTCGATGACAACACCGGCGCATTCACCTACACCGATAGCTGTAGCGAAGGTCTCCTCGTGCCCCCAGTCAATATATTCGTCTGCAGACAAAGTTGTTAAATCAGCTAAAGGTTTCAACAGACGATAAAAGTAATCTTTCGTCTGCCGATCGTAATAAGCGTGGAAATTTTCGTCGGCGGCACTATTTTGTTTATAGTCTGTCAGGATGATATCGACGACCTGTGTCACGCGCTTCGTTGGAACTTTAATAACACGTTCGGCTACGCGTCCCCGCCCATTGCCCACAGTTCCGCCTGCGAGCATCACCTGCGCGGCCGGAACAACCTTACCACCGGCTTTCACCGAGCTTCCATGAAAGCCGATGTGTGCCAGTCCATGTTGGCCACAGGAGTTCATACAACCTGAAATCTTAATTTTCAGATCCCGTTCGTGAATAAAATCCTGATAGAACTCATGAATATATTTTTCCAATACACGGGCCATCTCCGTCGAATTCGAGATACCAAGGTTACAGGTGTCGGTTCCGGGACAGGTCGTTACGTCGGCGGTACTGTTGTGCCCCGGACTTGCAAAGCCAAGTTCGGTCAGCAGGTTGAAGATATGTGGAAGCGACTCGCTCCGCACATACTTAAACAACAGATTCTGATCCTGCGTAATCCGTATATCATCTGCGACATGGTCGCGGATTCCTGCAACGAGCTGCCGGGCTTTCGACGTGGCTATGTCTCCCGTTAAAACTTTCACGTATACGCCGTAGTACCCCCGCTGTTTCTGTTCAAAGACGTTTGTCGCCTTCCACAGTTCGTAGGCAAACGGGTCAGCAGGTTCTACTGGCTCTACCGTTCCAGTGGGAAGCACAGGCTCGGGAACATTTTGCCGATCCACTGTAAACGTCTTGATTCTCGTTGCCGTCCGCTCCTCATCGATGAGCCGGAGCACCTCATCCAATCCCAGTTTTTGAACCAGATATTTAAAGCGCGCTTTATTACGGTTATTGCGTTCGCCATAACGGTCGAAAACCCGGAGTGTAGCTTCAATGTAAGGGAGCACTTCATTTTCAGGCAGGAAATCATAAACTTCATGCGCCAAGATAGGCTGCGAACCAAGTCCGCCGCCCAACATCACTTTAAAACCTCTCTCCTCCTGTCCGTTTACCACGCGTATTTTTGGAATAAAACCAAAGTCGTGTATGTACGAGAACGCCGTATCTTTATCGCTGGACGAATAGGATATCTTAAACTTTCTCCCCATTTCGGCACAAAAAGGACTGCGTAGCAGATATTGAAAAGTGCTCTGAGCGTATGGAGAGACATCAAACGGCTCTTCGGGATCAATGCCGGCAGCCGGTGACGCCGTGACATTCCGGACGGTATTTCCGCACGCTTCCCGCAAGGTCATGTCGTCTGCCGCTAGCTTCGCCCATAACTCCGGCGTCTTGTCAAGGCTGACATAGTGAATCTGTATATCCTGACGGGTCGTCAGGTGAAGATTTTTACTCGCATATTCATCGGATATGTCCGCTATTTTAAGAAGCTGCCTGAAGGTCACGCGTCCAAACGGAAGTTTAATACGAACCATCTGTACGCCGGGTTGACGCTGGCCGTATACGCCTCTGGCTAAACGCAATGATCTGAATTTCTCTTCAGGTATCTCACCGCCCTGAAAAGCCCTTATCTTCTTTTCCAGTTCGATTATTTCTCTTTCCACTACTGGATTTTCCAATTCTGTACGAAAACTCTGCATGACGCTCTCTTCTCTTTTAAGACTTTATCAAATATCTATAATATCTACTATATTCTTTTCAACAACTCGACAACAAAGTTATAAAATATTTATCTACTAACCATACAATATCTACCAATTTAGTATATATTTGTAAAATATTTTAATAGATAAAATTACAGAACGATCTTGTGAGGAAACGTAAACTTATAGCTAATAGCCTGTTACTTTTACTGTTAGGAACGGCATGCGCGCCGAAGGTAAAGGAAGGCTACGACGAAGTCCGTGGTTATACCGGTAATATTTCTATTTCCGGCGCTTTCGCTTTATATCCGATTGTCGTTTTGTGGAGCGAAGATTTTAAGAAGATACATCCCAACGTACGTTTTAACATCTCTGCCGGAGGTGCTGGCAAGGGCATATCGGACGTGCTTTCAAATATGGTCGATATCGGGCTGGTATCGAGGGATCTACACCCGCAGGAACTGCAACGGGGGGCCTTCCCGATCCATGTTGCTAAAGACGCGGTCGTGGGCACCATAAACCGTAACCATCCGAACTTTGACATCCTTAGAACCCGGGGGCTTACTCAAAAGGAGCTTGTCGGAATTTTTGTTGAAGGGAGATACAGGTTGTGGAGTGACATCGATCCACAGCTCGTCCGGCAACCGATCGAAGTTTATGTCCGGTCAGACGCTGCCGGCGCTGCGGAGACCTGGGCAAAATTCCTGGGCGAACGCCAGGAGGGATTGAAAGGTGTTGGTATATTCGGCGACCCGGGACTCGCCCAGGCAGTCAAAGAAAAGCCGTTGGCGATCGGCTTTAACAACATCAATTATGTCTTCGATTTAAAAACGAAGCGGACCACAGACCGGATAGCCGTGCTACCGATAGACGTCAACAACAACGGACGGGTGGACAGCGAAGAGGATTTTTATGATAACCTGGATTCGCTGGTTTCCGCTGTGGCAACAGACCGCTATCCCTCGCCCCCGGCACGGGATCTAACGTTTATTCTCCGCTCAGATAAACAGACAAAACTTCTCCAGGCGTTTGTCCGTTTTGTATTGGACAAAGAGCAACAGGGATACTTGCTGGAAAATGGATACGTGCCTCTGAATGAAGAATTGAAAACACAAGAGTTAAATAAGTTGTAGCATGAACTGGAGATTAATAAAGGATAAATTAGTCGAAAGAAGCTTTTCATTATTACTGTTTAGTTCCCTTATTGTTATTGCACTTATATTAACGGGACTAATCGTGAAGTCAGTCCCTTTAGTTCAGGCTGAACACCTGGGCAAGATACTCACGGAAAGCGTATGGTCTCCATTAAAAGGCAGTTTTGGATTCCTCCCCTTCATCATGGGAACAATCTGGGTGACGTTGATATCGCTCATCATAGCCGTTCCGCTATGTGTACTTGCTTCGGTTTATCTGGTGGAATACGCCGGTGACGCACTACGTAGCATGGTGTTACCGCTTGTTAATGTTCTGGCGGCGATCCCTCCTGTCTTGTACGGCGTGTGGGGCGTATTATTTGTCGTGCCTTTGCTTGGGCAGTTCGTAGGGCCGCTGTTCGGCGTGGAAACCACGGGCTATACAGTGTTTGCCGGAGGAGTTGTGCTTGCCGTCATGATTTTTCCAATTATGATCAGCATTATGGTAGAGGTACTCCAAACCATTCCACAAGAGCTGAAGAATGCCTCGCTGTCTCTCGGTGCCACGAAGTGGGAAACGGTTACCAAAGTCATTTTAATCAAAGCAAAGCCGGGGCTTTTGGCGGCTGTGGTGCTGGGTATCTCCCGCGCCTTTGGCGAGACAGTGGCTGTTCTGATGGTTTGTGGTAATATCCCGCAAATTCCGAAATCTTTTTTCGATGCCGGGTATCCGCTACCGGCACTAATCGCCAACAATTTTGGTGAGATGATGTCGATTCCGCTGTATGACTCAGCACTTATGTTTGCAGCCTTATTATTGTTCGTCATCATATTTGGTTTTAACCTATTGTCCCGCATAATTCTAAATAAACTGGAGGCAAAAGCATCATGAGTAATGTAAAGAAAAGGCTTTTCAAGGAGAAAGTGGCCAAAGTATGCATGCAGCTGGCCGGCATCACTATTACGGGATCCCTATTTTTTATTGTCGGCACCATTCTTTATAAAGGTGCTCCCTATCTGACATGGGAAATGATCAGTGAAACGCCGAAAGGAGGATTCTACATAGGCAAAGACGGCGGAATTCTAAATGCGATATTAGGTTCGCTGTATCTGGCGACGGTGTCGACGGCACTGGCCACAGCTATCGGCGTACCCATATCAATTTACCTGAATGTCTATGTAAAGGCCGGTTCCTTTTTAGAGCGATTCAGTAAGCTGCTGTTCGACGTGCTCTTCGGCATACCCTCTATAGTATACGGAGCCATAGCTTTTAGTCTTATGGTATGGATGGGGATACGGGCGTCACTGCTCGGCGGTATCATCACCATTACGTTGCTAACCATACCCATTGTTGTGCGTACGATCGATGAGCTCCTAAAAACTGTCCCGGTTGATCTAAAGAATATCACTTTTTCGCTCGGCGCGACACAGTGGGAAACGGCGAAAATGTTCTTACGGTACATCAAACCGGGAATTTTCACGGCGATCCTGCTCGCTTTCGGAAGAGCTATCGGAGACGTAGCGGGTGTACTGCTCACAACGGGGTTTAGTGATAACCTGCCTAAATATATCGACGAGCCGTCTGCTACGCTACCTCTTGCCATCTTCTTTCAGCTAAGCAGCCCTATTCCTGAAGTCCAGGGGCGGGCGTATGCTTCGGCATTAATCTTAACTTTTATCATCTTAATAATCGTAATATGCACGCATCTACTAGCATCCAGACAGCAGAAACACAAGATTTGATCAACTTGTCAACGCCACATATACAGATTAAAGATCTCAATGTTACCATAGAAGGAAAACGTATCCTCAAGGACATCAATCTTTCTATACCGAACAATTCGATAACATCCATCATCGGCCCTTCGGGCTGCGGGAAGACCACACTTTTAAAAACGTTGAACCGTTTAGTAGACGATACCAAGGGCGTCGAGATTACGGGATCCGTATTGGTTAATGGCGAAGATATATACGCGAAGGATGCAGAAGTAACCCATATCCGAAAAAAAATGGGATTGCTTTCCCAGAAGCCTTTTCCCCTGCCCATGTCTATATTCGATAATATTGCGTACGGGCCACGTATCCATGGGGAACGCAACAAGGAGGTACTTAAACAGATCGTAGAAAGGCAGCTGCGGAACGTGGGACTGTGGGAAGAAGTGAAAGACCGGCTGGAAAGCTCAGCGAGCCGTCTATCCATCGGCCAGCAACAGCGGCTGTGCCTAGCCCGCGGCCTGGCGGTACAACCAGAAATCATACTTGGTGATGAATCGACATCGGCTTTAGATCCGATTTCTACCCAAACCATTGAAAATCTACTGGTCGAACTGAAAAAAGACTATACCATCGTGCTTGTTACACATATTCTACGGCAGGCCAGACGTGTGTCAGACCATATCATCTTCGTCTATGCCGGCGAGGTCGTTGAATTCGGACGGACAGAAGATGTTCTGTTGAATCCACAGAACGAGATCACAAAGCAGTATGTGAAAGGCTTTATCAGTTAAGCGGGCCTCCCAGACTTGTAGGAAACAAGACGTCACCCCCTGTTTCCGGTCGCTATCGGTTTGTCATTTCTCGACCACTCGCTCCAAGATCCGACGTAAAGTGCCGGAATATCAAACCCGGCATAATCGAGTGCGAGCAAGGTGTGACACGCACTTACGCCTGAACCACAATGTACCGCAATTGCCGAAGACTGTTTCTGATCAAAAAAAGGTCCGTAAAGCTTACGCAGTTCATCCGGAGATTTAAACAACCCGTCTTCCTGTAAATTATTTGCCAATGGAATGTTAACCGCTGTTGGAATATGACCGGCGACAAGATCTATCGGTTCACGCTGTCCGGCGTACCTGGCTTCCTCCCGGACATCAATAATCAGGGTTTCTTCCGGCCTTTTCGTATATGATGTTACGTCCTCGATATCTACCGTTGGTAGCTGCCAGACGTCAAATGAATATCCCGAACCTTTATGTTCTCCTTCGATTCCCGCCGCCATGGGTAGGCCCTTAGCTTTTGCAGTGCCGAATCCACCATCCAATACCTGCACCGCGCAGTGCCCTGCGGCGCGCATCATCCACCAGAACCGGGCCGCAGCGTTCGTCCCACTGGCGCGGTCATAGACAACCACACGCCGCTCTTCTGTAAGACCGATTCCCGACAGCAGGCCTGAGAAGCGCGCCGGCTCCGGCAATGGGTGTCTGCCCCCCTTTGCTGGATCGCCTATTTTCGATAAATCATGCTCCAGATCGACATATACCGCCCCACTTATGTGTTCACGTTGATACGCGGCCCGCCCTGCAGGGCCGGAAGTAGCGTCAACTAATAGTATATTCCCGGTTTGGAGGGCCTCCAGAAGTTCGTCTGCTGATATAATAGGCTGCATAACAAGCTGTGTTTTCCTAAATATAGTTATTAATCGGTTTATTCCCAAGCATGGGCTGTATATTTGAAATTACCGCAGAAAATTTGCATCAAAAAGGTTGTGATGCTGCCGGAAACAAAAAAAGAGGGCAACCTAAACTGCCCTCTTTTTATTATAGAATAAACAATACTTATACAGTTTCCTGATTTAATGATTGTTTATAGATCGCCTTCTTAATTTGGGTACGACGGGTTACAGACTTCTTCTCGTATGCTTGACGTGAACGTAGCTCGCGTAATACACCAGTCTTTTCAAATTTCTTTTTGAAACGTTTCAACGCTCTATCTAGAGATTCTCCTTCTTTTACATTTACGATAATCATGTGCTTTTATATACCTCCTTTCGTGCCCTTTTATTTTTTGTGTTTGCAAACATACAAAAAAAACACGTGTAATCAAAATATTATATAAAAAAGGTAAAGATATTTTTCAGTAGCACTTTACGTACCTGTGTAGCCGAGTGTTTGTATGCGGGCTCTCGGCGCAGTCTTCCACGGCACGCCCATATTACAGCTGTCACAACGGACTATCGTGCACCTTTCCGCCCCGCCCCACCAGCAGAAACCTTGGGAACAAAAAAAAGCCGTCTTCCCTTGCGAAAAAAACGACTTTCGATCTGTGCGCCCACCTGGGCTCGAACCAGGGACCAAAAGATTATGAGTCTGATGGTCATATATCTTGGAAATGGGTGAAAAACGCCATTTCTGTTTTACAAAGGCAATATATGAACAAATTTTGAAATCGCAAAATTTTCTTCCGTTACGTATTTGTTACGGTTTTAGAGCAAAACGTTTTTACAATTTTCTTCTTGAAATTCTACTCGGAAAATATCCCCAAAATCATAAACTTTATTGTTGATGGCAGAAAAATACTCCGTGGACATCAATTTCGCATATTACTGATCCCCAGTTTGCCTAGTACGTCTTGAATGAGGTATGATATGTATATAAAATCGTCCTTTGACAGACCTAACACGTATTTATTAAATTCTCCCTTAAAATTATCGTCTACTCGGTAAAGTGTTAACAACAATTCTTCTTGGGTAAAACCATTCGCTAAGAGACTACTTTCACTAATTTGATTACATTCTAACATAAGCAAATCAGTATCAATCACATATGATGACAAGGTTCTTCGGACAAGCCATCCTCTTTGCTTTGCTTCTCCATATATCGAAAAAGGGAAAAGGTCTTCAACAGTTATTGGAAAAGATATTCCCTTCGATTTCAATGCTTTTAAAGCGACTGAATATTTGATACAATTCTTTAAAATGCTGAATGTCTTACTTTCTGCCGAATCGAGTGGAATATGAGTTCTGATTTTTTCAATGGCTAGGTTCCCCGCAGCATCATCGTCAAAAATACCAACAGCCTTCAAATATTTATCAGTACCTGATTTTCGCACCAAACTCTTTCCCCAGATGAACAGCTGCCGCTCTACCCATGATGCCCCACCTCCATAAGTGATGCATTCTAAATTTATATGCTCTAAATAATCTGCAAAATAAAATCCAAAAGTAACGTTAATGATATTTTTATCTGTAGGCCCCTCTAAAAAAATAGTTTCTTTTTTCTCAAATACGACACGGTATTTAATTAAGCTAATATGATGTATAAGATCTCTAATGTTTTCACGCCATTCATTCGATTCTGAACTATAATGCCAAACTTTCCAAACTCCCTGATAAGTTTTTGTCAAATTATCAAATTGAGTTAGCCCAACAATATACAAAGGTAGATTTGCACCTGTTCTCTTTTTATACAAACTCTTCAACAGAACCAATCCTCCGTTATCATTTGGAACCTCATTTTCCCGAAGGGGCATTTGAAAATCAGTAATTAATAAATGAAACTCTCTCTTTTGAAGGTTTTCAATCGCCTCTTGAACACTTGACGCCTGTGTAATGTCCAAAGTTTCTGAGAAAACTTCCCTAATTTGTTTAATTATAGACGTAATTTTCGCAAAATCATCGTCGACTATGAGTATCGAAATTAGATTCATTTTACTCTCCCATCAACTTAGATAACTCCTCCATCCAACTGTCATCTTCGGAACTAAAAAGTACCGCACCAATATAAAAATCACTAAATTCCTTTTTAAATAATGTATCAACTTTTCCAAACGTAATATTGCCGTCCTGAGTAGGGAAAACATCAAACATCGTAAACAATATAGTTGGAGTGTACAATTTCCTACGTTTCATTTCCCTTAATACTTTTTCTCCTCCAAATTGCTCGTAGTTTCCGCCTAAATCATTGTTTCCTTTCTCCCATAAAGGGATTGTCATATCTAAAATAAGAAAATCATAAATTTTATGATTATTTTTCAACTCAGACACTCCAGCTTGAAAGGATTCCTTAACAACTATATCGTGTTGCCCTTGAAATTCTAATAATCGTTTAATTTTTTCTTTATCATCTTCAATTATCAATAATCGACGCATCTGAAATAGCTTTTTTAAATGGGAAAAATAATGTTATGCTAAACTTACCGTTTTCAAAGGAAAAATCAAAAAGATCTGTTTTTGCGAGAGCTTCATATAACAGAATTCTTTTTATTTTATCAAAACCACTTTCACCTTCTTTATTCGATCTCTCTATATTATCATGATTATTCCAATTTTGTTTAACTTTCTCTAGCTTTTCTATATTCAATGCATAATTAACCTTCGAATTCACATTATTAGAAAATGTAATTTGCATATATTTATCATCGTCTGATTTTTTTGCAATTACATCTAAAACAATATCCCGTGGATGTAAATTACTATGGGCAATAACGTTGTTTAATAAAATATTGAAAACAAATATTAAGCTACTGTAACCTCCAAAATCTTCCTCTAACTGTACATTCGGCACTAAATTAAACAAGGGATTAATCCTATTGGTAAGATGGAAGCTTGCATCTAACAGGGTGTGTATACTTAAAATAGAAGAAGAATTTGTCGTATTGAGATAAAACCACTCGGAAAGGTAGTCCAACTCTTGATTTATGTCCGTACTAGACTTCGTGAGATTTGCTATAAGCTGGCATTCATTCGGTAATTCAAGTTTTCTTAAATCAGTTATAGTGGACTCGATAAGAGTTTGAAAATAATTTGAGATTTCGTTAGAAAATCTAGTATTGATATCATTTTGTAGGTGGATTAGTGTATAGTTAACTAAGTTAGTTAAAATGATTTCAATTGCTTTATCCACTGAAATTAAAAATGGTTTATGTTCGCTATAAAATCTAAAAAGAAGTTCGTCATTTGTGAAATATGCGAATAATCCTTCTTTTTTTTCAGGTTGTTTTTCAGTCTGAATTTGAATTAAACTATCTCTAATATAAATCGTGTAGTCGTCAATTTGCTTCGAAAATAACTTTAGTCGCTCCTGTACCAAATTGTTTATTTCAGGGTTATGCGATAGTTGTCTATGCCATACTGGGTTATTAATGTATGTATCCTTGGATTTTGAACTTACTAAGTCAAGTTTTTCAAATACACTACGAATATGGTTTTTAAGTGCTCCATGTCTGATCCTAGTACTTAAACAACTATCTAATCCATATTCTTTACTAAATAGAAAATTATCTCTCGATTCTAAATAGATATTTTTGAAAGCCAAATAATCTGCGCTATTATAAAGATCAATAGTCTCATTTTTTTCGACCAATGCTTTATCCCAATTTTTAGTATTAAAAGGGTTAAACCCTATTAAAGTTTGATTAGTCGAAGACAATTCTATTTCTTTATATCTTTTAAAGTCATCTTGAAATTTGTTTATTTGTAAGTCCTTTAGGCTATTAACGTCAATATACAGTCTTCCCTCATCGACTTCCTTTAGAACTTTGCGGACACTACTTGCACGATAAATTTCGTCTCGTTCTTTTTCATATAATTGTTTATTTATCGGGTTAGCAACTGTCAGTTGTTCAAGAATATGAATTCGGTCTTCTTCCACCTCCGAAATTGAAACATAATCTGTATTATATTTAAGTGTATCGATAGTGGCAACCTTTTCAAGAAAATGTATGGTCTTTAGATTACCGAACTTTTCAATCATTAGATTTATATCTAAATCTCTTAAATCGTCTACTCCGAAATTCAATATAAAATCATCATAAACTTCAAACAAATCATATTCTTTGACTACAAGAGAAAATAATATTGACAATTCTATTAAACTAGTAAAATCACTTTTATCGGATAATCTTTTGATCTCATCAAATAATGACAGGTAGTCTATCTTTCTATAAATTAAATTATTGTCAAAATATATAGAAGAAAACAAAGTTAGGGCTTCTTTTAATCGTCCAAGGTGTAGATATGAAAAGTATATTAGGCTATTTTTCTTCTCCAAATAATAGTTTGGGATAACATTTTCTATTCGTCCTAGAATTTCGATTGTCCTTTCAAAATTTCCAATTTTAAATTGCTGGGTAGCACATGCAAATATTGTCTGTATTTCAGATTTCGAGTTAAAGTCAGTGTGTTCGTTTGTTCCAAATTCTATACCGTTATAAAATTTAAATGATTCTTGACTGGCAAACTTTAAAAGATTAGACTCAACATTTTGATGGAAGTTTAGGAATTTGATGTTCTTAGGAGTAATAAACGACGTAGATAATATGCCAGTGTAATAATTCCAATCCAATTGACCTTCTATTTCCGAAAGTAAAGCAAATATTTGCTTTCCTATATTAAAATTCATCAACTGAAGGGATATTTTCAACAACCTTTTTACGCAACTTTCCTCATCTTTTCGAAAATTAAATAGCTTAAAGGTATCGACAAGAATGCTGTTTGCTAATCCACTAAGGTTAAGGGGAATAAAGTCTAACCCCAAATTAATCAGAGACTTACAGTATACTTGATACAGTTCATATTCCAAAGGGTCTGATAGAAGTAGACCTCTTGATGTTTCCAGGGATTTTTCGAAATCCCCCATATAGTAGGAATTTATGCATGTAATATATTCAGAATTAGCGGAAGGATTGTCTGAATCATCTTTATGATTCACAATATTAAATATAGCCGTCAATCTTGGATCGTTGGGGACTAAACATTTTGCATTTTTAATAAAGCTCAAAAATAATTTGTCATACTCTGCATTTCGAGAGATGTTGTAAATTATTGAATCTAACAAAATTAAATATTGATCGATTACTGAAAAGATATTGGATACATATAAAACACTACTTAGATCTTTGAATTCGTATTCATAATTAGCATAACTAAAATTCTTAAAAACAAAATAGTCTTTAACAAAACCACTAGCTTGGATATTGTCAATATCATTTTGGAACTGTTTTAGAAAACTTTCATATGATAGGTTAGACTCGGCTCTCTTACTACTTGAACTAATGTTAAATTCATAAATTGAATTCTTAATTATGTTTAAATACTTTGAGAGTGCATTCCAATTTGCTTCGGATCCATCATAAAGATCTGTTAATAATATTCGACAGTCTATACTCCATAACGAGACACCGAATAGGCTTTCAATGTAAAGAATCTTAGATTTTGCATTTTCTAAATCTCCAGTAATTAATATTTTCTCAAATTCATTTTTTAATTGAAAAAACGAGTTTATTTCAGAAAAATAATTTTCAACAATGTAAGCTAGCCATCTAAATTCTTTTTTAAAATCACCTGTGAACTGAAATGGCTCTTTTATTTGAATATCCTCAATACTTTTAAAAAAAGGTAGTTTAAAAAGATACTTAGCGATAGACGGATGAGATAGGGAGTTCTTGTAATCACCTGATTCAACACGGAGTTTAATATTATTAATTTTTTGTGGTAGTGATAGATTCCTGTTACTCAATACCGACCTTACAATTTTCTTATAATCCATTTGATTAATGCTGGGTAATTGAGTACCAAAATAGTAAAAAGCATACAGAAAGCCAATTCTGAATGATGTTACTGAGTTCGTTTTCGATAACCTATATATTTATGATTAATCACATTTTCTCGAAACCATATAATACGACAAAAACCCCTGACCCAATAAAGGATCAGGGGTTTCGGTGGGCTGGTTCAGATTAGCTCATATATTTGTAAAGGATTGATAGAACGTTTCAAATGGCGCTTTTGGTTTATGTGTTCGGATACCCGAACGGATACCGGATAATTTTTCAAAACGGCTCAATGAAAAAATATTGACTGGAATACGGTACTTCTTTTTGTTGTAATAAAATTCTCCGAGGTCACCAGCAAGACTAAACCTTGCACTCTTGCCGATCTGCCACGTTGCCACTTTACAATCGGCTACACGCCCGCTTATTCCTCCATCAAATACAGTATGTATTTTTGCATTGGTGAAAAGGGATTTTAGCCAAGTAAATTGTTCTTTGGTCGGCAACAACCCCAATGAAGCAAATGCACTCAAACAAGGTGGATCAACCCAATTGGGGTGATAATGGCAAAAGCACAACAGATCGCTTGCGGAATGACCGATAAAAAGATGGGTGACGGATACAGGCAAGCCGTCCGTCACCAACCACATACCTTTACAGACAGGAATACGGACACCGTTTTCACTCCACTGCTCTTTGGCTAAAACCTGATTTTCCAATGTATAAGGAAACCGAATGTTATCCTCGACTATATTGATATGTGGTGCAAAGAAGTTCCGAACTTCGGGCTTCAATCGGAGAAATACCATTACCTCGCAACGGTACGGGTATAGCCCCTGCTCTCTTGTTTATCATGAAGATGTTGCGCAAGGTCTTGAACGGTTTTCTCGTTCCCTTTTTCCCTTAGCTTTTTGTCGGCCATCATCATGTCGGTCAATGCGCGGTTATACCCTTCGCTGTATCCCTCGCTCTGTGGTTCAAACCTACCTTTTAGGTTATTGATACCTCGGAAAACCAAATAAGATATACCGCCGTCCAATAGCACCGATAGGATAAGCCGTTTTCGGTCTGAACGGATGCCCTTGTTGTCCGTTGCCGAATGTTGGATTTTCGTTCCGTCTTTGAGTTCTACCACTTCACCGTTGCGGAAAGCCTCCTGTTGCTTTTCCGAAAGTTCTTCGCCGTTTACTCTGATCGGGGCCTGTACTTCGTCGGGTTCATACGCTATAAATTCCCTCGTCAAGTCGTCATATTCAATGATGACTTTCTTCTTTTTGTTGCCGTCAATCTCCTGCTCCTTGCTGACTACGTGCTGTTCTCCTGCGATCAGGGCTTTTTCCTCGTCATCGCTCAATAATGGATGCCATTGCGGTTCTCTGTAAATGGGATGTATGTTGAGCTGGACATCGCCGAGCTCATTCCGGCTAAGGGATAACTTGGCGTCGAGTTGACGGATTGCAAGCCCGTCGATGTTCAGACCTGCCATGCTCAACATATCGGTTCTTCTCCCTGCAAGCAGGGCATCGATATTCTCCGGGCTGATGCTGAACCCTCCGTCTTTGTAAAGCCCCAATTTTTCAAGTTCATTTAGGGGCATTTCATTTTCGTTGATGGGATATTTCATGATGTAATTGTTTGTTAAGTTTTATATTTTATCTTCTGATACCATAGGCAGCAACAGCTTCCTTTTCGGCATGTACCGGGCGGTGCAGGTCTTCACTTATTTTGACAGCATCGGGATGCTGTTTGGCATGGAGCAGTGAACCGTATAACCGATCAGTTTTCGATAGCGGGAAAATATTTCCGGTAGTTAAGTCTTCCACACGCATACGGCCACGTTTCAGATGACCTTGCACTTTGTAGACGGTATTGTTATAGGCAATTTCATCACCTATAGAAAGGCTGCTTTCTTTTGTCCTTTGTGGTCTTGCTTCGGCCTGTACCTCGGCCTGTACCTCGGCCTGAACATTCGCGGCTGCTTTGATTTCCCTTTTTTGCTCAAATGCCAAAAGATAATTAAGTATTTTTTCGGCATCGGCAGCGGCTGCATGTATTTCAAAGGGTGTGTCACGCAATATCTGTATCCAACTGTCCACGTAGGCAATGTGCTGGCCTGGATCATGGCCAATATTGAGTTCCTGACCTATTAGCATTGAAGCGATTTCGGCACGAAGTTCCTCACGGGCATAACCCTCCGTTCCAAAGCTGCCAATCATACTTCTGTCCAGACGATCTTTATGCCCCGTCCAATGGCCGAGCTCATGGAGCAGGGTGGCATAGTACTTATCCGATGCGTCGAATTGTTCGCGCATAGGCATGGTGATACTGTCCAGTGCCGGACTGTAATACGCTCGATCTCCTGATTTGTGGGTTATGTCCGCTCCCGAAGCCTGAATGATATTTTCTGCCCGTTGGATGGAGTCCCATTGGAATTGCTTTACGTCGGGTTTTACCAATGGTTCGATGCCATCGATCTGCTGCGCATTGAATACCCATGCGCTGGTAATGATTGCCCGGTTCAGACCTACTTTGGCTTTTACAGGCTTGCCCTGTTCATCCATAATCGGCTTCCCCTGTTCGTCTCTTTTAGTAACAAGTTCATGGGTCTTGACAAATTGGATCAGGGATGCTTTTTCTCCCTTTCGTACTTTCCAACCGTTTGTCGAAGCCTGATTGAACGTCATCCAACGCGGGTCTTCATGGTCTGACGATAACAGCGACAGGCTGTTGATACCTTTGTAACGGTTGCCTGTAATTGCATTATAGGGCAGTTCAAAAGCTGGACTGTTGCTGTTCCACGGCTTCTGCCACGGCGCTGTACCCTGTTCAAGTTTCTTGATGATGTTCTCCGCAACTATTTCATGCAGGGATTTTGAATTTTTGCTACTCATCTTCGTCCACCTCCGGGGATTCGTCGTCTGGCCATTCGTCGGCGTATTCTACGCCATAAATGGCCGCTTCCGCTGGTGTTAGTCCAATGTCTTCACCACTGGCCAGAACACTTAGTTTTTGTTGCAGTGATCTTAAATGATAGTCCATATTATTCGATGTTTAAGGATTGATCTGATTGTTCTTTTATCCTGCGTAGAAATTTCAAAGGGTCAAGGAATTTACCGTTGAATTTCACCGAAAAATGCAGGTGTTCTCCTGTCGCTCTGCCTGTGCTTCCGGTGATGGCTATAGGCTGTCCAGCTATAACTGTATCACGCGGTGAAACGAGTATATGGGAAAGATGCCCGTAAATGGTTTCTACTTCGCCATGTGCTATACGTATGTACTTGCCGAGCAACTTATGTTTTCCGGTTTCTTTAATCCGGCCGTCAAGTACATTGAAAACGGGATCGGAACGGGCGGCAAAGTCAACACCGTTATGGTGTGAAGCCTTACCGCTGATCGGGTGGATACGGTATCCGAATGGCGATGTAACCTTTAACTTGTCCAACGGTGGGCTATAGTCGAAAACCTGTCCACAAAGCATAAAGGGAACAAGCATCAACCACCCCCAAAAAAGGCTTGGTACGGCAAGTCTGTTCCGTAGATATGCGAAACGTTCGGATTTCTTCATGATGTTTTTGATTTTGTTAATGGGCTATGCCCCTTTAAAAGTCGGGCGACTATTTTCTTTTATTGTACTCCGTTGTTTCGGTTGGTGTTGGGAATTGCATGTTGTCCTGAACGGGAATAAACTGTTCGACAATTTCTTCGACCTCCCTGTTGATACGGAAAAAATTGTCCAATAGGATTTCTTCTTTTCGATCACCAAAGTCGTAATAGGTCGGCAGTTCCCGATAATTCGCTTCTTCCTTTTTGAGGGCATCCATGTCGAGATTGACACGGCAGTTTACTGCGGTGGTCTCGTATTTGCCCGTGTAGGTTTCCATAGTATCACGGGCAACGATACCGACAATTTCACCCGCTTTTAATGATGCTATCTTTCCGGCGGGTATCAGCGGTTCGAGTTTTTCGTTCAAAGAAAGCGAGGTTTTTGTACGGTCGATGCTTAGGCTTTCTCCCGTCTGCTTGACCTTGCCAAACAGACGTTCCAGCCACTCCAACGTTTCTTTGCTCCTGACCGCCCCGGACAATACATTACCCATGATAGACGTGATGGTTTCGGCCGTTTCCTTGCCGTATTGTTGGCGCAACATAGGCAACTCCTGAAGCCCCAAAACCACCCCAGAAAAATTGGATCTGCTCTGTGCCACCAATAGGTCAACACGGTGAATATAAAGGCTTGGGGCCTCATCCACAACCAAACCGATGGGTAAATTGCCTTTCGTATTGATAAGTTTGGTTACCCGATTAAGTACCACCGACAGGCAAGCGGAGTTGATGCTCTGGGTGCGCGGGTCATTGGCAAGCACCAGAACACCGGGGTGTTTGGGGTTGCTGACCTGTAGTTCAAAATCATCCGCACCGAAAACCCAAAACGTTTCTTTGGTGGCCATTCTACTGATAAAGATTTTTAGCGTTCCAACTTGCCCCTCCAACTGATCGTACGATTTCGCCTTGTAGGCAGACATGAACGGCGACAAAAGGGAACCAAGCTCTTGGTTACTGAACAGCACCGTAAAAATCTGTTCATACGACAGATTAAGAAAGGCAAGTACATGGGGCAGGCTGGAATAACGTCCATCTTGATAGCTACTGAAAAAGTAAATACAGGCGGCAAGGAAGTTGATCGCAGACTGTGTAAAGAATTGGTCGCTACCCCCGCTTTTATCTCCCTTTTTCAACGCTTCAACGAGTGCTTCGGCTGTTTCCGAAGCATCTGCGAGGGTATTAAGATACTCCCGTTTCAAGGGGTTTACCCGTCTGCTCTTTTCGGGTTCATTGAGATTGATAACGTGGAAGCTGTAATTTTTGCACCGACCGTTCTGCTTGGCAAGCAGGTAATGATAATAGGCTATTTGACCGAGATCGGGGTATTTCAGATCGTATAGGCACATGGTGAACGAATTGGACAGCATTTGGCGTATGATCGGCATAATGATCCCAAACGATTTTCCACTGCCCGGAACCCCGCAAAGAAGCAGGCCCCTAAAAATATTTTCAATTAAGATGTACCCTTTACGGACTTTTCCTTTGTAATAGAACAACGTCGGGATGTTGATCGCATACGGGCTTACGACGGGTTCGGTCGGCTGCATAAAGGATTCTTCTTCGACGTTCCAGCGATCCTTTCCCAGATTGGAGCTTATGATCTTGGATACGTTGTCTATTGCAACGTGTACCAAAATCGCGCCCGCAAAAGCACTCGTGACATAGGCGAGGTCATACCAATTGACAGATTGCCATATCGGGGCTGCTTGACGTCCCTGCAACCATAAACCCGAAAAAAGAATGAGCATCCCCAATGCTAAAGGGTAACCGATCTGTGTTTTGGGATTGAGGTCTTTTTTCTTTCGGCTCAATGTTCCGACGGAGACCAGACAGATCAGCACAAGCGTAAAGAGTTTACTGTTTATCAGTTCGGCATAGAACGGCACCCTCGAAAGTCTCTCCGCAAACAGGAACAACCCGTTATCGGTTGTTCCTGTCAAGAGGAAGCTATCTACATAGAAAAAAAGAAAGACTTCGAGGACAACGGATAGGTATATGCCAAATTGCAGGGAACGGTAAAGTCCCTGTTGCTCTTTGGTTTCCTCCATAATAATTTGATTTTCAAAGGATGGATACAGCCGACCTAAAAGGTGTCGGCTTTCAATATATCTCCGTATTTTATCTTTAGGTTAACCGTGCGTCCTGAAATCTGTTTTTCGGTGAGCGTTACCCGAAGTACCTTACTGCCGGGAAAGGTGGCCTTTTTCAGTACGAACACATTGCGGTGTCTTTTCTTAAATTCCGTCAACGGCTGGTATTGCCACAAGGGTTTAATCTCGACGGTCTGCACGTTCGTTGCTTTGGTGATCTTCTTGTCCTCAATGAAAAACCGGAGTTCATCCACATTGTAGGAAAGGTTTGAGGTATTGGTAAACGACACGTCAATAAAGATATAATCGCCCAATGTGCTGATACCGTTAAGTATAATGCCAACACCGTAGTCCCTCGTGCTTCGTATAGGATGGTGAACACTTTTTGTAAGCAGACCGAGCGCAAGGTTTTTCATATTACTACGGCTCAATCCGATCTCTGAAATTTCCAAAGGCCGGGTGTGTTCCGGTTTGATTTCCAGCATGGCCGGAATGCTCTCGTCATTAACCCATAATGGGGCGGTAAGACGGTATTGCGCCACGAAGTTATCACCCACAATGGTAACCGTTCCGAGTTCATGATCGAGGTGGTCTGTCTGCGTGGTGTCTTCATTCAATTTGATCCGCAACACGTTTTCAAGGGGCAGGTCGCCCGATACATGGTGCGAAGCGATGTCAACGTACCTAATGGGTTCGGGTGAAAGTATATGAACCGTATGGCCACGGTGCAGGCTTAGTTCGGGAAGTGTTCCTAATCGGGTATCCGTGGCCTGTTGACTGTGGGCGGAATATCCGATACAACATAAAAGGAAAAGGATAAGAAAATGATGTTTCTTTTTCATGGTGAAATCTTAAAGTGGTTTTTACTGTTTATAGTTCTGTTGGCTTTGGCGGAGTCCCTGGGGATCGATGAGGTACACCATTGTGTTGAATTTCAGTTTGGCCCTGTTCTTCCGAATATGCTTTGATACGGCGGTCGTTGTGGATTGGAACATCCGCTGAATGGCACTCATGACCAACTGGCTGTTGTTTTCGGCCTGTTGTTGCAGGGTAATTCCCTGTGTGGTGTTACCGCCAAGCTCGCGGCTAAACTCCCTGAATGCTGACGCGGGCACATACAGTCCGGGTGAGCCGTCATTGTCGTAGATTTCCAACCGGACGGGCAATATGTTGTTTTCGTGCATAATGGAAGTGATGGTAAGCAACACCCGTTGTCCTGAAAAACCGGAAATCCTTGCAAATACGTGCGTACCTTTCTTAACGATGTGCTGGCCGACCAACAGGTCATCCATAAGCCGTATCCGTAGACGGGAATCGGCATAACCCGTTATGTTTTCGTCAATGATGGCCTGTATGAAAGTATTGTCGCTTTCGGGTCGGATGGTGTTGAACACTCCCTGACCTATACCGTATTTGGAAACGGACAGACGGGGCTGGTTTTCGAGTTCTTTTTTAGCTTCCTCCATGCGTTCACGTTCCTTGCGGGCAGCTTGTTCGTCCGGGTCGTTCGCCCTTGCCATACTGTCCGCATAGGCCATCTGTTTGCGGAAAAGTTCCATCGGATCGGTCTTATCCGGTTCCGGTTTGGCAGGTTCGGGTTTTCGCTGTAATGAGGAAAGGGCCTGTTGCAATGCTCGGTCTTGGTCGTCATTTTCCGAATTTCCATTAGTGGAAACAGGTCGCTGATTTTTGAGCGCCCGTTCGATGGAATCAAGCCTGCGCTTTTCTTCCTCGTTGTAGAGTTCATCAAAACGGAATTGTTCGGCTCGTTCTTCCTGTAGCTGGCCTATTGCCGTATAGCCGTCACCACGGCGGTACTGCTCACGGTAGGCGGCAAGTTTGTCGGATAGCGCGCGGTTCTTCACGTCCTCCGATACTTCGGCAATCTGCCCCTGCAAGGGATCTCCCTCTTGCTGGGGTGTTTCTTCCTTTGCAAAACCTGTTTGGTAGACGTAAAAAAACAGGCATAGAAAAGGCAGCGCTATGAGGGGCAACACATAGCGCGGCTGTCTGAAATTGATTTTCATCTTTGTTGGATTGTATTAGGGTGAATTATGGTGTTTGTTTGCTTCGGCCAGTCGCTTTTCGAGGATCTGCATCCTGTCGATGGCACTCTCCATCAGCAGGCTGTCAGCACTGTCTAAACTGTCCTTTTGCATAAGCGTGTCAAGGACAGTACGGATTTCAAGCAGTTCCTTTAAAGCTGAAACGGTGGTAACAATACCGCCCATTCCGTCCATTAGGGGTTGTTGCATGGAAAGTTGTAAGGGTTCTTTCTTCGGTATTTCCTTTGGGAGAAAAAGAAAGCAACTGGCAGAAACGAGGATGCTTGCCACCATTACCGAAAATACCGCACGTGGCCGGGCTTCAAGAAACCGTTTGGTACGTGTGATGCTCCCATCGATGTACTTGCCAAACTCCTTATAAAAAGCTGCCCATACCGTCGTGTCGGGTGGTCGGTTAGAAGTTATTTTTTTGAACATAGGATATATCTTTGTTTTCGAGTGTTTTCCATCGGGTTATCAGTACACCGTGACCATTGTTCTCCGTACGCATTTCAAGGTCCCGTAAATAGCCCTCGGTGACCAGCGAGCGTATTACGGTAGAGCTGCGCCGATCTATGGTCTGTTTGCCATAAAACTTAAAGTATTTCTTTACCGGATCGACGTGGATGGAGTCTGTCTGGATGGTGAGCACGGAGCTGGACGAAAGCACGGAATTGAAAAATCCCTTTTCCCGTAGATTATTGTACTGCAACGCACCGGATTCATCGATCAGGTACATGGCTTTTTTCATCTGGTATTCGATAAACTTCTCGTCGGGCGCGAGCGTAAAGAACAGTGAATGAAAAAGGTTGATATGTGTACGGTATTCCACGGGCCTGTTTACCTCTACGTCGGTTTGGCTTGCGGACATGGGTACATTATTGGCATCAAGTATATACACGGACTTCCGTGCATTGCCGACCTGTTTGTAGGCAAAAAAAGATACCGCCACTACCATGAGCAGGGCGGCGATCAGGCTTGCCCCTGCAATAAAAGTGGCAAGCCTGATCTTGGCTTCGATATTTTTTATTATCATAGCATTACGTGTTTAAAGTGGTTAAAACTTGGCGATCAGCTTTCTCGCGGTACGGGCTGCGTTGGAAGCACCGCGCCCCATTGTGGCGGCAGCCGAAGTAATGCCGGATGTCGATACGATCCATGTGCTGATGCTCGGCACGGTGAGCATGGTCAGTCCTCCGATCAGGAATGTCACGATGACGATGCCAAAACTTAAAATCCCGTTGCCCGCAAACCAGCCCATCTTCTCCAATGTGTCGCCCGTGCTTTCAAGGAGTTGTTGATACCTTGTAATCTCGGCTTCCATTGCATACTGTTGGAATAGACTGGCTACGTGCATGACCAGATAGGCAATGCCCGAATACAGGTTAACGGCGATAAACCGGGCTATCCACGTACCAAAGGAGTCCCTAAAGGCAGGCAGGATACTTACGGCAACACTAAACGGGCCTAAAATGATGAGGATGGTCGAGTAGATGATCTGGATAATGAATATGATATAAACGCAGATGCGCAATACCCAGACGGCCAACGTTTCTAAGGTATAGGTCGCCAGTAGCTGTAACCCCACTTGCATACGGTTTTTAAGTTCAACGATTGGGTTCCACACCGAAGCAAAACCCTCCTTTACGGTCGAGGTGACCGCATCCCACGCCTGTCCGTACCATGTATCTGCTTCTTTTTCGGCGATCTCGGTTTCGGCCTGTATAGTGGTCAGTTGATCGGCAACGTCAACCATGAGTTTTGCACGTTGCAGGCGTAGGTTGTTAACTTCGATCTGCCCGCTGTCAAACAGGCTTTCCGTTTTGGCGGCAACGATGTCCGTGGGATACGCAAGTACGCGGGTGAACGTTCCCCACCAGATGATGACCATCACAAGCCCGAAAGGGCGTAACAAAGGCATGATTTCCATTTTTTTATCGCCCGCCATCATTTCGTATGATTTGATGGCAAAGAATATGAGCATGAAAATGGCGGCAAGGGCCTGTGCATCGGTGATGAACGTATCGAAGTGCGTCCATATCGTGTTTTTCATGCCTTTGAGAAAGTGCATAACACCCTCCTCATAGACACCGTTCCCCTGTAAAAAATTGAACGTGTCTTTAAACGAGTCCGGCACATTTACAGGATTTCCCTGCAATAAAAAACGGGGCATTAGCCCCGTCATGTTGATAAAGTCCATAAAGTAATCTGATTTTGGTTATTGGGTTCTTTTTAGGATGTCCTCTGCAATCTGTACGTCGGAACGATCCGTTGCAAACTCCGGCAGATCGGGGTTGTCACTTTGCAGGCGGTCACGGTTCTTGGCCAATAAAAGGAATTTGGTGGCATAGTTCTTTTTGGCTTCCCATGCGGACAGTAGTTTTCTATGTTCCCCAAGCAAACGGTGATAGGCCATGATACGGCTACCTCGGTCGAGCGTGGTCGTTCGGGCCGCTTCCAACCGTTCTTTGAGTTCCGCCCGTTCTTCGCCGTACCACTCCAATAGCCCTTTGTTCCGCAGATAATCCCCCACGTCCGGTGAAAGTCCGGCGAGTGGATCGCCCTCCGTTCCGTCGATAAGGTTTCCAAATTCCTTGCGGTAATACAGGAGCCATAAAGGGTCGGCATCCGTGACCAGACCGGAATAATTGAGGGCTTCGGTCACCGCCACATTTCGGATGGTATCTGCGTGTTTTTTATAGGCTTCGTCCGTCTGATGCATGGCGAGTACCATCCCCATGCGCAAGGTCTGCGGGCCTGTACCGCTCAAAGGTCGGCGGTCGGTCTTGGGGTAGTTAGGGTGCCACGCCCAGGTGAGCCAATATTGATAGTTCAGTCCCAAAAAACCTTTGGTTGGCGTAAACTTCTTTCGATCCCATTGCTTATGAACCATGCGTTCCTGTTGGTTTACGATATGTTTATCGGTCTGTCGCTTCACGTTCTGCGCCATCGTTCCCGTGGAAAATAGGAACAGCAGTAGCCAAATGATATTTATCTTTTTCATCGAAATAATTGTTTTTAAATGGTGATGAAGCTATCGGATTTATTCATCCCATTAGATGGTTTGAATAAATCATGATGGTTTCATGTTTGGTCCTTTAGTAGATAATAGTTCCGTATGATCTCGTCCGCTTTGCGTTTGTCCATGTTGATAAAGTTTCGGTATGGGTTCGCCATTTTCAGTACGCCGTTGATCTTGGCATAATACATTGACCTCTCCATACTGAATACCAATGCCCGAATTACTTTCAGTTCGAGAATGATCTTGCGCATGAGGTGGTCTCTTTTCTCGTAGTCCATCAGCACGTTTTTTCCCTCTTGTAGCACGAAGTCGGAGACTTCGGCGGCAAGGTTTATTCCCCTGTCTTTGAGCTGTCTGGCAACGTCCTCGGCAAAGAGCAGCAACCACGGTTCGCCTTTGGCGGTTTCCAACATTTTCGTACTATGGGTGGCGATGTCCTGAACAAGTCTCGAAATATGGAGCGCGGAACGGCCGGACTTCAATGCCCGATCCACTTCGGTCAATGATCGGTGGATCATGTTCTGCACCAGCACCACGGAAGAAAGATTGACGTTAATATCGTCGATCCGTCCGCAGATGTTGCCGAGCATATTGTTATGGGTCTGTTCGGAAGCGAGCCTTACCGCACCGTTTTCGTTTACGATGGCAAGATGCTTGGCATCATAGATGATCGTCACATAGCTTTGGGCGAAAGTCATCTTTGAAAGACAGATAAACAGCAGGATTATGAGTTGCTTCTTCATGGTTTAAAGTCCTCCAATTGCCTTAAAATGTTATCGACTATACGCTTGTCCTCATTGATATAACCGGAAAAAGGGTTGAGGGAATCAAGCAGCTTTTTTCGTGTCGAATAGTATAGGGTAGCCGCAAGCCCCCGTGATGCTCCTGCGATCTTCCGAAGCTCCTGCAGGACGTGTCCGTAAAGTATTCTCCTGTCACTTGCTTTCATCTGATTGAGATCGCCGATACTGATAAAAAGTCCGGTCAGGTAGCGTGCGAGCTGCACGGCTTTTTCTGCCATATCTTTTTCTGCATCGATGGCAAGCAAAAGAAATTCGGGGTGTGTGGATACAATGCCTACAATCCTTTTTTGTTGGTTTATGATCTCCGTGACAATTGGCGCGGATTCCAGCCCCATACTAAGCCCCTGCAATGCTGTTCCCAAAACCTGAAAACGGCTGTGCAACTGCCGATAGCGGGTTTTGAGTTTTGCCGTTTCCTCCCGGTTTACTTCCTCGTTGGCCGAGGTAATGGCCTGTCTGTTTCTTGCGGTGATCTGGCGGTCGTATTCATCTTTGCTGTGTTCGACTAATTGGTGGAGCAGTTCCACATTGAGCTGTGCGTTTGCTCTGGTCAAAGCGATGACCAAAAGCAAGAGGGTTAGGATAAAGTATCTCATCGTTTGAGCAATTTTGAATTACGGATAATGTCATCGGCAATCTGTTTATCGATATTGATAAAACCTGCGTATGGATTAAGGGAGTTAAGGATACCGCGCTGTTTCGCCCAATACATACTTCTGTGCATCCCAAAGGCTACGCCCCGCAGGATGGTCAGTTCCGTACGTATCCGGTTGAGCAGTTTTGCCCGTTCGCCCGCATCCATCAGGTTATCCTTTCCACCTTTCAGCACAAAAGCGCTTACCTCGGCAGATAGGTTCGTGGCCCGTGTCTTAAATTCCCTTGCGCCCGCTTCGGCAAATAACAGGAGTACCGGATTTCCGCTTGCGATGTTCATTGCTTTTTCCACATCATTAACGATGTCAAGGGAAATACTGGCAATGTCCTTTACGGTGAGCAGTGAACGGACAACGCCGGATACTTCGCTTAACCCTTTGTAAATCTTATCCTGCAAATCGTTCACGATCAGGAGCTGGCCCGTGACGGCGAGCTGTCCACGCTGGATAAGCGTGAGATTGTCGTTCACGTTGTTGAGTTGGCTGTTCATCACTCCGGCATGGACGCCCGTTGCGGCTGCGACGGCGGGGTCGATGTAAATCTGGGCATGGGCTGTTAACCAGAGCAGGTAACAACCGAGAAATGACATGATTTTTATTAGCATAATTTTTGATACATTTTGGTGAGTGGAATAATCGGTGATCGGAAAAGGCCATTTCAAAAAACAGTTAAATTTTGTATTTTTGTGAAAAGGGGTTATTGATATGCAGAGCCAAAAATTAAACAGTTTGCAATTAGAGTTGCTTAAAGTCTACTCGTTTGAACCGAGCAAGGAAGATTTGCTTGTGATAAAGGATTTTCTTGCCAAGCATTTTTCGGACAAGCTCTTGAAAAACGTACAGCACGCTATCGAGGAAAAAAACATTACCGAAGATGATCTTGACAGTTGGGTGAATGAATAAACTGCGACTTGTACTCGATACCAATATTTTCCTTGTATCATTGGCCGTACACTCCAAATACCATTGGATATACAAAGCATTGATAGGCAAGAAATTTGATTTGGTTGTTTCCAATGAAATTTTGACCGAATATCAGGAACAGGTCTCCATTCGCTATGGTCTTGATTATACAGATGCTTCCCTTGAATACCTTTTACTGTTGCCAAACGTGATACTTACCAATCCATCTTTTTTATGGCAGTTGGTAGAAAACGATAAGGACTATAATAAATTTGTGGACACCTATATCGCAAGCCAATCGGATTTCATCGTCAGCAATGACCGCCATATCCATCAGATAAAGGACAATATTTTCCCCCAGATCAATGTTCTGCGTTATGAGGAGTTTGAAAACTCCTACAAATCCATATTCACAACTTAATCCGTTTCCTCTTAAAAATCAGGTTTAAAATATTCCCTTTGTGTTTCAACGGGCGCGTTGTTCTCGTTCACCCTTTGCACAAAATCGCCTAATACAAGACCACTCTTTTCCATATCGGACACGAACGCTGTTAGGGCCTTTGGGTAGCTGCCATGATGTTTGGCGTAAATCTCCACGGCGCTTTTTTCGGGTTTTTCGGTCGTGAATGCCAAGTGGTGGTAAATGCTGACCTCCACGCCGTACACTTCGCCCGTATTTCCCCGACGGATATAGAACTCGTTGAAACGGGCGCGCCCCTCTTTGTTTTCAAGGCGGTTTATCGTGAAAATCTTTTTCTGTTCGGCCTCGTTGATGGAGAGCAGTTCGGCGACCTTTCTAAAATCGGCTTCGTTCTGTTGCAGTAGGATAATGGTGTCCGAGTTGTTTATGATGCTGTCCTTGATAATGGGGTTGCCGATGATGTCGTTGATCTCCTGTGTCACTTCGATGATTTCCCCCCAGAACTTCCGTACGGTTTTGTTTAGGTATAAAAGGAAATTCGCCATCATGGGCGACGAAATGGCCCGCCATGCTTCCTCCAAGATCAGCGTTTTCCGGCGGTTCTTCCGGTGGCGCATCTTTTGCACGAACAGATCCATTATTATGAGCGTGACAATCGGCAGAAGCGTCTTATTATTCTGTATGTTGTCAATTTCATAGACTATGAACCGTTCGTTGAACAGCGATTGGTCGGCATCCTCGTTAAGAATCGCTTCGTATTCACCCCCTCTGTAAAACTTCTTTAGTACAAACCGAAATTCCTCTACGTCAAAAGCTATGCTTTCTTCATTCCTTATATCTGGGATTTTCCGAACGGCAAATTCATAAAAGGAATTAAAGTCCAACCTGTCTACACGGTCTTCGATGGCCTTATCGAAATGATGGGCGTAATAGGCTGAAATGACATTGGAAATTACGTCACGCTCGACGGTGGCCACCGTACCCTCGGAACCTTTCCAGAGCAGACAGATCAACGTTATCAAGAAATCCTTTTTCTCGATGTTGTATTCTTCCTCGCTGATCGCAAAGGGGTTCATCGTGATGGGCTTTTGTTCCGAATAGGTGATGTACTTTCCTCCGTATGTACTGCAAAGACCGGAATAGGAATGCCCCACGTCCACGATCACCACATCCATGTTGTATTGCAGGTACTGCTGACAGATCGCATTTATGGCATAACTTTTACCCGTGCCACTGCTACCTAACACGAAGCGATTTCGATTTTTTATGCGGCCTGTCCTCATAACCAAATCCGATGGGTCAATCGCCACGGGCACCCCCTGACGGTCGGTAAACCTTAACAAAAACTCCGAGGGTTCGTCCGTCGGCAGCCGTTCCTTGAAAAAGAAACAGAGGGCGGCATCGGCGGTAGTCAGGAACCAATCGTATTTTTTCAGTTCCACGCCATTGCCCGGCAGGGCACACAGGAACAGCTCCAATTGGTTGTAAGCATTTCGTGAGGGAATGATCCCCTGTTGGAACAATGCGGCTTCAATGAAATTGGTCGTTTTGTCGATCTTGTCCGTATCGGCACATACGATCATGGAATAATGCGCATTTACCAATAGCTGGTTATCGCGTGCCACGTCCACCAATAAACGGTCGATGTCCTCCACGCACATGAGGTTGGCCGGATCGGGTACGCTCGAATGCCTTTTTCGTTTTACTTCAAGTTTGCCCAGCGTGATCTGTTGGTTGGGTATCTCCAATAATTGGTTATAGATAATGGTGCGATAACCGGGAACATTGTGCAGGAAAAACAGGTTGTCCACCGGAAAATCACGCATGCCGTTCGTTTCATTTTTGGCTGTAAAGGTTCCGACTTTTTCGGGCAGGTCAACCGAATCGGTGTTGACCATGCTGATACAGCGGACGGCCCGGTCTCCGATCTGCAACTCACGGTCTCCGCAGCGGAGATTGTCCAATGTGATGTGCGGCTGTTCAAACTCCACCGCGAGCACCCTGTTTACGAAACGGTTTATTTCCGCTTCGATAAGGTATGCGGGGTTAAGTGCGGCGCCGGAAAGTAGGTCAAATACTTTCGCCATGTTCTGTCCGAAAGTGGCCAGCACTTTTTTGTCATACGTGTAGAATGCCCCTTTTTTGACCAGACGGGTAACGGTCAGGTAGGTTCTGATTTCGGTATATTCCCGGCCCTCAAAATGTTCTTGGTATTTCTGTTCCAAGAACTCGGTTGCAGGTTTGGGCCGGTATTTCCGTTTGATGAATACATCGTGCTTTTGGATGATATGTCCCTCGCCAAGTATCTTGATGACGTTTAATAAAACGTGCTGGAATGTGGTATAGGCTTCGGGATCGGCACCATACTGTAAGACGGGATTGGTCAGTCGCATCACGACTGAAAAATCGCCACGGTCGCCGTACAGTATGGACATGCCCTGATAATGGTCGATACCCATATAGGGCATTTCAAAGGCTGTCTTTCTCTCTGTTCTCATAGCTGATTGATAAATGTACGGGGTGGATAAATATGCCTCGATGGCGGGTTTTGTCATGGAGACCGTTACCCTGTTTCATGAATGTATAGGCAAGTCCTGCACCCATCAGGGCAAGGGTGGCAAAGCCGCCCAGGATCAGGTTGGTCAGTGCGCCGATAAGTCCACCGATGGCCAGACCACCGATAAGGGAACCTATGCCCCAATAGATAAACTTGCCCTTGAAACCGCGGTAAATAAGGGGCTTTTGCAGCCCCTTATAGATAGGATAACGCCCGTGTGTCATACGCCAAAAAACGCTTTGATGACCACCGACACAAGTACCAAGAACAGGCAGGAACCTCCCCACGACATCAATTCCTTATTGATGTCCTGATCTCCGCTGTTCCACTTGATGTACACCCGTATTCCCCCGATCAAGCCGACGACCGCGCCGATCGCCAAAATGAGCGTCGAAATGGGGTCTACGTAGCTGGTCAATGATGATGTGGCGGCATCAATACCAACTGTACCGCCCTGTGCGAATGTTGATTGGGCCGCTGAAAGGCAAAGCGCGGCCATTGCAAACAGTTTTTTAGTGTTTACTGTCATAGAGATAATGGATAAAAAGTGAATAAAAAATGATTCGTTTGTCAGTTTACCCCGAAAAGGGCCTTTAGTGCGGCGCCGACGAGCGACAGGAACAGGCAGGAAAAGAACCACCCCATGACCTGCGCATCGATGTGGTGCTTGCCGGACTGCCAGTTGCTATACACCCGCAAACCGCCGAGCAGTCCGCACACGGCACCGATGACAAAGGCAAGGTCAGAGAAGTTGTAGTACCACGTATTTACTTCCCTGCGCACTTCCTTAAATTCCGCAAGGCCGGGTTGGGCGGTTGCGTACAGGGCAAAAAAAATGGCAGTAAGGAATACTGCCACAAAGCGGATTGGTCGCATAATGGATTTAATAAGGGATGGCTTTGGTGTACTCGATAACGTCGTTCTGTACGAGCGATACGAGCTGCTTTAGATTTATGCCTCCTGTGGATTGCAGTGGGCCGGACGAGATAACGGGTTTCCCCTCGGTTACCATAGGTTCGTTTTCTCTTTTGGATGGTTCGGGAATAACCCTTTCGGGCGGGGAATCTTCATCAAATGTCAATTCGTTTCCTCCATCGGCCGCCCGTGGAGCACGGCGGTGGATAAGCAGGTCATACAGTACGTTTAGGGCATAGTAAATGCCATAGATGGCGATAACGCCGAGCAGGAATTGTGTCCAGTTCATAGATCAAGGGTTTTAATGTGTTCTTTGATGTATCGGGTGAGTTCGGGATGGGTTTTTAGAAATTGGTGCAGGCTGTAAGATATGATCTTGGTCATGTCGATACCTTTGGCAACTTTCAGTTGTTTGAGCAGAAAAAGGGTCTTGTCGTCCAGACGGATCAATAATCTTTCCCTTCCGGCCAGCTCATGGTTTAGAATATTTTCAAACAGGCGTTCCAGCGTTTCTGCTTTTTTCTTTGGCGTATCCTTTGGTGGTTGTGCCGAGGGAATTTCATTTGCCTGTGGCGGTTTCCCTTTCCGCATGGAATCCCGAAGCTCGTCGGCAAGGCTTTTTATTCCGCTCATAATAGTTCCTCCTTAGCAATGTACTGTTCATAGATCTGGTCTAAGAGCGGCAGGATAACGGGATATAATATGATCGGTGTCTGGAATGTATTTACCCGCTGGAAGTCGATACGATCCGGCAGGCCGGGTGCGACCGTGCCAAAACCGCGCAGGACATTTTCGACTTCCGTCCGGGTTTCGTATTTGACGGTGTTCTTGATACGGTTCGGCACGAAAATCAGGGGTGCCCGCTTGTTGATCCTGCCGATGACCATTGCAAACAGCAATGTGGAGTCCACCGAAAATTCGTCAAAGGCAAACGGACAGATCACCGCATCGGCGGCGGCAAATATGGGGATCAACCCATCGTCGTCCATCTTGCCCGGCAGGTCTATCAGTACGATTTCGTTCCGTGACTTCCCCAACTTACGTTGCATTGCCGGAAAATGGCTGAGGTCGGCGGGTACGATTTCGTACAGCGGTTCATTTTCCAAGATTTTTGCTTTCTCGGCTTTGGCGGAAAGTGATTGCTGGTAATCCATGTCAAGTATCGTAACCCGCCGTTCCTGTTGCTGGGTCAGGTAGTTGGCGAGCAGCAGGGTGAGCGTACTTTTTCCGGCCCCGCCTTTTTGGTTTCCTATAAGTATGAGCATAGTGCGTGGGTTTTAAAGGTGTTGTTGATAAAGTGATGTCAACGGGTATTTGTACGGGCTTAGCGCTTACGTCTCCGGTTGCGTCCGTGGATCGCCTCGTCGTCGATGTCGTCGGAAATGTCGATCTGGATATTTGGTATCCATTGCTCCGATGTTCCCTGTACATGATCGGTATAGGTAGCGGTTTCTTCGGATGTTGATCTCCGATCTTTTTCGTTCGGTTCTGCGAAGTCGTCTTTGGCTGGTTGCACATGACCGTTTCCGGTGACTGTTTCTTCGGGGCGAGGTACCCAACCCTTTACAGTCGGTTTCTTTATATCCGCTTTAGGCGACATTTCGTTCCTGTCTTCCGACGGTGCGATAAATTCTGCCAACGGCATGAGGTCTTTGCCCTTGTAGACCATTTTCCTCGAATGGTCGATGACGGTATAACCGTATGGCGGTTTTCCGTCCTCACCGTGGAATATGATCTGTACCCCGAATTTGTCTGATAGCATCCGCGCCATTGCCGAAGTGTAGCCCGATGGAGCGGAAGATCTATTACCGGGAAGCGGGGCCGTAACATGAACGATAGCCGGATCGTGCTGGCCTCGGTACTTGGCAAAGACAGCGCGGAGCTGTGCCAGCCGACTGATGTCTTTACTGAATGTGCCGATCTTGGCGTCCACCTTTACCAAAGGCACCGTACCTTGTCTTTTGCCGTAACGGCTGATCTGATAAATTCCATCGGACAGTTTAAGCGAATAGCCCTGCGCTTCAAGTACCATCATGAATTGCGCCCGTGTGGAGAAACCATAGCTCAATGCTTTTTCGATATTCTTATCGACCTCTTGCTTTTCATCCACGCCGACTATACGGTTCAGTACTTCGTAGGCACGGATTTTCTCAAAGCTGTCGTTTATCTTTTTGCCGTCTCGGTCTACCCGTGTGGAAACGATATGGATATGGTTGTTTGCCGTGTCCTTGTGGAATACCAAGAGGTAAGGTTGTTCACCGTAGCCCATTCCTTTCAGCCATTGTTCGGCGATGGCTGTAAGTTGTTGCTTGCTATGGGAACGTCCTTTGCAGGAAATGACGGCGTGGAGCTGTGGGTATTTCGTCCGTTTACTGGCTGCGGATTGGGCTTCCAGATAATTGACGTAATCTTCTGGGCGGAGATTTTGCAGGGCCTGCAAGGCACCGAAACCCGATACTTTCATCAGTTCGCCCTTGTCCTTGTCCACTTTGTTCGTATTGTAACGCACCCCTTTGAACGTGGTTGACGGGTCAAGTATCTTAACGATCATGTCTGCCCCCTTATAAGTCTGATAAGCTGCCGGATGGACTGTTCCAGTTCCCGTTGCAACCTGATATATTCGGTAAGCAATGGGATAAGGTCACGGATAAGGACATCGTGCAGCATTCCCTGTTGTTGCAGGATATTGGCATGTCTTGCCAATTGGTTGATGTTGTTGCCGGATCGGCCGATTTCTGTACCGATACTGTCCAATAGTTTCATGACTTCCGTTGTATTGACCAGCATCTTTTTGGAATGTTGGAGCACACGGATACGCACGATGTCCGCACGGCTTAGGCCGAGTGCTTTTTCAAGTTCAAGAAACTGCGCCCGTTCAGCTTCGCTCAACCGGAGCTCAAAGCGTCGGGTACGCTGTTCATGGGCTGTGGGTTTTCGGTTTCCTTTTCTGTTTTTCATGGTGCTTGGTGGTTCAGGGTAACAGCATGTATTGTCCTGAATATTGCAAGGACGATAATATGCTAATGGTGTAAGGATGTATAGATGGTTCGCCGATGACGGCGAGCATGGTGCGCTATGCAGGAGAAAAAGGGAGTTGCGACCTTTTTCCTACCCTGGTACAGACCCGCTCCATCGGAGCCGGGCTGTTCCGGGGCAAGTTGGTTTTTGTGGGTACGGCAGAGGTACGAGAGCCGTACGTACAAAAACACAACTTGCACAATACAAAACAAAAAACAGGGGTTATACCGCAAGGGGCAAAAAAGTGGATTTTGGGGATGTTTTTCGCATATAGGTTTGGGCATGGCCGATTAATAAACCACGTTTAAATCGGTCATATATCCATATATACAGCTATCGGGATAGCTGTATATATGGATAGCTGTATATCGGCATGTGCAGTTATCTGAATATCTATATATATGGATATGTGGATATTCATATATCCATATCGCTACCTATCTGGATGTACCTATATCGGGATATATTTATATCTATATGTATTGCTATCTGCATTGCTGTCTATCGAAATATCGGGAAATACCAATATCCAGTTATCTATATAGCTGAATAACTGATTTCGACCCCTCCAAAAATCAACGCTTGGGCCCCGCCCGTTGGTGCTGTAATTCCTGCTCATTTAGGGCAGCTCTTAGCATATCGTTGTAATCCTTGTAAGCCCCATAAACACCCGAACGATCTTTGGCCTGTGGCACGGCTTCGATCAGCCTTTGTGTACACTTGCGACCGGAATCGTCATTGTCGAAATACACGTCCACGGTGGGTATGCCTTTCACTCGCTCGATGGCATTCTTTAACTGGACAATGGAATTTAGGACGATAGCGGTCGGTGCAGGATCTGGGCGGTTCACTTTAAACCAACTTAGATAGTCCATATAACCCTCAAAGAGAACGGCATGGTCTGGATTGCAGGGGATCACGGATATACCTTTCTTGCCGATACTGCTCTTGAAACCTTTGGCATTGGTAAACTCCCAATTATCCTGATCGTTCTTCCAGCCAATGGCGTAGAAAATGCTTTTATTTTCGTTGTCAAGACGGTTTCTGTAATAGATTTCGTGCAGGTGTCCATGTGCAACGTCCAATATCCCACGTTCTTCGAGGTATTTGGTCAGGACAAAGTTTCTGCCGACTGGCTGTGTTCGCACGAGTTCAAAGGTGTATCCTTTCTGCTCTTGTTCTGTGGGGGATTTCACGGGTTTATAAGCTGGTATCATGGATGCCTGCATATCGCAGGTATCCTTTATTTTATTGAGTACTTCGACAAAGGAAAGCTGGGGCCAATAGGCAAGGCCGAGCTGGACGATACTACCGCCCTGGATGCCTGTCGAGTTCGGGCCACCCCGGTCGATCCATTTTCCGCCCTCATCCCATACCGTAAGGGATGGTGTATCTTGCTTGGTTTCCCGTAGCATGCTGTGGTAAAACAGTTCCTTGCCCGTTTTCCGTACAGGATGGTGGCCGAGCCGGGCGAGAAAGTCCGAAATTGGGATTTCCCGCAGGTCGTCCACGTTTACATATTTTGACAAAAGCAAGGGTTGGAAACTAAAGTGGTATAACTTCTGTGTTTGGTAGTTTTTGGGTGAATGCTTCCGTCGCCAATTGGTATCCGTCTCTCGTTTCATCGATATAGAGCAGTACCTTTTCAAAATGGCTGGCACGTTTCAGCGCTGCGGACAAAAAATCAGGAAGGTTCAGTATCAGTACCGATGCGTAGTGCAGGTGATCATCGTTCCGTCTTTTAAGATAGTCCACATATTCGGGAAATATGGCAAGCACGGACCCGCTTACCGAAATAAAGGTCATTCCCTTTGTACCGATACAGCCTGTATAATTTTGGGCGCGCACTTCCCAACCTCCGTTTTCGTTCATCCAACCTGCGGCACAAAAATCCTTGCGGTTGCCTTTTTGGTCAATGACATAATAATAGACTTCCCGGATGTTCAGATCGGCGAGTTCCCAGAGCCCGCTTTCCATCAGAAATTCGGTTACCTCATTGTTGTGTCCCAATGGGCGGGCGCGGTCTATCTGATAATGGGGTATCTTGGTCGCTTTGCGCTTGCGCAGGCGTCTATCTTTTTTCGCTGATTGGCGTTGTATCTCACCAAGTTTTTCTTCAATCCGTCCGATGGAAAGAAGTGGCCAATAGGTACGGGCAAAGTCCATGAGGTTGCCGCCTTTGCCAAGTGAGCTGTCAAACCAGCTTTTAAATTGTTGGTTGACCGTCAGGACTATTTTGTTATTGGTTCGCTTTCCGAACACGCTGGCGTACCCAAATTCATCGCCATCTATTAGTACAGGTTCATGTCCCAATGCTTTGAGCAGGGCAACGATGGTCAATCGCTCGTCGTGCGATGTGTTGTTTTTGTAAGATGTCATAAGGATTTTATTTTGATGTGATGGATGGGTTTATAGGTAGCGCATGGCTTCGCGGGATTTGCTCACGGCTTCGATCTCCATGCGGTCGATCCTCCACGCTGCAGAGTGGTCGCCGTCCTTTCGCGGGGTAATCAGTCCCAGACCGATCCAATGGTCTACGTTTTTTCGTCCGTACCGCTTGAATGCTTCTGATTTTTTGAGGTACGGCCTGATATGGCCAGTTTTGGACAGGGCCAGTTTTGCGCCCATTTCGGCGGCATAAGAAAGCAATGTCTGCAATTGCAGCGGTGTCAATAGTATGTTCATGGCTTCTTTGGGGTTTAATGGTTTACTGATAAGGGGAAAAGGGATTTCCCATAATGGAACCGG
The DNA here is from genome assembly GCF_008124885.1 of Sphingobacterium allocomposti. Taxonomy (GTDB): domain Bacteria; phylum Bacteroidota; class Bacteroidia; order Sphingobacteriales; family Sphingobacteriaceae; genus Sphingobacterium; species Sphingobacterium allocomposti. Next base: position 93,634 of record NZ_VNHX01000012.1, read on the forward strand.
CAACGGGCAACGAACCCGAAATGATCCGCTCTTGCCGATTATGGTTAAGTTGTCGGAGCTACCCACGTCAGTCCATACAGACCGGGCTATCGCCTGCCAATGCGCTTTCAGTATATTGGTATCGCCAAGTTTTCGGCTTACCTCACTTTCGCAAAATTTCCCGCTCCTCACGGGATAATGCTTCACTCCTCGATATCAAAGACCGTTCTTGCTCCGCTATCGCAGCGGATGCGCTTACCTGTCCGCTACGGGCAGGTAGGTGATCCGATTGCTCGAAGCCGCGACGGCTTCGAGTTCCGATCTGTCAAAAAAGATTTGGGAAGTGTCGGTAGGTTGTTGTTTGGAGATCAGCCCCTCACGGAGCCATCTATCTACATTGCTACGACCATACAGGCGGTAAGCGTCGGCTTTGGTCAACTGATCTGGAACAGGTTGTTCTTCTTTGATTGCGTTTGCTGTTCCTTGTTCGGCTGCATTTTTTAGCAGCGTTGCCAGTTCCGTGTACTTCATTCTTCCCGATGGGGTTATTTTCCCATCCGGTTACAAAGCACGAAAATGGCATAGGGCAAAAACAGTGAAAGGGGGTGAAAGAAACGTTTCACCCTTACACTAAAATGTAGGATTAAATAAAATTAAATGGGTTTTTTAGGAAAAATAAGGAGAGTGGATTTTAGCGGAGAGATTCCGCGTCCATTAAAAAGGCGAGGGAAATATCGAGCCCTTTGGCTATGGCATATAGCGTACTTAAGCCGGGGTCGGTCTGGCCTAATTCGATGTAGGAAAGTTGTCGGTAGTCAATGCCGGAAAGCTCGGCCAACTTTTCCATTGTTAGCTTTCTTTCCGATCTTAGGTCTCTTACCCGTTGGCCGAGAGCTTTAATTATATCGTCATTCCGTATGTACTTCACATAACGAAATTGCGACATAATTACCTGCTATGTTATGAAGTATATTTCATATTTAGAATTTGGTATGTTAAATTTGTGGTGATAAGAATATTTATGATTAATTTTCACCTTGTAATTCAAATCAACAGATGACATCCTCTGATTTATCCCTTACGGCATTGAACATAGATGCCGATTTCATTAAGCAAGCTAAAGGTATGGGCTTGGAAACGCTCGGAGACATTATGGATATTAAATTACCGGATTTACGAAAGAAAAAAGGGTTCAACTATATCTGGTATTCTGCTTTATTAGAGATACTGGAAAGGCTGGGGCTTCTTGAAGAATTTGAACGCAGGCAGTTATGAATCTCTGTGATTGGAAACGTTGTAATGTTCATTCAGCCAATTGACCATACCGATCAAATGCCCTTTCATTTTCTTTGCAGTGGAAAATTCCACGTCGGTTGATTTCTTTTGTAAGCTTTCGGCAGAAATAAACGGTGTTTTTGGAGTGCTGAAATGCCGGGCATAATAGGCAAAGGTCTTGCCTACTTCTTCTTTAGGTAATAACCCTTTCTCCATGAACAACCTTATGAGAAGTCCAAATTGGGCTACGGGCAAGTTTACTTGCGCACGTTCTGTTTCATCGTTAAGTTTAGTGTCTTGGATTTCCAATCGTCGTAGTTCAATTCGCTGTTGGATATATTGTTTCTTCTCCGTAAGAAGTGTCATTATCTGTTCTCTAATGGATTTATCTTTTGCCATCCATCTTGATGTACATCGTGCTGGTAGACTGCTGATTCTGTCCTCCAATCCGATTAGTACTTCTAATTGTTCATGTAAACTTGGCGTATCTATTATTACGCGGGTGCAGCACTTTGCACAATAATTAAAAAAAGCCGGGGTATTGAAATCGTACTGATACAACAGATTTTCCACCTCAATCGTGGTAAACGGCTGTAGCTTTTTCAATTCTTCCAAAATGATTGATGCATATTTTGCATCAGATCGGCTCATTCCTTGCCGTTCGATTAGTCGTTTTAACCCTCTTAACACCAACTCTCCCAATATGGGTTCAATGTCTGATTCGGCAATTATATTACGCACGATATTTAATCTTCGCTTTAATTGCATACGGATACTCGGAATCGAATATGCGGTTACGGGTAGTTCGGATAAAGTATGCTTGTCGAGCCTACCGCAAAACTCTAACAACATGTCCAGTAGGACCAACGTTTGAAGATAAAGCTGATTTACTTGTCTGGAAAAAGGATATTCTTTTCGCGATCCTGCCATAGCAACCATATAGTTATGAATTGTATTACTAACAATTGTCAACTGCAATAGGACGGCTTTTGCTTCCGGTTTGGAACGACTGATTATGTTTAAAAAATACGGTTTGAATTGTTGTGTGCTTTTAGTTAGGTCATCAAAATAGTGGGTGAGACCTGAATGATGTTTCGCAGCTTTATTTAGCACATTTGGATGTAAATTTTCCTCCAACACATAAAGCCAATTTATAAAATTTCCCCTCATAACTAATACTTCTTAATGTGACCACAATATTGAACAGATTTGAAATCAAATTAATTTTGCACATCCGAGCAACAAAAATCAGTATTCTTAAAAAGTCAAAAAGTCCTAAAATGGTCTTTTAGGACAATATTTATCTATAACATTTTGTTAATGTCTATTTTTTTATGTGGCTTAGGGCGTTTATCGGTTTTGGATGGGGTGAGTATTGTCTTGACGGTTTCTGGGCTTAGTTCTTTACCGTTTTTGTCCACAAAAGAATTTACAATAACGGCAACTAAGTCATTTATATTGCCGTCAATTAAAGGTTTACCATTGGTAAACAATTCCCTGTTTAGTTGATAGAAAATATCCACTAATTGATTAATATTACAGTTAATCTGTAGCTTGTTGAATGACATACCATTTTTATTCTTGTTCATCTCCTCGGTTGAAAACTCATTGGTCAATCGATTAAGATGTTGTATCTGATCTATCTCTTTTTGGCATTGAACAGAATAATCGGGCAATTTGGGATTGATGAAATCAATACTTGCCTGCTCATAGTCAAATTTCTCTTTGGTAAGGAACATGATTTTTTGTGTGTAGCTCTGCAAATTGTCCACTCTCTTTTTAGTTTCCTTAAATGAGAAATACCTTGTTTCACATTCTGCATTGACGTATTGCATCGGCAGTTTTGCTGCAATATGTTTATAGCCGGTCTGTTCTATTTCCTTTCGCTTGCTCTCGATAATGGTGTAACACTTCATCATCCTGCCGCGGTTTGTAGAGCTAACAAACAATTCTTCGTTTTCAGCAATTAGCTTTTCAAACTTATTAAGCCATTTTAAGGGATTTGACAGAAAATCACAATGATGGGAAAAGAAATCGGGTAATTTTGCATACGGCAAAAAAATAATCTTATTCATCAATTCCTGACAATATGAAGCATTATCTGTAATATCATCCGTTAAAATATCAAACAATGCATTCTCTGATTGCTCTTTCGGTATTACTGTCCGTTCTGGAAATTGAACTGTTGATCTTATTTGATTTTTGTTTGGCATAATTCTTTTTTGCTCGACATAGGATTTATAGTTCTATCTGTGATGGTGGTGATGGTGATGATGAGTATCTTCATCAAAATAATAATGTTTAATTACTATGGCTATCATCGTAAGGAGCCATAATATTAAAAACACCCCAAAAGCTATTAAAAAGAATGACGGTTTCTTTTTCTTCGAAGGATTAGCATCTGAAAGTTTAGCGGCTCCATATCTTTTGTAGGGGGGCACTTTTGTATAACTTTTACCTTTTTTACCCATAGCCTATTCTACCTGTTTTTAAAAGGACACGATTACCTATTTCTAAAATTTCATCCGTTGTATCCTTACAGCATTTAATATTGCCAATAATGCCACACCTACATCGGCAAAAACGGCTTCCCACATGGTAGCCAGACCTCCTGCACCCAAAACCAATACAATTCCTTTTACAACAAATGCCAATGAGATATTTTGCCAAACGATTTTCTTTGTCTGTTTGCCAATGTTGATGGCCATAGGTATTTTGCTTGGTCTATCATCTTGTATCACTACGTCTGCCGTTTCAATCGTGGCATCGCTTCCTAAACCGCCCATTGCAATACCTACGTCACTTAATGCCACAACAGGAGCATCGTTTACACCATCCCCAACAAAAGCAACCGTTTCATTTTTGGCTTTGATTTCTTTTACCCTGTTTACTTTATCTTCCGGCAGCAAATCGCCAAAAGCATTGTCTATACCTAACTGCTCTGCTACATATTTTACGACGGTACTTTTATCTCCGCTAAGCATTGTGGCTTTGACATTGAGTTTATGCAGTTGATTTATAGTGTCCTGTGCGTCTTCTTTGATGGTGTCGGCAATAGTGATATAACCTACAAATTTATTATCATAAGCAACCGCAATTGTGGTATAAACGATAGTGTTCGGGTCTAAATCATATTGTATTCCGAACTTATCCATCAGTTTGAAATTGCCAACCAATAAATCCTTACCATCGATGGTTGATTTCAATCCGTGTCCTGCAATTTCCTCTGTATTTTGCAATTCAACTTCATTACTTGGCTTTCCAACGTATTCGTGAATAGCCGTTGCTACGGGGTGGGTACTATGGCTTTCCAATACGTTGACCATTTGCAGGATTTCGGTTTCATTAAATGCAGAATCAAAAACAACTTCCTGAACCTTAAAAACGCCCTCTGTCATCGTTCCCGTCTTATCCATAACTACGTTTTGAATATTGGAAAGGGCATCTAAAAAGTTACTCCCTTTAAACAATATTCCATTTCTTGAAGCTGCTCCAATTCCTCCGAAATAACCTAACGGAATAGAAATAACCAAAGCACATGGACAGGAAATAACCAGAAATACCAAAGCCCTGTACAACCAATCAGTAAACTGATAATCGTTCACGAAAAAATAGGGCACTAAACAAATGGCTACGGCTAAAACCACTACAATAGGTGTGTAGATTTTGGCAAACTTACGGATAAACAACTCCGTTGGTGCTTTCTGTGATGTGGCGTTTTGTACCAATTCCAAAATCTTGCTCAATTTACTGTCGGTGTATGCGGTTGTAACCTTTACCTGCGATACGGTGTTTAGGTTTATCATTCCAGCCAGAACCGTTTCGCCTTTGTTCTTTGTATCAGGTTTGCTTTCACCTGTTAGAGCTGCCGTATTGAATGACGATGTTGCGGATAACAGTTCTCCGTCCAGACCTAATTTTTCTCCCGGTTTCAGTTGTATGATTTCGCCAATTTCTACTGTCTCTGCTTTGACGGTCTGTGGTTCATTGTTTCGTAAAACGGTTACTTCATCGGGTCTTTGGTCAAGCAATGATTTGATATTTGCTTTGGCTCTGGAAACAGCTAATGTCTGGAACACTTCTCCAACGGCGTAGAACAACATGACTGCAACACCCTCCGGGTACTCGCCAATAGTAAATGCTCCGATAGTGGCAATTCCCATAAGAAAAAACTCCGAAAAGATTTCGCCTTTACCTATGCTTTCTACGGCCTCTTTGAGTACAGGCAATCCGACTGGAATATAGGCAGCGACATACCAAACAATCCTTACCCAATCCGTAAACCATGCTTGCGGAAACCAATTATCCATTGCAATACCTGCGAGCAATAGCACAAGGGAGATAATGGCAGGCAGAAACATTTTGAAAATATTGTCGTTACCATCCGAATGCGAATGGTCGTGTCCGTCTTCATTATCGTGGTCGTTGCTGTGGGCTGTTTTGGGATGCTTTTGTTCCAATAGTTTTTTAGCGTCCGCATCCGTGTAAATTTTTTCTTCCTGTGGTGTGCAACAAAGCTGTTTGCCCTGTGCATCGTATCTGTGTTTGTGTTCCATTACAATAATCTTTTAGTTTTCTGTTTATATTCCTGATATTGTTTGCCATGTTCTCTTGTTAGAAACGTTTCTTCTAACCGTATCTGAACTTGAATAATGAAATATGTGGTTAGTGCAATAAAAAAAGTAAGTGCATTGGGAATGATAAAAAACAATCCCAATACACTTACAATCATTCCTAAAAAAATCGGGTTGCGGCTTATTGAAAATATACCCTTTGTTACTAATCCCGTTTTGTTTTCTTCATCAATACCGATTCGCCAGCTATTGCCCATTTGTAATTGAGCGGTACAAATCCAGACCAAAGCGATGTGGATGATGGTAATACCTGCTATCTGTAAAAAATATGTTTGCAGATAACCGATGGGAACGAGATAATTGTACACCTTCTCACTTAACGAAAACATCAGCACGGCAATAAAGAGCAGTGCGATCAAAAGTTTCATTACAAATCCAATGTAGTCGTGCGCATTATCGGATTTACCGAAAGTTATCGGATTGACACCTGTTTTTTTATAGGTACGATAAGTTGGCAGCACAAAGGTTACCAACATATATAGCACCAAGTAAATAGGTAGATAAAGTTTTAACCAACTCATAATTTTATATGTTCGTTCTTTTTCATCGGTCATTATTTAAGTATGCAGTATTCATTTTTATGATTTTTAATATCACATAGATTAGCATAGTGACGATGCAACCGATTAAAAACAAATAATTAAAGTGCGTATGGTTTTTTAACCATTCCCCAATAAGGTTAAAGGCAGTGAAGATGAGAAACACGGCAAATAAGCCGTTTTTCTCTTTTTTCAGAACTTTCCTTAAACTAAATGAAAGCGTTGGTTTATTGAACAGACCCAATTTTGGTACAAAGGCAGGAACCTTTTCTGCCCATTCTTTATACGCATTCCCGAATTTTCTTTCTAAAAATTGTTCTTCGGCAAACATTATTCTTTCATAATAAATCCAATAGAATAAGATAAAGGATACGACAAACCAAATGTTTTCTGTTAGCAATGCTATTCCCAGCCACATGAAAAAATTTCCGAAGTATAACGGATGTCTTACAACGCTATAAATACCTGTTGTGTTTAGTGTGTCTGCTACTTGCCCCTCTGTTGTGTTTCTGCCCGATGTATTTTTAGGCGCATAACCTATCGTGTATATTCTGATAGCTAAACCTATTAAACTTACAAACAGGCAAAAGGTGGCAAAGTAAGGATTGCAAATGTTAGACGGTGTCGAATGGGAGTTGGTTTGTATAAACACAAACAACCCAATCACTAATATACTTATAGGCAGAAAACTTCTGTACTTAAAAAGCCAGTTGCCTTGTGTTTCAAATTCTTCTTTTAGTGCCATAAATTAATAACTGTTGCATTTTTATTCCATGTTTTCAATATTCATGTCTACTTTTATAATGCCTCATTAAACCTAAAATTAAGCAAGGGGAGCTTGCAATACTATTGCAAACTCCCCTTTAGGCAATCCTCACAAATACCTTTTCCGAATACTTTTATCTCGTCAATCCGGTATTCTTGGCTTCCATTCTGCGGCATTATAAAATCTTCTTTGCAAGTCGTCTGTTTACATATCTTGCAATAGAAGTGTAAGTGCCAATCCTTATGGGTTTTCTCATCGCACCCATCGTGGCACAAAATATACTTGGTAGTCGTATGCTCCTGAATGCTGTGTACAATGCCTTTTTCCTCAAAAGTTTTCAAAGTCCTGTAAATCGTAACCCTGTCGGCTTTGTAAAAATGACTTTCGATTTCGGACAAGGACATCGCTACTTGCTGTTGCTCCAAAAAGTCGTACACCAAAATCCGCATACTGGTTGGACTGGTATTTTTTTTCAACAGCTTTTGTTCAATATTCTTCTTCATTACTACACAATTTTTTTAATGGGCGTGACCGTGTTCTCCGGTATCGTTCATTTTTGCATTCACAAAAAACGCTCCCTTTACTACGATATGTGTACCATGTGGAATTTCACTAACAGGCGTTATAGCGGTATAACCTAATTGAGAAGCGCCTATAGTTATTTCCATTCTTTCAAAACGAGTGCCTTGCTCCGAACCGTGATCGTGGCTATGGTCGTGACTTTCTCCCTCTTTATGGTCGTGAGGTTCTTCTTCCTGCTCTTTGACTAAAAAGATATAATATTTGCCATCGGCATTGACAATCGCGTCGTTGGGTACAGCCGGACTTAATACATTATCTAAACTTACCACTCCGGTTATATTCATGCCATCAATAAGCCCTGTTTTATCTCCGATAATCTTACTGTGTACTGCTATTGTCTTACTGCCTCCGATAAAAGAAGAACCAATGTTGTACACTTCGGCAGAATAGGTTTTATTAGGATTGTTGGTTACGACAAAATCTATTTTCTGACCTATTTTGATTAAAGGAATGTCTTTTTCAAACACCTGCAAATCCAGGTGCAAGGCACTATTCTCGATTATTTCGGCAATAGGCGATGACACATCGACATAACTTCCGATTTTGGCAAAAACATCGCTGATTGTTCCGCTTATAGGACTTGTAACGACCAATGACGATTTAAGGCTCGCATTTGATAAGGATGTCGGGTTGATACCCATCATTTGGATTTGCTGGTTCAATGATGCCTTTCGTGTCCGCAGGGTATTCAGTTCGGTAGTTGCATTTTGCAGATTTTTTCTTGCTCCGACATTTCCATCGTTCAGCTCTCTTTGTCTCGCAAGCTCCTGTTCGGCAAATTCTATCCGGCTATTGATGCTTAAATACTCCTCCTGCAACTGTATGAATTGTGGGTTAGAAATAGTGGCAATGACCTGACCTTTCTTCACGTAATCTCCAATCTCTACATTGAGGGATTTAATGATTCCACCAAACATTGAAGTTGCGTTCGCTTTATTGCTATTGGGAACTCTTAATGCCCCATTTGCTTTCAAAGTCGCCGATAACTGTTTCTGTTCAACCATGCCGATTTCAATGCCGACAGCTTTCATCTGCTCATCGGTAAGCACGGCCGAATTTTCTTCTTCGTGTTCGTCCGTCGCTGGTTCTGCTTCTGCCTCTGTACCGTGATTATGTCCGTCGCCCTCTTTATGGCTGTTCGTACAGGCGTTAAAGGCAAGGAGTGTGACAAAGGCAATAATACCAAAAGCTATCTTATTTATGGTACGTTTCATATATTGTATTATTTACTGATTAATGAATGGATAAGCGTTACAGATTCATTGATTTGCTGTATGCTCTTTAAATAGTTAAGCTGAATATCGGATGTCGTCTGTAAAGCAAAAAGATATTCAACATAGGAAATCTCTCCGGTACTGTACCCCAGCTTTGCTGCTTGAATAATTTCATCAGCGTTCGGAAGTGCCTGCTCCTTGAAATAGGTAAACTGTGCCACATATTGTTCGTATTGTTTCAAGGCATTTGTCAATTCCGTTTTTAGCTGCTTCTCCTGCCATTGGGCATTTTGTTCCAACGATTGTTTCTGATAATCAAGGGAGCGGATTCTTGCTTTTGTTGCACCAAAGGTCAGCGGGATGGATACACCCACATCAAAAAAACTGAACCGCTGTCCTCTGCCGTAAAATTGTTCTACACCGTTTTTACTGTGCATCCCTATCAACGATACGTTGTTATATCCGATCATAAAATCAGGCAGCCCATTTGCACGTTCTACTTTTTTGTTCTGTTCGGCAATTTTTGCCTCCTGATACAATAGCTGGATACTTGGATGGTTTTCAATAGCTGAACTGTCCATTACAGAAGTTAAGAGCAACGGCTCATAATCTGATCTGGATTCAATGACAAATTCTTCATTGATCTGCATGAGGTTTTTAAGGTTCTGATACGCATTCTGTCTAAGAGTCTCGTTTTGCTGGAACAACAAATTAATTTCCCCTTGTTTGGTAACAGCCGTACTGACATCCAACCTGCCTATATCTCCAGTTTTGTACCGCAATTCTGCGACACGTATAAAGTCTGTATAAATACTGTCCAGACGTTTCAGAACAGCGGCATTATTTTCAAGATATGCTAACTGATAATAATACGACCTGACCTGTTGTTTCAGTTCGTTTTCAGTTAGTGCCTTTGCCCACTGCTGACCTTTTACCTGCTCTTTGACAAGGTCTTTCTTTGATCCAAAAAGTGTCGGAAAGGGTATAGTCTGCGAAATCTGGATGCCGTCATTGTATTCAAATCCCTCATTATTTCCATATTGAAAGTTTACATCGGTCTTGGGCAATTCAAACGCTGTCTTGCTTAGGCTTTGGACAGATTGAATATCAAGATTTTTGGAACGGAGTTGAGGATTATTCTCCATAGCTATATCAATAGCTTTGTCTACATTTATTGAGCTTTGCGCATTACTGATTGGAGAAAAACCCAAGAACAACAATACCAATACTACCGGAGTTATAGCTTTCATTTTATTGTTTTTAGGGGGTCTATTATTTCTCATAAATACAAGGTATAGCAGGGGCAATACAAACAACGTCAATGCAGTAGCCGAAATCAATCCTCCGATGACTACGGTTGCCAACGGTTTCTGTACTTCCGCACCTGCACTCGTACTCAACGCCATTGGTAAGAACCCTAAACTTGCCACCGATGCCGTCATCAATACAGGTCTTAGCCTCGTTTTTGCTCCCTCGATAATTCTTGGAATAATCTCGTTCCAACCCTCTTTTTCCAATCTGTTGAATGTGGCAATCAGTACAATTCCGTTTAGAACGGCGACACCGAACAGTGCGATAAACCCGACACCTGCCGATATACTGAACGGCATATCCCTCAACAAAAGGGCAAACACACCGCCAATGGCACTCATCGGGATAGCCGTATAAACCAAAATGGCCTCCTTAAATGAATGGAATGTGAAATACAGTAAGATAAAAATCAACAGTAATGCAATAGGTACTGCAATCAGCAATCTGTCGGTTGCTTTTTGAAGATTTTCAAACTGGCCTCCATAAGTAAAATAGTATCCTGTCGGTAACTTAATCTGTTCAGCCAATTTATCCTGAATTTCTTCTACAACACTTGCCACATCCCGTCCCTGCACATTAAATCCGACATATATCCTGCGCTTTCCGTCTTCACGGCTGATCTGTGCAGGGCCTAATTTATAGTCAATGGTGGCAACCTGCGAAAGCGGGACCTGTTCTCCGTTTGGAAGTGGAATAAACAGGTTATTCACGTCCTCAATGGAACTGCGGTGTGCTTCATCAAGACGTACCACCAAATCAAACCTGCGTTCGTTTTCATAAACCACACCTGCTGATTTACCTGCAAATGCTGTACTGACAATATCATTTATATCTTGTACATTCAAGCCATAGTTAGCTATTCGTGTACGGTCGTATTCGATATTGATTTGCGGAAGACCTGCTACCCGTTCTACCTGCGGAGCGGTTGCACCCTCCACCGTTTGGATGATACTGTTAGCCTTATTGGCATAAATCAACAGGCTGTCGAGGTTCTCACCGAATATTTTCACGGCAACATCTTGCCTGATACCTGTCATCAGCTCATTGAACCGCATCTGTATGGGCTGATTGGCTTCAAAGAATACGCCCGGAATAACTTCCAGCTTCTCCATCATCTCGTTGGAAAGCTCATCATACGATTTATCTGTTTTCCATTCGTCCCGCGGTTTCAGGATAATCATCAGGTCGGTTGCTTCGGGTGGCATGGGATCTGTCGGTACTTCGGCGGCACCGGTCTTACCTACGACCATTTTTACTTCGTCAAATTCTTTAATAATCCTTGATGCTTGCATGGATGTTTCCAGACTTTGGCTAAGCGATGTTCCCTGTGGCAAGATACAGTGAAAAGCAAAATCGCCCTCTCCTAATTTTGGCAGAAACTCGCCGCCCATCCGTGAAAAAAGAAATATACTTATGGTAAAAAGCCCAACGGCAATAGCAATAACTATATATTTTATGCGTATGGCTTTTTCCAATAGGGGCTTATAGATACCTTGAAGATAGTCCATCATTTTGTCTGAAAAATTCTTTTTGGTAATCGGTTTTTTAGACAAACACAATGCACTCATCATCGGAATGTAGGTAAACGACAAAATCAATGCTCCTAAAATGGCAAAACCCACCGTCTGTGCCATTGGAGTAAACATTTTTCCCTCTATACCTACCAAAGTGAGGATAGGGATATAGACAATGAGGATAATGATTTCGCCGAATGCCGCGCTTGTACGGATTTTTCTTGCCGATTCAAAGACCTCGTCGTCCATTTCATTTTGGGTAAGTTTCTGTGTCGATTTCCGTAAGCCCAAATGGTGCATCGTCGCCTCAACCACAATCAGGGAACCATCTACGATCAGTCCAAAATCAATAGCTCCCAAGCTCATCAGATTGGCACTTACTCCGAACAACCGCATCATAGCCAATGCAAACAACATCGATAACGGTATCGCTGATGCTACGATTAAACCCGCCCTGATATTTCCGAGAAAAAGAATAAGTACAAAAATTACGATCAATGCTCCCTCGATCAGATTTTTCTGTACGGTGCTGATAGCCCGTCCAACCAAATCCGTTCTGTCCAGATAAGCCTCAATCACAACATCTTCGGGTAAAGATTGTTGGATAACAGGAAGTTTCTCTTTGATGCGGTTTACAACGGCAGCACTGTTATCGCCTTTGAGCATCATCACAATTCCCCCAACGGCATCAACTTCACCGTTATATGTCATTGCACCGTATCGTGTAGCGTTTCCGAATTTCACTTCGGCGACATCTTTAATATATACCGGAATACTACCTGTATTTTTTACGACAATGTTCCCCACATCCTCAAGCGTTGTTACCAACCCAATTCCCCGAATGAAGTACGCATTGGGTTTTTTGTCTATATAAGCTCCTCCGGTATTCTGGTTATTGGTTTCAAGTGCGGTAAAAATATCGGAAATGCTCACATCCATTGCCTTGATACGGTTAGGGTCAACGGATACCTCATATTGTTTGAGCAGACCGCCAAAACTATTGACTTCCGCAACTCCGGGCGTACCATAAAGCTGGCGGGCAACAATCCAGTCCTGCATTGTTCGCAAATCCATTGCGGAGTACTTATCCTCGCTTCCTTTTTTGGGGTGGAGAATATATTGGTACACTTCGCCAAGACCTGTACTGACAGGGGATAGCTCTGGGGTTCCGACGCCCTCCGGTATCTGTTCCTCTGCCTCTTTCAGTTTCTCATTGACCAATTGCCGGGCAAAATAAATATCAACATCGTCTTGAAATACAACGGTTACAACGGAAAGCCCAAACCTCGAAATACTTCTTATTTCCTCTACTTTCGGAAGATTAACGATACTTTGCTCTACGGGAAAAGTAACCAATTGCTCTACTTCCTGTCCTGCCAATGTCGGACAGAGCGTAATAATCTGAACCTGATTATTGGTAATATCAGGCTGGGCATCAATCGGGATTTTGGTGGCACTCCATACCCCCCAGATGATAAGTAACAAGGTCATCAGTCCTATAATGAACTTATTCTTTACGGAGAATTTTATAATATTATCTAACACTTTTGTTATGATTAATGATGAATTAATAATGATAAAATCATAATGATTACCGTTTAGGTCAAAACGACTTATAGCCAAAACTTCCAACTTAATGCAGTTTGCACCAAGCCGTAATCACTAAAACATTAAAAATTATGCATTAATCTTAGGCGGTTGCCAGATTTCCCCGAAGTAGCGGGGAATAAAGACGTATTTATAATATACTTTAGGCTTAGGTAAATCAAAAGATATTATCTTGCCAATATTAAAGGTACTCCATTGAAGAACTACGCCAGAAACTATTCCGCAACAACCGCAAAAACAGAACGGACTACACATATCGGTTGTTTCGGGGTGATCGTGGCTATCTTCATGCGCTATTTCCGTAGAATGTTCGTGTTGATGAAACACCTCTTTTTCATACATATCGGCACAAGGTATTATGAATAATACCATCATATAGAGCGCCATTATGGAAGAAAAGACTTTCATACTACTTTGCAAAGTTAGTAAAAAAGTAGTGCAATTCCATTGCATTGTTTTTCGTCAAAGAAATTTAACGTGCATTCTGTCTGTGGTGGCTTTTTTGGCATTTAGATTCTGAACGAAAAACCAAAAATTTAGAGGGTATAGAAAATCTTGCCTTTCTTATTAACGCCTACGTCTTCTTGGTTTCGTTGTAGTCCACATAAATATAAACCATACCCCAAAAGCTACGGCAAACCCTATCCACGGAGTTTTCATAGATAAGGCTGCAAAGAACCCTACCGTTGCAATGATGCAGGTAATAAAGAACCAAATTACATTTTTCATCGTTATTCAAATTTACGTGTTTAAATACTTAAAATGAATTACATGAGGAAAATTATTCCCATGTAATTCATTCTCTTATATTAGGCAGCGATTTTTTCTGTTTCGTTTTCCTTTTGTGTTTTCTTCATCACTTTGACTTCGACTTTACGAAGTTGTGAAATGACTTTTCGTTGTACATCATCCACAATCTTCCAATCTTTGGCAATGTAAATATCCGTTGTGCGGTTGCCCTCGTCAACATGGTTGAGCGCAAGAGCCACATCGTCCTTGCTCATTCGGCAATCGTTACGAGCCGTATTCGCAAAAGTGTGCCTTGCCCAATACAAAGTTAGTTCGGGTATTCCTGTCAATTTGCGTAACTGTTCCATCCCTTTGCATAATGCCCAATTAAGGGCATTGGCACTTGAATAGCGTTCACGCAATTTCCCTAAATATTTTTCCAATAAAGGCTTGGCTTCATCGACAATCTTAATGCTGATAAAGGCATTATCCTTACGTTTGCCCTGTGTCTTGGAACGGTTATAGTCTAAACGTCCGTTTCTAACGTCACGCTCTGTTATTTGGTACAGGTCTACGGCATTTATGCCACAAAGGTAGAACGAAAGCATATAAAGTTCCTTTGCCAATTCCGCACGGCTTCCGGGGATGGTTACACAATCCCGGATAGTCAATACTTGTTCAAGTGTATTGTTCCTTTTCTTGGTGAGGGGTGGGGAACCAACCTTGTATTTCTTGAATGGATAGTGTTTGATGCGGTAAATGCCGAGGTCTTCATTATTATAGACTTCTCGTGCGGCATTAAATAATGTTCTTAAATCCCTCATGTGGTTGTGCAGCCCGCTATCAGACAATCCTTTTTCGGTTGTGACAACTGGCTTGTTGTCTTGATTGTAGCGTGTCATTGTTCGTTCTGTCCGTAAATAACGCTCATAGGCCATTAGCATATTGGAGTTAATCTCTTTAATGGAAACGGATGGCCGTTTAAAATAATCGACAAGGCTGTTACGGATTACCGATTGATTTTTGGCCGATCCACCGCGTCCTTCTTTCTTTAGGCGTTCGATGTGTTGAGTACAAAACTTAATAAAGTCGATGTCCTCGTCCTTATCACGCAGGTAGTCCCGCAGTGATGTGGCTGTAAAATAATCAAGTCGGTCGTCGAGGTCGCTAATCATCTTTCGATAATCCCTTAGCTGCTGTTCGACCTTGTCTGCAATAAAAGGATCTTTGATCTTAAAATCCTTGGTCAGCTGCTTCTTGACAACAAAGTGATTGGTGTCAATAAACTTTCTTTCACTTTTGTGATGGACACAAATTTTTACGTTGTAAGTTCCATCTGCTTTCTTGTGGTGTTCATAAACCTTTGCGCTTACGGTTGCCATAATTTTTTCAATTAGCACGCAAAAATTTCCGTTACCTATTTGTTACGGTTTTGCGTGAAGTTCAACAAAAAACTATGTAAAACCAGCCGTAGGGGCGATTTGCCCGTGACCGTCTCGCCGATGAAATCGGCTCAAAGAAATGAAAAAAAACCGCTTCAAAATTTCTTCTGAAACGGCTTTTAGTGCGCCCAACAGGGCTCGAACCTGTGACCAAGAGATTATGAGTCTCCTACTCTAACCAACTGAGCTATAGGCGCTTACGTTATTTTTCCTGTCGTTAAACAGGGGATTTATTGTAAGTTTTTGAGTTTTTACAAACTCTGTTTTTTTAATGCTAATCAGAACACTTATTTTACTATGCTGTCCTGACTTTCAGCACCTTAAGCTGTTAGATTATGAGTCTTCTACTCTAACCGACTGAGCTATAGGCGCAGCTTCTATTAACCTTGTCAAAAGCGCAATGTTATTCCGTTTTGACGATGCAATTATCGATATTTGCGCTGAGAAAACAAAATTTTCCATGCAAAAAATTAAAAATATTATTCTCGATTACGGCAATGTTATTTTCATGATCGACTTCCTGCGGGTGCGGGATTCTTTTATATCGTTGGGTATCAAAAATGTAGATAGCTTTTTCGGACATAGGTCTCAGGACCCGTTGTTCGACCTGTTCGATCGCGGGGAAATTACAGCTGCACAGTTCCGCGAAGGTATCCGCATGCGGACGGGTAGACCGGACCTCACCGATGAGGAGATAGACGCCGCCTGGAACACGTTGTTAATTGGTGTTCCGGAAGGAAAACACGAAGTGCTGGCATATCTCCATAAAAAATATCGCTGTTTTTTGTTGAGCAACAATAACGAGATACATTATCAGTATTGCATGAACCATATAAGGGAAAAGTATGGTATTAACGACAATTCCATATTCTTCGAAAAGACATTCTACTCCCACCTCGTGGGATTAAGAAAACCTGACGCCGCGATCTTTCAGGAAGTCGTCGATCAGACCGGGATCGTGCCCGATGAGACCTTATTTATTGACGACAGTCCTCAACATTTAGAGGGGGCGCAACGACTGGGCTTTCGAACTGCGCTATGCACGTCGGAGGAACCGCTGGAGGTGCTTGTCAAAAAATTTAATCTATAGGCCATGAACCACAGATCCTCGACGGCCGTATCCGCAATCTGCTTTCACCGCTGGCAGATACCGCCGTCGCGAGCTGTCAGCTAGATTTTTTCTGTGCGGTAGACAACAATGTCGTCTTCCAGTTTCTCGCCGGCCAGCCCTATAAATGCCTGAATATAGGGCTGGCTATTATGTTTCTCCAATTCCTTTTCATTTTCCCAAATTTCATAGAAAACAAACACATCCTTGTTGTCTATTCCCTGGTGCAGATCATATTGAATACATCCGCGTTCCTTCCTGGTTTCCCGTACCATGTTTTCTAATACTGCCAGTACCTCTTTCCGAAATGCCGGTTTGGCCTTAACGACTGCCGTCAAATATATATACATCTCTCTTATTTTAGGCGATTACTTTTTCTAAATGCTTCCTATACGCGTCTTGGTATGCTGTTATACGCGCCTCCGTGCCGTTTTTTTCCACATCGTGAAAATGAAAACCAGTAATCCGTTCCATTCCCACAAATTGATTCATCTTATGAAAACCGAATAAAACGCCGTCGTCGACCGAATGTCGTTCAAAGAATTCTCCCGGAAGCGTAAATGCGGTATCCGGTGCATTCCACGTCGTGGTCACCATATAGCGCTTTCCTTGCATAAGTCCGCCCGTGCCATAGTTTACTGCGGGATTACTCCGGCTTCTTCCGTCACTTTTGTACATACCGTTTTGGTGACCTGCAGTGAAGACCTCGTCAATATATCTCTTCATGCCGTTGGGCACTTGAAACCACCATATCGGTGTGTGGTAGACAACGATATCCGCCCATGTGAAGTTTTCTACCTCAGCCCGCGCGTCAAACCCATCGTCTATTCGGGTAACACGATATGAAATTCCTTTTTCTTCTGCAAAACCAATAGTCCAACGCGTAATGGTCTCGTTAAATCTGCCGCCCGAGTGGGCAAACGTCTGTCCGGCATTAATAATAAATATATTCATCTCTAAACCTGATTTGAGATGCAAAGTTCTCACCTAATTTTATATAATAAAAATAATTTAAATTGTATTATTGTATTATAAATATAATAGAATGAAATGGAATCTCGAATGGCTGCGTACATTCAAAGCCATCTACGACAACGGAACGCTCTCGGCCGCTGCACAGGAGCTATTTATATCGCAACCGGGTGTCAGTCTTCATCTAAACTCGCTGGAGGCATTTACAGGGAGTAAACTATTTGACCGGTCGGCAAGAAAGATGGTGCCTACCGAAAAAGGAAAAATGCTCTATAACGTTATTCTCGAACCGTTGCAGAAAATGGAGGCGGCCGAGCAACACTTCCATCAACGCTCACAGACGGAGCGCGTAACTGTCAGTGTCGGCATGTGCTTCGAGACGTTCCAATATACACTTGAAGAGCACATAACGGGTCTACCTTTTAATTTAATACTCAAATTCGGCGAATATCCGCAAATGCAGCATGATCTAGAAAACGGCTTTCTCGACCTGATCGTAACGCCCCAAAAAGGAAGCCAGCATAACCTTCAATACGAACCCTTCTCGAAAGAACGGATTGTGCTGATAGCCGGTGGTGCCACAGACACCATGGCTATCTCCGAACTGTTAAAAAAAGGGGACACTAAGGAAGCCGTCACTCAGCTCCGCCAACAGCTATGGTATAGTACGGCCGCCGACATGGAGCATCTCCGAAACTTCTGGCTGAGGCATTTCGGCGAATACCCTGGATTCAGCCCTAACTATATTGTGCCCAATATAAGTTCAATTATTCGCTGCCTCAGCAATGGCCAAGGCTTCTCTGTCGTCCCTGATTTTTTATGTCGGCAAGCCATTGCGTCGGGTGCTGTCCAGCTTGTGTGGGAAGGTGTGTCGCCCTTGGAGAATACACTTTTTTTTGGAACCCGAAAGAAGACCATATATCGGGATGAAATCGAGACGTTACAGAATTTTCTCAAGCAACGCTGGGAATCAGCCGAGGGACACAAGAAATAGCCCCTTCGGGCCGTTAAAACGAACCAACAATGCAATATATTCGATTTTTATATTTTTTTTACAGAAAACGCGAGACAAATACAGAACTATTTGCTCATACATAGCAAAAAATCAATAAAAAAGCAAATAAAAACAAGAAAACAACAAACAATATTTGATAAATGAAACAAAAATCACATTAAAATATAAATAATTTATAAACTAACAACAAAAAACATTACATTCGTCATGAAAAACTAAGCAAAACCATGATTACAGATAAATTTGGGCGAACCGCCAGTTATTTGCGTCTCGCTGTCGTGGACCGATGTAACCTCCGGTGTACCTACTGCATGCCGGCTGACGGGTTAGAATGGTTGCCCAAAGCAGAACTCATGACACCCATGGAAATACTCCGTCTTTGCCGGATTTTTACAGAAATGGGAGTCGACAAAATCCGGATTACGGGCGGCGAGCCATTTCTGCGCAAAGATCTGCTTCCTCTTTTGAAAGAAATCACGCGCTTATCAGGCGTTCGCGATGTCGGAATAACCACCAACGGGTTGCTAACTGAACAATATATCCCTCATCTCAAGGCAATAGGCATCAGATCGATTAATCTCAGTCTCGACACCCTTGACCCCGCACGGTTCTTTAGCATCTCCCGCCGACATGGGCTCGAACGCGTGTTGAACACACTAAATTCTTTAATTAAACATGGCTTTGACATAAAAATCAACACCGTGGTTATGGGTAACACGAACATAGCGGATATTGTTCCGTTGATAAACCTGACCCGTAACCATCCTATCAGCGTACGTTTCATTGAAGAGATGCCCTTCAACGGAGATATACACAGTGCCACAACTACATGGACGGCATCGCATATTACGGACTACATCAGACAGCATTTCCCTTTATTGAAAAAAAACAGCCGACAAGCTCATTCGACATCATGCAGCTATGCTATTCCCGGCCATCAAGGTGATATCGGCATAATAGCGGCCTATACCCGTTCTTTCTGCGGAGACTGCAACCGCCTTCGACTGACTCCTTACGGCTTGCTGAAAACATGCCTCTACCGCGCTGATGGTGTAGATCTGAAGACTGCTATCCGACAAGGATACGACGACGATGACCTTAAACAGATGATTAGACAAGCCGTCTGGGATAAGGCGACCGATGGCTGGAAAGCTGAAAATCTTTCTGCTTCACGCGCTGCCACATACCAGTCGATGGCTACAATCGGAGGCTGATGGAATTCATAACTGTACATGAGGCAGAGGAAATCATCCTCGCAGAAACACGCAGCTATGGCATAGAACAGCTCCCCATCGGAAGAGCCAGTGGCCGTGTGCTCGCCGGCACCCTCCGGGCCGACCGCGACCTTCCACCCTTTGACAGGGCAACCGTCGATGGAATAGCCATAGGTGCCGAGGCTGTCGCACGAAACATCAAGCAGTTTACGATTAAAGGCGTTCAAGCTGCCGGAATGGAGCCGATCCCGCTGTCCGGCCCCGACAAATGCATAGAAATCATGACGGGAGCGGCCGTACACCATAGCGCTGTCGCCATTGTCCGCTATGAAGACGTAGAATTAGACCGCCCGAACGCCCAGTTGACAGGTTCCTCGCCACTGATCGGCCAACATATACATCGAATGGGACAAGATAAGCGGGTGAATGACGTCGTCGTACCGGCGGGACGGATCGTCGGCCCCAGCCTTATGAGTATTGCCGCCTCGTTGGGCTCTTCGTACATACCTGTCAAAAAGCTACCCCGTGTTGCGGTCATCACCACGGGAAGCGAACTGGTTCACATAGACGACACGCCCTCCCCTTTTCAGATACGTCGATCGAATGATATAGCCATACAGGCCGCGCTATCCCGTTACGGCATTTATGCCTCCGCCATACATCTTTCCGACGACTATAAAAAGATGGAGGCTTGCTTAACCAGCTGCGTTCAGGACTACGATGTGCTGCTCCTGACGGGAGGCGTTTCGATGGGCAGATTCGATTATGTTCCGGATGTCCTGTCAACGTTGGGTGTCATCAAAAAGTTCCACAAAGTAAAACAACGGCCCGGGAAGCCACTCTGGTTCGGCGCTTTTCAGCACGGCCCGATTGTATTTGCATTTCCCGGCAATCCTGTGTCGGTCTTTATGTGTCTGCACCGTTATTTCATCCCTTGGCTTGAGGAGTCGCTCGGACTAAACAGACCGGCAGAATACGCAATACTCCAGAACGACATCTGCTTTGCGCCTCCGTTGCAGTACTTCCCGCAGGTGTCGGTAAGGATCAGCCGCCACGGGCTGTTGGAAGCCCTGCCGGTTCGCGGCAATGGTTCGGGAGACTTCGCCAATCTGGCCGAGACTAATGCCTTCATGGAACTTCCCCTTGAACATTCAGTCTTCCGGCGGGGAAACGCTTACCGGATTTGGAAATATATCACCCATTAAACGAAAACGTATGAAAACACTATCCCATCTAAATGAAAAGTCTGAGCCTATCCTCGTCGACGTAAGCAATAAAGCGACTACCAAGCGGTCTGCAACGGCACAAAGTACGGTAAGCCTCCCCGCGGAAGCATTTGAGAAACTACGCGGGAACTGTTTCCAGAGTAAAAAGGGTGCGGTGTTCCAAACCGCCATCATAGCGGGCATCCTGGCGGCAAAAAAAACCGGCGAGCTGATCCCGCTCTGTCATCCCCTGTTTCTCGAGAATTGCGAGGTCCTAATCGGGTTTAATTCCAGCAACCATATTATAGTCTCCTGCACGGCAACGACTACCGGCAAGACCGGCGTAGAAATGGAAGCACTGACCGGTGCAAGCGTGGCTGCTTTGACCATCTACGATATGTGCAAATCCTTAACACACGACATCGTTATCAGCGAGACAAAATTGTTGGCTAAAACAGGAGGCAAACATGACTTCGTCAACACATAAAGGCCTTCCACTGTACGGCTTGGTGCTAACAGGTGGAAAGAGCGTCAGAATGGGAACGCGTAAGGATCTTATCTCCTGGCATGGAAAACAACAGCGATACCATATAGCCGACCTTCTTAGAACGGTATGCGAACATGTCTACATCTCCTGCCGTGCCGACCAGCTTATCAACACGGATCCACAATATCCTATGCTTCCGGACACATTTTCCGGCATCGGCCCCGCGGGAGGCATCCTGACCGCTCTGGAGTTCCGACGAAATGCAGCCTGGCTCGTCGTAGCCTGTGACCTACCGCTGGTAGACGATAGAACGTTAGAGACTCTTGTCGGCAGCAGGGATTCTGAAAAGATCGCGACCGCCTACCTCAATCCCGTTGATGGACTCCCTGAACCTTTGATCGCGATTTGGGAACCAAAAAGTTATGGTCTCCTGCTGGAATACCTTGGAAAGAATGTTATGTGTCCCAGAAAGATGCTTATACATGCTGATACGCAGCTCATAACAGCGCCGGATCCAAACTGGCTATTGAACGTTAACACGCCCGCCGACGCAGAACGGGCCAGTTCCATCCTTAAAACCTAGAAAGTTATGCCCATAAATTATGAACGTTACGGCTGTCAGATCGCTCTTCCAGATTTTGGAGACGACGCCCAACGGCGCTTATCTGAGGCCCGCGTGCTGATAGTTGGTGTCGGAGGCCTAGGCTGTCCGGTTTCGCAATATCTTGTGGCCGCTGGCGTTGGAACGATCGGCATTGTCGACGACGACAGGATCACGATGAGCAATCTACACCGGCAAATTCTCTACACGACAGCGGATATTGGCAAGCTGAAAGCTGCAGTCGCGGTAGAGCGACTGCAGGAGCAGAACCCGGAGACACAGCTGATCGCCTACCCGATACGGGTCAACTCCGACAATGTCATGGAGCTGGTTGCCGGCTATGACCTCGTGATCGAAGGTACCGACAACATCGAGACGAAATGTCTATTGAACGATGCCTGTGTCCTATCAGGAAAGCCACTGGTGTACGGCGCTGTCTATCAGCGGGAAGGCCACGTCAGCGTCTGGAACGTCCTGCACGACGACGGCAGCTACTCGCCAAACTACCGCGACGTCTTTCCAGCTATCGAGCGGGCCCAGGTTCCTAATTGCAGGGAAGGTGGTGTCATGCCACCGCTCGTAGGAATCGTGGGTTCCATGCAGGCTAATGAGGCCATTAAGTATTTCACGCAACGCGGGTCGGTGCTGGCGGGAAAATTATGGATATTCAATGCGGAAGATGGAAGAACCAATATTATCCGGTTAAAAAAAACCAACATCCGGCCTATCACCGCCGTCCTGCCGTCTGTCTCCCTCATCCCATTCGAAACCGTTAAAGATGCTACAGACTGCTTCGAATTGATTGACGTGCGAACGGCGGAAGAGCACAGCGCCTTTAATATCGGAGGAAGATGTATTTCTATTGACACCCTGCACGAAAACCTCGACGGATTAAAAACTGTAGCACTCCCCGTCGTCTGTTACTGCCACTCCGGTGGCAGGAGCGCAACGGCCGCTTCTATCATCAAAGGAGCCTACCCCGAAAAGACCGTATATTCGCTGGCCGGCGGCATAGCCGGCCTCATGGCACGAAACGGCCGTGGCTAGCAGCCTAAATTCGGATGCGGATAGTTGTCGCTTTGGTCCTCCGTCGTATTGTCGATACAGACAAAATCCTTTTCGACGAGGAGTTTCACTTGCCCAGACATCCCTTCAAATCCTACCTGATCTGTGTTGGCCAACGCGCTGGCCATAACCATGGGCATGCGCAGGACAATGGCTCCGTTTACGAAACCAGCCGACAGCGCATCACTGTCCACGACCTCTACCCCGTACTGAAAGGTCCCGTCCACAAAGGATGTTGAACTTCCAACTCGTCCATCAGCCGCCAGCTTGGCTACCTCCGACTTTGTCAAACGGAATCTTACGGTGTTGTCTTTTATTCTAATTTTCATCTGATTAAATTCGTTCTTTGTCGATCATGAAGCTTGCAAAATTCGTCCGTGCTTAATTTAAATAGCATTCATGAATTTATTTCACTCTGTTATTAACCTGTATTACCACAACGAGTATTCTTGAACATTTCGCATGTTGACTTTTAATTGTCATATAGGATACGCATGTGCTTGTTTGTGTTGGCTGACTTATTCATTTTTCATTGCTTCAAAGGATTCACCCTGCTTAGTTTCGGTAATATGCGCATCCATTTCTTTATACATCGTGTTACCAAATGCTGCTGCCCGTCCCCTCAGGGATGTGCAGACACCCAATGTTCCCCATCTTCGAAGAACTCTTTTTTCCATATCGGCACAGTGATCTTAAGTTGATCAATGGCGTACTGACAAGCTTCGAAAGCGGCGGTCCGATGCGGCGAAGACACCACAATGACAACCGCCGCCTCTCCGGGGTAAATTGTACCGATGCGGTGATGCATCACCACATGCGCCGCTCCACATTTGGCTATCGCTTCGTCCGCAATCTTCCGCATCTCCTTTTGCGCCATGGGCAGGTAACATTCGAATTCCAACCGGCGTACCTTTCTCCCCTGCGTCTCGTTTCTTACGGTCCCTACGAAGCTTACAACGCCCCCACATTGCTGGTCGTATGCCTGGCGTAGACACAGGTCGGTATCCAGCGGCGTATCCAGAATCTTAACGTCTACCATAGTTAACCCCCGCTCACAGGTGGGATAAGAGCGATCTCATCATCAGCTTTTATAGACTGCTCTTCGGTTGCATACTCTTCATTTACCGCAAGAAAATATGATCTCAGTTTTAGTAGATCCGGATATTTTTCTTCTAACAGGACTTTCAGTTCACCTGCCGTAATGCCGTCGCTTACGTCCAGCACTTCCTTAGGCCGCCCTACAATCTCTTTGGCTATTCCAAAAGCCAACACGTTTATTTTCATCTAATTAAATTTACTTTATATCGGTGATTCAGCTTGCATGAACTAAGTTAATCATGCCCAATTTTAAGCGGAACTCATGCAGGTCTCATCTGTGCAATCTTTTTTGTGACGATGAAGCCGCCGATCTATTCGTTCCCTTGTGGCTAAACAAACCGTGATGATTTCATCATCACATTATCTCTCGGTGTCAAATTCCGATTGTATAGACACAATCGCCCCGATTCCATACCGCAAGATTAGCTCCATATGAACGGAACATTTTTAGCTAGCACATTGACGCCTGCAATAAGCACCAGAATTGCCGTAACACGTTTAATTACGAGAGGCTCCCAACCGATTGCCAGATTTGCTCCCATCTGTCCCCCGATCAGCGTCATCATGCATAAGGATGACATACGTACCACATCAACATTTTCCAATGACTGCTTCCATTGTCCTGCTATTCCCACGATCGAATTAACCAAAATGAACAGGCTGGCGGTGGCAGCAATCTTCTTGGCGGTGTCCCATCTTGCCAGATTCAATACCGGCGAAAGAAAGATGCCACCTCCTATCCCTACCATCCCCGAAAGGAATCCAATCCCACTTCCCCAGATCGCACTCTTTACAGCCGGTTTCTTTTCGGGTACGTCGTGATCGTCGGGCTCTGTCTTCTTTTCCATCCATAACAGAACGGCCGCAGCGAGCAAACTAATTCCCAGAATGCAAAAAAAAGCATGTTGACTGATTTTGACAACCGCTCCTAGATAGGCCATTGGTACGCTAGCTGCCACCAACGGAAGTGTGCGCCGCCAATTTAACTGCCCTACACGTAGGTGGACGAACACACTCCCTGTCACTACGATCACGTTGCAGACCAACACTGTTAGCCTTAGTTCCAGATACGGCATACCGTATATCGCCAGCAACGCCAGATAACTTGATCCGCCGCCAAAGCCGACGGCCGCGTATACGAAGGAAATTCCCAGAAAAAAGAGGTAAAGCTCCCAGTACATTTTTATTCCTGATTAGAACCTGAATTTCTAATCAATATAAGCATTATAGATCATTTGCTCACAGAAAGGTGGATTTTTTTGTAATTTAACGGAAAGGTGTACATCTAATAGTGTCGCGAGGCCACCTCAAAGCCGGTTTTCTATCTAGCGATGCTTACGCATCAGGGTAATTATCGATATTCGTCAAATTATGGATACATTTCTTGACTGACTTATCTCTAATATGTACTTTTAGAAAAATTAAAACAAAATCATGTCTTCTGAAATTAATATCCTAGACATTGTGGAAGCGCAGCGGGTTTATAGATACGTTGAAATTAGACACTAATGAATAACCGAGTGAAACGAGCTCATGAATGCCTTTGAAATTGGACACTAATGTTAAATAGTTATACAGATGAAAAAAACACTTCCAGCCATTTTACTTTCAGGTGCAGCACTGGTCGCCGCCTGCAATAACAACGCTGCATCGCACACATCCGGCGACAGCGCAACCACAGACAGCATTTATCCCCCGGTCGAGACGAATAAACCCAACACAGACTATAAGCCTGCTTTCGAGGGCCAGACACGGGTTGCTGGGGTAAAAACCACGACGCCTTACGATTTCAGCGTTGTTACAGACAAACTGAAATCGCCTTGGGGTATCGCCCAATTGCCGGACGGCCGTTTGCTCATTACACAAAAAGAGGGCGACATGCGTATCGTTTCGGAAGACGGAACGGTAAGCGACGCTATTAGCGGCATACCGAAAGTCGATGCCCAGGGACAAGGTGGGCTCCTAGGCCTTACACTGGATCCGGACTTCGGCAGTAGCCGAATGGTGTACTGGGTGTTCTCTGAACCGGTAGCGGGGGGCAATCACACGGCTGTAGCTAAGGGGCGGCTAGCTGACGACGAAAAAAGTATCGAAAATGCGCAGGTAATCTACCAGGCTCTGCCTACGTACGACGGAAAGTTGCATTATGGGGGGCGGATCCTATTTGATAAAGACGGCAACCTGCTTATAAGTACAGGCGAGCGCTCTGACCTCGAAACCCGTCCACAGGCGCAGGACCTCAAATCCGCACTGGGAAAAATCGTCCGTATTACCAAGGATGGTCAGCCTGCTGCGGGAAATCCCTTCGCCAACGACGCCAATGCCCGTCCTGAAATTTATAGTTACGGCCATCGGAACGTGCAAGGTCTGGCTTTTCACCCCGAAACGGGCGACCTCTGGGAATCAGAGTTCGGTCCTCGCGGTGGAGATGAGTTAAACCGTGTCGAAGCTGGAAAGAATTACGGATGGCCTACTATAACGTACGGTCTGGAATACAGCGGCAAAGAAATCGGAGCTCCGCCAATCCAGCAAAAAGAAGGATTGGAGCAGCCTGTTTACTATTGGGATCCTGTCCTATCGCCAAGCGGCATGACCTTTTACTCCGGCGACGCTATCCCCGAATGGAAGAACAACCTCTTCATCGGAGGGCTAAGCAGTACGCATATCGCGCGTCTCGTCATCAAAGACAACAAAGTGGTTGGCGAAGAACGTCTTCTTGCGAAAGAGGGGCAACGCTTCCGCGACGTCATTCAAGGTAAGAGTGGCGAGATTTTTGCAGTGACCGATGGCGGACGGCTTTACCGTATAGCAAAAAAATAAATTTAACCAAGTACAGACGAGAAAGCGCCCTTCAGGGGCGCTTTCCTATTTCTAAAGGTTGGTCGGCAGTCGGATATCGCTGCTAAAATAAAAGTTACCATTCGTTAAAACTACGCTAACAAGGCCTTGTTACCTTTACAGAAAAAACAGATGAAACAAATGCGCAGAAGACAATGATCTATCAGCCTATTCAAAGCGAGATATCCTGCACTGTTCTTTTAATCTTCCTGCCAGCATTGTCCGGTAGGTGAAAAAGATCTATGGAATTTTGGTTCAATATTTATAAGAAGTCACTACCTTTGCCTGAAAATTCATATATATGAGAAGTTTTTTTTACTGGGGCGCCCTGCTCGCCACTACACTGGTGCTCTCCTCCTGCAAGACACAGATGTACCCTACGGTAAGCAAAGACCAGTATTATCAGATTGATGGATCGATTCCTGCTGACAGCAGCATTATCAATTATTACACACCGTACAAAAAACAGCTCGAAGAAGAAATGGATCGCGTGCTGGGCTATTCGGATCAGCATCTTAGCAGAACACGCGGCGCGGAAAGCCTCGCAGGCAACTTCTTTGCAGACGCTTTACTCTGGAAAGGACAACAGCTGGATCCCGACGTCACGATGAGCTTCGCCACGAAAGGCGGCATACGGGCCGACCTAAAAGCGGGGAATATTACCGTGGGCGGTATCTTCGAAATGATGCCCTTCGAAAATGCAATCACCATATTGACGCTTACCGGCAAAGACGTCCTCCGATGGGCAGCATTCATAGCCGAGACAGGCGGGCAGCCAACCAGCGGCATTACGCTCCGCATCAAAGATGGCCAGATTGACGAATTTCTTATTCAGGGCAGACCCGTCGATCCGGACGCAACATATAAGCTTGTTACTTACGACTATCTGGCGAACGGCGGCGACTATGTTACCGTTTTTGACAACGTCTTAGCGCGTAAGGACTATCCTCAGCGCGTTCGCGAGGCCTTAATAGAGTACGTTTCAGATTTAACTAAACAGGGAAAACACATTCAAGCTCAATTAGATGGAAGAGTTGAAATCATTAAATAGACGGACATTTATTAAACAGTCGTTCGCTTTAGGCGCGGTGGCCGCTTTCGGCACCCTTCCGCTGGACGTACTTGCGACCGACAAACAAGTGCGTCTGACGATCTTACACACGAACGACGTTCACAGCCGCATAGAACCTTTTCCACTGGATGGCTCGCGCCATCAAGGCCTCGGTGGCGTCGCCAGACGAAGCACACTCATCAACAGCATCCGCAAGACAGAAAAAAACGTGTTACTGCTCGATGCCGGCGACATGTTTCAGGGCACGCCATACTTCAACATGTTTGAAGGCAAGCTCGAACTGGAACTCATGTCCAAACTTGGCTATGATGCAGGCACTTTCGGAAACCACGAGTTTGATAACGGCATTCAGGGACTGGCGAAACACCTGCACATTGCTAACTTCCCGTTTCTCACGGCCAACTACGATTTTACAGGGACACTGCTGGAGGGAAAGACAAAAGAATATCTAATCATCGAAAAGGGAGGTTTGCGTGTCGGACTAACCGGCGTTGGAATCGACGTAGAGGGACTTGTCGATCCAAACAGCCACCGGGGCATGACATACCTCGACCCCATTCCTGTGGTAAACCGCGTCGCGAAGTTTCTTAAAGAAGAAAAAAAATGCGATCTGGTAATCTGCTTATCTCATTTGGGATACGCGTACGAAGATGATAAAGTCTCCGATCTGAAGCTTGCCGCTAGCACCCGTCATGTTGACATCATCCTCGGCGGTCATACACATACTTTTTTAGATGAGCCTACACGGATAAAAGATCTAGACGGTAAAGAGGTTTGGATCAATCAGGTGGGCTTCGCTGGCATACGTCTCGGACGTCTAGATGTGGTCTTCAATAAGGCAACAGGAAAAAAGAATATTGTCGCCAGTCAGTACACCGTTGACAAGCAGTTTGACGGACTGGTAAACGTTTAACAGAAAATCGTCCAGTTGCCTTGAAGAAGCTCGTTCAGCTCTATATCAATTCATACCGCGGCCTATCTACGGAAGCCTGGCTGCTGGCATTAGTCATGCTCATTAACAGGACTGGCTCGATGGTCATTCCATTTCTGAGTATGTATATGTCCTCCGAACTGAACTTCAGCAAGGCGCAGGTTGGGATGGTTTTAGGATGCTTCGGATTAGGATCGGTATGTGGGTCGTGGCTAGGCGGCTGGCTGACAGACAAGTTTGGAAACTACCGCGTTCAAGCAACCAGCCTGATTTTGACGGTTCCTATCTTCCTTATATTGCCCCACTTCCGCACATTTGAAAGCCTGGCAGGGATGATCTTCCTATTGACTTTAATCGCAGACACCTTTCGTCCGGCAAACTCTGTGTCGGTCGCCCGCTATGCCAAGCCTGAAAACCTAACAAAAGCCTATTCCTTAAACCGTATGGCTGTCAACCTCGGCTTTTCTATAGGGCCGGCATTGGGCGGAATTTTGGCAACCTTTTCTTACAACTGGATTTTCTATGGAAACGCGTTAGCCGCCCTATCCGCAGCAGTGGTTTTTATAATTTTCTTCCGCAAACGCAAGCCACGGTCAGCCGCACAGCCCAAGGTACATACGGAAAAAATACGGACGGAAAAGGACAGAAACGCCTATCTCGACCCGCCATTCATTATTTTCAACATTTTTTGCTGCCTTTTTTCAATGGCCTTTTTCCAATTGCTGAGCACGTTGCCACTCTTTTATAAAGAAGTGAAACTCATGAGCGAAGGACAAATAGGTCTTCTACTGGGCTTCAGCGGATTCGTGATTGTGCTCTTTGAGATGCTACTGGTTCATGCCGTGGAACACCGATTTACCCCCAGACAGGTTATGATTTTCGGTACAGGGATTGCCGGCGTTTCGTATCTCATGCTTAATGCTCCGTTTGGTACAGCATGGCTTTACCTGGCGATGTTCATCCTCTCTGTGGGTGAAATGCTTACCCTGCCGTTTACCGCGACCATCAGCGCCTCACGGGCGACGTTAAATACACAGGGCGCATACATGGGATTTAACTCCCTCTCGTTTGCCGCAGCCAATATCTTCTCGCCCTTTCTGGGAACGTATATTGCCGAACATTTTGGATACCAGTCGCTTTGGTTCAGCACGGCATTTGTTATGCTGTTTACCAGCGTCGGTTTTTCGTGGATTCTAAAAAAAATGTAGTTTTCGCTGTTACCCGACGTTTCTTTCATAGGGAACGCGTGTGGCAATGGACCGCCCTAAAGTGACTTCGTCAACATATTCGAGTTCGCCGCCGAACGCTATACCACGGGCAATTGTACTAATCTGCACATCAAAGTCTTTTAACTTGCGATAAAGATAAAAGATTGTGGTATCGCCTTCCATGGTTGCACTGAGCGCCAAAATAACCTCTTTTATTGTCCCTGCCCTCAGCCGCTCAATAAGCGCTTCAATCTTCAGGTCCGCCGGCCCTATCCCATCCATCGGCGATATCAGTCCGCCAAGCACGTGGTATACACCTTGATATTGATTGGTGTTTTCAATAGCCATGACGTCCCGTGTATCCTCCACAACACAAATCGTTTCATGGTCTCGTTTCGCGGATGAACAGATTTCACACACCTCCACATCCGCGATGTTAAAGCATGTTTTACAATATTTAATCTGCTCTTTAAGCTGGTTGATCGCGCCTGTAAATCGGGAAACCTCGCCATCCGATTGCTTAAGCAAATGCAACACCAGTCGCAAAGCCGTTTTTTTACCTACCCCCGGAAGCCGTCCAAATTCTTCTACGGCCTGTTCCAATAATCGCGATGAGAAATGCATAGTACAAAAGTAAGAAGTAAGAAATAAAAAGTGGGAAGTAAGAAAGAAAAAAGTAAGAAGTCTCTTTCGAGGTGTGATAAAGGAAAGATCCCCGATCGCTCCTCTCATCTTTACTAAACGCTCTTGTTTTGCCATTATATTGTTTGTTATAACCATCCAAAGATGCAACAGCAAAAAGTAACTCCTGTCCAAAATGTCCGAAAATGACCAAAATGTCGTCTTTTGTCGTGATATGTCCAAAAATGACCAAAATGTCCAAAAATGGTATTTATTTCACGGCGAAAAGGTACACAGAGTGTACAGGGAGTGTACAGAAAAGGTACTAAAAAGGTACTGGAGAGGTACTAAGAAGGTACTAGAGAGGTACTAAGAAGGTACAGGAAATATACCGGTCGCCGTACCTTCGCGGTACTTTGAATGCCGGTCAGCCGGACAGGCATATGCTATCGAGCGCGGCAGGTTAACCATCAGTCCAGATAAAATAAAAAAACCATGAAACAAATATGCGCCCTGTTGTCTTAACGTTATTACTAACTTTTTTCACGTGGGGGTATCCTTCGCTGGAGTGGGGCCTGCATTTTAGCGCATACTCCGGCATTTTCTAAAAGAATGGGGCCACTTCACGACTTTACATCTTCACATCTTACTTTATCCAAAAATAGTTATATTGTACATGTTAACATAAATAAGCTGTATGGTAAAAGAGGATAAAATTAGAAGTTCGTTTGCCAATAAAACCTGGCAAGAAATAAAGGTAAAAGACTCTTGGCAAATTTTTAAGATCATGTCGGAGTTCGTCGATGGATTTGAAAAATTGGCGAAGATCGGTCCGTGTGTTTCTATATTCGGTTCAGCACGTACCAAGTCGGACCACAATTATTACACGATGACCGTCGAGATAGCGCGGCTGTTAGCCGAAAAGGGCTATGGTGTCATTTCAGGAGGTGGGCCAGGTATCATGGAGGCCGCCAATAAGGGTGCGCACGAGGCCGGAGGAAAATCCGTAGGACTCAACATTGAGCTGCCATTTGAACAGTTTCACAATAAATATATCGATCGGGATAAACTACTGGAGTTCAACTATTTTTTTGTTCGAAAGGTCATGTTTATGAAATACTCCCAAGGCTACATTGTTATGCCTGGAGGATTTGGAACCATGGACGAACTGTTTGAAGCTATCACGCTTATCCAGACCGGAAAAATCGCACGGTTCCCCATTGTGCTGGTAGGCAAGGATTACTGGAAAGGCCTATTCGACTGGATTGAAAATACGATGTTAGGCCACGCATACATTGCGGAAGAGGATCTAAAGCTATACCGTATCGTGGACACCGCGGAAGAAGCCGTTGAACATATTTTCCGGTTCTATGACAAGTATTTGTTGAAACCGAATTTTTAACGGTTTTAAAACCTTTTGTTTTCTTAGGCGACTAAAAAAGAGGTTGTCTAAAAAGCCTTTTTTTAAAAAGGAATCCCCGATACGTGAAAGTGTCGGGGATTTTTATTGTTTGTCCTAAAAAATGGTTATTTTTAGGTGTACCCAAACAATATGGCAAACATACTATTCAAAGCATTACCATCCAATAGTCCGAGTCTTTTTCCGGAAGATATTTTTGCAA
>NZ_VNHX01000013.1 GCF_008124885.1 Sphingobacterium allocomposti
AAAACTAAATTTCAATATGACAAAGAACGAACGGACCTTAATGGGCCAAATTTATTTAATTTTTAAAACGTCCCGATTTTAATGGGACACTAATGCGCCCATGTAAAAAATAAATACCAGGTACAGATAAAGTAATTTCTATTCGAAAAAACGAAATTCCATTTTCCACGGTTACTATAATAATTAGATATTGTTAACGCTTAAATATGAAGTATCCTCTGCAGCGATGCACAGGATACTTCTCTTTTAGATTATACCCAGCCGCGCCGTCACCCTGAACTCAATACTTCCCTTCGGAAACAATTTCCATATACCGCCGTTATTAGACCAGTAAGTTCATATTACATTCATATTTAACACTGAAAAACTCCTCTGCAGGGATGCATGGGAGTTTTCTTTTTCACGCGTTCCATACGCAGACGATAGTTCTAAAAAAGCAGACTGTATATAGCCTGCTTTTGTTGATCAACTAAAACTAAATCCAGCTAGGTTAATAGCTATATAAATATATAGCCACTGATCTACATAAAAGCGAACCATCCGCCTCCTTTTTTAGAAATGTAGCCATATCACTACAAGAAAATGCCAGGTCCTTCTTCGCTCGTCGATCCAATGCTTCCCCGTTCGCCGGCTTTTTCCTTGTATTCGCCGAATATTTTCCGTGTCCGATCTAAACGCTGTTTTACAGCATTCGTTTCTACCATACCTTTGAATCATCAACAAAGCAAGTAAGAAAGAAAAACATAAAACTAAAAAGTTAAAAATCTAAAAAACAATTATAAAGATGAAAAAGACATTAACTACCCTCGCCGCTGCATTGATCATGATCACTTCGTTCAGTTCGTTCGCAGCAGGAAACGCCAATCCACTTAAGAACGTCGCGTCGGCCAAAGTTGTCACGGTTTATTTAGAGGCTATTACGTTAGGAAGCGTAGAGCTGAACAAATTCCTTTTCTCCGACGATTTTGAATACCGAAACACGGCGAACAACGACAGTTTCACGAAAAAGCAGTATACCGATTTTCTGAAGTCTCACAAAGGCGTAAAGTTCGACTGCGAAACGCGATATGAGATCCTCGATCAGACCGGTCAGACCTGCATAGCTAAAGCCACCATGACATTCAGCAACTTTACACGCGTCGATTATATCACATTAAATCAAAGTGCAGATGGCTGGAAAGTCAGCAAAGTGGTTACGACTTACCCCGATAAGATTGCACGTTAACGTATCCCAATTTTTGTTTCAATGTTCAGTTTAGTGAGCCCGCAGTGATGCGGGTTTCTTGTTGTTTGAACCCTGCCCGTCCGTAGCCTCATTGTCTATCCTTCGACAATGGAAGGAGTAGTCAGTATGGAGAAGTTAGAAATCAGAAATGAGAAGTTAGACATTAGATATTAGAAGTGAGTATTGAGTATCGTAGGCTTATTTTAGCTTATGGTTGTTGGCTAATAGTTTATAGCCATCTGCTATTAGCTTCTCACTTTACATCTCCACGACTTTACGATTTAACGGCTTTAGCTTATGGCTGTTGGCTTGTAGCCATCTGCCATTTGCTATCTGCTATTAGCTTGCAACTGCACCTCGCTATGCCTATCGCGAAGATATTCGACCCCGATGGGGTCGTGTAAATTCTTGCACGGTTTCTATAGGGATGTGACCTCTACGAGGTCAATCGTTGTGCTTAGACATAGCAACCTACAAATCCACGACTTTACGAATCCACGACTTTACGGCTTATAGCCATTTGCTATCTGCCATCTGCCATTAGCCATCTGCCATTAGCCATCTGCCATCTGCTATTAGCTTCTCACTTTACATCTTCACGACTTTACGATTTAACGGCTTTAGCTTATGGCTGTTGGCTTGTAGCCATCTGCCATTTGCTATCTGCTATTAGCTTGCAACTGCACCTTGCTATGCCTATCGCGAAGATATTCGACCCCGATGGGGTCGTGTAAATTCTTGCACGGTTTCTATAGGGATGTGACCTCTACGAGGTCAATCGTTGTGCTTAGCACCACAACCTACAAATCCACGACTTTACGAATCCACGACTTTACGGCTTATAGCTATCTGCTATCTGCCATTTGCTATCTGCTATCTGCCATCTGCTATCTGCCATCCGCTATTAGCTTCTCACTTTACATCTTCACGACTTTACGATTTAACGACTTTAGCTTATGGCTGTTGGCTTGTAGCCATTTGCCATCTGCTATTTGCCATCTGCTATCTGCCAATAGAACGCGATATTTATAACTTTTTTTGAACCAAAATGACAAGGGGCGTGTTCTACAATTGAACAGAAAAATCTCTTCAAAGTCTAAATGGTAAAAATCCTTCGACGCCTGTCGAAGGATTTTTACTTTTTTTGAACTTTATGTTCTGCGGATTGTTTAATAGATAGCAATTAAAAAAATCTCTCTACAAATGTGTACAAAATCCCCTGTCGTGAGACATGGGATTTATTTTTTCCGCCCACTCAGTTATTATCGGGATAGGTCGTTACTACCCTGCTGACCTTCCAGCCATCTTCATCCTGACGCAACGTGACAACGTCTACACGCGTAAAGTTTTCAAACTTCATGATCGCCTTCGCAATACAGGCCTGCCCACTCTGGTCTAAGATCTCGTACTTGGTTTCACAATCAAACTTTGCCCCTTCGCTCTGTTTCAAGAACCTCATGTACTGCTTCTTGTTAAAGCTGTCGTTGTTCGCTGAATTGGAGTACTCGAAATCGTCGGTGAAGATATACTTATTAAGCGACGGATTACCTAACGCCGCCGATTCCAGATAAACGGCGACGATGCTAGCGGAATCAAATTTCTTTAATGGGTTGGCGTTTCCGGCTGCAAAGGAGCTAAACGAAGCAATCATCATTAGTGCTGTTACGGCAGTAGTTATTATCTTTTTCATCTGTATAATTTTTTAAGTTTTTATTTTAATTTCTTATTTGATAGCTCAAAGGAAGGACAGGAACGGCGCTGCAGGAATAGCAATTAGACTGAATAGGGAAAATACTCGGCAAACGCCTAAAAAAAACCGGCGAACGTAAATGGCAGACAGGGGCCGCGCTGCGGCTCTCCCTCGCGCGGAGGCAGAGCGCCAACCGAAACCAGCCGCAGCGCTCCTCAGATTACCCCACCCCTTCCCCTACGGAGGCGAGGTCCATGTTCTTACAAAGCGCCCCAAAACAAAGAAGACGTCCTATAGACGCCTTCTTCCTAAACTAATTAAAAACTCCGGAAATCGAATCTTGACATAAGGACACCTATCGGCTTAAAAAGTTCATGTAAATATAAATTTTTCCAAGCCCTACACCGAAGACCGGAAATAGCGTTGGGTGCTCCAGCATCGGCGTAAAAAGTTAAAATCTGTTAATCTCTGTCACCCTCTACAACATCGGTATGCGAATTGCCGTTTTTATAGTGATTCATAATTTCATAGGTTAGTTAATTTGGTTAGTAAATAAGCTCCTGAAGTTCCCCGCTTCGGGAGCTTATTTTTTAAGCCGGCGGATATCGCCCGCAGCTGTGTGCTCCAATCCGACGCAAATGCCATTGAACTTTATTACTTCCTACGTTGTTGTATACTAGGAAATACTGTATAAAAGACCTACATGAAGAAAGTCTGGATCTGGATCATAGCCATCGTGGCCTTATTTATTATCGTCCTCGCCGGAGTAAGCGTCTATTACTCCCTGCACTATAAGCCCATATTGAAAAAAAAGCTGACGCAGTATGTTGCCGGATCATCAGATAGCCTCTATCGCCTATCCTATGACGATCTCCGTATCAATCTGCTGACAGGTACCGCGACCTTAGCGAATGCCAAGCTCGAATCCGACTCGCTGATTTACAAAAACCTTGTCCGCCGCCGCAAAGCGCCGAAGAGCCGCTTCGATATCGGCATAAGCGCCCTTACCTTCAATGGGTTTAGCTGGTGGGATTTTCTTATCAGACGTCAACTGCATATTAGCGAACTGCGGATCGACACGGCTCACATCCACCTCTTTACTTCGGCGATCACTCCGCGTGATACCGATCGCCAGCCGAAAACACTCTATCAAACAATAAAGGGCACATTCAAAGCTGTTCATGTAGAGCGGATCGACATGGTCGATGTAAACTTTCAATCATCAAAAACGCAGGACAACGGACAAAGGGAAAGTATTAAGATAAGGAATGTCCGTCTACGGGCCACGGATTTCCTTGTAAACGCCACAACCGAAAGCGACACCAACCGCACGTACTATGCAAAGGAGATCGATGTCCGGATTCCGAAATGGTACCACCAAATATCCGGCAGCGTGTATGCTGTCTCCTTCGATAATGTCCATGTCAACACGAAAGAGGAAACGGCTAGCCTCACCAACCTTAAAATTGCTCCGACAATTAGCAAACAGGCCTACTTTAAAAACGACAAGGAAAACAAGGCGCTCATCTTTCTACGTATGGACAGCGTTGCAGTGGGCGGTTTTAAGGCGCAGCAGCTCATCCGCCATAAACGACTGTACAGTAAAGAGATATATCTTAAGAAAGGAATAGCATCGTTCCACAAGGATAAAAGATTCCAAAAAGACAACGTATCCAAAATCGGGCAGGCGCCTCATCAGCAGATCATGAAAATGAGTCAGTCTATACTTTTTGACACCGTTTTCGTAAAAGGTGTAGACATCGTATACAACCAGTTCAGCGATAAGTACCTAAAAGAAGGCTCCATCGCGTTTAACAACGTAAGGGGCGAGATTACCAATGTCACGAATGATACAACGTGTCTCGTCAAAAACAGGTATATGCGTGCGGATTTAGACGCCGACCTGATGGGAACCGGCCTGTTGCAGGCCAGACTGTACTTCGACATGCTAAGTAAGACCGGACATCACGGTTACAAAGGCACGCTAGGCCCCATGGAAGCGCCAGCGTTCAATAGGATCCTAAGGCCGCTACTCAACATAGAAATCGGGAGCGGACACATCCGTAACATACGTTTCGACATGGAGGGGACGGATCACAAGAACTGGGGTACGTTCTATTTTGACTACGACAACCTAAAAGTGAACCTGTTTCATCCGCCCGCGGCCGGAAAAAACAGGAAAAAAAAGAAAATACTGACCTTCCTTGTAAATCAGGTGCTGGTTAACGACAGCAACCCCGATGCCAACGAAGTATACCATGTAGGTAAGGTGGACTACACCCGTGTGCCGGAATATTCCCACTTTAAGACAATATGGAAAAGCCTCTTCGAAGGCATCGCACAATGCGTTGGCCTCAATCCGAAGTACATACCGGACAGCGGCTAGCATCCACGTCTTCCGTCTTAAATGGTCCGGTTTTGTTAAAAAATGTTAACACAGCATCGACAGTGCAACATTTGCCACATGCACGTCGTTATATAGACAAATTCATAATTTCATAATTTAGGTTAATAATTGGTTAGTTTGAAAACTCCTAAAGCTCCCCGCTTTAGGAGTTTCTTCTTTAGCGGAACCGACTTTCACAATTTAAAAACTATCTGGAGTAAAGTTTGTTTCTTTATCGAACTACTTAATTGTCAACTATGAACCGTTCTCGTCGCGAATTCCTTCAGAAATTAACAATGTCTTCCATGGTGCTACCTATTGTTTCTACCTATACACCACAATGGTATGGGCCTTTGCATACTGACGTACAGGGGCCTGTCCTTCGCGTGGCCCTCATGGGGCTGGGCGGTTATGCCCAACGTGTTGCCGATGCCATGAAAGACTGCAAAAGAGCAAAAGTAACAGGCCTCGTCAGTGGTACGCCGGCCAAGCTGAAGGAATGGGGAAGTAAATACAACGTCCCCGAGCGGAACCGCTATAGCTATGAAACGTTCGACGACATCAAGAATAATCCGGACATTGATGCAGTGTACGTCATTACGCCTAACGCCTTACACCATGACAATGTCATCCGTGCCGCCCGAGCAGGTAAACATGTGATTTGCGAGAAGCCTATGGCCGTGAGCGTACAGGAGGGACAGGAAATGGTCGACGCCTGCGCAGCGGCCGGAGTGCAGCTGCTCATCGGATACCGTATGCGGTTCGAGCCCAATACGCTTGAAATCGTGAACAGGAGAAACGCCGGCGAATTCGGAAAGATAAACTTCTTTCAGGGACAGTGCGGATTTAAAATCGGCGATCCGAATCAATGGCGGCTTAATAAAGAGCTCGCTGGAGGGGGCGCATTGTTTGACATCGGCATCTACGCCATTAATGGCACCCGGTATATGGTCGGAGAAGAACCGGTATGGGTTACCGCACAGGAAACGAAAACAGATCCCACGAAATTTAAAGAAGGCGTCGACGAAACCATACAGTTCCAGCTGGGATTTGCGTCCGGAGCGGTAGCATCTTGCCTTTCAACCTACAACATGAACTACCTCGACCGCTTTTATTTAAATGGTGATAAAGGATTCGCGGAGCTGTGGCCCTCTACAGGATATGGCCCTATTAAGGGGAGGACGCACCAACAGCCGTTAAACCACCCACATATTGCGCACCAGACGATACAGATGGACGAGATGGCTGCAATCATCCTCGATGGAAAAAAACCGGTTCTCCCTGTCGACGGCACAACCGGACTGCAGGATCTGAAGATCATCGAAGCGATTTACCGCGCCTGCGCTACAGGCGCCCGGCAGGAGCTCAAACTGGTATAGGCCAGCCCTGGGCGACGCTCTCTCCTACCCATCATACAGGAGAACGGTCAACTCAGGTGATAGCCTTGATTTTTAAACTCCATCGAGCTGTAGTACGTATATTTTTGTTTGTCCAACGGGTAATCCCAGCAGCCCATTCGGTGGAATTTATCACCGCCGAAGCCTACCTTAAACCGATACAGCCCATATAGAGGGTGGGCAGGATCGGCATGTGGGGCGATGCCAAAGAAATCGTATTCCGTACACCCTTTTTCCCGCGCAAGCTGTATTGCCCGCCACTGCAGCGCATACGTCGCCATATAGTTTCTTTTCCGCGAAGCTGAAGCGCCGTACAGATACGTTGCGCGGCTGGCGGAGACAACTAAGAACATAGCGGCCAACGGTTCGTCGTCGACTTCCGCCACCAACAGATATACGTCTGCCGGCGACGAGGTATTATTAGCCTTCGCGGTCAGCACAATCCGGAAATAACTGATGTCGTGGAGAAAAAAGTTGTTGCGCGCCGCGGTCTGGCGATACAGCTCATACCATATAGCTAAGCTCTCGAGCCCCAAAGCACGTATGCTTACACCTTTACGCTTGGCAAGGTGTATATTATAACGCGTCTTTGCTTTCATGCCGGACAACAGACTATCTTCATCCCGCTTCAGGTCCATGAAAATAGTATTCGACGGGAGGATATCCGTGTTCGCTTTCCGTAAATTCCAATGTTCTGTATTGAAGTTAAACCGGATTTCCTGAATTTTCCTGTCCGGACCGCCGGTCCAATTACCGTGTATATCGTAACAATCTTCCTCCTTCGCCCAATGCGACTCCCAAGCCAGGTCGTACCGGATCATAATACAGTTTGCGGGCAGAAAAGGACGCAGGCTCTCCGACAACTGTTCTAAAAAATAACCTTGGTTTTCGGCGGATGGCTCCACCTCCGGCCCATATGGAACGTAAGCCAGACAGTGATCCCGATCCACCATCTGCAGGATGACCAGCAGATCGCCGACAAAATAGGTATGATCATCCGTCCCTGTAAATAAGTCGGACCGCTTAACCTTGAAATCAAAGGCTTTAGAGTCCATCCCCTGCATACTTTTAACGGCAGACCAGTACGCGGTCTGCTGGACAATAGATGTTTTGTAAATCTCTCTAACGTGCTTGTGTTCTACGTCTGCAATCATAACGAAATAAATGTGTTTTACTGGCGCCTGATATGTCTGCGCCGTTTGGACAAAGTGGCAAACTTAGCCAAAATATTCATCATAGCTACAGGCGTTTGTCAGCAGGATGTTATAAATCCCCTCCAGCAGTGTCGCGGAGCACCTTTGTAAAGTCGTCCGAATGTGGACAGAAGCTGTCCGTAACCGGACATAGAGGCATACGAATTAAAAACACAACACATTAATATACAGGATATTA
Organism: Sphingobacterium allocomposti; assembly: GCF_008124885.1. Lineage (GTDB taxonomy): Bacteria > Bacteroidota > Bacteroidia > Sphingobacteriales > Sphingobacteriaceae > Sphingobacterium > Sphingobacterium allocomposti. Next base: position 8,091 of record NZ_VNHX01000013.1, read on the forward strand.
AATAAATGGCAACACGGTTGATCAATAGCGGATATGCGTAAGAATATATCCGACAGAATTTACCGACGCCTTGCGGGTATTTACCGAGAAAACGGCGACATCCATCGAATTTATGTTCGGCTCAAAACAAGGGCACACTACCTTTGGATCAACAAATTACAATTAGAAAAGAAAAAAAGCCAACAGTAAAAACATAAAAGTCATGAAAAGAGTATTAACAACCCTCGCTGCAACCCTGATTTTAATCACATCATTCAGCTCGATGGCAGCAGAAAAAATGGATCCGCTAAAAGACTATTCATCGGTCAACATTGTCAACGCCTATCTCGAAGCGACAACATTAGGTAGTGTGGATATGAATAAATTCCTCTTCGCGGAAGATTTTGAATACCACAACACAGCCAGCAACCTTCGTTACGGTAAGAAAGCGTACACAAACTTCCTCAAACAGCACAAAGGCATTAAGTTCAATTGCGAGACCACCTACGAGATTCTCGACGAAAGCGGAGAGGCCTGTATCGCTAAGGCCATTATGAAGTTTTCGCATTTTACGCGCGTCGATTATATCACATTAAACCACAGTAAAGAGGGCTGGAAGGTCAGCAAGGTCGTCACCACCTACCCACCCCGCGTATAACAATTTTTAGATTTGAGTTTGTTTCAATGTTTAGTTTAGTCGAGGGGGCCACATATCGTGGCCCTTTTTTGCTGCCTTCGGCGGATTTGTAAAATGGTGAAGTCGTTGATTTGTGAAGATGTAAAGTGAGAAGCTAACGGCAGGTGGCGAATGGCAGATAGCAGATGGCGAATGGCAAATGGCAGATGGCAGATGGCTATAAGCTGTAAAGTCGTTGAGTTGCTGATTCGTAAAGTTAAGATCTAACACTTAACCCTTAACTCCTAATTTCTGACTTCTAACTTCTAAAATGTAAAGTCGTTGAGTTGCTGATTCGTAAAGTTAAGATCTAACACTTAACCCTTAACTCCTAGTTTCTGACTTCTAACTTCTCAGTTCTAACTTCTAAAATGTAAAGTTGTTGATTTGTAAGGTCGTGAAGTCGTGAAGATGTAAAGTGAGAGCTAATAGCGGATGGCAGATGGCAGATGGCGAATGGCGAATGGCGGATGGCGAATGGCAGATAGCGAATGGCAGATGGCAGATGGCGAATGGCAGATGGCGAATGGCAGATGGCAGATGGCAGATGACCGATAGCGAATGGCAGATGGCAGATGGCTATAAGCTGTAAAGTCGTTGAGTTGCTGATTCGTAAAGTTAAGATCTAACACTTAACCCTTAACTCCTAATTTCTGACTTCTAACTTCTCAGTTCTAACTTCTAAAATGTAAAGTTGTTGATTTGTAAGGTCGTGAAGTCGTGAAGAAGTAAAGTGAGAAGCTAATGGCAGATAGCAGATGGCGGATGGCAGATGGCGGATGGCTATAAGCTGTAAAGTCGTTGAGTTGCTGATTCGTAAAGTTAAGATCTAACACTTAACCCTTAACTCCTAATTTCTGACTTCTAACTTCTCAGTTCTAACTTCTAAAATGTAAAGTTGTTGATTTGTAAGGTCGTGAAGTCGTGAAGAAGTAAAGTGAGAAGCTAATGGCAGATAGCAGATGGCGGATGGCAGATGGCGGATGGCAGATGGCAGATGGCAGATGGCAGATGACCGATAGCGAATGGCAGATAGCAGATGGCAGATGGCAGATGGCAGATGACCGATAGCGAATGGCAGATAGCAGATGGCAGATGGCAGATGGCTATAAGCTATAAGCCAACACCCATAAGCTAAAATAAGCCTACGATACTCAATACTCACTTCTAATATCTAATGTCTCACGTCTAATGTCTAACTTCTTTATACCCAAGTAAACAAGGTCCTTCGGCGCGAACGAAACGAAGAAAATACAAACAAACTCCCCTCTAAGTGGGTTATCTCATACAAAAGAGATAATGAAAATGAAGAAACTGAAGATCCTAGCACTGTTAAGCTTAACAGTAAGTGTACTTGTCAGCTGTTTTCCGAAAGCCAGCCAAGTCATCCGATCCCTACCCGTAGAAAGCAAAGAGCAGATACTATCCCAGTATAGCAGCGAAGAAATCGCTGAAGGCAAGGTGCTATACACGAATCACTGCGGAACGTGCCACGACCTCAAGGAGCCGGAATCCCGTACTGCTGAACAGTGGAACCGCATTGTGAAACGCATGATTCCGCGGGCAAAGCTCAACGATCGTGACGGACAGCTGGTACGCGCCTATGTCATCGTAAACGCCAAATCTAGCTAAACCGCATCCTTTGTATTCGTATCGCATTCAGTATAGCCAACAACGCGACGCCGACGTCGGCAAACACGGCTTCCCACATCGTGGCTAGCCCTCCTGCGCCCAATAGCAGCACAGCTGCTTTGACCATAAACGCCAACATAATATTCTGCCAGACGATGCGCCGTGTTTGCCTGCCTATTTCTATAGCGGTTGCGATCCTCGACGGCTTATCATCCTGAATGACCACATCGGCTGTTTCAATGGTGGCGTCGCTTCCCAGACCGCCCATGGCGATACCCACATCACTAAGGGCGACCACCGGCGCATCGTTCACCCCGTCCCCGACAAAGGCGACACGCTCTCCGCGGTCTTTAATATCCCGCAATTTATCAACCTTATCTTCCGGAAGCAGGTCGCCAAAAGCACTATCTATTCCCAGTTTATCCGCGACATGCGCAACGACAGCTCCCTTGTCCCCACTCAACATGGTTGTTTTAACCCCAAGCTTATGCAGCCGGCGGATTGCCTGCACGCTGTCGTCTTTAATGCGATCGGCAATGGTAATATGTCCCATAAATTTACCACCCCACGCCACCGCTATCGTCGTAAGCCTCGTCTCTACCGAATCCAACGTATACGGAACCCCAAACTTGTCCAATAGCTTGAAGTTACCGACCAATAGGAGCTGGTCCTCGAAAGTAGCCTGAAGACCATAGCCAGCAACCTCCTCAACGTCACGCAGCTTAATATCGTTCTTAGGTACGCCTCCGTACGCACGTATGGCCGTCGCCACGGGGTGCGTGCTATGGCTCTCCAATACATTGACCATGTCCAACAATCGATCGGCGTCCACACCTTCCGCCCACCACACATCTTTCACCTCAAACACACCTTCCGTCATCGTTCCGGTTTTGTCCATCACGACGTGCCGGATGTTAGCCAATGCGTCCAGATAGTTGCTGCCCTTAAACAAAATTCCGTTCCGGCTGGCGGCGCCGATTCCTCCAAAGTAGCCCAGCGGGATAGAGATGACCAGCGCGCATGGACAGGAGATCACCAAAAAGACCAGCGCCCGATAGAGCCAGTCGCTGAAGCTATAGCTATCCACTATGAAATAAGGAAGCAGCCAGATGCTAATGGCAAGAAACACCACGATAGGCGTATATACCTTGGCAAATTTCCGTATGAACAGCTCGGTGGGCGCCTTCTGCGAAGTCGCCTGCTGCACCATTTCCAATATCCTGCTCAGCTTGCTGTCGCTGTACGCCGCCGTCACCTTCACCCGGCTCACCGACCGCAGGTTGATCATGCCCGCCAGCACGGATTCTCCTTTAGCCTTGCGATCCGGTACGCTCTCTCCGGTCAGCGCTGCCGTATCGAACGATGCATGTTCCGATATCAGTTCGCCGTCCAGTCCTAGTTTTTCCCCCGGCTTCAGCTGTATAATGTCGCCAATTTTAGCTTCCTCCGCTCGTATGGACGTTAATCTATCCCCGTCTACTACCGTTACCTCATCAGGCCGCTGGTCAAGCAATGCCTTGATATTACCTTTCGCGCGGGCTACCGCCAGCCCCTGAAAAGTTTCCCCAACGGCATAAAAGAGCATCACAGCCACTCCTTCGGGATATTCACCGATAGCAAAGGCTCCTATCGTGGCAATCCCCATTAAAAAGAATTCCGAAAAAACATCGCCCTTGCCGATGCTTATTCCAGCATCCCGGAGCACAGGCAGACCTACCGGTAGGTAAGCAAGTATGTACCATGCCAACCGGGTCCAGCCTACGAACCAAGGTTGTGGCACCCAGTTGTCGAAAGCCAGGCCGGATAGCAATAAAAGGAGCGAGAGAATAGCCGGAGCAAAAAGGCGGACCTGCTTCCATTGCCGCTGCGGCGGTTTGCCGTCCGTAGACGTAGAAGAGTGTTTCCCCGCAGGCGCGGGGGCAGAACAGCAACACCCAGCCTCCACATGTGGGTCTACCGAACGATGTCTATTTGAATGCACTTCCATAAATTTCCTTTCTTGCGTTGCCGCCTGTTCAGCCCCCCCCTGAACAGGCGGCACGCACTCTATCATAATGATAAAGATAGGCATCCCATCCGTGCAATACTATTGCAAACTTGTATTTCTGCTATAATGAGCCTTCTAGGCAGGGGCGAGCAGGACGAGTGTCCTTTTATAAACAACGCAGTTAAATTGCATATAAAAGCACCTAATCTACGTTCAGACAATTTTCACAGACTCCCCTTGCAAATAGCCGCACATCTTCGATCCTGACCGCCGTCTCCCAGTCGGGAGACAGTCTCACCTCCTGCCGGCAGGTTGTCTGCTTGCAGTGCCTACAGTAGAAGTGCAGATGCCAGTCCTTGTGCCTGTCAGAAGAACAGTCCTCGTCGCACAGCTTATACCGTGTGGTGTTGTTCTCCTGAATACTGTGCACTACCCCTTTCTCCTCGAATGTGCGTAACGTCCGGTAGATCGTTATCCGGTCCGCCGCCTGAAACGAATGCTCTATTTCCGAGAGAGAAAGGGCCACGTTCTGGTCCTGCAACACTTCGTATACCAATATCCGCATTGTGGTGGGCTTGACACCTTTGCCCATCAGTTTATCTTCGATATCCTTCTTCATGATCAATTACCTTTCACAACCTCATCGCCTTCCATCGACAACAATGAGGATAACGGCAGCCCCACGGCCGTCGCCGTGGCATCGTCGTCGTCTTATAAAGATAAACGTTTTCAGGAACCCGTTGTGCAACAAAGCCGCTATTTATTGTCCGAAAGCCTGAGGCTTCGACAAGCTCAGCCTGACAGGAGGGGTGTCCCCCCGAGCCCGTCGAAGAGCTCTTCGACAGGCTCCATACAGGCTCTGCCGAAATGCGCAGCGTCAAATGTGTTCCGACAGACGCAGCGTGACATTAAAGTCCATGTATCCAATAAAACACGAGGGATTTTCCCAAAAAAGATAGAGACGCTGTGTCGGCAATGCGTAATAAAAACAAGACGTCCTGGAACGGTTGCCCCAAGACGTCTACGATGGTTAAATCCCCGTTAATACCCGGGGTTCTGCTGTAAATTCGGGTTGACCGCTATCTGCTGGCTCGGGATAGGATAAACCAACGTCTTCGGGTCCGGATCGGCGGCCTTTTCCTGCCATGCTTCAAGGAATTTTCCGAAGCGGATAAGATCTTGCCGTCTCCATCCTTCCCAGTATAGTTCGCGGGCACGCTCGTCCAGCAGGCTTTCAAGTGTCAGCGCCGTAAACGCCCCCACTCCCCGGTTGGCTCGTATGCTGTTCACCAGGCGCAGCGCGTCTGCTGCCGCCCCCGTGCCTCCCCGTAAGATTGCTTCGGCCTGCATAAGCAATACGTCAGCGTATCGGAACACCACCCAATCGTTATTCCGCTGGCCGGTGACCGCATAGTCGAAGGCATACTTCAAAGGGCGGATGCCTGCCGTTTCGAGTGTTGTGCCCGACGTGCGTATGGTCACCTCGCGTGTAAAGGACAGCGGTGCCGTAGACGGGTTCCTCGCCATAAGCGGCCTGTTCGTGCTCCAGTTATACTGCTGTCCCGCAAAAAAGCCAACGTTCTGCCTGCGGAAATTTCTTGTCCTGTTGGAGGTGGTATCCGCCGGATATTCATAATAGATACCGCGGCGCTCGTCGTCCGCACTAAACTTGTCGTAATAGTCCGATAACGTACACCAGCCGTTCCACCCTCCCGGGTTCATGTTATAATGTGCGATCGTGTTCCACGTTCTGTCCACGTTTCCGCCTCGCTCGCCGTTTTTGTTGAAGAGCGTATAAATGTTTTCGGTCGATTTAGCATCGTTGTCCGGCGCAAAGTTATCGAAATACCGGCCTTCGGGCGAGATGCTGTATTTTCCGGACGCGGTGATTTCCTGGGCAAGGGCCACGACCCTGTTCATATCTTCCACGGGAAATGTCGGCGCCTGCCGGTTTAAGAAGGTCCCCCTGTTAAGGTAAACTTTCATCAGGAGGGCCCGTGCCGCATTTCGGTTCGCCACATACGCAGCCGTTGGCCCGTTCTCTGGCAAGCTCGCCATGATTTCGTTCAGTTCCTTAACGATATAGTCGATTGCCTGTTGGGGCTGCAGTACTTCCGGGGCAATCCGGAAGTCGTCTAACGACTCGCCCTCGCGGATCGGGACAACGCCATATAGATCCAACATGTCGAACATCGCCAACGCGCGGATAAACCGTGCTTCAGCAGCCTGCTGTGCCCCCGGACTATAGCGAAGTACATTTGTTGCGTTGTAGATCGCCGTACCTAGGCTCACAAACGTATTGTTCATATAGCCATTGTCGGCGTTCCAGGTATGGAGGTGAATAGCGCGGTGCATACCGTTATCGTCCCAGTCGCCGCCCCTGGTAGGAGCCATCGCGGCGTCCGTGGATACCTCCTGCATGACCCACCGCTGGTCCTGCTGATAGGGTGTGTTTAATGAATTGTATGCGGTGATAAGCAAGGCCGCCGGATCGACGTTCAAGCCGTCGCTTTCCTCAAGTTCTCCCCTGAACTCCTCCGTCAGCTTAGTGCAGGATGACGTGCCCATAGTAGCAACCCCTGCCAGTGCGATATATATCAAAGATCTCAGTTTCATCTGTCTATTTTTTTAGTATTATCCATTATATATTATATCTCCAGCTCCATTAAAGCGAGAAATTTACGCCCAGAAGAATGTTGCGTGATGGCGGATACGGCAGATACTCTATACCCAGCGACGGGATACCGTTCGTCGTACCATCCGTATTGACCTCCGGATCGAAACCGGTGTACTTCGTGATGATGAACAGGTTCTGTCCCGTAAGCGACACATTAAAGTTTCTGAACGTTTTGCCGATATCTCCCACAGCATAGCTCAGCGTAAGGTTAGCCATCTTGAGGTAGTCGCCCTTCTCCAAAAAACGGGTCGATGGCGCAGCCGAGTTGGCCGTAGACTCCTTGACAGAGGTGTCAAAGAACGCAGAACCTATATTCCGCGACGAAAGGTTACTCAACCCGAGTGCTGTGGCGGCCGTGTTATTAAATAAGTAATGTCCCAGAGCACCATTCATATTCGCTGCCAGCGAGAATTTCTTATAACTTACATTCGTGGATAGTCCCACTAACGTTTCCGGGTTAGGGCTGCCGGTGTAGAACTTGTTCACTGCAGGATCATTATCGCTGCTGATGCTGCCGTCCAATCCGCGGTACATGCTCATTCCGGTTTCCGGATCTATGCCTTCATACTGCGCCAGATACCATACGTTAAGCGGCTGTCCGTTTACCATACGTTGCCCAAGAACGCCCGAAAATCCCTGTCCCCGCAACGCGCCGGTCTCGTAGTAGCCTATCAGTCCGCTCACGCTGTTTTTCAAAAAAGTCGCATTTCCAGTGATGTCCCATGTCCAGTCTGTGCTGTTAATGATGGTACCGGTCAACGAGATTTCGACGCCTTTGTTCACAATTTCGCCATCTAGGTTGACCCATATACGTCCTGCAGGTGCAGGTTGGGCAAGCGTCTGCTCAAATAGTGCATCTGTTGTCCTTTTATTGAAGTAATCGATCGATCCGTAGAGACGGTTCTTCAAAAACGCAAAGTCGATTCCGGCGTTCAGCGTTGTTGCGGTCTCCCATCGGAGGTCAGGGTTACCGTAGTTAGCCTGGCTGATACTCTGATTACCGAAAACCAGCCTGTTCAGCGATGCACCCGACGGGAATTCCTGGTTTCCGGTCCTACCCCATCCCAACCGGATTTTAAGCTGGTCAAAAATACTGTTGGACTTCATGAATTCCTCTTCCGCCAAATTCCACGCCACGGCCAGCGAAGGGAACATGGCGTATTTGTTGTTGGAACCGAACTTCGTCGATCCGTCTCTCCGTATGGTTGCCGTCAACAGATATCTGTCGAGGTAATTGAAACCGCCCCGCAAAAAGAGCGATTGTAGCTGGTTGGTCGGACTTCTGTACGAAGATATCTCGCGGGTGGCAACGGGCGAGTACTGCAGGTAGTCAAAATAGTCAAGCCCCATGTACTTAAACCCGCCGCCGAACGAGATGTTGTTGTTATAGTTGTAGTCAAGGAACTCGTAACCGGCCACGGCGTTGATGTTCCAATCTTCATTAATCTGCTTATTGTAGGACAACATATGTGTCATCTGCAGGTTTGTTTCGCCATTGCTGGAAATGAAAGCCTGTTCGTTGTTCACGGCAGACGGGTCGATAAGTCCTGCCCTATACATTCCGGCGCGGTTACCGGTCTGGCGCATCGCGCTATAAATAAAACGATATTCCAGATCGTCTGTAATTTTATAATAAGGCGCCACATTTACCACAATTGTGTTTGTTGTCGCCTGATCCTTAAAAGCCTCCAGGCTGGTCAACGGGTTTCGTGTGGTCGTACTCACGAATGTGAGGTTGCCCTGTTCATCCCGCAGCGGACGTGTAGGATTCCATTGCAAAGCCTGAGAGATCACATTTCCTTCCGACCCGACCATGGCGTTGATTGGCGCGTAACGGTTGTCCAGCTGGGTAAGGAACAAGGAGAAATCCAATCCCAGACGGCGGTTTTCAAGGAAGCGGAAATTCCCCGTGAAGTTGCCTGTATATTTCTTGAGCTGCGATCCCCGTATAATACCGTTTTGATTGAGGTAGCCCCCCGACAAGCGATATCGTCCATGCTCGGTGCCCCCCGAAACGTCTCCGTAATAGTTCTGTGTCACAGCATGACGGGTGATGGCTTTAAAAGCGTCTTCGTTCCCGCCAAAATCGGCGTCATCCACCTCGGAAGGTGTATAGTAGTTGAGGGCTTCCCTAAACCGATCTGCGTTTAGGACCTTCGGGTACTCACGCATGCTGGAAATGCCCGAAGAAGCACCTATAGAGACCACCGGAGGGCCGGCCACCCCTTTTTTTGTGGTGATGATGACCACGCCGTTGGCTCCCCTTGACCCGTAGATTGCCGTGGCCGACGCATCTTTAAGAATATCCATGCTGGCGATATCGCTGGGGTTTAAATACGTTAGCGGGTTTCCTCTGTCCGATGAAAAGCCGCCGCGGCCTTCAGGCAGCGGGGAGTTGCCCGACATAGGCACACCGTCCAACACGAACAGTGGGTTATTGCTGGCACGGATCGATGAGTTTCCACGGATACGGACGGTGGCGGACCCACCGGGCTGACCGGTATTGTTCAGCACCATCACGCCCGGTGTTTTTCCCTGTATCAGCTGATCAGGACTCGTCATGATCCCACGGTTGAAATTAGCCTCCTGTATGGTAACCATGGCGCCGGTCAGATCTTTTTTCCGTGCAGTACCATAACCGATAACTACGACCTCATCCAGCCCCTGCTCGGCATTCGGCTGTAGCTGAACCGTGATATCCGTACCTACAATAGGCGCTTCCTTCATTGTATAGCCGATAAAAGAGACTTCCAACGTTTGTGCATTGTCAGCAACCTCCAGCGTGAAAACGCCGTCGTTGTCGGTTGTCGTGGCCAACGTCGTTCCCTTTACTTTTACCGTCGCACCAACAAGGGGCGCTCCGGCTTCGTCCAAAACCTTACCTGTCAACGTCCGCGTCTGGGCAAAAACCAGTTGGGACACAAGAAGGATCATAAGCGTCAAGACGCATCGTATACGTAAATTGTTTTCCATCTGTATAATTATAAAAGTGTTAAATCTTAATTGCATAGATGAGCTCGTCTCACCTGGTTTCTTTACTCATTCTCACGAGGTCTACATCGCCTCCTGTGTAAGGCCGTTTGGCCGTTTATACTGGGCTTTGTCCGTACAGGCTCGTTTTTAATCGTGATGAGGCCGTCGGATTTATGGTCAGGCATATGTATACGTCATGATGACGCAGGCACAGACCATGTTAGCTTAACGGCCGGGGACTGTGCCCGGTGCCCTATCTATTCCGCTGTTTAGGCACGTGCGCTACGTGAAGACGATCTGTGTCCGGCGTACACGCCGAAAGCGCCTAGGGAAAGGCCGCGGTGGTGGGTTCTTTTTCTCGATCATATGTATGTTTGTTTATGTTGGTTTTATCGCGTATATAAAATTCAGCAAATCTGCGGCTTAAAATCAGTCACAGCGTCTCAATCTTATATCATATTGTCTCAACGGAAACGTTTCCGGTTCCTCTTTTAGGACAAAATCATCGCATTGAAAAGTATAGCCCACATGAAAACGAAAATTATACCTGATTATCAACAGGGTACATCAAAACATAGCGATTTGGCATAGAAATAGCGGCAGTCATTTTGCTGTTGTCGACGGAGGCACGCGGCGAACTGCGTACCTGGCAAAACCGTCGTACACATAGCTAACCTAAGTAGACGCATGACCGGAACATCCCATAAATCGGGGCGTTCCCATGTCGATCTGAACTAAACATTATAAACGAAACAAACCTACGTGATGAGCTTAATTTTCACAAAATCGGATCTTGGATCCAACGGCCGGAAGGCATTACATGAGGAAGTGGCAAGCCAACCTCTGACAGCGGCTGGCGCACCGATTATTTTGTTGGTGGAAGATGACAAGGAGGCCCTGGCCTACCTTAACAAGGAGCTGAAAACCTGTTATACGATTCTCAGGGCCTCAAGCGATGCCGAAGCACGCGACATACTGGCCCAGAACGAAGTTCATTTGGTGCTTACCGAGATCCAGACATTATTGATTGACGGCATAAGCTTGTGCACCCATATTAAAACCACGTCCCGATACAGCCATATCCCCGTCGTTTTCCTCGCACAGCAGCAGCCTCTTGAAGTAAAAATACAAGGGTTAAACAGCGGTGCCGATGCATACATCGAAAAGCCCTTTACGGTGGAGTTTCTGCAGGCCCAGATGCAGAACGTGCTGCATAACCGCCAGATTGTTAAAAACTATTTCGCGAACGCCCGCCGGTCAGACATCGTTAGCACATCAGGTCCCGCGATCATGGACGGCTTTATCGACCGGCTTTACAACGTCATATACGATCATATTTCGGACATGGACCTTACGGTAAACGAGCTGGCCCGACTTATGCATATGAGCCGGCCCACTTTGTACCGCAAGGTAAAACAGCACACCGATCTCACGCCAAATGAAATGATTAACCTCTCTAAGTTGAAAAAGGCAGCCGAGCTGCTGGCGGAAAAGAAGTATACCGTTACGCAGGTTGCCTCCATGGTCGGATACACGGTACAATCTAATTTCTCAAGGGATTTTCATAAGCACTATGGGATACGTCCAAGCATGTATATCGTTGGCGCACAAAAACAACATGACGTAGCCTCCTGACCGCGGCTACCGGCCACCAAGGCGGCACAGCGCTCAGGTAGCGCTGCCCGAAGGCGTGGATCAGCTTTGTTGTTTAATCTCTCCGAGATGTATCACATCCCGTAAGTCGAATGGCGTTTCCTGGTAGACAAAATAGTTGAGCCAGTTGTTGAAGAGCAGGTTGGCGTGACCCGCCCAGCGCACCAAAGGGGCGTTCTGTGGGTTGTCCTGAGCGTAATAGTTCTGCGGCAACCCAATAGGCAGCCCCTTTTCCAGATCCCTCACGTACTCCTCATGCAGGGTCAGCGGAGCGTATTCCGAGTGTCCTGTCAGGTAGAATTCGCGTCCTCCGCGCGACGAAGCGATCGCTATGCCTGCATCGGCCGACTCTGAAAGGACGGCAATTTCAGCCCTGCCTTCGAGGTCTTCTTTCCGTATGGTCGTGTGCCTGCTATGGGGTATAAAAAATTCATCGTCAAAGCCACGGAAAAGCGGATGTCCCTTCTCGGTCGCCGTATGTTTGAACACGCCGAACAGTTTCTCGCCCAATGGCACCTTCTCGATCCCATAGAAGTGATATAGTGCTGCCTGCGATGCCCAGCAGATGTATAACGTGGATGTCACATGACGTTTCGCCCAATCAAATATGGTCGTGATTTCATCCCAGTAGGTGACTTCTTCAAACTTGATCATCTCGACCGGTGCGCCCGTAATGATCATGCCGTCATAATAATTGGCGCTGACCTCGCTAAACCCTTTGTAAAACATTTCGAGGTGTTCCTCAGGTGTGTTCTTGGGTGTGTGGGTGTCCAATCGCAGAAATTCGATTTCCACCTGCAGCGGGTTGTTGGAAAGCAGCCTGATAAAGTCGGTTTCCGTCGTAATCTTAATCGGCATCAGGTTAAGGATCAGCACGCGGAGCGGACGGATGTCCTGCGCATCAGCGCGCAGATCGTTCATCACAAAAATATTTTCCTTCTTCAGAAGCTCTATCGCTGGTAAGTTATTCGGTATCTTGACTGGCATACACGGTTCCCTCGTTCTTCAAATGTTTCAAAAACAAAAATAGAAAGAATTAACCGGACTTAAAAGGATATCGCCACACATCGCGTGGGTGAAAAAATATAATGCTGGCTGCTGACTTCTGCTTTCCCTGCAAAGACAGGGGCGGGACACAACGCACGTAAATACGCCGTCGTGTCCCGCCCTACCTAGAAACACTATTTTTAACCGAAGTCCGACACTTCTTAAGGCGCACAGAAATTAATAGCAACGCAGCTGATTTGGATTACGTTCTTTGTCAACCCTCTTCCTGAAAAGTCCTCGAATAGCCAGCTTTGTCTTTTTCTGTTAAACTTATCCATTTCTAAGCGCTCGGAGCCGAAAACCAGAATCGGATGCAGGTTTTTAAATTTCTATATCTCCCTCGACGCCGTCATAATCTGGTTTGCCCGTAATCATCGACTTCAGGCCTTTAAAAGCCGCAACAGGGGCGCTACTCTGGTTGTCCCAGTAATGCCCGTCCAATACCTCAACGCGTATCAAGACAATCTGCGGGTCTTCAGGCCCCTCAAACCATACCTCAAGGGCGGGACTCCACAGTTCCTGCACTTTTCCGCGGTCGTTCTGAATCTCGGCAATACCATATAAGTTCAAAAAACCGCTCCGCTGTCCACTTTGCAGCAAAAGATGCACAAATGGATTTTCAGCAATCTCATCATCCTTATACGTCCGTTCCGCCGTCATAAACCATAGATAACCGCTATCGTCGACCTGCAGGACTGTCATCGGCCGCACCGACATCGGCACGCCTGTACGTATGTCGGTGCAGAAAAAACACGTTTTCGCGTCGTCTACGATTTCTCTGATTTTTGCTAAGGCTTCTTTTCCTGAAAGATTCTGTTGATTATTTTGTTCCATCCTGTAATTTCTTGAATTTCCTTTGTAACTATTGACGATAACAGAACAACACTAGACGCAAAAAGGTTCAATGGACATTTCCATTGAACCTTTTTAGGCAGCAAAATAGCCTATCACTCCAGAGAAACATCTTCCAAAACGGCCTACAACGGCTGTTTGACGAGCGCCTCCCTTTTCGGCTTCGCCGGTGTCTTCAAAACTCCGAAGGGCCTCCCCTGTTGTTTCACCTTCTTATAGGAAAAAGCACAGACGGCGGCAATAACGATGCATAGCACGTCGATGAAAAAAATATCGAACGCTCCGGCCTTCCATGTTGTCCATAACCAAAGCCCTGAACCTACACCATTTGCAATGGGCACAGCGGCGTAGAGCACAACCGAAAGCAGAAGAACCTGCTTATTCATCGACACCAGATTCCGGAGCGCCATAAGGTAGACGCCGAGCACAAGCCAGCTATAGAAATAGACATCATAGATCACGGATTGGTTGACCTCCGGCAGCAGCTTCACCATAATAAAGGCAAAGGCCGTCACAGGCAACATACTTAAACAACCCGCAAGAAAGAAGTTCGCCGCCCAAAAGTTAAACTTACGCTTGTACGCCGGCACATTGTTCTTGTCGCGCGCTACGAGCCAGATCATGATGCCGGAAATAATCACCAGACAGCCCATCAGCCCCAGCACAAAAAAGACAATCTGGAGCGGCTTTCCGCCGAAGTCGCCAAAGTGCAGGTGATAAATAATGCTTTTCACGCCGTCGATATAGTTGCCGTCGGCCGTTGGCGACTTCAAAGAGAGCACCTTTCCCGTTGCAATCTCTTCGATTGCAAAGCCGGAACCCGCAAAGGCCACAGCAGCATCAGGTTTGGCTTCGATCCCAACCTGCATGCTCTTATCGTTATAATTGCGGATATAGATGCGGGATATCTTACTATCCTTCCATGTCTCCTGCCACCGCGCTACAAAAGCGTTCATGTCGAATTCTTCGGCCAAAGGCGTGTAGGTATATTCCACAGGCATGGTTCTGTTGTACTGAAGCTCTTCGTAAACCTTCTGCTGATCGCCATCATACAATAGTTTGCTAAAGGGCGCAATCAGCGCAAAGTTAACAATCAGCACCACCCCCGTCACAGCGAAAACAAACTGAAAGGGAAACCCAATAACACCCAAGGCCGTATGCATATCGGTCCATACCGTCTTCCACTTACTCCACGGTCTAAATAAAAAGAAGTTTGATTTGATCTTGTCCCAGTGCAGAAAGAGCCCCGTGATCAGGGCAAACAAAAATAAAAACGCAACGATGCCCGCCAGGAGGTAGCCAAAAGGCGTTCCTATATGGATCGGGATCTGGTTTAGCTGCGCGAGAAAATGCAAGCGGTACAGAAATTCGCCCATATCATATCCTTCAGCGTATGTAGTCGGCTTCTTGTCAGCAAAATAATACAAGAAGTAGGCGGAGTCTTCACCCGCTGCCCGGCGACCCCTTCCCCGCTGCACCGATCCACCAGCGGTGGGCTTGCTGACCGTGGTGTCCTGAGACGTACTCAAATTGACGTACGCCCCCTGTCCCTGCCGTAGGAAGTAGAAATCTATGTTGCGTCCCATGAGATTGTAGTTCCGCGACAGCGAATCCAACAGATGGTTATAATCGGCATCTACCTGCCCGCCGCTAACGGACTGCCCGCGTTGCCACGCGCTGATATCGTCCTTAAAAAACGAGAACGAACCCGCAAAAAATATCACAAACAACAAGGCGGCAGTGATAATACCGCTTATCGTATGCGTATGGAAATAAATGTTGTATTTTCTAGGATCCATACTCAAAAATGCTGTGTCAAGAAGTAAGGTAAAAGGAATACAAGTGTCAGCAAAGCATACGTCAACCATACCCGCCACACATTCCTGGCAACGAACGCCCAAAGCAGCAGAAATGCCCAGACAATATATCCAGTAATGAAGGCCGTTGCCACCACTTCATTTTTAGGAAGAAAAGTGGCCAGTGCCACATGGAAGCTGAGCATCACCGCGTATCCGCCCACGACGCCCGCAAGGATTTTGGCCAACCGCAGCCAGGGAGATTTCGTTAGGTATTTTTTATTCGCCGGCATATTAAAAGATCAATTCAAGACAAACACCAACCAAGTAAATAGTCAGGATTTCACGCACGCCAAAGTAACGAAACGGAAAAAAGACAACCGATAAGCTACCGGCCATCATCATCAGCACCACAGCCGAGAACAGACCGCTTCCTACGCCGAGCAGCGCCACGCTCAAAATTGTTCCCAGCAGGCATAGGCCTGCGGCGAGATACCGGCTTGGCAGCACATGCCCGTGCAACGTCTGCAAAAAGGCGGGCCGGTCTGCCCAAGCGATCCGTTTGGATGTATTCATCCAGCAGAAAAAACTTCCGAAAAAAAGAAGACAGATTGTACTAAACATATATTTCCTCCATAAATCGTCGAAAACGCTTAACAAATGCAGCAGCGAGAGCCTTTCGGCTCCGTTTTGCTGCTGCTACCTACAGAAATCTGTCCGGCACGAAATGGACGGGATCTCTATAGCGATTGCGATTACTTTACCGTGAAGCTTGTGGTAATCCCCTGCCATGTCGAGGTATATTCCTTTCCATGCCATGTACCGCTCACCTTTTCCATATGACTGTACTCAGCGACATACGTACCTGCCCAAAGTGCATCCACGATGATTTCGCCCTGCGCATTTGTCTTATACGTCTTTGACCAGCCGGAAGACGACATCACCAGCACATCCTGATCCGCCAGAGGCTGGCCGTCTTTCTTCAAAAACAGCGACACCTTTCCTCCCGTGCGATGCTTTTTGACCGGCGCCAGCAGCTGATAGGGAAGTTTCCCGGCACTAACGTCGGCCGCCGCGCCTACTTGTACGGCTATCTGCGAGGTAAACTCGTATCGCATCTGCCCGCCGAGATCCTTTGTCGGATGGCTGGTATACACGAGGTAGTTGCCGTCGGCCGTAGGCGTAAAGGACGCCTCAAAATGGTCGCCCTTATCGGTCAGCGACAGCTTCTCCACCGACTGATCAGGCTTCAGCAGAAACACTTCCAGACTCCGCAAGTCGGAATACCAGTCGGCGGTCTTTTCGATCTCGCCGGTCGCATACTCGCCATAATAGACACGGACCTGCTGTGCCTTGCCTTTGTTACCGGTTGCTACGCTCTCAAGCCAGATCGCATGGGCCTGAACGGTCTGTTGGCCACCCAGCAGCGCCGCCAAGAAAAATAATAAGTAATAGGTTGCTTTCATCTTTTGCTTCTGATTTTAATTTCCTGTATCATCCGTATCGATGCTATATCGATCAGCGAATGTACGATATTATTTAGAATTAGTATAATTAAACATCGCAAAAGTAAAAGGAAATTTGAGCGGGAAGTTTAGAATTTGGTATAATTACTTTTGAATTTGGGTCAATTCCGTCCAAGGGCAGGCGTTAAAAACCCGTTGCCGGCCGGCGGCAAGTGATTGATATAGGATGGTTCACAACGTATACAGGAAGAAGCACGGGTACCGTCATCATAACGGTACCCGTGTCCTGTGAAGGTAGAGACGGGATCAATCGACCCGTACAGAATGGGACTGTTTGACAACTTCCGGATCCTTCGGTAGGACGATCGTCAGCACGCCTTCTTCGAAGCTGGCGTGAATATTGTCCCGCAGCATCTGTTCGCGTAGCTGAAAAGAACGTTCAAAAGAGGAGGGAGCATATTCCTGAACAATATAGCTTTCCTCCTGCTCGTGTTCGGGTTGCCTGTATACGACCGACAGCACGTCATTGTCAACGGAAACCTGAAAATATTCTTTTTTCCTTCCCGCGGCATACAGCTTCAGCTCGTAGCAGGATTGGTGTTCGATAATATTCACCGGAACGGCGCTGTACCTATCGGCACCCCAGCCTTTCGCAAATGGCGCCCCTCCATCGAATAGCTGGCTGTGGAGCCGCTCTAACTTCGTCCGGAATCTGTCAGCACAGAACGGAGTGTCTGATTTATGCTGCCCTGTATATTGATTTTGTTTAAACATGTCGTAAAAATTAAATGGTTTCTAATAGATTGGAACAATTGCGGCTTGCGTCGGGTAGCGGGGCACGATTGGCTCGACCGCCGGAATACCGTGGGTAGACATGGGATGGCTTGGCCCTGCAGAAGGATTTACCCCCGTACGTAACATTCTCTTGCGGCGCATCCTCGACAGAACCCACGTACCGATGGCGGCCACCAAGGTACCGGCCACCAGCAGCTTGAAAATTATTCCGATAACGAAGCTTAGCAGCCCCGCGACGACGGTAAGCCCTACCAGACGCGGAAATATAAAGCGGATCTTATGTTTCATTTTTTTCTTGTGTTTTAAATGTGTTATTCACTTATTCTTTATTACTTAAAAGGCCTTTGCTCTGGTAGACGCATATCGCAGAAAAATACTTCACTTGGATAAAAAAATTGTAAAGGGGGTAAGCTGTGAAGGCGTATGTCGTGAAGTTATTAGCTAATGGCAAATGGCAGATGGCTATAAGCCGTTGATTTGTGAAGATGTAAAGTTGTGAAGGTCCGAACCTCCTACAATAAACCGCAAAAAAACGTTCATCGCGAGGAGGGACGACGAGGCGATCTAACCTTCTAACTCCATCTAACTCATCTCACTCTTCGACAATGTCAGGCTGAGCTCGTCGAAGCCCTCGTACGACGACGAAGCTATCTAACCCCTAATAGTAGCCGTAAAGTCGTTGATTCGTAAAGCCGTGAAGTTAATAGCTATCGGCAGATAGCAGATGGCAGATGGCTATAAGCCACTAGCCATATATCCTCACTACTCAAATCTCAAATCTCACTTCTAACTTCTAACACCTAATCCCTGAGCATCAAAAACGACATTTTTCATCAAACCGGCGCTTTAGCTCAGCCTTTAAACGCTCCCGTTCTTCCGGAGAAAGGCCTTCATCATGCGGGACGCCCTTTCTGAAGCCCCCTTTCGGTTTGCCGAATCCGCCAAACAAAATCTTACTCAGCACAAACAGCCCGAAAGCCTGCCAATACGAAATAGCCTTGAAGCCGAAGATATCAGGAACCAGCCAGTTCCATAGATATTGCACCAACGCCACCAAAAGAAATATACCCGCTAATACAGCGAAAAAAACAAAAGCGAATTTGCCTTTTTTCTTTCTTTTTGTTTGCCAATCCATTGTTCCCCCTTATCTCTTAATAGTTTAGTTCCTCATACAAACCGCGTAGCCGCTTCCGCAGATGTTTTATAGCATATCGTTTCCGGCTGATAATTGTCTTCAGCTTCTCCTGCGTCATATCCGCGATCTCCTGCAAGGTCTTATCCTCCAGCTCGTTCATGACAAAGACGCTGCGCTGGTTTTCCGGGAGCTCATCAAGCGCCTTCATGAGCTCATCCCAAAAGATGTCCTTAAACAGCTTCAACTCCGGATCATTGGCGTCGTCTGCCAGCAGCAACTGGCGGATCGGAAACGACTCCTCGTCGCCCTCCCCCAGCAGGTCGCCCAGAGGTTCATCCTTCCTCTTACGGTAGTTGTCCGTAATCCGGTTCCGCGTCACAGCATACAGCCATGCGCCGACATTTTCCAGATCATCAATATTAGTTAGACGACTGAGCTGGAACCATACATCCTGCATGATGTCCTCGGCATCCTCCGCTTTTTTGACCCTGCCCCTTATAAAACCCAGCAGCTGACTGCCATATGTTTTCACAAGGTCCGTAAAGGAGGTAGAATTTTTCTCAGTCATTTCATTACGATATACAACCACCATAGCAAGATTGACGGACGGCGCGCTGTTTTACCTTATCTAAAATACATTTTTTTTAAGCGATCTGTAGTGGACAGGACATTTTTCCTTTACGGAGACGCGAGACTAGTATTCCCACTAAGCAACACTTGCTGTTATTCGATATTAATGACGTCATTTCCAACGCATTTGATCACTAGGATTCCTTCATTAAATTCGATACTTTCAAAGTGAGTAGAACTGAATTCTAGCATCCTATCCATGAATTTGAAATCAAGGGTTAATACAGCCCCGACTTAGCAATTTTTTTTTCTTAAATATCCCATAGTGTATTTTGCAGCGGAATTATTGGTATACTTTGTGCTGCAATGGCAATCTTTTTGCAATAGTTTAAAAGACTGTCAAACTATATTACACTTTGGACAGTTTATTGCGGTTATGGTGGCCCGCCCACACCGACATAATCCGTCAGCAGTATATCCTCTTCATACTGTAAAGGTATTGACAGGTGTTTCATCGGCGCCGCAAAAACACCGTCCGCGCCACCGGCCTCCCTGCCTGCATACAGACTTCCATCGCCTCCTGTTTACAACGGTCGAAGTCAAAAGGGATTAACATGTCATTTGATATTCGAATGTGAAACTATTTATTCGTTTTATACAGTGACAGTTTAGGTTACACCCTCTCTTCTTTTTACAAACTTATAAAGCTCAAACCACAAAACCGAAGCCGCGGCCATAAGCAAACAAAGTCCCAATTCATGTATGTTAAGAGCGGTTACTTTGAAAAAAAGTGATACCGGATTTACATACAATATTACGAACAGCAATGTTAACACCAGAACCGAAATACCAACAAGTAGGGGATTTCGGTTTTTAAAGCTCTCTAATATGCTGTAAAAAAACGAGCGGTTAGCAAAACTCAGCAAGATATTGGCAAATATCAGGGTGCTGAACACCATTGCTCTTGTTTTTTCTTCGGTGCCCCCGTTTTGGACGGTATATTGATATACAAATAGGACTCCAATAGCAATCATTATCCCCTGAACGAGACTGATCCCCAGTTCACGCCAGCTTAGGAAAGTATTACTCATGGCTCTTGGGGGCTGGCTCATGGTGTTTTTCTCCATCGGTTCGTTTTCGTAAACGATGGAACAGGTAGGCCCCATCACGAGTTCCAGAAAGATAACATGCACGGGCGTAAATATATGGGGAAACACCCATCCTAAAAATAGCGGTAGGGAAACCGTCAGTATAATGGGTATATGGATAGAAATAATATATTGAATGGCTTTCTTGATGTTGGCATAAATCCTTCTTCCGGCTGCTATACCCACAATAAGTTTCTCCAGGTCGTCATTGGCAATGACCACCGCAGCCGCAGACTTGGCGATCTCTGTACCTTTGTTGCCCATTGCTACGCCGATGTGGGCCGCTTTCAAGGCGGGGCCGTCATTTACGCCATCTCCAAGCATGGCTACAACTTCTCCATTCTTCTTAAGGGCTTTAACGACCGCCAGCTTCGCCTCGGGGAACATCCTTGTAAACAGTGTTTTGGTTTCCGCAACCTGTATCAGCTCCTTTTCCGGATAGTTCATGATTTCACTGCCATTCACCGGGTCATCAACATTTATGATTCCGGCCTGTCGTGCGATTGCAGTTGTTGTATCTGCATTATCCCCTGTAATGACTTTGACCTTGATGCCTGCATCATAAATCCGCCGGAACACTTCCTGTATCCGTTTTTTAGGAGGGTCATAGAAAGCCGTCAGTCCTAAAAATTCAAACGCAAGATCCTGTTGTTTCCCGGGAAAGTCATTCCCCTCGAAATAGGATTTCGCTACACCCAATATACGGTAGCCTTTCTGGCCAAATTTTTTTACCACCTCCCGTATTTTGGCTTTTTCGGATTCAGGAAGCCGCGACACATGTAGAATAGCTTCGGGTGCCCCTTTGGCGGCAATGATTCTATCTTTCCTCTTGTTCTCAAAGACATGCGTCATCATAGGGGGCTTACCTTCGAGAGGATACTCATGAAACATGCGATATTCTTTTCTCTCATCTTTTTGCCGGGCCTGTTCATAAGTTTTATGCAGGGTTATTTCCATGGGGTCAAAAGGCACAGGCTCACTGCTCCACATCGCATAATCTATAAGCTCACTCAACTCTGCCGACTCAAAATCCCTTTCTTCATAAATCTTATCCGAATGGTAATCATACACATGTGCCAGGTTCATGGAATTTTCGGTAATCGTTCCGGTTTTATCGGTACAGATTAGCGTTGTGCTACCCAACGTCTCCACGATGCTGCTTCGTTTAATGATGATTCCTTCCCGCATCAGTTTCCACGCCCCCAAAGCCATAAAGGTGGTAAATGCCACCGGAATTTCCTCCGGTAACACCGACATTGCCAGTGTTAATCCGCTTAGCAGGCTTGCTACCCAATCGCCGGTTTTGACATAACTGAAAATACAAACCATCAGGAAAATGACAATGCCTATCGTAGCCATTCCTTTCACAAACTTTCTGACCTGGATCTGCAATGGAGAAAGCTCTTCCTCCATCGTGGCTATGGATTCGCCTATTTTACCGACTCGCGTCTCCTTGCCTATTTTCTCCACCTGAAAAACAGCTAATCCCGAAACGGCAACGGTACCGCTGTAAACGTGGTTGTCTTCCGAAGTACTGTCTTTAAAAACGGAATAACTTTCGCCCGTCAGCGAAGACTCATTAACGGAGAAGTCATTGCTGTGCACAATCCGCCCATCAGCATTAATGCTTTTGCCTTCCTCGGTAATACATAAATCGCCCACGACAATCTCATATGTAGGAATCTCTATAATCTTCGAGCTTCTGATTACCTTACTCAGAGGCTCGTTCAGCTTTTCAAGTTCTTTCAGGGCCTTTTTACTGCGGTTGTCCTGATAAAAAGAAATGGCGGTTACTGCGAGAATAGCCAAAAACATAAAAGAAGCCTCACCGTAATCGCCAACAATGACATAAATAAGTGAAATAATAAGAAGCAGTATCAGCATAGGCTCCTTTAAAATATCAACGACGAGACCCAGCCAGGTGTTTTTATCTGCACTTTCTAATCGGTTATATCCATATGTCTTCCGCGAAGCTATTACCTCATTTTCGGAGAGCCCATCAAGATGTTCAGGTATATTATATGACATACTAAAAACGATTCATTAAATTTAACAATTATTGATAGCATTATTTCAAAAAGAAATTAAAAT
The DNA here is from genome assembly GCF_008124885.1 of Sphingobacterium allocomposti. Taxonomy (GTDB): domain Bacteria; phylum Bacteroidota; class Bacteroidia; order Sphingobacteriales; family Sphingobacteriaceae; genus Sphingobacterium; species Sphingobacterium allocomposti. Next base: position 30,568 of record NZ_VNHX01000013.1, read on the forward strand.
AACAGTGCCACCACCTGTACGACGACAAAAAGGAAGAATAGTTTTATTCAGGCTGTCGCCGGTGTTTATGAATAACATGAATGGGAGGCGCAGCAGCAGCCCTATCGTTTCCGTCCGACGTGCAGAAGCGGGAAGCCAGCGGGGGCACATGTCGCTTCTAAATCAGTACGGCCCAACCGGTGAAAGATTGAGCCGCACTGTTTGTCCTCCGGAATAAAAGGAAATCTACCGAACTACGGAAGATTAATCTGCGCTTCGTGGCACATATTTTTTTTGGCCGCTGGGTAAACATTGCGGGCGGAACATGGTGTACCAAGGGGGAAAATGTAAAGGGGTCGCATCGCCGGCCACACCATCATAAACGGCGATGCAGTGATCCTTTTTTAATTTTCGGCAATCTCTTTTAGCGTATCCAAAGCCTGAGGATAGGTGTTTTGAAAATAGTCCAGATACTCTTCCGTCGTATCGAGATCTACCGTGACGGTTGTTATGCCATTGTTTTCCTGAAAGCTGTAATTTTCATGTCCCCCGGCCCATTGTTCCACCTGCTCTCCTGTCGTAACCTCTGTATCGCCGTCTAAAAAACCATAGTGTCGGATAGATACATGTTCCGCCGGCGTATGTTCTACGATCTCGGAAACCATTCCGCCTTTTTTGCCGTTTTCATCTACACCGATGAAGAGGATTTTGCTTCCTTTGTCCCAACTTCCTTCGTAGGTAGACGTAGGGTTAAATGTGGACGTCCAGCGCTCGTACGTCGTCTTATCGTTTAGGCCAAGCATGGCTTCATATACTTTTTGAGCCGGTGCCTTGATTTCTTTTGTGAATTGCAGCTTTTTCATTGGAATAATTATCTATGGGTGTTTAAATTTCAATTGTATACATGAGCTCGTGTGTCCTATCGATTTGTCCGTTTTGTTAAATCGTAAGCCCAGCAATGATGACCGAAGCATACTCATCTGTTATATACAAGTATAGCAAGATTTCCCCTGCTTAAAGTTGTCCTAGGACAAGAATATGGCCATTGTTTCTTTTTCACGTTCCGGCTCAGGAATGTGGGTTAATATCCGATCCCTGAACAATTCCTGTTGATGCAGTTTGCCCCGGCCGGCGGCGCGCCATCCTGTGCCCCCTTAAAAAAACAGGGATTATCGCGGCCACGGATGCGCTGATGGTCCGGCGCAGGAATCAATTAAAATAAGCTCTAAACTCCGACGGGCTCTGGTTGGTCTTTAACTTGAACAGTTTACTAAAAGACTGCGCATGTTCGAATCCAAGCTCGTAAGCGATTTCGCTGACAGATCGGTCCGTCGTCATTAATCGTTCTTTGGCATAATCGATCAGCTTGTTCTGTATGTGCTGCTGCGTTGTCTGCTGCGTATGGATCCGTAACAGAGACCCCAGATAATTGGGAGAGATATGCAACTGAGCAGCAATGTAGGAAACCGTCGGAATACCGTACTCCATCTGCTTACCGGTTTCGTAGTAGTCGGCAAGCAGTTTCTCGAACCGCTCTAACAGTTCGAAACTGGTCTTTTTTCGGGTCAGAAACTGACGCTCGTAAAATCGCCCGGCATAAATGAGCAACATCTCCAGCTGGGTTACAATGAGTTCCTGACTGAATTTGTCCATATTGGACTGGTATTCCTTTTCGATATTTTGAAGAATGTCGACGATGACACGCTCCTCTTTCTCCGAAAGGAACAACGCTTCGCGCACGGAATAGCCGAAAAAATCATATGACTTTATCTTCTTCGCGAGCGCTGTGTTCCAAAGAAAATCGGGATGAATAAGCAAGAGCCATCCGGAGGGCTCTACGACTGCGTCCCGGTTGACCTCCAACTTCAGAAACTGAAGCGGCGAAATGAATGTCAATAGCCCCGAATCAAAATCATATTCCTGCTGTCCATAGTTAAATTTGGCATTGACATTCCGCTTTAGCCCAATGGAGTAAAAGTTCTGTATCCATTTCAACTCACTGTCATTGACGGGATATCGCACCTTGCTGTAGTCGATAAGGCTAATCTGCGGGTGTTCGGCGGCGGGGAGGCCACAGAAGGCATGAAATTCTGCTATCGAATTGAATCTAAAAATATCTTTCATCCGTTTAAATCATCGATGCGTGTTAAATCTAAATGTACAGATGAGCTCGCAAACCGGTCTGTTTCTTATCGGTGATGAGGTTATCGGACTTTTAACAGCCTGGACCCTCCGGCACGCTGCGTAGAGGCTCTGTCGAAGTCCGGAATGACCTATCGGAGCTTTCGTATACTAAATGAACGCTATGACGCTCAACACGTAAAGTTAGTTCTTTTCCTTGTACAAAATCATGCCGGCATGATACAAAATGCCATCTCTAAACTCACCGTCCGCTGTAAATCCGGTATCGTCTGTATAGTAGATATGATTTGCAGTTACCCGATAACTGCCCCGGTACGCACTTCTCCTGCTCCCTCTAGCTTCGTCATAGCGGTTGCCCGGCAATAACTCATGGCGGATATAGCCGTCGGCCGTGACCCACATGCCGATATACTCTTTTGTTTTCTCTATTGTTGCTATTTCCATATTTGTTTTCAACGGTGGTAAATGTTCTTTATTTTTTCGAGAAGGGTTCTGACAGCTGCAAAGTAGCCATCCTGCCCGCACCACTATATACACGGCGCTTATCGTTTATGGTCGTCTAAAAGGAAGCGGTCCAAAAAGGAGACAAAACCTCGAATACGTTCAGCCATTTTTGGACAGCCCCCGGAGCGCTATTGATATTTAGTTGAAGTACCCAGCTTTTCGTGTTCGGCCATCGTCTGTTGGATCAGGCTGGTTTTCTGATTCGCGAGGGCGTAGGCATCTTCACCAAGGAAAAAGTGTACCGGAGGTGTCTCCAGTTTGCTCACTTCAATCAGCACTTCGGCCGCTTTTTCAGGATCATTGGGCTGGTTTCCGGCTATCTGCTCAAGGTGCGCCTGTTCAGACGCCCGTGCGCGCGTGTACGCTGCTATAGGGACAGCCGCGGTCTTGATAGCGTCTTTAGACAGAAAGTTCGTCCTAAAATATCCCGGATATACCACAGTGGCATACACTCCAAAATCGCTCATCTCTTCGGCAAGGCCCTCGGTAAATCCGGCCATGGCAAATTTGGTTGCGCAGTATATGCCGAACCCAGGGAATCCACCTGCATACCCGCCTATAGACGCGATATTGAGGATATGTCCCGATCGTTGCTGCCGCAGATGGGGAGCAGCGTTCCGGATTACATTCAGCGCCCCGAACACATTTACATTAAAGTTGTCTTTCACCTCCCTGTCGGTTAACTCTTCCACCGTACCGATCAAGCCGAATCCCGCGTTGTTTACCACGACGTCAATCCGCCCAAAGTGATTGACACACGCCGCAATTGCGTCACGGACATTTCCGTTGTCGGTTAAATCTACCGCAAGCGGAAGAAACGTGCCGGAGGGTGTTCCAACTTTCTCCACCAAAGACTGGAGATTCCGGGAGGTCGCGGCCACCTGATTGCCGTCAGCCAACAGCTTTCTGACCAGTGCGAGCCCCAAACCGTTCGAGGCTCCTGTTACAAACCAAACTTTCTTTGCTTCCATTGTTGTTGCTTTTGTGTTTAAATGATATTACAAAGGTGCATAGATAGCGGTGTTCGGATGTAGCCAAATCCACCGATGATGTAGCCGGATAGTGAATAGGCTTTTTTTATCGCAAACTCGTTTAACCATACCTCGAAGACTGCCCCGCGTCGGTCAGCGGTCTGTAGATCCGCGGAATGCTAGGGGCTACGCATAAATTCCGCCTTTACAGCTTAGCTTTTGACACCGTTTTCCTTAAACGGTGTCAAGGCTATATCCAGTCGTAAATTATTGTCTGAAAAAAACGGACGTACGAGATGTTGGAAAATTGTTCTGCAAAGATTTTTTTAGTATTTTTATTACGCTAATCAGTTATAGCAAACCGTACCAGACCACTTAGTCCACATTAATTGAAGTAGGGATGACTTTTCAATATTCCATCTGCGCGCCTCCTGAAAAGGAAATACAGATTGTTAGCGGCACATTCTCCGGGAAAGAGGTTGTCAGCATTGCACGTAATTACCCCTGGGTTGAGAGACTTCGCATGTTAGATAGCCTGAACGAGGAGGACATACATTTTGCGCCCTCATTAGATTTTAAGAACATCGAAAGCAACAAAAGCTTTTGCTTAACCGCTCATTTTGACGACAATAGAAACCTTGAATTTTCCTTATGGTACCAAAGACCCCAAAGGGTTAAACCGTTTTTAGGTCTTTTCGGGAAAAAGGAGAAAATGGTTGTTGATGATGTGTGGGCATTTACGTTAGAGGACGCCCTTAAGTATTTACAGCACTTCGTGGAGGGAGAATTTGAAATAATTGAATCGTTATACACCTAACAAGGCGGCGCCGACATGATAGATATTAGAAGTGAGATTTGAGAAGTGAGATTTGAGAAGTGAGATTTGAGAAGTGAGATTTGAGAAGTGAGATTTGAGAAGTGAGAAGTGAGAAGTGAGAAGTGAGAAGTGAGAAACTAGGAGTTAGAAGGTTAGATCGCTTCGTCGTGCCTCCCGGCACCCTATTCCAAGGCCCATGCGCGTTGGAAAGGACCGGCATCGGTTCGACTGCGTCAGCGGGCCGCCATAATAGATATTAGATGTGAGATTTGAGAAGTTAGAAGTGAGATTTTAGTAGTGCAGGCTTATGGCTGTTAGCCTATAGGTTAGCTGCCATCTGCCATCAGCTATTAACTTCACGACTTTACGAATCAACGACTTTACGAACAACGTTATTAGATTGCTTCGCCGTCATACGAGGGCTTCGACGAGCTCAGCCTGACATTAACGCACGGTTTCTATTGGGATATGACCTTTACGAGGTCAATCGTTGTGTTTGGACATCACACCTTACAAATCAACGACTTCACAAATCAACAACTTTACGGCTTTGCCGGCACCCTATTCCAAGGCCCATGCGCGTTGGAAAAGACCGGCATCGGTTCGACTGCGTCAGCGGGCCGCCATAATAGATATTAGAAGTGAGAAGTGAGAAGTTAGAAGTGAGAAGTGAGATTTTAGTAGTGCAGGCTTATGGCTGTTAGCCTATAGGTTAGCTGCCGTCTGCCATCAGCTATCTGCCATTAGCCATCAGATTGCTTCGTCGTCATACGAGGGCTTCGACGAGCTCAGCCTGACATTAACGCACGGTTTCTATTGGGATATGACCTTTACGAGGTCAATCGTTGTGTTTGGACATCACACCTTACAAATCAACGATTTTACGATTTAACGACTTTACGGCTTATAGCCATCTGCTATCTGCCATTTGCCATTAGCTATTAACTTCACGACTTTACGAATCAACGACTTTACGGCTACTATTAGGGGTTAGATAGCTTCGTCGTACCTCCTCGCGACTTCACAAATCAACGACTCTGCGGCTATTAGCTTATGGCTGCTGGCCTATAGCCATTAGCCATCTGCCATTAGCGATATGCCATGAGATCGCTTCGTTGTCGTACCTCCTCCTGCGATGACGGATTTTATGCTTTTTTACTTTTTTTCACACCATTACGTGCCAAAGGTGTTATTAGTATACAACAAAATAGGATGACTATGAAACGTAAAGCAACTGCCGTCTGGAAAGGCAGCATCAAAGAAGGTAGTGGGCACTTAACCTCACAAAGTACAGTGCTAAATGAAACACAGTATTCGTTCAACAGCCGATTTGAAGATGGGATAGGAACAAATCCCGAAGAGCTTCTTGCGGCGGCGCATGCCGGATGTTTCACGATGAAACTGAGCGCAGATCTCACAGAGGCGGGTTACGCCCCCGACAAACTGGAAACACAGTCTACCATCAGCTTCGAAAACGGAAAAATAAGCAAATCAGAACTGACTGTTGCAGCCGCCGTTCCTCATATTACCGACGAAGAATTTCAACAGATTGCGAAAGGCGCCAAAGAAAATTGCCCCGTAAGCGTGGCATTCAGCTTTGAGATTACCCTTCAGGCAACATTGGAATCATAAAGCCATCTGCGTATATCGGTTAGGCAAAAAAAAATTTATAAACAGCAAACTATTTCGATAACCTGTCTGTTATACTGATGAGATTTTGTTATCATAATCTAGGTTAAAATGGTTTTGGTTGAGTTCCGGAGTAGCTACTCCGGAACTTTTTTATCGGCTAACAGCTCGGTACATGAAACGATCCAAAGTCCCGATCAAACCGCACTCTACCATTTAAAAAGCCCATATTCCGTTTCCAGCGTTTCCGCATCCCGCCCTCCCCAGCCGCTTTCTCCCCCGGTTCTTTCGACCATAACCGTACATGCTTGACATAAATTTTACACAAAATAAACAGAAAATAAATTCAAAAGGCATTGACTTTATAACATTTATCTGTACCTTTGAATCATATTATTAACAATGCATCAGCAGAAACTAATAATGTAATTTGTTCAGTATAATATTTTCGGTAAACAACATTTCACAATAGCTTTACCTATTTATTACATAAAAACAAAAACTTGATGCTATGACACGTAAACAAAAAGTATGGATTTTCCTCGTCTCATCAACATTAGGCGTCAGTTTACAACTGTATGCTTATGGCATGGGACTTGACTCGTCAGAGCTAGCCGGCTTCGCTTTATTGTTCGGCTGTATACTGTCTTATGGATCTATAATATACGGTTTTGCCAAAGGCATAATCTGGGCTTCGGACGTGTACCGCCGGGCGAAAGCTGCGCGGGCGCAGGCTAAGTCGTACACTGAAAACAAGGCAGCCGAAAAAGGCGTCGCTCACAGCTTTTAACCTACTTTATTTGCCAGTTACCTTTCCATTTCGCCCAGTACCCTGATTTTTTTAACCGCCGCCCCTACCCTATTTTCCATTACACCTTCCGGATAATCATCGCGGAAGCACCACCTCCGCCGTTGCATATGGCTGCAAGACCGTAATGCCCGCCCTCCTGACGTAGCACACTTGTAAGCGTAACGAGAATTCTGGCTCCGGAACAGCCCAGCGGATGGCCGAGTGATACAGCACCGCCATACACGTTGACTTTGTCGTGCGGAAGCTTCAGGAGGTGTGTATTTACCAGAGCGACGACTGCGAACGCTTCATTAAACTCAAAAAAGTCGATTTCCGACAACGACAAGCCTGCTTTTGCCAGTACTTTTTCTGTTGCACGCGCCGGCGTGGTCGTAAACCACTCGGGCGCCTGTTCTGCGTCAGCAAAAGCGATAACCTCCGCAAGGGGCGTGAGTCCGAGGGCCCTTACTTTTTCTCCGCTGGCCATCAACAGGCAGGCAGCGCCATCGCTAAGTGTCGAGGAATTAGCGGCCGTAATGGTTCCCTCCGGCTTAAATGCGGGTTTAAGCTGGGGAACCTTCGCCGGATCGAGCAGAGAAAACTCTTCATCCTGCTGGACGGTATGTTCTCCTTTTTTACCGGTCACGGTTACCGGTACGACTTCTGCCCGGAACTTTCCTTTTGTCCACGCCTCCTGTGCACGGGTATAGGACGTCACCGCGTAAGCGTCTTGAGCCTGCCGGTTAATATGATAGTACGCAGCACATTGCTCGCCGAAACTCCCCATGGCTTCTCTGTTATAGGCGTCGCACAGGCCGTCATATTGCAGTCCGTCTACTAAGGACTGGTTTCCGTACTTCGTCCCCCATCGTACCGCCGGCGCATAGTACGGAACCTGGCTCATGTTCTCCATTCCCCCTGCAAGAACAACATCGGCATCACCGAGCAGAATGGCCTGCGCGCCAAGCGCCACAGCTTTCATCCCGCTGGCACACACTTTATTGATGGTCGTCGCCGGAACAGTATCGGGCAAGCCGGCATATGTACTAACCTGCCTGGCCGGTGCCTGCCCAACTCCCGCCTGCAAAACGCACCCCATCAGCAGTTCGTCGACCTCCGCCCCCGCGACACCTGACTGCCGGAGTGCCGCCCGTGCCGCCTGCGCGCCCAGCTGCGTCGCTGGAACGGTAGACAGCGCCCCACCGAAATTTCCTATTGGTGTACGTTGCGCCGCAACGATAAATACGCTTCTCTTCATGGTATTGTTTCTTCTTGTAGTCCTCATGGAAGGGGTGTTCCGCCTATGCGGGCAGATACCCGATATTTAAGTTTATACATCAAACTTACCATAAAATAACCACAGTTACAATATCCTCTTCCGGGATGCCGGGCACACCTCCCCGTACGTGAAAGCCTAAACTTTTCGCCGGAAAATCGCGGGTCAAACGTATCTTTTTTGTAAATTGCAATCATACATAGCGGTCGCACAAAGTGATCCGAAAGTTAACCAATAAACTTAAACATATGCATGCAACGCAACTTACGGCTGAGCACCATACATTCCGGGACACCCTTCGGACATTCATCCGGAGAGAAATACTTCCGCATATCGACACGTGGGAAGAGCGCAGGGAGATCGATCGGTCCATCTGGAAAAAGATGGGCGATATGGGATTTATGGGACTAAATTATCCGGCTGCGTATGGCGGCATGGAGCTGGACTTCTATTACTCGATGATTTTATGTGAAGAACTATCTTACTGCTACTCCGGCGGCTTTACGATATCGGCACTCGTGATTCAATATATGTCGGCTCCTTATCTTCTTAAATATGCGGGCGAAGCATTGAAGCAGCAGTATCTGCGGGGCGTCATTGCGGGCGATATGGTAAGTGCCGTGGCCATTACGGAACCTGGAGCCGGATCGGATGTGCAACACATCAAAACCACCGCACGGCGGGAGGGCGACTGGTATGTGGTCGATGGCTCGAAAACTTTTATTACGAATGGGTATTGCGGAGACTTCTTTATTACGGCCGTAAAGACCGGGCCCGACAAAGGCAGCAAAGGCATCAGCCTGCTGCTCGTCGATAGGCACGCTGCGGGCGTGCGTGCCCATAAAATAAAAAAAATGGGATGGCATGCCTCGGACACCGCGGAGCTTTCGTTTGATCAGGTAAAGGTCCCGGCGACCAACCTCATTGGTGAGGAAGGAGCCGGTTTTTCCTACCTTATGGATGGGCTGCAGCTGGAACGGCTTACCGCAGCCATCCATAGCCTTTCTACGGCAGATTGCGCCCTGAAATATACCCTCGATTATATCGGCCAGCGCGAGGCGTTCGGCAACAAGCTACAGGACTTCCAGGTAATCCGCCACCGGATTGCCCAGATGTTTGCCGACATTGCCACCACCAGAGCTTTCGTTTACGCCTGCTGCGACCTACATCAGCAGGGCGCCTACGCTGTGCAGGAATGTTCTATTGCCAAGCTGCAGGCCAGCGAACTTGCCATCCGCGTCGCCCATCAGTGCTTACAGCTTTTTGGTGGTTACGGCTTTACGGAAGATTATAAAATCGCCCGTCTCTATCGGGATGTGCGCGTTGGCAACATCATCGGCGGCACTTCGGAAATCATGCTCGAGATCATCGCAAAAACGGTTATCGACAAAGTAACCTATGAAGCAAAGAAAAAATAGCGTCACAGCGGTGATGCGTCCTGCTGACAAACCTAATCCATAGCTGATGAACCTCCTACTTAACAAAATGCCGCGATACTTTACCGTCACAAAAGACGTGACGGGCGTCGTATTTATTCAGCCGGATCCCGGCAGCCTCCCCCAGTACGACCAATATCTGGATTGCTTCGAGGAATTTTTTGATACGACAGTCGCCTTTTTACAGCAGCCGGATACTGCAGGCATCATTTATAGCCGGGTTCTCCCGACTGACATACCGTATGATACACTCATCGAGCTATCGGATAGTACCCCATCTTTCGGCGCGCGGCTAGAGGCGCTCCTATCCCGGATCCAATACGTGGCGAAGGCGCCAAAACCGCTTGTTGCGCTTATGGATGGCGTGAACCAGGGGGTTGTCCTGGCCACCGCCCTATGGGCGTCTATACGGATAGCTACGGACAGTGCCAGTTTCTGCTTTCCTGAATGCAGATACGGCCTTCTTCCGCCACTGGGGGCAGCAACGTTTACCTTCCGTCGGACCGGCGTCGCGAACGCGCTGCCGTGGTTGATCCAGGGAACAGCCATCCCCTCCGCCGTAGCTCTTAACGGTAGGCTGGTCGATCAGCTAGCCTCCGATATGACAGCAGCTTTAGCTGCAGCCAAGCGCTGGATCGGCAGCGAACAAACGGACTCCCGGAAGGCTCAGGGCATAGGCGGCGCGCAGGATGGTGCCTCTGAAATTGCGGACTGGGAAAAACGGGCCAACCTCCACATCCCTGGCATCAGCGCCTGTCTCCACATCGCAGAGGCACGGGAAGACGAGGTTACACAGCTCCTGGCTATGGAATATCAACACTATGCAGCTGTCCTTCAAGACAGCAGAACCCGCAGCATGGTACGTACATTATACCGCGGTGTACGGGAGGCACAACAGCCTTTACCGGAACAAACCCTGGATTTTGAGCTACAGAAGCTTGGCGTTGTGGGGGCAGGAATGATGGGCGCAGGAATCGCATTGGAAGCAGCCCGTGCCGGCGTGCAGGTGATACTTAAAGACGTCACCTATGAACAGGCAGTACGGGGGAAAGAATACGCGGAGAAGGTTACGGCGAAGCTGGTACAGCAGCAACGTCTCGACGAAAGCGCGCGGCAGTCTTTGCTGCAACGGATACAGCCGACAGCAGAAATATCCGATCTGGCAAAGTCTGACCTCATTATCGAAGCAGTGTTCGAAGATAAGGAGCTGAAAGCGAAGGTCACCGCGGAGGCTATGACTTATCTTGACGAAGACGGATTCTTTGCTTCCAACACCACATCGCTTCCGATCACCTCATTGGCCACTTCCATGTCCAGACCGGAACGTTTTATCGGCATGCACTTCTTCTCTCCTGTCGATCGTATGCCCCTCGTAGAGATTATCTGTGGTAAACAGACCAGCGGCGAGACACGGGCAAAGGCGCTTGCGGTCGTCAGAAAGTTGGGCAAAGTGCCTATCACCGTCCATGACAGTCCGGCATTTTTTACGTCGCGTATCTTTTTCAACTATCTGCTCGAGGCGATTACCATGCTCCTGGAAGGTATCCCGGCGTCTGTTATTGAAACAGAGGCGCGGACTTCGGGTTTCGCCGTGGGCCCACTCGCCGTTTTAGATGAAATTTCGTTGCCCCTGATGCTCCATGTATACGACCAGCTACCGCAGCTCCACGAAAGCCAGCGGCGCGCATATACCTACCTGACTAAGCTCGTCGGGGCCGGCCGCGAGGGGCGGAAGGCGGGAAAAGGGTTTTATACGTACGATATAAGGAGCGGCACGAAGTCGATCTGGGCTGACGATGAGGTAACGACGGGGAGGGAAGCGGCCGCGGGCAGCCATGTCGGCAGGCGGCTGCTGCATATCATGGCACTTGACAGTTTCCGGTGCCTTGACGAGGGCGTGCTGGAGCGTCCGATAGATGGTGACATTGGGTCTATCCTTGGCGTGGGCTATGCGCCGCAAACGGGCGGTGTCTTCGGTCATATCGACCAAATCGGTCTGCAAACATTTGTAGAGGAATGCCGGAGCTTCCGTCCGTCCGGTGAACAGTGGGATATCCCTCCTACGCTTGTCCGGCTTGCGGAAAAAAGATTTTCGTTCTACACCGGCTTCCGTAGCAATTGGCGCGTGTAATAGATATTGGAAGTTAGAAGTTAGAAGTGAAAAGGGGGAAGTGAGAAGTGAGAAGTGAAAAGGGGGAAGTGAGAAGTGAGAAGTGAGATTTGAGATCTGAGATCTGAGATTTGAGATTTGAGTAGTGAGGATATATGGCTAGTGGCTTATAGCCATCTGCCATTAGCCATCTGCCATTAGCCAGTAGCTATTAACTTGCAACTTCACCTCACTATGCCTGTCGCGAAGATATTCGACCCCTACAGGGTCGTGTAAATTAATGCACGGTTTCTATTGGGATATGACCTCTACGAGGTCAATCGTTGTGCTTAGACACCACAACCTACAAATCCACGACTTTACAAATCAACAACTTTACGGCTTTGCCGGCAGCCTATTCCACGACAGCCCTGTGTGTAGGAAAGGATCGGCATCGGTTCGACTGCGTCAGCGCACCGCCATACTAGATATTAGAAGTGAGATTTGAGAAGTGAGGATATATGGCTATTGGCTTATAGCCATCTGCCATCTGCCATTAGCCATATGCTATCTAGTTAAAAGAGCTAGGAAGATAGCTTATCGCCATCCGCCATTAGCTATCTGCTATCTGCCATCCGCCATTAGCCATCTACTATCTAGTTAGAAGAGTTAGGGAGATAGCTTACAGCCATCTGCCATTAGCCATATGCTATCTAGTTAAAAGAGCTAGGAAGATAGCTTGTAGCCATCTGCTATAAGCCATCTGCTATAAGCCATCTGCCATTAGCTATCTGCCATCTGCCATTAGCTATCTGCCATCCGCCATTAATAGTTTATTTTGCCATAAGGTCGACAAGGTCGACAACATCCATGTCCATAAATCGGTCGTATGCCAACGTAGCATCCAGAATTTCGCGCTGTTGTTTATCCGAAAAAATCCGGGCAACGTTGCGTCTATACTTATCTATCAACAAAGGAATGCCTTCTTCCCGACGACGGGGGTGGCCGATGGGATACGCTATGGCCACCTCCGGCAATACCGTACCATCTGCCAGTTCAACTGTCAGCGCATTGGCAATGGCGCGCTTTTCGGGGTCGTGGTAGTCTGCTGTGAACTGTGGATCCTCGACACAGCTTATCCTTTCGCGGAGCCCATCTATACGCGGGTCAGCTGCGACGTCGTCCTCATAATCCTCTGCCGTCAGACGGCCGAAAATCAGGGGAACGGCTACCATGTACTGGATGCAGTGGTCGCGGTCGGCCGGGTTATGCAGTGGCCCTTTTTTATCGATGATGCGAATGGCGGCCTCATGTGTGCGGATGGTGAGGCGCGCAATGTCTGCGGCCGTCTTTCCACGGGCATGCAGCTCGGCATGCAGCACCATAGCGGCTTCGGCGGCTGTCTGTGCATGAAATTCTGCCGGAAAACTAATCTTAAACAGAATATTTTCCATGACATACGAGCCGTAAGGCCGTTGGAACGTGAAAGGCCGCCCCTTGAACGAAACATCATAGAAGCCCCAGCCCGGGGCCGTTAAGGCTGACGGGTACCCCATCTCGCCCGTCTGTGCAATCAACGCCAAGCGCACGGCTCTGGAGGTGGCATCTCCTGCCGCCCACGACTTACGGCTTCCCGTATTGGGGCTATGTCTGTATGTGCGTAAGGCCTGCCCATCCACAAAGGCAAGCGACAACGCATTAATCAGTTCGTCGCGGCTAAGTCCGAGCAACTTGCCTGTTACTGCCGTCGACGCCACTTTGACCAATATGACGTGATCAAGGCCTACCCTATTGAACGAATTCTCCAGTGCCAAAACGCCCTGAATTTCGTGAGCCATGATCATAGCTTCCAGAACCGACTTTGCTTTCAAGGAACGGCCGCCTTTGGCTATCCGGTTACGGCTAAGCCAATCTGCCGTGGCCAGAATCGCGCCCATGTTGTCAGAAGGATGTCCCCATTCTGCCGCCAGCCACGTATCGTTGAAATCTAACCAACGCACCATTGTGCCTATATTAAACGCTGCCTGTACGGGATCCAGCTGGTAGTTTGTACCCGGCACTCTGGCTCCGTGTGGAACAGCCGTACCCGGAACAATCGGTCCGAGCAACTTTGTACAGGCGGGATAGGTCAGGGCCTCGAATCCGCAGCCCAACGTATCGAGGAAGCAGTGGTAGGCAGTTTTCCAGGCTATTTCGCTATTGATCTGATAATGTAAGACGTAATCGGCTATATCGGTCAGCACTCCGTCGGGCTGAGGACGTTCGTTTATTATTGTTGAAGACATGAGTCAGTTTTTAGTTGAGGTTTGTGAAATGGATTTTCTGGCTTAACGGTCCGCTAACGGAACAAACGGTCTGCTTTCGGGTCCTACGTAGTTGGCGCTGGGGCGGATTATTTTACCGTCCTGCCTTTGTTCAACTATATGGGCCGACCATCCCGTGATCCGCGATATGACGAACAGGGGCGTAAACATTTCGGTGGGTATACCCATCCGGTGGTAAGCTACCGCAGAGTACCAGTCTAAATTGGGAAACATTTTTTTCTCTTCCCAGAGAACGCTTTCCAGCCGCTCGGCGATGGAATATAGCGTCATGTCGCCCGCCTCTTCCGACAGTTCTCTGGCGATCTTTTTTATGACCTGATTGCGGGGATCTGCGATTGTATAAACGGGATGTCCAAAGCCTATCACCACTTCCTTTAGCGACAGGCGTCTACGGATATCTTCTTCTGCTTCGTCAGCATTAGCATAACGGCTTTGTATTTCGTAGGCCACCTCGTTAGCCCCGCCGTGCTTTGGCCCACGTAACGCGCCGATAGCGCCTGCAATACAAGAATACATATCAGAGCCGGTACCGGCTATTACGCGCGCCGTAAAGGTAGAGGCGTTGAACTCGTGCTCGGCGTATAAATTGAGCGACACCTCCATAGCGCGCACCCACGATGGCGGCGGCGGCGTGCCATGGAGCAGGTGCAGAAAATGCCCACCGATGGTTGCATCGTCCGTCTCGACGGAGATCTCGCGGCCGTGCTGGCTGAAGTGGTACCAATACAACAGCGCGGAAGCCATGGAGGCAAGCAGCCGGTTGGCGATGTCCCGAGCGCCTGCCAACGGATGGCTTTCTTTCTCGGGCTGTATACTTCCAAACACGGAAACGTAGGTGCGCAGCACGTCCATCGCATGCGTCGTTGTCGGCAACTGCTTTAACACTTTCTGGATTGCTATAGGCAGCCCCCGCTGGCTCGCCAACAGCGCCTGATAGCCCTGCAGCTGGGCGCGCGTGGGTAGATTCCCGTGGATCAGCAGGTAGGCCACCTCTTCAAAAGAAGCCTGATTCGCGAGATCCAGGATGTCGTAACCCCGGTAGTGTAAGTCGTTACCACTCCTGCCAACGGTGCTGAGCGCCGTATTCCCCGCGGGGACGCCCGAAAGGGCTACGCTCTTTTTCGGTCTGAAACCGTTCTCATTTGTTTCTTTCATTTGTTTTGGTATTAAACAGTTGATCTAAACGATTTTCATACGCGTAATAGTCGATACTCTTATAGAGCTCCTCGCGGGTTTGCATACTATCAACGACAGCACTTTGGCTACCATCGCTACGTATGTGCCGGTAAACGTTCTCGGCAGCTTTGTTGGCCGCGCGGAACGCCGACAGCGGATAGAGGGCGATGGATACGCCGGCAGCATGCAGTTCGCCGGTAGTAAAAAGCGGGGTCTGGCCAAACTCGGTGATATTGGCTAGTATGGGGAGGCCGGTGGCGTCGCTGAACCGCTTGTACTCTTCAAGGTGGCGGACAGCTTCGGCGAATATAAAATCAGCTCCCGCCTCTTTGTAGGCCACAGCGCGCTCCAATGTCCTGTCCATCCCTTCGGAAGCCAACGCGTCCGTACGTGCCCCGATAAGGAAATGATCGTCTGTGCGGGCGTCCACCGCCGCTTTCAGACGGTCTACCATTTCTTCCTTAGACACCAGCTCCTTGCCGGGGCGGTGTCCGCACCGTTTGGCTCCTACCTGATCTTCGATGTGTACGGCAGCCGCACCTGCCTTGGAGAGCGC
This sequence comes from Sphingobacterium allocomposti, assembly GCF_008124885.1. Lineage (GTDB taxonomy): Bacteria > Bacteroidota > Bacteroidia > Sphingobacteriales > Sphingobacteriaceae > Sphingobacterium > Sphingobacterium allocomposti. The sequence goes on from NZ_VNHX01000013.1 coordinate 46,257, forward strand.
CTGTATCGTACGGGCAACATTGAATGCAGACGGGCCGAAGCCTGTGTCAATATCCACCAGCAATGGCAAGGGGCATACGTTTGTGATGCGGTCTACATCAATGAGCACGTCCTGCAGGTTGGTGATACCGAGATCGGGAATACCCAAAGATCCGGCGGCAACACCGCCTCCCGAAAGGTAGATGGCACGAAATCCGGCTTGCTGCGCCAATAATGCGTGATTAGCGTTGATCGCACCTACAACCTGCAGCGGGGATTCATCCCTGATCGCTTCGCGGAAACGAAGTCCTGGAGAGTTTATCATACTTTATAATTGGATAACAAAATTGTTCAGCCGGCAGTCTTTGCGACAGCGGCCGTTTACCGCCAGTCTCGCATAGAAGGAACGGCTTTGCTTTAAAGATACAAATAAAACCGAAGGCGCACAACATTATCCGGCGCAGCGCTGCTTCGCGCTCAATCGCCGACCAGGTATCCATACGGTTTTAGCGGTTCGATATGATCGAACGCAACCTTACATATTCCCAAAATAGGAATAAACAAGATCATCCCTGCTATCCCCCACAGCATACCTCCCAATAGCAGCACCATAATTGTGAACAGAGGCCCCAGCCGCACTTTGCCCCCCGTGATCTTCGGTGTCAGTAGGTAGCTATCCAGCTGCTGTACGCCCGCAAAAAACAGCGCGACGATAACAGGGACCATTAAGCTGTCGCCCGTAATAAAGGTGTATAGCACCACGATGGCACCTCCGGCGACCGAACCGATATACGGAATCACATTAATCAGTGCCGCAAGAATCGCAAAAAACAGCGCATTTTCGACGCCGATAACAGTCAGCCCGACAAAGTAAACAACGGATAAAATGAGAACCACCAAGAAAATGCCGCCCACATATAAGCTGGCGACACGTGTAATTTTCTCGACGATAACTTCGGCCTGGGCCACTTCGGTGATCCCGGCATAACGGTTCACCAATTCGAGGATAAACGTCTTTATCCGTGTCCGGTAAATCAGCATGAGTATGGTATATACCGTAACGACCAACAGGTTTCCCAACGTCCCGACGACGGAAAACACGGCACCGCCCAGCCATCTACCGGCTATATTCGCCCAGGCGGAGACCTGCCCCTGCAGGTATTCCTGCTGCTGGCCGCGCGAGACGTGAAACCGGTCGGACACGAATCCGTGCGCCTGATCGACCATCTTACGTAAGCGGTCAGCGATGACATGTATATCCTGCCCTAATCCGATGAGCTCGTTGACCAGCACGGACAGCACGCCCAAAACGATAAGCAGCATACAGACGACGGTCCCGAACGCGGCCCAACCGCGTTTCCAGCGCCACGATTCGAGCTTTCTGCACACCGGAACGAGCAGCATAGCCAACAAAGCGCTGGTGGCTATCGGAATAAGAAACACCCGCCCATAATATAACATGGCGAATAACAGCGCCAGGAAAAGCAGCACCTGATTGAAGTTCTTTAGCGCCGAAAATTTGTTTATCTGCCTTTTCATGCAAGCAATCTATCTATAGCCTGAGCCAGCTTTCTATCACGGTCGGTGACCGTATTCCCCGCGTCGTGCGTTGTCAACCATATCTCGACTCTATTATACGTGTTGGTCCAGGTCGGATGGTGGCCGGCTGCCTCGGCCAACAGGGCGACGCGCGACATAAAGCCAAAAGCCTCCGAAAAATCATTAAACGTAAAGCGTCTATATAGTTTATTATCTGCTTCTTTCCACATGACTGTCCTTATTTTTTGAACGTATCGGATGCAATGGCACCACGAAATCTCTGTGAGAAAGACAAACTAAGCAGCTGATTTGTTTCGTAATTTTATGCACGGAACGTTACTTTTATGTAAAGTATAATTCGCTTGGCCGTTGTGCTTTATGGATAAAAATCGTTAGTATTGCCGTGCTGATCTTTCGACCGCGCTGGGGATGAAAGCCGGATCGAACCGGGACAACGTTTCGGTCGGGACGGGCCATCTCACAAACTTTCATGCGTTCAGGGCATTCGATTTCCGCATCGTTTTACATCCCGCGACACGTTTTAGAGGCTACAGCGTCGATGGACAGCTTGGGACATTCCTTATGGCATGAAAAGCAACATACGAAGCAGTTATGGATAAATTGTGCATTATAGCGCCCATTTATTGTGTGAAAGTCTGGGGTCTCGACGAGCCTGTGCGGGCCTGCCGAAGTACTCAGCCTGACATTAAGGACCTCGCATTTAAATAATGCGCAACGGATCATGTAGAATATAACCGCAAACAACGACGAAAAAATACCGTTGCACGGAAGATTGAACGTCAAATATCGTATACTATGAAAAACAAACCTTTGGGATTTGCTATTATCGGAACCGGATCTATTGCCGGCGTGCATGCCGGGGTGCTTTCGGCAATGGACGGTGTAAGGCTGGTTGGCGTCTTCAACCGTACGCACAAACGGGCAATTTCCTTTGCCGGGCAATTTCAGTGTAAGGCCTATGCGGATCTATCCGATCTGTTGGCTGAAGAGTCGCTCGACGCGGTATGTATCTGTTCGGCTTCCGGTGCGCATCTGGAACATGCGTTGGCATGTATTGAGGCAGGCAAACATTGCCTGATTGAAAAACCGCTGGAGGTCACTCCTGAGCGGTGCATCCGTCTTCTGGAAGCGGCCGACAGACGCGGCGTGAAAATAGGCACGGTCTTTCACTCGCGCTTTTACGAGGCGAGTCAGCTGCTTCGGCGCGCGGTAGCCGCCGGTAGGTTTGGGCAGCCTGTCCTCGGCAGCGCCTATGTCAAATGGAGCCGGGACGTAGCGTACTACACATCAGCAGATTGGCGGGGCACCTGGGCCTATGACGGTGGAGGCGTGTTAATGAACCAAGGTATACACGCTGTAGATTTGCTGCAATGGTACATGGGCCCAGTGTCAGCGGTGCATGCGAAGGTCGCCAACCGCAGACATACAGCGATCGAGGTGGAAGACACCATTGTCGTCAATGTCATATTCGAAAGCGGCGCACTTGGTAGCATCGAGTGCACTACGGCAGCCTTTCCGGGGAGTTCCAAACGGATTGAAGTGGTTGGCACGTCGGGTACGGCCGTGCTGGAAGAAGACCGGCTGACTGCCTGGCAATTTGCCGAAGAAGCGGCGGAAGATGAAGCCATCAGGCAGGCCTTCAGCGCTATGCGTACGCCGGGCGGCGCGGACAACCCGATGAACATCACACATACAGGACACCAGCTGCAGATCGCCGATTTTGCAGACGCTATCAGAACAGACCGTTCTCCACTGATCGATGGCCGGGAAGGCAGCAAATCGGTAGCTATTATTCATGCGATCTATGAAAGCGCGCGGACGGGTGAAACCGTATATCTGGAAAAAAACGATACATAAAAGACAGTAGGGTTGCATGCTTGTTCGAGAAACATAGCTGGAACCATCCCAACTCTGGTACAGTGTAGGGATGGTTCTTAATAAAGCGTAAGCCCGTTGACAATGATGCTTCGAGGTTTTATTCGCTACAGAGCGGCTCTACATAACTGTTTCTATTCTATATAGAGGACGAAAGAAAATCTAACTTTCGTCTTTTGGGCCCAATACAGTGTCCTCTTCAGGCACAACCAACGGCTTGACGTTCCTTTCTGCACCGGGATAGCCAATATTCTGGTTTATCCGTCCTTTGAGGTTAGTGTTGATCGCATTAGCCGGCACGGGCCACAATATGTGATGTACACTCACTTTATATTCGGCCCAAGCGTGTTTTACCCCCTTGTTATAAAAATTACTGCGTGAAACCACGCGATCATACCAGAAGTTAATACCTTCTTGTTTCACGTTGGCATTAGTTCCCCCCGGACCGCTGATCTGGTCGAGCTGATAGATGCGTCCGCCAAATATCTCGCACGGTCTTCCTGTGCGCGCATATGTATAGGCAATTCGCACGAGCTCTACATGCCTATTTTCCTCGTAGTATAATTCTCTTGCACGTTCGTCTAATATTTCGCCTATGTTGATGTGCGCTGCGGTCAAAGGCTCCGCTCCTGCGCGTGTACGTACCTCGTTCAGAGCCTCAGCAGCCAAACCCGGCTGATCTTTCCAATAGTAGCACTCGGCCAATAGCAGGTAAACCTCTGCCGAGCGATAGATGTACCATGGAGTCTCGCCTCCCGCCCAGGTCGTCTGTAATGGATCTGGGACGAAGACCTTGAAATGAGGCCACGAATACCACAGACGGATGGTGTCCTCGGGGCTCATGCTGGGGTTTTTAACAAGGTTTTTTCCGTACCAGGAATTTTTGCCTTTTAAACTTGGGTTATTATATTTTAAGTCCTCCATACGTTTCCAGCTATCTCTGTTATGCATTCCGCGGAGGTCGCGTCCCTCTTTGTCGGCCCGCCAGATCATGTTGCTGTAGTACCATGTCGGACGTAAGCGGCCGATACCCCGGCCATAGCTCTTGTTCAGATCGAGTGAAGGATCCGTTTCATCGGATGCAATAGCAACGCTGGTCCCCGTCGCGCCGTCGGGCGTACGTATACCGCCATTATTCCAAAACGGTACGGCGTTACGCATGGTCTGTATTCTGTCTGACCCTTCTGCCTCCGGGTACGCCACGACGTACATTAACCCTTCAGTATTGCTCATATCCAATTTAGCTTCTACACTGTGCAAATCGAACATGAGGTTGGTGTTTGGCTTGTTTCTGTTGGACGTAAAACGTGTTCGCATTAGGGGATGTTTTGCAACAATTTCCTTTCCCACGGTTATAGCACGATCGAAATCCGACAGCGCCATGGCGACCTTCATCAGCAGAACGCCGCACGCAGCTTTAGACGTACGCCCCCGATCGACGGACTCCGGAACCCACTGATATGCAAACTCGAGATCTTTTTTTAACCGCTCAAGGATACTCCAGCGATCGTAGGAATAGAAATCGTATTTAGGCTCATTGATCTCCCAATCCAGAAACGGTACATCTCCGAATTGATGAACAAGCTTGAAATAGCGATAAGCCCTTTGAAAATAAGCAGCGCCCAATATCGCATTCCGTTCCGCCTCATCTTTAAATGTGGCGTTATCAATACGGGCAATAATCAGGTTAGCATATTTGATACCTTTGTATCCCTCATACCAGTACCACCCGACGCGGGTGGTATTCTCGCTGTTTAAATTTGCGTCGGGAAGTAGGGCGATATCCATATTCATTTGAGGGCCGGCTTTGTCGGTTGTACCTTCTACCGCCACCTCTGACTGGATTATTTCCGTTAAAATGGGAGCACCGTCACCGAAAAATTCGTGTCTCATATTTCGCTCGCACGCAGTCAGCGCCGAGTACATGCCTTCTGCATTCGACAAAGCAACATCAGGTGCATAAAATGACAAGGGTTCAGGCTGCAACCAGTCTTTACCGCAACCCGCCGCTATTAATAGCGTGCCTATTCCTAAAACAATGTGATATATTAACGTGTTACTCGATTTCATATGCATAGGTATTAAAGTGAGAAATTAAGACTTAGATTATAGGTACGTGGCGTTGGACTACCGGCGGGATCGTTATCTCCATTGATTTTCCTTCCGGTCTCGGGATCACCGAAATTCCAGTGCGGAGCCCAAAAGACCGCGTTCCGAACAGCGGCAGACACACGTAAGCTACGCACTCTCAGCCGCTCCAGCAGCCTATTCGGTATCGCGTAGGAAAGGGTTACGTTTTCGAGACGCACAAAAGATTGATCTACGTAGTTATTTCCAATATTCTTGGATCCTATACGTGCATAGTTGTCAATAGGGTTGCTCTCTGTCCACCGATCCAGAACATAATCAGTAGCTCTATCAGGGAAGCTTGAGTTGTTGGCCGCCCTATTGAATGTTTCCGTCTGCCCCCAGTTGGAATAAATAAAGAACGATAAACTAAAATTTTGGTAGGTGAAATCATTGCGCCACGACCAGCGAAAACGCGGTGTTCGGTAACGTTGGAAAATACGATCTTCGTCCGACATGACGCCGTCCCCATTTTGATCTTTGTATTTGAAGTCGCCAGGCTGAAGGCCGAACTTGTCCGCTTCCGCTTCTTCATTGATTTGCCATACGCCAATGCGTTCATAGTCCCATATACGATCTGGATCTTGCCCGATAAACCATCTGTTTTTAATATCGTCAGCTTCGCGTTGTCCTATTACATTGCCGTGATCGTCGGTTATATCTACCATATCCCCATACAGGTGAACAATCTTTCGTCTATTTTGCATAAAGATAAACGACGTGTTCCAATTGAAGTTCTCCCTTCGTACGACATGGCCATTCAAGGTAAATTCAAAACCTGTGTTTTTAAGTTCGCCGAGGTTGGCGGCAACGCTATTAAAACCGATAATTTCAGGAAGTGCCCTATCTACTAGTAAGTCGTTAGTGGTAGCAGTGTAAACGTCAATGGCTCCACTTATTCTGTTTTGAAAGAGGCCGAAATCGATGCCTATATTATAGGATGACTTACTTTCCCATTTTAGGCCCAGATTAGCCATTCGATTAACGTACAGCTGGGAATATAGGTAAATATTTCCGCTTTGGTCGATATAGGGGTGCAAGCCCGATGTCATATCAGACAATGCCTCGTATTGACCGATGTCTCGATTGCCGTTTCGTCCCCAAGATAAGCGAAGTTTAGCGTGATCTAGCCAATTTTGGGTACCGGCCATAAACTCTTCTGAGGAAAAGTTCCATCCAAAAGCAAGGGCGGGGAAGGTGGCACGCGGATTTTGTGCTCCGAACGCAGAGTACCCATCTCGTCTAATGGAGGCCGTCAACATATATTTCTCACGGAATGAGTAAAATAAGCGGCCCATCAAAGCATCCCCTGTTCGGTAGGTATCGTTGCTTTCATTCAGTGGGACTGTACCGGCTTGTATGCGATGCCATCCTAACACATCGCTAGGGACGAAGTTGGAGCTTGTTGCTTTCGTTCGCCAGAATTGCCCTTTTTCAGCGTTTTGCAATAGTGTCACTTCCACTTGGTGACTGTCATCAAAGGTCTGCCGCCACCTTAAAACGTTATCAATTTGCCAGTTGTATGTACGTTCAAATGTCCGTTCCGCGCTCCCTCCTCGCGCCGCCCATTCAGGGTTCCTTGCCGAATCGTGGTTATAATATTCACGCCAAGCCAGCGAAGGTGTAAAGTTGGACTGAAACTCTATACCGAAGGGCAACGTCACGACGCCATAGAGCGTTGCATTGAGGGTGTTAGTGCGATCCACGCGGTCGCGATACAGGTTATCAAAGAATGGGTTCACTGGTGTAACATCTCCCGTGGGCAACCGCCGGTAAGGGCTGCTCAGATCGTCTATGTTGTTGGATCCGTATGGCGATATAATCGCGGATTGTCCCCAGTCTGCCTGTAAAAACCCTTCGTTCCGCGAAGCGAAATTCGTGTGCGTGCCCACTTTTAAGAAAGGGGTGATCGTGGTTTCCAGGTTTAAACGAGTACGGAAGTTCTTGAACCGATCACCAACAACAATGCCCTGTCGATCTACATGATTGAACGATAGGTAATAGTTCATATCTTCCTTTCTATTTGAAATACTCGCTGTATAATCCTACTGAAAGCCGCGCTGGAACACGAGATCTTGCCAATCGGTGATCTGGCCGGCGAGATAATTGTCAATCTCCGGTGTTTTCAGTTCCAGTCGTGATAGCCAGGTTCGTATAAGCTGTTCGTCGGTGACGGAGGTAACAAGCGTGTCGCGGTCGTAATTATACCAGTCCAGCGCGCTGACACCCGTCAACTTCCGCGGATCAACGAACATCTCTGGATATTGCTCATGGTAATCTTTGGTACGCCGGCCAACCTGGTAATCATATCGATAGGCCAAAAACTGCTCGCCAGACAACACTTTTGGGAACCGCGCATTTTCTACGAATCCTACGTTTGCGTTTACCGTAATCTGAGGCTTGCCTGTGCTCCCCTTTTTTGTTGTAATCAGAACAACGCCATTTGCTGCCTTAGCGCCGTAGACTGCTGTAGCACTCGCATCTTTTAAGATGTCGATCGATTGGATATCGTTAGGGTTAATATCGGCTAGCGTGCCGTCGAAAATGACGCCGTCTACGACATTCAAGGGACTGTTGCCCGCCTTCAGTGTACCACTCCCGCGCACGAGAAGCGTGGCGTCGCCCTTAGCTGACCGCCCCTGTCCTATTATCATTCCCGCAGCATTACCTCGCAGGAGATCCTGAATCGATCGCGGCGCCTCAGTCTCCAGTTTAGTTGCTTGTATAGAAGCCACTGCGCCGGTCAAGTCTTTACGCTTCGCTGTGCCATAACCGATGACGACAACTTCGTCAAGGTCTTCGCTAACTGCCGATAGCGTCACAGAAACTTCGTCTCTGTCTCCTACCTCGACGGTTTGTCCTACGTACCCTTTATAAGAGAAGGACAAAGTAACAGACGTCAGTTCTTGGGGGACCTGCAATACAAACCTTCCTTGGCTGTCAGTAGCACCGCCGATTTGAGTTCCCACCAAGATTACCGTTACGCCTTCGAGCGGCGTATTCTGTGCAGTGTGTACGTAGCCAGAGACGGTTCGATTGTTCTCCTGCGCTCGCGAGGGAAACAGTTGATGGACGAGCATCGACGTCCATAACAGGATGAATAGATTTCTGCTGCTTTTCATAAATAGATAGTTTATAATTAAATAATTTCAATAAGCAAGTCCTGCGTAAGCACGCGCCAATACTCTTCACAGTACAAAGCTGTATTGAGGTTTATAAGTTGTCCTTTTGGTTGCAATACAAGTATATTGATTATTCGGAGCGCCCGACAGGAATTCGAAAGGAATATTTACGAAAACGTTTTAGAAAGTTAATATGGCTTTTTCTAAACTTAGGCCCCTCCTATATTCCTAAATTTAGTGTGCTAACAAAAATTTGCACACCTTATCAGAATGGTGTAATTTGCGGAAAACGACAGAAAAATCGTGTAACTGACAAATGAATGGCACAGCAGAAAGACCTTAAAATAGCGATTCTTATCGATGCGGACAATGTATCGTCGAAGAAGATCGAAGAAATTATAAACGAAGTTAACCGATACGGCATCCCCACGATCAAGCGCATTTACGGCGACTGGACGAGGCCGTATGTGGAGAACTGGAAGAGCAGCCTGCTGACGCACGCCATCACGCCTATTCAGCAGTACAGCTACACCCAGGGCAAAAATTCGACAGACTCGGCGATGATCATTGATGCAATGGACATCCTGCATTCCGACCGTGTTGACGGCTTCTGTATCGTGTCCAGCGATAGCGACTTTACGCGGCTGGCGACGAGGCTTCGGGAGTCGGGCAAGCTCGTCATCGGCATTGGCGAACGCAAGACGCCAAAGCCTTTTATTGCTTCGTGCGATAAGTTTATATACGTTGAGATACTTGAAAAGATTGTTCCAGAGAAAAAAGTAGAGAAGAAAGCTGCAAACACCAACCACACTGCAAAAGCGCCGGTAACGGAGGAAACGCCTCCTAACCTGTTGGATGAGGATACGCTGCTGCTATTAAAGGACGCTGTCGACGATACGGCCGATGAAAGCGGCTGGGCCTTTCTCGGCGAAATAGGAAGTTTGATTATTAAACGCAAACCCGACTTTGACGCCAGAAACTATGGGTTCGAGAAGATATCCCACCTCTTTAAATCGAGAAAGGAAGACTTTGAAATCGACGAGCGCACAACGGAAAAGTCGAAAATCAAGCTGTATTATATCCGGAATATCATTAATAGGCCGCCGCATCCAGTATCATCGACGGTGAAATCAGTACCGGAAAAAAATGAATCGGTTATCGTCCCTTCTCCAGGCAATAAAATTACGGCAGACGACGTCAAAAAAAACCAGATCCGCATCACCAAGGATCTGAAGGCGCTCTTTCCTACAAAGACCAGAAAGGTGAAGGTTGTCATTAAAAATGAATATGAATGTCGCTTTTCTTTCCGCGAAAACCGCTCGCATGTGCTGAGCTTGGGAAAACAGGCTGCCGTGGAGCTCGGCTTGTCGGAGGGGGCCTCGTTTCAGCTAACAAAGGTCGATGAATTCCTGTACCGGATAGAAAAGATAAGGCCGTAAGAAATGCGAGGCGTCACAGGAGTCATATCAACAGGCTCCATCGCCGGAAGGCCGTCTGCGAGGTTTAAGGCATTCGCCGAGGTATTTACTGCGTTCGCCGATCATAAATAGGGTCCTGTCTAATTATCGTGTTTCGATATCGCGCCTCCACTTATCTTTGATCCGTACCCATTTAGTAGCTGGGTACTTGTTTCAATGTGGAGTATCGCCCGATACTCATGTTTAGTTAAGTCTATAGCCCGCATCCGCGGGCTTTTTTTTGACAATCCTGTGGTGAAAGCGGAAGTCGAAAGTTGCGATATGCAAGCAGCGAAGTGTCAGACGAAGTAGACGGGTTAACGCGGTTAAAAGTGTTTAATTATCTACGCAACAAGAAACCGTACAAGCTTATAACGCCCACGAATCACGATTGCGCACAAAACCACTTTTTTACTATCTTTACCTTTACAGTATATGGCATAGAAGATTATTTGGAATGTGCGCCATTTAGCCCATTTTTAGAACCAAAGTAACATAAGACATGGATCCACGGATAGAACAAGCACTTCATTTGTTTGATGCATACAATAAACAAGACCCACAGCTTTTCTTTTGGCAGGGGGCACACTACCCCCAGGAGTATTTCCTAGCCCAAAAACTGTACGAGTGGGTATTAAAATTAAATCCGGAAGCAGGCGACGCGCTGATTCTGGCTTCGAGAAGCCAACATATCGGACGATGGGAAATTCCGCGGGATAGCTTTCCGTTAGACAAAAGCGGCTACCTACTTTGGAGAAAGACGCTGGCCTCCCACCACGCAACAAAAGCTGGAGACATCTTGCGACATCTATCGTTTTCCGACGATCTTGTTGAGCGTGTTCAGGAGATAATTCTTAAGAAAAAAATTAAAGTAAACCCCGATGTCCAAACGATGGAAAACGCGCTATGCCTCGTCTTCCTGGAATACCAATACGAGGCATTCTTTCCCAAACACAGGGACAAGATTGTGCAAATCCTTCGAAAGTCACTGCTAAAAATGGATGGCGAGGGCCATCGGTTTGCGCTGACGTTGTCTTTTTCCGAGGAAGGATTCTCTTATATCCAGGACGCACTCTCGTTACTGGGTGAAAAAGCGGGCTAAGCAACAGAAGCAGGATTATGGAATCCCAAAACAACGTTCTATAGTTCGATGCACCTGCTGCCCCGAATAACAACGGGCAGCGACAGCTTAGGCCTCACTAAGGTGCCGAAAACTTAACATTGGATTAACTGCTCTTTACTATTTTTGCACTATGAAAGATCTGCGCTATACCCGTCCGATTGTTCTGAAAGATGTCCCTGACGATTCCCATAATTTTAAGCCACTTCCTGTACCGTCGGGCTCCTACCCTTACCGACTAGCTTTGCAGGAGGTGCTACAGACGCCACTCCACGCGTTGGCGCGCCGTATGAGTTTCCATATGGTGGGTGATACGGGTAGCGCCAGGCATTCCGATTTTCAGGCGGTGATCGCTACCGCTATGGTTCAGCAGACGGATGGCATTGAGAACAAGCCCTCCTTTCTGTACCATCTTGGCGATATTGTCTACAATCACGGTGAAGCCCATGAGTATCCAGCACAATTTCTAAAACATTACGAAGACTATCCGGCACCTATTTTTGCTATTGCGGGCAATCACGACGGTGATATCAACCCCCATACGGAGGTTCCTTACCAAAGTCTGGACGCTTTTATGGATGTATTCTGTGACACGCAGCGCCGGCCAATAGGCTTCGGGATGGGCAGTAAGAGGCTTAGCATGATCCAGCCCAATGTGTATTGGACATTAGAGACCCCTTTAGCACGCTTTATCGGGCTGTATGCAAACGTGACAAAACACGGCATTATAACGGAAGAACAGCGGCAGTGGTTTCTGTCGGAATTGACGCATGCAGAGGAGCACCGCGGAGAGCAGGCCATCATTGTATGCATTCACCATGCACCCTACTCAGCCGACACCAACCACGGTTCCAGCTTAGCGATGATCAGCTTTCTGGAAAGCGCCTTTGAGGCCACCGGGGTACGGCCTGATGCCGTGTTCAGCGGTCACGTACACAACTATCAGCGTTTTGAAAGGAAAGAGGAGGACGGCCATATAACGCCGTATATCGTTTCGGGAGCCGGCGGCTATGCAGACCTCCATACCATCGCCTGTACGGACAACCCGCGGGTAGGTAGTCTACCCGGCCGGGACGACATTGAGCTTGTTGCCTATTGCGACCGCCACTTTGGATTTCTGCATATGACGATTGAACGGGTAAAGGAGGAACTGCAGCTTGTGGGCAAATACTACTGTCTTCCCGAAGTTTTCACAAAGCCGGAACTGATGCAGGCTACATTATACGACCAGTTTACCATTCCACTGAAGCGTACGCGGCCGGCCTACAACAGGTTTGCGGAGTAATATTGTTCGTCTCCCCCCATCGGAATAAGTCGGGGGAAGGCAACGCAGTTCGGCGCAGCTTATCGGATTAGCTTCTTTGTCAAATCTACTTGGAACGGCCATCTTCTTCCTAAAACTCCTCCCCGTAGCCTGCCAGCACCTCGTCCTTTTCAGTCAGATCCGCCCCTTCGAAGCGTGCTGCCCCGAAGTAGGGATCGATCGCGGTTTTTAAACAGTTCCGGTAGGTATTCTTGAAAACCCGTACATTTTTTTGTAAGTTTGTGCTAACAATTTTAGCACAAACATGAAACGGTCCGGGACTGCTGATCTACCGCTGCACTATGGCAAGGTGCCCCCATGGTTATATGAGCGCATGACATTGTTGGGCGGATCGATTGTCGAGTGCATTTTGATGGACTACGGCAAGAAGGAGGTACTTCGCCGTCTAGCAGACCCGTTCTGGTTTCAGAGCTTCGGGGCTGTGCTGGGCATGGACTGGCATTCTTCAGGGATTACCACTTCGGTCATGGGAGCTTTAAAAAGAGCGATCAATCCGCACGCGGCAGCCCTTGGTATATATATTTGCGGAGGAAAGGGAAAATTCTCGCGTGATACGCCGGCGGAGTTATTACACATTGCCGATAAAACGGGTTTGGATGGGCATACACTGATACGCGCCAGCAAGCTCGCCGCCAAGGTAGACAATACCGCAATTCAGGATGGCTATCAGCTGTATCTTCACAACTTTGTTCTGTCTGATGACGGCGATTGGGCTGTCGTGCAACAAGGTATGCATGGACACGACGGTACGGCCCGGCGTTACCATTGGCTATCCGAAAGTATGACTTCTTTTATCGAAGAGCCGCACACGGGGATCAGCGGATTGTCCCAGGGACGCATTCTCAACCTGACGGCTTCTGAAGCGGCGGCAAACCGCGCCGGCATTCTCGACATAGCACGACAGGATCCGGCAGAGATCATAAAGGGCTTTACCCGGCTTATTATGCCGTCATATCATGATGTCCGTTCGTCGGATGTTGACTTAAAACGTCTGGGCGCGCTCCTATACGTTACGCGGGAGGCGCCTATCGACCGGTTCGAAGACCTGCTGCTGTTACGCGGAGTCGGCCCCCGCACGCTGCAGTCGCTGGCCCTGGTAAGCGAAGTCATACACGGGGCTCCGGCACGGTTTGCCGATCCGGCACGGTTTTCCTTTGCCCATGGGGGTAAAGACGGTCATCCCTTCCCTGTGCCTATCAACGTGTATGACCAGAGTATCGAGTTGCTAAAAAAGGGGATCGAGCAGTCCAAACTAGGAAACGCTGAAAAACGCAGAACGCTGAACAAGCTACATCAGACCGTATTACGGGCAGAACAGCACTTTACGCCGCAGTTTGACGTGCAGCAGGTTATCGAACAGGAAAGACGGGATTCCTGGAAATATGGAGGCAAAACAGTGATGGGCGACGCGAAGAAAGACCTTATTCCGATTAAATCCGGGACGCAATTGACACTGTTCTAATACGTGAAAAGGAACATGCAGTACGGCCTTCCATTTATACCGAATTTATTTTTAACCCCATGAATAACGAATTTGAAATTATCACCGTTTCTTCAGTCGACGATGACCTCTGTACGGGTTTAGCCCTGCTTACGATAAATGTTGTTAAGCAAGGCGCATCCGTCGGCTTTATGGATGATCTGACGATGGAACAGGCTCAAAATTTCTGGAAAAAGATATTCGGCCGCGTCGCACGCGACGAGGTCGTCCTGTTTGCTGCGAGACATGTACCATCCCGGCAGATTGTTGGAACGGTTCAACTGGCTGTTGACCTGCCGCCCAACCAACCGCACCGCGGAGATGTCGCCAAGATGCTTGTACATAGCGCATACAGGAGGCGAGGTATAGCTTCCCGGCTGCTCAGCACATTGGAAATCGAGGCCCGTGAACGAAGCCGGCATATCCTTGTTCTGGATACCGTGACAGAAAGCCCAGCTTACTATCTATATCTAAAGTACGGGTGGCAGGTTGTCGGCAATATTCCGGAGTATGCACTGTTCCCCAATGGACAGTACTGCAGCACAACCTATTTTTATAAAAAGCTAAATTGAGCTTGTGTAAACGAAAGCGCAGCGAGCGCGTTTTAACAAAAACAGCGCAGTTGCGAAGGTTACGCAGGATGTAACCTTGGCTCAACATGCAACATTCGGATTGTAAATTTAACTATCAAATGGCTTCTTTTTTCTCAGGTACAAGTGGCATTCTCCTGCCGTATAAAAACAAAACATTTTATCCGGTGGAGTGGCAAGCCAAAAGCCGGCTGGAGGTGTATGGTTTACTCCATAATTCGGTGGAGGTAAACAGCACTTTTTATAAAATCCCCCGCGTCCATACGATCGTCCGCTGGGCTACGGAAGTTCCCAGGGATTTTAGATTTACATTCAAACTGTGGAAAGGTATTACCCATAATAAATCGCTTCACTTTGATGAAGCGGATGTCCGGCTCTTTATGGAGACCATCAACGGGATAGACACGAACCGCGGATGTTTGCTCATCCAGCTACCGCCATCGACCGGCTTTGCGTGTGTCGCGCAGCTAGATCGACTATTGAGCTGCATCTCGGACCTGAACACCGCCGGCTGGCGCGTATGTGTGGAGTTCCGGAATAGGACGTGGCACCGTTCCGAATGCGTCGAACTACTGTCGGCA
The DNA here is from genome assembly GCF_008124885.1 of Sphingobacterium allocomposti. GTDB lineage: Bacteria > Bacteroidota > Bacteroidia > Sphingobacteriales > Sphingobacteriaceae > Sphingobacterium > Sphingobacterium allocomposti. The sequence continues at coordinate 61,471 of NZ_VNHX01000013.1, forward strand.
TATGGAGCCAGTTTGGTTTTGCACGACAAGGGGGGCATGGGTGTGGACATAGATCAGGCTGCCGGAGATACTGTTTATCTGCGGTTTCACGGCCCTGATGGTAACTATCGAAGTAGTTATGACGAAGCTTTTTTAAAGGAATACAGCTTGTATATCGCCGGCTGGCTGGCAGAGGGCAAGGAGGTATATGTCTACTTCAACAACACCATTGGCGACGCATTGGCAAACTTAAATCTGCTCGTTGCGTATGTGGACGAAGAATGGCCGGCGGGCCGTGGTGGGGCGCCCACCGGCGCTATTTAAACAGCTCAATGATTTCTGTCTTTTTTACATTACCAAAATAGGCTGATAGGTCAATATTATCCAGCAGGGAGGCAAGGGTTGCTATATCATGCCGTTGCCCAAGCAGCTTTTCCTCCAGCTCTTCTATAGGGTGCGATGCAAAAAAGTCGCCGAAGATCTTAGCGTGCACGATGTAGCCATTGTGCACGTCGAGATGCAATTCAATAAATCCTGCCGGGATTTTGATTGCCTGCCGGAAATTATAGTTGGGTGAAAATCCGTAGTTCCATTCCCATGTGCTGTATTTTCGGATAACGAGCTCTTCCACAGCGCGCTTATCTTCCTCTGTGAACGTGTACATCTGTGCCGCCGGGTTGTTGGACAGCATTTCATCAAGAAGCAGCTGCTTAAAAGATGCTATTGTTGTACCTTCGGGAAAGTAGCTCACGAGATTGACCACGCGGGCCCGGTTAGACTTGACAGCCTTGTCTACGAATTTCAGTGGGTTGACTTTCAGCGCATCGGCTAGGACATCCATACGTGAATCGAACAAAATCGTTCCGTGTTGAACCATCTTGCCATTTTTTACAAACTTGGCGTTGCCACTGAACTTTTTGCCCTCCACGAGCAGGTCGTTTCTTCCCTCCAATCGTGCTCCTATACCCAATTTGTTCAATAGCCGGAGAACAGGTTCGGTAAAAGCAGAAAAGTCCATAAAGTCGTTTCCGCCTGATAAAGTGTGAAAAGAAAAGTTTAAATTTCCGAGATCATGGTATACCGAGCCTCCGCCCGAGAGCCTCCTGACGACCTTGATGTCATTCTCACGGACGTAGTCCAGATTGATTTCGGCCATTGTATTCTGGAACTTGCCGACGATGATGGAGGGGGCATTGATATATAACAGAAAGATATCTTCGCGTGGATATTTTTGCAATAGGTACTCCTCCGAAGCGATATTGAAATAAGCGTCATGATAAGGTGAATCGATAATAAGCATACCTGTTCTATGAAAGTGTTTTATAAAAATAGGAAGTTTTTGGCATTGTTTCCGTCCGACGGCAGCGAAGCCGATGCCAGCAGTTCGCCGTAGGTCTTTTTTTGGTTATCTTTATGAGGACCTCCATGTAAGTTCCTGCCTGCAGAGCGGTAATACGAAGCAGATGGAGCCTACCACCTGGGTACCAGCAACAAACTAAATGACTATGAAAGAGCAGCCATTTTCTTTTTCGGATAGGATCAAAAGCTTTACACATGCCTTCGCGGGTATGAAGATATTTTTCGTGGAGCATAACGCAAGGATACATGTGGCGGCCGCCGTGGTGGTGCTCGTCGCCGGCTTCGTCCTGGGACTTTCGGCCTATGAGTGGACGGCAATTGTGTTTGCCATTGGTTTGGTGCTGGTGTCCGAAATATGGAATACGGCCATCGAACATATGGCAGATTTCATGACACAGGAGTGCAATCCACGGATAAAAAGAATAAAAGATCTCGGAGCCGCCGGGGTACTTCTTTCTGCGTTATTTGCCGTTGCTGTGGGATTGATCGTCTTTTTGCCCAAGCTATCAGCTCTGTTGTTTCCCTAGTGCGTAACTTTACAATTAAATTACTATCGCTCCCCCATGTTGGCATTGCTATTGCAGGTATTTACACGATTTATAATTTTTAGGTTTAATAATGGTTAGTTTAATAGACTCCTGTAAGTTCCCGCTTCAGGAGTTTGTTTTTGGCTGGCGGTGTTGTCCGGATGATCCCGCCTAACCGTGGGGATAGCCGTCCCGGCTACCTGCGGACGGGGCCGTAACGGCCGCGGCGCAGCAGATAAAGAAATCCTTTCGGGCTCTCCGTGGTTCTTATAGAAAATAAGGTCGGCCATGAAAAAGAATGAAATGGAATTAGCAGACACAAAACAGACGGCACCTTCAGGGAGTTGCCTTGTCTCCGACACAATTCTGACCGGGGGAATGCCCGTCGGATACATGTTCCGGGAAAAACCGCATCATGAGTCCGACAGCGGCTGGCGCTTCTTTGCCAGTGCTTATGACGATCATCAGGAGCTCGTTCCGGTAGGCGACATCCGTGCCGTTGCAGACCTCGACAGTTCGGTTATTCCGTATCTGGACAATCCTATAGGCAGTGAATTCGAACGCGTCGATGGAACCGACAAATTCGTTTTTATAGAAGAGTAGATTGGACGGCATCGGTCAATATTACATCTTTCCTTGTTGTGCGGGCGGCATCCTTGTATTTTACATGAATAATTGATAAATTAGCGATAGCCGTCCGGAGGTGTGACGAACGGCGCTATTAGCAAGCCAATTCACATAACTATATATAATGAAAAGAATACTGACCATCGCCTTCATCGTTACTGCGATAACGCTACAAGCCCAACACAAGGAAACCCGTAAAATAGCTGCTCCGCGGGCCATTTCCGTGGCCACATCCATTGAAACCCGCTACGTTTACTCGAGCCGGAACGAGGTAGTTGTCGAGGTAGAGAACCCGGACCATTTGGCCAAACTACTGACGGTTGTCGAAAATGGCACCCTGAAGATACAATATAAGCAGAACAGCAACATCCGCACGAGGACGAATAGCAAAGTGACCGTGTACTCCACCGGTCAGTTGGCAGGCATCAATGTATCGTCGAGCGGCATGCTGCACCTGGAAGATGCCATGAAGCTTTCTCAGGTGAACATCACGGTATCGTCTTCCGGAAAACTCTTTGCCCAAGAAATCGCAGCACGCGAGGCGAGCGTCTCGGTTAGCTCGTCGGGGCGCGTCGAGGGACGCATTACGGCATCGCAGCTGAACATCACCGGTTCGAGCTCAGGAAAGCTTAAGCTGGGGGGCTCTGCGGAAACAGCGTCCATCCACCTTAGTTCTTCGTGCACCGCGGATCTGGACCGCATGACCATTAAATCGGCCTCGGTTCAGGCTAATTCGTCTGCCACGCTTGTGGCCAACGTGACCGATAATTTGGCAGGGAGCGTCTCTTCGTCTGGAAAAATTGCCCACGTCGGCAAGCCCAAACATATTCAGGTCAGCAAGTCGTCCGGTGGCCAGGTGATACAACGGTAATCTTCCGGGGCGGTCAACGATACTAGCACCAGAAAAAAAGCGGATGCCCTTTTTGAGGAGCATCCGCTTTTTATTAACGCCTTCTTTACCAACCGATCCCGTAGTCCTCGCCGTTATTGCTGCTCCCTCCCCACAATGTTCCGTGGCGCTCATCAAAGTAGATCGCATTAATCGGTCCGCTGGTCCTTTCGCCGAGCTGTACAGTATATCCCATAGACTTTAGTTTTTCGATGGTATCCACCGCCGTTTCCTTACTCAACAGCAGGCTGCCGCTACGCGGTTTCCGGTCGTCCGTTTTTGTTCCGCCCAATGAGAGCCAGAGCTGATTGCTATTTATGTTGGCGGCTTCACTCGCCTGCTGAGGCGTCATCCCGAACTCTACCATGTTAAGAAAAAATTGTAAAAGGTTTTGGTCCTGCGTATCTCCACCCTGCACGGCGAACGACAAAAAGGGCTTTCCATCCTTAAGGGCCAAAGCGGGAGTCAGTGTTACGCGGGGTCTTTTGCCGGGGGCTATCACGTTAAACGGGCTGATTAGGGAATCCAGCACGAAACTCTGTAGACGCTGGCTCATGCCGATGCCCGTGTTTCCTGCTATACATGCGGGTACCCATCCTCCGCTGGGTGTGATGGATACGACCCACCCTTCGGCATCCGCCGCTTCGACACTCGTCGTCCCGCGCAGCAGGCGGTCGACGTATACGCTGTCCACAGGCAGCGTGCTGCCCGCACCGGACGCGCTACCTACGGCAGCGGTTGGCGGCGTAGCATCATGCTTAGGCAGGAAGTCGCCTTTCTCCTCTTTTCCGGGCTGCACCAACTGCTTCCTTCTTTCCAACAGGGAAACGTATGGATTTTGCTTTCCCTCAAACGGATAAGGGTCTCCGGGCCCTATTGTTGGCTTATTTCTATGCGGATCGATCTCCTTTGACCGTTCTCTTCCATATTCTTCGCTAAGCAGCCCCTGGATCGGGGTCTTAGGCGTAAAATAGGGATCGCCATAGTAAAAATCGCGATCTGCGAACGATAGATTCATCGCCTGATACAGGGTATGTATGTAGGGTACGCTGTTGTATCCCATGCCACGCAGATCAAAATTTTTCAGAATCTGCAATGCCTGCAGCATCACCGGCCCCTGCGTCCACTCCTGCAATTTATACACATCGACGCCTTTGTATGTAATCTTTAATGGCTCTTCTTCCAGTGGTTTCCAGTTTGCCAGATCTTCCTTCGTAATCAATCCGCCCTGCTCTTTGCTGCCACGCACGAACTCATCGGCAATATCGCCCTTATAAAAGCGGTCGTAGGCTGCCATGATCGCTTCCTTTCTACCCTTTCCGGAGGCTAATGCTTCGCTTTCGGCTTCCACCATCTTACGCAATGTACGGAGCAGATCCTCCTGCACAAATATTTCGCCGGCATGGGGTGCCTCGCGGTCTTCGCCTTCGTGGATCAGGAATACTTTCTTACTATAAGGCCATTGTTTAATTCTGTCTTTGCCACGTTCGATGCTATTCGCGGTCTGTGCGTCTATAGGATATCCTGCGGCCATCTCCATTGCCGGAGCGAGCACCTCTGCCAGGCTCTTTGTGCCGTACGCTGCCAACATATGACAAAGACCTCCCGGTGTCCCGGGGGTGACGGCTGCCAGCGGCCCGTATTCGGGCGGAAAATCGTAACCTTTGGACTTAAAAAAATCTACTGTCGCCCCTGTCGGTGCTACGCCCAGCGCATTAATAGCGATTACCTTCTTTAGTTTAGGATGGTAGATCAATGCCTGCGTCTCACCGCCCCAACTCAGGACGTCCCACATCGTACACGTAGCGGCCAGCATGGCACAGGCGGCGTCGACTGCATTTCCTCCTTGCTGAAAAAGCTGAGCGCCCGCCGTGGCCGCAAGCGGTTTGCCCGTTATAGCCATCCAATGTTTACCGTGCAGCGGAGGCTTCTGCGTCCGTTGCGCATGGACTGGAGCACCAAAACATACAAAGACGGTCAGCCAGACGCAGACCCGGGAAAGAGAGATAAGAGCAGATTTCATTGTATACTGTTTTTATTTACGAAGACCGTCATGCGTCGTTTAGAAAGAGCTATCTGTACGGTGATAATCCTTTAACAACGCTATCGGGCTTACCAATATACCACTTTTGCCAAACTTAAAAAAGAATGTTACGCGCGGCGGCGCGGGTCCCGTGCGGCAAAGCTGTAGGAAGCATATCGGCGTCGTGACCTCATAGGTTATTTTAGGTTGCTCCTGCGCTGCCCTCTTCTCGAAAGGACAGGCCTTCCTCCGCCAATGCCGCTGCTAGGATAGGGATGGATGTCTTACCTATGCCATGTAACCCAAGAATCTCTTTCTCCGTGCACTGCGACAACGCTGATAAGCTGCCTAGGCCATGCGCGAGCAGCGCGTTCCGTGCCGGACTGCCTAAACGCGCCAGGAAACCCGTCGACGGCTTTCGGGCCGCTTCACATGTCGGACACGTCCGGCAGTCGCTGCGCTTATAATAAGTATGTCCGTGTGAACAGGTGTGTCTTTTTTTTTCTGCAGTCATTTATTTCCGTCTCTAGTGTTGATCGCTCTTCCCTCCGGCCCCTCTCCGGGTACAAAGATATGGATACGGCCACAGATTATTCTTTTCTTATGCCAGGTAAAAGCGACGTGATCGATGGCGCAGAAAAAAGGCACACAGGGTAGTACGAAATGTATAGCAACCTTTACGCGCTGTACAAATTTCCCTACACTTCACAACAGTTTATTTTTGTGCTAGGCCTGTTGGGGAAGATTTCCTGCCGATTTGGCCCAGGATGCGCAGTTTCCTTAAAAAAAAGCCAGCCACTAGCTTTAAATTAAAAAAAAGCAGTATTTATTATCATTATTTTGACTTTAATTTATTTTATATCTATATTAGGGCACACAACGAGAATAAACCTAAGAGATTCACGTTAGTTTGACTGGGGAAGCTTGCCGGAAATAAGAAGAATATGTGGGGTTGGTTGGTTATTTTGGAAGCAGCCAGGTTCGAAAACAAGAATTTGTGAATCATGGCATAGAATTAGTATAGAAACTATCAATCTTAAATTTAAATATAATGAACAAAGCAGACTTGATCAAGCATATTGCCAGCGAGGCTGGAATTACGCAGTCACAAGCAGAGAAAGCAGTTAACAGTTTTACAGGTGCGGTATCATCTTCTTTATCTAAGGGAGAAACCGTTACGTTAATCGGTTTCGGGACCTTCGGTATTTCTGAGCGTGCAGCACGTAACGGAAGGAACCCACAGACGGGTGCTACTATAAAAATTGCAGCCAAGAAGCTTCCGAAGTTCACGGCCGGAAAAGCCTTAAAAGAGGCTGTTGACGCTCCGAAAAAAGGAAAGAAAAAATAACAGTTCTAAACGATACAACGCAGAAAGCGTTAAATCGGCGTCATTGCGAACCTGACGAACTATCCGTTCGTCTACTTGCTCGCAATGACGTTTTTTTATCCCAAGGATGTTAGTCGGCTGCCTATTCGGGTTAGTTTAGCGCTAACTCCCGAAACCTACGCTAAGACATGCCCTTGCGCGTTCACAGGAATCGTGCCCTGTTCTACGGAATCACTAGATCTACAACTACCGGAAAATGGTCGGAAGGTAATCGGACAACATACTCTTTAAAAGAAAGTTCTTTGGGAAAATCGCCTTTTTTTATTTCTCTGCCGTTCGCTTGGGGACTCCTGTACGAGTCGGTTAACAACGCATATTTTTTCACCTCCACCGGCGTGGATACGAACACATGGTCGATCCGGCTTTCGGTATACAGGTTTGTATCGAACGCATTAAATGTGCCGTTCCAGGCATATCGGAATGCCGCAGCAGCGTAGCTGTCTTTCACTACGCCGGAGCTGGATAGAATGCGATACATCGCTGTGTTTTGATCGACGTTAAAATCTCCGGTTAATATGGCGGTTCCGTCCCCTACTCGTTTTTTTATTTCGGTTAACACCAACTCACAGCTTTTTTCCCGGGCTATCATTCCCACATGGTCCAGGTGCAAGTTGAAAAACCAGAGCTGCTTTCCGCTATTTTTATCGCGCAGCGAGACCCAGGTGCAGATACGCGGCAAGGCAGCGTCCCACCCTTTCGAAGGCCGGTCCGGCGTTTCGGATAGCCAGAACACCCCCTCTCCCAATTTTGCAAACCGCTCTCTTTTATAAAATATGGGAGCATATTCCCCTTTTGTCCGGCCATCGTCGCGGCCGACACCCACATAATCGTAAGCCGTCAATGCCTGCTGCAGGTCTTCCAGCTGATTGTGCAGCACCTCCTGTGCGCCGAAAATATCGAGATCAGCGTATTGGATGATAGAAGCGACGACCGGAAAACGCGACGGCCATCCGTTTCCGTTCTTTCTGTCGCCTTCGTTGTCGTACCGGATATTGTAGCTCCCCACTTTTAGTGCGGTGCCGACTGCCTGCTGTCCATAGGCGATGCTGCCGGCTATAAAGAGACATACAATGAGCCATAGTTTGTTTCTGTTCATAACCTTATCTTTTTATTGATTCATTTCGTTGGTGTTTAGCGGATCGGAAAACGAATACGGAACATCTTGCGGACCGATACCGCGCTTGTAGTTTGGCTGTGCGTCCATATAGAAACGGATGTTCCCCCCTTCTTTCAGCTGCTGAATGGGAAGATAATTCGCATGGTACCTTTTTTTATTCCAGCGCACGTCGCGGATATAGTAGTTTTCCTCTCCTGTATTTTCGGAGGTGAGGGTTAGCGTTTTGCCGTTTTCGAAAAAGATTGTTGCTTTTTTAAACTGGGGCGAGCCAATAATGTATTCGCCCGATCCCGGGGCTACGGGATAGAATCCCAATGACGAAAATACGTACCATGCCGATGTCTGCCCGTTGTCTTCATCGCCGCAATAACCGTCGGGCGTCGCCGAATACAGCTTGTCCATAATCTGCCTCACCCAATATTGCGTCTTCCATGGCTGACCTGCATAGTTATATAGATAGGGCATATGTTGAATCGGCTGATTTCCATGGGCATATTGGCCCATGTCCATGACCTGCATTTCCCGCATCTCGTGAATCATACTTCGGCTTTTCATTCCTTCGGTACTCGGTATAACGAAAACCGTATCCAGCATCTGAACAAATCTATCCTTTCCACCCATCAGGTTAATCAACCCTTGCGGATCATGAAAAACGCAAAAGCTCCAATGCCAGGCGTTACCTTCTGTGTATTCGCGTGTCCAGCCGCTGGGGTCAAAGGGTTCGATAAACTTTCCGGATTTGTCCCGCGCCCGCATCAGGGCCGTCTGGTTGTCATACAGGCGCTGATAGTTTAGTGCGCGCTTGGCATAGGGCTCCAACTCGGATTCCGGCTTTCCCAACGCCTGACCAAACCGGTATATGCACCAGTCGGCGTATGCGTATTCGAGGGTACGGGCAACATTCTGGTTGATATCTTCCCCAAAAGGAATATATCCAAGCTGATTATACCAGTTGAATCCGGCGCGCCCCGTCGACGAATTCGTGGGATGCACGTGATTTGCCCCATGCAGAACGGCCTCCCAGAGTATGTCGGCATCATACCCTTTTAACCCTTGGAGATAAGCATCCGCCACGACCGAGGCAGAGTTGTTCCCAATCATGGATGCCCGATGTCCGGGGCTTGCCCATTCCGGCAAAAATCCGCTTTCCTTATACGCATTGACGAGCCCCTCCTGCATTTTTTCGTTCATGGAAGGATAGATAAAGTTCAATAGCGGAAAGAGACTTCTAAAGGTGTCCCAGAAACCCGTGTCAGTAAACAGGTAGCCCGGCAGCACCTCCCCGTTATAGGGGCTGTAGTGTACACGCCGTCCTTCGGCATCGATCTCAGAAAGATCCCGCGGAAAGAGCGTCGCCCGATAGAGGCAGGAGTAAAAAGTCTTCAACTTTTCCGTGCGGTCGTCTTCGATCTTGATCTTTCCAAGGACCTCGTTCCACTCGGCTCTCCCCTCGGCTTTTATTTGCTCAAATTCCTTTCCCTTTACTTCTTTTAAATTCCGCTCGGCCTGTTCAAGGCTAATAAACGATGAGGCCACCCTAACATGAACCTGCTCACCTCTTTTTGTAGAAAAGCCAACAATAGCGCCACTATGGTCGGCCTCAACCTCCGACGTGCGCTCCAGGAATTTTCCATCTCCCACCACCGTATTGAATGTAAATGGCTTATCAAATTCAATAACAAAGTAATTCTTAAAATTATCGGGCACGCCACCGCTGTTTTTGGTCGAATACCCGACGATCTTGTTCTCGGCAGGGATCACCTTGACAAAGGACCCCTTGTCAAAAGCATCAATAACAACAAATGCACTATCACTATGGGGGAAAGTCAGCCTGAATATGGCGGCGCGGGATGTCGGGCTTAACTCCGCCCGAACGTCGTAGTCTGCAAGATATACACTATAATAGTAGGGACTAGCCTCCTCGGCCTTATGAGAAAACCAGCTGGCCCGTTTTTCCTGGTCAAAATAGGGTGTTCCCGTCAACGGCATCAGGGCAAACTGTCCATAGTCATTATTCCAGGGGCTGGGCTGATGCGTCTGTTTGAATCCTTTGATCTTGTCTGCCGTATAGGTGTAAATCCACCCATCGCCCATGTTTCCTGTCTGTGGTGTCCAGAAGTTCATTCCCCACGGCCGGGCTATTGCCGGATAGGTGTTACCATGGGATAGTTCATATTTCGACAGGGTGCCGACCAGCGGATCCACCAGATCAACAGGATCTTTTTGTTGTGCGTAACTTAGGTTTACCCCCGTCAATAGGCAATACAGAAGGGCGACCAGGTATAGGTTTCTCGTCGTATACATAACTTGTTACAATTAATTTTTTACATTCATAAAGGTTGCTTAAACGGTTTAGAATAAGCAAAAAGCAATTAAAGGTACAATATATCCGGCAGGAGACCCACCGTGGGAACGAATAAGATTGTAAAAAAATCAATACGTTTTTCCGTACGTCCTATTGTCTAACGGTACTTTCCGCCTTATTAGGTCAAAAAACAAACTATTCGCGTAACGCTTTTCTTGAACATTTTCTTGGTTCGCTTTTTTTTTGTTATTTAGATTATATTTAAATAATTGATCAGACCATTATTTCGGGCAAACAGTTTGCGAAACCATTCAAGGGAAAAAGGGATGAAGGAAAACAGTACGCAACCGCTCGCAGAGCAGTCGTTTCATAAAGGTTTAGGGGCCGTTGCCAGCAGATGTATCCTGATGGCGGAAGACATGGAGATCCGTGAATATCAGGTGTATTATACGGCAGACCAAACCGTGCGCTTTCGGCATGAAGGCGGCCGTAAAATAGAAGTAATCCTTTTTTTTCAGCCTTTGTCCGTCCCAGGCACTGTCCAACAGCGGAAGTTTATCTATCTGGGAAACCGTCTATATGTATATTATCAAGCGATGGATTCCGATGTGGAGTTACATTTTAAGAAAGACGTGACGTATCAATACATCCGTATTTTGCTGGACAAGGATACAATAAACCATGTGCCCCCATCTGCTGCTATCGCGACAGGATTTGTAGATGCGATCCATGGTGGCTACTCCGCGATGCTGGCTGAACAGGGGATAGAGCTTGCTCCGGCGATGAAGGAGGTGATACAATATATACAGGGTTTTTCGGCTATATCGATTAGCGCTTACTTTTATATAAAAAGTCAGGTATATCTCTTGATGGGGCTTATTTTTGAGAATGTGGCTGCTAGGAAGCACGAAGAGACGGCCGCCGACTACCCCCTTAAGACGGGGGATCTCCAAAAGCTCCACAGCGTGAAGGCTTTTATCACGGCTAATGCCGAACGGTTTTATACGATCGAACAGCTGGCGAAAGAATTTTCAATGAACGCATCCAAGCTGAAAAAGGGTTTCAAACGTCTGTTCGGCATGGGTGTATTTGAGTATACGGCACGGGTACGTATGAACACAGCCCTTGAGCTGATCCAGAACACCGGATTATCTTTCAAGGAGATCGCTTTTCAAGTGGGATATTCTGCGCCCTCGTCGTTTACCGTGGCCTTCAAACGGCAGTTTGGAAAGGCGCCCCGCTACTTTAGACCGACTTCCTAAAACGGCTCCGCATAGAAGACGAAAAAGCCTGCCTTCATCAGATGAAGGCAGGCTTTATTGGGGACGCGGGAATCGCAGGACTAATGTAGATGTTTGCTGAAAAAGCCCATCATTGCCTTATAAAACTCGATCTGATTTTCCTCTTTACCAAATCCATGCCCTTCATCGTATTTTACCATGTAAGGGACGTCCACACCTTTTTCCCGGAGTGCCTTCACGATCTGGTCTGCTTCGGAAATCTTAACCCGTGGGTCGTTTGCCCCCTGAACAACAAACAGAGGAGCTTTGATCTTGTCGATATGGAACAATGGGGAAACTTCTTTGGCAATATTGGCTTCTTCCTCATTATCCAGGTCGTACCAGATTTCATACAACATGTCTTTGTAAGGCTTCCAATATTCAGGGATAGAACTCATTAACGTGAAGATATTCGAAACGCCGACGTAGTCGACACCCGCTTTATAAAGGTCGGGCGTCTTTGTCAGTCCGCGAAGTACAGCGTATCCGCCATGGCTCGCACCGTAAATGGCAATATTATCTTTATCCGCCCACCCTTGCTCGATAGCGTATTGGATACCGTCCTCTACGTCGTCCATAGCTTTGCGTCCGATCTGCTTAAGTCCGGCGCGGAGGAATTCTTTGCCGTATCCTCCGGAGATCCGGAAGTTCACCTGTAGGGTTGCGTAGCCGCGGCTGGCGAACAGCTGTGTTTCGGGGTTGAAGCCCCAGCTGTCGCGTATTCCCTGCGGCCCGCCGTGAGGATTGACAATAAGCGGTACCTTTTTACCTTCCAGCGCTTCCTTGGGCAGCGTAATATAACCGTGAACGGTCAGTCCATCCCGGGATTTGAAGGTAATCGGCCGCATTTCCGCCATATCTTCTTCTTTTAACTGCGGCATCAGGTCTACTAACAGGGTGGTCTTACCGGTCTTGGTATCGTAATGATAGTAACGTCCATACAGTTTATCGCTCTGCACGACGACCAGCAATTGGTCTTCGTTGTCGGTTTTTCCGGCAATCGCAAACTCATAGCCTTTAAATTTCTTATCGAGGTCCGCGTATATCTTTTTAAATGTCTGGCTGACAGGCTGGACGACCACCTTTTCGCCTTCATATCCGACGAAATCTACCTCCCAGTTTCTTTTGCGGGAAAGCGAAATCAGATTAGCGTCATAGTCCTTGTTTGCATAAATTTCCTTCAGAACCTTCTTGGCTTTTAGGTCGTAGAGAACGATTCTTGTTTTATCCGAATCAAGATTCGTCAATACATAGGCCTCGTCCGGATTTTCTGATGCGTAATTGAAAGATACGACGCCAAAAGTTTCGTCCCATTTTGTCGTATGAAGAAGTTCAAACTCTTTCGCTCCTTGAGGCTTGTAAAAAAACTGCGCATTAACACCGTTTAGCATTTTGGCGTAACCGCGCAAATTGCCGTCCTTGTCGAATTCATAGCCGACAATGGCATTAGCCGGATCGTCGTTCGTAAACAGCTTTTCCATGGCTCCGGTATGAATATTGACTTTATATGGCTCGAAAACCTGCTTATTGTCTTTATTCATCTGGATAATAATATAATCTTTTTGCTCTTTCAGCATGTTTAAGATCGATGCCTGGACGCCTTCGAAAGGTGTAAGATCAATATTGTTGCTACCATCCAGATTAATCGCATAGAGGTGGTAGTTCTCATTTCCGCCCTGATCCATGACATAAACCAGCCGTTCGTCGTTGATCCAGCCCATGCCGCGGATAAGCTCGTCTTTTTCCTCGATCGCCCGCACAACTTTACCTGTAGCCACTTCTTTTACCATTACGTGCCGCTTGTTTTTATCATCTTTCTCCCGATAGGAAATGTACTTGCCGTTGGGCGACAGCTGAAAGCCCGAAGTTTTAGGTTTGGCGAAGTAATCCTCGACGCTATAGGTATAGTTTCCGGCATCCAGCGCTATCAGAGATGCAATCTGCTCTTTAGTTGACACAAGGGTAGTATCTCCGGGTTTGGTCACAGTCGTTTTTTCCAGCACTAAAGGAAATTCCTGTCCGGCCTGACTGTAAGTGCCGGTAATTTTATTCTCAGCAAGTGTACCGGTGTATTTAATTCCCGCTTGATCAATTGTCAACGTGAGCGTGTTATCTTCGAAAGCAACCTGTGAAACAGGAATTCCGGCCGCACCCTGTAGAGGTACGTCCATAGTGGCCTGGAGAGCATCTTCGCTACCGGTCACATGAAAGATAATTTCTATGGAGGTGCCCTGAACATCTAACGTTCCTTTCCAGTCACCCTTGATTTGCGCAATTGTACTCTTCATCCCCAAAAGTACAAATACGATAGAAAATAAAATTTGTTTCATATTTAGTTTTTTGTTTCTCTATTGGTAGAATAAATATCACATTTGTTACAACAAAAGGGAAAAGTTTTTTTAAAATGTCGGTTAGTACCCGATCTGGCATCGCTACCGGGGTCCTCATCCGAAATCGGGCGGAGTGACTGCTTCCTCTTCTTTGCGGCCTTTGAGGCGGATGCTTTAAACGTGAATCTGATCGTGGTACCCACGCACGTTACTGTTGGTTCCCGGCCGGTTTTTTACGGCCTTCGCGTTTCACGGATTTTTTACGTTTATTCCACCATAGTATGTATCCCGTTATGGGGAGACTTGCACAGAAAAGAGAGATGACGCAGGCGAGTATTTTCGTGCCTAGTTCACCGATACTTCCGGTATGGAGATCGAAATTTAACGAACCGGCCTTCTCTCCTCCGGTCAGCCGGCCGCTATCTATCACCTGCTCGACGCGCCCGGTGCTACGATCAACGTAATACCACTTAAACGTTCCGCTCCGTTTTTCCTCCATACGCACCTGCACATCGATAAGAGGGCTTTCAGGGCCACGGAGGCGGACCGACATGATGCCTGCATCGGGATGTTTACACAGAAGATAATGCAGCGTATTGTCCATCGTATCATCGAAAAGCAATGGCACCTGTCGGCCTTGGACCTGTCGGTCCGACGTATCTCGGACCGTACCTGGGGCTACGAGGTTAAAGAAGCCGACGTATACCTTTTTGAAACCCGGAAAGCTATAGACGAGGCCTGTAACTCCAAGAACCAGAGCGACAAAGAAGCTGTAGAATCCGAGGACATTATGTAGATCGTAGTTCAGCCGCTTCCACTTTGCTTTGGTATCTATCCACAAACTTCTTTTCAGCGTCTTCCGCTTTCTGTTTTTAGGCCACCACAGGACTATCCCTGTCAGGAGCAGTATTACAAATACGGCGGTGCTATAGCCGACGGCCGCGTGTCCGTACGTCTTTCCGAGCAACAGGTTCATGTGAAGCTGTAATACCAGCTGGAAGAACTCGGTTCTGGAATCTTCAAGCGCGGCCAGCTTGCCCGTATACGGGTCAAGAAATACACGTTTATAGTACCTATAATAATTCCAATGTCCAACGGCGGCTTCGTCCGTCGCCATGGCACGGAAGATCCATGTGCGGTTTCGGGCCGGGTATATGTCTACGCGCGAGACGCGCTCTCCCTGCGGTAGATATGATTCTGCCGACCGGATCAGCTCCGTTAGAGGCTTTGGCTGCTGCCCACCGCCAACCTGGTTCAGGAAATATTTTTCCGGATAAAATAACAGTTTCAGTTCGTCGTGGAAGCAATAAATGGCTCCGCTCAAGCTCACGAGAAACACGACGGTTCCTGTAACGATGCCGAGCCATTTATGCAGCCAGAGAAGTCCCTTTCGAATCACGTTTAAAATCTGTAGTTGATATTAAGAGACATGTTCGCTCCCTCTCCTTTTACATAGTTCGCATCGGTTGCGGACGACTGGCTGTACAACGTATAATAGTCCATATTAAAGACATTTGCTATCCCCAGCCCTAACGACCACTGTCTCGTTAGCTTGTACCCTGCGTTGAAATGAAAGAGGTCGATAGCTGTTACAGGGCCTTCGTTTCCGAGGTATACACCGTTTTGGTTCGGCTCGAACCGATCCCTTTTGCCTGTGTGCACCCAGGAAAGCTGTAAATCGAGCGCGCGATTCGGTGTATAATTGATGTAAGCAGTGGCCTTGCGCGGCATAATGCGGCTTCCGCCGAGGTAAACCTTCGTTCCGTCATCCTGTTTGGCTTTGCCTTCTACGAACGAATATGTTCCGCCTAACGTCCATTGCGCCGACAGCCTCGTATCCACCGCAAATTCATATCCATAAACCCGTTCCGGGGCGCGCTCGGGGAAAAAGTATCCCCGTTCATCGGCCTTGAGATTTACACCCAGCTTGGAAGTACTGATAAAGTATGCGGCGGAAAAATTAAAAATACCAATATGGCTGGAGAACCCCGCCTCGTAGTTGTTTGTGACAATCGGATCTGTCTGTATGTTCTTCAGGTCGCTATCGGTGGCTGCACGGACGATCCGGCCGAGCTCATTGATTGTAAATCCCTGCGAGAAACTGATGAACGGATTAAAAAATCCATATTTATTATAGCGTAGTCCTGCATTAAACGTGGTGCCTCTGTAAGGAATGATTCCTCCCTGTACGGCGATGCTACCCTCACTTCCGGGCCCTGTCGGCAACGTGGTAAAGTCTTTGATCTCTACCGAGGCATCTTCGTAGCGCACCCCTCCTTTAAAGATGAGGTTTTCCAGCACATTCACGGTAAGCTGCGCAAAAGGTGCATAATTGAACATGTTCATCTTGGGGACAAACACGCGGCCGTCTGTGAGGTCCTGATAGGTGACATCGTTTAAAAGATCAAGACCATAGGTTACCTCTGCCTGTAATCTCCCAACATGAAATGGGGTATTTAAGTCAGCGCGGAATCCCTTTTTTGACGAGTTGATCTGCGACTGTCCGGGGCCGTACCATGAGTTTGCCCTTTCCACGTAGCGGTTCATGGAGCGAAACGTATTATAAAACGCGGAGAGGTGAAGCGATGTATGTCCAAATACGCCATCGCGGGAATACATGAGCATAGCGTTGTGGTTATAGCGTGTCCCGGTGTTGGCGCCGGGATCTTTTCCCGGAATGCCGATCGTTGGCGTTTCTCCATACTTCCCGTTTTGGCTAATGTAACGCGCATGCTGTAAGCTATTAAAAAAATTGTAGACGAGGGAAAGGTTCGAACGGTCGTCAATATCATATCCTAGTTTTAAGAAGGCGTTGTATTGGTTGTTGTTGGACAAGCCGTCGGTCTGTCCGACGGGCACGCCATCTCCGTCGCGCTGAAGTCCTGTATAGTCAAAAGCACCGCTGGCGGTGTAGCTGAATTTGTTTTTCCGTCCATACAATGTTTGTACAAACCGATATCCTCCCGTCTCGCTTGCGTGATAAGGATTTAATGTACCACGAATGGTTGTGCTTCCGCCAAGTACGGGAGCGCCGGGGTTGTTCTTCTTCGTTATGTAATTAATTATTCCTCCTGCAGATCCGTTACCGTAAATGGAGGTGGCTCCTTTAATCACCTCAACGCGTTCGATAACACCCGGATCGATAGAACGGATATCGCGCGCCCCGTTCATGAGCGGCGTGGATTGAGGAATACCGTCGATAAGGACTAAAACGGCACGTCCTCTGAGTGTCTGTCCCGAGTTTGTTCCCTTGGGCGTTGCGACCCCCAGCCCCGGTATGGTGTTTCCCAAAACGCTTGCAATATTGGTGCTGATCTGGCTTTGCGCTTCAATTTCTTTTGCGGTCAGTATAGATATAGAAGATGGTATTGTGGAGATACTTTCAGGCTTACGGCCCGCTGTGACCACGACTTCATCGAGGTTTCGCTGATCGCCCATACGAAGTTCAAGAGGGGCATTTAATGTGTCTACGGCGACGCGGTGGACTCTGTCGGGGAGCCCCGAGTACGATACCCGAACCTGGAACACCTTGGTGGCAGGTCTGGCGAAACGTATCCTCCCGTAATTGTCCGTTAAGCCCTGATGTTTACCATCAATCCATACGTTCGCGTTTTCGAGCGCTTCGTGCTGCGCATTCCGTACGGACAGCTGAACCTCCTGCGCTACGACCATCACGTTTGAAGTGACCAATAACGCGAGAAGCCACGTTTTCCTTGACTGCTTGTTTCTAAATACCATCTTTTCTTATTTAGACTTGTTAAAAATTGAGCCAAATATAGAAAAGATTTTGAAATGTGTTACACCATCTTTTAAAATTATCTTTTTAAAAGATGGTGTATATTATTGAGCGGTATTTTGTATGGATATGACAATAGCCGCAGACGGCCTCGACCGTGCCTACAGCTCGTGAGGCCGCACGTACTAGCTACCTGCTTTCGGTTTGGCTGCGTTAGGAGATCGCTTTTTATTTCTGTTGTTGGAAGGTCTCTTCCTTTTATTGCTGCCTGTTTTGGGGGCGTAGAGCGGTCCTTCGCGGAACCCTTCAGGCAGGGGCAATTTGCGCACCTCATTCTCAATCAGCCGTTCAATGCGGGCGAACTTATTCTGGTCTTTATCGTTGATAAAGGTTATCGCAGTTCCGGTTGTCGCGGCTCTCGCCGTCCGTCCGATCCGGTGAACATAATCTTCAGGATCTGGCGGTACGTCATAATTTACCACGAGACTGATCCCAACGATGTCTATTCCGCGGGAAATTACATCGGTACCAACAAGTACTCCTACCCGTCGAGCCTTAAAACGGTTCATAATATCTTCGCGCTGTGCCTGTTCCAGATCTGAATGAAATCCTTCTGCTGCGACGCCCATCTTTACGAGTTCCTTGGTCAGCCGCTTGACAATTTCCTTCTTCGACGCAAAAATAATGGTGCTTTCGAAAGAGGGATCGCTCAGAATGTGCTTTATCAGGTCGATCTTTTGTTCATCAAATACCAGATATGCCTGTTGATCTATTCCTTCGGACGGCTTTGAAATCGCTACATTTATCTCAGCTGGATTAACCAGAATTTTCTTTGCCAAGGTTCTGATCTTTGTAGGCATTGTCGCGGAAAACAGGAGGCTTTGCCGTTGCTTCGGCAGGTAGCTGATGATCCGCATCAGATCATCGTGAAAGCCCATGTCCAACATCCGGTCGGCCTCATCGAGTACCAAGGTTTCGAGATCGCTGAAATCAAAATTGCCCGATGACATATGGGCTATCAGACGTCCCGGAGTAGCTACGATAATATTCACCCCTTCACGGATAGCGCGTTTTTGCTGTTCATAACCTATGCCATCGCCACCGCCATATACACAGATGGATGTCGCTCCTGTGAAGTAGCCAAAACCCATGATCTGCTGATCGATCTGTAAAGCGAGTTCCCTCGTTGGAACGAGGATAAGACTATTTACACGTTCTTTAGGATTGTTGGCGATCCTATTTAAGATAGGCAATAAATAAGATGCTGTCTTGCCCGTACCCGTCTGTGCGCAGGCAATAAGATCTTTTCGCTGTAATATCACGGGTATCGCCTGCTCCTGTATCGGTGTGGCGTTTTCAAATCCCATGCTGTCAAGTCCCTCTTCTAATGTTGAAGAGAAACCAAATTCTGTAAATTTCAATTTCCTCCTATTCGTTTTTTTTTTCTGAAAGGTCAGGGCATCCATCAGCGTCGATCTATTCTCAAAGACAGATGGTCCCGGACGTGGTTTCAAAGATCATTAAACCTCCTGATAGTTCGCAAATTAACGACATCATGAAAGTTTTTTCTAAAATAGCGCAATATTCGAACATTCACAACTAAATCGCGAACAATCGCTCTTCCTGCTCGAATCTACATTTCGGAAAACGTTGACCGTATAGACACGTTCCCTCTATAAATAAAAGTGCTATGAACGAACACATCATCCGTTTTTCCGAAGCCATGCCGGTATGGGTATGGAACCTGCTTATCATCATAGGCTCGTTTTTACTGGGAATTCTCATCAAAGCTGTTACTGTGCCTTTTGTCCGCAAGCAAGCCATTGCCCAATCTTCGTACTCACTATTCCGGTCTTTCATCCGGCATTTTAATAAAATTATTAGCGTGTTTATTCCGCTCCTTGTTTTTAACAGCCTTTTGCCCTTCACCCGTTTCAACGAAGCAACTTTCCGGCTGGTCAGCAAGACAACGGAAATTCTGCTCGCCGGCTGTTTTGCTGTCATTATTATCCGTTCCATCCGTGTCTTCGAGGATTACTTATACTATCGCTTTGATGTAAATAAAGAAAACAACCTGCGGGAGCGGAAAGTGCGCACACAGATCGTGTTTATCCGAAAGTTATTAATTACGATCATCGTCATCGTCACCCTCGCCATTATTCTCCTTAGCTTCGAAAATATGCGTAAAATCGGAGCGGGATTACTGACCGGTGTCGGTGTCGGCGGGATAATCATAGGCTTTGCGGCACAGAAATCGCTTGGCAACTTACTGGCCGGGTTCCAGATAGCATTCACCCAGCCCATCCGGATGGATGATGTCCTTGTTGTCGAGGGGGAATGGGGAAAAGTAGAAGAGATTAACCTGACCTATGTGGTCGTCAACATATGGGATAAGCGCCGCCTTGTCCTTCCTATCAACTATTTCATTGAAAAACCCTTTCAAAACTGGACGCGGACGACAGCGGAAATTCTCGGCACCGTCTTCATCTACGCCGATTTCACGATTCCTGTTCAGGCGCTGAGACAGCAGTTTATGCGTTTACTCGAGGGGCACCGGCTTTGGGACGGCAAAGTGGCGGTTATGCAGGTGACGGATCTTAAGGAACAAAGCATGGAAATCCGCTGTCTGATGAGCTGCCGGAATTCGGGGGACGCATTTGATCTGCGCTGCTATATCCGCGAACAGATGATCGAGTATATCCGGACGGCCTTTCCGGAGAGCCTTTCACAGACGCGGGTGATACTCAAACCCGAGGGTACGGCGTGCCACAGCCGTAATGCCGCGCCGCCTACCCGATAAAAACAATCCCCGCGGAAAGCTTTCCACGGGGATTGAAACACTATACACGTTATCCAGGGATATTATCAGCCCGAAAAAGTATAAAAACTAAAGCTATTTTTCCTCTTTTTTAGCATCACGCTCCTCTACCCATTTGGTAAAAAGCGGTTTTTGCTCTTCGGTCAACTGTTCAGCGATTTTGGCGTCGGCGGTAGCTTTTAAGCTTTTAGCCTGCTCTTTAGCAACATCGGGCGTAATGGTCGTGTCCGATTTCAGCGCCCATTTTGCTTTTTTATGCTCTAGCACAATATCGTAAATTGCCGTTTGCTGTGCATCTGTTAGCGACAGGCGCTCCTTTAATGTCTCTACCGTCGTTTTGGCTTTCTGCTCTGGGGTACCTTCCTGTGCGAAGGTCAACGTTAATGCGAATAACAAACTCAACCCCGTTAAAATTAACTTTTTCATTGTCCAAACATTTTAGTGAATCAATATATTTCTATCCTTACTTTGTCTATTCAACAAAACCATTATTCAAAAAGTTCACCAAACGTATCAGATTTGTTACCGTTTAACATCCTTTAACACAACCTTATTGTACCACGGCAAATCGGTAGCTGGCAGTTTCGGCCAAGCTGTATCTGCCTCTCCGATCGGCGGGGCGCCAATAGCTTTTTAAATCGCATTGCCCGCTAACCAAGTGTTAAAAAGCCTTAACGCTTCGGCCCGGCTAGCTTTTTTTTATATTTTAACAGAAAAACGTTATGATAGGCATAGACGATCTAAATGTACGGGAGCAGATCATCCCTCTTTTCGACTTTACACGCAATCATTTTTCGAGAGAATTACTGAATAGCTGGTTTGAAAACCAACTGGTATCTCAGCAGGACATAGAGGAACGGCAGCGTATCCTTAAAGTCTTTGTCGCAAACATTGCTTCTCTTCAGGACTTCTCGTATTCTGCTGCCGATTTCCATGGAGCGCATAGCATCATGACTGATCCCGATCTTCGTGCCTACGGCTACCGGGAAATCTTGAAGTATTATCGTTCATCATCACATCGCCACCAGATTATAGGAGATTTCATGCATATTTCCACTTTTTTCCAGGAGTGGAGCCGTAAAAGCATTCAACAGCTGGACACCTCTCGCTTTCCTTCTTTTTATCAAAGCGAACTACACTTCATACGTGGGTTTCTGGAAGAACTTGAGCTGCAGGCTCCGATCCGGTGTATCCAGCGCCAGAAATTCGGTTTAAAACAGGTGGTAGCTTTAACCAAGTTTATTATAGAGAAGCAACGGAGAGGCCACATTATCCGATTTTTCGAATCAGTACAACGTTTCGAGGTTTACATTTCAGTCGCCCGTGCCATACATAAACATGGCTTCGTTTTCCCTTGCATGGGAGGGACGCAGCTCGACCTGCGACAGGCTTTCCATCCGGCTTTGGACGTGCCCGTCCGGAACAATATTGTCGCTTCAAACAACGTCTGCCTGCTGACAGGCCCCAATATGTCCGGAAAATCAACGCTATTGAAGACTTTGAGCATTTGCGTATACTTAGCGCACCTGGGGCTCGCCGTACCCGCCGAACAGGCGTCGATACCTTTCTTTGAACACATCTCGGTGATGGTCAATCATAACGACGATCTGGCAAGCGGATACAGCCATTTCATGATGGAAATCAAGCGCGTGAAAGAGGTGTTAGTCCGTACTCGGCGCGGAGAAACCTG
The DNA here is from genome assembly GCF_008124885.1 of Sphingobacterium allocomposti. Classification (GTDB taxonomy): domain Bacteria; phylum Bacteroidota; class Bacteroidia; order Sphingobacteriales; family Sphingobacteriaceae; genus Sphingobacterium; species Sphingobacterium allocomposti. Next base: position 83,538 of record NZ_VNHX01000013.1, read on the forward strand.
CTTTGCCGTCTTCGACGAGCTCTTTAAAGGCACTAATATCGACGACGCAATGGAGATCAGCAAGCTCACAATAGAGGGACTGATGCAGTTCTCATCCTGCTTATTTTTTATTTCCACGCATCTGCACGAGTTAAAAAAAGCCCACGTCATCGAACGCGGGCTGGTTGATACATTGTATTTAGACTGCAGCACGGAAACCGGTAAGCCGTGTTTTACATACCAGGTCAAGCAGGGATGGTCCGACATCAAGATTGGCCGGATCCTGTTTCAGCTGGAAGGTTTGGAAGACCTCTTACGTAAGTCGTCAGGCCAAAGTTTATGACGCTAGGGCAACACCTCGATTTCGAATATTTTGTCCCAGTTTTTTCCGGTCACGAAAAAAGTCTTTGTCTTGTTGTTATACGCTATACCGTTCAGCACGTCGAGATCAATATGCGGAGTCACCTTCTCCCGTAGGGCCGCAAGATCGATTAAGGCTTCGACCGCACCATTTTCCGGATTAATTATACCGATAAGGTCTTCTCCATAAAAATTGGCGTAGATCTTCCCATCTACCCACTCCAGTTCGTTGACCGCTTTTACGATGCTCTTACTTGTCGCTACCGAAAAGTAATCTATCTTAGAGAAATTTTTCGGGTTCAGAATATAAATACGTTCGGACCCGTCCGACATGTACAGCCGTTCTCCGTCGTTTGTCAGCCCCCAGCCCTCCATGTACTGGAAGTACGGAAGCGTTTCGACCTTTTCAAGCGTATGAACATTGTAGACATACGCTTCATTGTTTCTATATGTCAGCTGGTAGAGCTTATCGTTAAGCACGGTGGCGCCCTCACCGAAAATCGCATCGTCCAATTCTACTTTCCGGACAATTTCTCCCGTGACCGGCTTTACAATCCGTACGCTCGACTTCCCCTTATTGCCAGATGGCCCCTCTCCGTTTCCCGTACTTTCGATCAGATAATCTCCATAAAATTCCAGTCCCTGTGTATAAGCTTTGATATCGTGTGGATAGGTGTTGACTAAACGGTAATGGCGGAGCTTCGGTTCCGATGCGGGCAGAAAATCCACACGCACTGCTGTTTCCTGTTCCACGCCATTACTGTAAACAATCGCCTTAATAACCTGTATCCCGAACTTTCCGTCGGACAAAGCATAACGCACGCTGTCATTCCCCTCCGCCTTAGCCTCCCGAGCCTCATTTACATAATAGATTACCGAATCAATGGTTTGGTTAGGATCCTCCTGGATACGCAGTATCAGCTCCTCTCCCGGAACGTAACGCTGCTTAAAATCTTTTGAGTCGATGGCGAATATATGCATTTCCTCCTTGTCAGAGGTATCTTCGTTTTTTGCATCTTCTCTACATCCGGCCATACAAAGAATCCATAATAACGGCGCCATAAAACCAACGCTCTTCCAGCTTGTCACTTTCATATGTATTTATTTATTCCTGTGTGATTCGATTGAAAATTTCACTACGTACTTATCACTAAACTGATGAGACCCGCGGGCAGCATCGCTTAGGTGTTTCACCCCGGCAAGTATACCAATATATCGCGACTTCTTCATGCTTCATGCACCGGGAAATGAAAAAGCTCCTGTCGCCCCCGTCAGGTTGTGGTAACAATTCTGCGGATGCGTTTCCAAACGACGCCAATACAGCCCGAGCAACCGAATCTTTTTTACTTTTTCAACAAAAAAAGAAAATAAAAAAAACATCCATACGTTTTTACTGTTAAGAGATAAATAGGAAGAGAACGTTTTTATGGTATTTTTTTTCAAGACATTGTCTAGTATTTTGAAAAGAGCATATATTCCTGGGCCCCCTTTTGCCGTTTTTGTATCGGGCTGGTCGGCGGCGGCCGGTCTCGCGATGTAAGTGTCTTCGCACGCAAGCTGTGGTAATACACTATCCAGCCAGTACGTAGCCTCCTCGGGGTTTCTACAAGAAGAAAATGCTCAAAAAAGCAATTTCTTAATTTCAATTTTAATTGACGGAAATAGTAGAAGAATTAAATATGGTTCTAAAGCCGTACTTTCCGGCTAAATGCCTAGTTTTTAGTTATCCGCCATCAAAAAAAATACAACAAGTTCTTGATATTTCCAATCTAAATAAGCAATTTTACCAGCTGAACACTATACAAAAAAAGAAGGTATTATCTACCATGGCACGAAAAAAAAATGAAGTACTAGAACAACCTGAAAATGCTCCGGTAAAAAAACCGAGAAAAGTAGTATCAGGCCCCATCAGGGACAAAGAAAAGACGAAGCGCAGGCTAGTCGCTACAGTAGGTAAAGTATTACAGAAATACACCTACTCGGGCTTAACGATCACGAATATTGCAAAAGAGTCCGGACTGAACCCTAAGCTCATCTATCTGTATTTTGGCAGTTTAGATGGCCTTATCGAACAGTATATACTAGAAAAAGACTTCTGGTCCGCAAAATCGAAAACCCAATTAACCGAATTGTTAGAAAACCCGGAGAAACTTGGTGCCGCGGAAACCAACGAAGTATTTCAGGTTCAGTTTGACTCTTTCCTAAAAGATAAATCAATTCAGCGCATCATCCACTGGGAGATGGGTATGAAAAGCAAGTTGCTCAGGAAAGTAGCGGACGACCGGGAGGAGGTGGGCGACCATCTGCTGAAATATCTCGACCCGAAATTTGAAGACACGGATGTGGACATCCGCGCTACACTCGCCATTATTCTGGGTGGAATTTACTATCTGACCCTCCATGCAAAAAATAACGGCAGCACGGTCAGTGGAATCGATATTAACGAAGACGAAGGACGGGAACGCATAGAGAAAACCATTGAGCGCCTTATCCTCCGTGATTTTGAAGATGCGGAAAACCAAAAGAAAAAACGCGCGGCGAAAAAGAAATAATGCCATAAAATCGAGAAAGAGGTCGCTTCGGAACACGGTGCGGCCTCTTTCCGTATCTGTCATACTCTCCAATTAGGCTATACGCCCTTACTCTCATTGCCGTAGGCAAGTGTCAATCCATTGTCAAACCGACACCTATTAACGCAACTTAATTGCATATAAGAACTACATTTATTTACTTTGCCCTAGAATTCAAATATATGGAACACAACCAGCTATTCGACGCGATCATTATCGGTGGGAGTTATTCCGGAATGTCTGCTGCGCTGTCCCTGGGACGTTCGCTGCGGAAGACCTTGATTATCGATGACGGAAAACCCTGTAATAGATCAACACCTCATTCACACAATTTCCTGACACGCGACGGCGCTACACCCGGTTATATCGCAGAAGTGGCCCGCGAACAGCTCGGCGCCTACCCCACGGTTTCATGGCTTAATCAACGTGCCATGCACGCAAAAAGGGATCACGATATGTTTGTGGTTGAAACCGGCGATAACAAAATTTGGCACTCAAAGCGACTGATTCTAGCTGCAGGCATAAAAGATTTACTCCCCGGCACACCCGGCTTCGTCGATTCCTGGGGAATCAGCGTCATCCATTGCCCTTATTGCCATGGCTACGAATTCCGGGAAAAACGGACAGGAATATGGGCAGACGCCGAGCGCACATTGCATCTAGCCCCTTTAGTCCGTAATCTAACTGCCGACGTCTGCGTATTCACGGATGGAAAAACGGTCTTCGACGGTGAGCAGCGGAACAAGCTTCGCCAACTGGGTATCAGAATTCTAGAGCAGGAAATAGGATCGTTAGAACATGAAAATGGGCGTCTAAAACACATTGTACTGAAAGATGGTCAAAGCGTTCCGCTCGATACCCTCTATGCCGCTATTCCTTTTGAACATCACACCGCAATACACAGAGAACTTGGATGCGTAGAAACAGCGCAGGGATACATTCAGGTCGACGCCTTTCAGAAGACGACCGTTCCCGGGGTATTCGCGTGCGGAGACAACAGCAGCGGCATGCGCTCGGTGGCCAACGCTGTCCTCACGGGGAGTGTTACAGGTGCCATGGTGAATAAAGAACTGGCAGACGAAGGTCTGTTCGCTGCCATGCCGTAAAAACGAGCTGCTGCACCCGAACATTGGGATGTCCGGTGAAAATTGTATTTTTAGCACATGAGTATATTAAATCAGAAATTTGAAACGGCTCACGGAACAGCCCCGTTTTCCCAGATAAAAGCGTCGGATTTTCTGCCGGCTTTCGATATCGCCATTGAAAAAACAAAGAAAGAAATTCATGCTATCCGTACGGACAGTGTGCCTCCGACGTTTGAAAATACCGTGGAGGCAATGGCTTACTCGGGCATGGAGCTCGACCGTATTTCGAATATATTCTTCAACCTGCACGCTGCCGAGACGAACGACGAGTTAGAGAAAATCGCGCAGGAAGTTGCCCCGAGACTGTCGGAGCTGGCCAACGATATAAACCTCGACACAGCGCTCTTCGGCCGTGTTAAAACCGTTTTTGAGCAAAGAGAATCGCTGGTATTAACTACAGAGCAGCGGACGCTGCTGGAAAAGTCCTACCGCAATTTTGTCAGGAACGGCGCACTCCTGCGTGAGACGGAAAAGGAAACCTTACGAAAAATAGATGCGGAGCTCGCCGTATTAAAACTGCAGTTCGGAGAAAATGTCCTTGCCGAAACCAATGCCTACGAATTGCATATCACAGATGAAAAGGATCTTGCAGGCCTTCCCGCGGGTGCCGTTGAAGCGGCACGCAGCCTTGCTGCATCTTCCGGAAAATCGGGGTGGATATTTACGCTCGACTACCCAAGCTACATCCCCTTTGTGACCTATGCAGATAGCCGCCGCCTCCGCCGGGAGATTACCCTTGCAGCTGGGCGTAAGGCATTTCAGGATAACGGTTATAACAACGAGAAGAACATCCTCAGGATTGTGCAGCTGCGCTTTCAACGGGCCCGGCTACTGGGCTACGAAAGTCATGCGCACTTTATTTTGGAGGAACGTATGGCACAGAGCCCCGCAAAGGTGACAGCTTTCCTTGCGGATCTTCTTCAAAAAGCTAAGCCTGCAGCGGAGCGGGAATTTGAAGAATTGGCCAACTTTGCAAAAAGGTTGCACCATATTGACCGGTTAGAAAAATGGGACGGCCCTTATTATAGCGAAAAGCTTAAACAGGAAAAATTCGACATAGACGACGAAGTGCTGAAGCCTTATTTTGAACTAAACCGTGTGCTGAACGGTGCCTTTCAGATTGCCAAGAAACTTTATGACCTGCACTTCACGGAAGTATACCATATTGACAAGTACCATGGCGACGTTCGTACGTTTGAGGTCCACGGGGCAGCGGGAGATCTGGTGGCCATCTTTTATGCCGACTTTTTCCCCCGGAAGGGAAAACGGAATGGTGCATGGATGACATCCTTCAAACCTCAATATCGGAAAGACGGCATTAACGAGCGCCCCCATGTCTCCATCGTCTGTAACTTTACGTCGCCTACGGCCACGAAACCCTCCCTACTGTCTTTTAACGAGGTAACGACACTATTTCACGAGTTTGGTCACGCTTTGCATGGCATGTTGGCCAACACGGTCTACCCCACACTATCCGGCACCTCCGTGTTCTGGGATTTTGTCGAACTTCCAAGTCAGATCATGGAAAACTGGTGCTACGAAAAGGAGGCGCTCGGGCTTTTTGCGAGGCATTATGAGACGGACGAGGTCATACCAATGGATTTGATCGACAAAATCAAAGCTTCGGCGTCTTTTCTGGAGGGGATGGCTACGTGCCGCCAGCTGGGATTCGGCATGCTGGATATGGGATGGCATGGACAGGACCCGTCGGACATCTCGAGCGTGAAGTTGTTTGAAACGTCCTGCTTAGCTGCAACGCAGCTTTATCCGGATGTGGCGGAAAATGCCGTCAGCCCATCCTTTTCGCATATATTCAACGGGGGTTATTCGTCGGGATATTATAGCTATAAATGGGCTGAGGTACTGGACGCCGATGCGTTTGCCTTCTTTCAGGAGAAAGGAATTTTCGACAGGGAAGTAGCCAGCAGCTTTATGGCCAACATCCTCTCAAAGGGCGGCACGGAGCACCCGATGACCCTTTACAAGCGCTTCCGTGGGCAGGAACCTCAGGTCGATTCGCTGCTAAAAAGAGCCGGATTATTGAAATAACGTTAAGCGCAGTAAAATGTAGCGTTGCACTTTTTAGGAAAATACTATTTAAATTTAGGTAGGTAATCAACACATCTTAATTAAAAAGTTATGAGCAAGCTAGAAGAAAAAATCGCAGCTTACACAGCTGAGGCCAAGAAATTAAACCTTTCCGTCGATGAAGCGTTGATCGCTTCCGTTACAAAAGGCCTCGGACCGTCTATTTTCAATGCCGATGCGGAGACCATCGCCGCTTCCGACAAAGCCGAGCTGGCGAGGCTGAAAACCAACTTCCTAATCAAGAAGCTAGGGCTGGAGGATAGTCCTGAGTTGGATCAGGCAATAGATGACGTTATTGAACAGGTAGGGAAATCGAACAGGAACAAGTACCGCGCAATTGTATATGCACTTCTTGTCAAAAAGTTCAAAAAAGAAAGTGTCTATGCATAAAATTCCCGGGGCGCATCCCCGGAAGCTACGGTGAATGTCGATTGATCAATCAACATTCGCCGTATAAAAGAAAGATGCCCCGACGTTTATCACGTTGGGGCATCTTTCTTTATCATCTGCTGGAAAACCGGCTACTACTTTAGGTTATCTCTGTAAACCTTTGCTTTTTTCACTTCGGTCTGAATGTCTTTTCTGGAAGCGTCATACGTCAACACTTTTTCATAATCTGAAACCGCTTTATTATACGCGTCAGCAGCTTTAGTCTTATCGTAATTCGCTGCGCCAGCCGTCCCAGTTAATATTCCCAGATCTCGGTAAGCTATCGCTCTGTTCTGGTACAACTTAGCGTCGTTGGCTGAGATAGCGATCGCTTTGCTATAATCCTCGATCGCGGTCTTTAGCAGCTGCTCTTTCGCGGCGTTGCTTATTTTGCTATTACTTGCCACGGCGAGGTTGTTGCTTGCTTTAGCTTTGTAGTAATATGCCGAGGTATGTTTTGGATCCAAAGCAACAACTTTTTTAAATGTCTCGATCGCTTTGGTGTAATCGCCATTATGGAACTGCGAATAACCCAACAGGTACTGTACATCCGGGTCGTTAGCCTCCGCCGGCAGCGCTTTCTGCAAATGTGTCGCAGCCGCCTTAAAATCGCCGTCTAACAGAGCTTTCTGCCCTAAACGGACATTCGGATTGCTATGCTGGCTTTGCTCCTGCGCCTGCGCAGTCCACGTAAAGAAGGTAAAAACCGCCGAAGCGAAACCTAACTTAACTATCCTCCACTGGTTACTCAAAAATCTACGTTTCATATGTATATAATTATTCATTTCTGTTTACATCCACTTGTATTCATGAATGCTTCGCATTTTGCCTTTTAATTGTCATTTGGAATGCCCGGATCAGCGTTGTATGGCGGCAGTCAGGACATATACTATAAATAACTTTATAACGATCATATATGTATTCACTGGATAACAACGCCTAGGCTCCCGGTTTCATATGCCCTTTTTACTTCCATCCATTTTCTGTAATGAACACACTATTCATTGGATATAAATCTCCGCTAAATAGTTTAACGGCACAATTAGAAGTTATTAACATTTCCACATTTTTAAACAAAATGATTTTAACTAACTTTGCCTATATTAACTACGATCGAAGCATTCTTATCATAAATGATACCAATTTTTAAAGTTGGCATCCCTCTTGCAACTATATAGGGAGATAAATCATTCACATACAAACGATCTAAAAATCTGACATATTGTCGGATGAACACATATATATATGAATAAAAACGACACATTTGATATCAACCAAGTACTTTCTGTCATAAATGAGGATACAGAATTTTTTCCGTTAATGAGTTCGCAGGACGAGGAAGAAATGAGCAAAGCTGCTATTCCTGATATGCTTCCCATCCTCCCTTTACGCAATACCGTTCTCTTTCCGGGTGTGGTTATACCGATCACGGTGGGGCGTGATAAATCCATCAAACTGGTCAAGGAAGCGTATAGAGGCGATCGTACCATTGGCGTTGTATCCCAAAAAGATATGAATATCGAGGAACCTACGCTCGATCAGCTGCACAAAATTGGTACGGTTGCGAATATCATAAAGATATTGCAGATGCCCGATGGCAATACAACGGTTATCATCCAAGGTAAGCAGCGTTTTAAGATTACGGAACTCGTTAGCAGCGAACCGTATCTAAAAGCGAAAGTGGAACGCGTTCCGGAAGATAGACCAAAAGTATCAAGCAGGGAGTTTAAGGCATTGATTTCTTCTATTAAGGAGCTTGCCCTGCAGATTATACAGCTATCTCCGAATCTGCCGAGCGAAGCGGGCCTTGCTATCAAAAATATTGAAAGCCCAACCTTCCTGGTCAATTTCATATCATCGAACATGTCTTTGGAGACGGAGCAAAAGCAGAGTCTTCTGGAGACTAAAGATTTTGTTAAACGTGCCAAATTGTTGCTCGAACATCTGACCACTGAGATTCAGATGCTGGAACTCAAGAACCAGATACAAAACAAGGTACGCATCGATCTGGACAAACAGCAACGGGACTATTTTTTGAGCCAACAATTGAAGACCATCCAAGAAGAGCTTGGAGGAAATACGCCTGATCTGGAAATGGAAGAGCTCGAAAAAAGGGCCCGCGCGAAAAAGTGGCCAGCTGAGGTGCAGAAACATTTCGACAAGGAGCTCGAGAAACTCGGACGTATTAATCCGGCGGCGGCAGACTACTCCGTACAGATCAATTACCTCGAACTGCTTCTTGACTTGCCGTGGGGTGAGTTCACAAAGGACAACTTTGATCTCAACCGAGCCGTCAAGGTATTGGACCGCGACCACTATGGCTTAGAAAAGGTCAAACAGCGGATTATCGAATACCTGGCCGTCTTAAAGCTAAAGAATGACATGAAAGCTCCGATCCTCTGTCTCGTAGGTCCTCCGGGGGTTGGAAAAACATCACTGGGCAAGTCTATCGCCAGGGCACTTGGACGTAAGTATACCCGCATGGCGCTTGGCGGCGTGCGCGACGAAGCCGAAATCCGGGGTCATCGCAAAACCTACATCGGCGCCATGCCCGGCCGTATCATACAGTCATTGAAAAAGGCCGGCGCCTCCAATCCTGTCTTTGTGTTAGATGAGATTGACAAGCTCGGTGCAGATTTTAAAGGCGATCCCTCGTCAGCCCTATTGGAGGTGTTGGACCCAGAACAAAACACACACTTCTACGATCACTATGTCGAAATGGAATATGACCTCTCAAAGGTGATGTTTATTGCTACGGCAAACTCGCTAAGCGGTATCCAACCGGCCCTGCTGGACCGGATGGAGATCATTGAGGTCAATGGATATACGATAGAAGAAAAGATCGAGATTGCTAAAAAGCACTTGCTTCCGAAACAGATCGAGGTGCATGGATTAACCCGCAAAGATATATCGCTGACCAACAAGGTTATCGAGAAGATTATCGAAGAATATACCAGAGAATCTGGCGTCCGTGGACTAGAAAAGAAAATCGGCTCTATTGTCCGTGGCGTTGCAACACGGATTGTTATGGAGAAGGCGTATGCGCCGAAGGTTACAGCCGCTTTGGCCGAAGAGATATTGGGCGCACCTATCTTTGATAAGGACTTATACGAAGACAACGAAGTTGCCGGTGTCGTTACCGGACTCGCATGGACTTCCGTCGGCGGCGATATCCTATTTATTGAGTCGAGCCTCAGCCCCGGCAAGGGCAAGCTGAGTCTTACGGGTAATCTCGGAGATGTAATGAAAGAGTCGGCAGCACTTGCGATGGCGTATTTACGTTCGCACGCCGCTGACTTCGGTATCGACTACAAAGTTTTCGATAAATGGGACGTTAACATACACGTTCCTGCCGGAGCCACGCCAAAAGACGGACCTTCAGCGGGTATAACGATGTTGACAGCCCTCACCTCGCTCTTCACCCAGCGCAAGGTAAAAGAAAAACTGGCGATGACGGGCGAAATCACGCTCCGCGGCCGCGTCCTGCCCGTCGGCGGAATTAAAGAAAAGATACTAGCGGCAAAACGTGCCAATATTAAGGAAATTATCCTCTGTAAGGCCAACGAGAAAGATATTCTGGAAATTAAAGAAGATTATATCAAAGACCTGAAATTTCATTATGTGACCCAGATGTCGGACGTTATTGAGCTGGCTCTGTTAAAACAAAAGGTCAGAAATCCGAAAGACTTAAGTATAACAATCGATTAGAAAGGTGGAGCTGGTCTCCACCTTTTTTGTTCTACGCAGGGCACACACACCAAAGCGGGTCCTTGGTTTTGGGCATTGCCTCAAAAAGGTTAACTTTGCGGCTTTAAACTTCGGCTCCCGCCACGACAGAACAAAGAAATGATTGATGGTCTAGTTCGGAGAATACTGCTTTCTCCGGTTCTTATCTATATGTTACGCTGCCTTGCCGGCTTTTTTATCGGCTACGTGCTGTACAGCAGGTTTATCCACTTTGAGCTCTTTTGGGCACTATTATCCATTATATTGGTCATCTCGCCTGAAGAAAACGATTCAAAGCGTCTATCTGTCGAACGCTTTAAATCGAATTTCGTCGGCTCATTCGTGGCGCTGTTATGCATTATCGTTAACGGGAATTCACTTTACATGATTGTTATAGGAATTATACTGACGATATTAATCTGTCGGCTGTTCCATATCATGAATATGGCGAGGGTGGCTATAGTGGCTTTGCTGGTTATCATGATCCAGCCCCATAGCGAGGCGCTTTCCTACACCCCAATCCTCCGGTTTCTTTCTGTCAGTGCCGGCTGTCTCATCGGCCTTACCATTGTGATTGCTTCCTCTTATGCCATCCGATTCGTCCGGCGGCGGTATGATAGCTCAGTCCGCTAGTCTGGAGCCAGGCTATCAAAGGTTGCTTTCTATAGCCCCCACTTCCTCCCGATACAATTCTAAAGGCTTATCCAATAGTACGGCTATCGCTGTCATCTGCCGATCCAGACGCTCTTTAGGGATATCGATATAGACAATGCCCGGAACCTGACTCCAGTATAACTTGTTAAATACTTGATGTCCGATCATAGATCCTTCGCCCACAATGCGGATTCGGGCGATCGTATTTTTGAGACCTTTGATAGCTATGGGTCCTGTCGGTGTTCCATCGACAAAAAGGTATAGGGTTTGCCTATCCTTGGACAGTGCGGAGAAGCCATTATAATGGCCGGTGGGAAGTCCCTTGTTGGCAAAAGCAAGCACTTCAGCATGTTTACTTAGCCACTGTCCGACCTGGTTAGAGAACGATATTGTGCTATCTATCCATTCTCCATCTTCGGTTATCTTGTTCTGAAAAAGGTTTGCGCCGGAATCGGTCCAGCGTACTATCTGCCGGATGGTTTCGCGGGCATCTTTACCGCCGCTCAGTGACGCCAATGAAGGTTGCGTTTCCACCGCGGCCAGCTCAAAGCGCGGCTGCTGGTCGAAATCGATCGCCACCACGGACGCTACACTATCCAGCTTGCCCTTCGGCAGCTGTACCCTCGCGGCATACCCGTCATAGACGAAGTTGAGGCTTCCCGCTTCACCAACCAGCCTGACATCTTTGGGCTTGGTATGCATCCCTCCTATTATAATATCCTTCTGCAAGGCGTCGATATACACATACATGGTCTTGCCATCTTTTGAGAAGGCATTTTTTTCCCGAACAAACCGGGCGTCCAGTCCTGCGCGCGTACCGTATACAGCTTCCTTGTGTTTCGCTGTCCAACGCTTCAGTTCTTTCAAAATAGCTACCTGCTCAGCCGGAATACTTCCATCGGCCCGAGGGCCAATATCCAATAGCAGGTTTCCGCCCATAGCTATACAGTCTATCAATGTCCGCACGATCATATTTGGCGTTTTGTAGTTCGTATCGAAAGGCTGGAATCCCCACGAATCGTTCATCGTATAACACAGTTCCCAATATCTGCTCTTCGGGCGCACCACCGGCACGCCTTGCTCCGGCGTTTCGTAATCGCCGTGGTGGTTAAGTCTTGAGTTGACGATGATGTCTGGATTGTATTTTCTTAATAGGGACAGGGTTTTTGGAGCCTGCCATTCTTCAGAGGTGTGTTCCCAGTCGCCGTCAAACCATAATAAGTCCGGTCGGTATTGTTGGGACAGCTCGTCCAGCTGTTGCTGGTAGTAAGCCACATATTTCGACCACCGCGCGGGGTCGGCTTCGATTGCATATCTTTTTTTTATCCGCGTATGGACATCATAATACGGATGGCTCCAGTCGGGTAGGGAAAAATATATTCCCGTCTTCAGTCCTGATTTCTTCAATGCGCTTATCAGCGGCGTGAGCACATCCTTTCTGACGGCCGCATGTCTTGCCGTCGTCAGAGCGTCGGCGGCTTTGGAGTCCCACAACGCTACTCCGTCGTGATGTTTTGCGGTGACCACAGCGTAGCGGGCTCCCGATTCTTCGATCAGCTTGATCCATTCTTCCGGCTTATAGGCTGACGCCGTGAATCCTTCAAGCTGCTTCATATAGTTTGGATGACTTATATAATTATTGAAAAAGGCCCAGGACTCGGAAATTCCCTGCACCGAGTAGATACCCCAATGAATAAAGATGCCTAGTTTTGCATCATCAAACCACTCCATTTTATTGTGTCTATCCGCCTTTTCCTGTGCACCGCCATGCGACACGGCAGACAGCAGCAGCAAAGCGACAATCATCTTCTTTTTAAATCTCATTGTCCAATTTTAATTCGGCATTGAAGATAAAAATAAAAAAGCCATCGAACCTATGATATCGTAATAAAAGTGCGCATTTCCTTTTTTTTGATGGCTACATGCGGCCATGGGCGGCACAGATTTCGTTTTGCGTAAAATCTTAACTAAGTTTGAGGCGATGATTGAACTTTATACAGATGGTGCTTCCAGCGGTAACCCCGGCCCGGGGGGATACGGTACGATATTAAGGACAATATACCAAGGCAGCAACCCCGAATTTCAAGGAAAACTCATTGAAAAAGAGTTTTCGGGCGGGTTTCGAAAGACAACAAATAACCGCATGGAGCTCATGGCGGTCATCGTGGGACTAGAAGCGTTGAAAAACCCAAACCAGCAGGTCACTATCTATTCCGACTCTAAGTACGTTATCGATGCTATCGATAAGCGTTGGGTTTACGGTTGGATGCAGAAAGGATTCCAAGGTAAGAAAAACAAAGATCTCTGGCTACGTTTGATGAATCTCTATAAGAACCATCAGATAAAACTCGTGTGGGTGAAGGGTCACGCGGGCCATCCGCTAAACGAGCGCTGCGACCAGCTAGCTGTGAAAGCAGCCAAAGACAAGGCGCATTGGCAAATAGATTCAGTTTTTGAGCTAGAGGAACAAAAAGGCGTATAAAGCTCGGGCCGCTGCTTTCCTATGGACACTAAACATAAAGCCATTCTATTGGGCATCGCGTCGGCCCTGTTTTTCGCAGCCACCTTTGTCCTCAATCGTTCCATGTCGCTGGAGGGCGGATCTTGGATCTGGAGTGCGTCCCTCCGGTATTTCTGGATGGCCTTACTCCTATTTCCCCTGCTGCTTGCCCGCGGAGAACTTCGTGCACTCCTTCGCGAGATGAGTAAGAATAAACTTGCTTGGCTGGGATGGAGCACAATCGGGTTCGGTATTTTTTATGGCGGCCTGACCTATGCTTCGTCGTTCACTCCAGGCTGGCTGGTGGCGGGGACGTGGCAACTGACCATCATAGCCGGCTTAGGCCTGTCCCCGCTTCTTAATCGGTCCGACAGGTCCGTTTCCCGTAATACTATTCTTTTTTCCCTGATCATTGTATTGGGTGTCTTTATCTTACAGATACCTCTGGCGAAGTCGGTTTCTACGGACGACCTGCTGAAAAGCGTTCTCCCCGTATTGGTCGCAGCGGTGGCTTATCCTTTGGGCAATAGGAAGATGATGCAGATAACAGAAGGAAGGCTAACAGCTACGCAGCGACTTCTAGGCATGACTTTGGCCAGCCTGCCGTGCTGGATAGCATTAGCTGTTGTCGAAGGCTGTTACAACGGATTACCCGATGGAAACCAGCTTTTGCAGACCTTTATGGTTGCCGTAACTTCCGGCGTTATCGCTACCAGCTTATTTTTCCGGGCCACCGACCTGGTTCGCGAAGATGAAAGAGGTTTAGCCGCCGTGGAGGCGACACAATCAACAGAAGTAGCTTTTGCGTTGGCCGGTGAAGTGCTTTTTCTCCACGCACCTTTCCCCGGCGCGCTATCTCTCCTCGGCATAGCCGTCATTAGCATCGGTATGGTACTGCATAGCACTGGTCGGGCTGGAACTAAACGCAGCGATGATTAGTTTGCCCCGTAACTCGCTTTTACCGTTATGTTCGCTGTCTTGCTACGCGAGGAGGTATTAAATGCCCCGCCGTAGGAATATTCTTCATTATCGTTCTGGCCGGTTATCTGAAAGATTCCCAGATCGGCCTTAATAAGGTCACCTAAGGAAGATCCAGCCTCCTCCGCTATGTTCGCCGCACGCTGCTTAGCGTTCTGTGAGGCCTGCGAAATGAGCTCCAGTTTAAGGTCTTCCAATTTTGAGTAATAGTAGTTCGGGGAGTTGGAACTCAGCTCAAGCCCCTGCGAGATGAGCGCAGAAATTTCCCGCGACGCATTGTCCACTTTATCAAGATCCTTCGACTCCACGCTCACGTTCTGGGAGAGATTGTAGCCAGCAAACGTGTTGTAGGTATTTCCGTTTCCATCGTTATGATAGGTGAATTCACGGTTAATGTTCACCGCATTGAATAAGATCTCTTTTGGATTAATCCCCTGGCTTACCAGAAACTGCCGCACTAGCTCACGGTCGTGCTTCAACTGCTCCGAAGCCGTACTCAGGTCCATGGATTTTCGGCTGTAAGACGCTGACCACTTCACAATATCCGATTCGAAATCTTTTTTAGCATTTCCGGTGACATTGATTGTGTTGTTCATCCGATATTTAAATTTGTAAGCATTTCCGAGAACCAGAGCGAAAAGGACTACGGACAGGCCGGCGATGATGGTAGCAACAAGGCTATTCGATTTCATATTTCCAAAATTTAGTTTTCTTCTTGACGTCACTGGTGATCCGGAGTACGCCTCCTACTCCTAACCGCTTCACAATTTTATCCTTCGCCTTCACCATTTAACAACTTTACCCTTCACAGCTTCGCAGTTTTATCTGTATCTATGTAAAAAAGTTAAAACATCCTGCTTAATTTACGCATTTTTTGTTTCTTTAAGCTGAAAAATAAGTTTTAATTCACAATATGCGAAAAAAAATAGCCGTCCTCGGCATTTCCTTAACGCTCGCCTCCGGAGCAATTGCGCAAAAACGGCCACTAGACCATACGGTCTACGACAGTTGGAAAAGCGTCAGCCAGATAGAAGTCAGCAAAAGCGGACAATTCATTCACTACCAGATTGTGCCCCAGGAGGGCGATGCGCTCTTTCAGCTGAGAAGCAGCAACAATGACTTGCTATTCTCGGTGCCCCGCGCCAGTGGGGCTAAACTGACGCAGGGCGAATCATTTTTAATTGCTTCTATCAAGCCCATGTTTGAAGAGACCAGACAGGCCAAGATCAAAAAAAAGAAGGCCGACGACATGCCCAAAGATTCGTTGCTAATCATCGACCTACAACGTAAGGACATATGGAAAGCTCCCAATGTCAAGTCCTTCAAACTTGCCCATCTTAAAAACGACTACGTCGCATACCTAACCGAAGAAAAAAGGTCGGTCAGCGTGACCACTGCCGATACCACTTCTTCTGCCTCCAAGGCCAAGCCAGCTAAGGAACAAAACGTGGCCATCCTTCATTTAAAAAATCTCCTTACAGGTGATACGACAAACTTCTGGAAGGTTGATCAGTATGCTTGGAGCCCGAATGAGCAGCAGTTAGTGTTTACAAAAAAAAGCGACCCAAAAGATTCGTTGTCCACGGACGCCGGCGTATACATCTACGATGTCACCAACAAGAAATTGAAGAAAATAAGCCACGGTCGGGGTAACTACAAAGAACTGCGTTTCGACGACCAGGGCACGCAAATTGCTTTTTTGGCAGATAAATCTCCTGAAAAGGCACTCGTCAAAGATTTTAAGCTATATTATTATACGCCTCAGCTGGATACGGCCCGTATTGTCGTAAGCCAACAGAGCGCGGGTATGCCGGCGCAGTGGCATGTCAGCGGCGATGCAACACTAACCTTTAGCGCAGACGGCCATAAGCTTTTCTTTGGACTGGCACCGATTCCGGCAGTAAAAGATACCACGCTGGTTGAGTTCGAACATGCACAGGTGGATATCTGGCATTGGAAAGACGATTACCTGCAGCCACAACAGTTGGTCAATCTGAAAAGAGACCTGTCCAGAAATTTCCTTGCAGTGGTCTATCCCAAAGACGGCGGCCGGATTGTCCCGCTTGTTGATGACACGTTTAATAGGACAAGCACCAGTGACGACGCAAATAGCGAATGGATACTGGCGACGACAGATTTCGGCAAACGCATAGAATCGCAATGGGAAGGAAGAACGTTGTCGGATGTTTACATCGTCTCGTCGCGCTCCGGTGCGCGAAGACTCGTGAAGGCCAACCTCAACGGATACGCATTGCTATCCCCCACCGGAGCGTTTGTTATCTACTTCGATAGGGACCTTGCAAATTGGTACAGCTATGAGGTTACCACCGGAAAGACTGTCTTGTTAAACGACGGCGTACCGGTAAGTTTTGTGGACGAAGAGAACGACTCTCCCAACCTGCCGGGTCCCTATGGTGTGGCGGGCTGGTCGGCAGAGGGCAAACATATATTCCTCTATGATCGGTATGATATCTGGAAATTTGAGCTAAACGGCCGAAGCAAACAGCTGCTCACAAACGGAGAAGGACGCGCAACGCGCACAACGTTCCGCTATATCGATCTTGCCCGCAAGGATCACCCCCGCTACCAATCGACATTAATCGGGGACAAACAGCCCATCTTCCTGACCGGCTTTAACGAAGTTACAAAGGAAAACGGGGTATTTACGGCACATCCCTCAAAGGCAAGAAAGCCGGAGGAGGTCTTCGTGGGCGGGTTCACTTATCGGTCGTTTAAAGCCTCTGATGATCTGCAGACGATAGTTTATACGAAAGAGAATTATACGCATTCTCCGGATGTTTACGCTTCCAAGCGATTCAAGCAGGAGATCAGGCTAACAGATATCAATCCGCAGCAGCATTCGTACAACTGGGGCACGGCAGAGCTGGTTAGGTGGACTACACCGTCTGGATTCGAGGCTGAGGGTATTTTATACAAGCCGGAAAATTTTGATCCCGATAAGAAGTATCCTATTATTGCTTATTTCTATGAAAAGCTCAGCGATGGGCTGTACACCTATCAGGCGCCGGCTCCTACTCCATCACGGCTAAATATTCCATACTTTGTCAGCAACGAGTATCTGGTATTTGCTCCCGATATACGTTATGAAATCGGCTATCCGGGAAAGTCTGCCGAAGAATATGTCAACTCGGGCATGCGTTATCTGGCTCAAAACAGCTGGGTAGACTCCACGAAAATGGGAATTCAGGGACAAAGCTGGGGAGGCTATCAGGTGGCGCATTTAATAACGCGGACAAATATGTACGCCGCGGCTTGGGCCGGCGCGCCGGTGGTTAACATGACTTCAGCATACGGCGGTATACGTTGGCAGACGGGACTGTCCCGACAGTTTCAGTATGAACATACGCAGTCCCGTATAGGAAAGACGCTCTGGGAAGACCGGAATTTATATATTGAGAACTCGCCGCTGTTCTTTCTGGATCGCGTGACTACACCGGTAGCTATTATGCATAACGACAACGACGGCGCGGTTCCTTGGTATCAGGGTATAGAAATGTTTACCGCGTTAAGAAGGCTGCAAAAACCGGTCTGGATGCTCAACTATAATGGCGATGAACATAACCTGATGAAAAGACAAAACAGAAAGGATATTCAAATCCGGGAGGCACAGTTCTTCGACCACTTCTTAAAAGGCAAACCCGCGCCACAGTGGATAAAAACCGGTGTCCCCGCAACGAAAAAAGGCATAGACTGGGGGCTACAATAAAAACCAAAGTAAAAAACAAACTGAAAATGCGACTTTGTTACAAAACACGGTCGCATTTTCTATTATATCACAAAAAAAACATATTAATTTTATATTTTTTTCATTTACGCTATTTGTTTTTTAAAAATAAACGTACATTTACAACGCAAAACAACCAAGAACTGTATAAAAACAATAAAACTATTAAATAGAAAATGTCAAGCCTAAGATTTAAAGCAGCAGAGTCAGCCGTTTCTCGACCTCTTGATGATGTTAAAAAAGTAGAATCTTTAAAAGCTACCAGTATCTACGGAAAGAACGTATTTACAGTAGCCAAAATGAAGGATTACCTATCGAAAACCACATACAAGGAATTGATAGAGTTTATCGAGGAAGGCTCCCAGATCTCCAGAGATATCGCCGACCATATCGCACAGGCCATGAAAACCTGGGCTATCGAAAATGGGGCGACACACTACACCCACTGGTTTCAGCCACTAACAGGAACAACGGCAGAGAAACATGACGCTTTCTTCGAGCCTGACAGCAATGGCGAAGCCATCGAGAAATTCACCGGCGACGCGCTTGCACAGCAAGAACCTGATGCTTCGTCCTTTCCCAACGGGGGAATCCGCAATACATTCGAAGCACGCGGATATACGGCCTGGGATCCATCTTCTCCGGCGTTTATTTTCGAAACTGTCGCCGGAAAGACTCTGTGTATCCCTACTGTATTTGTATCATACACAGGAGAGTCTCTTGACTATAAAGCACCATTGTTGAAGGCTATCGCTGCGATCGATAAAGCGGCGACAGATGTGGTTCATTATTTTGACAAGTCCGTAACGAAAGTAAATGCTTCTTTAGGTATTGAGCAAGAGTATTTTCTGGTCGATCTTTCTTTATTTCATGCGCGCCCAGATCTGCAGCTTACCGGTCGGACCCTTTTTGGACACATGGCTGCGAAAGGGCAGCAGTTGGAAGACCACTATTTCGGAGCCATTCCCGAGCGTGTTCTTGCGTACATGGTTGATCTTGAAAACGAAGCGTTAAAACTTGGTATACCATTAAAAACGCGTCACAACGAGGTGGCCCCTTCACAGTTCGAGTGTGCTCCGATGTATGAAGAAATCAACTTGGCTATCGACCATAACCAGCTGTTGATGAACTTGATGGAACAAGTAGCTATCCGTCACAATTTCAAAGTATTGTTGCATGAGAAGCCGTATAGCGGCGTTAACGGTTCCGGTAAGCACAACAACTGGTCGTTAATTACCAACACAGGCATCAACTTATTATCTCCGGGCAAAACGCCTAAAAATAACCTGATGTTCCTGACATTCTTCGTAAATACCATCAAAGCTGTTTATGAGAACGCCGACTTACTCCGTGCATCTATCGCGAGCCACAGTAACGACCACCGTCTTGGAGCGAACGAAGCACCTCCGGCAATCATTTCCATTTTCCTAGGCTCCCAGCTGGATGAGATTCTAGAAGAAGTGGAGTCGGCACGTGTTGCAAAGAAAGTGAAGAACGAAACGAATTTATGGCACGGTATTCCTAAAATTCCAGAGTTGAAGCTCGATAACACCGACCGTAACCGTACTTCTCCTTTTGCCTTCACAGGTAATAAATTTGAATTCCGTGCCGTGGGATCTTCGGCAAATGCGGCCCTTCCAATGACTATATTGAATGCTATTGTAGCGGCACAGTTGATCGAATTCAAAAATGAAGTTGACAAACAGATCAAAAAAGGAACTAAAAAGGATCTGGCATTATTGAACGTTGTCCGCAAGTACATCAAAGAATCTAAAGCAATCCGCTTCGAAGGAAACGGTTACAGCGAGGAATGGGCAGCAGAAGCGGAAGCCCGTGGCTTGTCGAACATCAAGTCGACACCAAAAGCACTTGATGTATACGTGAAAGAAGAGAGCTTGGAGTTGTTCGAAAAGCTAGGCATCTATTCTAAACGCGAGTCGGAAGCCCGCCACGAAATTCTATTAGAAAACTTCTATAAAAAACTGCAGATCGAAGCCCGCGTTATCGGCGAGGTTGTAACCAGCCAGATTGCACCGGCCTGTTTCGTTTATCAAAACGAACTTATCGAAAACGTGAAAGGACTTAAAGATCTTGGGCTACCTAAAGAGGCGTATAGCTCACAGCTGAATTTAGTGGAGCGTATCTCTAAGCATACAAACC
Source organism: Sphingobacterium allocomposti (assembly GCF_008124885.1). Lineage (GTDB taxonomy): Bacteria > Bacteroidota > Bacteroidia > Sphingobacteriales > Sphingobacteriaceae > Sphingobacterium > Sphingobacterium allocomposti. The sequence continues at coordinate 103,872 of NZ_VNHX01000013.1, forward strand.
TTATTTTGGAAAAAGCAGAAGAAATGCGCCAAGCTCGTAAAGAAGCGAACAACATTGAAGATGTACGTGAAAGAGCAATTGCCTATGACGAAGTGGTAAAACCATACTTTGATGAGATCCGCTATCATGTGAATAAGCTGGAGAAAATCGTGGATGACAACAGATGGCCTTTACCAAAGTTACGTGAGTTATTGTTCTTACGCTAAGATTAGACGACTACTAACCACCTATTAATAAGTCGGCGCCCAACTTTTTTTGTTGGGCGCCTTTTTTTTCCGCACGCTGCGTATATTGTTACAGGTTGAAGCACAAAAAATAACGGTTCCTATCCCGAGGCTGTCTATTCCTGCCGGGAATATCCATAAATCATCGACTTCCGGTGGAACTAACTATCTTTGTCTTTTCCTGTTCTTTTCAAGATCATGACAGCTTCGTATTGTCCGGTATCATAGTGGGGCGGATCAATAGCGAGCTTGGTCGGAAAAGGCTTATTTTTGTCGAAAAAATAAATTTTCGTCACGCTACCATAGTCGTTCGTCGGAAACATGTCCGCACACACTTCGTATTTCGCGTTCGCCATGTCGCCAACTGTAACGGCATATACGCGGATGATGCCGCCCTTATTCTGCTCGTTACGTACGAAAGCTACCTCTTTAAAATCTCCGGGAAGGTCCTCAATGGAGGGTTGGCTGAACGCCTCCCAAATGCCGTAGCCGAGCAAGACAATCAGTCCCGCGGCTATCCACCATAACTTTTTATTTCGTTGCATCTACACGTTTATGGTTACTCCTAACAACTTATAAAATTCCTTCAGAATCGCCTGATGACCGGGCCACGCCGGCGAAGTTACGAGGTTTCCATCAACCACAGCCTGATCTGCGGGCACGTTTTTCCATGTGCCTCCCGCTAGCTCAATATCAGGGCCGACAGCAACATATGCAGTCAATGTACGTCCTTGGAGAACCCGCGCTGTCGTCAGTACCTGTATACCGTGGCAAATGGCAGCCACGGGCTTATTTGCCTCAAAAAAGTGCTTTGTGATTTCGATAACCCGATCGTTTAACCGGATGTACTCGGCCGAACGGCCGCCGGCAATGTACAGGCCGTCATAATCCGTCGGATTCACAGCATCAAAATCCTTGTTAATTGCAAAATTATGCCCCCGCAGTTCTTTATAAGTCTGGTCACCGGTAAAGTCGTGAACAGCGGTAGGCACCACATCGCCGCTTTTCCTATCAGGTGCGATAGCATCAACGTCAATACCGACGGCTCCCATAGCTTGAAAAGGAACCATTGCTTCGTAATCTTCTACGTAGTCTCCGACTAGTAATAATACTTTCTTTGCCATATGATTTCTGTTTAGTGTATTAAAGTCCTTCTGCCATCCGTTCTTTCAAGACCCGCTTTGTTTTCCGGACCTTTGCTTCCAGCTGGCTTCTTAGCAGCATATTGGTAACGCCTTTCCCTTCCTCAAAGTTTTGATAAAACTCAGGCAGGCTAAAAGTCTCTAGTATTTCGGCACCGTCGAAAGGCAAGCGCGCCGTCGCTATATCGAGCACACTTTGGCCGCCACGCCGGCCAGGGCTTGTCGCCATAATAAATACAGGCTTTCCGTTATAGATCTTCCTCCCCGGAATCCGCGACACCCAGTCGATTAGACTTTTATACGCCGCGGTATGGTTGCCGTTGTTCTCCGCAAATGAAATCAGTATAAAATCGGCAGCATCAATTTTATCAGCGAACGCATAGGCTAGAGCCGGTATCCCTTCTTCTTTTTCGAGGTCTACCGAAAAAATGGGCATCGCATAATCATTGAGGTCCAGAATCTCGACCGTGTCGTCGGCTTCCTTATAATATTTACTGACGCTTGTTACAAATTTTCTGTTAATCGACTGACGGCTGTTACTCCCTGCAAATGCTAGTATGTTCATAAGTAAATAATTATTCAGTCCTGTTTGCTTTCAGTGGCATTCATGAACTCACTTCGTTCGTATGCTTGTCTCTGCGAGTACATGCATATTTCATACTTGATGTATCCGTTTCTTAAAGCGTGGGGCATAGCTGTTTTCCAGCCCTCCCTCCCGGCCAGCGTTCGGCCAAGGGCTGAGTCCGCTTACGCCGCCCAGCGCAGTTCATACATCTAAATTTACTGTAAATAAAATTCAGGCGGAAAAAAATGTGTGATTTTCGTGTAAGATCTATTCGTCTTCCTCTTATTTAACGCTCAACGGCGTGCTGGGCGATGAACTCGGAGGGGGATTCTTTCATGATACTTCGAAAAACCCGATTGAAATGCACCGCGGTATTGAAGCCACACTGGTAAGCCGCTTCCGAAATACTCTCTACCCGTTTGTTAACAAGAAGCTGACAGGCCTTCTCAATACGTATTTCATTCAAAAAGGAGACAAACGTTTTCTTGGTATGTTTTTTAAAGAATTTACAGAAAGCTGTCGGTGTCATGTGGATAAGGGAAGACACCTCCTCCACCGTAACATTGCGTTTAAAATTATCGATTGCGTACTTGATTACCGTGTTTATACGTTGTCCGTCGGAGTCATGAAACTCTATTTTATGCAATCCGGAATAGAGGGAGATCAATTGCTTTTCACGGTAGCGGAGGTAATCAAATATCTCTAAAATCTTTATCAGCTTATGGGGGCCCTCATCCCGATGTAGGCTCGAAAAAGCGTCGCGGATCGCTATGGCAAACTCGGCCGGTAAGAGTTTGCTGGCAGGAATGTGATAAAACAAGCTACGGATCGCCTGCAACTCCGCCATCTCAAAAAAGGGAGCCAGCCTCTCCAGCGAGAAAAAAAGATGAACAATATGTATCGACTGTTCTTCCTCAGCATTTTCTCCCTTGAAAAATAGGTGTGGGTCGTTCGGTTTGATTAGAAAGATCTCATTCTCCAAACACGGTCGGATCAGGTTTCCGATCATAAAGGAACCATTGCCTTTCAGCAGATAGCTCAGCTGAAACTCGCGATGCCGATGGTAATAGCCATAAAACTCGGGGCCGATATCTTCCATCACATAAAAGGCGCCGTCGCCGTGCGCCGGAACCGTAAACTCGATGGGCCTGCGGTAATCGTGGTTCTTCATAAGAAGTGGTATTATAAAAAGCGAAAAGATGGCACCATCCGAAAAATCTTATGCTGCCATCTTTTCTATTTACAACAGCGCCCTAGGGCATCTGCTATCTTTATCCCAAAAACGGATAGCGATAATCCGTATCAGGATGGAAAGTTTCCTTGATTGTACGAGGCGAAACCCAGCGCAACAAGTTAATCATGGAGCCAGCCTTATCGTTGGTACCTGACCCGCGGGCGCCGCCAAATGGCTGTTGTCCTACCACTGCTCCGGTACATTTGTCATTGATATAGAAGTTTCCTGCTGCGTTGCGAAGTGCATGTGTAGCTTCGTTGATCGCATAGCGATCCTGCGCGATAATAGAGCCTGTCAGCGCGTAGATCGAAGTCTGATCTACCAATGTCAATGTCTCGGCCCAATTTTCGTCTTCGTACACAAAAACCGTCAATACCGGACCAAATAGCTCTTCGGTTAACGTTTCGTAATCCGGAGTCTTGGCCACGATAACGGTAGGGTGAATAAAATACCCTTTCGACTTATCATATGTCCCTCCGATAACGACTTCGGCGTCGGCACTATTCTTTGCGCGCTCGATATAGGATGTTATTTTATCAAAGGCTTTTTCGTCGATAACGGCATTGATAAAATTGCCGAAATCTTCCGTCCCTCCGATCTTGAACGACGCAATATCGGTCTCCATGCGTGTCCGCAAGTCGTTCCACAACGATTTAGGAATATAAGCCCGGGAAGCAGCGGAACATTTCTGACCTTGATATTCGAAAGCACCGCGCACCAGGGCGGTATTTAATACCGCGACATCCGCAGTGGGGTGTGCAAGTATGAAGTCTTTTCCTCCGGTCTCTCCCACGATCCGGGGATATGTTTTATATCGGTGAATATTCTCCCCAATGGTTTTCCAAATATCCTGGAATACGCCTGTGGATCCCGTAAAGTGAATACCAGCAAAATCAGGATGTTTAAAAATCACATCTCCCGCTTCAGGGCCTGACACATACACCAAATTGATTACACCGTCCGGCAGGCCAGCTTCCTTAAACACCTTCATCAAAACATTTGCCGAATAGATCTGTGTATTAGAGGGCTTCCAAACGACCACATTACCCATCATTGCTACACACGACGGCAGGTTTCCGGCAATTGCCGTAAAGTTGAAAGGCGTCAGGGCAAAGACAAATCCCTCTAAGGGACGCTGTTCTACCCTATTCCACACGCCCTTGCTGTTGGCCGGCGGCTGCTGTGCGTAAATCTCCGTCATATACGCTACATTAAAGCGCAAAAAATCGGTGAACTCACATGCTGAGTCGATCTCCGCCTGATATGGGTTCTTTGACTGCCCCAACATGGTGGCAGCGTTCAGTTGGTAACGGTACTTCGTGGACGCCAATTCCGCTGCTTTTAGGAATACGGCCGCCCGCTGCTCCCACGGCAGACTTTCCCAGTCCGCTTTTGCCGCCAACGCTGCTTCAATAGCCTTCTCGACATGCGCCTTATCACCCTGGTGGTAATACCCTAACACATGTTGGTGATCATGCGGTGGCGTAATTTTAACTTTCTTATCTGTACGAATCTCTTCGCCTCCAATATACATAGGGATGTCCGCTTCCTGTGCTCTCGCATCTTGAATAGCGGCTTCCAGCAATGCTCTTTCTTTCGTTCCCGGAGCGTACGAGTAAACCGGCTCATTGCTCGGTGCGGGAACATTAAAAAATCCTTTTAACATAACACTTGTTGTTTAATTACAATGATAAAGTTATCCATTCCCGGACGAATATCGTTTACAGATTATAGCAGACCATAAACAAATATTGCCTGAAATAATAGATAATAATCTAAATATAGGCAAATATACGTTATTTACCGGTAGCAATCAACCGCAGTAATCCGATAAGACTATCCGCTGCTGCGCTCAATGAGCACCATCAACAGGACGCTCAGCAGCAGACGCTCTTCCTCGCCGCCTTGCTCGGCCAGTCGATGAACGGTAAATCTACGTCCAAAAAAAGAGGGTTCTTTCCGGATCTCATACTGTTCGACTCCGCGCAGATCCTTCAAAAGATAAGAAGGGTTGAACATATAGCCTGACAAAGCACCGATGATCGGGATCTCGCCGAAAAGGCCGTCCCACATCTTTGTCCATGGATTTTTCTCTGTAATAGTATAGTCATGCTCACCGGAGGAATTTAAAAGGTAAAACGTCGATCGCCACAGGGACCTTAGTGACTTCCGCCTTACTTTGCCTATCACGCGGCCAGTATTGTCTGCGATGGTAAACGTCTGCCGGAAATCAATCAACTTATTGGATACGAGCTCATACAATACCTCGGAACTGGACGAGTCCCGGTACACCCTTACCGTATCTCTAAAGGTGAATATTTTCTCCCGGACATAGAATAGACTGTTGCCCAAGGCGTCGGTTGCCTCAAAATCGTTAGCGATTGTTCCGATCTTAAACTTAAATTGGAGCGGGTAAACCAGTGGGGTAAAAAGCGACCTTTCCATCCTATCATAATTTAGCAGCATTAAACTTACACAAAATGTTTTACATGCAAAAACACCTTGAATAATACTGGGTGTTATAATGCCCCGGTGGAGCAACAGGCAGCGCTTAGCGTTGGTCAGACTACGGCAGTACCGTGTGTCAGGCTTGATCGGGTGACTCCCGACTGAAAAGGGTTAATATTTGATCTTGAGTCTTTCGAACACTTTGGACCATAACCAAATCGGCCCGATGGTTATTAAGCGCCAAACCTCCTGAAATGACATCTGATGCCCCTTTCTAGCCTGGAAGAAAAGGCCGATAGCACCCACAAGTGTCAGACAGAGGGCCACCGACCACACTGCAGGTCCCCCGCCCCGTTCGAGGTACTCCAACTGTACAATCAAGAAACTCATTATACCTATGCTGAACAACATGGCGTAGGACAAGGTCGGTGCCAACCGCAGGTAAAGGTAGATCACAACGGCGATGTAAAACGAACCCCAATTTAAAAAATTCTGCATATTCATTCGCTCCAGGAGTGCCAGCTTCGGAAAGGGTATCATCCAGACCAGCGCCAGCACACCGAAGAACAGCAAAGCCAAAAAAACACTATAAACAATCCTATCTCCCGGAATAATCCGCTGATCTAACTCGTAGAAATACCGGTCTACAGGTCTTTCAAACGTCGGTTTTATCAACTTCTTATTTTTCTTTTTCATATGCATTCAATTTTCTCCCCTTACGCATACGCATATATTGTTTGACGTTTCCGCCCACATACATGTGTATTTGACGCCGCAAAGTTACATATTATCCGCGGCAGGTGCGGTGCCCCCGGCCAGAAAAAGCGTTATCGATATATCGGGCTTAAAAAGACCGTCTACAGACGCTTCTGCGACGATTTTTTATTCATCCAATAAAAGACCACCGGGATAACCGTGAAACTGAGAATTAAACAGATTATCAGCCCCCCAACAATCATGATCGCCAGCGGCTTTTGGATTTCGGATCCCATCCCTGTCGACATCGCTGCCGGCAGCAGGCCCATGGATCCCATAAGCGCAATCATAACGACCGGTCGTATCCTGCTCTTCACGCCGGTCTGTATGGCATCCAGCAAAGGCATCTTTTGCCTCATATTATCCCTAATAACGCCTATTAATACGATTCCGTCTATGGTTGCAACGCCAAACAGGATAATGAATCCGATACCGGCAGAGATTCCGAAGATCGTTCCTGTTGCCCATAGGGATATAAAACCACCGATAAAGGCGAAAGCCAAGGTTAGGGAAGATATGAGTGTGTCTTTTAAGTTGCCGAAATTAAAATACAGCAGCAGCAATATCAACGCCAGACTGATGGGGACTACGAGTGCAAGTTGCTTTGCGGCACGCTCTTTACTTTCGAACTCGCCGGCCCACTCCATGTGATTTTCCTGAGGCAGTTTTACTTCGCGGGCGACGGTTTCCTTAGCTTCGGCGATGGTACTACCTAAGTCCCGGCCTTCGATGCTGAAACCCACCCCGATATATCGGCTGTTTCCTTCCCGGTAAATGAAGGCAGGTCCTGTCTGGTACGCTATCGTTGCTATTTCCTGCAGTGGTATACGCTGCCCATTACTTGTTGGGATCAGAATGTTCTTAATCTTTTCGGGTGTGTCGCGGTAAGCTTCACTGAAACGTAGAACCACGTCAAACTGCCGATCTCCCTCATAAAACTTCGTAGCGGCCTGGCCGCCGATAGTCATGGCGATCACGGCCTGTACATCTGCAGTAAAGACGCCATATTTAGCCATTTTTGAGTCGTGTAGCTGTATACGCAGCTCGGGAAGACCGATATTTTTGTATACGTTGATGTCTTTTATTCCATCGACTTTTTCGATAGCCGTGGCCACACGGTTGGCATAATTCTCCAGATCATAAAGGTCGTCTCCAAAGATTTTGATAACCAACGAACTCTTCACGCCGGCAACATATTCTTCGACGTTGTCCTGTATAGGCTGGCTAAACCCAAAATTTATACCGGGATAGTGATTCAGCTGCTCCCGCAGTTCCTGTATGATGTCGTCTTTACTCACCTTACGCTTCCATTCACTTTGATCCTTCAGCTGTACGTTAAACTCTATGTTAAAGAAACCTGTCGGGTCTGTTCCGTCGTTCGGACGCCCTGTCTGCGTAAATATAAAATCGATCTCTTCACAGCTCTTCACCATGATCTGCTTCATCTCCTGGGTCAGCCGCGTTGACTCCTCGAGATTCACGCTGTTGGGCAAGGTCGCCCTGATATAAATGGCACCTTCGTTGAGCTTGGGTAAAAATTCGGAGCCGTAATGCAAAAACTTCAGCATACATCCCCCCAGAATTACGATAAAGATCGCGACAGTCGTCTTCTTGTAGGAAAAGGCTTTATCAAAAAGCGCGTAGATGCTCCGTTGGAAAAAGCGTGTTACCCAGTTTTCCTTTTCGTCCATACCTTTTGTGAACAGAAGCTTACACATCGCCGGAACGTATGTCAGGCTGAGAATGAGCGATCCGAGCAGCGCATATCCCAACGTGAAGGCCAGCGGCGAGAACATCTTTCCTTCCACCTTCTGAAATGAAAATATAGGCAATAAGGCCACGATCAGGATAATTAGCGCGAAGAATATATACGACGCCACACTTCCGGCACTCTTCTTGATGACACCCAGTTTACTCATCTTGGCGAACCGCTCAGGTCCCACACGATGAGATAGGGTGGCCATTGCCACGAATACGGTTTCTACAATAACGAGCGTGCCTTCCAGCAGCAGACCAAAATCCAGTGACCCCATGGAAATCAGATTGGCCGGAAGCCCTTGTATCTTCAGCATAATGATGGCAAACAGGAAGGACAGCGGAATCACCGAAGCAACAATAAATGTTGATTTCCAATTATATAAAAAGATAAAAACAATCAGTGAAACCAGTAGAATACCTTCGATTAAGTTCCGGGAAACGGTCCGAACGGTATTATCTACCAGCTTGGTTCGGTCTACAATACTTTCAATCTTCACGCCATCCGGTAGCGTTCTGCTATTTAATTCCTCGATTTTATCTTTCAACCGTTCGATGACGGCCGAAGGATTCTCGCCGCGCAGCATGATTACGATACCTTCGACAACGTCATCCGCTTCGTTAAAACCTACCTGGCCGAGTCTCGGTTTGTTCGATACGACGACATCGGCGACATTTTTAATCAAAACCGGTGTCGAGCCTTCCAGCTTTATGGTGATATTACCAATATCTTCCAATTTATCCAGCAGGCCTACCCCCCGCACAACGTAGGCCTGGTCGCCCTGTTGGATAACATCGCCGCCCACGTTGATATTCGATTTGGACACCGCTTCGTACACGTCCAGCGGAGACAGGTCATAATTCTTAAGTTCAGTGGGGTGAATACGGATCTCATAGATCTTCTCTTCACCGCCAAAACTTACGACGTCCGCTACGCCGGGCACCCCAAGCAGTTCCCGCTCAATAACCCAATCCTGAATAGCTGTAACTTCTTTCAGGGGCAGGTCGCTACGGATTATGTATCTAAAGATCTCACCCGTAGCGCCCGATGGGGGCTCGATGGAAGCTTCGGCGCCTTCCGGCAGATCTACCCCCGCCAACTTGTTGGACACATATTGCTGTGCATAGAAATCGTCGACATCGTCTTCAAACTGCACCGTTACAACAGAAAGTCCAAACAGGGAGATCGAACGGACGTTACTTTTTCTAGGAATGCTGTTCACCTCTTTCGAAATAGGCAGGGTAACAAGCTTTTCCATTTCCTCGGCACTACGTCCGGGCCACTGGGTAATGATGCGGGCCCGCGTATTTGTAACATCGGGAAAGGCTTCGATAGCTGTATGCCGCAGGGCGTAGATCCCGCCGAACAGCAATATCATCACTGCGAACAATACGACTGTGGTATTACGTAATGAAAACGTAACAATCTTTTGTACTAGTTTTTTCATGTTTCCCCCTTTTACCTCGGCTGGCTCAGCTGTTCAAAAATCAACAATGCGTTAGAGCCTATAACGCGTTCGCCCTCCGCGAGCCTTTCCGCTATAAAAGTATATTCTTCATTGGCAGCCACAGGCTTAATGCGCCGCACGTCCAGATTGCAATCGTCCTTATACACTACGATGTATTCTTTGTTGTTGCTAAACACCTTGGCCCTATTTGGAATCGCAAAAGCGGATCCTGAGTCGTTCTTCATATTAATAATGATATCCGCGCTCAGGCCCGGCATCAGATTCAGGTGCTGGTTGGATAAAACAACGCGGGCCTTCAGCACATGTTCGTTATCGTCGAAAACGTTGTATATTTTGTCGATTTTCCCCTGATAAAACTGATCGGGATATGCTATGGTGCGCACTTTAACTTCGTCTCCAACCTTGATGAAGCGTAGATTGCTGGCATATATGTTAACCATCACCCATACCTCTTTTAAGTTGGAAACCGAAAAAAGAGGATCACTATCCGGCGTTATCGTCTGTCCTACACTAACCGATTTTTGGATAATATATCCGTTCTTGGGCGCCAGAATCTGGAAAGCTCCTCCACCGACAGCCCTATATAGCTGTAAACTTTCGTTGACGCGGTCTAGTTCAATCCGTGCACTTTCCAGCTCATGCTCAGCTGCAAGGACTTCGGGCGCTGCTACGAGGCCGTCTGCAGCCATCTCTTTCTTGCTATTTATCTGCTTTTCCAGCAGGCCGATCTGATTCTCCTGATAACGCTTTTGTTGGTGGAGTTCCTGGATCTGTGCCGACTTTATCGTGGCCAGCACCTGTCCTTTCCGCACATAATCGCCGAGTTCGAACTGCACACTCTCGACCACGCCGTCCAGCAGCGTACGAAAAGCCACCATATCGTTCTCGTTATACTCTATCTTACCCGACAGTGTCAACTGCTCGCTGATGGGCTGTTCGGTCACATCAATAATTTCTGTCGATTGCTTTAACTGATCGTTTATACAAAATCCTTGCTCTATTTCGGTTTGAGCCTGCTCCTGTGCAGCTTTCGGACCGCAACTGAAAAGTAAACTTGTCCCTGTTACAGATAGCAAAACACCGATTCTTATTTTCATATCTCAATAATTAATAAATCATTCCTGTTGTTCGTGATGGCAAGCATCGCCGATGAGCGCCAAATTAGGCCTCCGCGTGAGCGCTTTCCCCGTTCTCACCCACCGCACCGATCGGCTTCATAACGCCTGTCGGCACGCTGTCCAAGACATCTCCTCTAATCAGAAATCGCTGCCCACCAAGTATTGTAGTTCTTCCAACGTGGTGTTGTAGTTTTCCCAGACATCTAAGAAGGCCCCATGTGCCTCCCGTGCTGCCTGAACGAAGTCTATGAATTCCATGAGCGTGATCTGCTGCCCCTGCAAATGTTTACGGTATCGGTCGACCATGGCCTGCTGTTCGTGGATAGCATCAGCCGACCAATCCTGCAGCATACGTTCATATCTTAACAGCTGATCTCTGCGCTTGCGCACGGCCGACTCTAGCTCCCATTGCAAGGAGGCCTGTTGGGCGCGTTGCAGCTCGACAGACTGTTTTGCCGCTTGAATGTTGCCCTTGTTTCTGTTGAACAGCGGCAGATCCATACTTACGCCGAGACCTACGAAGTCCTGCATGATATTTCCGCCACGGTCATAGCCAACCTGCAGCGTTAGATCGGGCTTACGGTTAGCTTTTTCGAGCCGAAGCTCAGCTTCCGCCTGCTCCACTGCCGTCAGCTGCCGCTTCAAGCCAATATTTTGGGATAACGCCAAGGATACGACGTCGGCAGGAAGTCGGGCGAGACGGCTTTCGAAGGTATTTCCATCTTGCAGCTGGTCCACGGTAATATCGTCAAGCTGCGTTAGCACCCTTAGGACGTGTATGGAGGAGGCAATATCGTCTTCCAGCTCCAACTGTTCCTTACGCAGGCTGATGAGCTCGGCCTGTACCCGCCTGTAATCGGCCAATGATACGTTTTGTTGCTGCGACTGCCGTGCGTACTGTCGGGAGAGCTGTTCGAATAGGTCTACCATGGCGCGTAACTGCAGCAGGCTTTGCTTCTGGCTCACCACATGGTAGTAGGTTTGCCGCAATTCCTTCTTTAGCTCGCGCACCAATTCCTCGAACTCGTGTACGGCCATGCGGTGTTCCAGCTGTTTTACCGCGACTCTTTTTTTGCGCTTGCCGGCTGTTTCGATGAGCTGCTCGAGCTCTATCGAAACCTGCTGTGTCCGGCCATAGCTGCCTAGAAGAGGCGGCATAGTTTCACTCGTCGCGTTGGACCATAAGTTAAACTCGTCAACGGATAAGACGGGATTGGGCCAAAGCTTCTCCTGTACGACTTCTGCTTCTGCCCTGCCAATGTCGAATTTGGCCGCGATAAGCATGTAGTTGCGGCTAAGAAACTGCTGCTCCAGCTGCTCTAGCCCATACGGTTGCGCTTGGGCTGACACCGTAACAGCTCCGACACACATCAAGAAAATATACAAATACTTCACCTGTTAAACGTTTCCTGCAAAGCTAGGGCTGACGGATTAAGGCGGATTTTAAGGTGGATTAGAATTGCATTAGAAATGTAGACGGACGGTTGTCCCCCGTCCTTCAGAAAGGATCGTAAGACCTATCCGATGTAAAGTAAATATCACGTTTGCAATAGAGAGCCCAACTCCCTTGCCGTGATATTGCTGCGTATTGTGCCCTCGGTAGAAGTTCTGCCTGATGTTGTGGAGATCATTTGCCGGTATTCCGATCCCTTGGTCTACGATCAGGATTACAAGCCGGTCGTCTTCCTCCTTGAATATTATTTTGACGACCTGGTTGTCGGAATATTTGATTGCATTTTCGAGGATATTTCCGATAGCCAACTCCAGTAGCTTTTCATTTCCTTCTACTGTCAATAAGGTATTGTCCTCCAGCTGTATATCTACTTCGATTTGAGCACGGTGATACAGAATCATATTCTCAATTAAACGCCACACCACTTCGTCAATCCGAAGCACGCTAAACTCGAAGCTTGTCTTTGCTCCCGACAACAGCATCATCTGATCGAGGGTTTCCTGTAGATCGGTCGTGTACTGTTGCAGCTGATGAATTACCTGATTGTATTCTGCTGCCGACCGCGGCTTGTTTTTGGTGACTTCCAACGTGCCCAACAATGCCGTAATCGGCGTGCGCAGCTCGTGTGAAACGTAATCTATAAAGTTCTTCTGCACATTAAACGTCTCTGCGATACGCATGACAAAATGATTATAAGTCTCTACCAGATCTTCGACCTCTGTATATGTCTTTGAAAGTGACAAAGGTTCGTTGAAATTTCGGCTATCCCGGTCCTTGATCTGTCCTATGATTTTTACGATGGGCTGATAAGCGATATAACTAAGGTATTGCGAAAATAGGAAGATAAAGAGCATTCCCAGAAGGAAAACAGCCAGCAAAATCTGAAAGAGCGAAGACATCTGTCCATTGAACTTGTCCTTAGGCTCCCGCGTAACGACAACGAAGTCGCCTTGGTTATCCCGGTAAAAAATACCGTTATAAAAGAACGAATCCGTAGAAAAAAAAGCATTCTTCGTAACACGGACCTGTTCCAAAAAGGCTTGGGAAATTTCTGCCGTCGACACCATATCTCCGCTATGCCTATTGTCCAGGCTATCAAACACGGCTATGTTACGCCTCGAAATGGTTTTATAAAGCTGATTCCGGACGTTGGTATGTTCCATAAAAGAAAGCTCATCCTGTTCAAGGTAATATATAGCGGCGAGCAGTGATTTGCTTTCCAGCGATTCATTCTCTTTCTCTTCCATCTGTGCATAATAGGCAAAATAAATTATCGCCGAAAATGCCAACATTACGACACTAAATATCGCCACGGAGTATAAGGAAAGCCTATGCTTCAGTTTCATGTAATAATCAGTTGCGCGTATATGTATTCTTTGCCGTAAACAGCCTCATAGTCCGCTTAAAGTTCCAACAACCGTCAAGGCACTATGATGCTTTAAACATGTATCCCACCCCTTTTACGGTATAAATGTACTTGTTACCATTCTTTTCGATTTTATTACGCAGATAAGAAATATAAACGTCTACTACGTTGGTATGGTTGTCGAACGTAATGCCCCATACGGCATTAAGTATCTGCACCCGCGCAACCGTCTTATCTATGTTTTCAACGAGGTAGTTGAGCAATTTGTATTCTCTTGGAGAGAGATCTATCTCTTCTCCGGACAGCGACACTTTATATTGTTCCAGATTGATGATCAGTTCGCCGAAGTGTAATTCCGCCTTTGGCGTCTCCTGCTGCTGGTATTGCCGGCGTCTCGTTAACGCACGGATGCGGGATAGCAGTTCGTCGAAGTGGAAAGGCTTGGTCAGATAATCGTCGGCTCCGTAATCCAAAGCCGTCACCTTATCCTGCACGCTGTTCAATGCACTCAGCATAAGAATGGGGCTGTATACTTTCTTATAGCGAAGTGTCTGCATCAGCTGGACGCCATCCATACCTGCCAACATGATATCCAGGATAATGAGATCCCAGTCTATATTTACATAATGCTGCAGCACGTCTTCTGCGTTTTTGCACAAAGTCACCAGATACCCGCACTCCTCGAGTCCTTTAATGAGGAAGTTGCTGATCCTGTTATCATCTTCTACCACAAGAATTTGCATAGGCGAGTTTTGTCCAAAAATACATATTTTGTATGAGCTAGCCGCTAAAGGAACCATATTCTAACCCACTTTTAATAATAAACCTCTTTAAGAGACCTCCCTTACAAGGTTGGCGGGGTTTCCTGCAATACGCCCATCGGTTCTCGTGGTCCGACACTCCCGCTCTGGGTGACAATGTCAGAAAACAGCCTTTATTTTGTCGATATAAGCGGCATAAATAAAAAAAGAAGGCGTCTAAAAAGAAGGGCACTGAAAAAGTCCCCTTAGAAAAAAGGCTAAAAAAAGGAGTGGAAAACAGCAGTTTTCTGCTCCTTTTTTCGTATCTTAATGTAGGCTT
>NZ_VNHX01000014.1:0-90778 GCF_008124885.1 Sphingobacterium allocomposti
AATTACTATCTTTTCTGTTTTCCCCGATTCCGTTCGGGACTGCAAAGGTAAAAGGTTTTTCCGTTTCCGCAAAATTTATTTTAAAATAATTTCCTGCTTCCCCTTCCTGCCGGCGAAACCCCTTACGGTATCCCCCTTCCGGCCCCCTTTTTCTGCCTTTCAGTGCTGTCCCTCCCTCGCGGAGTGGTGCAAAGATAGAACTTTATACACCGCCGTGCAAGTCCTGCGCCCCTTTTTCCGGACGAAAAACCGCAAACCCCTGTAAACCTGAACGATATTTTTAAACCGGCAGATGTCTGATGGCGGATGGCAGATAGCAGATGGCTGATGGCAGATAGCAGATGGCTGATGGCAGATGGCTAATGGCTAATGGCTAATGGCTGATGGCAGATAGCAGATGGCTAATGGCAGATAGCGGATGGCTAATGGCTAATGGCTGATGGCAGATGGCTAATGGCAGATAGCAGATGGCGGATGGCTGATGGCAGATGGCTAATGGCAGATAGCGGATGGCTAATGGCTAATGGCTAATGGCTAATGGCATAAATCATATAAGCTATGAGCCATGCTATAGCTTCGCACATACGACGCCCCTGCGGCGCCTTTCCTGCTGTCGTGCGACAGTCTTCCTTAAGGGAAAACAGAGGGTATATAGAGTTTTACCTCTATAAACCCTCTATCAACCCTCTGTCAACCCTCATTTAAACCTCTATTATTCTTACCGCTGACTGGCTTCTGCCCCGCACGTGGGCCGGCCATGTACCGAAGGCTGATCTCCACCGGTCACGGATTAATTTACTGTGCACGAGCCGGACTCTACAAAATGACAATAAACAAACCTTGCGATAATTTATTGGAACGCTATTTGCTCTTTTTTAGAGTATTTAAAAGAAAGGTAACTATGACAAAAAACGAAAAAATGAAAACAACAAAACTTGAAAAGAACCCTTTTATGTACTACGTGACAAACTGGGGATTTGTCGAACAAGGTTCACAGAAAATCAATAACCACACGAAAAACCAAAAACGAAGTTAAAACTTCATCCGATGCAAAAAAAGAGGTGCTTTATGACAAATAAAGCATTTTGTTTTTTTGCCCTACCCCTGCCCCTCATCATCTCTTTCCTCATCATCAAACAAGATACGCACTGATGGCGTATACGTATCTTCATGCTGCCCGGTTTTATTCGCCCAAAAAAAAGCCGCCAAAAAAATCAACGCAATAAAAACACTGCAGCCTATAAGAAAAAAAATAATATTCATATCGAAATAGTTATTCATCCGTATCCGTCTTCAAAGGCATTTATGAGGCATCCGTCCGGTTCGGCAACCAAGACATTCATAAATTACATGTTGTGCCCCAGGGCCGCAGTCCGCTCCAGCAGCCCTCTCTTCCGTGCAAACCAACGTGTTGCCAAACTTGTAAACGATATAATCGTGACCGTGCTGATCGGCATAAGGATCGCCGCGAAAAGCGGCGACATTGTTCCCTGAAGTGCAAAATACAACCCTATGCAATTATATGTAAGGGAGATTAAAAAGCTCATTCGTATCACATGAACAGCGTCTTTGGCGAACAGAAAAAATTTAGGTATTTTTCTAAACGATGTCCCCTCTAAAATCGCGTCGCACCCCGGAACAAAGTTGTTGATATCGTCAGAAATCGCCACGCCCAGATCGGCCTTTCGCAACGCTCCTGCGTCGTTTAAGCCATCTCCCAACATACCAACCCGCCTACCGTCTCTCTGCCAATCTTCGATTTGCATTAATTTATCAGTGGGATTCTGGTGAAACAAAATACTGGACGAGACCGGAAAGATCGCCCTAAGGGCTTCCATATGGCGGTCGCCATCTCCGGATAGCAGATGCAGGTCATAACCTTGCTGAAGTTCCTGCACAACGTCTTCCAAGCCTTCCCGCCACGATTGCTCGTAGTGGAACGCTCCACGCAGCTCTTTATCGATAGCTACAAAGACCCGCCCGTCACCGCGCCTGTTCCTGCCAAAGACAAAGGGCATGGAGCCGATTTCTACCGTCTTACCGTTCACATCGGCTTTCATTCCTTTCCCAACTATTTCCTCAAAATGTGCCACGTCCAGCGTGGTGATATCCCCTGCCCATCTGAGGATTTCCCTACTTAGGGGATGATTCGAATTCCGACAAACGGAGGCCAGCAGCCCCTTTTCCCGCGCGTTGAGATGGCCATCAAAGAATATGCGAGTCGATTTAGGCGAGGTGATCGTCCCCGTCTTGTCAAATACTATACAATCTATCTTAGCCATCTTTTCCACCACAGCCGTATTCTTAATATACATCTTATTCCGGTCAAAGATGCTCAACGCTGCGGAAAGCGTAAAAGGTGAGCTAAGCGCCAACGCGCATGGACACGCGATGATTAGCACCGCTGTAAACGCGTTCCATGCTTTGGCAGCATCTCCGCCAAACAGCCAATAGGCTGCGCCAAAGATCGCAACAGAAAGGAGGCCTATTGTAAAATACTTACTCACAACGCCGGCAAAAGTCTCGTATGTCTTCTCCCGGTCTTTAAAGTTCTCGTTGTTCCACAGCCTTGTGAGGTGGCTCTGCGATACAGCTTTGACCACTTCTACTTCGATCGCCTCTCCCACCTGTCTGCCACCGGCATAGATAAGCTCCCCCGGCGTTTTCTCCACAAGATCGGACTCGCCTGTCACGAAACTAAAATCGACCGCAGCCGCTCCTTTCAGCAGTAGTGCGTCGGCCGGAATAATTTCGTTGTTTCGGACCAAGATACGATCGCCAACGTGTAGGTCGGCGAGCGGGATTGGACGCTCCCTATCACCTTCAATGCGGGTAACAGCTACAGGAAAATACGATCTATAATCGCGCTCGAAGGACAGATGATGGTAGGTCCGTTGCTGAACCCATCGACCAATTAAAATAAAAAACACCAAGCTACATAGCGTGTCCGCGAATCCGGCGCCGCTCCCCGTCAGGATTTCCAACGCGGTACGCACAAATATCACCAGAATGCCTAACGCCAGCGGCACATCTAAATTTAGGTTCCTATGCTTCAAGCTCTGCCATGCCGACCGGAAATAATCTGAAGCACAATACAGCAACACGGGAACAGAAAACCCTAAATTCATGTAGCCAAAAAAGTTAGCGTACTGCTTTTCAAAAGCGTCCATTCCGAAATATTCCGGAAAACTTAGCATCATAGAGTTCCCAAAGCAAAAACCTGCCACGGCAATTTTCGCCACCAACGTATGCCCCCCACGCGAGCTTTCTTTTCCTTCTTTAACAATATCCTGCAGCGTAATCTTCGGCTCGTAACCGATGCCGACAAGCAACTCCACCAACATCCGAAGCGAGAATGAACCGTTCTTAAATCTTACCGTAACCTGCTTTTTCATGAAATCGACCTGTGAACTGACGATTGCGGCTTCGAGCTTGTATAGATTCTCCAACAGCCAGATGCAGGAACTGCAATGAATAGCCGGAATATAAAACGTGATAATCGACATGCGTTCGTCCATATAATCTACCAGCTTGGCCCGTATATCCGGTTGATCGAGGTAAGCTAAATCTATTGGCTCACGCCGTTTAAACCTTCCGGGATGCGCATTATACTGATAGTATCGCTGCAGGTCATTTTGCTGGAGGATCTCGTATACCGTCTGACATCCTAAACAACAAAACAAACGGTTGTCACATTCATAATGTTGCCCGACAACTTTATCCCCGCAATGAAAACATATGGGTTCGTCTAGTGTAGGCACGGCTTCTCTTGTGTTGGCTGATCGTTCCATATGCGCGTTGTTTCCACGGTCTTCGTTAAATGGCCCGGCTAAATAGGTTGTCTTTCTGTCTGGCGTTGTGCAGCCGTTGATCGAATACCATACAGATGTTACGAAGAAAAGATCTTCCCTCAGGCGTAGCCCGTATATTGCTGCCGTTGATCTCCACAAGGCCGTCCTCCTGCAATGCCTCCATTCGTTGAATAAAAGTTCCGTTGGCGTAAAAACCGTTTTCAAGGCGCACCTCGCCCCGACACATCATGTCTACTATATAGCGGCGTATGGTCATGTCTTCCTTGTTGAGCACATGTCCCTTTAATATCGGGAATTTTCCTTCGTCGATCAGACGGTAATACTCTTCGACGCTTTTTACATTCTGGGAAAAACAGCTCCAGGAATCGCCGATGGAGGAAACTCCTAGCCCGATCAATGCGGGTGTATAGCGATCTGTATAACCCATAAAATTCCGGTGAAGGCCACCGGTGGCGGAGGCCCTAAACAGGGGATCCGTATCTTTTGCGAAATGATCCATTCCCACATCGCGGTACCCTCCAGCCTCAATGAGCCTCTTTCCCAGCATGTACAGCTCCAGTTTGTCGCTTCCTGTAGGAAGATCGCTGTCCGTGAACCTCCGCTGGCCGGGCTTCAGCCACGGGATATGGGCATAACTATAAAAGGAAATACGCTCGGGCGACATGGTTAAAGCGGCGTCGACGGTCCCGGCAACCGTGTCTTTCGTCTGAAGCGGCAGCCCGTAAATCAGATCAAAGTTTACCGAAGTATAACCGATGGCTTTCGCATCTTTCATAACGGTCTCGACTTCCTGCCGAGTTTGCCGTCTGTTTATCAAAAACTGCACACGTACGTCGAAGTCCTGAATGCCGAGGCTAAGCCGGCGGAACCCCAGGCCGTACAATACTTGTAAATGTTCCTTTGTCGTGTTGGCAGGATGCGCCTCGAACGAAAAAGCGGCATTGCTATGCACCTGTGCGTGCGCCAACACACCTTCCACCAGCTGCCGCAGATTTCCGGGATCAAAGAATGTCGGCGTACCACCTCCCAGATGCAACTCGCTTATCATAATGTCTTCTCCGAGCAACCTCCTATACATCGTCCATTCCTTTAGTACACGCTGCAAATAAGGCTTCTCCACGCCATGGTTTTTCGTTATGCGCGTGTTGCAACCACAGTACGTACATAAGCTTTCACAGAATGGCAGGTGGATATACAAGCTGACCCCGTGTTCCTTGGAAGTGCTGTATGTAGCGCTCAGGCGGGAAAGCCACTCCTGCACGCGAAACCTATCCCCTTCCCAAAAGGGTACTGTGGGATAACTGGTGTAACGGGGCGCCGCCACGTTGTACTTTGAAATCAAATCAGCGTTTATGTTCATGGTCCTCCGCATTTTTAATGGTACAATCGGAAACGCAGCAACATGCCAGGCCCACACATTTACCCCGCTCCCACAGGTTTAGATTTCGGATAGTCTGCTCAGCAATACCCCGTGACGTCCGATCGGCGTAAGGTGTATTGGCCACCTGTATCCCCAGATTTCCCGCATGGCAGAGGTCTATGTGATCGGTCAGCAATGAACGGGTTACGATTTTCTGTATCCCCACACGTTTGAGCTCATCTAACAAGGCCGCTTCAAGCAGGTCGTCTTCCGCGATGATAACCACCTCCTTTCCACGAGCGTAGTGGATAGTATCCCAACTTAATGCATTAGCTATGAGGGTGAGGTCATGAACTTTCCCGTTAGCTCTAGCTAACAGTTCTTTCTCAAACTCCTTTATACTGTAGGCAACCGCTTTCATGTATTCATTTTCTCCAACTATTGCGCAAATATAGCGGGCACATGGTGCCCTTGGGATGTATCCTATCAGGTAAGAAAGTGATTTTGGTCACATATGCTGTAGCCAAAAAATAAAGGCGCGGGATTCTTCCCGCGCCTTTATTACGCTCCGTCTGTCGACCGCGCTTAGAACTTGATGGCCTTCAGCCGCGCTATCGAGTATACGCGGATAGCATTCCCTTCTTTTGTTATAAGTCGTTCTTCCTTAAAATCTGCCAACATCCGGCTGATTGTTTCATTGGCAGTTCCCGCTAGCGCAGCCAGATCGTCACGTGAAATCCGGATTACAACTTCGTCCTCGTCCGCGCGTGAAACCGTCTTCTCGGCGACGTTCACCAATGCGTTTGCCACACGTTTTCTTACGGTGTCATACGCAAACCCCAACATCTGCTCTTCTTTCTCACGGATATTTCCTGACAACAGCTTAATAAACTTTCCTGCAATAACGGGCCTGTTATAAAGGAGCTCAAAGAAACGCTCCTTGGGAATCAGAGCCACTTCGCTGTCTTCCAATGCCGCCGCGTTATCACTATACTTCTCGTTGAGAAGCAGCGCCTCATAGCCGAAGAAGGCGTCATGGGCGTGAATATCTGTCGATAATTCCCTACCATCCTGATAAAACAGGAAGCTACGGACCTTCCCCTTCTTGAGGTAGTACATAAATAAAGGTGTGTCGCCAGCCTCGTAAATAAGTTGCTTCTTTTTATATACCTTAGTGCGGGCATCTTTCACCAGCCCCTGTAATAAATAGTGCTGCTCCTCTTCGCTCAGATGTAACGTCCCCCTCTGCAATCCGGTACCGTTTAGTTTTTCGCGCTTCCGCAGCCTACTTTCTATAGCGTTCAACAGCTCTATATCGTCAAAAGGCTTCGTCAGATAGTCGTCCGCACCCATTTCCATCGCCTTTCTCAGATCTGCCCTTTCTGATTTCGCCGTCAGAAAAATAAAGGGGATGTTTGCCGTAGCCTCGTTCTTACTTAACATATACAGCACCCCGTAGCCGTCGAGCTCCGGCATCATGATATCGCAGAGGATCAGGTCGGGATGCGTTTGCGTGGCTAGTTCTACACCGATTTTTCCGTCGGGAGCCGTTAATATATCATAATCTCCGGTAAGCCCCAAGATTTCTGCTGTCCCCTCGCGGATCTCAAAATTGTCCTCGATAATCAATATAGTTTTAGCCATACGTATGCGCTTTTATTGCTCAAATGTCAGTTTGAAAAGAGCCCCCTCATTAATCGCCGATCGATAGTCCAGCGTCCCCCCCATGAGCTTCACATACCGTTTCACGATATTAAGCCCAAGGCCGGTACCGGGAATATTGCCGGTATTATGTGCACGAAAAAAAGGTTCGAACAGGTTTTTTTGATCTTCCAATGGAATACCGATGCCATTATCTTTGACACAGATCGTGCACACATCGTCCTTAATTTCAGTAGAAAACTCGATAAAAGTGTCTTCGCCGGAATATTTTATCGCGTTCGATATGAGATTGGTAATGCTGCTTTTAATCAGATGGCTGTCTAAGTAAAACGTGCCTACAGCTCCCGTATGCTGATAAACGATATGTTGGTTCTTCTTACAGATCATCTGCATCTCTTCGGTTATTTCTTCAGCCAGCTGCACAAGATCGATATCCGCCTTTTTGACAATAACTTTTCCGGCCTCCAGTTTTTCCAAGGAAAGAAAGTCGTTCAGTATGTTGTTCAACAGCTGTACAGCACCCCGTATCCGGTTTGTGTGTTTTAAGACGTTCTGCAGGTCGGGACGCTCCGCGTACTTTTCGATCAGTGAAGCCGACAGCTGGACAGCACTCAGGGGCGTACGGAACTCATGGGAAGCCATAGAGACAAACCGCGACTTCATCTGGTTCAGTTCTTTTTCCTTCTCTAGCGATAGACTGACGTCTGACTTCGCCTTTTCCAGCTCTCCGACGAGTTTAATCAGATCTTTTGTCCGTTCCCTGACCTTCTCCTCCAACTCAATGGCGTGTTTACGCAGCTCATCCTCGGCGGCTCTTTCTTTTGTCAGGTCATGAATGAATCCGGTAAAGATGTTCTTATCTCTATAGTGCACTTCGCTCACCGCCAAGCGGAAAGGAAATGTACTGCCGTCCTTTTTACGGCCTTTCACTTCCCGTCCGATGCCTATAATCTTTTTTACACCCGTTTTCTGGTAACTGTATATATAGTTGTCATGGTTACTCCGATCCGGCTCCGGCATGAGCATTGATACGTTATTTCCGATGACTTCTTCAGGCGCATAGCCAAAAAGCGCAGAAGCAGCAGGATTGATACGCTCGACAATTCCTCTGCTGTCGATAGTGATGATACCGTCTATCGCATTCTCGATTATGGCTTCAAGCAGCTTAACAGATTCGATCATTCTATTTTGTCAGCTTTTTATACTTAATGCGCTTCGGTGCCACATCGCCCAGCCGCTTTTTACGGTTTTCTTCGTATTCCGTATAGTTTCCTTCAAAGAAGTAAACCTGAGAGTCCCCTTCAAACGCTAAGATATGGGTACAGATACGATCGAGGAACCAGCGGTCGTGCGAAATCACCACTGCACAGCCGCCGAAGTTTTCCAGTCCTTCTTCCAGAGCCCGCAACGTGTTGACGTCAATATCGTTGGTTGGCTCATCGAGCAAGAGCACATTAGAAGCTTTCTTCAGCGTGATAGCAAGGTGCACGCGGTTTCTTTCGCCCCCCGAAAGCACGCCTACTTTTTTCTGTTGGTCCGCACCGTTGAAATTGAACTTGGACACATAGGCACGGGAGTTTACCGGCTTATTTCCTAACAGAATATTGTCACTGCCGTCCGTAATGTTTTCCCAAACCGTTTTATTGGGGTCCAGGTCGTCGTGATTCTGATCAACGTAGCCCAGAACGACGGTTTCGCCAACCTTGAATGTTCCCGTGTCGGGCTGTTCTTGTCCGGTTATCAGGCGAAATAATGTCGTTTTTCCGGCTCCGTTGGGACCGATAATTCCCACAATTCCTGCCGGAGGCAGTGAAAAACTTAAATTTTCAAAAAGGAGCTTGTCGCCATACGCTTTGGAGATCGAATCGGCTTCGATCACCACATTTCCCAGACGAGGTCCCGGTGGAATAAATAGCTCCAGTTTTTCTTCGCGCTCTTTTGTTTCTTCGGAGGCCAGCTTTTCATAATTATGAAGACGGGCTTTCGACTTCGCGTGCCTGGCTTTCGGAGCCATGCGGACCCACTCCAACTCGCGTTCCAATGTTTTTTGACGTTTGCTTTCCTGCTTCTCTTCCTGCGCTAGACGTTTGGCTTTCTGATCCAACCACGACGAATAATTACCCTTCCAGGGAATTCCTTCTCCGCGATCCAGCTCCAATATCCAGCCAGCTACGTTGTCCAGAAAATACCGGTCGTGGGTCACGGCAATCACCGTACCTTTATATTGTTGGAGATGTTGCTCCAGCCAGTCAATAGATTCAGCGTCCAGGTGGTTGGTCGGCTCATCCAGCAGCAGGACGTCCGGTTCCTGAAGTAAAAGGCGACAAAGTGCGACTCTCCGGCGCTCCCCACCTGACAAATTGGCAACTTTGGCATCTGGGTCCGGGCAACGGAGTGCATCCATGGCACGCTCCAGCTTGCTATCCAATTCCCAAGCGTTTGTGGCGTCTATTTTATCCTGCAGTTCGCCTTGGCGGACAAGCAGTTTATCCATCGCGTCTGCATCTTCGTACACCTCAGGCAGACCAAATTTTTCATTAATTTCCTCGTATTCTTTGAGAATAGCCGTGATTTCGGCCACTCCTTCTTCGACCACCTCCCTGACCGTCTTTTCGGGGTCGAGCTCCGGTTCCTGCGCGAGATAGCCCACGGAGTAGCCCGGCGAAAACACCACCTCCCCCTGATAGGAGGTATCCAGACCGGCAATAATCTTCAATAGTGAAGATTTTCCAGAACCGTTTAAACCAATTACACCTATTTTCGCTCCATAGAAGAAAGATAGATAGATATTTTTGAGAACTTGTTTTTGCGGCGGATAAATCTTGTTTACGCCCGCCATAGAAAAAATAATTTTTTCGTCAGACATATGCTATGGTAAATACTTCTTTTTGTACAAATATAGTCATTTTTCAGTCGGGGATAACTGACATTTTGATCGTTCACCTGTACTGGCGTAATTGTTGATAAAATCTATGAAACAATCAGTGTAGGATTTATATTTTATTTTTACATTTATACATCCTATCATAGTAATAAAAGGAAAGGTTAATACATGGAAGCTAAATTTTCACCACGCGTAAAGGATGTTATCTCCTATAGCCGAGAAGAAGCATTACGACTTCGACATGATTATATCGGCACTGAACATCTTTTGCTCGGGCTGATTCGTGAAGGCGATGGGGTAGCTATAAAGATTTTAAAGAATATTGGGATAGATACGGGCGCTATCCGTCAATCGGTAGAAGATGCCGTAAAGGGATCGTCGATGTCCCGGGCCCCCATCGGTAATATGCCGTTGACAAAACAAGCGGAGAAAGTACTAAAGATTACATATTTAGAAGCGAAGATTTTCAAAAGCGACATTATCGGCACTGAACACCTGTTGTTAGCTATTTTGCGGGATGAGGAGAATATTGCATCGCAGGTTCTCCAGCAATATAGCATCACCTACGATTTATTTAAAAACGAGGTTGAGCAAAACAAGACAAGCGTCACAGACGAGGCGTCAAGCTCTTCAACGGGCGACGATGACTTTGCAGATGACGACCAACAATTTACGGCTCCTAAAAAGGTTTCGGATATTAAATCGAAGACTCCAGTGCTGGATAACTTTGGCCGTGACCTGACAAAGGCAGCGGAAGAGGGACGGTTGGACCCAATTGTCGGCCGGGAGAAAGAAATCGAACGTGTTTCGCAGATTCTTTCCCGCCGTAAGAAGAACAACCCTATCCTGATCGGTGAGCCAGGTGTGGGTAAGTCGGCCATAGCTGAAGGCCTCGCACTTCGGATCGTACAGCGTAAGGTCTCCCGCGTGTTATTCAATAAACGGGTAGTAACGCTTGATCTGGCGTCATTGGTCGCGGGAACTAAATACCGGGGACAGTTTGAAGAACGTATGAAGGCGGTCATGAACGAGCTTGAAAAGTCGCCCGACGTCATCTTATTCATTGATGAGATACATACCATTGTTGGGGCGGGCGGTGCGTCCGGCTCACTTGATGCGTCGAATATGTTTAAGCCTGCGTTGGCACGTGGAGAAATCCAGTGTATCGGTGCAACAACATTAGATGAATATCGCCAGTACATCGAGAAAGACGGTGCGTTAGACCGCCGTTTTCAGAAGGTCGTTGTAGAACCGGCGTCGCACGATGAGACTGTAGAGATCCTCAACCGGATAAAAGACAAGTACGAAGAGCACCATAATGTAACGTATACGCCTGAGGCAATTGAAGCATGTGTATCGCTCACAACGCGCTATATCACGGACCGCTTTTTACCAGATAAAGCCATTGATGCGTTGGACGAAGCTGGTTCCCGCGTGCACTTAAATAATATCCACGTTCCTCAGTCTATTATTGACATCGAAGAAAAGATTGAAGAAGTTAAAGTAGAGAAAAATAAAGTCGTACGCAGTCAGAAATACGAAGAAGCGGCAAAACTCCGCGATACGGAGAAAAAGCTGCTAGACCAACTCGAAAAAGAGAAAGCTGCGTGGGAAGCGGAGACCAAGTCTAAACGGTATACAGTGTCGGAAGACAGCGTGGCCGAGGTCGTGGCCATGATGACCGGTATACCTGTGCAACGCGTTAGCCAAACCGACAGCCAGAAGCTGTTGAACATGGGCGAGTCCGTAAAGGGAAGAATCATCGGACAGGACGATGCTGTGCAGAAGCTGGTTAAGGCTATCCAGCGTACGCGGGCGGGTTTAAAAGACCCGAAAAAACCGATCGGCTCGTTTGTATTCTTGGGCCCAACTGGTGTCGGAAAGACGGAGCTGGCCAAAGAACTGGCTCGTTTTATGTTCGATTCCGAGGACGCGTTGATCCAAATTGACATGAGCGAATATATGGAGAAATTTGCCGTTTCCCGCTTGGTGGGGGCGCCTCCAGGATACGTGGGATACGAAGAAGGCGGGCAGTTGACGGAAAAGGTACGCCGTAAGCCGTACGCAGTTGTCCTTCTGGATGAAATTGAAAAAGCGCACCCTGATGTTTTCAACCTGTTGCTGCAGGTGTTGGACGAAGGTCAGTTGACGGACAGCCTTGGTAGAAGGGTTGATTTCAGAAACACGATTATTATTATGACGTCCAATATCGGCGCGCGGCAGCTGAAGGAGTTCGGTCAAGGCGTAGGCTTCTCGACATCTGCCCGTGCAAACCAGGCGGATGCACATTCCCGCGGCGTAATCGAGACGGCGTTGAAACGTGCCTTTGCACCGGAATTCCTTAATCGTATCGACGATGTCATCGTGTTTAACTCGCTGACAAAGGAAAACATCTTCAAGATCATCGATATAGAGCTAAAATCGCTGTTCAACAGGATTGAAAGCTTGGGCTACCATATTACGCTCACCGACAAAGCAAAAGATTTTATTGCGGAAAAAGGGTATGACAGCAATTTCGGTGCGAGACCGCTCAAACGGGCTATTCAGAAATATCTGGAAGATCCTATTGCCGAAGAAATCTTAAAAGGTGAAGTTAAAAACGGTTCCCAACTACATATCGACTATAGTGATGAGCGAAAAGAGATTGAGGTGAAAGCTTTAAATCCCGACTCGTCCGGTAACTCCATTGAATCCGACATCACGGAGTCCGATGATAAAAACAAGGAATAGTTAATACATAACGTAAAAAAAGCGTTGGCCCTGTCGGTCAACGCTTTTTTTTTATCTATTAAGCTATAGTTGATTAAGACTACACCGATGTTCCAAACAGCCTGAGCCATGTCACAGGACCGGCATAAGGCCTATCGAAGGTCGTCACGCTGATTTGACAACCCAGGGAGCACACGAAAAAGCACCCCTCTGTTTTGCGTTAGCCAGACCAAGTTTTTTATGGCTTGTTTTTTGCTATTTTTTTTAAACTATTAACACTTTTTAACGTCTCTATACAAAAGAGAAGTCTATTTTTAACGCTTAAACACGATACACATGAAAAAAATTCTATTAGCCTTGTTAATCGGTACGGCGACCCTAACGGTGGGTACTAGCTGTACGAAAGAATATTATGATGTAGTTCCTAGCATCACGATGGTCTATGAGCGCACAGCCGACCAGTGGGAAGGAACAGACAATCAGGCATTTTTAACCTTGCCTGTACCCGAGTTGACTGAATATTACGTAAAACAAGGGGTTGTAAGCGTAGCCTATAGCGACGACGGAGAACGAACATAT
Organism: Sphingobacterium allocomposti; assembly: GCF_008124885.1. Lineage (GTDB taxonomy): Bacteria > Bacteroidota > Bacteroidia > Sphingobacteriales > Sphingobacteriaceae > Sphingobacterium > Sphingobacterium allocomposti. The sequence goes on from NZ_VNHX01000014.1 coordinate 13,007, forward strand.
AAATCTATAGGAACCAAAGCAGGAGCAGCGTACAGTTTTGATTACCGAGTCGGATCTGTAACTATACGAGCAGAGGATCCCATTTTAGGTGATTTTTTTGTCGAAGTACCAGACAGGATCTTTATTAAAGTTACCCTTACAGAAGCAGACTTTGTTGAATAGCAGCGTTCTCGATAAAAGAATATAAAAAAAGGATCTGATCAGATCCTTTTTTAGCTTTCGAGCAGCTCCTTGGCATGTTGCATCGCGGACTCTCCCGGATTGGCTCCGCTTAGCATTTGGGCAACCTCCATAACACGCTTATCCTTATCTAAAAGTACGATATTGGTTTTGGTTTTATCGCCCTCGTCTTGCTTATAAACCTTGAAATGAGCATTCCCTTTTGAGGCGATCTGCGGCAGATGCGTAATAGCTAGAACCTGCATATTTTCCGCAAGCCGTTCCATAATCTCCCCCACGCGCAAAGCTACTTCGCCGGAAATACCTGTATCAATCTCATCAAAAATGATTGTCGGAAGCGCGGATGTTTGCGCGATTAGAGATTTCACAGCAAGCATGACACGGGATAACTCCCCGCCCGAAGCCACCTTGTGTATAGGCTGAAAAGGCTGTCCCTTATTAGCTGAAAACAAAAATTGGACATCACTTGCACCGCTCGGTTTAAATCGGTCGGCTTCCAGAAACCTAACGTCGATCTGCAAGCGGGCATTGGGCATGCCCACCTCCGCGAGTAACTCCTGCACATGCTTTTCCACTTTATCGACCACCGCTGCTCGCGAGCCGTGCAAAACCTCTGCGACGTGTTGTAGCGCAACGCGGTCACGTTCAACCTGTGTTTCCATTTCTGAAAGATGCCCTTCCTGATCGGCAACAGCCTGTATCTTGGTTTCAAGCTGTTGCTGCAGCACAATAAGATCGGCTACCGTTTCTAACCGGTGCTTCTTCTGCAGCCCGTAGAGCACACTAAGCCGGTCGTTAACAACGTTCAACCGGCCTTCGTCCATATAAACCGACTGCTCCAACGTAGCAACCTCGTCAGCGATATCCTTTATTTCAATCAGCGCACTTTCAAGCCGCCCGCTCAATTCTCCTACCGAAGCAAGGTAACGTTCTACACCTTGTAGCTGCTGTAAAGCTCCTTTGAGCTCTTCAACGGCGGACTGCTCACTATCAGAAAGTAAATAGTTGGCAGACGCAAGACCTCGCTTTATCTCTTCCGCGTTTTCCAGTTGACTCAGTTCTTCCTCCAGCTGCTGTTGCTCTCCATCCTGCAAACGGGCTTCATACAATTCATCAAACTGAAATTGATTAAAGTCCAACTCCGCATTATTGGCAGCAATGGTTTCCCTAAGGTGGCGCAACATGTCGGAACTTTCGCGGTAGCGGGCCAACAGCCGTTTATATTCTGATACTATATTCTGGTTTCCCGCAACGCTGTCTAAAATAAGGAGCTGGAAATGTTCAGTATTCAGCTGTAGCGTGGCGTGCTGCGAATGGATATCCATCAGTAGCTCTCCCAGTGCCTTTAATACGTTGAGCGTGACAGGCGAGTCGTTAACAAAAGCTCTGGATTTGCCATCAACTGCTATTTCTCTACGGACAATTGTTTCAGGTTCATATTCCAGATCATTCTCGGCAAAAAAAGACTGCAGCTCATAGGGCGCTATGCGAAAATAGCCTTCAATAACGCATTTCCGATCGTTTCTGAAAAAATGTTTACCTTCAACCCGGTTTCCCAGAATCAGTCCCAAAGCGCCAAGGATAATTGACTTTCCGGCTCCCGTCTCTCCGGTTATGATGTTAAGACCTGCATCAAACTGAATATCCAGGTTTTCAATCAGCGCATAGTTTGTGATATAAAGTCTACTCAGCATATAGTTATGATTACCTCAACGGTTCTTCTTGATGTCGGCCACCGTGGGCCGTCCGATGTTTCCCTTTTCCCTCCAGAGCGACAAGTACAATGTTCAACCGGAACAAGTTAAACCACCTGGGTCTGAAGGGACTTGTTTATGCTACCAAAGATAGCTAATTAAAGCTCTTTGGAAAATCCACTTTTTACAGAATTTCAAATAAAAATAATAAGTTTGCAGTAATGGTTGATTTTTCTGAACAACTTAGTAAATATATGCCTGCGCCCGCAGCCCCGATCGTTTCCGCCTGGATCCGTGACACCGGCTGTCTATTTCGCATTTCGCGCAGTCGAAAGAGCAAGTTGGGCGACTATATGCCACCCTATCGTGGCGCTCCCCATCGAATCTCTGTCAACCACGACCTCAATCCGTACGCTTTTCTCATAACAACCATCCACGAGTTCGCCCATTTAAAGACCTATCAGGAATTTGGCAACAGGGTGCGGCCTCACGGCGTCGAGTGGAAACGCAATTACAAAAAGCTGATGGCTCACTTCCTGCAGCTGCAGATCTTTCCAGCAGATATCTTACAGGCAGTCGAGCAATACATGGAGAACCCTGCTGCCTCAAGTTGCTCTGATCTACACTTATTCCGTGCATTAAGCATGTACGATACCAACCGGCGGACGGGCCCAACAGTGGAATCGATACCTCAAGGCGGAATTTTCGCGATCAGAGGCGGGCGGATCTTTCAAAAAATAGAGAAATTGAGAAAAAGATATAAATGTGTCGAGCTGGAGACAAGTCATATGTACACCTTCCATCCTACCGTAGAAGTTGTACCCATCGACCATAAAGACGTTTCCCGTTTATACATTCAAACTAACGATCAACAATAGGCATGAAAAAAATTACACTTTTCAGTTTTGCGCTGCTGGGATTTTCCGTAGCCTGCCAACAGGGGCAACAGCAGTATCAACCTGACCAGCTGGACACCGCAGCACTTTCCGCTATTCAGGAAGAAAGCTATCGAGCGTATGTAGAAACCCTCTCGTCGGATGCTTTCCTCGGAAGGAAACCATTTACTAAAGGCGACTCCCTCGCCGTAGATTATATCCAAGAGCAGTTTAAAAGTCTGGGACTAGAACCGGGGAATAACGGTTCCTATTTTCAGGAGGTACCGATGGTCGAAACCCACTCCATCCCGCAGGAGAAAAAGCTAACATTTCGAGGAAAAGGGGGAACGTTATCTGCCGACTATCTGACAGACTATGTTATAGGAAGCCGCCGGTTAGAGGAGCAAATTGACATTAAAGATTCCGAACTTGTGTTCGTCGGTTTTGGCATTGTGGCGCCGGAGTTCGGGTGGAACGATTACGAAGGTATAGATGTGAAGGGCAAAACCGTAGTAGCTTTGGTAAACGATCCGGGAAAGTATGACCGCTCTTTATTTAAGGCTGACACGATGACCTATTATGGCAGGTGGACCTATAAATATGAGGAAGCGGCGCGGCAGGGAGCGGCGGGCGTGCTTCTCATCCATGACACGGACGCCGCCAGCTACGGATGGAACGTGGTGCGTGCGGGCTGGAGCGGACCACAGCTGAATCTGCTGGACAATACCGGAGACGACAAAACGACAGCTTTTGAGGGATGGATCAGCGGCCCAACGGCGAGCAAGCTATTCCAATTGGCGGGCCAGCCGCAAGACTTACAGGACAAGGCTAAGAGGCGAGGTTTTCGGGCGGTTCCATTGTCGGTCACTACGGCGGTAAGCTTGCGGAATACCGTTCGAAAGTCCGCTTCCAACAACGTAATAGCACGCTTAAAAGGCAGCAAACGCCCCGACGAAGTCATTATTTATACCGCACACTGGGACCACCTCGGCGTAGGCGAGCCAGTGGACGGCGATTCGATCTACAACGGTGCCATCGACAATGCATCGGGCGTAGCGGCATTGTTCGAAATAGCTAAAGCATTCCGGGCAGCGAAAGTGCAGCCTGAACGCTCCATCGTCTTTCTGGCCGTTACCGCAGAGGAGCAGGGTCTTCTGGGATCAGCATACTATGCGCAAAACCCGTTGTATCCGTTAAACAAGACGGTCGCAAATCTCAATATGGATGCATTCAGCGCCTTAGGCGCTACAAAAGATGTCTCTATCGTCGGGTGGGGACAAACAGAGATCGAAGACTATGTCGTAAGATCGGCGGAGAAGTTCGGACGGGTTGTAAAGCCGGAAGCGAATCCGTCTTCAGGAGGGTTCTACCGGTCTGATCATTTTAACTTCGTCAAAGTTGGCGTCCCCGGTCTATTTATGGGCAGCGGAAAAGAGTTGCTGTCGACGGACACGCTCAACATCGCTACACGTCGCAGGGCGCTCGAGGGAAGATATCATACCGTCGCGGACGAGGTAGACGGCAATTGGGACTTCGGCGGCATACTCGCCGATATCCGCCTTTTTTTCGATGTCGGCTATACCTTGAGTATGGAAAAAACCTTTCCAAACTTCAAGCCCAAATCAGAATTTAAACAAATTAGTGACAAGAGACTTACAAAATAGTACCTTTGTTGATACGAACGCCAAGCGCGGGTTAAAGCGCTTGGGGACTTCGAAGAGATAATGCTAAAACAATAAATTTATGTTAACCGGAATGAAACACTTACACTCGACGATCGCTATCGTTCTACTACTTGCCTTGGTTATATCCATCGTGATCACCATCGTCAATCTTCTAGGAAAGAAACCTTACAACCGAAAGATAGCCCTCATCGGCTTTATTTCAGCACACATACAGTTTCTGATAGGTTTAATACTGTATTTTATTTCACCGTTGGGTGTACAGTCTTTTTCAGCGGAGAATATGAAAAATAGCCTCTCCCGTCTCTATTTTCTGGAGCACCCCTTGATGATGCTCATCGCTATAGTGCTGATCACGATCGGCTATTCGAAAGCAAAGAAAGCTACAGACGCACAAAAAGCGAACAGGACAGTTGCTGTATTCTACATTATCGGTCTACTGCTGATCCTTTCCAGGATACCATGGACCACATGGTCGATCCTTTCGTAATTTAAGACCACCTAGCCGTCGTTACTGGTTTTCGAGCTTATTGAGAAAGAAGCGATAACCACACGGCTGAATGGGATAAAAAAAACGCTGAGTGATCTCAGCGTTTTTTTTATCCCAAAGAAAAGGATTAGTTTTTATTTTTCCCGAAACCTAAGATTTCAAATACCACTTTGAATGAGATGACAGAAGCAACGATCATTAAAATATTAGCTATAAGCGAAAACAAAAATGTCATCTGGTCTAACGCAGGAATCACATCTGGGACAAATCGAATGAAAACCCCTACCAAACCAATAGCGATAGCCACCGTCAGTGTTACATAATATTCCGTACGATTCGCGTTATTATCAGTCTTTTTTGCTGGTCTTTGAGACACTGTATTTTCCATATCAGTTTAATCTGTTTTACTAGGCCAAATGTACGGAAGAAAAAGACAAAAGTCAAACGGAAAAACAAAAGTACTGGATTGCCTGCCTGAAGAAAAGTGCGCTGTTATGTACCCGGCCACCCCCGTATGATAAATTTTAACTAATATTGTGCTAAATTAAATTAGGATAAGTGAAAAACAGGCTTCCACTATTTTTTGTTTGTTTTATCATTTTTACAATGATAGCACCCGCTGCCGCGCAGAAGCAACGGATCCAAAACTTCTTGGTCAAAGAGAATCTCACGCAAAACGGGAAGTTGGCCATTATTGCGGTTGACAGTGCGGAACGTCCGTTGGAGACGGTAAATGGCACCTTTATTTTCAGTATAAACGGTTTTCAACAGGACCTAGACTTTCATGATGGGATCGCTGTGGTGAAACATCCGCTGGAGACGTCGACGTTTGTTTTTTTTAAGCACAAAAACCAGGCGACAACCGTGGGCAAGCTGTATTACATACACAAGAAAAATAATGAGCTAAAACCGTTCAAAATTCATGGACTCTTGCTGCTCATTATCCCCGCAGGGTTGTTGCTCGTCGGTTATCTATTCAAACGGTTCCTCACGGTTTTGGTAATTTTAGCACTGGTCTTTGGCTATTTCTATTATGCTAAGGGTCTGGATATCTCCAAGATTCTGGAAAGTGCCTTTCTGACCATCAAAGAATTATTCTAAAACGGCAGACCGACACTAAAATTATACTGAATGAAGCTGTATCGGTCGGGATAATGTGTTTCATAGAATGCACGCTTAAACGCTCTTGCATTGAAGAGTTCTTTGATGACCCATTGATTTCCTTCTGCGAATTGAGGATCTTTTAATTTAAGGCCGGCATCGAGCCGGATAATAAAGTAGTCCATATCCATGCGCAGGCCAAAACCGGTGCCTAATGCGATCTGCGATAAAAATTTATCGGCCTTAAACGTTCCGGATCCGTCGTTTGTAAATTCATTGTTCTTGAGCAACCAGATGTTTCCCGCGTCAAGAAATGTTGCGCCGTTCAGTTTGGCTCCGAGGAAGTTGTTCAACAGCCGAAAACGGTATTCGGCGTTTGTCTCCAGTTTCAGTTCGCCCAGCTGGTCGAGATTCCGCAAATTTAGGCGGAGGTTGTCGGGAACAGTTGCCCGGCTATAGTTGCCCGGCCCCAGCGTCCTTGCTTGCCAGGCCCGTATACCATTCATACCGCCTCCATAAAAACTTTTCTCGAAAATCAATAGCTGCGAATTATTTCCGTACGGAATGGCTATCCCTCCGTTAAAACGGAGCACAAACTGTTTATTCCCTCCCAAATACTTATACCATCTGTAATCGACTTCCGTTTTCGCATATTGCAGGTATGGTACCCCGAATAGCAGTCGCTCTTTATCGTCTGAGCGTTCGAATCTAAAGAGCGTACTGGCCAGCCCTAAAAGGTTACCGCTGCTTTCCACGCCTACACGGAAATAACTAAAGTCTTCTAAACGCAACAGTTTCTTGGCGTTGTAGGTGAACGCATACTGAGCGCCCAAACCGAAGTATGCCCTATCGTTGCTGCGGATATATAGAAAATAGCCTTCTTCCTCCAGCCGGCGGCGAAAGTTTCTATCGAGGCGTCCCCGCCGGTATTCGAGGGAGACCGGCGTGAGGCTGTGCTGTGCGTTATAGCCGCTGTACCAGCTATAATTAAGCACGTTCGTGAAATACTGATTCGAATAGGTCGCATCCTGTTGGAACAGCTGAACCGTACTCGAAAATGTCGTCCTCGGCAACCCATACGTACCGGTGCTCGAATTGCTGAACGGAGTTAACAAACGCGGGAAAATCAGATTAACACCAACCTGAAAGTCATTATTAAAGATCTTGTTGGCCAGCCCTCCCTCCAGTCGAGGGTCAAACAGTACGCCATAACGGAGCTTAACCTCCAGCTGCTCTGCTCCGCCGAAAACATTGCGGTGTGAAAACGTGTTTCCCACGTTGAAGCCGCTCATTCCGGAGCTGAACGTAAATTCTCCTTCCACCTGGTTGGCCATAACGGGGCGAGGTATTAATTCGTAGTATACGTGGAGCCTATTGGAATCTATACGTTGATAGTTTATTTTTACATTTCTGAAGCCGTTCATTTCGTAAAGCCGATCGTACGATTGAGTTTCCATTTTCAGATTATAAGGTTGGCCGGAGCGGACATACATATAATTCGACAAAGGCTTTAGCCGGAAGCGGCCTGTTTGATCTTCATATGTTATTTTTAACGTTGTATCCACAAGAGAGATGCGCGGCCGTAGCCGCTCCTCCTGCCCATCAGGAAGTACCGTTTTAACAAAAACGCTATCGATGGTATAAATAACATGTTTTCCGCTATCAGATGGGTTTTGAACATCAATGTGTAGCGCAGCCTGTTTTAGGAGGGCAGTCGTGTCGATGCCTACGCGCATGTATTGCCGCAGATAGTCATAGTAGCCGTGTTCCTTCATTTTCAGGTATAGGCGTTCACGTTCATCCAGCAGGTCGGAGCTATCAAAAGGCGACCCTTTTTTTAAACTGGAAAAAGGCCTGACATGATTTTCATAAATTTTTACGACGGCGGGGTCTGCTATACTGTAGCTGATATCCCCCACCAAAAAAAGGGGCCCCGGTGCGACGTCAAACTGAACGCGTGCCTTTTTTCTTTTAACTTCGACCTTCGGAGATACGTCGGCGTTAAAATAACCCTTGGTCTGGAGGTACCTGCCTATTTGTGTAGACGACAATACCACCAAAGAAGAATCCAATATATGGGGTGGCTGGCCGATATTCCTTATCCCCTCCTTCTTATAGCGCCCGTCGCGCGTATTAAAAAAGTTATATAGCGTTAAGTTCAGCCGGGAGTTCGGCTGAATTTCGTTTGAAACGTAAGCAGCGGCACTTTCCTTTAGCGTGGATGGAACGCCGACGATATCCACATCTGTAACTAAAGCCTCGCCATCCTCTAAATACTTCGCCGACCGGCACGATGCAAAAATTAGCAACAAAAGCGTTATACTTGCATAAGCAAAAAAAGGATATCTATCAATCATTAAGCAATGTTATCAAAAGCGCAAATCAGTTTAATAACGTCCTTGCAGCATAAAAAATTTCGCAAACAACATGGTCTTTTTATTGTCGAAGGCCTAAAATCAGTCCTCGAATTTCTCTCGTCGGATTATCGGATACACAGCCTTTTTGCCACGACAGATGCTCGGACAAAAATGGGTAATTTACCGGAAAATATAAAATGCATTGAAGTAAGCACGAACGAATTTGAAAAAATATCTAACCTAACTAATCCTCAGGGTGTCTTAGCTTTAGTTTATCTACCCCCGACGGACGGATTTTCCTGGCCGGAAATAAGGCAGCAGCATAGTATCCTGCTCGACGATGTGCAGGATCCTGGCAATCTGGGCACGATCATCCGGACGGCCGAATGGTTTGGCATTGAGCACATCGTCTGCTCCAACGGAACAGTCGACGCATTTAACCCAAAAGTTGTCCAGGCAACAATGGGATCGCTGGCCAGAGTGAAGATCCACTACACGTCGCTGCCGGACTTTGTCGACCATGCGCAAATGCCGGTATATGGCGCGTTGTTAAGCGGTCAGTCGATTTATGACACTGATTTCAGAAAAGCCGGCCTGATCGTAATGGGAAATGAAGGAAACGGCATCAGCGAGGTTCTGCAGAAAAAAATCGACCATGCGATTACGATTCCGAGAGTAGGACAGGCGGAGTCTTTAAATGTTGCTGTAGCGACGACTGTCTTCTGCTCAGAGATCGCGCGCCAAAAATTCAAAGACTAACCGCCGGTGGAAAAACGCGAGTCAATCTATACACTTCCTTTTGCGCTATTGTGCCTGAGCTCATTGCTGTTCTCGGCCAGCTTCAACATGATTATTCCGGAGCTGCCAAACCATCTGAGTAAGATGGGCGGAGGTGAACACAAGGGGCTGATCATCGCGCTGTTTACGTTGACCGCGGGGATATCCAGGCCCTTCAGCGGAAAGCTAACGGATCGGTGGGGCCGCGTGCCCGTTATGGCAGTCGGGTCGGTCGTTTGTCTCGTATGCGGTTTTCTATATCCGGTTATCAGTTCGGTTAGCGGCTTTTTCCTGCTCCGCCTCATACATGGCTTTTCTACGGGTTTTAAGCCTACCGCGACGTCGGCCTATGTGGCGGATATCATTCCCCAAAACCGATGGGGGGAGGCGCTCGGCATGCACGGCCTTTGTTTCAGCATCGGCGGGGCTGTTGGCCCTGCCATAGGGAGCTATATCGCCCTGCAATACGGTATAAATACAATGTTCTACAGCTCCTCTCTTTTCGCACTGTTGTCGATAGTGATCGTTATGAAGATGCGGGAGACATTAGCCAGCCGCCAACGTTTTGCCGTTGGGATGCTCAAAATTAATAAACAGGAAATTATCGAATGGCGTGTGCTACCGGCTGCTGTCGTGACACTTCTCTCCTATACAGCGTACGGCGTCATTCTAACGCTGATTCCCGATTGGAGTGAACATCTAGGCATTGGCAACAAGGGGCTTTTTTTTACGGCTTACACGCTTTCCTCCATCGCTATCCGTTTTTTCTCTGGCAAAGTTGCAGACCGGTATGGCAGAATACGCGTCATGTTTGTGGGGCTGACGATCGTCTCGCTGGCTGTACTGGTGCTGGGACTGGGCGACTCTATCAATGACCTGATTATCGGTGCCATCATCTATGGTATCGGAACAGGGATTTTATCACCGGCCGTTAATGCATGGACGATAGACCTCAGTCTGCCCCAACATCGCGGCAAGGCAATGGCTACCATGTATATTGCACTGGAAGCCGGCATTGGCGGCGGCGCCATGCTGGCGGGCTATACTTATCAAGACCATATACCACGAATACCAACGATATTCATTGTTAACAGCTTTATCATTATGTGTGCATTTTTTTACGTACTATACTGGAATACAAAAAACAAAGAAACCCGTTGATTGTTGTTCATTAAAGAAACAACCTATATGCAATGTGGAAAGAACCTGTGCCTGCTGCCGCTGTGGCTATAGGACATCGGGAAGCCATTGTGCCATAATTAATTGACAAAAACAGAACAGACTGCCGCGGGCGAGCACTCCGGAAGAAAGAAAGAGTCCGCGGCGATTCAGAGAATAGACGAGTAAATAGACAACGGCCTGCGGGCTCACCAAGCAATAATCTTAGATATGAGCGATAATTCCAATAAGTACCCTTACTCCCTGAGCTTAGCTTCCAGCCTTTTCGCCGCCGCGCTTATCCTGGCGTTCATGGTAGCCACACAGGGCGTTCTAATTCCTTTGTTATTTTCCATTTTGATTTCTATTTCGCTGTATCCGTTAGCGCGGTTCTTCGAACGGCTTAAACTGGGCAAAGCCTTTGCATCTATCCTGTCGGTCATCATAGCACTGACCATTCTCTGGCTGATTGGGTGGTTCATTGTCCACCAAAGCATCATCATCGGGAAGGACGCCTCCGCCATTACGGCTAAGGTCGTGTCGGTATTGGAGCGCGCCCAACTGTGGGTCGAGGAAACATTCGGCATACAACGCACGGCGATGATGGATCAGCTCCGCGATCAGGGCAATAAGCTGTTGTCTAATGCCGGAGCCATGGCTTCCGCAACATTCGGTTCCATAGGAAACATTCTCGCGGGCGCCGTGCTTGTGCCGCTTTTTAGCTTCTTCTTACTGTATTATAGAGATTTCTTCCGTGAATTTTTCTTTAAAGCTTTCCAGGGCGTACCGCAGTCGAAAGTTCATGAAACGCTAAACAAGATATATTACGTCGTGCAAAGCTACTTGCTAGGACTGGTCACCGTGATGGGCATCGTAGCGGTGTTAAATACGATAGGCTTAATGATCATGGGAATCGAATATGCGTGGTTCTTCGGGACGCTGGCATCACTGCTGATGCTTCTTCCCTATATCGGTATTGCTATCGGATCCATTTTGCCTGCGCTCTTTGCGCTGGCGGTTAAAGATAACGCTTGGTATGCCGTAGGTGTCGTCGCCTGGTTTCAGGTCGTCCAGTTTCTGGAAGGAAATATTATTACGCCCAACATCGTCGGCAGCAAGGTAAGCATCAACCCACTGATGGCTATCATCGCAATCCTGCTCGGCGGTATGCTATTCGGATTATCGGGCTTAATTCTCGCCTTGCCATTAACCGCTACCATTAAAGTAATTTTCGATTCCATACCAACTATGCAGGCTTTTGGCTTTCTTATTGGCGAACCCGAGAAGGAGCACCTAAAGAGCACATCTACCCAGGATCTCCTCATGAAATGGGGAATCGTGCGCAAGCCAAAAATGGAGAAAAAAATTAAGGTTGATATCCAGGTCGACCCCGATCCGGCGACGCCGCAAACGAAAATGCAATATAAAGAAATACATGAGTCTGAAGACATCCCGTACGAGGACACATCGGGCGGAGATCAAAAGGCCGACGACAAGGACATCAAACCTTAAGAAGAAAGGGGCTCCGCAGCAACCGCGCAGGCCGTTAGTTTAATATATGGAAGACAAGTTCGCGCAGGATATCTCTACTGTCCGTAAATGGCCCTATGTCCAGACCTTTCGTCTTCAGGTCGTACACGCTTAGCTGGTGGATGATGTCAAACGTCTTCTTTCTGTTAAAATTCCGCGCAGCCGCTTCATATTCCTTTAAGAAAAAGGTGTGGACGCCCAGCTGCTTTGCCGCAACTTGCGGCGACTTGTCCGGCAAATAATGGTATTTGAGAACTTTAATAAAGTAGGTGCTTAGGTTGCCGACAACCATGGGTAACGGGTTTGATTTTGGATTGGCAGCAAAATAGTCTACGATCTGCACAGCTTTCACCGCGTTACGCTTGGCGAGCGCCGACTGCAGCTCAAAAACGTTGAAATCTTTGCTGATTCCAATATTCTGCTCGATGTGGGCCGGCAGTATTTCTTGTCCAGCCGGAACATTTAAAATCAATTTGTCCACTTCGTTGGCGATCTTCGACAGATCGGTTCCTAAATACTCGGCCATCATCAGGGCCGCCTGAGGGTGAATGGAGCGATTTGCCTGTCGGAATTGATCGATAATCCACTCGCCTACCTTGTTCTCGTAAAGTTTGGCAGACTCAATCACCGTCCCGGCCTTTTCAAAGATCTTATAGATTTTTTTCCGCTTGTCGAACTTAGCGTATTTATGAGCAAACACTAAAATCGTTGTTGGTGTCAGATGTTCTAAATATCTGAGAAGGATATCTTCCTCCGTTTTCCATTTGAGGTCCTGTGCCTCCTTGATGATGATCAATTGGTGTGTACTCATCATAGGATACCGTTTGGCGGCGTTTACGATGCTTACGATGGTTGTATCTTTTCCATAAAGGACCGTCTGATCGAACCCTTTTTGTGTGTCGTCTAACACCGTTTTCTCGAGCGCGTCGCTAATGAGGTCAATGTAATATGGCTCATCCCCATGCAGCAAGTATACCGGGCTAAACTTTCTGTTCTTGATATCGGCAAGGATCGCATTCACATTCATGTGAGCGAAAATACGGATTTTTAACCGGCTTTCTAACGCGGCGTTAATTTTGACACGATCAGGAAATTTTCTATTTTTGTATATGTTTGAGCCGGTTCCATTAAACTTGCCCCCCTTTCCTTCAAAGATTACGCAAAAATTCGATAAGCTTTTCATTTTCGACGAACTGCGCAAAAAGGATCTCGTGCTCACGCCGGAAGAGTGGGTGCGCCAGCATTGGATTAATTTTCTGCACGTGCACAAGGATTATCCAAAATCGCTTATGCAGATTGAAGGAGGCCTTAAGCTCAACACGCTGCAAAAAAGAAGCGATCTTCTGGTGTTTAATAATCAGGGAAAAAAAATACTTTTGGCAGAGTTTAAAGCACCTACTGTCAAAATTACCGAAAAGGCATTTCATCAGATTGCAAATTATAATAGTATCCACAAAATACCGCTGCTCCTAATAAGCAACGGCATGGAGCACTATTATTGCAGGATAGACTTTGTGACAAATCAATCAGAATTTCTTCAGGAACTGCCAAATTATAATTCGGCAACTAATTTGTAGTTCAGTCTAAAAATATAATTATATTAGTCTTCTAAAAAAGGATAACAATGAATATAGATAAAAACGAATTTAGAAAATACGCAATACAGCATCACCGTATAGGCAGCCAGCATGTAGACAGCTTTATCTCCCGGGTACAGAAGAATCTGCCAACCAACCTGACCCCTTACATCATTGAGGAGCGTCAGCTCAACGTTGCGCAAATGGACGTGTTTTCCCGTCTTATGATGGATCGCATTATCTTTTTAGGCGACGCGATTAATGATCAGGTGGCAAATATTGTTCAGGCACAGCTGCTTTTTCTTCAATCTACCGACGCACAGCGTGACATCCAGATTTATATAAACTCTCCTGGCGGGAGCGTTTACGCGGGGCTAGGTATTTACGACACGATGCAATACATCTCCCCTGACGTGGCGACCATCTGTACAGGAATGGCAGCCTCCATGGGCGCGGTCTTGTTGGTGGCCGGAGCAAAAGGCAAGCGGGCTGCGTTGAAACATTCAAGGGTGATGATCCATCAGCCTTCCGGAGGAGCGCAGGGTGTTGCCGCTGACATGGAAATCAACTTACGCGAAATGCTTAAGTTAAAAGAAGAATTATATACAATTATATCGGAACATTCCGGCCAGTCGTACGAATGGGTAGAGAAATCATCGGACCGCGACTATTGGATGAAAGCAGTAGAAGCGAAAGAGTTTGGTATGATTGATGAGGTACTGTTACCGAAAAAAGAAGTTAAATAAAATTAATCAATGAGTAAGATTAATAACAGAGATATCCGTTGTTCATTTTGTGGCATCAGCAAGAACGATGCGCAAATGCTAATTGCGGGCGACGGAGCTCACATTTGCGACCGCTGTGTCACGCAGGCCGGAGAGATTCTTGCTGAAGAATTGAAGCAACGCAAAAGCAAATCGCTACAGACGACACTTAAATTGGTGCGTCCGATAGAGATCAAGCAGCATTTGGACCAGTATGTTATCGGACAGGATGATGCGAAGAAGGTTATATCGGTTGCCGTATACAACCACTACAAACGTTTAAATCAAAAAGTCGACAAAGATGAGATCGAGATTGAAAAATCAAATCTTATCATCGTTGGTGAAACAGGAACCGGTAAAACACTATTGGCAAAGACTGTGGCCAAAATATTAAATGTTCCTTTTTGTATTGTAGACGCGACAGTTTTAACAGAAGCTGGCTATGTGGGAGAAGACGTGGAGAGTATCTTAACACGTTTACTGCAAGCTGCCGATTACGACGTCGCCGCAGCCGAGCGCGGAATCATTTATATTGACGAGATCGACAAGATCGCCAGAAAAAGCGACAACCCGTCTATAACGAGAGACGTTTCGGGAGAAGGGGTACAACAGGCACTCCTGAAAATATTAGAAGGAACAAATGTTAACGTTCCCCCGCAGGGCGGACGTAAGCATCCGGATCAAAAAATGATCTCGGTCAACACCAGCAACATCCTTTTCATTTGTGGAGGGGCGTTCGACGGAATCCAGAAAAAGATTGCGAATAGGCTTAGGACGCAAACTGTGGGCTATAAGATGAAAGAGGACGAGGGCGAAATCGACCTGAATAACCTCTATAAGTATATTACGCCGCAGGATCTGAAGAACTTCGGTCTAATTCCTGAGCTTATCGGCCGTCTTCCGGTGCTGACGTACCTCAACCCGTTGGATAAGGAAACACTGCTGAATATTCTGACAGAGCCGAAGAACGCTTTGATCAAGCAATACGTTAAATTGTTCCAGTACGAAGGCGTCGAACTTCTCTTTGACAAAGAAGTATACGATTTTATCGTTGATAAGGCGTGGGAGTTCAAACTGGGAGCACGGGGCCTTCGAAGCATATGCGAGGCCATAATGCTCGATGCTATGTTTGAGATTCCAACAACGAAAGAAGACACCGGCGAAAAAATGCTACACATCACGCTTGATTACGCCAAACAAAAATTTGCAAAGTCAGACATCAAAAAGTTACAGGTTGCTTAAGAAAATCCCTCGATATGCGTCGGGGGATTTTTGTATATAGATTCGTGGATGGCCCAGAGGCTGTCCACTATGTTGAACATAAAACTTACTATATGACAAAAAAGAAAACAGTAGAAACACCAATCACCCCCGGTCTGAAATCAAAAAAAGACATTGTCAACAACTGGTTGCCCCGATATACGGGATGCCCCTTGGAAGAATTCGAACCGTATGTTCTGTTGACCAATTTCTCGAAATACGTCAAGATGTTCTCGGAAATGCACGATAACGCACAGATCTATGGAGAAGATAAAGCTATGCAAGCTTGTACGGCAGGGGGCATAACGATCATTAACTTCGGAATGGGAAGCCCAATGGCGGCGACGGTCATGGATTTGCTTTCGGCTATCAGTCCCAAAGCTGTGCTCTTTCTGGGCAAGACCGGCGGATTAAAGAAGAAGATACCCGTCGGCGAACTGATTCTCCCGATTGCGGCCATCCGTGGTGAAGGGACATCGAACGACTACTTTCCTCAGGAAGTCCCATCGCTCCCATCCTTCGCCTTACAGAAAGCGATCTCGACCACTATACGCGACTACTCACGCGACTATTGGACCGGTACTGTCTATACGACAAACCGCCGCGTTTGGGAGCATGACAAAGCATTTAAAAAATATCTAAAGACCATACGCGCCATGGCTGTCGATATGGAAACCGCAACCATATTCAGCGTCGGCTTTGCAAACAAAATTCCTACCGGTGCGTTACTACTGGTATCTGATCAGCCAATGGTTCCCGAAGGTGTGAAAACATCCGAAAGCGACCTCGCCGTTACGGCCAAGTACGTGGAAACACACTTAAAAATCGGAATAGACGCGCTGAAACAGCTAATTAACAACGGGTTAACCGTTAAACATCTAAAGTTTTAAACCCTATTGTGCAATGCATTACGTTATCCGTGTTGTTGTTCCGGAAATGGCGAAGGACGTAAAGATTTCGACAGCGCCAGGGTATTCCTTCGCCCATAGCCCGTGCTGAGCGAAGTCGAAGTAATCCGAGAACCGGGATTATGCTGCAAGCGTAAATTTTAAGATGTAAGCGCACAACAAGTTTTTCTCAATCAGGTATGTGGTACAATAATATTCTTGAAACAATCGGCAATACTCCCCTTGTTAAACTGAACAGGGTGACACAGCACCTCCAGGCTACTGTCCTGGCCAAAATAGAGACCACAAATCCGGGTAACTCTATTAAAGACCGGATGGCGATAAAAATGATCGAAGATGCCGAAAAGGCAGGCGTGCTGTGGCCTGGCGGCACGATCATAGAAGGAACATCGGGCAACACCGGAATGGGATTAGCGATAGCAGCTGCCATAAAAGGGTATCGATGCATCTTCACCACGACAGACAAGCAATCTAAAGAAAAGATAGATGCATTACGCGCGTTTGGCGCGGAGGTCATTGTCTGCCCAACGAATGTCGCCCCCGAAGATCCACGCTCCTACTACTCGGTTTCCAGCCGCCTGGAAAAAGAGGTGCCGAATGCGTGGAAAGCGAACCAGTATGACAACCCCTCGAACGCTAAAGCCCATTACGAACAAACGGGACCAGAAATATGGGAACAGACAGAGGGAAAGATAACCCACTTGGTTGTCGGTGTAGGAACCGGAGGGACAATTTCCGGCGCCGGTCGCTATTTAAAAGAGCAGAACCCCGACGTTCAGGTTTGGGGAATCGACACGTATGGATCAGTGTTTAAAAAATACAAGGAGACCGGAATTTTCGACAAAGATGAAATATACCCCTATATCACCGAGGGAATCGGAGAAGACTTTTTACCTGCCAACGTCGATTTCGACGTTATAGATCTCTTTGAAAAAGTGACCGACAAGGACGCTGCTTTAATGACCCGTGAACTGGCGCGTAAAGAAGGAATATTTGCCGGCAATTCGGCCGGCGCGGCCATTGCGGGCCTGTTACAGCTGGGAAATTCATTAACCGAAGAGGATGTCGTCGTTGTTATATTCCACGATCATGGTTCCCGGTACATGGGAAAGATGTACAACGAAGATTGGTTACGGGAACGGGGCTTCCTCGAAGACAAGAAGCTCACGGCTAAATCCATCTTGGAAAAAAGGGGAGGTCAAAGGGTCGTCACGGCCGACGTCGAGCAGTCCGTGGCGGAGATCTTCAACTTGATGAAAACCCTCAATATATCACAGATACCTGTAACGCAACAGGGAATGGTTATTGGTAAAGTTACCGAATCAGACATCCTGAACGCGCTACTGGAAAGCCCAGCCCTAAAATCTGCGCGGGTAGGGACAATTACAAGCAAACCTTTTCCGTTTGTAGATTTAAATAGCTCTATCGACAAGCTGTCTACATTGATAAACAAAGATACGCAAGCCGTGCTGGTGGAAGATGAACAAGGAGAAATAAACATCATCACGCAGTATGATATTATCAGCGCGATCTCGGAAAGCTAAACACAGCACTTGCCATGTGCCTGACATAAACCAAAAACCAAAACTAAAACCAAAAAATGGAAAGAAACAACCGACTAAAAAGGCTGGAGTATTGGGCTAAAGCCCGTCTAGGAAAAATAGCATTCATCGACATTGAATACCGAACCAAAAAGGTCTGGTACGGCAGCGATTATGGAGGCTTTTATGTAGACCCCACCCACCTTAACAAAGATTCTATAATATACTCTTTTGGTATTGGGGAAGACATCAGTTTTGACCGCGCAGTCATCGAAAAGCACGGCTGCCAGGTATTCGGTTTCGATCCGACCCCAAAATCAATTAGCTGGGTGGAAAAACAAGATCTTCCGGCGGAATTTCACTTTTATCCTTATGGCCTCGGGGAGCGCACGGAACATGTCAAATTTCATCTTCCTAAGAACAAGGCACACGTATCTGGTAGTATTTTCGACCACCAGCTGGTCAGCGATGAAGATTACGTATCCGTACCATTGAAGAGTTTTTCAGATATCATCAAGGAGACGGGCCACAGAACAATCGATGTTCTAAAGATGGATATTGAAGGGTCTGAGTATGTGGTTCTCGACAGCATTCTGGAATCTGATATACAGATTAATCAGCTGTTACTGGAAACCCATGAGCGTTTCTTTTCGGATGGAAAATCGAAGGGAAAGCAATTCTTTGCCACACTCAAAGCCCACGGCTACCGGATTTTTGCTATTTCCGATACCTATCAGGAGATCTCGTTAATGAAAGTTTGAGCGCTGCTTGGGCACGACAACACGAGTCGCTGGCTTCCGACCGCCGACACTAATCGTTCGGCGTCGGCTCAACCTCCTGGATAACGTAGATGTCTTCGTTATCCTTTTTCATTTTGTAACGTTCCCTTGCAATCCGTTGAATTTCGTTTGGATTGTATTGGGCATCCTTTATACTTTTTTCGATATGCTTAATTTCAGACTCATAGAAAGCTTTCTCCTGCTCCAGTTTAGTTTTCTCCTGCTGGTAAGCAAATTGGGTACTGAAGTCATAACGATCAAAAAAGCACATCCACACGAAGAACGCCACTCCGGCGATCAGATACTTGTTGCGGATCAAGGATAGAAATCTTTCCATTTCGTAAAGCTAGCAAACTCCCACTAAATATACGGAAATAAAATAAAAAAGAGGAAGCTAGATACCGTGTCCGTAGCTTAATGCCGGCACACCATACATGCTTCCCCTTTATGAACTAAGAATAGTTACTTCTTAATAGCGTATTTAAAGTTTTTGCCGATAAAACGGGCATTCGCGCCCAGCTCTTCTTCGATACGCAATAGCTGATTATATTTTGCCATTCTATCCGAGCGTGATGCCGAACCGGTTTTGATCTGTCCACAGTTCAATGCCACGGCCAAATCTGCGATGGTAGCATCTTCGGTTTCTCCGGAACGGTGGGACATCACTGAAGTATAGCCGGAATTTTGTGCTAATGTTACGGCATTGATAGTCTCTGTCAACGAGCCGATCTGGTTCACCTTAACCAAGATAGAGTTAGCGGTATCGTTATCAATACCTTGTTGTAAACGCTTTGTATTGGTTACAAACAAATCGTCTCCCACCAACTGTACACGGTCTCCTATTTTTTCTGTCAACGTCTTCCAGCCTGCCCAGTCGTCTTCGGCCATTCCGTCTTCAATGGAAATAATCGGATATTTCTGTGTTAACTCGGCAAGGTACGCAGCTTGTTCTTCGCTTGTCCGAACGGCGCCTTTGTCGCCCTCGAACTTGGCATAGTCGTACTTTCCGTCTTTATAAAATTCAGAAGAGGCACAATCCAACGCCAGACAGATGTCATCGCCCGGCTTATAACCTGCAGCTTCGATAGCTTTCAATATTGTCTCAATAGCATCCTCAGTTCCCTCGAACGTTGGAGCGAAACCGCCTTCGTCACCAACAGCTGTAGATAGGTTTCTATCGTGAAGAAGCTTCTTCAGTGTATGGAACACCTCAGCACCCCAACGAAGTGCCTCTGAGAAAGATGGAGCTCCCACCGGCATGATCATAAACTCCTGAAACGCAATTGGCGCGTCAGAGTGTGAACCACCGTTGATGATGTTCATCATCGGAATTGGCAATGTATTAGCATTTACACCACCGATGTAGCGGTATAACGGCTGACGAGACTCCTGCGCGGCTGCTTTTGCGACGGCTAGCGACACGCCCAAGATGGCGTTAGCTCCAAGGTTTCCCTTGTTTTCTGATCCATCAAGATCGATCATAATCTTGTCGATAGCGTTCTGCTCAAACACGTCTACACCTTTTAATGCTTCAGCAATTTTGGTGTTGACATTTTCCACAGCTTTCAAAACACCTTTACCAAGATATTTTGATTTGTCGCCATCGCGTAATTCCACAGCTTCATGTATACCTGTAGAAGCACCCGAAGGCACTGCTGCACGTCCAACAAAACCGTTTTGAGTAGTCACATCTACTTCGATCGTAGGGTTACCGCGCGAATCAAGAATCTGACGCGCATGAACATCAATTATTAAACTCATCTTTTTATTATTGTCTATTTTCTATTTACAACTTAGTGTATAATCAACACTAAGATAGCATTTCTATTTAGGATAATCAAACCTAAATAAATTCATTTTTATATGCAATTTAATTTTGCAGTATATATAAAATGAATTATTCATATTCGTATGCTTCGGCCGGATGGAACGCGACGTGGCTTACCTCCTCTCCGCTACCACTCAAGGTCTATTTTATAGAGGAATATGTATACCCCTTTTGCAAGACAGATCCGATTAACACAAAAAAAGCCAAACGATCAGGTTTGGCTTTCTTTTTTTAAGCTTTAATCATTGCAATAAAGTCGTCAAACAAATAGCGCGAATCGTGCGGTCCCGGAGACGATTCGGGATGGTACTGTACGGAAAATGCTTTTTTTCCTTTCAGACGGATACCCTCTATCGAATTGTCATTCAGGTTAATGTGGGTTACCTCCACCTTGTCTGACTTTTGGATATCTTCAGCGACCACACCAAAGCCGTGGTTCTGGGACGTAATTTCGCAACGGTTGGCCACAATATTTTTTACAGGGTGGTTTATTCCACGGTGACCATTGTGCATTTTCTGCGTGCGTATACCATTTGCCAAGGCGAGCATCTGGTGCCCAAGACAAATGCCGAACATGGGCTTTTCTGCCTGTACAATCTCCTTGATCGTTTCGATGGCATAATCCATGGCTGCAGGATCACCGGGGCCGTTTGAGATAAAGTATCCGTCGGGGCTCCACTGTTCCATTTCCTTGAAAGAAGTCTTTGCCGGGAAAACCTTCGCATATACTTGACGGGCATCAAAATTTCTAAGAATATTTTTCTTAATTCCCAGATCCAGTACAGCAATCCGTGTGGGAGCACTTTCCTCCCCGTAGAAATAAGGCTCTTTTGTCGACACAATCGATGAAAGTTCTAAACCTTCCATGGACGGCACTTCTGCCAGCTGAGCTTTCAGCTGTTCAACATCGAGGTTTTCCGATGATATGATCGCGTTCATAGCTCCTTTATCCCGGATATGGCGAACCAGTGAGCGCGTATCAATATCAGAGATACCTACAAGATTCTCCTCTTCAAAATATGTCTGAATTGATTTGTCAGCCATCTTCCGGCTGTAGTTGATATTATAGTTTTTACAGACTAAGCCTGCAATCTGAATTTTTCCTGATTCTGTATCATCTTGGTCTATACCGTAATTACCAATATGCGCATTGGTGGTCACCATAATTTGCCCATAGTAAGAAGGATCTGTAAAGATCTCCTGATAACCCGTCGTACCTGTATTAAAACAGATTTCACCCGTTGTCGTTCCAATTTTTCCGGCAGCCTTGCCATGATAAACCGTTCCGTCTTCGAGCACCAAAATGGCTGGTAATTTACTGTAGTTGGTCATTCTTATATTACTCTATTTATAATGTTCTTCTCTATTAGATATAAAAAAAGCCCGAATGGGCTGTAAAAATCAAATATGTTGTGAATCAATGTAAACATTGAAGTCTTGTGACAGTGCACCGGGATATATTACCTCATTTTTCACGAGAGACAAAGGTAGAAATTAAAACGCAAAAATTCAAAATTAAAAATCTTCTTCCAGAATTTCCTGTACACGTCCTATCTGTCCATCCGTCAGCCGCACCTTTATTCCACGATGATGAAAGGGCGCCGAGGTAAGCAAATCCTTCACGATACCTTCTGTCAGCACACCGGTACGCTGATCTTTCTTTAATACGATATTCACCAGCATACCCGGCTTAATGTTTGCTCTTGTTTTTCCGTCCATTTTTATTAGCTCTTAGTTCGTTGTTAAAGATTAGGGGGCTATTAGCTGCACGCTATCTGCCATAAGCTATTTGCCATCTGCTATAAGCTATAAGCTATAAGCCATAAGCTATCTGCCATCTGCTATAAGCCAATTACCATTTTATAATATCGTTCCCCAACGTAAACAACATGAGCGCGATCAAGATAAAAAATCCGACCATCTGGGCCTTCTCGAGGAAATTGTCGCTTAAAGGCTTCCCTTGAATCATCTCGACCAGCAGGAAGATGACGTGGCCACCATCCAATGCAGGAATAGGAAGCAGGTTCATGAACGCCAACGCCATGGAAAGCATTCCGACCAAACTCCAGAATTTAACCCAGTTTACTTCCGTACCGAACATTTTGGCGATTCCTACAGGCCCGGACAAAGCTTTATCGGCGCGGACATCCCCTTTGAAAATCTTTCCGAACCCTCTAATGTTGTCGGTAACTACGGACACCGCTTTGGTCGTCCCGATAGGAAGGGCCTCCCAGAAACCAAAGTGTTTCGTCGTTATGGGCAGATCCACCACCGCCAACGAGATACCAATCGTCGCGGTAGAATCAATTGTGCCGCTGAAGTCCATGGACTGTCCGTTCCGGATGACCGTTATCGAAGCCGTCTTGCTCACGCTATTTTTCAGTTCATTTGTGAACTGATCCAAGAATATGGTGGGCCGGCCGTTTACAGCGACAATACTGTCCCCTACGGCAAGCTTCATCCGCTCTGCGGTCGAACCCTTCGTTACGGTTTGTATACTTGCCAATTTCTCGCGCGGCCGCACAAATTCATTCTTTTTATGTTCGGCGACAGCATTTAGAATGTCGGCAGGAAGCCTTAGCTCCTGCGTCGCGTTGTTCCTTTCGATTGTCAATACGGCATCCCCCATCAGCACCTCCGAGCTTAGAACATCTGCATAGAAGTTGTGCGCAGGCCGGCCGTTAATCGCAAGAATCTTATCGCCGACCTGTATACCTACGTCTTTACCGATAATCCCCGGAACGACCCCATGCTGCAACTTCATATTATCAATATCCGTCTCCCCGTACCGAAATGTCAGCATCCAAAAAACGAGAATTCCGACGATCACGTTTACAATGATCCCGCCCAGCATGACAATCAGCCGCTGCCACGCCGGCTTCGAGCGGAACTCCCATGGCTGGGGCTCCTGTTTGAGCTGCTCGGTATCCATCGACTCGTCTATCATCCCCGCGATTTTGACATAGCCGCCCAATGGAAGCCATCCTATACCATACTCACAATCTTTATAAGTAAACTTAAAGAGCTTTACTCCCCAGGCATCGAAAAACAGATAAAACTTTTCTACTTTAATACCAAAAGCTCTAGCCGCCAGGAAGTGTCCCAGCTCATGTAATATAATCAATATTGACAGGCCTAAAATCACCTGTCCGATCATCACAAATGTTCCCATTAATTAGTCATAAGTTATAGGCTATACACCATACATTGTATGCCTTATTTAATTATCCAAGTTTACGCTATTCTACCTGATTAAACTTCGTGCCACGATTCTCGTTTCCTCGTCAATGGCCAGCAGATCGTCCATTGTCGGCTGTTCCACCTTCCTTTGCTGACACATTGTCGCCTCTATGAGATCACTCATCCCTAGAAAAGACACCTTTTCCGCCAGAAATGCCGCTACCGCCACTTCGTTTGCAGCATTCAGCACACAAGGTCTATCCCCACCTTCCCGTATAGATTGATACGCGAGCTCCAAGTTACGAAAAGTATTGGAATCAGCGGGTTCAAACGTTAAGGAGCCGTAATCCATGAAATTGAACCGTTCGAATGAATTCGGCCGGCGTTGCGGGTAGGTCAGCGCATATTGAATCGGCAATTTCATGTCGGGAAGCCCCATCTGCGCTTTCATTGATCCATCCTCAAATTGAACGATCGAATGTACAATAGACTGTGGGTGTACGATGACGTCTATCTGTTCGACGTCCAGATCAAAGAGCCACTTCGCTTCAATAACTTCCAGCCCTTTATTCATCAACGTCGCCGAATCAATGGTTATCTTTGCGCCCATTACCCAATTGGGGTGTTTCAGCGCCTGTTGCTTTGTCACAGTCGAGAGAAACCGGCTGTCCTTACCCCGAAAGGGGCCGCCCGAAGCCGTCAGGTAGATCTTCTCTATACGGTTGGCAGATTCCCCGACGAGACACTGAAAGATAGCGGAATGTTCGGAATCTACCGGCCACATACTGACCTGTTTTTTCCGTACTAACTCCATGATCAATGCCCCAGCTACAACGAGGGTCTCTTTATTTGCCAAAGCGACGTCCTTGCCGTATTCGATGGCCCGCACCGTTGGGCGGAGCCCCGCGGATCCAACAATAGCGTTCAGCACCATATCTATTTCCTCCCGCTCCACCACCTCTTCCAATGCGTTACGACCGGCATAAACCACTATTTCGAGGTCAGCCAGTGCCTGCTTCACCAACAGATAGCTTTCTTCCTGAACAATGACGACCGCATTAGGCTTAAACTCGCGCGCCTGTGCTATCAAAGCCTCATGATTTGCGGACGCGGTTAGTACCGAGACCTCCAATAGCTCTGGAAATGCCCGTACGACGTCTAAAGCCTGCGTTCCAATACTGCCGGTCGAACCTAAGATGGCTATATTTCTTTTCTTCAAAATGGTCTTATATTATGTTTTTTAATAACTCCGGATCATCCCCACCCTTATAATCCTTCATCATATCGTGATAGGCCACCGCCATCACCAAACTAACCAGCGGGATAATAACAAAAGTATTAATCGCGCTGAAAACCTTTGCAATAATAAAGTACCCGAGGTATTCGAACGACACCTGAAAGATATACGCCAGGCCGATTCCAAGGAGCAGCAGCAGCAAGCTCGTCACATTACCCTTTGTAAGGGCCACGCTCAGGCGGCACGAGCGCAACAAACTGTATCGTTTGTCTACAATAAAATAGGGAAAAAACGTGATTCTTAGGAGAACGATCATCATGATCAACCCGGTAAGGAACGGATTAACCTCCATACTGATAGTCTCCACATCTGCCCCGAGATAAAGCAGCGGAAAACTGACAACGGACGATAGCAAATAGACAATTCCCACTAAGAATGAATAAAGTACAAACCCCAGCAAGAAATTAAAAAACTGCTTTGCGGTGGGAATATAGTCTTTAAAGTCTGCATGTTCGACCCCACGCGCAAGCAACAGCGCTCTCTTGATCAGAACCAGCTGCGTACCGAAAAACAGGGTCAGGAAAACAAAACAGAGCATTCCCTTGAAAACATAAGCATTGGAGTCTTCAAGCGTGAAGGCCAGGTAAGATGAAAGGTTCGAGGTAACAAACAGCAAAAAGCATAGTCCGGCAACGGAGAAGTAATGGTGTTTCAAAACCATTATCGCGCGCAAAAATACATCATTTGCCCTGAACGTGCTCTCTTTTAAATATTGTAACATGCTGAAAAATAATTATGCAAACCTAATAAAATGCTGCGTATTCACGAATACCATAATATAAAAAAACTATCAGGAGTGATCCGTGAGGACGTAAAGTCGTGAAGCGGTAGGTTTGGTAGGGTAAGGCGTAGCATCGTAAGCACGAGGATTGCCCCCATCGGGTCATATATCAACAGAAACAGCACGGACAGTGACGATACCCGTTCCTCCCCGTGCTGTTTTGTGCACTTCGTCAGAGATATCTATTTGAAGGCCGAAGGAAGCGGCTTTTCAAGCAGATATTGATAGTAAAAGCGTGCCCGCTCCCGAAAATCGTAAGCCGATTTCGAACGCGCAAATCCATGCCGGCTGCCCGGATATATCATCAACTCAAATGGAACCGCTTTATCCGTCAGTGCATCGACCAGCTGCATGGTATTCTGTAAATGCACGTTGTCGTCCAGGTCGCCATGCATAATGCGTAAGCCCCCTTTGTAATTATCTACATACGTTAAGACAGATCCGGCTTTGTAGCCTTCAGCGTTATCCTGAGGGGTATCCATCCACCTTTCGGTGTAATGGGTATCGTAGAGTTCCCAGCTTGTCACCGGCGCGCCGGCGATGCCATAGTCGAAGTAATCCGCGCCTTTCGTTAATGCCAGGCACGTCATATATCCTCCGTAACTATGCCCGGTAATGAGCAGTTTATCTTTTTTTACCCACGGCTTACCTTTCAGCCACTTTGCAACAGTGATATAATCGATCATCTCCCATTTACCCAGGTTTCTATGCATCCAGGCTACCCCTTGCTTTCCGTAGTGTCCGGAAGCCCGGTGATCACAGCTCACCTGGATGATCCCTTCTTTTGCCCAGTACTGGTTTGCCGTCCCCTTCCAGGTGTTCCGGACAGTTCCCGCGTCAGGACCACCGTAAATGCTCATAATAACCGGATAGCTCTTTGATTCGTCGAAATCGACAGGATAGGTAATGACCATAGGAAGGTCAAATTTTCCGTCGTCAGACTTTATCGTAAAATATACCGTCTTTCCTATGTTATAACTGTCAAAGTCGGACGATCGGCTATCTGCCAGCTCTTTCACGATTTTCCCACTGTTATCTACTAAAGCGACTTTGTTCGGCGTGGTCACGTTCGAATAATTGGTAATAAAATACTGTCCGTCCGGGGACACCGACACCTGATGCGTATAGTCGCCAAAGGTCAACCGTTTCAGGTTCTTCCCGTCATAACGCACGCTGTACAGATCTATCGTAGCCGAATTTTCCTTCCGGGCGGTAAAATATATGATTTTCTTTTTCTCGTCTACCAATTTTAACGAAGTCACCTGCCACTCTCCTGCGGTCAACGGATTAACCAGCTTGCCATCTAACGTGTACAGATAATAATGGGCCCATCCTGTACGATCCGATTTTAGGATGTAATGCTTGTTATCTTTTAAATAGGTTATGCGTTCATCGTGGTCGAGGTTAATCCAGCTTTCCTGCTGTTCGGCGTAAATCTCCTTTTTCTTTCCGTCCACGGGATTAACGCCGTAAAACTTCAGATTAGTCTGGTCTCTATTCATCCATTGTACCATAATCGACCGGCTATCAAAGCTCCAGTACGGCTGACCGAAATATTGGTCATCTTTGGGATCAAAGTCGGCCCAGACAACCGGACCACCCTCGACCTCCACAAAGCCGATGCGCACCTCTGGATTCGGATCGCCCGCTTTCGGGTATCGTGTCTCTTCAAGATATCCATGCTGCCCTTTCGACACATAGATAGGGAACATGGGCACCTGCGTATCGTCAAAACGCATAAACGCTATTCTTTTGCTGTCAGGCGACCACCAAAAAGCTTTGTAGTTTGTCGACCTACCCAATATCTCTTCATAGTATACCCAGGACGACCAGCCGTTATAAATCACATCTGTAGCGTCGCTTGTGTAACGGATCTCCTTTCCGCTGTTAACCTCTACGCTATAGAGGTCATGGTCGCGGGTGAAAGCGACAAAATTGCCATCAGGAGAAAGAGTCGGATTCTTTTCAGCAACCTCAGGCGAATTTGTCAGCCGCTTGGGCTCTTGGTTGCCGTACTGTATATAGATATCGTTGTCCTTTACCGACACCGATACATCCGACGTAGGAGGCGGTGTATACGGGCTTCTTTTTCCGGTCTTCACGTGTACCTGATAGAGCTTTCCATCATCCTTGTCCTTTTCGATGAAGTGGTTGTTATCTACCCATCCGGTATATTGGTTAATTGGTCTGGTCACGGAGAACTCCTGCCCCCATGCTTGTGCAAAGCTAAGCTCCTTTTTCTGCGCTGCCAGCTGCGTAATAAAAAGGACGCTCATTGATAAACTCGTCAGCGTTTTTCTCATATTATTCTCTTGGTGAAACCACGAAATTAACAATAATCAATCAGTATGACATATATCGGCTGTAACATTTTAAAGAACCAGGAATAACACAACACAGGCTCATCGTCGGTATTCCGGATGGTCGCAAGTTTTGGCTATAAAAAAAGCCACTTGGCAGTGGCTTATTATATCTTCTGAATCGGCGTTAAAAAGAATAGTCGTCTTTTTGCGCGTATTCGTTGCTCTCGTATGCAGCGTCTTCCGGATTTGGCTCGTAGCGCTTTTCAATAACTTCCTGGTTGGCTTTGATATAGTCAACAACCTCTGTCAAACCTTCAGCAAACTTCTCAAAATCTTCTTTGTACAAGAAAATCTTATGTTTGATAAACTGGCCATCTTCAAAGCGCTTTTTACTTTCTGTGATGGTCACGTAATAATCGTTGGAACGAGTCGCTTTTACATCAAAAAAATAAGTACGTTTTCCCGCTCTCACCTTTTTTGAAAATACTTCTTCACGCTCTTTGTTTTCAAAATCTCCCATTAGTATTGCAAGTATTTAAGTTTTAATCCTTTTACAGTTATAAATATATAATATTTAATTTCAATCATCCAAATTTTATAAGAAAAAAATGTTATTTTTTTTCTCTTGTTTGAGATAATCTTTATATGAAGTTCGCAGAAGCCGTCCGGGGCGGAGAACTTTCACCGAAAAAAAGAGGGGATTTACCGAAAAAGTGCCCCGTATTACCTATTTTGGCTAAATGATTCCCAAGTAATACTTTACTTTTGAATCAACAACAAAACACACATACTGTAATGGAAAGAGAAAGAGATTATAACACAACACCGCCGCCGATTCCTCCGCGCAACAACAAAAGCGCAAATATTGTCGGAGCGATCATCGTATTCCTTGGTTTAGCTCTTCTGTTAAAGAATTTGAACCTCGGCATATGGTTTCCACGTTGGATATTCGGGTGGGAGATGATCCTCATCATTATCGGATTGGTAATCGGTGTCAATTCGCGTTTCGAAAAGAAGTCGTCCATCATCCTCATCTGCGTTGGTAGTCTTTTTCTGCTTAAAGACTTAATGAACTTATCCTTCGGCCGCGTGATTGTTCCTATAGCGGCGATCATCATAGGTATTTACCTCATTATGCGGAACCGTAGCCACGTGGCTCCTCCCCTCCCGCCTATGCCCCCTGCGAAGAACGATGATGAGTTCGACTGGGACAAGCGCGTTGACGTTGATACCGACCGGCCTTCAGAGGAGCCGCCTACGGCGGCCACCCCTATCCATGAGGAGGGAGCCAAAAAAGGCTATTCCTACGCAGGAGAAAACTATATCAAGGTAGATTCTATATTCGGCAACGCCAAAAAAATCATCTTCTCCAAGAACTTCCTCGGAGGCACGATGACAAACGTCTTCGGCAGTACGGAGATAAACCTTCTTCAAGCAGACATACAGCAACCTGTCGCATTAGACGTGTTCCAGCTATTCGGCAGCACGAAAATCATCGTCCCGCCACATTGGGTCATTGTAACAACGGTTTCCTCTATACTAAGTGAAAATGACGACCGACGCGTCATTTTAACGAGTACCATTGATCAGAATAAGTCGCTATACATCACAGGAACCTCCATATTTGGGAATATCACCATAAAAAACAGCTAAAGTTGTAGATGATTTTTAAGCTTACGTCTAAAAACCGCCTCATCCACGTTACGACGTGGACTATTTGTATATTATACTTTTTCATCTCCTATTTTCTTCTGTGGTGGGATTGCAGACCCAAACATGTTACGCCCTATGAACCGATTATCGGCTCGCTTTCTATTACGATCTGCTGCTATTTAATATACAGTACGCTGCAATATTATTTACCCCGTAAAAACCAGTACCTGAAAATTACGTTGATATGCTTGGTGCTAACGGTCATGAGCGTCGGGTTATCGATATTTTTTCTCAATCAGTTTTTTGACGATTTCTCTTTAGCCCATTTTTACGAAGTATTGCCCTACCGTTTTATCATCAACTTTTTGCTTCTTCTCTGCGTGATCATCATCAACATCTTCTGGAACATACAGGAAGAATATGAAGAGAATAAGAGGCGCAAGGACGAGTCCGAACGGATACTGCGCGATGCTGAACTCTACAATCTTCGGCAACAGCTGCAACCGCACTTTTTGTTTAACAGCCTTAATTCTATCATTGCGCTGATCGGAACGAAACCTGACGAAGCGCGAAACATGACCTTTCAGCTGTCCGACTTTTTGCGGGGAACCATGAGAAAAGACGACAAGCAACTGATCCCGTTAATGGACGAGATAGCGCACCTGAAGCTTTATCTGGATATCGAAAAAGTGCGCTTTGGACATCGTCTTACTACGATATTCCACGTGCAGGAAGAGGCTGAGCGGAGCAAAGTCCCATCGATGATTGTCCAACCCTTATTGGAAAATGCCATTAAATTCGGGCTATACAATGTGATCGGGCATGTGGAGATAACCATCGACATCACCCTTTCCAACCACATGCTGTCTATAACCATCACCAACCCGTTCGACACAGATCAATTCGAAACGAAAAAAGGAACCGGTTTTGGCCTGACCAGTATACAAAGGCGTCTCTTTTTACTGTATAGCCGCACGGATCTGTTGGAGACCTCGATGAAAGATAATATATTTACATCCACCATTAAAATTCCGCAATATGATTAAAACAATTGTTATCGACGACGAGCCGCTGGCACGGATGATTATTATCGAATACCTCAAACAACATACAGATATAGAAATAGTGGCGGAATGTGGTGACGGATTCGAAGGGGCCAAAGCTATTCATGCATATCAGCCTGATCTCGTATTTCTGGACATTCAGATGCCTAAACTTACAGGGTTCGAAATGCTGGAAATCCTCGACTTCATGCCGAATGTCATCTTTACCACAGCCTTTGACGAGTTTGCTATCAAAGCGTTTGAGAAAAATGCAATAGACTACCTTTTGAAGCCCATCAATAAGGACCGCTTTGAGCAGGCGCTAAACAAGTTCAGAAATACGCATAGTACTGCGAACAGCGTACAAATAACGGAAAAGATCAATAGCATTTCGGAAGAAGAATCGTTGGAACGTATAGTCGTTAAAAATGGTTCGCAGATTAAAATTATACCTGTGCAGCAAGTGAACTTTTTGGAAGCGTACGATGACTACGTAAAAATACACACCAAAGACGGCGTGTTTCTGAAAAATAAAACGATGAGTTCTTTTGAAAAGCAGTTAGACCCGAAACATTTCGTCAGAGTCCATCGCTCTTTTATAGCGAAGGTCGACCAGCTGGCTAAAATCGAACCTTTAGAAAAGGAAAGCTATATTGCGACGTTACTAACCGGAGAAAAAATCAACATCAGCAAATCAGGCTACGCCCGTTTAAAACAAATAATTGGCTTATAACTATTTGTTTCTGTAATTTTGCGCCATGAGCCGCAATATACTACTTATGCTTTTTGTGATGACCTTCCTTAACAGCTTTGGTCAGAGTAAGGTCGAACAGGCAAACCGTGCAGTCTTCAATAAAATAGAGTTTTTCATCAATACCCAGATGACCGACTCTATCTATAGTCTTGCGTCCGAAAAGTTTAAGTCGGAGGTAAGCCCTGAGCAGCTGGCTTTTGTGCTGAACAACCTATATCAGCTCGGCAAAATACAGAACGTGGAGGTTATAGATTTCAAAGGTCAGACCGCCACCTACCTGCTCGAGTTTCCGCAAAATCGCGTCCAGGCCGCGCTCTCTATTGATAGCACATACCATTACGACGGACTGCTCTTCAGTCGCGCTCCGCAGGCAGAAATCCCAAAAGAGCAACCCAGCGCAATAGATACAGCAGATAAGGTATCCCCGCTAACCGCTTATATAGACTCGTTAGGCAATGGCTATGTAGATAAGACAAATACACAGTCCCTATCCATAGGTATTTTTCATAAGAATCAATACAACACCTACTTCTATGGCGAGACGGAAAAAGGAAATCAAACAGCACCGCAGGAAAGTTCTCTGTATGAAATCGGTTCAATCACCAAAGTATTTACGGCTGTGCTTCTGGCCGACCTCGTTACGAGGAATATCATACAGCTTGACGACTCAATCGCCAGGTTTCTTCCAGACTCGGTCCGGGCCAACGAAGCTTTGGCCGGCATCACCTTCAAAAGTTTGGCAAATCACACCTCCGGGCTCCCCCGGTTACCTGATAATGCAGGTTCTGTACACGGCTTTACGGAAAGCGATCCCTACGCCGCCTACGACCGGAAGGCCCTTTTCTCCTTTTTAAAAGATTACAAAGCCGAACGTGCCCCCGGGGAAGAATACGTCTACAGTAATCTTGGATTCGGTCTTCTTGGCGAGCTGATCGCCATCATTACAAAGAAACCGTATATGCAGTATCTACGGGAGACGATCCTGACACCATTACAGATGGTACACACGACAGATAAACCCGATGCCAAGAAAAAAGAAGTATTGCTGAAAGTCTACGATAAACAAGGAAATGAGACACCATCATGGAATTTCCAATCCATGGTAGGGGCTGGCGGGCTCAAATCTAATATCAAGGACCTGATGCTATTTGCGGTAGAGCAATTCAAAATGCCACAAAACGACCTGCAGCACGCCATGGCGCTTACCCGTCAATTTACGTTTTTCACGCCCGATAATACAGACATAGGGTTGGGATGGCACATGAGCATGCTCGACGGGACTATCTATTTCCACCATACGGGCGGCACAGGCGGAAGCAGCTCGTTCATCGGATTATCACCGGATACAAAAACAGCTGTCATTGTCTTATCGAACGCAGCCGAAAGCGTAAATCCTGTCGGCGTCGCAATCATCAGGAAGTTGTTATCTGCGCAGCAATAATATCGGCCCTCGCCTCCCTCGGCCCTTATAGCCCGGGGAGCTACAATATTTTTCCAATATTACTTTCACCTTGGAAAGATTTAACCAGTTTTCGGGTCGATGCATCATAGATATAAGTTGCGGGGTAGTCGGAAGGATGGAACTTTTCAATAAACTCAACCCCGGGATCCTTCCAGAAAGAGATATTTTTCCGTCCCCTTAGCCCTTTCGCAAACATGTTAATGTACCCTTCTACATACTCCTTGTCGTTCATGGTAATGAAAAAAACGGCGATATTGCCCAGCTTATCGGCCTGACGGGCAACTCCGGCGCCAAGTTCCTGACAATGGCCGCATCCGGGATCATAGAAAACCAGCATGATTTTGCCATCTCGCGGGAACGAGCTCTCCAATAGGATCTTCGGATCGTCTATCCGATGGATACCAGACAGCTTAGGCAACTGCGCCGGCACCTTCTGTGCAACAGCATATTGCCCTAGAAGAAACAATAGCATCACCAATCTGTATTTTGTCATATTTTTGAATTAACCATCTGCAGGCTCCTGGGGGCCCAGACGAAACGCGTAAATGTCCGAAAAATACCATATATTTGGCTACAAATCAATATTTAAATACAAAAGATTCGACATTGTGAAAAAACGCATCGCTATCTTTGCTTCTGGCTCAGGTTCAAATGCACAGAAAATAATGGAACATTTTAAGTATTCCAGTCTGGCAGAAGTGGCCTTGGTCTTAAGTAACAACCCCGAAGCCTACGTTCTACAACGTGCTGATAATTTCGAGATTCCCTCTCATGTTTTTGATCGTAAAACTTTTTATGAATCTGATGAGATCGTCGACATATTAAAACGGCTGGAAATTGATCTCGTCGTTCTCGCGGGCTTTTTGTGGCTGGTACCCGAGCGTCTGTTAAAGGCTTTCCCTAATAAGATCATCAATATACACCCTGCCCTCCTCCCAAAATTTGGAGGCAAGGGGATGTACGGCGACCGCGTACATCAGGCAGTTTTAGCCGCGGGCGAAGAAGAACACGGTATTACAATTCATTTTGTCAACGAAAAATTCGACGAAGGCGAAGTCATCCATCAGGCGAAGTTTAAGATAGAAAATGGAGACACTTTAGAGATCTTAAAATTCAAAGGCCAACAGCTCGAGCACCAGTATTTTCCGAAAGTCATCGAAAATCTTTTGAAAAAATACAATTGAGGAACGTCGTAAAGGTGTAAAGTCGTGGATTTGTAGGTTGTGGCGCCGAAGCACAACGATTGACCCTGAAGGGGGCATATATTCATAGAAAAATGTGACATCCATCAGACGACCCTGACGGGGTCGAATATATTCGCGATTGGGGGAGAATCGTAAAGTCGTTAATTTGTAAAGTCGTAAGACGATCTAACTATTCTCACTTCTGACTTTTAATGTCTAGCTAATGGCAGATGGCTATAAGCCGTAAAGTCGTTGATTTGTAAAGTCGTAAATTGAGGGGCTAATAGCAGATGGCTATGAGCCGTAAAGTTGTTAATTCGTAAAGATGTAAAGGCCCGAACTCCTACAATGAACCGAAATTACGCCATCGCGAGACCAAGCGATCTCATGGCTAATAGCGGATGGCTATGAGCCCTAAAGTCGTTGATTTGTGAAGTCGTGAAGTGAAAGGCTAATAGCGGATGGCAGATGGCAAATGACAGCCATAAGCCTACGATACTAACTACTCTAACTCCATCTAACTATTCTCACTACTCAAATCTCATATCTCACTTCTCACATCTCATATCTCTATAGCCCCTCAACCCGGGGCGGGGTTTTACTTGGAAGGACCCAAGTAAACAAGGTCCTCCGGCCAAGGTTCTTGATGCTACCGGGCCTTATCCTAGCCTAAACCGTTCCAAACTCACTGCGTTCAGACAAGGATCGGTTCTTAACGGCTAGTATGGCGGCCCGCTGACGCAGTCGAACCAATGCCGGTCCTTTCCCCACGCACAAGACTGCCGTGGAATAGGGTAGCGGTGAAGTCGTTGATTTGTGATGATGTAAAGCCGTGGCTCTTGGCGTAAAGATTGACCCCGTAGGGGTCATATATTCTATAGAAAAATGTGACATCCATCAGACGACCCTGACGGGGTCGAATATATTCGCGATTGGGGGAGAATCGTAAAGTCGTTAATTTGTAAAGTCGTAAGACGATCTAACTATTCTGACTTCTCACTTCTGACTTTTAATGTCTAGCTAATGGCAGATGGCTAATAGCAAATGGCTATAAGCCGTGAAGTTGTTTTTGAGAGCAACGACCGTCGTCTAACCCATCTAACTATTCTCACTACTCAAATCTCATATCTCACTTCTAACTTTCACATCTCTATAGCCCCTCAACCCGGGGCGGGGTTTTACTTGGAAGGACCCAAGTAAACAAGGTCCTCCGGCCAAGGTTCTTGATGCTACCGTGCCTTATCCTAGCCTAAACCGTTCCAAACTCACTACGTTCAGACAAGGATCGGTTCTTAACGGCTAGTATGGCGGCCCGCTGACGCAGTCGAACCAATGCCGGTCCTTTCCCCACGCACAAGGCTGCCGTGGAATAGGGTAGCGGTGAGAGCGTAAAGATTTAAAGCCGTGAAGTGAAAGGCTAATAGCGGATGGCAGATGGCAAATGACAGCCATAAGCCTACGATACTAACTACTCTAACTATTCTCACTACTCATATCTCATATCTCACCTCTAACTTCACATCTCTATAGCCCCTCAACCCGGGGCGGGGTTTTACTTGGAAGGACCCAAGTAAACAAGGTCCTCCGGCCAAGGTTCTTGATGCTACCGGGCCTTATCCTAGCCTAAACCGTTCCAAACTCACTGCGTTCAGACAAGGAACGGTTCTTAACGGCTAGTATGGCGGCCCGCTGACGCAGTCGAACCAATGCCGGTCCTTTCCCCTCGCACAAGGCTGCCGTGGAATAGGGTAGCGGTGAAGTCGTTAATTTGTAAAGTCGTAAGACGATCTAACTATTCTCACTTCTGACTTTTAATGTCTAGCTAATGGCAGATGGCTAATAGCAAATGGCTATAAGCCGTGAAGTTGTTTTTGATAGCAACGACCGTCGTCTAACTCCATCTAACTATTCTCACTACTCAAATCTCATATCTCATATCTCACCTCTAACTTCTTTACTGAAACAGCTTCGGCAGAAATAAGGTCAGATAGGTACGCCAGTTGGACCACGTATGTCCACCTTCGCTCTCGTGGTAATGGTACATCATTCCGTGCTCCTCCAATTTTTTTCGGAACTGTTGTCCGGTTTCGTACAGAAAATCATCCTTCCCCATGCCGATCCAGTACAATCTATAGCCGTTCTCTTTTTGTTTAGTAAGGCGGTGGTCGAAGTCCGAGAAAACGGGACTTTGTGCCTTATCATTCATTCGAAAGGCTGCAGAAAAGAGCCCTATATAGTCAAAGTAATCCGGGAGAAAAGCAGAGGTAAATAGCGTGTGCGAACCACCCATGGACAGCCCGGCAATAGCCCGCGACGACTTCTTAGCTTGGACGCGGTAATTTTCCTCGATAAAACGCACCACATCTATAAAAGATTCTTCCATCTTTCCCGTTCCTACGTCCGGCGTAGCAAACCCTATAGGATATAGTCCTTTAGACGACTCTCCCGGTGCGGCAGTATTCGAAACATGCCCGTTGGGCATCACAACAATCATCGGTTTAACTTGCCCCCGCGCAATCATATTATCCAATATCTGCGCAGCCCTCCCCAACGTAGGCCACGCTTCCTCGTCGCCGCCCATCCCATGCAACAGGTAGAGCACCGGATATTTTTCTTTTCCTTCCTCATACCCCGGAGGCGTATACACAGTCATCCGCCTTGTCATTCCCAAAGTCGGCGAATCATACCAGCGCTTAGCCACCGTACCATGTGGAACCTCCTGCACCTTATATAGATCTGCCCGCTCTCCGTTTGTGATGAAATAGTTAAACGTCCGGTTGACATCCCTGATCTGGTAGACATTCAACGGGTCATTGACCAATACGCCGTCGATTTCCACGTTGTACAGAAACAAATCCGATGGCAAGCCCGATGCGGTGTAAGACCAGATTGAATTGCTTTTAACCATCGGTATTTTTCCGTCCGGGAACGAACTCTCAGTCGTCCAATTTCCTTTTAAAAAAACACGAGTGGCGTCAGGAGCCACCAGCCGAAAGGTAACGCTATTGTCTGGGTGCACTTCAGGAGACAATACCTGTTCTTTTGCACCGGAACGGATATTTTCCTGACCAAACAAACAGGAGCAGATACACCCCGATAGCAGTAATAGAAGAAGCTTAGATTTATACATAGGACGCGTTGTTTTGCTTAAAGTTAAGGAAAATCAGAAGTAAACGGGTAAAAATGGAAAAAATCAGCAGATTTAAATCAATATTCGTATCTTTGCGGCTCCAAACATATTACAATGAATCATCCTGTTAAGATCAAAAATGCTTTGGTGTCGGTATACTACAAAGACAACTTAGCCCCGCTTATTCAACTTTTAAACAAATACGGAGTAAATTTCTATTCTACAGGTGGAACAGAGGCTTTTATTCGCGAGCAAGGAATTGATGTCATCCCGGTAGAGGATCTCACAAGCTACCCATCGATTCTAGGTGGTCGCGTTAAAACGCTGCACCCTAAAGTTTTTGGCGGTATCCTGGCCCGACGACCATTGCAAAGTGATCAGCAACAACTTAGTCAATATGATATACCGGAGATCGATCTGGTTATAGTCGATTTATATCCTTTCGAGGAGACTGTTGCATCCGGCGCCGCCGAGCAGGACATCATAGAAAAAATTGATATCGGCGGCATTTCGTTAATTCGCGCTGCAGCTAAAAATTTTAACGATGTCGTTATTATCTCTTCGAAGAACGACTACGAAGAGCTGGCGAAGATCTTAGCCGATCAAGAGGGGCAGACAACATTGGAACAACGGAAAGAGTTTGCCAAAAGAGCTTTCAATACGTCGTCGCATTACGACACCGCTATTTTCAACTATTTCAACCAAGAGAATCCATTACCTGTTTTTAAGCAGTCTGTACAGCAGTCCAAAACATTACGTTACGGAGAAAATCCACATCAAAAGGGTGTCTTCTTCGGAGACTTAGACGCCATGTTTAACAAGCTAAACGGAAAAGAGCTTTCGTATAACAATCTGGTGGACGTAGACGCGGCAGTGGCGATCATTGACGAATTTACTGAACCGACATTTGCGATCTTGAAACACACCAATGCGTGCGGAGTAGCCTCTCGTCCAACCGTGAAGCAAGCATGGCTCGACGCTTTGGCATGCGATCCGGTGTCAGCTTTCGGCGGGGTTCTCATTACAAACGGAGAGATTGATCAGGAAACTGCCGAAGAAATCAATAACTTATTCTTCGAAGTACTGATAGCTCCTTCTTATACAGCCGAAGCTTTGTCGGTGCTAACGGCAAAGAAAAACCGCATCATTCTGGAGCGTAAAAATGTAGCGCTGCCTGCAGAACAGTTCAAGACGTTACTCAACGGCGTTATTCTTCAGGAGAAAGACAACACAGTAGAAGGGCCGTCCGAGATGAAAGCAGTAACGTCGGTTCAACCTACAGACGAACAATTACAGGATCTCCATTTTGCCAACAAAATCGTTAAACACACCAAATCCAATACAATCGTTTTTGCCAAAGACCGCACGTTGGTTGCCTCAGGCGTAGGACAGACCTCGCGTGTCGACGCCTTGAAGCAGGCCATAGAAAAGGCTCAGTCCTTCGGCTTTGAAGTAAAAGGCAGCGTCATGGCTTCCGATGCGTTCTTCCCTTTCCCCGACTGTGTAGAGATCGCAGGCGATGCAGGGGTGGCAGCCGTCCTACAACCGGGCGGATCCATTAAAGATCAGCTATCGATCGATATGGCCAATGAAAAAGGAGTTGCTATGGTGATAACCGGTGTAAGACACTTTAAGCATTAATTACCACCTTCACCGCCGCTGTTCAAAGAAGCAATGGGTGAAAAAATGAAAACATAAATAGGTCATTGCGAAGGAGGTTCGTCGTTTCTCCTCGTAATGACCTTTTAACCAGATTACGCGTTAGGTACTAAAAAAACGAAAGACCCCTCCTAACTACCTGATATCCACGATATAAGGATGCAAAGAAAGACACTTCCCAGCAGTTTATAAGCTAACGCGGAAGCTAATTTAAGACAATAAAAGAAAGGCCATTACGCCGGAGGTTCTATAAAAATCCGAGGAGCCAATAGATTATAATAAACACAACAATTGTCCCAAAGCAACCAAGCCCCAACTTCTTTGCCCCCCATCCTGCGATTAACGCTCTAAAAAACTTGTTCATAAAACTGTCTATAATTTCGTTTCGCGTCGCAAGAACGGTGCCGAACTTCCGTTAGCCGGCCTGCAGGATGTCGCGGACAATCAACTCGCCGGCAAAATGATGCTGCAGCGCCTTACCATCGCCGTGTATTGTCCAAACCTGCTGCGGTTGTACGTCGTTGATAAATCTTAGTAGATCGTCCCAGTCTACATGGTCAGAAATATATAATGTAATATCATTTTGCCGCTGTAGCCGCTCCCAGCCCGACGCAAAAGCTCTTAGCACATTCTTTGCCCTGAAATAGCTATTAAATGTCAAAGGCGGAACCAGATAAATCTTGTTCCCCGGCGCATCCTTCATTGCCTTGCGGTTATATAGTGTATATTTTAACCGACACCTCCCCAATTGGTCATACAAGCGGTGCACGGGATACATTTTATGATGCACAAGCACCTCTCTTTCCGGCAGATAGGTATTAATCAAGGCGGTTAGCCGCTGAGCCTTACCCAGCACATAGCAGCCCAGCATGATATTGCTCTGCCGATCCTTCAACTTCAGGATCTCCTCCCGAAAGTCCGGATGTTTAACAGCCGGATTCGCAAAAGTCGACTCTGTTATCAATACGTCCGCCTTTCTAACCTCTATAGGTTCACAGGTGATATCATTTTGCAGCTTGTAATCGCCCGTATAAAGGTAACGGACATCTTCAAATTCCATCAGTATCTGGGCAGAGCCTAACATATGTCCCGCCGGAAACAACGTAACACGAACGTCTCCGAACTGTAACGGATCACCATAAGACACGACATGTTGGCTAGCGTCGGTCATTTTAGGATATTTGTTTTTCATAAACGCGAAGGTCGGAAGAGTGGCATACATCCGTCGATGTCCGGCGGTAGCATGATCTCCATGGGCATGCGAGATGATATTTCGCTCAACGGGCAACATCGCATCGATATAAAAGTCGCCATATTTACAGTAATAACCCGTATCTCCCTTCTTAACAAGGAAATCGTCCAGAATGTTTCTCATGCTATGCGCTCCCGTAAAAACTGCTGATGTAAAGTGAGTACCTGTGGAAGTAAAGGTACGTTCTCATCGTTTACAATAACAAAGTCGGCAATTTCCGACTTCTTTTCGTCCGGCATCTGCTTATTTATACGATCCAACACCTGCTCGCGCGAGACAGCGTCGCGCTTAACGACCCTTTTTATACGCATTTCCAATGGCGCTGTGACTAAAATGGTATAATCCAGCGACTTATAGGATCCACTTTCAAATAGTAAGGCGGCCTCCTTTAACGAGTAAGGGTAGGACTGCGCTTCCGCCCAGTCTGTTCCATGTTGGATAACGACAGGATGAACAATAGCATTCAGCGCCTGGAGCCGCTTCTCGTCTGTAAACACAACGCTTGATAGGTACGCTCTGTTCAGCTGCCCGTCTTCCAGATAAACAGCCTCTCCAAACTGCTTTATAAGGGCAGAACGGATCTGTCCGTCGGTGTTCATTAATTTTTTTGCCTCCGTATCCGCATCATAAAAGGGAACCCCCAACGCCTTGAAAATTCTGGCCACATAGCTCTTGCCTGAGCCTATCCCGCCTGTAATACCTACTTTCAGCCCCATACTTTTATTTCCTTACAAAAAAATCCACATTCTGCGGTTCAATACTGATGATACGGCAATATTCCGGAACCTGGGTCAGAATGACCGGCAAACTCTGCACCTTATTTTTCTCCCAGTTTTCCATATCGACGATTGCTTCAAAATCGCGGGAAGACCATTTATTATAATCTTTTAACGAAACCAGGAACGTTACTTTTACTTTACTAGGAAGCGTACGTACCGACGTGTATTGGCGTGCATTTTCCACTTTTAGCGGCAGCTCCACAACCTTCTCTGTAATCTCCCCTACCGGAATCATAATCTCCGAAAAGATGGGATAAATGGTGATGTTATTCTTTTGATGTTTATTCAGATAGGCAACGGTACGGATATCAGCACTGACATTACTCCCCCTTATTGTATCCGTTTCCAAAAACTCGATATTGGCAACATCCTCCAGCGGACCGGTTACAGTCACATATTCAGGACTGGCTTTCGTATCTCCGATAATACCATACTGCTTTTTAAACTGGATATCATACAACGGGCGGACCGGAACCTTCCGCTGTGTCTGTTTGGAGAAATCAAAAAAAAGCGTATCGGGACTAACGGCGATAACCTGGTTGTCCACAGGAAACTGCCTATTTATATATCCAAGCTGATTTGTGAAAACGATGTAGTTGCGGGTCTTGAGGCCGCTTAGATCAACCTGTATATGTGGTGTATCCGGATTCATCTTCCTAAGAAAAATCTTCCATCCGCTCATCTTCATTTTTATACTGACGGTATCCGATTGCAAGGGATGGAATGCCTTGTTCTCCGGTATGTTTACGTAGGAGATGCCTGCCTTGATAACATATAGCTGCACGTTAGACACTGCAAACAGCAGCCACGCTACAAAGGAGATACCGAGGCATCGCAGAAATATTGCGATCTTCCTTCGCTTCGCTTTGCTAATTCGAGGTTGGGCCATAGGCACAAAGGTAACAAAATAGCGTGTAATTTCCCCAGATGGCAGATAGCTTATGGCTATAAGC
Organism: Sphingobacterium allocomposti; assembly: GCF_008124885.1. Lineage (GTDB taxonomy): Bacteria > Bacteroidota > Bacteroidia > Sphingobacteriales > Sphingobacteriaceae > Sphingobacterium > Sphingobacterium allocomposti. Next base: position 54,938 of record NZ_VNHX01000014.1, read on the forward strand.
TATAGACGTAAAGTCGTTGATTTGTAAAGTCGTGAAGTGAAAGGCTAATAGCCAATGGCAGATGGCAAATGGCAGATGGCTATAAGCTATAAGCCAACAGCAGTAAAGTCGTTGATTTGTAAAGTCGTGAAGTGAAAGGCTAATAGCCAATGGCAGATGGCAAATGGCAGATGGCTATAAGCTATAAGCCAACAGCGGTAAAGTCGTTGATTTGTAAAGTTGTGAAGTGAAAGGGCTAATAGCCAATGGCTGATGGCAAATGGCAGATGGCAGATGGCAGATGGCTATAAGCTATAAGCCAACAGCAGTAAAGTCGTTGATTTGTAAAGTCGTGAAGTGAAAGGCTAATAGCCAATGGCAGATGGCAAATGGCAGATGGCTATAAGCTATAAGCCAACAGCGGTAAAGTCGTTGATTTGTAAAGTTGTGAAGTGAAAGGGCTAATAGCCAATGGCTGATGGCAAATGGCAGATGGCAGATGGCTATAAGCTATAAGCCAACAGCGGTAAAGTCGTTGATTTGTAAAGTCGTGAAGTGAAAGGCTAATAGCCAATGGCTGATGGCAAATGGCAGATGGCTATAAGCTATAGGGCAACAGCGGTAAAGTCGTTGATTTGTAAAGTTGTGAAGTGAAAGGCTAATAGCCAATGGCTGATGGCAAATGGCAGATAGCAGCTATAAGCTATTCTAACTTCTGATTTCTGATTTCTAACTTCTCACTTCTAACTTCTAATATCTGACTTCTAACTTCTAATCAAAGAAGGCTACCCTAAATTCCGGATAGCCTCTTCACTTTCTTTTAAAAGTTACTTCTTTGTGACCTCGCCGTTAGCTGCTTTGGAAGCCTCCAGGGAGACTGCAGACTTATCGAAACGGATTTTCACACCCGAACCGACATCGACTAAAAAGGTAGTCTCGCTCACTTCAACAATTCTCCCGTGTATACCGGCAGTCGTAACCACCTTTGAATTGACGCCCAGTTCTTCAATATACTTTTTATGTTCTTTCTGCTTCTTCATTTGCGGTCTGATCATAAAAAAGTAAAACACAACAATAATCAATACCATTGGAAGAAAACTCATCAGTCCACTTCCACCTGGCGCCGCCTGTAATAATGTAGTTATCATATTCAAAAATTAAATTAAAATTAAAAACAAAACTCCTCAACCTATTTCGCCAGTACCTCGCCTTTGAGCTGGATAGTCGCGACCCCATTCTCAGCATTTGAGACCACCGTTACGATCTTCTGTTGCTTTCCGATCTGCCCATTGCTATCGAAGCTCACCTTGATTTCCCCCTCCCGGCCCGGAAGCACCGGAGTTTGGGTATACGAGGGTGTAGTACAACCGCAGGAGGCTGATACCTGAGACAAAATAAGCGGAGCAGTTCCCGTATTTTTAAAACTAAAGACGTGTTCCACGATTTCGCCCTCCTTCACCTGTCCGAAGTCAAAAGCAGACTCCACGAATTCAATCTTCCCTATGCCGGCATTTTCTTGCTCCTGCACGGACAAGCTATCACTTTCTTCAGACGTCCTATTGTCAGTACCGCCACATGAAACGAGGCACGCCAATACGAAACAAATAAAAGATACTCTAACCATATTTCTGTTTGCTATATTCATGTTGTTCACTATTTACTCCCGACAACTGGCTAAGCCAATTAATCTCTAAGGCCCCGCCCCTGCTTTTGTATACGTCTTTGTTGTGTCAAATCGGCCAGGATTTTATCCAATATACCGTTTATAAACGTATTACTTTTCGACGTACTAAATGCTTTCGACAGTTCTATATATTCATTTATCGTCACCTTTACGGGGATCGTCGGAAAATTGACGAGTTCGCAGATAGCCATCCGCATCAATAGGTTATCAACCAGCGCAATCCGATCGGCCTCCCAGTTCTTGGTTTTCGCGGAAATTAATTCCTGATATTCATTTCCGTACCGGATCGTCTGCTTCAACAACTCCGTAATAAATTCGGTGTCTTCTTCCCAGTTTGGCGTCAGCTCTGCAAGCTTATTCTGTGCCGGACTCTCACTGCTGAAGTTTTTGAACGTCTTCGCGACCATAGCCTGAAGGACTTCCCTATCCACGGGCCAGTTAATAAACTTAGCTTCGAATACCTGCTCAATATCCGGCGACTTTAACACAATCTTTTTGAAGATAAATTTAATAATGTCTTTCTCAGCAGCGATAGACCGATCTTCTTGCTTCAGATAGGCCATGTATTCTTCCGACTCTTTCAGCTGCGCGAATATCGATCTCACAATCTCGGGATCGAAACTCCAGGATACCTTGTACTTTTTAACAAACTCCAAATAAGCTCTGTTCTGTCGCAGCGACTCAATAAAGCTGTTGCTGTTCAACTTGGTCGTATAGACTTTGTCTTTCTCCGTAGGTAAAAACTTGTTGGCCCTCCCCTCCGCATCGATCAACACGTATTCAGCTACCTCATCCAATAGATTCAGTGTCCAGATGTACATCTGGTTTACCTCATCCACACTTGTTAAAAGCGCTTTTTCAAAATTTTTGACCTGTTTATCTTCCGACAAACTAAACGCATACAGCGTTTGCATAACTTTCACCCGAAGGTGCCTTCTATTAAGCATAATGTAATTTAAAGAACGATTGTATATAAATAAGAACGAAATTATACTTTTAAAAATAACCCGCTGAGTTATCGTTTCAACTTCTTGATATCAGTAATACGTTTTTCGGCCAGCTGCTTCGCCGCTTCATACGTCGTTATATTATCCTCTACCGACTTTTGGATAACGTGGCGCGTGGCATTATAAATATTTTTCACCAGCGCTTCGGTACGGTCACTGCCATATCCTTCTAACTCAGAGAAACAGCTGATCAGTGCTCCTGCATTAATTAAAAAGTCGGGTGTATATAAGATATTGTGTTCCCTTAGCAGTCTATTTGTTACATCTTCATCTTTCAGCTGGTTATTTGCAGAACCGGCAATGATCTTACACCGCATACGGGGCACTGTATCAGGGTTCACTGTTCCTCCCAGCGCACAGGGGGCGTAGACGTCTGCGTCCAGTTCAAAGCTGGTGGAATAGGTAATCGGCTCTGCCTTATACTTTGCCGCAATCTTCATTTTACGTTCCTCCGTCATGTCCGACACATACACGCGGGCATTTTCTGCGCGCAGCATGCCCACCAACTGCTCTCCTACACTGCCAACGCCTTGCACTGCAATCTTACGTCCCGCGAGGCTATCGTCTCCGTACAATTCCTTGATCGCCGCCTTAATGCCGTAAAAAACACCCCTTGCCGCGAACACCGTCGTGTCACCCCCGCCATTCAATGACGCGGGGAGCCCCGCCACGTAATCGGTCTCCGACAGCATATATTCCAGGTCTTTCTGCGTCGTACCAATATCTGTCGAGGCAATAAAATTCCCATTTAGCCCTTCGATAAACTGGCCGAAGCGACGCATAAGTACTTCTGTTTTGTCCGTACGGTTATTGCCAATAATGATTGCGCTACCGCCGCCGAGATTTAGTCCGGCGATTGATGCTTTGTAAGTAATGGCCTGCGAGAGCCGCAATGCGTCTTCGACAGCTTCCGAAACGGATTCGTAAGGAAGCATGCGTACGCCGCCGATCGCCGGTCCAAGGGTCGTATCATGAATAGCGATGATAGCCTGTAGTCCTACCGCCTGATCGTGACAAAAATATAAGTTTTGATGGCCTGAAACACCCATCTTTTCGAAAACAGAAGACTTGTTCACCTCCATAGTTGCTGATCGATTCAACGTATCTTAAAAATGACTGTTACAAAAGTAGGAAATATTTCTTTGAACTGTCCTATTCAACGCATTATTTACACATTGCACTCCCCTGACAGAACGCGGAATTTGAGCGAACTATTTTTGAAATTTTAGCCTTACATTTGTTTTCGATGAAAGAGTTAGCGTATCTTAATAAATACTTTTACAAGTATCGGTGGAAACTAATACCGGGAATTCTGTTTGTAATCGTATCCAACTATTTCGGAATTTTACCCGCCAAAGTCATCCGCGAAGCTTTTGACCTTGTTAAAGAGAATATCGACCTGTACCGTCTGTACGACGGCTTTGAAAGACAGGACCTGGTGTATCAGGTGTTCGGCAGCAGCCTTCTCTTTTTCGGTGCGGTTGTGCTCCTACTAGCGCTGTTGCGCGGTATATTTCTGTTTTTTATGCGGCAGACGATTATCCTGACCTCGCGCCATATAGAATATGACCTGAAGAACGAAATTTACCACCACTACCAACAATTGGACTTTTCGTTTTTCCGGCGAAACAATACCGGAGATATGATGAACCGGGCAACGGAAGACGTCAACCACGTGCGAAACTATTTGGGGCCGGCGATTATGTATGCCATTAATACGATCGTCTTATCAATTATGATTATCTATGCGATGTATGACGTCAATCCCAAACTGGCCACATACGCTCTACTTCCTATACCCATTCTGTCGGTGGTTATCTTGTATATTAATAAAATCATCAATGTCCGCAGCGAGCGGATTCAACGTCAGCTCTCTACGCTATCCTCGTTCGTACAGGAGACTTTCTCAGGTATACGCGTTATTAAGGCATACGCCCGTGAACGTCAGAAGATGGAAGTTTTCGCAAACGAGAGCAACATCTATAACAAGGTATCACTTGATCTCGTGCGCATTCAGGCCATTTTTTTTCCATTAATCATATTCCTTATCGGCTTCAGTACCATCATCACGGTTTATGTAGGTGGGATCGAGGTAAATAACGGAACTATAACCGCCGGAAACATCGCCGAGTTTATCCTGTATGTCAACCAGCTGACATTCCCTGCTATGTCCCTCGCGTGGGTCACCTCGCTCTTCCAGCGTGCCGCGGCATCCCAAAAGCGGATCAACGAATTCCTACACACAACCTCCGAAATACGGGACGGCAACAAAGAATTACTTCTGCACGGAAATATACGCGTTGAAAATTTATCGTTTACATATCCGGAGACAGGTATCCAGGCGATTAAGAATCTTTCCTTTTCGATCGAAAGCGGCAAGACGCTGGCTATTATCGGGAAAACGGGCTCCGGTAAATCGACGTTGGCCAATCTGCTGCTCCGTATGTATGACGCTGACCAAGGAGCCATCTACTTTGATCAAACGCCCATCCAGGAAATAAAAACGTCCGTGCTACGGGAACAAATCGGATTTGTACCGCAACAGGTATTTCTGTTCTCGGACACCATTGCCAATAATATTGCTTTCGGCAGGGATACCGTCGAAATGGATAAAGTGGGACAAGCTGCAAAAGACGCTGCCGTATACGAGAATATAATGAATTTCGAAGAAGGCTTCCAGACGGCAATCGGAGAAAGAGGTATCACCTTATCCGGGGGACAGAAGCAGCGGGTATCCATCGCACGGGCACTGATTAAAGATCCGCAAATTCTTATATTCGACGATTGTCTTTCGGCGGTAGATACCAAGACCGAGGAAGAGATACTTCATAATCTAAGTCGGATTATGCGTAATAAAACGACCATTTTTATTGCTCACCGCATATCCACAATTAAAAATGCAGATCATATCCTGGTCTTAGATCAAGGGCGAATCGTCGAGCAGGGCACGCACAGCGAACTGATGGCTATGGAAGGAGAATATTTTGAACTTCACGAAAAACAATTGTTAGAAGCAGAATAATTCATTTTATATATGTATATTGGCTACGTAATTAGCCTTAGTCATGCGCCTGTTATTCACCCTTCTCTCCTCATTCTTTCTGAGCGTGGCAGCTGCTCAGGAAAATCCGTTTTCTACATTAAAATACGCGGACATTTCCGACACTTATGAAAAGGCTGCTCCAAATGCTGTGGCAATCGTCTTGGCGGAAATTGGCAAAACACAGCTAGAGGTCGTTGAAGCCGACCGGGCACTGCGGGTTGTACACGATTATGCCGTCCGGATTAAGATCTTAAAAAAGGAGGGTGTTGACAGAGCCAACTTCGAAATTCCACTTCGCGCTTTCGGCAACGACTTTGAGACGGTGACCGACGTAAAAGGAAAAACATACAACCTACGGAACAATAAGATTGCGGCAACCGACATGAGCGGCAGTGCCATGTTTCTGGACAAAGTGTCTCCCTTTCTCCATGTGGCCAAGTTTACGCTTCCGCAGGTGGAAGCAGGATCAGTTATCGAAATCCGTTACCGACTTTACTCGCCTGATATCCTGAATTTCAGGACATGGCAGTTTCAGGACGACATCCCCAAGATCTCCAGCACATACACAGCTATTATGCCTGCCTCATATCAGTATCGTGTCGTGCTGCGGGGGCCTTATAAACTGACCGACACAAAAAGCGAGATATTACGATCGTACTTCCTCTTAAACGGCGTACGGAACGACTGTTCTAAAATCACATACCTGATGGACAGCATCCCGGCATTTGAAGAGGAAGAGTTTATGCTGGCAAGCAAGAACTATCAATCGGCCGTGTACTTCGAACTGGAACAATACTACACAACCAATGGTGCAAAAGTCCGCGTCACCAAAGAATGGAGAGACGTAGACAGGGAGCTGCTCACCGAAAAATCATTTGGCGGACAGCTTAAAAAAGAAGACGTATTCAAGGATATTCTACCTACAATACTGGCCGGAAAGACCTCCGACCTGGAAAAAGCAAAAGCTATATTCTACTATATACAAAAAAACATCCGTTGGAACAACGTATACGGGAAGCACGCGCAGTTTGGCATAAAGGAAAGTCTGGAACAGCATCGCGGCAACGTGGGCGATATCAATCTAGCCCTCATCACGGCGTTAAACGCGGCCTCTCTCCCAGCTCACCCGGTCATGTTGTCCACACGGGAGAACGGCCTTCCCAACAATCTGCATCCTGTCATATCCGACTTCAACTACGTGATCGCTTCGATCACGCTGGACGGACGTACAATCCTTCTGGACGCCACCGACACATCCACGCCATTTGGGCAGCTACCTATCCGATGCATAAACGAGCAAGGACGCATCATCTATTCCAAGAAATCGTCCGAATGGGTCCCCTTACGCAATGAACAGCCATCGCTCGTATCCTTCACGTTCATTGGAGAGCTGGACAGCGACTACGCTCTTCAGGGAAAGCTGACAATCAGCTATAAAGGCCTTGATGCGCTGCGCAAACGGAACGAAATCACATCGTATAACAGTGAACAGGAATATTTCGAGGCGATGGAAGATAGAATCCCCGGTATTGAAGTAAAAAGTGCCGGCCTCCAAAATGTGGACAGTTTGGAAGATTTTCTACACGAACAACTGGAGATAGCGATTTCCCTGAAAGATTTTCTCCAAAATGGGGCCTTGACGTTCAACCCGATCTTTATCAACCGGACGACCCGCAATCCGTTCAACCTGAACGAGAGGCTGTATCCCGTAGACCTGGGATCTCAGCGTCATATTACGCACAACGTCACCATTCTCTTACCGCCGGAGATCAAGGTCCAGACATGTCCTAAAAACCTGTCCATGAAACTACCCGAGGAGGGAGCGAAATTTACATACCAATGTTCGGCAGACGAGGGGCGCTTCGCCTTACGGCAGACGCTATCCTTAAACAAAGCCGTTTATTCAGCCGACGAGTACTTCCACCTCAAGGAGTTTTTCTCCCGCATTATTCAACAGCAGCAGCAGGAACTCGTTTTGCAACCGATTTGATCGACACTACCAAGATGGAGAAAAATCCGTATCTTCGCAAAAACAACCACCGCCTCTCTCTGTTAAATGAGAGAGGACAAGAAAGACACGCATGCAAAGATATTTAATCGCCCTCTTCTTCACGACGATAATCTGTTTCAGCCGCGGTCAAAATATTGTTTTACAAGACACCATTACCAATAAACCGGAAGATTCCATTCCAGGTTACGCCGGCTTATACGACATCAGCGATGGCATCAAAGACATTGGCCGCTTCATCCGGCGTGACACGTCACAAAAGGTTAGCGAGCGGCGGTCCGGAATATCCATTCTACCCAACATCAATTACAATCCGAGTATCGGATTCCAGATTGGCGCGAAAATAGTGGGCGGAGTGTACCTTGGAGAGCGGGAAAACACCGCGATGTCGACATTTGCCACAGCCCTTAGTTATACGACGCGTGGCATCATTTATGGCTATTTTGCTCACGATGCATACACCAAAAGAAACAAGTGGAACCTAAAAGGGGGCCTCGTAATAGCCAAGATGGTGGCACTGGATTATGGGATGGGCATGGGCAACACCATCACCACTGAAATCCCCGAGGAGCAGGTTCTCAACAACCCGGATAGAACACGCTATATCAATCAGTACACGGTCTACGGCCTCAACGAGCGCCTTTACAAAAGGCTGTTGCCCGGCATGTTCGTCGGCGCAGGCGTCTTTATAGAACTTAAAAGAAATATCAATACTGTCGGAGATCACGAGATAACGCCTTTAACAGTTTATAGCGACCTGACCGGTTATCATGCGGGCCGATACAACAACAATGGGTTAATGTTTAACTGGCAATACATGACCCGCGATAATCCGAACAGCGCTTATAAAGGCATATATGCAGACGTTGTCCTCCGCATGAGCCAAACCTGGATGGCCAGTGCCCAGAATGCATACCAGCTGCAGACCGACTTTCGAAAATACTGGCAGCTGTCGGAGTACCGCCCTAACCATGTACTCGCCTTTTGGCACTGGGGATCTTATAACATCGGCGGAACATTGGCCTATCTCGATCTGCCAGGCACGGGACGTGACGTCTATTCGCGTAGCGGACGAGGTTATACCAACGGGTATTTTAAAGGTAGCTCATTCTTCTATTCGGAGCTGGAATATAGGTTTCCAATCCTCCGCAATCAGTTTTTAAGCGGCGTAGTTTTTGCGAATGTACAAACCGCCGACGACCGCTTAGGCACAAAGCTATTTGAGCGGTGGGAGCCAGCCGCCGGTACGGGCCTACGCATACTGTTCAACAAAGCCACGCGGACCAATCTGTGCATCGATTATGCCGTAGGCCGCTTTGGTCAAAAAGGATTGTTTCTGGGGCTGAATGAAGCTTTTTAACATACGCCATTGTCAAGAGTCTACACGGAGGCTACTCTCCGACCAAATGTGTTGCAAAAAAGTGTTATTATGAGTCATCTATCAAAGCTACTTTTACTTATTTTGGTTGTCTCCTCATCGCATACCGGCTTCGGTCAGGAGCAGGCCGACACCACAACAATACAACCAATACAGGTCAACGTTTATTTCAGCAGTCAGCCGCTGATGGGGCTGACCGCATCGGCTCAATCGATCACACGCAGGCAGTTGGATCATCAGCAGACCAACAGCCTTCTTCCTGCCCTAAATACTGTTGCCGGAATACGGATGGAAGAACGGTCCCCGGGGAGCTATAGATTAGCTATGCGCGGTAGCCTCATCCGCTCGCCCTTCGGTATACGCAACGCAAAAATCTATATGGACGAGTTTCCGCTTACAGATGCCGGCGGCAACACGTATCTCAATCTTATTGACCCCTTCTCCCTTCACGCCGTTCATATCCTGAAGGGGCCTGACGGTTCGCTTTATGGTGCCAACTCGGGTGGTGTCCTGCGGCTAGATCCGAAGGGGTTCGGAAATATGGAGAACAAGCAGGAACTGGTTCTTAGCGGTGGCTCCTATGGCTTGTTTCAGGAGCAGCTCTCCCTGCAGCACCGGCTGTCCGATGCCTACCAATTTTCTGTCGATCAGTCTTTTATGCGTGCTGACGGTTACCGGGAGAACACGGCACTGAATAAAAAGACCTTCCAGACGGCGCATCAATGGACGTATTCGCCCGGTAACATGCTAAAGTTGTATGTACTTTATGCCGACCTGGGATACCGCACACCCGGAGGGCTCACAGAGGCGCAGATGAAAGAAGACCCAAGTATGGCGAGGCCCGCTGCCGGACAGACTCCTGGCGCAAAAGAACAAAAGGCCGGAATCTATAATAAAACATGGTATATGGGCTTGGCCCACGAGGCTTCTCTATCGAAATATATGTCGCATCACATCGCCGTCTTCGGGTCGACCACCGATCTTGAAAATCCGTTTATCACCAATTACGAGATCCGGGCCGAACGCAATCTGGGTGTCCGGACCTACTTTTCGTACACAAATAACGATAACCGGCTTCTGACGTGGACAATGCAAGCTGGCTTTGAAGGGCAAAAGGGCTGGAACAGGATCGAAAACTACGGTAACGAACGGGGTGCCCCCACTGCACTTCAGGACCGCGATAAACTGAACAATGCACAGACGAGCGTTTTTTATCGGGCCACAGCAACATTCTTTGACCGATGGCTTCTGGAGGGGTCGCTGAGTTGGAACACCGCCGCCATCGATTACACGAAGCACTTTCCACAGATCGATGTCCCTTCGGGCGAGATTGACTTCGGCAGCATCTGGATGCCGCGGATAGCCTCCTCCTATTCTTTCACCGAACATGTGGCCGCGCGGGGATCAATATCCAAAGGGTACTCCGCTCCGACCCTGGCTGAAGTACGCGCTTCCGATAACAGGATCAACACCGGGCTGAATCCTGAAACAGGCACGAACTATGAAATAGGATTACGGGCCGAAACCAAGGACCGGCGGTTTCTAGCGGATGTATCTGCCTATAGCTACCAGATGAAGAATGGTATCGTGCGCCAGCTTCGTGAGAACGGAGAAGAATACTACGTCAATGCAGGGGAGATGGATCAAAAAGGGATCGAAGCATCCGTATTAGCACACCTCCTTTTACCCTCGCCACAGCGGTTTTTGCAACAGTGGACATATCAAGGCTCTCTGGCCAGAAATTTCTACAGGTTTGGCGACTATGTGAGCGGAAACGACGATCATTCAGGAAATGCAATGACAGCCGTTCCCGATTGGACGGTCAGTAACAGCGTCTCTCTTATCTTCCCCAGAAAGATATACGTCAACCTTCTCCACAACTACGTTTCAGGCATGCCGCTAAACGATGCCAACACCTTTTTCGCTGAGTCATTTCATCTCCTCCAGGCGAAGGCCGGCATGGACATACCGGTAAAAGGGCGATTGAGCTTACAGGTGTTCGTCGGAGCCGACAATCTATTGAACCAACAATACAATCTTGGAAACGACATCAACGCTTTCGGTAACCGGTTTTTCAACCCAGCTGCCCCCCGGAATTATTATGGCGGAGTTAAAATCGCCTTATAAAAAGCCTGCGTGTATGGTAGGCGCCCGACGGTCCGTGGCGAGCACCGGTCTCGGGTTCTACCTTACTTCCAATAAGGTTTCGAGGTGGTGGTAATCGATACCGAAGTACGTTTTGATGGAGCAAATTTTCGCTAAGATCTCCTGCTGCCTTTTGGGATCTATAGATTTCCGCTCGCCCACCACGAGTACATTTTTGGGGGTATGTGCGTCCGATACAAATTCAAATACCCTAGTCTGGTAACCGTAGTATTCCATGATCAATGCCCGCAGTCCATCAGTAACCATCTCCGCCTGCCGTTCCATAAAGATGCCATGCTTAAGAAGAAAATCGAGTCCGTTCGGTGTTTTGTTCTTTTCCATCTCGCGGCGGATCTGCTTATGACAACAGGGCGCTACCACAATCAGATCCGCATGGTGCCTGATACCTTTGGCGATAGCGTCGTCCGTCGCTGTATCACAGGCATGCAAAGCAATCAGCATATCTAAATCGCTCTCGGGCTGATACTCTTCTATCGCGCCGCGCAGAAAAAGCAAATTCTTAAAGTCCGATTTAGCCGCAACCTGATTACACAGCTCGACGAGATCTTTCCTATACTCAACGCCTACAAGATAGGTACGCTTTTGCAGTTTGTGTACCAGATAGTCGTACAACGCGAACGTCAGGTATCCCTTCCCTGCTCCCATATCGACCACGTTTAGGGTATCCTTTTGCGGCAAGCGTTTCAACATGGCGCTCAGGATCTCGATGTAATGATTAATTTGTTTCCATTTGTCCTGTGCATTCTTGTACACCTTCCCTGCTGCGTCGGTGAGCCCCAGCTCTTGTAAGTAGACTTTGCCCGCACTATCCAGCTTCCGTTCTTTCTGTTTATCGTGTGCAAGTAACACGGGCTTCTTCGCCGTTGGTTCCTCTTTCCTCAAGATCCATGTTCCCTTCTTCGTGAGCTGACAAGACAGGTTTTGCGACTCTGTGAACAAGGTAGCCACGCGAAACCCTTCAACCTTCAGCAGCCCCTGTATTTCCATGATACCGGTGCTGATCTCAAAATTCTGTGTGATATCCTGTGTTTTATAACGAAAAACGAACGACAGCTTCTTTTCACGCTTGATAATAACGGGTTTGATATAGACGTTCTTCAGATACAGTTCGGTGCCATTGTAGTCTCCTAAAGACATTTTAATGAACTCATCCTGTTGAATAGATTCTCGTACTTTATCAAAAAAGGTGGCATAATTATCCATGGCACAAAGATAGAGAATATAAAGAAATTGTACCTTTGTCCTATGCAATATCCTAAGATCAAAGCCGTTTTCTTCGACATCGACGGTACACTTCTAAGCTTTAAGACACACCAGGTACCCGCAAGCACGGAAGAGTCGATAAAAAAGCTACAACAACAAGGTGTCAAGGTGATTGTTTCCACCGGCCGTTCCATCAATAGCATCGACCATATAAAGTATCTGAACTTCGATGGCTTTATTACATTCAATGGCGGTTATTGCGTGACGAAAGAAGGAGAAGTACTATTTAGGCAGGCGATGGATGCCCGCGATATAAAAGCGGTGCTTGAATATGCCAGAACGCGTCCATTGAGCTTTTCCTTCATGTCCGAGCGGGAGATTACTATACATGACGTAACACCGGAAATTGCCGGAATGTATGCCCACCTTAACCTTCCGGTTCCTCCTTTGGTAGACATCGAGAAGGTCGATCCTTCTGCCATTCTACAGACGAATATTTTTTTAGGCCCCGACGACGAAAAAGCATTTATGGAGACGGTTATGCCGAACTCCGTCGCCTCCCGCTGGACGCCGTTGTTCGCCGATGTGAATCCTAAGGGCCAAAGTAAGCAGGTCGGCATCGATATCTTCTGTAAACATTTTGGCATCGATATATCGCAGACGATGGCCTTTGGCGACGGTGGCAATGACATCACTATGCTTAAACATGTAGCAATCGGCGTGGCCATGGGTAACGCAAACCCTGAAGTGAAGGAAATCGCCGATTACGTCACGGGTGATGTGGATGCAGATGGCATCTTCCAGGCGTTACGTTATTTTCAGGTAATATAAGGCCGTCGATGCGTGCTCGCGGCCATGCTTTCTTTGTGCAGCGCTGGAGCGGTCCGCGATTATCTGTACAGAAAAATGCATAAAGACGGGAAAACGCCATGTCAAGAAGACCAGTGCGCCGACGTCATCGTACGGGGCAGACCATAGAATGCATATATTGTTAAATAGGAGATGTCTCCTACGTTTACGCTTAAAAACATAGAAGACACCTCCCTTTATAATGCTAAAAACGGCTATTCGCCCGACTCCTTTGCGGCGAGATACCTCTCTGCCTCAAGTGCGGCCATACAGCCTGTCCCTGCAGCAGTAATCGCTTGACGATACACATGATCCTGTACATCTCCGCAAGCGAAAATGCCGGGTATATTTGTCGCCGTACTATCCGCCTTTGTAATCAGATAGCCTGTCTCGTCCATTTCCAATATACCCTGGAAAAGCTCCGTGTTCGGCTTATGTCCAATCGCGACAAAGAAACCAGTAACGTCAAGCACCTTCTCCTCTTTCGTCCGGTTATTGATTACACGTACACCGTTGACCCCCTGCTCATTACCAACAATCTCCTGTGTCTCGGTGTTGTATAAAACTTCGATGTTTGCAGTGTTCATGACACGGTGCACCATGGCTTTAGACGCTCGGAATTCGTCCCTGCGCACGAGCATGTATACCTTGCGGCAGAGTTTAGCCAAATATGTTGCTTCTTCAGCAGCCGTATCTCCTGCTCCCACGATCGCCACATCCTGACCTTTAAAAAAGAAGCCGTCGCAGACGGCACATGCCGACACGCCGAAACCGTTATACTTTTCCTCTGAAGGTAGCCCCAGCCACTTCGCCGTTGCACCCGTCGCAATAATAACCGTCTCCGCCAGAATCCATTTTGAACCATCTATCTGCACCTTGTGTGTTCCCTTGTCCTGAGAAAACGCTACCTTTGTCGCATAGCCAAAGCGCACTTCGGTTCCGAATCGCTCTGCCTGCGCCTTCAAGTCTTCCATCAATACCGGCCCCGTCACCCCTTGGGGATATCCGGGAAAATTATCGACTTCCGTTGTTTGTGTCAGCTGCCCTCCCGGTACGATACCTGTGTACACTACCGGCTTTAAGTCCGCTCTGGCTGCATATATCGCGGCTGTATATCCGGCCGGACCCGAACCGATAATAAGGCACTTCACATGCTCTAGTTCGTCTATATTCGTCATCTACTATATAATTGTTAGTTATTTACCAAATTTTCCCTTAAGCTGGTTTAGCATATCCATGGTGATAGGCTTCACGGGTTCAGCAGCCTTGGCAGGACGTTCTTTGTGCTCGGCTTTCCGCGGCTGCTCGGCCTTCCGCTGCTCATGCTGCTGCTGCTTTTGCTCTTTCTTTTTATTTCGGTAGTCGTTCCAGATCTCTTCCAGCACCTTTTTGGTGTATAGTGGAAAATCGCCGTTCTGCATCCATGCATAATAGCTAGGCTCCACGTCAAACACATCGGTCACCTTCTTCCCCTTGTGTTTACCAAAATTGATGCATGGATCTCCATCTTCATCAAACACCAGGCGTCCGGCAAAGTCTACCGGATTGCTTAGGTTGGTGAATTTATGCAAAGCCTGAACGTCGTTCACCACGGGCGTCGACACGTTACCGTGTTTATCTTCAAATATAGCGCCTTCATATTTTCTCAGCTGCGCTTTCAGGACCTCGTAAGTAGCGCGTACGTCTGCTTCCGCCGTATGCGCGTTGTCCAGATCGGCATCACAATAGAATTTATAGGCGGCCTTTAAAGTCCGTTGCTCCATTTGGTGGAAGATATTTTGCACATCGACGAAAGCGCGTCCCGTCAAGGAGAACTCCACTCCTGCACGCAGAAATTCCTCCATCAGCATGGGCACATCAAACTTGTTCGAATTGTAGCCGGCAAGATCGGCATCTCCCAGAAATTCCTTGATTTCCAACGCTCTGTCTTTAAACGAAGGTAAATCTTTAACATCCTCATCGTAAACGCCATGGAAAATGGATGATTCCGGCGGAATGGGAATGCCCGGATTTAAACGCATGGTTAGCACATCTTCCGTCCCGTCGGGAGATACCTTTAAAATAGACAGTTCCACAATACGGTCCACCGAGATGTTCACCCCCGTAGTCTCCAGATCAAAAAAAGCCAACGGGCGTTTTAGTAATAGTTTCATCTAATAAAGATTGATTAAACTCGAAAAACAAAAATACAAAACTCTTTTGTTGTTCTTCATAACGGTACAAATTAATGACACTATTCTCACCGAGAAAGGTATCCCATCAGCCTGGCGTGTCGGCAGGCGGTCGTCTACGGTCAGGTCGGCACTGCAAAAAAAAATCCCGATCAGTGCAGATCGGGATTATATCATTTAAGGTCGTACAGACTATCCCAGGACTTCCTGAAGCTTATTAACCTGATGGTCCACCAGTTTCTGAAGCGGGCCGGACGCCATCATTTTCATCATCATATTCAGCTCTGCTTCGATGACGAAGGTTGCCTTTGTCGCACGCGCAGTCTCTTCCTCAAGCTTCCACCGCAGTGTAATCGCAAACGGTGCTTCCTCGGCGGGCACACATACGATTTCCTTATTCGTTACCCGCTGGCTGATCCGGAGCGCTAGCTTCGCCATATTCTTAACCGTGAACCGCGCTTCATCCGTCGTTGACGACCAATTATAAATGTTGTCCGGCATCAACTGCTCGTGGTTGTTAAGATCGGCTAAAAAGACATAGACATCCTCAACAGGTTTGCCGATAACAATATTATTCTGAATGATCGTCATACACATAAATTTTTTAAGTTATTCGCTGACCCAGGCGGAAGGATTTTTTCTCCACTGCTCCAGCAGAGCGACATCAGATTCCAGCACATAGCCATTTACTACCGCAACTTTGATAAGCGATTCGTAATTGCACAGGCTAAAGAACGGACATTTCGCTTTAGCGAAATTGTCAACTGCTTCTTCGAAGCCATAGGTGAATATAGAAACCAAACCAACAACATTACAGCCCGCTTCGCGCAACGCTTCTACAGCCTGTAAGCTGCTTTTTCCTGTCGAAATTAAATCCTCAACGACGACAACGCGCTGACCACTGATCACCTCTCCTTCGATAAGATTCTGCCGGCCATGTTCTTTTGCGCTACTCCGCACATAGGTAAAGGGCAGTCCTAAATCTTGCGCAACCAATACTCCTTGCGGTATACCAGCCGTCGCTACACCGGATATCATTTCAACAGTACCGAACTCTTCTTGAATCAACTGGGACAGTTTTTGACGGATATATGTCCGGATAGCGGGATGTGACAAGGTAATACGATTATCACAATAAATTGGAGACTTCCAACCCGACGCCCATGTAAAAGGGTTTTTAGGTTGTAATTTTATTGCTTTAATTTGCAATAAGGATTCAGCAATTTTCTGTTCAACCTCATTTAAATTATTCATGGCACAAATTTATAAAATTTATATGAACGAATCTCAGCTAATTTTGGCTGATTTCGTTCCCAAGAAATTGTCTATTGTTCAAACAATTGGTTTACAAGATATTGACCTGGAAAAACTTTTCCAGGCGTCAAAGAACAAAGCGTCGAAGAATACCACTTATCTCTATATACATCCTGACGCGGAATCTACATTCAGGTCGATCCTACAAAAACATACCATCATAAAAGCAGCGGGCGGCGTAGTAAAAAACGGCGACGGTAAATACTTGTTCATACACCGGTTGGGCAAATGGGATCTGCCGAAGGGCAAAGTCGAAGACAACGAAAAGATGCGCGAGGCAGCCGTCCGCGAAGTGGAGGAGGAATGCGGCATTCAGATACATTATCTTGGTCGGAAGCTGCTAACAACCTATCATACATATGTCATGCGCGGCAGATTTGTGGTGAAACAAACAAACTGGTATGAAATGGGCGTGAATAAATCTCCGAAGCTGTTTCCTCAAACCGAAGAGGATATCACTGATGCCCGGTGGCTGGACAAGGAAGACTTCGATATGGTTACGGAAAACACTTACCCGCTTATTGCACAGATAATCAACCAGCTATAAAAAATGAAAGGGGCAACCTGCCCCTTTCATCCATCTAAACATAAAACTTAACTACTAACCACTTACTTTAACCTTGTGTTTTCTCTTCTATATTCTTTTGGTTTCCGGTTGGACGTTCGCCTTTGAACATTCCTCTCTTCCGCATACCTTTTACCTTTTTGTTATCCGCGAATTTCTCTTTCATAAGCTGTTGCTGCTCGGGCGTTAATACTTCGTGCAACTTTTCACGGCTGCCTTTGGCCTCCTTGCGCCATTCACTATGCAGCTTCCTCATCTCGTCGCGGTGCGCCACCTGTCTCTTTGCCTGATCCAGCTGAATCGCGTAAACTTCCTGACGTTGTGCATCGGTAAATTTTAGCGTCTCGTCCAACCGATCGGTCTTTAACTTGGCGATCTCTTCGGGGGAACGTTCGGCAATTTTCCGCTCGTGGCGCACGTGTCGTCGTTCCTTTTTAGCATCACTGTCCTGCACTTTACTTTCCTGTGCCATCGTAGTCAGACTAAAACCACCTAATAATACTGCTAAGAATAGTGTCTTTTTCATATCTGTATGTTTTTAATGAACAAATCTGCTTATTGCTCTATATGCATAATAGATATGTAATAGCGACGAACGTTTAAGTCGCTCCTTGTTAAATTATGTTAACCAAAACCATTATGCCCCCGGCGCAGTAAAACAAACCGTTTGTTAACCAGTACATTTAAGAAATTACAAAAATATATTTTGGAAAACTTAAAACAACTCCTATATTTGCATCGTCAAACAAGGAAACAGCATGCCCAGCTGGCGGAATTGGTAGACGCGTTGGTCTCAAACACCAATATCTTCGGATGTGCCGGTTCGACTCCGGCGCTGGGTACAAAAAGGCTTGAAATCGATTGATTTCAAGCCTTTTACTTTTTTGGGGTCACCGTCTTTACACCAACAAAAAAAGGTAAGCTGCTAGCCTACCTTATTTATCTTTGACAATCCTTTTGTTAGTTCAACTCAAACTTATAACCAACTCCCTTTACCGTAGCAACATAGTTCTCGCCGATCTTCTCACGCAGTTTTCGGATATGAACGTCTATCGTCCGGTTGGTGACAACGACAGAGTCTTCCCAGATAGCTTTCAGGATCTGTTCCCGCGTAAAGACTTTATTCGGTTTGGAAGCCAGTAAATATAGCAATTCGAATTCTTTTTTTGCCAGGGTAATCTTATCGCTATCGCGGTACACCAGAAACGAATCCCGGTCAATGACAAGATCCATGATCTCCAATTTGTCTCCGCTGCTTATTTCGGAGTCTGCGCTATTACGGCGTAGAATAGCATTTATGCGGCTCATTAATGCCCTCGGCTTAATAGGCTTCGCGATATAATCGTCGGCACCGACATTGAACCCCGCTATTTCCGAATATTCCTCGCTGCGCGCCGTAAGAAATACCATAAAGGTGTGCTTAAACTCAGGCATCGAACGCATCAACCGACAAGCCTCTATGCCATCCATTTCGGGCATCATAACGTCCAGAATGATTAAATCCGGATTCACCTGCTTCGCCATTTCTATCCCCTCTTTCCCGTTATGCGCTTGATAAACCTGATAACCTTCTTTCGTTAAATTGTATGATATTAAGTCGACTATATCATGTTCATCATCTACCACTAGTATTTTTTGATTGACGCTCATTGTTGTTTTTTTGCTAAATTATGTACTTAATGGTAAGAAAGAGTTAACACAGTATTATCAAATTGTTAACGCTTAACAATAGTTAAACATAAAATTTAATTTAATGTTTTTTGAAGAAAGGACTCGAGCTCCTTCCCCCTTAAATTTTTTGCCAGAATCCTGCCTTCAGGATCCAATAAGTAAGAGGTCGGAATCGCTTTTATACGATAGCTGAGCACCAGGTCGGAACTCCAGGCCTGCAGGTCTGACACCTGTGTCCATTCGAGGCCGTCGTCTTTTATGGCCCGCATCCAGCTCCCAGGGTTGCTATCCAGCGACACGCCCAGCACCGTGAAGCCTTTATCTTTAAAAGCACGGTACTGTTTCACAATGTTAGGATTTTCCTGTCTACATGGCGCGCACCATGATGCCCAGAAGTCGACCAATACATATTTCCCCTTAAAATCAGATAATCTTACAGCTTTATTATCCGGTGTGAACGACTCAAAGTCAGGCGCTGGCTGTCCTACCGCCAGACGTTTCAGCTTTTTTGCTTCTTCCTTAAACTCTGAAACATAACGGTTATCTAAAAACTCGTTCTCTATGTCCTCAGCGTAGGCGATAATTTCCGCTTCCGCGATCTCCGGATCCAACGTACTCATCGCATAAAACCCTGCCAGATTTTTTTGCTTCTGCGCAAAGCTGACAGCCTGTTTAGTATAGTCGGCCAGCTTGGATTTAAATTCCGTTAAAAAATCAAACCGTAAGCTTTCAATTTCCTCGGCCGATTTACCCAATGTAGCTTTGGCAAATGCCGACTGTAAAGAATCCTGCACAAACTCTTTCCTACGCTTATACGGGGCAAAAGCTTTCAGTTCGGCAGTCAGTTCAGAGCCCTCTACACGGTAATCGTCGGGGCTATGCAGGTCTGTGACAAACGTCAACTTCTCCCCGGGAGTTACAATCACGGGATATTTGTTATTCCCCACAGCGATGGACAATAAGCGGGGCTGGGTCGCCTCCCGCTCGAACTTAAACCTGTTTCCATCGGCCAGATAGACCGAGTCCAGTTTACGTTCACCTTCATAAAATGCCACCACCTTTACATTTCCGGGATTGTCGATCTGTCCGGAAATATGGATTTGCTCCTTATTGGAACAGCTACTCCAAATGATGCTGCAAAATGCTATCCATGTAAAGATAGCTTTCTTCATCTTTATCATCTTTTTTACCGATTATACACAAGGTTGTGCGGCAGCGTACACTCCGCACATCCCTCGCCTTCTAGTTCAAAAAGTCTTTAGCCCGTTCTATAGCTTTTGGAAGGCCCGCAGCGAGTTTCCCTCCGGCGGTCGCGAAGAACGGCTGCCCGCCCCCACCGCCTTGAATATCTTTTGCCAGCTCTTTGACGATGGCAGCAGCGTTCCACCCCCGCGTTTTAGCGAGATCATCAGCGATAACGACGGTCAGGCTGGGCTTGCCGCCAAACTGGGCGCCCAGTACAAGGAAAATATTGTCCACCTCACTTTTTAGCGCATACGCCAACGTTTTCACGGCATCGGCGTTTGGCAGGTCGACTTCCGTTGCCAGAAAGTTCACGTCCCCGAACGACTGAAAACGCGAAACCAGCTCACTTTTTAACGCCAAAGAGCGCTCACGGATCTGATTTTCTATCTCCTTCTTCAGCTCTCCGTTCTCCTCTATCAGTTTCGAAACCGAGGCCACGAGATCTTTCGGATTGTTCGTGAGCTCCCGTAGTTTACCGACCACCTCGAAATGGTCGCGGATTACCGCATATGCATGACGGCCCGTGATCGCTTCAATCCGCCTTACGCCCGCTGCTACAGCAGACTCTCCCGTAATCTTAAAAAAGCCAATCTGCGCAGTCGATTTAACATGCGTCCCGCCGCACAACTCTTTAGAAAAGCCGTCATCAAACGTAATGACGCGCACATAGTCTCCATATTTTTCGCCGAACAAAGCGGTCACACCACTGGCAATGGCTTCTTGATATGGAACCATCCGCTCTTCTTTCAGCAAAATGTTTTCGCGGATCTTCTGATTGACGACGTCTTCAATCTGCTTAATTTCCTCGTAGGTTATTTTAGCGAAATGAGACACATCAAAACGCAACATTTCGGCTGTCACCAACGATCCTTTCTGATTCACATGATCGCCTAAAACCTGCTTTAGCGCTGCATGCAGCAGGTGCGTCGCCGAATGATTATTCTCTGTTTCGAGGCGTTTATCCTTATCTACAATAGCCTTGAACCCGCCATCCAACGACGACGGCAATTTCTCAACCACATGAACAATCAGGCCGTTCTCCTTTTTAGTATCGGTTATATAGGTTTTCTCACCTGCTTCCGAAATGAGCACTCCGGAATCCCCGATCTGTCCGCCACCCTCGGCGTAAAACGGCGTTACGGAAAGCACCAGCTGATATTGCTGCCTGCCCTTTGCACTTACCTGTCTATATTTTACAAGGCGGGTTGAGGCCTCCAAATAATCATATCCTACGAAAGCGGTTTCCTCGTCTTCCTCAGGAGCCACAACCACCCAGTCTCCTGTGTCTATGGCCGTTGCCGCACGGGAGCGCTCTTTTTGCTTTTGCAGTGCCCCCTGAAAGCCTTCCATATCAACCTTAAGCCCTTTTTCCCGGGCCAGCAATTCGGTCAGATCTATCGGGAATCCATAGGTATCAAATAGCTCGAATGCAAACTCTCCATCCACGTCGGCATGGTCGATGGCATAGTTTTCAAACCGCTGAATACCTGTCGTTAAGGTCCGCAAAAACGACACTTCCTCCTCCAGAATCACTTTCTGCACGAAACTCTGCTGCTGGGCAAGTCCATCGAATACGCCTTCAAACTGTTTCGCCAGCAGTGGCACCAATTCATGGATAAACGGATTTTTGAAATCCAGGAAGGTATACGCATACCTGACCGCCCTACGTAAGATACGGCGGATAACATAGCCTGCCTTATTATTTGACGGAAGCTGCCCGTCCGCAATAGCGAAGCTCACTGCCCGGATATGATCGGACAGCACCCGCATGGCAATATCCGTCTTCTCATCTGCCCCATAGGCAATTCCCGACCGCTCGGCGATAAACTGGATGGTTGGCTGAAATACATCTGTGTCGTAGTTCGATGTTTTTCCCTGAATGGCCCGTACCAAGCGTTCAAATCCCATTCCAGTATCCACATGTTTGGCAGGAAGGGGCTCCAGCTTACCGCTTTTCAATCGGTTAAACTGCATGAACACGAGGTTCCAGATTTCGATAACCTGCGGATGGTCGGCATTAACAAGTGCCTGCCCGGGCGTCTGGCGGCGTTCTTCATCAGGACGCATGTCGTAATGGATCTCTGAACAAGGACCGCACGGCCCTGTTTCCCCCATCTCCCAAAAGTTATCCTTTTTGTTACCCAGCAAGATACGGTCTTCGGCGATCAGGTCTTTCCAAAAGTCCCGCGCCTCGACATCTTTAGGAAGCCCTTCACTTTCGTCACCTTCAAAGATGGTGACATACAGCCGGTCCTTATCCAGACCGTAAACCGCAGTTAATAGCTCCCATGCCCAGGAGATCGCTTCCTTTTTAAAGTAATCCCCAAAAGACCAGTTCCCCAACATTTCAAACAGCGTATGGTGATACGTGTCTATTCCCACCTCCTCCAGATCATTGTGCTTTCCCGACACCCGCAGGCAGCGTTGCGTATCTGCTACACGCGCGTATTTAGGCTGCGCTTCGCCAAGAAATAACTCCTTAAACTGGTTCATACCCGCGTTGGTGAACATCAGGGTCGGATCATTTTTTACAACAACAGGTGCAGACGGTACAATCTGATGAGACTTGCTCTTAAAAAAAGTTAAAAAAGCTTCACGTATTTCTTTACTGGTCATGGAGTACTATATCTTCTATTTTGAGAGGCAAAGTTACTCAAAAATGCTTGCTCTCACAACGTTGAATCTAGACAAAACTGCATGCACTTCGGCGAACAAAATGTTAACCAATAACAGGGCTATTCCCGTATATTATTCGTACTTTTATAAAGTAATCCATGCATTTATGAAAAAACTTTTAGTTCCTACTGATTTTTCGGACAATGCCTTCCAGGCTGCACAGTACGCTGCCGAGATAGGTAAAAGACAAAATTTCAGCTTACACATTGTTCATTATTACACGGCTACCTCATCCGGATTTGACGACGCTGAACTGACGGAAGTACAGGAACAGCCTAACATTTTGAAGGCTGACATCACCATAAAGGAGTGGGTGGGAAAATTACAGGACAAACATCCGGAACTCTCTATCTCTTACCACAATGAGCGCGGTCTTCTCGAGGAAGCCCTGCCCCGGGAGGCCAAAGAAGGAGAGTACGTGGCCATCGTCATGGGTACCACCGGCGCTTCCAACGACAAGAATGTCTTCTGGGGCAGTAACACCGCCCATGTCGCTGCAAAATCGCCGATCCCGCTCATTGCCGTCCCCAATAAGACATTCAGCACTTCGATCGCACGCGTAGGCCTCTTGACAAACTTCCTTCAGGAAGAACTGATGACGCTCCAGGAGTTTTTGCATATTTTCAAGCAACCTGTTAAGCTCGATCTTATCCATGTATACAAGGACAATGAAGAGGTGGAGGCCGTGAACGACAAGCTGGAATCATGGGTTTTCAACATCCGTGAGTTTCCGTCCATAGAAGAAATCAACATGCGGACGGCACCTATAGTGAAGGAAGACAAAAACCTTGATACCATACCGGAGGTCATTGAAAAGCTGATTAAGGAACAGGATATTGATCTGATTTTAATCTCGAAAAGCCGAAAAACATTTTTTGAGAGATTATTTACCCCCTCGGTATCCAAGGCCATCGCCCTGGAATTACAGAAACCCGCATTTTTTGGAAAAACAATTTAAGATTAATCTTTACCGACATGAGAAAAATATTAATACCGGTCGATTTCTCCGAATATTCACAGACGGCCATTGACTATGCCTGCCAAATCATAAACGAAAACGGTACCGGACAGGCTTTAGACCTTGTTCACGTGTTTACGAACCACTCAAATCTCTTCGTCAATAGGCAGATCAATCCGAACCTTGTCGATCCACAGGTTGAAATTGCAAGAAAAGAGATGGATAAGCTGATGGAAGTGATCCGCTTCAAGTATCCGTCTGTGACGTGCCATTCGATCTTTAAGGAAGGCAACCTCTTTGAAGAAATCAGCAAGGTGACCGCAGGCTTTGCCTATGACGCGGTCATTATGGGAACGAAGGGCTCGTCGGGACTGGAGGCCGTTTTTTTAGGCAGCAACACCTACGATGTTATCCTGAACACCAAAACTCCCGTATTCGGCATACCCAAGGGGGCCAGCAGGTTTAAAAAAGAGCGCGTTGGCCTGCTATGCAATTTCAAAGAGGGCGAGATAGAGGTCCTTCTACAGGCAATCAACTTAATCGGCAACGACTTTGAACTGGTTCTGATCCACGTGAACAAAGATGACAAGGACATCAAGATAATCGACGCGCAGTTTCAACGGTGGATCAGGGAGATCATAGACCGCACCGGAATCCAGAACATATCATACACGGTGAAGTCCCAGGCGTTGTACAACCGTGCTGCGGAGGACGTTTCGCACGCGATCACCAGTGTGTTGATTGATGAGCAGATCAATATTCTGTTAATCACCAAAAGCAGGAAGAGTGTCTTCAGAAAGCTAATAGAAGAGAACATCGTACGCAAACTAGCTTACAACCTCACTGTACCGACGTTTTTTGCCCGGGTGCATAGCACGCCTCCGGCCGAAGGCTAGATTCCTGCGGGCCGGCTCCAGGCGGCCCGCGCTATAAAAACGCCTACCGGCTGTAGCGAAACAGCGACAAATAAAAAAAAGCGGCTTCGCCAAACGCAGTGGGCGGCCTGTTTGGCAAAACAATTGCACAGTGTGCACATATTTTACTGAACTATTCACTTCTTAAAAGCTTGCATCAATTGCGGTACACAAAAGACAAAATAACCGGACGTAATAAGCTTATGAATGACGTTGAAATAAACACGGATAAACAATTCCTTTGGAACTAGACAATAAATGAATAAACACTTTACTCGAATGAAAAACCTCGACTTAAAAAAGGTAGCCTTTGTAGGTATTGCTGCCGCAATCAGTTCCGTAACCGTGTCCAGGGCGCAGATAAACAATCCGGCGACAATAGAAGGTACATCTCCACTGGGACCGTCAAGCCAATACAGAACATGGTCTGTTGGCATCAATGCCGGCGTTTTAAACCAGTCCAATATCTTCGGATTTAACCGCGACGGATTCGAAAAGCTCGAACACAATGTGGGATACAGCGCGTACATCAAGAAACAGATCTCTCCTTCTTTTGGAATTAAAGCACAATATCTCGGCGGAAAAGTCGCCGGAACCAACGAAGATGCCGACGCTGGAACAATATCGGCGTTCGAAACCACGGTTCCATGGTCTGCCGCCCTTTCAGGCGAATGGACGATGGCCAACACCAACTGGAGGTTTTTCAACAGCATCATCAAACCCTACGCAGCAATAGGCCTCGGGGCGCTAAACTTCGAAACAACAGTTATCAATGACAACACCGAAACCACCGCTGACAAGCAGACTAAATTATATGTTCCTGTCGACTTCGGTTTTAAGTTTGCCGTAGCAAAAGGGATCAACCTCGACCTTGGCTATCAGCTAAACTGGGCCAATCAGCGTTTTAATGGGGTCACAGGCGGGCAGTATAAGAACGACCTATTTTCTTACGCGCATGCAGGACTGGAAATAGCACTGGGAAGCGGGTCAAAACCCGCGCTGAACAACTCCAATCCGGTCGCCACGCTGATCAGCGACTACACCGCTAAATACGACGAGCTAAAAGCCGAGCGCGATCGTCTTGTGGCAGCCAACGAGGAATTGAAAGCCCAGATGGATGCATTGAACAGCGATCTCGGCGACGACGATGGTGACGGTGTTGCCAACAGATATGACAAATGTCCTAACACGCCCGCCGGCGTGAAAGTTGACGGCGCAGGATGTCCGCTTCCGGAGATGAAAAACGAAACCAAGGTTATCGAGAAAATTGTCGTAACCGAAGAAGATAAAAAAGTTGTCGACGAAGCCATTAAGAATCTGGAATTCGACCTTGGCAAGTCGACCATCCGTTCGACTTCATTTCCATCATTGAACCGCGTCGCGGCACTTTTGATCGAAAAGAACTTCAGCCTGAAACTTGCCGGACATACAGACAACACGGGGTCCATGCAGACCAACATGCGTTTATCTAAGGAACGGGCAGAAGCTGTTAAGGCATACCTCGTGTCCAAGGGAGCCAACGCCTCCCGTATCGAGGCTACAGGCTATGGTCCTACGCAACCAATAGCATCGAATACAACGGCGGAAGGACGCCAGGCAAACCGCCGCGTCGAATTTACGTTGTATTAACCCCTACGGGATCCGGACATAAGCAACAGTCCTGCTGCGCATGCTCAGCAGGACTTGCTGTTTAAACGAACCGCGTAATTCGGCCCGTTATTGTCAGACTCAACGTCTGCTTCAGTCCTATCCTTTCCATTACTTCCGCATTTATTTTCTGTTTTAATTTAAATTTTCAATTATTTTTCCTATCTTTGCACCGCCTTAGGCAATAGAGCCTATTGTATATTTTATTTCATGAACCCATTTTTAGACTTGGGAATCCGTCATGAAGTTGTTAATGCCATCTCTGAGATCGGTTTTGAAAAACCCTCTCCCATTCAGGAAAAAGCCATTCCTGTATTACTGACTGGTAACGACGATTTTGTCGGATTAGCCCAAACCGGCACAGGAAAGACCGCGGCATTTGGTCTTCCATTATTAGAGTTAATTGACTTTTCTCAGAAGCATCCACAAGCGTTAGTTTTATGTCCTACGCGTGAATTGTGTTTGCAAATCGCAAAAGATTTAGAAAAATTTTCCAAGTATATCGACAACGTACATGTTGTTGCTGTATATGGTGGAGCAAACATTTCTGATCAGTTGCGTCAGATCCGTCGTGGTGTACAGATTGTAGTAGCCACTCCCGGACGTATGCTCGACATCATCGGCAGAAATGCCATAGACTTCTCCAACGTGAAATACGTCGTATTGGACGAAGCCGACGAGATGTTGAACATGGGATTCCAAGAGGATATCAACAATATTCTTTCGGAGACGCCCGACACGAAGAAGACGTGGTTGTTTTCTGCAACTATGCCAAAAGAAGTGCGCCGTATTGCACAGAACTACATGAGCAACCCTTTCGAGCTCACCGTTGGAACTAAAAATACGGGAAATGCGAACATCGAACACCATTACTATTTAATCAAGGCTAAGGATAAATACGCGGCGTTCAAACGTATTGTTGACTTCTATCCTGAAATCTTTGGGATTGTGTTCTGCCGTACAAAAATCGAAACACAGGAAATCGCTGAAGCTTTGGTAAAGGATGGCTACAACGCCGATTCTTTGCACGGAGATTTATCTCAGCAGCAACGGGACAAGGTCATGAAGCGTTACCGCGAGCGTAACCTCCAATTGCTGATTGCTACCGATGTCGCAGCCAGAGGGATCGATGTGAACGACGTAACGCACGTTATCAACTTTTCCTTACCTGACGAAGTAGAAAACTATACGCACCGTTCGGGACGTACTGCCCGCGCAGGAAAAACCGGAATATCCTTGTCTCTGGTAAATGTAAAAGAACTGAGCAAGATACGCCACATCGAGAAAATCATCGGCAAGCCGTTTGAAAGAAAGCAAGTTCCGCAAGGAACGGAAGTTTGTGAAAAACAGCTGTTCGCGATGATCGACAAAGTTCACAACGTGGACATCAACGAAGAGCAGATTGCACCGTTCCTTCCGAACATCATGGAAAGCATGCAGGATCTTTCGAAAGAGGATATTATCAAACGCTTTGCTTCCCTGGAGTTCAACCGTTTCCTGGAATACTATCAAAATGCGCCTGATCTGAACATCGAAGCAAGAGAAGGCAGAAGAGATGATGGAAGAGAACGTGGCGAACGTAGGGAGAGATCTTCTTCGAGAGGATTTACCCGCCTGTTTATGAACCTTGGTTCGGTAGATGAGTTCAGCCGTGGTGATATGCTTGGTTTCATCTGCAATACCGCCAAGATTTCGGGAAAATCTATTGGAAAAATCGACTTAAAAGGGGTATTTACCTTCTTCGAAGTGGAGGACGCCGAGGTGAATAAGGTATTCGAAGGTTTCAAAGATGTAGACTTTAACGGCCGTCAGGTGCGCATTGAAGTCTCTGGAGATGGCCGTTCTGAAGGCCGTGGATCCGGATCCCGTTCACGCGGAGGCGACAGAAACCGTAGAGGAGGTGACAGAGACCGAAAAGACAGAAGAAGCTCAAGAGATAAGAGAGATTCGGGCGGATTCAGAGATTTTTCCGGAAAAAAACAGACATCCCGATCTAGATATTAATCACATTTTTTTTTCACAGGAAGCCAGATTTTCAACAGAATATCTGGCTTTCTATTGTTCACATATTCCCTAGGCCGCTGGAGATACGAAAACTTTTTCAGACGCACGGCTGTTATCTCTAAAGCCTGGGAAGAAATTATCAAAAAGTCATCATTATATACCATGTTAAGCGGTAACCATCCGAACAGAATCTTCGATCTCGCCTATCGTCAACTGGAGTTGTTTCCTACGTTGCCGATGTTTGCCTACAAAAGCGACGGCCTATGGCAGAAAATATCGACCTCAACTTTTCTGACCGAGACCCGGGCACTGTCGAAAGGACTGATAGAGCTAGGTGTGAAACCCGGAGATAAGGTCGGACTCGTGTCCGAAGGCCGTTACGAATGGCATGTCATCGACTTTGCTATTCAGCAGATCGGAGCTGTGACGGTAGCCGTATACCCGAACATTACCGACGCCGACTACCAGTTTATCTTTAACGACGCTGAAATCCAGCTTTGCATCGTCAGCAGCAAGAGCCTCTACCAACGTATCTGCAACCTGGTAGATTCCATCTACACCCTGAGGTATACCTTCGCCATCGATAGTTTCGCAGATTCACGTCATTGGAAGGGACTCACCGATATTGGCAGAAACATACCGGACAAGCAGCTGGACGCTCTACGCGATGCCGTCTTACCCACCGACCTGGCCACGCTGATATACACGTCTGGTACAACAGGCAAGCCCAAGGGGGTCATGCTGACGCACCATAATATACTCAGCAACGTCTTTGCCGCCCGCGAGGCGACCCCGCTGCAGGCGTATAGCAGGGCCTTAACTTTCCTCCCTCCCTGCCACGCATACGAGCGCATGGTTATCTATACGTACTTTTATATCGGAATCACCGTTTACGTAGCCGAAGGACTCGAGCATATCGGACAGAACATTAAAGAGGTAAAACCAAACATCATGACTGCCGTTCCACGTCTCATGGAAAAGGTGTTCGAAAACATCATGAAGACGGGGACAGCGCTCCAAGGGACGAAGCGAAGACTTTTCGACTGGGCAATCAGCGTGGCGGAGCAATTCGATCCTACCGGAAAAACGAATAGCTTTGTGTATAGGCAGAAGCTCGCCATAGCCAGAATGATGGTTCTGAACAAATTTCACGACGCGCTGGGCGGAGAGCTTGTCACCGTTGTTTCGGGAAGTGCTTCCCTGCAGCCCCGTATCATACGCATACTCCTTGCCGCGCGCATTCCAATTTATGAAGGGTATGGCCTTACTGAGGCGTCTCCCCTCATCGCCGTTAACTTTTATAGCCGCGGCGTCCGCGTCGGAACTGTCGGAAACCCTGTAAAAGGCGTCGAAATTAAGCTGGCCGCAGATGGTGAAATCTTGGTCAAGGGTCCTAACATAATGCAGGGGTACTACAAAAACCCGGAAGCAACGGCCGAAGTACTGAAGGAGGGCTGGCTGTACACAGGCGATATCGGACGGTGGGAAGACGGAGATTATCTCAAGATAATCGACCGGAAGAAGGAGATCTTCAAGATATCGGGAGGTAAATATATTGTCCCGCAACCTATAGAGACCAAACTCGTCGAGTCGCCGTTCATAGAACAGGCAATGGTCGTCGGCGACAACATGAAATTTGCCAGCGCCTTTATTGTGCCCAACTACAGCAACCTGAAAGACTGGGCCCTGCAGAACGAGCCGTCGCTGGCCTTATTGCCAAAGGAAGAGTTTCTCTCGAGCCCATCCGTATACAAACGGCTGAACCAGGAAGTAAAGCTGGCCAACAAGCATTTTGGAAACTGGGAACAGATTAAGAAGATCGCGATCCTGCCGACGGAATTCAGCATCGAAAAAGGGGAGCTTACCCCGACTTTAAAAATGAAAAGACGGGAAATTCTCAAAAGATATCAGAAACAGTACGAAGCAATGTACCTGTAGAAACACAGAACGGCAGCGCATTTATGGGTCAACCTGAATTCGATTATTATCTAGCTGATATACATCGTCAGATGAAAGATAAACCCAAAGGGCTTACACCTCATAGCAGTATAAACATCGGCCCCCTACGAGGTCATTTTTATCGAACTGAGGTGGTTAGGTAAGTCCCATGGCTCACCACCGGACATGGGACTTACCCGCTGCGTCGTACGAATCGTTGGAGCCCCAGCCGGCTATATGGCTTCCATAACTTGCTGCCCTATTTATAACATAGGCCCCGCTCCTTGCCGCACTACGCCCAGCCGCTTCCCGGCCTCCCGGGACAAGCGATATCATTAGCCTGTCCCGCATATAAGCTATACCGGCAAATCCAACCCTCACGAAATCAAACTTTTCACACTTCGTAGAAAGTATTTCTTCGAAACAGAGCAGAAAACGAATGCGGAAACATCTATTTCGTTACGTAGAAACATTTTTCTTCCGATGATCATTTTTTTTATTTTTTTAATAAATAATGAATAAATTAGACTGGCGAAACGAAATAGAATGCCCAAACCATAAAGAATGGGTTTAAAAGAGTTGTTATGACCTAAAAAAGTATGAAGAATAATAAATCACTTATTTATCAATACGATGAGACTCCGGAAAGAAAAAATCTGAACAGGCAGGTGGCAGAAAATATCCGTCTGGAACGTGTCAAGAGAGGATATACCCAGGAATATATGTCTTTGCAGCTTGGCATATCCCAGAATGTGTACTCCAGAATAGAGCGCGGATTAGCCCGGCTGGATCTTGAACGGCTCTATGAGATAACAGCACTTTTAGACGTGGATGTCGCCACGTTGCTGTCGTTTTTTCCTAAAAAACGTAATCAAGCTTAGCACCAGATTATTTAATCAGCATGATAACGTAATAGACTTCACATGGGTAAAGTACACGGACACTGAGTACAGGCTGTCTATCCGCCGTCATCGGAGATTTCCGCGCTGCCAATTGGCGGCCTGCTTTTAACCATATTATGGTTAATTTAAACAAATTTTGTTTAGAGATTGTAAGTCTTGCCCTGTAATTTTATCCGGTCGGATTTTCCCGTGAAATAGAGTTATAACCAAATGGATATTACCGTTAAACATCAATGAAAAGATTAAAACCGAGGAAAGAAAACAGGCCACTCTGGCACTTATGCTCACTGCTTCATTTAGCGCTGCCACATGAATAACCTCTTTGTAAAATATGCTATCTGGATCTTGTATATCGTTGTCGCTTCGTCGATTTTGTTTGTGATTCTGAACTTCGGAAAAAATGAAGTATGGGGGCTCAACCCCATAGCCATCGGCATACTGGGAACATCCATACCGTATCTTCTAGCCCAGTTCTTAAAGAAATAGAAGGTGGAGCGTTTTCGGAAAAAAGGCGACAGTGAAGGCCAGGCATTAAAACCCTTCAGCTCCAAAAACAACAAATAGTTTCGTAAATTTAAACCATGAGGAATTATAAAGCGGGATACTTTATCATAGCACTGTTGGCTATTCTCGAACTAATTTCTATTCTCCTTTTTATAAACGGAGACATCGCGCTAAGGTCGCTCCTACTTACTTCTGGCTCCTGCATTCTCGGCGTCGCTGCCCATGTGCTCAGTATCAAACAAAGAAAAAAGGAAGCGGATTCCACCCCTTAGCGGTCTCTCCACTGTCATCAATGTCCTGCCATGGATTTAACCAAACCGCTTGCGCAGGTGACGTCTACGCGAGCGGCGCAGACGCGAGTTTTTCACGGGGTAGTGCCGTTTCTTTGTTATGTTATTAAAGACCAAGGCTACCACAAACAGGATCAGACACCCTGACAACACCGGACTTAGAACGTACCAGTACCCCAGCGATACTATTTTCGTCCCTCCGGCCACGGCGATTAGTGCCGTAGCCCCTCCGGGGGGGTGCAACGTCCGTGTGATCTGCATGCATACAATGGAGGAAGCTACCGCCAGCGGTGCCGTGAGCCAGATGATATCCGGGAGTATCTGGGCAACCGTAACGCCAACAACAGCGGAAACAACATGCCCACCGATTAAATTACGGGGCTGCGCTAGCGGACTCTGAATGGCTCCATAGACCAAAACGGATGAAGCGCCAAACGATCCGATAAGAAAAACATTCTCCAACGTCGGAAGACTGAGCGATTGTATAACAGCAATGGTAAAGATTCCGACGAAAGCACCTAAAAAAGACCAAAAGTGCTCACGGGGGTCTACAAGTGTTTCTCTATAAAACACATAACGGTATACGCGAAGCTGTCTGTGAAGGCGGCCTTTCACAACCGGATTATTTGCTACGTTGGCGGATTGCTTCGTAAATAACTACCCCGGCCGAAACCGACACATTCAAAGACGCAATCTCGCCCGCCATCGGTATCTTGGCTAGCTTATCAGCCATGCGTATCAGATCGTCCGACACGCCTACATCCTCAGCGCCGAGGATGATACAGGTAGGCAGCGTATAGTCGACATCGTATATGGAATCCTGCGTTTTTTCGGTACTCACGACAAGCTGTACACCGGAATCAATCAAGAAACGGCCGGCTAGTCGCAGCGAGTCTTCACGGCAGACGGGTATCTTATATAGCGCACCGGCAGACGTCTTAATGGCGTCAGGATTGATCTCTGCAGATCCTTTTTTCGGAACAATAATCGCGTGAACACCGGCACACTCTGCCGTACGGGCAATGGCGCCCATATTCCGGACATCTGTCACTCCATCAAGCAACAGGAGTAAAGGTGTATCTCCGCGCTCATAGATGGCCGGCAGTACATCTTCAATACGCTGATAGGTGATGGGCGATATAACGGCAATAACGCCTTGATGGTTCTTCCGCGTAATACGGTTGAGCTTCTCTACCGGAACCTGCTGAAAACCGATTCCGTGCTCCTTCAACAGGCTTTTTAATTCCAGGAACAGACTCCCACTCAGTCCCCGCTGAACAAAAAGTGACTCAATCTCTTTTCCGCTATCGATCGCCTCGATAACCGCCCGGATTCCGAAAACCATCTGATTGGATTCTCTTTTTTCTCCCCTTTCTTTTCGCTGGAAATTCTGCATTTTCAAATTTAAAAAAATAAGTTGATATGGTTGGCAATGGTTGATAAAGTTGATATGTTGACCCTGATAAGATAAGCTCTCTCCTATCTAACATCTAGCGTCTAACATCTAATATCTACTGCAACCCTAAATTAAAAGCCTTGCGCAGGGTTTCCAGCGCCGGATTTTTCGAAACCATGGCCTGATATTTTTCTTGCGACGTGTAAGGCTTCCGGACTTTCGTCATCTCGACCTGCACCCCCTGAATGTCCAGCGCAAAATTGTGCAGTTCCACGCGGAGGTAGTTAAGAATATCGATCTTTCCCAGCTTGAGCTCATCCATCTGCACGCCGTTCTCCACATCCACTTCGATCAGGGTCCCATTCAGTCGTGGTGTGTTGGCGGTCATGATAGTATACAGGGTGATCCGGCTGGTCTGTTTCAGTTGATCCGCGAAGCTATTCCATTTTGAAAGAAAAGCATTTAACGTTACCTCCCTGAACTCACTTCCTTGTACAAGGTCCGGTTCGTCAGTCGCTTCCTCAGCCTTTTCCTCGAAGATCGTGTTTAGGTTCGGCACGTTAACCGAAGATGATATCTTACCCCAACCTTTCTTGGGAGGAGCTGTAGCTACCGTCGGCTGACTGGACGTCGCCGCCGTAGCGGTTGAAGATGCTGTAGGCGATGTTGGAGCGGTTTCGGTTACAGGTGGAGACATCGGCTTCACTGCAGGAGGCGTCCCGCTGGCTGATGCTACCGGGCGGCTTACTGTTGGCTGCTCAGGGAGTTTTTTTTTTACCTCAGACGAAGCTGAGGGCACCGGAATTCCCTGCTTACTGAGCGTGATGGCTGCCGTGATGTGGCACATCTTTAACAGCGCCAGCTCCACCTGCAGACGTTGGTTTTTACTGCCTTTATAGTTTATCTCACATTGATTGGCAATGTTCAACGCCGATAATAAAAGGCCGGAACTCAAACGCTGCGCCTGTTCCAGGTATCTACGCTTGATGTTTTCACTCACTTCGAGCAGCTTCAGCGTAGAAGGCTCCTTCGAAACCAATAGATTCCGGATATGAGTAGCTAGACCGCTGATGAAGTGTCCCCCATCAAAGCCGTTATTTAACACTTTGTCAAAAATCAAAAGTGCCTGAGCTGCATCTTCGCCGGCAATGCTATCCATCAGCTGAAAATAGTAATCATAATCGAGGATGTTAAGATTACTGATAACTGCCTGGTAAGATATATTTTTATTCGAGAAGCTAACGATCTGGTCAAACATCGACAGGGCGTCGCGAAGCCCGCCGTCGGCCTTCTGTGCGATGACATGCAGGCCATCCGCCTCAAATGTGATAGCTTCCTTCTGGGCGATACTTGCCAGGTGGTTGGCCATATCCTCTACCTTTATCCGGTTGAAATCAAAAATCTGACAGCGGGAAAGGATGGTCGGAAGGATTTTGTGCTTCTCGGTTGTCGCCAAAATAAATATAGCGTATGACGGTGGCTCTTCCAATGTCTTCAGGAAGGCATTAAATGCAGCCTGAGACAGCATGTGCACCTCATCAATGATGTAGATTTTATATTTTCCGGCTTGTGGTGGGATGCGTACTTGCTCGATAAGGCTACGGATGTCATCCACCGAATTGTTGGAGGCTGCGTCCAGCTCATGGATGCTGAAAGAATTCCCGTTCTGGAACGATCGGCAGCTTTCACAGGTCCCACAGGCCTCAACGCCTTCGGCAAGGTGTTCACAATTTATTGTTTTCGCCAGGATACGCGCACACGTTGTCTTCCCAACACCACGCGGCCCGCAGAACAAAAAGGCCTGCGCCAGCTGGTTGTTGTGGATGGCATTCTTGAGCGTACTTGTAATATGCTGTTGGCCGACGACTGAATCGAAGGTTACTGGGCGATATTTGCGTGCCGAAACAATAAAATTATCCATTGCACGAAGATAAGGATTTTAGCAAGTAAAAAGTAAACTTGAAAAGTAAAAAAAGCAAAAGTAAGTTAGAAATTGAGCATCACGCTGAGCTGTAAAGTTGTTGATGTGTAAAGTCGTAAAGCGAAGCTGGAAGGGAATGGTTAATGGCAGATGGCAAATGGCAAATGGCAAATGGCAAATGGCTGATAGCTGATAGCTATAAGCCGCGAAGTTGTTGATTTGTAAAGTCGTAAAGCGAAGCTGGAAGGGAATGGTTAATGGCAGATGGCAAATGGCTGATAGCTGATAGCTATAAGCCGCGAAGTTGTTGATTTGTAAAGTCGTAAAGCGAAGCTGGAAGGGAATGGTTAATGGCAGATGGCAAATGGCAAATGGCAAATGGCTGATAGCTGATAGCTATAAGCCGTG
>NZ_VNHX01000014.1:90825-115190 GCF_008124885.1 Sphingobacterium allocomposti
CGGACGGCAAATGGCAAATGGCTGATAGCTGATAGCTATAAGCCGCGAAGTTGTTGATTTGTAAAGTCGTAAAGCGAAGCTGGAAGGGAATGGTTAATGGCAGATGGCAAATGGCAAATGGCAAATGGCTGATAGCTGATAGCTATAAGCCGTGAAGTTGTTGATGTGTAAAGTCGTAAAGCGAGAGGCCAATAGCTCATGACGGACGGCAAATGGCAGATGGCTGATAGCTGATGGCTATAAGCGTGAAGTTGTTGATTTGTAAAGTCGTAAAGCGAGAGGCCAATAGCTCATGGCGGATGGCAAATGGCAGATGGCTGATAGCGGATGGCTATAAGCCGTGAAGTTGTTGATTTGTAAAGTCGTAAAGCGAGAGGCCAATAGCTCATGACGGACGGCAAATGGCAGATGGCTGATAGCTGATGGCTATAAGCGTGAAGTTGTTGATTTGTAAAGTCGTAAAGCGAGAGGCCAATAGCTCATGACGGACGGCAAATGGCAGATGGCAGATGGCTGATAGCTGATGGCTATAAGCGTGAAGTTGTTGATTTGTAAAGTCGTAAAGCGAGAGGCCAATAGCTCATGACGGACGGCAAATGGCAGATGGCAGATGGCAGATAGCTGATGGCTATAAGCGTGAAGTTGCTGATTTGTAAAGTCGTAAAGCGAGAGGCCAATAGCTCATGGCGGATGGCAAATGGCAGATGGCAGATGGCTGATAGCTGATGGCTATAAGCCGTGAAGTTGCTGATTTGTAAAGTCGTAAAGGCCCGAACTCCTACGACGAAGCGATCTAACCTTCTAACTCTTCTCACTCTTCGACAATGTCAGGCTCTGCCTGCCAATAACCTTATTTCCGGACTTAGTCCAGCTAGATCTCGTCGCAGGCTATCATCACTTTCTTATACGGATGAAAACGCCAGCTGGGCAACGCGCCAAACGGCTCCGCATAAACACGGACTGCCTTTATCGACTCTTTCACCGCAACCCTATATTTTCTACGCCGAACGGTGTAATCTTCTTCTACCGGCCGTATATCCCTATGCATCACGCGACGAAAATGCACCCCATCCACCGACACAAAGATCTCTACCGTTTTGGGTGGGAATATCCAGTGCCGTGCATCCTGTAGAAAGTTCACCTCAACTGAACCTATCCGCTTTGCCTCCTTCAGCTGAATGGTAGCGTCCATCGGCGTTCCGTACCACATCAGCCAGTTGTAGCTGTGGTCGTCGTACCCCGGAACGCTATCCGTTAACGTGGCGACACCATTTGCCGGAAACGACGGATCGTAAGGATGGACCAGGCTGACGTCGGCGCCGCTAGCTTTATTCGGACGCAAGCCCTGCGCAAAGATAACGTCCCACCCGGCTCCGTAGCCTTCCGGCGAACGCCCACCTTCGGAGAGCTCCACCACGCCTAACCTTCTGCTGTCGCGCACGAAGCGATCGACCTTCTGCCTGACGTAAGGCCTTACGGCCCATTTTTTTCCATCCTGTATAAAAACACCATGTCGGCGGGGCCCATAAAAACGGGATTGCTGCAGATAGGTATAGTCAAGTCCCACACCAATCCGTCTGACACGGTCTTCAAATAAGCGTTCTCCTTCCACCGCTACTTCGGCTTTTTCCAGCAATACACTATACCGTTCCATAGCTTCCGGCCGCAAGAAATCGTTACGGTGATCGATAGGGTTTCCATAGATGGACAGGGAATGTGCCTCCTGTAGCAGGTTGAGGCGACGGGCTTCCAGATAGGTCTTAACATAGGGGGCTCCCTTGCCGTAGTAGCCATTGATGAACTCATCCGTCAACCGCCCTTCATCGGCATCCGGATTCCATAGCAAATGAGCAAGCACATACGCATTTAGCTCCGCCATATCACTGTACGTACCGCCCCCTCCCTGCAGAAAAATGCCTTCGGCTCCTGCCGATTTCAGATATTGCACATTTTGCTGCATGGTTCCCTGAACAGGAAAAGGCGTTAAGAAACCCGTAAACTGCGTTATATAATCCCATACAAACACATGCCTGCTCTTGGATGTCCAATCCTGAAGCTGTCGTCGAAAGGCCCCGGCAGACGGCTCAATACCTATATTCTGCTTCCGGGAAGCGTCCACGTTGGTCAGCATGACATATACATTGTCTTCAACGTGCTCGTGAAGCGGCGC
This sequence comes from Sphingobacterium allocomposti, assembly GCF_008124885.1. Classification (GTDB taxonomy): domain Bacteria; phylum Bacteroidota; class Bacteroidia; order Sphingobacteriales; family Sphingobacteriaceae; genus Sphingobacterium; species Sphingobacterium allocomposti. The sequence goes on from NZ_VNHX01000014.1 coordinate 92,996, forward strand.
GTTTGCCGTCTGTAGATAAGCAAGCGTCGTAAATTTCTTACCTGGGAATGTACGAGCCACCCGGTTTACAAAGCGAATCAGCGTACCCTGAGGTCCTCCTTCGCGCTCGTTGGTTTTGCTACATTGCGCACATGTGCAGTGTCCTAGCGCATCGTTGGGACCAATAGACCAATAGGTTGCCGAAGGGTTATTTTCCATTTTCTCCCGGAAGTAGTCCACGGTACGTGCGAAAACCTCTTCGTTGGAAAGACAGAGCTGCGTCGGTTGCCGCCGCCCGTTATACCAGGCGTAGTACGCAGGGTGCTTCTTAAAATAAATGGCAGGAGGTAATATTTTGTTAAAGGTATGCCCCCATTCGCCCCATTTCTCCTCCAGGTTATGTAGGCCATACCAGTCCATATATTCGGGATCGAGTTCTACCGGAAAATATACTTCCCTGTAAACAAAGGCCGGCGCCGCGGAAATATGAAGTCCCTCGTCTATATAAAGTTCCTCAAGCTTCGGGATATCGGTGTTTTCCCTGCCCGCATACCACTTGCATGCACCTATAATGTCTCGTACATACCGGTAGGCTGCGAACACGACACCTCGTCCGACGCCGGTGATGTACAGCTTTCCCTGTTCATAGTGCAGTCCATAACTATCTTCCATACGCTCGCCGTTTTCATCAACCCTCCTTATCACAATAGCCATTTCACCACCTTTCTCCCAGATAAATGGGAGCACTACGCCCGTACTTTCCGCTGTATATTTTTTAACGACCTGCGCTGCTTTTAACGCCAGCTCATCCCTGCGGTCTACATCGATAACGAAGGGGGAAGCACCGTGTCTGACGACCGGAACCCTTTGTTGCCCATACGCTGCGTTTACTAACAGTACCATACCTACCATAAATTTCCACATGTTCAAAGTAGTTTGACGCCACGGCTGCACCTCGCGAGCCGGCGGATCAGGCAGCCTTATGTCCGCCCCTGCCGTTTTACAAAGGTCGGCTAAATTTTCATTATGTGTATACGGAAATTGCCGTAGGCGATCGCATATGGATGTTATGGTTTAATGGCGTAGATGGTGCCTCAGAACATTGACGTCGACACAGTTGTGCTTACTCCGTCTGAACTTCGATGGTAAATCAGCTCGACAACGATTTCCGGTATGAGATGCCCTCTTGCAGCCATAAACAATGCGCTCCGTGGTATTAATATAGATTGGAAATCCTTCTAAGTACGGATCTTGAATACATAACGGCGGAAAAGCGCCTGCTTTCCGCCGTTATAAACAAACTGCTAGCGTTTATATGGCTTTTTAGCAGCCTCTATCAGTTCCCGCATCTCCAATTTGATATAATCTACATTAGGTGTAGACCCTGTTAAGAAATAACGGATATTTCCCTCCTTGTCTATTATAAATTTGGCAGGAATACCGCGGACGCCATACTTGGCAGCAAGCACTTCGCCCGTATCGGGATCTTTCTGATCGTCGTATAGCACCTCAAACGGATACCCGTTCTTCTCGATGAAGGCGGGCACATTTGTTTTGTATGCAGCATCCCTTTCCCACGTATTGATAAATAAAAACTGCACAGCGTCGTCTTCTGCATACATTGCCTGGGCAGCCTGCATACCGGGAAACGAACGGATGCACGGTTGGCACCACGTCGCCCAGAAGTCCAGCACAACCACCTTGCCCTTAAGACTTGCGAGCGACACCTTTTCCCCTTTTAGGTTCAGGAGCTCGAATGCCGGAGCAGGTTTGTAGACTTCCATCTCCTTAATATGGTCGCAGATAGCTTTGACAACGTCCTGATCTAAGCGCGTAAAGTAAGCTGCCAATCCCTGACCTGATCCATTCAACTCCGTGTATAATTCGGTCATCTTATCTTTGTACCCAAATGTTCCCTGTTTATAAAGGATTTCGAGTTGCTGCAACGCTTCCAGCTTCCGTCCCGACGCTTCCAGCCCTTTAAAGTAGCTGCTACTGAAACGGGGAGCCTGTTCCGGCGTCAGCGCTATGGCCCTCTCGATCAGTTCCAACGCTTCCGTCTGTCTGCCCTGGGCATTATATATCTCCGCCAACTGACCTACATATCCGGGATAGCCCACAGCGGCAAATCCGGCCTTATTGTCCTTTTGCTCTTTGGGAAGATTGATGTAGTACTCCGCATCATCAATAGCCGTCTGAATTAGTGGGATTGCTGCCGCTGTATCGCCTTGCTGCAGGAAGCTCGTCGCTACGGGGATATAGCCCTGCGCGCGCCAGAAACGCTCGTTCATCTGCTCCACATAGGAAAGCGCTTTTTCCTTTTCCCCCTCTTGCGCAAAAGCACGCGCTAGGGCAGCTATGATATAGTCATAGCTGAGTTTATCGCCTTCCGCTTTTTCCATAGGCCATTTCTTCACCCAACTCTTAAATCGCTTTTCCTTCTCCTCCGTACTTTCCAAATCATAGAACCCTGTTACATAAGCATCGCGCGCGGTTACCCCTTTTGGGAATTTGCGAATTACTTCTTTGCGTATGGAATCGGCACTGTTTTCATGCCCAAGCTGGTAGATGAAATTGCTCGCAAAGATTAGATCGCCCTCATCTTTGGCGCTTTTAGCGAGCTTAAAAAGCTCCTGCGCCAACGCTTCTTTCTCTGCTTTGGTGCCGCTCTCTGCTATTTTCGCGTACTGCAACCGTTTTTCCTGCAGGTTACTCTGTGCCATGCCCGCGCTTACCGCGAGTAACAGGGCTGCTGTGATTAATTTCTTCATTGTTCTATTTTCTTGTTTCTGCTTTATTGTTAAATTGCTTCTTTCCGCAAGGGCGTGTGCATATTTGTTACAGCACATAGGCACTACGCCTCTACGATTCGCCTTTATACACCATATCCAAAACCTTATCAAAACCGGCAATGGCGTCGCTGGGTTCGCCGACGAGGCCTGCCAGGGATACAGAGAATAGGTACAATTTACTTTCCCGGCCATCCCAGGTTGCGACCAGCAATTCGCCGTATTCACGACCATTATCGTCTATGGCTCTAAACTTCATATTGATAATCCCCTCCCCTGCCGGGAATGCATGAAACTGGTTTGTCGAATTTGCATTGATGCCGTAGCGGTACAGTCGATTTTCATAGCCGTAAAAGATGTGCGCTGATTGGGACGAAGAGGCGATATTCGTCGCTTCTGTATCCAGAATATAAGGAGCATCCATACTTTGCTTCATGCGGGTGATCACCGGATTTCCTTGGGTAGTCAACGACGAAAATTGTAATAAATAAGGTTGTGCTCCGTCGTACATCACCGCATTGTGTGTATTATTCACATTAGCCGTTCCCATGTACTTCATGCCCAATCCCACATCATTCATATCAAAAATAGACGGGTTGCTCGCATTGGTCGGCAGGGCGTCCAGACTTCCGCCACTCGTCCTATAAAAACGTTGGTTTTGCTGATCATACAGAATATGGGAATACACAACCGGATGTTGGCGCCAATCGTATTCCCCAACATTCGCGGTGAAAGGCGCGATTTGATAGTCGTACTCCACACCCGGTGCTTGCATACTTGGCCCGAACTTCTTGGCCCCCGGAAAACCACCGGTCATATTCGCCTGCAAAAGACCGTCGTTAAGGATTACACCTAAATTCGTTCCCGACCAACCGATAAAGGATAAATTTTTGGTAGCTGGTGGCACGAAGTATAGGGCATCCAGATTATAGCGTATCTGCAGGGTCAACGGATCAAGCTCTACCGCATCGCGTTTCCCTGCTAGATATAACTTTCTCCCTGTCGGCGAGACATCATCTGCTACTGAACCTGAGGAGAGGCTGAGCATCAGGGGCTCGGCTATTGCATAATTCGGGTTGACCAGTGAATAGATATCACGCTCTACCGAAGTATCCGGCAATAGCATGGAAAAGTCTGCAAAACCTCCTTTATCCTCCAAAACCATCCAACCTTCACTATAGCGATTGGTGATACGCAGGTCGTAAAAATAAAACCCAGAAACCCCGCTCTTATTATCCGTTACCTTAAAGGTAAGTCGATACGGTTCGCCAAGAATGAAAAAGTCGGAAATCTCTGTATCCAGTTCTTTTTCCCTACCCAATGTATCTCTTGGCTCCCGATAGCCCACGGCCGAATTATTTCGCGCGGCAATCCAGAGATAGCTGTAGTCGCCCTTCGAATCGTCGAAGTTTGGCGACAGGTGTAAGCGCTGCCCTAGACCGATTTCGATGACATCAGGCGCTTCTTCATCGCTAATATCAAAGGTAATTGGCTCTTCGTAGGAAAAGTTATTCTTATCTTTTGTACATGCGCCGATCATGATAAACAGCAGCATGTACCCTATTATTTTCATCTTCTTCATTGCCTAATAAAATTTAACCGGGTTACCGTTTTCGTCGATCAAATCGCCGTTTTGCTGTTCGTAATTATACAACGCCTGGTAAGCCGTTTGCACAATAAAATTTCTATCCTGCGGCAAGGGGTTGCTTCCCCAGCTGGTGTATCCCGTCACACTGCTGATAAAGCGGATCTTCACCTCCGAATATTCCCCGAAAGAAGACAGCCAGGAGCTGTCCCAATTCGTTGGTTTCAGCAGCTGGTCGGTGATGGTAAACTTGAACTCCCGACGGGTATATTCCGATCGTCCAACTGGATGAGCTCCTGTATCGTCGTATCCTGCCCGCAAATCCTCTGAATCCTCGATACGCAGCAAAGCGGTTACCAAAGAATCCCGCAGTCCGGGCTGGCGGTACAACACGATGGCAATATCGTTACCGTATTGACCTGCAGGGATCAGCGGGTTCAAAATCTCATAGTGGTAACCAGACTTCGCATCGCTACCTTCATCGGCGACAAAGTTGATCCTACGATCGTGATCCGCCGCCAGTCCTGTAATCCGGCAATATACATACAAGGTATCCCGTTCCACCTCCTCCGGCTCGAAGGCGAAGGAATAGTTGAGCGAATCAAGACTATAAAAACCGCCATTATTCAATTGTGCACCAAAATATACACTGGCTTCGTCCTCAAACATGAGACGTTCATCTTCCTTACAGCCCAGTATCAACAACAGAGCCAACAGGCCATATATCGTTCTTTTTTTCATCTCTCTTCCTTATTGATAGTCAGGGTTAAACTCTATTTCCGTATTCGGAATCGGCAAGGTGTAGACGGCGTTCATAACTCCGAAATAAACGCTATTTTGCAAGCTAGTATAGCCAAAGCGCTTATAAAAATACCACAGCTGCCCTTCTGCATAATATTCCTTCCGGTATTCCTTAAATAGTTCATCCTGGAGCGCTGCCTCATCTGAAAGGTTTTCGGAAGTAAAAGGACGCGCGATGTTTCGTGCTTCGCGAACGACATTCAGGTATTCCCGAGCTTCTGCTAAGGACGTCGCCGATTCTGCAGCGATATAATACATTTCCGGCAGGCGTATCAACGGTATCAGACGCTGCTTAACATTCGTACTATGATCGGAATAATATTTCTTGGAATAGACGGCCGAATTACTATGCGCCGACCAGCGGCTTGGTGAAGCAAGCGACGAGCGAATATCCGAACCAAGGCCTTCGACAGTAGTTTCATAGATACCGTTCAGCACCGATTGGGTATTAAACAGGTCACTTCCTTCGGGCTCCAAAGCATTGGTCTTGAAGAAGTCATCCGCTACGTCGTTTAGGCGGGAATGGTGGAGGGAAAAGATATGTTCCGACGTATAAATAATGTCGGAGCGTTCATCCCGCTCGTCATAATTTCTACCAGAAATCGGCGAGAAGTAGAACCAGCCGCTATTGATCACCTCATCCGCATAAATCTTAGCATTCACTTTATCGCCAGCGTAGAGGTACATTCGTGCCAGCAAGGCTTTCGCAGCCCAGTAATTCATGCGATTTTGGCGAAATCTATAGAACAACTCTGCACCGATCACGGTCGCCCCTTGATTACCCGCTATTTGATCGATGTTCTGCATTTCCTGCTGCAAGGCGATGCCCGCCAACATATCGGCTTCTATGCGTTCCACGATTTCGGCCGCAGTCAACACATTGCTCGGCGAAACGGTAAATTCCGTTACATACGGAATTGCCGGTTCATTGGCTGTTGCCTCGCTATAAGCCGGCGCAAATAAGCGCAGCAAATCGAAATGCAGGAAGCCCCGTAAAGCCAACGCCTCTCCCTTGATCAGGCGGTAATCTCTTTCCGACAATTCCGCCGGCTGGCTGTCCATATGCTTCAACAAATAATTCAGCTGCGCAATACTGTTATATTGCTTTGCCCAGAGGTTCTCGATGACGACTCTCGGACTATGTCGGGTATCATTCGCCTCGGTGTAGGCATAACGGGCGGATAAGCTGTAATAATCGGTGCTGCTATTGCTCTTATTCGCATACAATTGTGCCAGCACGTCTACAAAGCGGAAGCTCAACTCGGCGCCATAAGTCGCTTCATTGTTCATGGATTGGTAAGCCCCAACCAGCACATCGATGTAACCCTGTGCCGTTTGAAACTGCTCGCCCTCATCGAACTGGTTCGACGGACGTACGTCCAGCCATTTATTACAGGACACCGTTGTGAGTATCAGCACAAGGCAGAAGCCCAAGGTTTGTATATTTCTATTTATATTCTTCATGGTCTTATCTTAAAATGAGGTCGTAAACTGCAACGTAAATGTTCTGGAAAACGGATAATCTAACCCTCTTTCGCGCTGAATGGCCGACCATTGATACAATTCGTTACTAAACAGAGTGATCCGCGTATTCGACAGATTAAGCCGTTTGTTCCATGCATCGCTGAAGCGGTAGTACACCGAAACACTTTCCAGGGAGAGCAGATCACTGCGTTGCACAAAACGCGAGGAGTTGTAGGTCGGCGTATTAATGGCAAAACCATTATAATCAATCAAGCCCTTGAAAAAAGTGATATCTCCCGGTTGCAGCCAACGTTCTTCCGCCACCCGCCGATCCACGTTGTAGATATTTACCGCCGCGTTTTCCACCCGATCCACCAGCGTCTGGTTGTAGGCATAACCGCCAATGCGGAAGCGGAGGAATACATTGGCCCCAATACCATTGTATTCAAAATTTGTCCCGAAAGTACCTTCCAGTTTCGGGCGGCCATTTGCAATAATCACCTGATCGCGCGGATCGTAGATATTGGTCAAGCTGCCGTCTTGTTTCTCGAAAATCTCATAGCCCGATGCCGGATCAATCCCATGTGATTTCACGGCCCAAATCGCGTTGGTGGACTGGCCGACGGCATATCGCGTAATCGGTACGGAGGAAAATGTCGTGTCTGCCCGCCCATTCAAGGCTTCCAAGGTGCTTGACAACTTGGTGATCTCGTTGTCTACATGGAACAAATTCGCAAACACCGACCAATTGTTGCGATTAGACATGGAGTTGATAATATTATAACGCACATAAAGTTCGTAACCCTTAGTCTTCATGTCCCCGATGTTTTCGGAGTAACTGGAGAATCCCGACGACGGTGCGGTATTCACCGTACCGATAGAGCCCCGCGTGGTTTCTATATAGTAATTACCAACGATATTCAGGCGATTAAACACATGGATATCAAAACCAAAGTTATTCTTTTGCGTTTTTTGCCAAGAAAGATCATCGTTACCGAAACCTAACAAGTAAGAACCGATCATGCCCCGGTAATCCATGTTGTTATAGAAACGGGAAGTTGTTCTCGCCAGATAAGAATCAAAATTTTGCGAGCCGGTATAGCCGAAGGAGTAACGCAGCCTAAACATATTCAGCCATTCTTCTTCTTGCAACCACGGCTCATTATGTACATTCCATCCTCCACCGAGCGACCAGAAAGGGGCAATACGGTTGTTCGCTCCAAACTGCGAAGAGCCATCCAGGCGGAAAGAAGCATCCATTAGAAACCGATTATCATAGGCATAAGAACCATTCACAAAAGCACCCAGCAAGCGGGTAAATCCTTCGTCGCCGGTCACACTGCTGCCGTCCCGAAAACCCAGCCCCTGCGTCACATCGTCCATGCGGGCATTCGGAAAACCGACAACCGTATAAAGGTTGGAAAAACTCTTCACCTGCTGTGCATTCATCCCGAGCGTTCCAAACAGTAAATGCTTGCCAAAGGCTTTGTTTACATTCGCGCCAAGGTTGATATCGTAATTGGTGCGCTTGCCATGTCCTTTATCGTAAGAGCCGCGCTCGAAAGTTTCCGTAGCCGAAAAGGACGTATGTTGCGCCGGTAAAAAGCGATCCGACTCATCCCACTGAAACTGCAAAGCCACACTACCGGTCAGTCGTAACCAAGGGTTCACCTGCCACTGCAGCGCCGTGTTGTTCATGATATTCGTATACCCCGTTTGGTCAACCACGCCTAAATTCGCATTATAGAGCGGATTCATCGGTCGCACCGGATTGTTGTTCGACGGGATAATACCGTCCAAGTTATCGTAAGAATCGAAGTTGGTTAAGCGGTTGCCGTCTTTATCATACACTTCCTCCAGATAATACTTCAACGTGCCGTCATCATTATAGGGCGTCCAATAGGGGTTCAGACGTGTATATTGTCGGAAAGTGCCGTAAGGCGAATTTTTGCCCAGATTGCTAGTGACCGTCACCTCATTGCGCACATTCAAACCATTTTTTCGATAGGCTAGATACGCATTTCCTAATATGTTCCGGCGACTGGATCCCTTCATCACCCCCTGCATATTCAAGTACGTTCCACCGATACCGTAGAGTATACTTTCATCGCCACCTTCTATGTAAAGATTATGTTTATGTCCCGCCCCCACTTGTATCGGCAAGGTTGTCCAATCGGTATTCACCCCGCGTTCGATTTCCGACAGGCGATGGTTGTAGTAATGCTCCAGCTGTTGTTCGATGCGGGTATCCCCGTAAAAGGAATACACACCGGTACGTTCTTCAATAGCCAGCTTTTCCCGTGCATTCAACAGGTTATAATCTGACAGATCGGCCATTTCCAAGGACACATTGCCCGTATAGGTAATCCGCAGATCGCCAGAAGCCGGACGCACCGTTTCAATCACCACCACACCATTGGCCGCTCTGGATCCATAAATCGCCGTCGCCGTCGCGTCTTTCAATAGGTCTACCGATTTGATGCGCGTCAGATCGAGGTCGTTAATACGGGTCAGCGACACCTCAAAGCCATCCAATATAAAGAGGGGCGTATTGGGCGCGGTTTCATAATTAAAAGGGCTGGTGGTCGTCCCACTCGGATCTACAAGACTATTCCCTCCACGCAATGTGACCTCCGGCAATGCATTCGGATTGGCTCCCATATTGATATTCTCCGGCATCTGAAAAGAAGGATCCAACGATTTCAACGCGGTCAGCACATTGTTTCCGGCCACCTGTTGTAGCTCTTCTTGATTAAAAGAGCGCACGGCACCGGTGTATACTTCTTTAGGCCGCTCAAACAAACCTGTCACCACAACATCCTCAATCTGTGTGGCCTTATCTTGTTGCATGGTCACAACCAAGGAGTTCCGGCTACCGACTGCTATTTCCTGCTTCTCATAACCGATTAAAGAGAACACGAGGACGGTTGTATCGGCCGGAACCGGAAGAGACCAGATTCCATTCGCGTCAGTAGCCGTGCTAGAGACATTTCTAAGCTCCCGAGGCAAGCTCTGCCAGTTACGGACATAAACGGTTACACCGCCCAAGGGTCGGCCGGCCGCGCCGAGTACCTGCCCATTGACGACCCGCTGTTGCCCCCGCTGTGTGCTCGTCTGGGACGACGGCCGCTTTTCAAAAAGAACAATATTTTTTCCGCGCTGACTGTATCCCAACGGTTTATCGTCCAGCAAGAGATCCAGCGTCTCTGCAATCGTACGTTTTTGGGGAGAAAGGACGGGAGCGCTATATCTATCCACAATCTCGGTAGGATAAAAGATCGACATCCCTGTTTCCTCTTCCAGTTGTTTCAGGGCTGCTTTCAATGTAGCTGTCCGGATACCAAACTCGACTGTGTTGGCGCGGATATTCTGACCGACGGTGGGGCTGGAGGCCAAGAGGTTGATTGTCAATGTCAGCAGCACCCCACAAATTAATTTGACCCTCATAAGAAAAAGAAAACTGTGCCGTCCATGCAAGCTTAGAAAACGCCACGGCGTTCCGCTTGCAAAAAACAAGATTTTTTGCATTATTTGTATTGGGTTAAAAGTTTACCAAAATGTTTGAACCTAAGCTCCCTGTTTAAGCTTCCTACGGCGACAGGGGCTTTTTTTCTCTTATTTTCTCTTTAGGGATCGTGATTTTTGCTCCTATTCATGTTATTAAGTTATTCAATAGTTAGTTATGTATAATTAATGTTAGTTCTTTTGTTTTAGAGGCAACCGGCGCCGTCTATCTCGACCATATCTCCCGCCCGCCTGTACAAGGCTCCTCGAGCTGTGCATAATATGTCCAGGACTTCTTCCAATGTCTCCATGCCGCTGAACCTGCCACTAATCGGGCATTTGGCTAAATCAGGGTTCTTGAAGCGAATCTCCACGCCATATCGACGTTCCAGGCGGGATGTCAACTCGCCAAAAGCTTGTGCATCGAACTGCATGTCCTGTGCCGTCCAGGCGAACGTATCTCCCACTGCTGCGGATACGGTCTGCTTCTTCGGAGCCTTTTTCTCGCCCTGCACAACGATTTGCTGATTGGCTGTCAGTTCGGCCATGATCTGTTCCTCCTGCTCCACCCGGACCTTTCCGCGCTGCACGACGACCTGCACATTTTCCTCTCCTTCGGCGGCCCTTATGGTAAAGGCAGTTCCAAGGACTACCGTCTTTACTTTTCCTGTATGAATAATAAAAGGTTGATGCTCCCTTCTATTGATATCAAAGTATGCCTCTCCTACCAGCATTACCTCCCGCGTCGCACCTTTAAAATCGGTCTTATATACCAACCGGCTTCCCGGGCGAAGAACTACACGGGAGCTGTCCGGAAGCAACACAAACCGATTTTCGGTTTGCTCCGCTGAAGAGGTTGCTACTAGAGCTTGCCCCATATCGTCGCCGGCTCTCCAAAAAGCGATTCCCAGAACGAGCAAACATATGGCTGCAATAGAGGCATACATCAGGAGAGGTTTCAGCCCGCTCTTCTTGATATTGTTTTTCCGCCCGGCTGCGTCTTCCCTTACCGCCATCCAGATTCTGTCCTTCATTCGGTCGTGCACCCGTTCCTCTTCATTCGGATCGTCTGCCTCCCAGAGCAGGTCATCCGCTACGTCCTGCCTATACCACTGCAAAAGGCGTTCGCGCTCCGCGTCACTTACCGTCCCCTGCAAGTACTTTCGAATTAGCCGATGTAGTTCATTGCTCTCCATAATATGGTTGTTAATTACAGAGTACCATACACATGGGGGTACCCCTATATAGAATTTTTATTTTTTTTTGAGGCCAAAGACCTCAGACCGACGGCGACAGATTACCCGGCTAGCAGCGCCGGTCAGAAGAAAAGAAAGAGAAACAGGCTAAAGCCGACCCGACGGAGATTGATGCGGATGACCTTTAAGGCCCGTGTTATATTGGCTTCCACTGCTTTTTCAGAAATGTGGAGCTGCTGTGCTATTTCCTGATGCGATTTTTGGGCGTCCCTGCTCAGCTGGAATACGAGTTTACACCGTTCCGGAAGTTTCTCGACGATGCCGTCGACATACTCCTGCAAAAAACGGGCATCGATGGCCTGTTCGTCCAGCTGCTGGAAATCTTTGGGCAGTACGGCATCGCGAATCAGTTCCTGCTGCCGACTGCGCTGCAGCATTTTGAAGGTAGCGAACTTTACGGCGGTCGCTAAATAGCTGGACAGATGCTGAATCTCCAACTCATTGCGGCGCTGCCAAAGGGATACAAAAACCTCCTGCACGATCTCCTCTGCCATCCCCTTATCTTTGGTGTGCTGGAAAGAAATAGCTAGCAATTTTTTCCAATAATGCTCGTACACCCGGGCAAAGGCCTTTTCGTCGCCATTTCTAATGGCAGCTATCTGTTGCTTGTCCGAGTCTGCCCTAAAAAGTTTCATCCCCATGCCTCTTCTTCAGTTTGCATGATCCCCCTTTCTTATACCGGAGGATCTGTTCATCCACGCGGCCGCATCGTAACTCTACCCGACTATCGGCGCCGCGACAAATATAGACATTTAAAACAAAGTCTATAAATGTAATAGACTAATTCCTACGCTCGTGCTTAAATGTAGTCACTGTTTAAAAAAAACACAAGACAAACGGCAATATTCAGTAAAATTTTCAGAAAAATAGCAAGTTTTTAAATAAAACTAGCAAAAACATTTGGAAGTAAGGCGGAAAGAAAGGTGTTTTTCACCAACAGTTGCGTGGTGTCCGTAGACAGAAGTATGGATAAGAACAAGCCTCGTAAATATACTAAAGGTTTACCGTCAGCAGCAGATGGGTTCGTGACAGGTGTACAGACCCATGTAGCCTGGTCGTAGGTCTCCCGTACCTTCCCCGTACCTCCGTAGTACCTCTCCAGTACCTTTCTAGTACCTTTTTAGTACCTTTTTAGTACACTTCCCGTACACTACCAGTGAACTAACAGTACACTAACGGTACCTTTTTTTGCTTGTGCAACAGTTGCGTAAACAGTACTTCATCAGTACTTAAGGAGTACTTAAAACCTACTGAAGGTATAGGAGGTCTGCGAGCAGAAATTTATCATTTTCTGTTATGCGGTTCGGGTTCCCTTCGAGGCGGCTTCGACTCCTATTCGGGACAGCTTCGGGAACGCTTCGACAGCCCTTCGGGAGAGTTTCGACAGCTGTTCGACTCGCAGCCGAAGAGCAGTCGAACAGCTGTCGAAGCCCAGTCGAACAAGACTCGAACAGCTCCCGAAGAAATCTCAATACAAATCCCAGAGGTAGCACATACCATCGCGGAAACTAAAGTCGCCCCCCTACATGAAGGGAATGAAACATTATTTTTTAGACAGGAAGGCTCGCATATAGGCACGCTTACACCCGTCTTATCTGTAGTAAGTGAATGGGAAGCGCCTATTAATCCCTATTTAGCTGCCGAATCGTATAGTAATACCACATGATTTTTTCACCCGCTCCATGTGCAGCGCCGCCGCTAACAGACCGGAGTTTGCCATCAAGGTGGTAATCGAAACGATATTCGCCTATTTTACTGATACTCCCACTTAGATCATAGCCGACATTTAAGCTTCCAAAGCTCCGGACCTTGCCGCTCAGATCGTAATCTATATCCTCATCTCCAAACTTTCGAACACGTCCATAGTGATCATAATCTATTTTGATAGATCCAATCTCCCGTATCCGGCCTTCCAAATCATAATCGATCCCGCGCCCACCAAGCCTTCTTATTCGTCCTCCCAGATCATAGTCAATACCTACGTCGCCCACGTTACGCACTTTGCCCCATATATCATAGTCTACATCGCTACTGCCTGCGCTCCTTACCGTTCCGTCGTGATTATATGAAATACGCATATCTCCTATGGCAGTTAAACGCCCTCCTAAATCATAGTTCATGTTGACATTCCCCACCCCTCCCTTAAAAACATGGCGTACATTGCCTTGGCTATCCAGCATAAACACGATAGGGCCTTTCGCTAGCTTTATAAACGGTTGTTGTGCACAAATCAAGCTGCAATAGCTGCTAAACAGCAGTAAAACAACTAGTCGGAGTGAAATTGTCATATCATTTCAAATATAGGCAAGTCTCGATATACTATCGTAAGGTTAAAATAAAAAGCGGACAAACCGCTGGGCTGATTTAAAGTTATATCTTCTCACGGACTTGCCAAATCAGCTTACCTGCTTTCTGATCATTAGTTTGAGTCATACTTGAATATCGGGTAAGCTCTTAAATATACTAAACGTTTACCGTCAACAGCGGATCGATTCGCAGCAAGTGTACAGACGCATGTAGCCTAGCTGTAGGCCTCTCGTACCTTTCTTCGTTTACGCAACAGCCGCGTAAATAGTACTTCATCAGTACTTAAGGAGTACTTAAAACCTACTGAAGGTATATGAGGTCTGCAAGCAGAAATTTATCATTTTCTGGTATGCTATTCGGGTACACTTCGAGACGGCTTTGACGTATCCGCTCTAAGAAAAGAGCGTCCGGATGTTTGCGCTGTTATAGACCTACTTTCCCGGGCCTTTCACAAAACGTGATACCGCACCGTAATTGCCTCCATAGGTAGCTTCTTCAACCACACCATCACGCAACGTAAATCTAACCTCACATGTGGATATAGTATCTCCGCCCGGTGCCTGATAATCATACGCTATAAGTGTTCTCCCATCTTTTAGATCTTGTTTACGCATGGGCGGGCCATACACGAGATAAATCTGATCTTCATCCTGCCCCTTCCATTCGCTCATATAATTGTTGTAGCGACTAAACAGCGCACCACAGGCCGTCAACAGCAACATCGATAATACTATACAGCATAATAGGTTTATCTTCATAACGAAACTACATTAACGTTTTTTGGCCAACTCAAATTCTTGCTCCATAGTAAAAAAACACCCCGTGCGACAATATCTACTTGACTACTATCAATTTGCACCATTTATCGAAGACACGTTCTGAGCAAAACTCAATACTGGCAGAAAATCCTGTAAAAAGTGGATATACTAGATATACAAGCTAATCCTTTAATAACGAAAGCAATAAAAGAAAAAGATATTATCTACAAATCAATATATTGTAAACAAATTATTAACTATAACCTGTTGTGCCCTATTAAATACAAAGGCTTTCAGTCACTCTGTCGAAGCTCCGTACTGTCTGTAGAGCCAGCGAAGCGGTCGCTACGGATCGGCCAGAAACAGAAACCCCAGACTCCCCTTTTATCTTAAGGCCCTTAGTGACACGCCGCGTCACTAAAGATAGTGTGTGGGGGGGATTCAGTTCCCGGAAAGAGGGTAATACTATAAAAAAGACCCCCGACACGGTTTCGTATCGGGGTCTTTCTATTAAGGTTTCAGAAAAGGAATCGTTTTTCCCTAGGGATGATTGATTAAAACTTCTTAGAAGTTGTAACTGTACCCCACGCTGAACGTACGCCTCGGTGCGCGTTGCTGATAAATCTGATCAGCAGCCATATATGCCTCATACACACTTACCCGCCTACTATCCAGTAAATTGTCTATTTTTAAACTAATCACTCCGGCTGTCATATCTCGTCCAACCTTTTTTGACAAGTTTACATTTAAACTGTTAAAAGGCTTCATATATACGTCCGAATTTCTAGAAAAACCGATCAACTGTAGTGTTTTACCTTGTACATTGTAGAAAACACCAGCCTCAAACCCTTTGTCAGCGGTATTATAACTTAGTCCGGCATTAATTAGGTACGGCGACTGTCCTTGTAGTTCCCGCGTTCTCTCGATCACTTCACCTTCCCTTGCGAAAGACAAACGAGAGTTATATTCATTATCGCCCATCTCTATTTCCGACTTCACAATAGATGCGTTCAAATTCAAGTTCAGGTTTTGCAATTCCTCCATTAAAAATCCGAAATTTTTTCGCGCTTCTACTTCCACTCCAAATACATTAGCGGTGTTGGAGTTGCGAGCAATGATATTGTTCGGCAAAGCGTCTGAGAAAGCTTGTAATTCGATCGGGTTTTCAAACCTTTTATAAAATCCGCTTAATGCTACCATTTGGGCCTGATCTCCAAAAATCTCATATCGTAAATCAACATTATTGATATAAGTAGGCACCAATTCAAGGTTTCCTAAAAATCTAGTATCAGTCAACGGATCATAGATCTGAACCACGGATAATTCCTTAAATGACGGACGAGCAGTTGTTCTTGAATAAGACCCTCTTAAATTGTGATTAGCGACAGGACTGTATATCAGATTCAACGACGGAAACAAATCAAAAGTATTGATAGTCTTCACATTGTCATATCGAACACGGTCAATGTTCTGACCAGTAAAAAAAGATATATACTGTTCTCCGCGCAATCCGATGATCGTTCTAAACTTATCCCATGGTTTAAATTCGGCCGATGCATATACCGAAGCCGTGTGCTGTGAGGCATCAAACGTGTTAGCAGCTTCAAACTGGCCTTGCATATAAAAACCTCCATCACGAGTCGCGTCATATATGTTTTCCTCATTCAAAATAGCATTAGGGTCTCCGTTGGGAGCAGCTAAATTCACGTTTCTATAATTGACTGTGTAATTATTAATCGCATAGTCGCGCTGTTTATAACTATAGAGACCTCCAAATTTAACAGACGCTTCACGGTCAAACAACTGCAGCTTTTTTGTAAAGTCAACTTTTCCAATGGTATTAAATTCCTCTAACGCACGCCAGATGCGCATAGGGAGTCCAGCGTCGGTACTAATAACATAATTACCCGCAGGATCTACCACAAAGGTCGTCAATCTGACATCCTGATCATTCACTTTGGCAAGAGACGGCGATACCTTCCACTCCGTAATAAAATTTGCACTTTCGTTGCTGTGCTTACCACTAAGAAGGATATTCGAAATAGACCGCTGGCTATAGTCCAACAAATGCTTGTACGTATTATTAGAATTGGCAATGCGCGTTATCTGATCAAAAATGGCCGATCGAGATTCTCCATTTTGAATATGAAGGAAATTCAATGCATACTTGGATCGCGCCGTTTTATAGTTCAATCCGACCATTCCAGACAATAAGACATTCTGCTCGCCTAAATCCCCTTCCGACGTCCTGTCAGCTCTTAGTTCCGAACTCGCATCACTTTGATTAGGCTTTTGATAAATTCCATTTTGATAACCTTCATAGAACAGCGTCGTCTTTTTATAGTTCAACACCCCAATTAAACCAAGCTTATTCCCCCACAAGTTGTACTGGTTGCTGAAATCCACTCCTAATGAGAAGTCCGGAATACTACTTGTTTTACGTTCAGCACCCAAAAGTGGAGAAAATGATTTAGTCACATCTTCAACAATTGGACGATTATCGGCGGATACCGGATTTGGTATATTGTACCCCTTGGAAATTGGGAGTTTACGTACTCCGTTATCAAATCCGAAAACATCTGTACTGCTACCCTTATAGGACACAAAGTTATCCTGAAAATGCATATGAGGATTATAACCTAACGATAGGGATACGCCAAGTTGCTTTTGGGCTGGGATATCTTTCGTGACAATATCGACTACCCCGCCCGTGAAATCTGCCGGTAGCTCCGCAGAAGCAGATTTCATCACCACGATATTCTCCAAGACACCGGTAGGAAATATATCCATCTGCACCGTATTCTTATCCGGATCCAAACCTGGAATATCTACTCCATTTAAAATAGACTTCGTGTATCTATCGCCCAGACCTCTGACGTACAGATATTTCCCGTCCTGCACCGAAACTCCTGGCACCACCCGGACAGCTGAAGCAATATTGCTGGCGCCGGAACGTTGAATAGCCTGAGAAGATAGTCCATCCATTACAACCCCGGCATTTTTCTGCATATTTAGAATAGATTGCTCTGTATTTGTCCTTGCCGAAACAGATACAACGACCTCTTCCAGCTGGTCGGAAGAAGGCAATAAGGTAATATCGACATGCGTAGCCTTTCCGGACTCTACCTTAACGTCAGTGACTTCTTTCGTTACATATCCGACGTAGCTAAAAACCATTTTATACGTTCCCGGCGCTACCTCCAAGGTATAATCGCCCTCAAAGTCCGAGCTGGCAGCTTTACTTACCCCGATGACTGCTACACTAACTCCCACTAAAGGTGTGTTTAAACTTTCATCCTTAATCACCCCGTATATTCTGCCACTTTGTGCAAATAGAACAATTGGAGAAACTATAGTCATCAGTAGCAATATAAAATAATGCTTGTTCATTCAAGTGTAATATTGTTATATATAGTGTTATAATTTTATACAAAATCCACCTTCCTTCAAGTAGTACGAGAGTGGAAGATGGATTTTATCTTTATCGCTTAATTAAGAAAGCGTAGTTAAATAACGTTCTTTGCTTTAGCAAATGTCCAGTTAAATACAGAAACGTCTGCTCCAACGGTTTGTGCATTAGCATTAACAGAAGTAACGTTTTCAATGAAACTTGCTGATGTTGGCAAAGTTGTTCCTTTTGATGTTAGAAGGTTAGCAATAGTCTTTCCTGTAGGCAACACAATCTCCCAATTTGCAAATGTCAATTTGCTTGCATTAAAGTTTAATACACTTGCCTCGTCATTTAAGTTTACTGTTGAACCAGTAGCATTAACATTGTAAACGTATATATTCTCTAAATGCCCCATTGCTCTGTCGCGAAAATCGGCTATAAGTTTGCCCTGAAAATTCCCCATATTCACAGTCACATTCTTAATCGTAAACGAGCCCTCCGCATTACCTTCTGGCCCGTCAATTTCGAATGCACTACCAGAGTTCGCTGTTTGTATAACTAGTGCATTTTCGATAGTGCCTGAATACGCTTGGTCGATATCTAGACCATCATCTTCCTGTCCATAAATCAAGACATTTTTAACATTTACAGTTCCTCCGAACCACTCAATACCATCATCTTTATTCGAATAAATTTCAATGTTTTCAATAGTCGTACCACTACCTACACCTCCCAATGTTAGCCCTTGAATTTCAGCATCTTGCTCCAATGCCACACCACTAAAACGAATAGAAACATATTTTAACGACCCTGAATTATCAGCGGGATTATTTCCTCCGTACTCGCCATAAGACAAACCTCCAGGTATACCTTCAATGTAGTCTATCCCCTCGGCTGCCGCAACTGATATAGGAGCATTACCCAAGATAATAACACCTCCCCATTGACCAGCATCTTCTACTTCTAACGTACTTTCTTTCTCACCGACTTGGATATCATCGTTAACCGAAGTAAAGATGATTGGCTTATCAGCCGTTCCGTTAGCAATCAGCTTTCCTCCACGGTCAACTATCAACGTTGATGCATTTGACCCCTGCCCATCTTCTGCCTTAATAATAGTACCGGCTTCGATAGTCAACGTAACACCTTCATTCACGACAACCCGACCATCCAATACGTAAATATTGTCGGCGGTCCATGTCTCGTTAGCCTCTATAATACCTTGTTTTACAATCTCCTCGCCCTGTGGCGTCTCAGGACCTGTCGGATCATCATTATCCGAGCAACTAGAGAAACCTGCTAACAACGCAATTGTCAATGCAGAGAATAAAATCTTTTTCATCTTTTAAATGTTATGTTTTACAGCTACAAATATTCAGCTTTCCTGTTAACAACATGTTAAGTTTAAATTATCTTAAGAATACCTTATTATTATCAAAATATTAACACAAAGAAAACAACTATCGTCCCGTTTTCTCCCCGACACATCAAAACATTCAAACCGACATCTTACTCTTTTACCATGCCACTACTTATTATTGTATTTTTTTCGTTAAATAAAATAAACGCAACTGTATTTCATTCGTACTTCATCGAATTTGTTAGTAATTTGCGGCTTTAAACGACACACCATGGCAGACATCGTATTATCTTCCACCCAACTAAGCTACCAATATCCACAGGGAACCAACCTTTCGTTTCCGGACATTCGGGTCCAAGGGGGTCTACACTGCTTACTTCTGGGTGATTCAGGGAAAGGGAAAACCACGTTGCTGCATCTGCTAAGCGGCTTTTCCGCGCCCACCACGGGCGAAGTGAGGCTGATGGACCAAAGCCTGTACGCTTTACGCGGCTCATCGTTGGACGCCTTCCGGGCTAAAAATCTGGGTTTTATTTTTCAGGAAGCACATTTGCTGCGCAACCTGACGGTTGCCGAAAACATTATGCTGGCACAAAACCTGGCCAAGAATCCGGTGGACGAAGCGGAAGTTATGCATGTACTGGAACAGCTGCAGCTTGGGGAAAAAGCGAATAGCCTGCCCCACCAATTAAGCCGCGGGCAAAAACAACGTGTGGCCATCGCCAGGGCGGTCATCAACAGGCCGGCTCTCCTTTTAGCGGACGAACCGACCGCCTCACTGGACGACAACAACACAGCCCTGGTCCTCAAGCTACTTTTTGACATCGCGGGCAACTACGGCTCCACACTCCTCATAGCAACGCACGACAAACGTATTAAAGATCAATTTACAAACTCCTATCAATTATAGACGCCATGAATAGCCTGCAACTCGTCTGGAAGAATATTACCCAACAATTGGGTTCGACGTTATTAAGTGTATTGCTCACCGCCTTTGGGGTAGCCATACTTTGTGTCATCTATATCACCGGTGAAACTTTTGAAAAGCAGCTATCGAGCAACACCAAAAATATCGACTTGGTCGTTGGCGAGAAAGGAAGTCCTCTACAGCTGATTTTAAGCTCTTTGTATCATGTGGATAATCCCACGGGGAACATCCGGCTGGATGCCGCGCGCGAGCTATCCGGCAATCCGTTCATAGAGCTTGCCGTGCCGATTTCACTGGGCGATAATTTTAATGGTCACCGTCTGATTGGTACAGAACCGAGCTACCTCGACCTTTATAACCTACGTATTAAAGAGGGATCGTTGTGGTCAGACTCTTTTGAGGCCGTCATCGGTAGCGACGTTGCGAGAAAGCAGAAACTGAAAATAGGCGATGTGTTCCACACGGCGCACGGCCTTGCTGCAGACGGACACGTACACGACGAGCATCCGTTCCGGATCGTCGGAATACTGGAAAGGTCGAATACGGTGGTTGACAACCTTATCCTGTGTAACCTCGAAAGCGTATGGGATGTGCACGGGATTGCTCATGGCGATCACGATCATGACGACCACGCGGACGACGGCCATGAGCATAGCCATGAGCATGATGCTGCCGACGGGCATGATCATCATGATCACGACGACGCAGCAGCACATCACCAACATTCGGATACAGGGGCTGATGGACATCAACATCACGAGCATGAAGACGACGGGGAGATCGTCGCCGAACGGCCCCGTGAGGCGTTTGTAAAAAACATTGGAGACGACATGTTGGAAGCCCGGGGTGATGAGGTTACCGCGCTGCTGGTGAAATACGCATCTCCGGCAGCTATGGGCATTGTACCACGATTAGTAAATCAATCGACCGATATGCAGGCCGCCTCCCCTGCGATCGAAAGCACACGTTTGTTCGCACTGCTGGGCGTCGGTCTGGATTCTTTGGCCGTCCTGGCTTACGTCATTATGGCAATAGCCGGACTAAGCGTTTTCATCAGCCTATACAATGCCCTCAAACAACGTAAATACGACCTCGCGGTTATGCGTTCCATGGGTGCATCGAAAACTAAACTTTTTAGTCTGGTGTTAGTCGAAGGGTTAGTGATCACGTGTTTGGGCGGGTTCATCGGCTTGCTGCTCGGTCATGCCGCGTTATTTATTATCAACGAACAGGCCAGCGAGTCCGCCGCTTTCATCGAAGCGTTACGCTTCAATAGCCGGGAATTATTGTTAATTTTGGCAGCGTGCTTAATCGGAGCGATCGCCGCGGTAATACCGGCTATCAAAGCATACAGAACGTCCATTTCGGCCGTTTTAGGTGATAGATAGGTGAATAAGTTATGCTGATGAGATCTGCATAAGTGGCTATAAACAAAAGGATGAACAATTTGTGCAATCTTCATTGCTATAAAAAACAAACTATTCGAATGAAAAAATACATAACTATACTGTTGTTAAGCTTAGCTGCGTTTGGATCCACCCGGGCGCAGATCGGCCAGTTTCCAGAGATGAACGTGCCCGACCACACCCCCATGATGAACAGCACATGGGAAGCCATAGATAAGATGATGTATAAAGTCACTTACGAGGGAAACAAAAAGGTCTATACACCGACTTATCCGCCGGCGCTTAAAGCATTGGAGAACAAAATAGTCGAGCTTCCCGGTTATCTGGTGCCTTTGAACAGCGGACGTACGCACAGCACCTTTATGCTGTCTGTCCTCCCTGTTATGCAATGTATGTTCTGCGGAACAAACGGAATACCCCCTATGGTAGAAATTTTCATGAAGAACGGATCCGTGAAGTTTACTGAAGAACCGATTAAGATAAAGGGTAAAATGAAGTTCAATCCTGAACCTTTGAAAGGAAATGCAGAGATCCAGATTGTGGACGCGGTATTGATGAAATAGGAGCTCGGATGTCTATTTCGGTGATACTGGGCCAGTGATTTCGGTGATATTGGGCCAATTATTTCGCTAGTCATTGGGCCACTTTCCGATTACAATAATATATA
>NZ_VNHX01000015.1 GCF_008124885.1 Sphingobacterium allocomposti
GCCAGAGCCGATGGTATTGCCGTAACAGGTGGGAGAGTAGGTCGGTGCCTAATTTTACAGGAAAGCCCCTTCAGGAAACTGCAAGGGGCTTTTTTTATGTTAAGAGATGTGAGATGTGGGACATCAGATGGGAGACATCAGATGTGGGACCCCTGTCTGATATTTCCAATCCCGCTACGTGATACCGGCTGCCCCTATACCACTGATAATAAAGAGATAATAGACACGGCACCCGCCACTGGGCCGATATCTCCGATCCCAATACTAGCTATTCAATTTCACCGTTTAGCCTATCATCTGTTGCCATTTTCAGGATCACTTTCTGACGATCGTCGCCCTACTTTTATATTAACATTTTTACAAGTTGATTTCGCTAAATAGCGCTATCTTGGCAGCGGATAACTCGTTCGTATGTTTAGTTTTAAGTATTTATGAATAGGAAGGTAGCGATAATTCTAGCTTGTTTCCTGCTGCTGATCGGACTCCTCGTAGGGTATCGGATAGTTGTTAACAAAGAAAAATCTAAGGAAAATAGTGTGGGGCCTGGACGTGCCGAAGCCAAGGTATACGGCATCGTTGTACGCGGTAAGCCCTTTTCAGACTTTTTGTCCTTGTCGGGCGCAATAGAGGCAAACGAGAATGTCCTTCTTCGTTCGGAAATATCGGGAGTTGTGGAATCCATTAACTTCTCGGAAGGGGGAAAGGTAAACGCGGGACAGGTGCTTGTTCGTATTAATGATGCTGAATGGAAGGCTCAATTGGCACAAGCGAAGACCAGAAGTAACCTTGCGGCAGAAAATGAACGACGCGCGCGGCTTCTATTAGAAAAAGAGGCCATCAGTCAGGAAGAATATGACATAGCCAGTGCGGACTACCGAACCGCCCAGTCGCAAATCCAGGTCATAGAGGCGCAACTGGCAAAAACGGTTATTACAGCTCCGTTCTCGGGAATCGTGGGGCTTCGGAACGTTTCTAAAGGAAGCTACGTAACACCGGCCGACGACATTGCGCAGCTTGTTAATAGGAGTAAGGTTAAAGTCCAGTTTTCTATTCCTGAAAAATATGCAAACAGGGTACAGATCGGTAGTGCTATTAAGTTTACCGTCCAGGGATTAATGGAAGAGTTTGTGGCAAAGGTTTATGCCATTGAGCCAATGATTGAAGCTACAACAAGAACACTGCGGGTACGAGCGCTGGCTGATAACGCTGATAGTCAGCTTATTCCGGGAACTTTTGCAAACATTATTTTCCCACTAGAGACTGTGGAAAACGGACTTCTCGTTCCTGCGGAAGCCTTAATACCTATTCAGAACGGCAAAAAGGTATTTGTTCAACGAAACGGCGTGGCTAAAGAGATGCTGGTCGAAACCGGGGGACGTACAGATGCGGAGGTTCTTATCCAGAAAGGTATCCAAGAGGGAGACACTGTCTTAACATCAGGTATGATGTCATTGCGCGACGGTAGCCCGGTAAAAGTGACATTGCGATAGAAAAGAATCAGCTATGAGTTTATCTACGTTAAGTATCAAGCGCCCGGTGTTGGCGATTGTTATGAACCTGCTGTTAATTCTGTTCGGGATTATTGGATACACATTTTTAGGTATCAGGGAGTTTCCGTCAATAGATCCGGCTCAGATTTCAGTGCGCACGAGTTATGCGGGAGCGAATGCTGATATCATTGAGTCGCAGATCACGGAACCTCTTGAAAAATCCATTAATTCGATTGATGGTATCCGGAATATATCGTCGTCCAGTAACCAGGGAACGAGTAACATAACCATCGAGTTCAATTTAGGGAAGAACCTGGAAGAAGCTGCTAACGACGTTCGCGACAAAGTATCTCAGGCGTTGAGAAACTTGCCCCAGGATATTGATGCCGCGCCTGTTGTGTCGAAAGCAGATGCCGACTCGGAACCAATTATTACGATGACTGTTCAGAGCTCGACAAAGAACGTGCTGGAGCTGTCCGATTACGCCGAAAATGTTATTGCACAACGGCTGCAGACCATACCGGGGGTGAGTTCCGTACAGATATGGGGACAGAAGCGCTACGCTATGCGGTTGTGGATTGATCCCGCCCGACTTGCTTCTTATGGATTAACTGTCCTTGACGTCCGTACGGCACTAAACAATCAGAATGTCGAACTGCCTTCAGGAAAATTGACCGGTGCCAATACGGAGTTAGCTGTAAAGACGTTGGGAAACCTGCAGACCGAAGAAGAATTTAACAACATCATTATCAAAGCAGATAACAATCGTATCATCCGGATGGGGGATGTAGGAACAGCTGCCCTGGAAGCCGAAAACTTCGAGACCAAAATGTCGGACTCTGGTTATCCTATGGTGGCGTTGGCTGTTATCCCGCAGCCAGGCACAAACTATCTGGATATTGCGAAGCAGTTTTATCAGGAATACGATAAACTGCAGCATGACCTGCCTCCCGGATTTGAATTGAACATCGCTATAGATAACACCGCGTTCGTAAAAAAGGCTGTTCTCGAAGTTGTCGAAACGCTCTTAATCGCTATCGTCCTCGTCGTTATTATTATCTATGTTTTTTTTAGAAACTGGGCTATTGCTTTCCGACCTTTGATCGATATTCCTGTCTCTTTAATAGCCACTTTTTTTATCATGTATTTATGTGGCTTTTCGATCAATGTTCTGACACTGTTGGCAATTGTCTTGGCAACGGGGCTGGTCGTTGATGACGGTATCGTGGTCACGGAAAATATATTCAAGAAAGTCGAAGAAGGAATGTCCCCCATAGAGGCAGCTATTAAAGGGTCGAATGAGATCTTCTTTGCTGTAATCTCAATTTCCGTAACGCTAGCCGCGGTATTCTTGCCGGTGATCTTCCTAGAGGGATTTGTCGGGCGGCTATTTCGGGAGTTCGGTGTGGTTATCGGCGCGGCGGTTTTAATTTCGGCATTTGTTTCGCTGTCGTTGACGCCGATGCTTAACGCATATCTGATGAAGGGCGGTGAGCAGAAGAAGTCGAAATTTTACGAAAAGACGGAACGTTATTTCGAGCTCATGAACAAGGAGTACGAAAGTTCGCTGCGTGGTTTTTTAAAGATGAAGTGGCTGAGTTTTGCCGTTATCGGCGGATGTTTTCTTTTGATCTATTTTTTCTATCAGATTTTGCCTAAAGAGACGGCACCTTACGATGACCGTAGTTACGTAAGTTTGAGGGCCACCGCGCCGGAAGGCGTCTCTTACGACTATATGGACCGGTTTATGACCGAACTGACGATGTTGATTAACGACTCCATTCCGGAGAAGAAGGTCAGTTTAGTGATTACGTCTCCGGGATTTGGCTCAGCGTCTTCGAATAGTGGAATTGTGCGGTTGGGGCTCGTTCAGCCAAATGAAAGAGAACGTAGCCAGGGAGAAATCGCCGACAAGCTTTCGCGGTTGATGCGGCAGTATTCCGAGGCGCGGGTTGCCGTTTCCCAACAACCAACTATATCGGTCAATCGAAGGGGAGGCCTCCCGATACAGTACATTATTCAGGCGCCGAATTTTCAAAAATTGGAGGAAAAGATTCCGGAATTCATGGACGAGCTGGCGAAAGACCGCACATTCTCTATGGTTGATGTCAACCTGAAGTTTAACAAGCCGGAAGTGTACGTCACGATCGACAGAGCGAAGGCGCAATCGCTGGGCGTTTCGGTACTTGATGTTGCCCAGACGTTGCAGATGTCTTTGTCGGGACAGCGTTTTGGATATTTTATGATGAACGGCAAGCAGTATCAGGTAATGGGACAGTTTGACCGTAAAGATAGGGCAACGCCGATGGATTTGGCCTCTGTCTTTGTAAAAAACAAAGACGGGCAGTTAATTCAGCTCGACAATATCGTTGAAATGGAGGAGCGAAGCAGTCCACCACAGCTGTATCACAACAACCGGTATATGTCGGCAACAGTCTCCGCGGGATTAGCGCCGGGCAAAAGTATGGGCGATGGCATTGAGGCGATGGATGCTGTAGCAGCAAAGGTCCTCGACGCTAGCTTTACCACAGACCTGGGTGGGGAGGCGAGAGATTTTGTGGAAAGTGGCTCCAATACAATGTTCGCATTTGGCTTAGCCGTGCTACTTATTTTTCTGATTCTTGCTGCCCAGTTCGAGAGCTTCGTAGATCCTGTCATTATCCTGTTAACGGTACCGATGGCGGTCGGAGGAGCGCTGTTTTCCCTTTGGCTGTTTGGACAGAGCTGGAATATCTTCAGTCAGATAGGTACGATCATGCTTATCGGGCTGGTGACTAAAAATGGTATTCTCATCGTAGAATTTGCTAATCAGCTTCGTGACGAGGGTTACGAAAAGTATCACGCGGTGGTGAAGGCTTCCGAAGCAAGGCTGCGCCCTATTTTGATGACCTCATTAGCTATTGCACTTGGTGCGCTACCTATTGCCCTATCCTTGGGGGCTGCGTCGACAAGCCGTATCGGCATGGGGGTAGTCATCGTCGGAGGAACGATGTTTTCCCTGATATTGACGCTGTATGTCATCCCCTCTTTTTATTTGATGATGTCACGGTCACGGAAGAGAAGGCCGGAGTTTGATAAAATAGATGAATAAGTATGAAAAGAGCAATCACTTTTTTGTTTATCGTTGTTTTTCTTCCCTTCGGCGCCCAAAGTCAGGAGTTGTTAACTGTAAAGGAAGCTGTTGAAATCGCATTGGAAAACAACTATAGCATCCGTCTTTCTAAAAACGACCTGCTGGTAGCGAAAGAAAACAGCACCTACGGAAATGCCGGTATGCTGCCTTCGGTGACGGCCAACCTCAACCAGAACAATAGCGTACAGAATTCACACCAGGTACAGAACAATGGTGAACAAAGGTCATTGGACAATGCGAAGAATAATAGTCTTAACTATGGTGTTAGCATAGGCTGGACGGTCTTTGATGGGATGGGAATGTTTGCCCGATATGAAAGATTGCAGGAACTGGAGAAGCAAGGCGGTCTGCAGTTGAAGCGTATGGTGCTGACCACCATCGGCGACGTTATCACACTATACTATACCATTGTGGAACAACAGAACCTTCTCTCGGCGCTGGATTCTAATATAGCTATTTCGCGAGAGCGGTTAAGAACGGCCGAAAACAGATTTTCTATAGGCAAGGCCGCGCGTTTGGAGGTCTTAAACGTTCAGGTCAATCTGAACGAAGATATTTCCGGCAGACTTCGGCAGGCCGAAACCGTAAGGAATCTGAAAACCGAATTAAACAGCCTGCTGGCGCGCAACCTGGACATAGACTTTTATGTTGAGGACGATGTTCATATTGATGATGGGTTGATATACGCCGACCTGTTGGACCGTGCAAGCCGGTTTAACCCCGATCTGCAGCTGATAGCACTGAATAAGCGGTTGGCGGAACTGGATCTAAAAAATGTCAGAGCATCGCGATATCCGACGGTTCGCGTCAGCGGGGGATATAATTTCTCCCGGTCAGAATCAAGCCTTGGGTTTGTGGCTCATTCGAACGCCAGAGGGTTGACCTATGGAGTCACGGCCTCACTAAATATATTCGATGGCTTCAACCAACGTCGCAACGAGCGCATCGCTAAGATTCAGATCGACAACGCGTCTTTGCAGATCGAGCAGCAGCGGCTGCTCGTGGAGACAGCCATAAAAACGGCTTATGAGACCTACCTAACCAATATGGAGCTGTCGAAGCTGGAGGAAAGGAACGAAGATATTGCCCGGCAGAACCTGGAGATTACGCTGGCGAAATACACCATAGGCTCTATCAGCTCGGTAGAGTTTCGCGATGCGCAGGAAAACTTTATCAATGCCATATCCCGTAATAACAGTGCGCGGCTCCAGGCTAAGCTATCGGAAGTTCAGCTCAAGGAGCTAATCGGGCAAATTGATTTTTAGATTCGCACGTTTCTCTGGCGGGATGTAGAAGCGGCGTTACCGCCCATATCTATATCTATAGGCCCAATGCAGATGGCGGTCGGCGCATGGTTAAGATGTGGACAACGAAAATTAAGCAAACGTTTGCTTTACATTTAGGCTTTTTTTTACCTATGAATACTATTATACTTGTATAGACGAAGGAAGCAAGACCTTTGTTGACAACCATTTATATCCCTTCCAGCGTATAAATAGGTTTAAGAGGCGACTGTTTAGTTTGTTTTAAAATAGGTGATTTTAGAGGGGGCTTTATGTCCCCTTTAATGTAAAAGAAAATTATCGGATTATGGATTCAAATAGAAGAGATTTTTTAAAGAAGGCCTCGTTACTCTCTGGGGTGGCGATTTCCCTGCCATCTATCAATCAGGATGCGTTCGGAGCGGCACCGAGGTTTAATATGAGCGGCTACGCGGCTCCAAAAATAGACAAGGTCAGAGTTGCCGTAATAGGTCTCGGTATGCGTGGGCCTGGCGCGGTCGACCGCCTGTCGTATATTGATGGAGCGGAGATAGTAGCTTTATGCGACAAGCATCCGGAGAGGGTGGCCAAAGCGCAAAAGATACTTACCAATAAAGGACTTCCCGAAGCGAAGTCCTATTCGGGCGAAGACGGTTGGCAAGCCCTTTTGAAAGAAATGGAGCTGGATCTTGTATATATCTGTACGCCTTGGTCGTATCATGCTCCCATGAGCATTGCTGCGATGAAGGCGGGCGCTCATGCAGCCTGTGAAGTGCCGATAGGTTTGACCGTTAAAGAATGTTGGGATGTTGTAAAAACGTCGGAGGAAACGAAAAAGCACTGTATGATGCTGGAAAACTGTTGCTACGACTTCTTCGAAATGTTGACTTTAAATATGGTACGCCAAGGGATGTTTGGGGAGCTTGTGCATGCCGAAGGCGCCTACATTCACGACCTGTTGGAGCTGAATTTTAATAAGAACGGTTATGATAACATGTGGCGTCTGCGCGAAAATATCAAAATGAATGGAAACCTCTATCCAACGCACGGTATAGGGCCCATAGCACAATGTCTTAATATCAACCGCGGAGATCGGATGACTCATTTGGTTGCGATGCAGTCTAACGATTTTATGATGGCTGACCGCGCACGGGAACTGGCCGCAGAAGATTCGTTCTATCAGCAGTTCGTCGGTAAGAAATATCGTGGCAACATGGATACTACTTTGATAAAAACTGAAAAGGGCAAGACCATGATGGTACAACATGATGTAACTTCTCCCCGTCCTTATTCGCGTATCCATCTGCTCAGCGGAACAAAGGGCTTTGCCCAGAAATACCCGAAGGAGGGTATTGCTTTTGGACATAGCTTCGTGAA
The DNA here is from genome assembly GCF_008124885.1 of Sphingobacterium allocomposti. Taxonomy (GTDB): domain Bacteria; phylum Bacteroidota; class Bacteroidia; order Sphingobacteriales; family Sphingobacteriaceae; genus Sphingobacterium; species Sphingobacterium allocomposti. The sequence goes on from NZ_VNHX01000015.1 coordinate 7,263, forward strand.
GGAAGAGCAGCTGAAAGAGCTCTACGAGAAATATACGCCTGAATTGATCAGGTTTATTGGTGAAAAGGCAAAGGCGGTCGGCGGACACGGCGGAATGGATTTTATGATGGACTGGCGCTTGATAGACTGTCTTCGCAATGGATTACCGTTGGATCAGGATGTATACGACGGTGCCTCGTGGAGTGTCATTGTCCCGTTAAGCTGTGAATCTGTGGCAAAGAACAGTAGGACCGTAACCATTCCGGATTTCACCCGCGGGGCTTGGAGAAGTAACAAGCCGCATGATCTGACACTGAACGGTGGTGGGAATACGGGGATCCGTCCAAAAATCTCCAAAGATCAAAAGAATCAGCTAAAAGTCGACTGATAACGTTTAAAATGTACCTAAAGGCCCGGTTTTTTAGCCGGGCCTTCTTTTTTACGTTAAAGAACGGTATATTCGGTTATGTTTTCTTTAAAAATTCTGCTGGGAACATCTTTGTTTTTGATTGCCTGCCAGCAGGGGCGACGGCAAGTTCAGGAGCGGACCGCTGAAGATACTGTCGCCATGTGTCATGGAAACGTTCCTTCGCGTTTTATCGGCCACCGCGATACGGTCCGCCACATCAGGGGCAAGGATAGTGTTCGTATGGTGTTGATAGAGGGAGGGAAGTTTATGATGGGGTCCGAAAGCTTTGACGATGCGCAACCTATACACGAGGTGGAGGTTGCTTCTTTTTACATGGACGAGCATGAAGTGACCAATGAGCAGTTTGAAGCATTTGTCAAAGCAACGGGTTATGTAACGGTTGCGGAGCGCCCCCTAAGGCCAGAAGACTTTCCCGGGGTCGATCCGGCGATGCTGGTTCCAGGATCCGCCGTGTTTACACCTCCTAAAGGTGTGCATGGATTACAAAATCATTTGCAATGGTGGACATATGTTCCGGGAGCTAACTGGAGACACCCAGAGGGGCCGGACAGCTCCATCCGCGGGAAGGAACATCATCCGGTAACGCAGCTTGCCTATCAGGATGCCGCTGCGTATGCCGAATGGGCGGGGAAACGTCTTCCGACTGAAGCAGAATGGGAGTATGCCGCAAAAGCCGGAAAACATACGACAGAAACATATTACTGGGGGACAGAAAAGAAGGAAAACGGACGTTGGCTTGCTAATATTTATCAGGGGGAGTTTCCGATAGATAACACAAAGGAAGACGGTTTTGAAACAACAGCGCCGGTAAAGTCGTTCCCGCCCAATGCATGGGGATTATACGATATGGAGGGAAATGTTTGGGAATGGTGTGCTGATCTGTACCGCCCTGACTATTATGCCCGCAGTGCGAAGAGCAATCCCAAGGGGCCTGCCGATTCCTACGACCCGCAGGAGCCAGGTGCCATCAAGCGTGTGCAGCGGGGCGGATCCTTTTTATGCAATGATGAATATTGTGAGCGTTATAAAGCGGGGAGCAGAGGAAAGGGGGAGGAGAACAGCCCTACAAACAATGTAGGATTTAGGTGTGTCAAGGACATATAAAGTCGATAGTCGTTCGCAGAAACCATTTTTATAAAATATACCAAACTATGAAAAACTATATACGCACGCTGGTGCTGGCAATTTCGGTAACCTTGTTTTTGTGCTGCACAACCAATAAGGAGGTCGATCTTATTGTCTATAACGCAAATATATATACCGTCGACTCGTCCTTCTCGCGGGCACAGGCCTTCGCTATCAAAAACGGGATCTTTATTGATATTGGATCTTCGGAGGAGATTATGCAGAAATATACGGCAAAGGAACACATTGATGCTCAGGGAAGGGCTATCTATCCGGGCCTATATGACGCGCATGCACACTTCTTTATGCTGGCTGAGTTACTGGAGCAGGTGGACCTCGGCGGAGCTCAGTCGATAGCGGAAGTCGTGGAGCGGCTTAAGGCATATCAAAAGGCTTATCCCGATAAAAAATGGCTGGTAGGTGGTGGTTGGGACCAAAACTTGTGGGACGGGAAGTCGTTTCCTTCAAAAGATAGCTTAGATAAGTATTTCCCCGAGACGCCGGTCTTTCTTTCCCGCGTAGACTATCACGCAGCATGGGTAAATAGCAAAGCGCTGGAAGCAGCCCGGATAAGCAGCGCCCAGACGGTTGAGGGGGGATTGATTGTCAGCGATACGCTGGGTGTGCCGACAGGTATTCTTTTAGATAATGCGATGCAGTTGGTTTCCCAATATATTCCAGCGGCAGAAGAGCGCTCGTTGTTACTCAGCCTCCGGCGCGCCCAGGACTCGCTCCTCTCTGTAGGCCTTACGTCGATTGTCGATGCAGGCCTTACGTTGGAACAGCTGGAATACTTAAAGAAGTTTTACCAGCAGGACTCGTTAAAGATAAGGGACTATGCCATGATTGCGGGCAACCCCGGCAGTATTGACAAGTATATCCGGGATGGCTTTTACGAATCCGATCGTCTGACCATACGCTCGGTTAAGCTTATGGCCGACGGGGCACTGGGATCGCGTGGCGCATGTCTGCTGGATCATTACCATGATGCAGCAACGCGCGGATTCCTCCTTCATAGCCCCGAAGAATTTGACCGTGTCATCGAGCGACTTGCACTTACGGATTTTCAGGTGAATACCCATGCTATCGGAGACTCTGCTAACAGGCTCATATTAGATGCCTATGGCAGGCACCTTAAAGATGGTAAAAATCGCCGCTGGCGGATTGAACACGCACAAGTAGTATCTCCTACGGATTTTGCTAAATTCTCCCGGTTTCATATCCTTCCTTCCGTACAGCCTACGCATGCCACGTCCGACATGTACTGGGTTGAGGATCGGCTGGGGCCGCAGCGGGTAAAAGGTGCTTACGCTTATAAGGAGCTGTTAAAACAATATGGCAAATTAGCGTTAGGCAGCGATTTTCCTGTTGAACATTTTAATCCGTTATACGGTTTCCACGCAGCAGTTGCCCGTGTCGATAAGACAGGTTTTCCTAAAGGTGGTTTTCAGATCGAGAATGCTATCAGCCGCGAGGACGCGTTACGGGGAATGACAATTTGGGCGGCGTTTTCCTGTTTTCAGGAAAAGAAAAGAGGAAGCATCGAACGGGGGAAAGATGCTGACTTCGTGATCATGGAAAAAGATATCATGACGGCTCCGGCCGAAGAGCTCCGCGACATTAAGACCTGGCGTACTGTGATCGGAGGAGAAACCGTATTTTCGAGGTAAGGTTCTGGGATCGCGCAAGCGGCGTGCTACTGCCCCAGTGCCCATTGGTAGCGACACTTGCCGGTAGGGGCCTATCCGCCTTAAAAAAAGGCCTGACAAAAAGTGATGTCAGGCCTTTTTTATGTTGCAGTATTGGCGTTACATGTCAAAAAGGTGTTTTTCTGCGTGATAGGAAGAACGAACAAGGGGGCCAGATTCAACGTATTTGAATCCCATTTCTAAACCAATGTTCTTATACTTTTCAAACTGAGCAGGCGTTATCCATTCTATCACGGGATGATGAGCTTTTGTAGGTTGCAGGTACTGTCCAAGGGTGAGGATATGGACACCGACGTTATACAGGTCTTGCATTGCTTCAATAACATCATCTTCCGTCTCGCCCAAGCCTAACATAATTCCTGACTTTGTACGTAGCCCCGCTTCGGAGATACGGCGTAAGCATTCCAGAGAACGATCGTATTTAGCTTGGATACGGACCTCGCGTGTTAGCCGGCGTACTGTCTCCAGATTATGTGAAACCACTTCCGGTCTGACGGCCAGCACCCGTTCCAGATTTTCCCATTGTCCTTTGAAATCCGGAATCAATGTCTCCAACGTGGTGTCCGGGCTCTCCCGGCGGATCGCGTTGATGGTTTCCGCCCAGATGGTCGATCCCCCGTCTTTCAGATCGTCACGGTCTACCGACGTAATTACGCAGTGCTTTACCTGCATCAGTTTCACCGAGTTAGCGACTCTGTTGGGTTCATCGAGATCTACTGCCAGTGGACGCCCTGTGGCAACGGCGCAAAATGAACAGGAACGTGTACAGATGTTCCCCAAAATCATAAAAGTAGCTGTGCCAGCACCCCAGCACTCGCCCATGTTTGGACAATTGCCGCTCTCGCAAATGGTATGAAGCTTATGCTCATCCACCAGATTTCTCACATGGCGATACTCTTTACCGACCGGCAACTTAACGCGTAACCAATCGGGTTTGCGTTGCGTCTCAGAGACAGGGATTACAGGAAGTTCAATCATATTGCAAAGTTAAACATTATTCCACTAAAAAAGCGACATGTCGATTGTAGTTAGAATATCATATTCTATTCCGGGCAGCTGTTAAAGCTCGGCCGACCGATGTACGCCAGGACGCGCGTGTTGAGCCGTGCAATACCCCTCGAGGTTTATAGACATTCAAGTTGGCGTTGCGAAACAAATTAAATACATATGAAAGGCGTAAGGAAATTATTATGATATTTGTAAATCAAACTAAACGGAAACTAACTATGCGGCTTTTAATCGTTCTAGCAGTTTGTGCATTTTCCTTCCTAAGCGGTATGGCTCAGGAACTCGAAATAAACCTTATACCACGTCCGAATAAAGTCGTATATGGCGAGGGTACGGTTGAGTTATCCAGCGACATGCCTCTGTATGCCACGGAAACTTTCGCTGAAGTGGCCGCCCTGCTAACGGAGTATCCACAATTTCCGGATATCTCCATGGAAGTGATAAAAAAGGTAGGTAAGAAGCATAGGCACGGCATTCGCCTATTTCCGGCAGAACCCGCTGATAAAATTGAACAGCGGGGATATAAGTTACTCATTGACGAGTCGGGGGTGCTCATCAAGGCGGCCGAGCCCCAGGGCATGCTGTCGGGTATATATACGTTGGTGCAGTTAGGGATGTTGCAGGCCGATCCGAGATTCCTTCCGCAACTGACTATAGAAGATTCCCCGCGTTTTAGATATAGAGGACTTCATTTGGATGTGTCTCGACATTATATGCCTCTTTCCTTTTTAAAGAAATATATCGATCTAATGGCGCTGTATAAGTTCAATTATTTCCATTGGCATCTAACAGACGGCGCCGGCTGGCGGTTGGAGATTAAGCGTTATCCCGAGTTAACAAGAAAGGCAGCATGGCGCACGCATACGGGCTGGAAGGACTGGTGGAACAACGGGCGGCAGTATGTAGAGCAAGGGACGCCAAATGCCAGCGGAGGGTTCTACACGCAGGAACAGGCCAAGGAACTGGTGGCCTACGCAGCCGCGAAGGGAATAACGGTGATTCCTGAAATCGAAATGCCTGGGCATTCTGAAGAGGTTTTGGCGGTTTATCCCGAGCTTTCCTGTACCGGTGTTCCTTATACACAGGGCGAATTTTGTATCGGCAATGAAGAAACATTTGCCTTTTTGAAGAATGTGCTGGATGAGGTGCTGGCAATTTTTCCTTCGGAGTATATTCATATAGGTGGCGACGAAGCCGATAAGAAGCATTGGAAAAATTGTTCAAAATGCCAGGCGTTGAAAGAAGCAAAAGGTTTGAAAGATGAACATGAACTTCAAAGTTACGCCATTCAGCAGATGGATGCATACCTTCAATCGAAAGGGCGGAAGCTGGTCGGATGGGACGAAATATTGGAGGGAGGATTAACAAAGGGAGCAACCGTGATGAGCTGGAGGGGCGAAGATGGGGGCATAAAAGCTGCTAATATGGGGCATGATGTTATCATGACGCCAGGTGAATACCTGTATTTTGACAGCTACCAGGCGGATCCCCGGACGGAGCCTGAAGCCATTGGAGGATATCTGCCTTTGGATAAGGTTTATGCGTACAATCCGGTTCCGCCCTCAATCGACAAAGACAAAGTTAAGCATGTTCTGGGGGCTCAGGCTAACCTGTGGACCGAGTATATGCCTAACTACCAGCATGTGGAGTATATGGCATTTCCACGGGCTTTAGCGCTTGCGGAAGTCAACTGGACGAACCAGGAGAACCGGAGTTGGACAGACTTTAAGAGGCGTTTGCAGAAGCATTATAGAATCCTGCAGGAATTGGATGTTAACTATTATCGCCCTTCCTTCCAAGTGGTTTCACACGTGACATTCAATAGTGAGAAAATGAGTAACGTTGTATCCTTGACATCAGAACAGCTAGAGCCGTTAATCTATTACACGACTGACGGTACAGAACCAACCCGTCATTCAACACCATTTACAAACCCCGTAGAGTTAACGACGACGACTACCATCAAAGCAGCATCGTTTATTGATTCCACCAGGGTGAGCCCCGTCGAGATCGTGCAGCTGGATATTCACAAAGCTATAGGGAAAAAGGTCTATTACAATATACCGTGGGATGGTTACGCAGCACAGAAGGAGCTGACATTGACAAACGGTACGCGCGGCGGATTAAGTTATCACGATCAACAATGGCAAGGGTTTACCGGAGGCCTCGATGTCTACGTTGATTTTGAACGCCGCGAGGAAATCAAGTCTGTCGGTGTACGGTTTATGCAGTTACCTGGCCCAGGCGTTTATTTTCCGGGGGAGTTTCGCGTTTATCTATCCGATAATGGTAAGAATTACCGCCAGGTCGGCACGGTTATCAATCATGAAAGTCCCAACGACCCAACGCTGAAATTTAAAACATTCGAAATAAAGATGGAAAAGCCGCAGATGGGTAGATACGTGAAAGTGGTTGCCACCAATCCTATGAAGGGCTACTTATTTGCCGATGAGATTGTCGTGTATTAGCGACGTGACGGCCTCATGCGCCGGTTTGCGACGCTAAATGAGCGCGGGTATAAGGTGTACCGGCAGAGGACCATCAGGGATACTTTCGGGGATACCTGCCGACTGCGTCGGGATGGCACGACCGGTCTTTTGATTTCCCTGCTAAAAAAAATGTACCCATGTGTGAAACTTTTTTAAAAACACTTAGGTTTTCATAAAAAAAATGTAACTTTGCACTCCGACAAAGCAGTCGGAATACTCTCCCCACAAAGGCATTTTTCGTTGCTTTGATCCACACAACATATTGATAGTTAATTTTTTGAAGAAGAAAAATAATGCCTAGAAACACCTCCATCAACTCAGTTCTAATCATCGGTTCGGGGCCTATTGTTATTGGCCAAGCCTGTGAATTTGATTATTCAGGATCTCAAGCAGCCCTTTCCTTAAAAGAAGAGGGGATCAAAGTATCCATTATCAATTCGAACCCCGCAACGATTATGACCGATAAGGTTATTGCAGACCACGTGTATCTGCTGCCTTTAACGTGTGAAAGTATTGAAAAGATCTTACAAGAACAACAGATTGATGCAGTCCTTCCCACAATGGGCGGACAAACGGCGTTGAATCTATGCATTGAAGCATCGAATCTTGGGCTTTGGGAAAAATATAATGTTAAAGTGATCGGCGTAGACGTTGCCGCCATTGAGAAAACGGAAAACCGCGAGGAATTTCGTCAGCTCATGGTTGATATCGGCGTAGGCGTTGCGCGTTCAAAAATCGCTAACTCCTTCCTAGAGGGAAAGGAAGCAGCTCAAGAAATCGGTTTTCCGCTTGTTATCCGTCCTTCGTATACGTTGGCTGGAACCGGGGGAGGCTTTGTCCACCGGAAGGAAGATTTTGACGCCGCACTGAACAGAGGGCTACACGCTTCCCCAACACATGAGGTATTGGTAGAACAAGCTGTACTGGGATGGAAAGAGTTCGAGTTGGAGTTGTTGAGAGATTCGAACGATAATGTGATCATTATCTGTACGATCGAGAACTTTGACCCCATGGGAATCCATACCGGCGACTCCATTACTGTAGCGCCGGGGATGACATTAAGCGACAAGTGTTATCAGGACATGCGTAACCAGGCGATCCGAATGATGCGTTCTATCGGGAACTTCGCCGGCGGATGTAATGTGCAGTTCTCCGTAAATCCGGAAAACGAGGATATTATCGCTATCGAGATTAATCCGCGGGTTTCGCGCTCTTCGGCACTGGCGTCTAAAGCCACCGGTTATCCTATCGCAAAAATAGCTGCAAAGCTAGCTATCGGTTACAACCTGGATGAACTTCAAAACCAGATTACAAAAACAACGTCAGCCTATTTCGAGCCAACGTTAGACTATGCTATCGTCAAGATTCCGCGCTTTAATTTCGATAAATTCAAAGGCGCAAATAAAGAGCTGGGCTTACAAATGAAAGCTGTGGGAGAGGTAATGGCTATCGGACGTACGTTTATTGAAGCCTTACAAAAAGCCTGTCAGTCGTTGGAGACAAACCGTTGGGGCCTAGGCGCCGATGGACGCCAGCTACGTAATCTGGAGGAAATCATGGACAGCTTGGAGCACCCTAGCGGCGATCGCGTGTTCCATATCAAAGATGCCTTCGAGCTTGGCGTACCACTGGAATCTATCCGTAAAGCGACCCGTATTGATAAATGGTTTCTTCTACAAATCCAGGAGCTCGTTCAATACGAAACAGAATTACGTCGATACCAGCTTAATAATATTCCAAGAGACTTCTTTGTCACCTTGAAGCAGAAGGGATACTCTGATGCCCAGATTGCTTGGTTGCTAGGTAATGTATCCGAGGATGAGGTATATGCACGCCGTAAAGAGCTTGGTATTCACCGCGTATATAAAATGGTTGATACCTGTGCTGCCGAGTTTCCGGCAAAAACGCCGTATTACTACTCCACATTCGAAGACGAGAACGAGTCAGTGGTGTCCGACCGTAGGAAAATAGTGGTTCTCGGCTCTGGACCAAACCGTATTGGACAAGGAATCGAATTTGACTATTCGTGCGTTCATGGCTTGATAGCAGCTAAAGAATCTGGTTACGAGGCTATTATGATTAACTGTAACCCGGAAACGGTATCGACCGACTTCAACATGGCCGATAAACTCTATTTCGAACCGGTTTTCTGGGAGCATGTCCGTGAAATCATCGAACTGGAGAAGCCCGAGGGTGTGATAGTACAACTAGGTGGGCAGACTGCGTTAAAGATGGCTGAACGTTTGGAAGCCCTAGGTGTTAAGATTATTGGTACGTCATTCCAGGATATGGATTTAGCTGAAGACCGGGGACGATTTTCAGATTTATTAAAAGAGCTGGATATCCCTTATCCAAAATATGGTGTAGCAACTTCTGCGGAGGAAGCGCTACGCGTGGCGAATGAAGTTGGGTACCCTGTTCTTGTCCGTCCATCGTATGTACTGGGCGGCCAAGGTATGAGTATCGTGATTAATGACGAAGATCTTGAAAAAGCCGTCGTAAATCTGTTGAAGAACCTGCCGGGCAACCATATTCTTATTGACCACTTCCTGGACCGTGCCGAAGAGGCCGAGTCTGACTCTATATGCGATGGCGAGGACGTACATATAATCGGTATGATGGAACATATTGAACCTGCGGGTATACACTCAGGCGATTCGTCGGCAGTATTACCTCCTTTCAGCCTTTCCGAAAATGTGCAAAAGAAAATGGAAGAGTACTCCATCAAGTTGGCGAAGGCGCTTAACGTCAAAGGACTGTTAAACATACAGTTCGCCGTTAAGGGAGAGAATGTGTATGTAATCGAAGCGAACCCCCGCGCGTCCCGTACGGTTCCGTTTATTGCCAAGGCTTACGATGTGCCATATATCAATATCGCAACCAAGATTATGCTTGGCGTGAATAAGTTGAAGGATTTCAAGATCGAGCGGAAATTGGAGGGATTTGCGATTAAGGAACCCGTCTTTTCGTTTTCGAAGTTCCCTGAAGTAGACAAAACATTGGGGCCTGAAATGAAATCTACCGGAGAAGCGATCCGCTTTATAAAGGATCTGCAGGACCCATTCTTTAGAGAGCTTTACAGTCAGAAATCGATGTTTTTAAACGCGCAGTAACAAACGGCGAGATGAAAAAAAATAAGCCCGCTGCAGCTGGCTTATTTTTTTCATCTAAAGTTAAGTTCCATAAAAAAGCCTCTCCTGGATGGGAGAGGCTTTAATTCAAAAAATCAAAATGAAAATGACTAGCAGTACTCGTCGAACGCCGCGATGAGGTTGTCGGCTATCATCTGTGCTGGACGACCTTCTATCATGTGCCTTTCAATCATATGTACAAGCTTGCCGTCTTTAAAAAGAGCCATTGCCGGCGATGATGGTGGGTAGGGCAACATATACTCACGTGCTTTGTCTACTGCATCTTTTTCCATCCCGGCAAAGACAGTAACAAGTTTACTGGGTTTCTTTCCGTTTTCAACGGCGAAGCGAGCTGCAGGGCGTGCGTTTGCCGCAGCACAACCGCAGACCGAATTGACGACGACGAATACGGTGCCTTCCGACGGAATGGCGGCATCAACCTCTTCTGCTGATTTTAACTCTTGGAAACCTGCGTCTACCAGTTCTTGACGCATTGGCGCTACTAAATATTCTGGATACATGTCTTATTTTTTTTAATCAATCAAAAATTAAATAGGTAACCTCTTGTTTATTGTTCTCATCTACCTAGAAGACAAAGGTAATGGATTGTTGCTCGCGAATCAAGGTGTTATCCTCAAGATAATGTCAGAATTGCCCGATAAGGAAGTAAATAACTTTGAAATCAGGGGGATATAGGCTATTTTTGTGATGCAAAAAAAAGGAAATTATGTCTTCAATAGAAACGACGTACGTACCGTACAAGGTAAAAGATATTTCGCTCGCGGAGTGGGGAAGGAAAGAGATAGAGCTGGCGGAGGCGGAAATGCCGGGGCTGATGAGCCTGAGAAAAGAGTTCGGAGCGACCAAGCCGCTGAAAGGCGCGCGCATTGCGGGCTGCTTACATATGACTATTCAGACGGCTGTGTTGATAGAAACGCTAGTTGAACTAGGAGCAGAAGTCTCTTGGTCTTCGTGTAACATATTTTCAACTCAGGACCATGCGGCAGCGGCTATCGCGGCGGCAGGCATTCCGGTATACGCGTGGAAAGGTATGACAGAAGAGGAGTTCAACTGGTGTATTGAGCAAACCCTATTTTTTGGAGAAGAGCGTAAACCGCTCAATATGATTCTAGATGATGGTGGCGACCTCACGAATATGGTATTCGACCAGTACACCGAATTAGTAGAAGGTATCAGGGGATTGTCGGAAGAAACGACTACAGGCGTGCATCGTCTGTACGAAAGAATGAAAAATGGAACGCTGCATTTGCCGGCGATCAACGTGAATGACTCGGTTACAAAGTCCAAATTCGATAATAAGTATGGATGTCGGGAATCGTTGGTCGATGCAATCCGCCGAGCTACAGACTTAATGTTAGCGGGAAAGGTCGCTGTCGTTGCCGGATATGGCGATGTTGGTAAAGGATCAGCGGAATCGTTACGTTCTGCAGGCGTTCGGGTTATTGTGACCGAGATCGATCCTATCTGTGCGCTTCAGGCAGCCATGGAAGGGTACGAGGTAAAGAAAATGATCGACGCAGTAAAGGAAGCCAATATCGTCGTAACTACGACGGGAAACAAAGATATCGTCCGCCCGGAGCACTTCAAACTAATGAAGGATAAGACCGTAGTATGTAACATTGGGCACTTCGATAACGAAATTGATGTCGCGTGGCTGAACCAGAATTACGGGGCCACAAAAGTGGAGATAAAACCTCAAGTAGACAAATACACAATTGATGGCAAAGATATTATCTTACTGGCTGAAGGACGTTTGGTGAACCTTGGCTGTGCAACGGGCCACCCTTCGTTTGTCATGTCGAACTCGTTCACGAACCAAACCTTGGCGCAGATTGAACTATGGACGAATACGGACAAATATGAAAAAAAGGTGTATACGCTGCCTAAGCATCTCGACGAGAAAGTGGCACGTTTGCATCTGGCACATATTGGCGTGGAGCTGGATACGCTTACCGAAGAGCAGGCCGCTTATATCGGTGTGACGGTTGATGGCCCCTACAAACCGGAAGCCTACCGCTATTAAGACTTAGCAGATATTAGCAATCCTCATCTACAGACTAGGTGAGGATTTTTTTTATGGCGTGGAATGCGTTCTCAAACCTGGCATCGCCCTGTCCGGAAATGACTGTGTAGTGGCTTCCAAGCGCGCCAAGCTCTTTTTTCCAGACCTCCAAAAAGTGCTCGCGTTGATCAGGAAAGTCGCGTAAGGGGTCATCTTCCCAAGGTAGGTCGATATCCATGAGAAGATAGTGATTGTAATGCCGCGTGGCAATTTCATCCTTCACGTGCTTCGGCGTGTCGCCAAACAGGTGGTCGCACCAAATTTTTACCGTCATAATTGTCGTGTCACAGATCAGTAGGTGATTTTTAGCTAAGGGAAATAACGCTTCCTCCAGTGCGATTTGCCCATAAAACATGTTCACCTCGTCCTCCACGGTGTATTGATTGTTCAGATGCTGGCAATAGTAACGGGCATATTCGGGTACGCAGACAGTGTGCAGCTGTTGGGCCAGGAACTGTGCCACAGCCGATTTTCCTGTCGATTCGGGGCCCACTACGGCTATCTTCTGTAATTTGGGGTTAATCAATGTTATCTCGTTTTATTTAAGTAGGCGTGCCGCCAATCGCGGTAACCATTCCATGCAATAATAGTAAAAGCTACGTAAAGAATAGCGGTTAACACCAGATCTTTATGTAGATAGAGCGGAATATAGCAAATATCTACTATTACCCAGAGAAGCCAGCTTTGTAATACCCTTCGCGCCATTAAAAACTGTGCGACAAAACTCATTGCAGTACAAAAGCCGTCAATGTACGGAACGTCCGAATCGGTGAACTTATCTAATGCTGTTCCCATTAGCAGGGTTAATAAACCGACAGCGATCAGCACCAATAGCTGTTGTCCGCTCCGAAAGCTGACTACTGGCTTATGCTGGGAAGTCTCGTCTGTTTTGTTCCAATAGTACCAACCATAAATGGCGGTAGCAACGAAATACAGCTGTAAAAGAGCGTCGCCGTATAGTTTGCTGTCGAGAAAGATAAATGCATAGACGCTCACACTGATAATGCTTATCGGCCAGTTAAGTATATGCCGTCTGGCGGCGAGGAAGACACAGAGAAATCCCGAAACGGTTGCCACCCATTCGGCAAAGGTAGTAGAAAGAAATTGCTGGTAAAGAGAGGTGAAAAAGTCATGCATACCTTTAAATTTTCATTTAAAGATACACTTTCGTTGGAGAAGGCGAGCCTAAGGGCTACGCTTTATTGTACGATTTTGTTTGCGCAATTGGTGCTCGCAAACGACTCGGGCTTGGCTTTAAACTGGAATCCCATGCCCAGGATATAACCCATCGCTTCTTTCAGCGCCACGTTAGATTCGAAGTTAGGGTTTGTGTTGATGTCCACATGAACTTCCAGATCGATGTGATACTGGTCGAGAAGCGGACATAATTGATAGGCGATGTCGATAGACTTTTGCACTTCTGTTAACATCCGTTCCTTGATGCTCTGCTTGTGGTTTTTTCGGTCGCGGTGGATAAACATGAATCCGCCCTTGTGCTCACGGAGGAAGACGATGACCGTTGCGAATTCGATAACCCCCCGTTTTACCTGGGAATCTGTACCGATGTAGACTTTCAGTTTGTTGCCTAGATGAGTCTCTCTTTTAATGATGTCCTCAACAGCTTCGTTGATAGACGAGCGGATAGTCTCGCCGTTGTATTTTTGCCAAACCATAACGATGAAATATTTGATATAAATTTATTGATAAAGAAAGCATTATGTTTTTAGTTATTGTTAAGTTTCTGTTATTAGTTAATCTTCTTTGTTGCCATAGGCCAGATCGCCGGCGTCGCCGAGGCCAGGTACTATATAGGCCTTGGAGGTCATTTCATTGTCGACATCGCCTATCCACAGGTTGGCTTCCGGCAGGAAGGCGCGCACATGTTGAAGACCCTCTTCGGAAGCGATAACGACGGCGATGTGGAGTTCCTTAATATTATATTCCGCTAGCAGGTCTTTACAGCATAAAACAAGGCTACGTCCCGTTGCCAGCATAGGGTCTGCGACAATGACAACCTTGTCGTTCAAATCGGGCGTATTCGTATATTTTTTGTGAATTTCCATTTCACCGCTTTTTTTGGTATGTCGGTAGGCGGCGATAAACCCACTGTCAGCCCTGTCGAATACGTTCAATAACCCTTGGTGGAAGGGAAGGCCGGCGCGGATGATGGTAGCCAGTACGGGCTGATCTTCAAGTACGTGGTGTGTAGCTGTTCCGAGAGGGGTCTCTACAGCGGTAGGCTTATAAGCAAGCGTCTTGCTTATCTCGTAGGCAATGATCTCTCCCAAGCGTTCCAGATTACGTCTAAACCGCATACGATCCTGCTGTATCTGTACGTCGCGAAGTTCCACGAGATAGTGGTTCGCTATACTGTTTTCTTTCGTCAAAATCGTTACCATATTATTGAGTTTCCACTAATTTACTAAATACCATCCAATATTATACCACGTTCATGACGTTAGGACGATAAAGAATTGACGTTTTTTCAGTAATTTTATACGTCGTTGGAAGTAACCTACGGAACGGACACCGCTCAAACAATCATTTGGGATGCAAACAGTTTAATTGCCCTGATCTGTGTTTTGATGGGAAATAACGCAAGATGGTTCTTATGTTCCAACGAATGGATTCACGCAGGAAGTACTAGTATATATGAAATTTAATTTAACATCGGAATATAAACCTACCGGAGATCAACCTCAAGCTATCAAGGAGCTCGTGGCAGGAATAAATCAGGGGGAGCCGTACCAGACGCTGCTCGGAGTAACCGGGTCGGGAAAGACGTTCACCATTGCAAACGTCATCCAGGAGACGCAGCGGCCGACCTTGATTTTAAGCCACAACAAAACGCTGGCCGCGCAGCTGTATGGGGAATTTAAACAGTTCTTTCCTGATAACGCTGTAAACTATTTTGTTTCTTACTACGATTACTATCAGCCGGAGGCTTTCATCGCTTCGTCGAATACCTATATAGAGAAGGACCTGGCGATTAACGAGGAGATCGAGAAGCTGAGACTCGCGACGACTTCGTCGCTGATGTCCGGGCGTAGGGACATTATCGTCGTTTCGTCGGTTTCCTGTATTTACGGTATGGGAAACCCGGAAGATTTTTCCCGATCGATATTCCGCTTCGGCGTGGGGATGACCATAAGCCGAAATGCTTTTTTGCACCGGCTCGTCGAAATTTTGTATGCGCGGACGACAAGCGATTTCAAGCGGGGCACATTTCGGGTCAAGGGCGATATTGTAGATGTATATCCGGCCTATCTGGACTATGCGTTTAGGATATCATTTTTTGGCGACGAGATCGATGAGATTAGCGAAATAGATCCGATCTCGGGTAAGACACTCTCCAGATTGGAAGACATAGCGCTATTCCCGGCGAACCTTTTTGTTACCCCTAAAGAGAAGTTCACCCAATCTATTTGGGCCATACAGGACGAACTTGTCCAACGGAAGGCGCAGCTCGAGGAAGAAGGAAAAATGCTCGAAGCTAAGCGATTGGAGGAACGCGTAAACTACGATCTGGAGATGATGCGTGAACTGGGGTATTGTTCGGGTATCGAGAACTATTCACGGTTTTTCGACGGCAGGAAGCCGGGAATGAGACCGTTCTGCCTGCTGGACTACTTCCCCGAAGATTACTTATTGGTTATTGATGAGAGCCACGTAACGCTTCCGCAGCTAAGGGCCATGTATGGTGGCGACCGATCCCGGAAGGTATCTCTCGTGGAACACGGCTTCCGGCTCCCTGCGGCGCTGGATAACCGGCCTTTAAACTTTCCCGAATTTGAGTCTCTTACGAATCAGACCATCTATGTTTCAGCGACCCCCGGCGATTATGAACTGCAACAGACAGAAGGGGTGGTTGTTGAACAGGTTATCCGTCCGACGGGGCTGCTCGATCCGGTTATCGAAGTACATCCGGCTGTCAACCAGGTAGACGACTTCCTCGAAGAGGTGGAAAAAACGATAAAAGAGGGAGGACGTATACTCGCGACAACACTGACCAAAAGAATGGCCGAAGAATTAACTAAATATATGAGCAGGCTGAATATAAAGGTCCGCTATATCCATTCCGAGATCAAGACGCTGGAGCGTGTGGAGATCCTAAGAGGGTTGCGTTTGGGCGAGTTCGACGTGCTCGTCGGAGTCAACCTGTTACGGGAAGGACTTGACCTTCCCGAAGTAACGCTTGTCGCAATTCTTGATGCCGATAAGGAGGGATTTTTACGTTCAGAGAGGTCACTGATTCAGACCATCGGCCGGGCCGCCCGGAACGACAGAGGGCGCGTGATTATGTATGCCGACCAGATGACGGACAGCATGCGCATAACGATAGAGGAGACCAACAGACGCCGGGAGAAACAGATTGCTTACAACGAAGAGCACGGTATTATTCCGCGTACCGTAGGAAAGACAAGAGAGGAAATTCTAGAGCAGACATCTGTGGCAGACTTTAAGCCTGGCGAAGTTAAAGCCTATGTAGATCCGGATCCGACGGCTCCTGTTGCGGCCGACCCCGTTATGGAATATTTAGGCGAGAAGGATCTGAAAAAGGCCATAGACAATGTTCGAAAGCAAATGGAGAAAGCAGCGAAAGAAATGAACTTTCTGGAAGCAGCAAAATTGCGGGACGAGATGTTCGCTATGGAAAAACGGTATACGGAGCGCTTCGGTAAAGAGGTTTATTAGAGGCGCTCTGATTCTAAGGCAAAGAGATAAAAGCAGTGCATCGTCGGATAGGCGAAAAGCACAGCCTTTACATACAGACCGTTTCGCTTATCAGTGAAATTGTTTACTTTTTTTCTTCGTATAGCGTATTTTGTCGGTGGATTAACGACCAACAATAGTTTTCCTGCGACAGTTTGTAGTCGTTGTTTGTATAAAGATGTGGAGCCACGCTGTCAAGTAATATGCTTTCAGGCTCTTCTTTCAGAAAAAGTTCCGCCTGCTGCTTGGTGGAGTCGATTAAGACGAACGCTGCTGTTTCGAAGTTGGTAGACGTGTCGGTTACATTCATGGTCACTGTGCCTTCCCATGGACGGATACAGTCCTCTTTCAGTTTTGACCAAGTGTAGCCGGCCGCAACCAAACAGCCCTTCTCGTCTTTTTCGCTTCCTACTAACGATGGCGCTACTTCAGAAGTTGTTGTCGTTTTTTTCGATGGCTGCTGCTGGCAGGATAGAAATGCGACCGAACTGAAAATAACTAGCATGTACTTCATAGGTATCTTTTTTTGATAGAATGGTCATAAACCGTACCAAACAGCGGCTAAAATTATAGCTGATGATTTATTTTTATAAAAAAGCTTATTACATTTACATTAATCTAAAAAAATCATTTTAAAATTATTAAATCATTAATAATGAAAAAACCTGTGTTGGTCATAAAGTTTGGTTCTGCTGCTATTACGACAAAAGAAGGGGAGGTTGACGAACGTATCGTGCTGGAGATTGCACGGCAGACCGCACAGCTGCAACCGAGATATAATATAGTACTTGTTTCGTCGGGAGCCGTGGCTGCGGGAAAGCGCTTTTTGACCAAGTATGAAGGATCTATATCAGAGCGGAAGGCTGCTGCGGCCATTGGTAATCCGCTGCTGTTACGCACGTATAGCACATATTTCAAACCGTTTAATATTGCTTTGGCGCAAAGCTTGTGCGAGCGGCAACACTTTGCAAATAGGGCACAGTTTTTACAGCTGAAGGATACCTATCAGGAACTGTGGAAAAACAATATTATTCCCGTAGCCAATGAAAACGATGTTGTTAGCAACAAGGAGCTGAAGTTCTCGGACAACGATGAACTGGCAACGCTGATTGCAGTCGGTTTTGGCGCCGAGCAACTTCTGTTTAGTACGTCGGTGCCGGGGGTGCTGGACGCCAAAGGAAACGTGGTGCCCGAAATACAGATTATTGATAAGGCGGCGCTGGGGTTGGCTAGGAAGGACAAGTCGACCGTTGGCCTGGGTGGAATGACCTCAAAACTGAATTTTGCCCGTCTTGCAAATCAGATGGGAATCCGAACGGTTATTTTCAGCATGCAAACGGAAGATGGTATACTGAAAGCTGTGCGTGGGGAAACGGGAACTGTTTGTCTGCCTCAGCCGAAAAAGGTGTCTTCAAGGAATAAATGGATGGCGAGCGGTAGCCTTATTAAGGCCATGATAAAAGTGGACGAGGGAGCCGTCAAAGCCATTCAAAACAGAAAAAGTCTGTTGGCTGTGGGGATAATTGACATCAATCAGCCAATGGAAACCGGCGAGGTATTCCAGATTGCGGACGAGCAGGGGGAGATTTTTGCCGTAGCAAAAGCCAAAATAGATGTCGTTGACCTAGCGGCGATTCATAAGAAGAAAAACACAGCCGTCGCTCATGCCGACGATATTGTGCTGTTATAAACGGGATAGCTGTAAAATGCATTACAAGATGAAAGAAAACATAGAAGCGGAGCTACAGGCTGCATATGGTGCGACAAGAGGTATCCGTATGTTAACTGATGTGGAAAAGAAAGAGCTCCTATTGGATATCGCCTCTTCGCTGCGGGAAAACAAGCAGGTGATCATTTCGGAAAATAGCAAAGATCTGGCGCGCATGCCTTCCGAAGACCCTCGTTTCGACCGGCTCTTACTGACAGAAGAGCGGATTGAGGCATTAGCGAGAAGTGTAGAAGCGGTGGCTGATCTGCCGGACCCAACGGGCGCCCTTCTGTCCCGTACGACGTTGGCCAATGGCTTGCTTGTCGAGAAGAAGACTGTGCCCCTCGGCGTGGTGGGTGTTATCTATGAGTCCCGGCCTAACGTCACCGTGGATGTTGCTGCCTTATGTATACGGTCGGGGAACGTATGTTTGTTGCGAGGAGGCACCGACGCCTGGTATTCCAACACCATTTTGGTGCAGCTTATTCAAAAGGTGCTGTGCGACAGACGGTCTGACGTGCATATCGTACAGCTTTTGCCTACTGATCGCGTATTTGTCTCGGAATTGTTGACAGCAACAAAATATGTGGATATTATTATTCCCCGGGGATCTCAGACCTTAATAGATTTTGTCCGGGAGCACGCTAAAGTTCCCGTTATTGAAACCGGGGCCGGCGTATGCCATACCTATGTAGAGAAAACAGCGGATTTAAAGACCGCCGCGAAAATAGTAGCTAACGCGAAGATCTCGCGACCATCAGTGTGTAATGCATTGGATACCGTCGTATTAGATGCAGCCATTGCTGAGGGCTTTCTTCGAGAGGTAGCAACGTATTTTCAGGAATCAGCCGTAGACGTGTTTGCGGATCAAACGGCGTATCAGCTGCTGCGGTCGTTGGACTATCCTTATCTCCATCGGGCAGCCGACGAGGATTTCGGCAGGGAATTTTTGTCGTTACAGTGTTCTATACGGGTAGTGGATAGCTTTGACGAAGCGCTAGCGCATATAGCGCGGTATTCGTCTAAGCATTCGGAATGTATTGTTTCTGAAGATCAGACGAAAGTGGACCTGTTCATGGATGTAGTGGACGCCGCAGCCGTGTATGCTAACGCCTCCACGCGCTTCACCGACGGCGGAGAGTTCGGCCTGGGGGCGGAGATCGGTATCTCCACGCAGAAGCTTCACGCCAGGGGGCCATTCGCACTGGAAAAGTTAGTCACCGAAAAGTGGTATGTAACTGGGAAAGGACAAATACGATAGACCATGGGGATTAGATATGAAAAAGACACAATTTTAAATTGGATCGAAGAGATCGGCAAGTTTTTACGGTTATTAATCGATAAATCCTTAGATGGTGATCCTGTTGACCATCAGGCACTGGAGGAAGCATACATGAAGTTCTTCCATAAAGAAAGACGTTGGATGCTCCTGTGTACAGATGAAGAGCTTCTGCTGTATGTGGAACAGGAACTCGAAGAGCAACAGATCCGTCCTTTGGCCTTATTACTACTTCGTGATGGGCTGCAGACTGTGGATGGGGAGTCCCAGCGGACCTTACTGCGCAAAGCAAAGCTGCTGATCGAATACGTTTCCGAAAAACTCGGCAGCTTCTCTTTTGACGATTACCATCATTTATCTGAAATCGAAAAAAGGTTGAAATAGCGTGGCAGCTCGTTCTGTTTGTTTATCTCCAACTATTGTCAGATCTGCTGGGGCATCGCCATCCTCTGCTTAGGTTGTGTGTTACTGCCGCCACCTTTTACCGGAAACACCCCGTAAAGGCGTCTAGCCGTAATTTATTGCAATACGAAGTCGCGGCCTGTCGTATATATATATGGAAGAATTGGTCCGCATTTAGTATCTTACGGCTATGATGATTAATCCGTGGCATCCATTGCAGAAGATAGGCTTTCGTTTTTCATTCATTTTCATTTTATCCTTTATTATCGTTAATAATAACGAGGCCTTTCCATTATTTAATTATATAAGCAAGCCGTTGGTGCAATTCACACAGCATGTGACACCTTGGTTTGCAGAGAATGTACTCAACTATAGCTACGACCATTCAATTGTTATAAATGGAAGTAGTGACACTTCTTACGCGTGGATAACCTTGCTTATTCTCTTTCTCTGGGCCGTCGCAGGTACTATAATTTGGACTGTCACAGACAGGAAGCAGAAAGATTATAATACAGCTTATTATTGGTTGACAACTTTTGTCCGTTATTATATTGCCTTTATGTTGATAAACTATGGCACTATCAAGCTTATCCATG
The DNA here is from genome assembly GCF_008124885.1 of Sphingobacterium allocomposti. Taxonomy (GTDB): domain Bacteria; phylum Bacteroidota; class Bacteroidia; order Sphingobacteriales; family Sphingobacteriaceae; genus Sphingobacterium; species Sphingobacterium allocomposti. The sequence goes on from NZ_VNHX01000015.1 coordinate 27,915, forward strand.
CGCAGATGCTGCCACCGGGGCTGAACCGGCTAATGCAACCGCTGGGAGAGTTTTCCCCCATGGGATTAGCTTGGACATACTTTGGTTATTCCAAAGGATACAACATTTTTATCGGCATGGTGGAAATACTGTCGGGTTTTCTTTTATTCCGGAAAACAGTTGTACTCGGCGCGTTGATAACCATGGTCGTAAGTATTAACATCATGACGGCTAACTATTTTTTTGATGTGCCGGTCAAGATCATCTCGACAGCTTTGTTTTTATTGTCTGTCTTTTTGCTATTGCCCCATATCAAGCCTCTGTTTGATTTTCTCGTCCTCGGAAAGTCCGCCCACATAGACGTACTTCGGAAACCCGAATTTGTCAAGCCTTGGAAAAACAAAATGCTTACGACAGTAAAAGTTGCAGCAATAAGTATATTCGTTCTGTCACAGTTTTCAGGAGTTCTCAATAGACAGAAACTAATAAAACATTACCTCCGGAAGTCGCCGTTGTACGGGATATACCAGGTCGAAAGTGGAGATAACAGGCGGACGGCTATTCCGGGTGACTGGTCGTTTATCGTTTTCGAATATGAAGGAGATGCGACGGTCCGGGATGTGTATTATAGAAAAAAGAAAATCACTCCGGCAATCGATGCTAAACAACGTAAAATATCACTGAACAACTATACGCTTGACTATTTAATACTAGAAAATGGAGATATACTTTTGACGAAAGCGTTTGGCGACCGCACGGAAAAAGTCAGGTTAGTTAAGCAGCAACCAGAGCACTTCGAACTAAGGAGACGGGGATTTAACTGGATACAGGAATACCCATATAATCGATAGACTGACCGATGCCGTGATGGGAGCTCAGTAACGCCCCGCTTATAGTAAAAATAGTGTAATGTTTTTGATGATCAGGTAAAAATAAGAAACCATTTCTTGGATAAATTGTTTAATCTACTAAATTTGTAGATTATATGGTTTTACAATAAACGCAAAAAAAAATGAGTTTACGATTAGGAGATACCGCACCCAACTTTCAGGCAGAGACCTCTGTTGGAAAGATTGATTTTTACGAATACATTGATGGTAGCTGGGCTGTTTTATACTCTCATCCCTCGGATTACACACCGGTGTGTACAACCGAGCTGGGGCGCACGGCACAGCTAAAGTCGGAGTTTGAAAAAAGAAACGTTAAAGTGCTCGCATTAAGCGTTGATTCTGTCGAAGATCATTTGGGTTGGATCAATGATATTAACGAGACGCAGCAGACCACCGTCGACTTTCCGATTATAGCAGACAAAGACAGAAAGATAGCGGAACTTTACGACATGATCCACCCTAACGCTTCGGCTACGGCAACTGTGCGCTCCGTATTTGTGGTCGGTCCTGATAAGAAGGTTAAGCTGACGTTGACGTATCCGGCGTCTACGGGACGTAACTTCAATGAGATTTTGCGTGTCATCGATTCACTGCAGCTGACGGATCAATATTCGGTGGCGACGCCCGCCGATTGGAAAGACGGAGAAGATGTCATTGTCGTCCCTGCGATTAAGACGGAAGATATTCCGGATAAGTTTCCGAAAGGGTTTAAAGAGATTAAGCCGTATTTGCGGGTCACGCCGCAACCAAACAAATAGTATGGCGATGTTCTCTCTAATGATAAACAGTACGGGCGCAATTTCTTTGCGCCCGTACTGTTTATATAGACTGCCGTGCTTTTGACAGTTTTTTATGTGCTCAGCAATTCAATAGCGAGTCCAGCCTTTGCCGGCTTATTGGGGTTAGTCGAGGGAAGGCTACGCAGCTTAGCGGCTACTAGATTAGCTTCTTTATCAAGTTCACATTGAAACCCTCTTCTTTCGGAAAGCTCTTGACGTAGCCCCCGCTGTTGCTTTGTCTTCTTCAGCAGCATCTAGCAGTTCAAAGCGCCCTGAGCCGAAATAAGAATCGAACGCTGGTTAATATACTTTAACGATATAGATATAGTCCTGCAGCTTCTTTATCTGGTCAGTACGCGGCAAAGCGCTTAGGGAGTTTTTATTGCTAAGCACGATATTCCCTTGCAGGGAGTCTGCCGGTATGCTGTTCAAAGTCTCCAACAAGGCCTTGGTTTTTATGGCGAATGCGGCGCCGTCGATGCCTTTTTGTTTTCCGCTGATAATACCGATGACGTTCCCGTCTTTATCTAAAACAGGGCCGCCGCTGTTACCCGGGTTGACCGGAATAGAGATCTGGTAGGCCAACGTGTCGCCTGCATATCCGGTAGCGGAACTCAGGTACCCTTGTCCATATACGGCTTCGTCGCGTGGGAATCCAATGGTGTAGATATCTTCTCCCAGATCGGAGTCCTGCTTCTTAAACGTATAAGGAATATTTTTTAACGACCTGAAGGTGGAATCATTAATACGTAGTATCGCCAGATCTTTCTCCGGATTGGTGAAAATGATGTCGGCTTTAAAAGACTGACCTTTATGGTTCTGTAGGTGAACGGAATCGGCACCGGTAATCACGTGGTAGTTCGTGACTACATAGCCGTTCTTCGTGATCATAAATCCGGTAGCTCCATAATGCATGGTTTCCACATTATCCTTATGGCTGCTGATGCTCTTAATCGCAGCGTTGTGCGCATTAACATTCCTTTTTACCGTGTTCATATCGCGGCGCAGGGCGGAGTAGTCCGAAGTGGTTTTGCGCAGGTTCGAGTAGTATCCTGTAAGCCATAATGTGGAGAATACCGATACGATAGCTATTGCCGCAGCGACCGCCGCGTTTAGTTTTAGGCGATCCCACAGGCTCACAACACGGGTGCGTTCGGTCCGGTGAGTTGTATGATAATGGTGCGCTGTTTCGGATAACGATTTTTTAAAGTCTAGCCGTGCTTCGGCCGCCTTAAAAGTGGACAGAAACGCCGCGTGTTCCTCAAATTTCGTAGCCTCGTCCGGATGCTCCTTACAGTATCCCTCGAACCAAACCCTTTGCTCATCGGAGAGTTCTCCCCGAAGATACGCGTCTGCCCATTCTATAAATTCCTGCTGGTTTAATTTCCTCATGCCTGTCTGGAATAACTTACTTCTTAAAAAATAACTTTTTTAGCCGCTGAAGACACTTGTATTTTTGTGTCTTCGCATTGTCTGTATTGGTATAGCCAAATTTCTCACAGATGTCAGCCATGGATCTATTCTTTATATAAAAGTCATACAAGATCGTTTTGCATGGTTCTCCCAGTCCAACCAGTGCTTCTTCCATGTGCAACAGGTTCGCTTCGACGATTTCATGGTTTTCGACAGCCTCTTCGGCAGCCAGATAATCCTCATGATTGTCGATCTGATCCTTGTGATATTTTGACTCGCCCCGAGTAAGCTGTTTTAGCCATAGCCTCTTTGAAACAGCATACAAAAAAGTTTGAAGTTTGCTTTGAAGCTCGAAGTTGCTGTTGGTCACTCTGTCGTAGAGCACCATTACGGTCTCCTGAAAGATATCCTGAGCCTCTTCTTTGCTTCCTTGATTGTTTATAACCATCTTCGCAATTGGCGGGAAATACAGCTTATATAATTTCATTATAGCCAGATTGTCTCCCGACGCCAAGCCGTGAATGATATCCAAATCAACGTTGCTATCGCTTTTTTCCTTACTCACCTATTAATACCTTTTTAATCAAATAGTAACCTGCCTTATGTCGATTTTTTTAGTTCCTGTCCGGCAAACGCTCTTTTATCTCTTCCAGGCGTTAAAGATATAAAATATCCCCGACTGCTGCGCTAGGTTTGCGTGCCATCGATACAATTCAGGGAGAACACCTATCTTACGGCATGTTAGCAGGCTGTCCGTAATAACGACAGTCCCTATGCAATTATTTTGCATATAAAAGTGAATTTATCTATGTTTAGCCCTATGATAAAGACAAAGGTAGGTTTCGGATTCGATGTTCACCAAATGAAAGAAGGACATCCATTTATTGTAGGCGGCGTTCAACTTGAACACCACGCCGGAGCGTTTGGACATTCTGACGCTGACGTGTTGGTCCATGCTATCTGTGACGCTATCTTAGGAGCTGCCAATCTCGAGGACATCGGCCATCACTTCCCCAATACCGACGAAAAGTGGAAGGGCGTAAATAGCCTCATATTATTGGAGGAGTGTGTCCGGCTGATTGCTGCAAAAGGTTACACGTTAGGTAATATCGACAGTATGTTGTGTTTAGAAGCGCCTAAGATCAAACCTTATATTGCGGCAATGAAAGAAAATATCGCGCGCGCAACAGGGTTGGATACAGATGACGTATCAATAAAAGCGACGACCAACGAGACCATGGGCTTTATTGGCCGGCAGGAAGGTGTCGTCGCCTATGCGGTTTGTCTTATCGCGAAGGAGGGGTAGCCCGAGCATGTCGGGCGAAATAGCGCAGGGCGATAAGGAGCGCGCCCGAGGTCAATAGGCCGCCCATGAAGAATGGAGCGCCCGGAAAATATAATGCGGCTCCTTCCTTCGTGAAGAACGAAAATAGGTTGCTCATCATGACCGGACCAAAGATAGCTGTTAAGCTGATGACCGAGGCGATCCCGCCCTGAATCTGTCCCTGTTCGTCGTTAGGCGTCAGGTTCGAAACAAGACTTTGTATGGCCGGACCGGCGATACCGCTACAGACGTAAAGTATGCTGGTGGCGAACAACATCCATGTTTGGGTTACGGCTCCCATGAGGGGTAATGCGACAGTGCAGAATACCAAGCCGGTGATGACCGATTTCGGTAGGCCTAGCTTCGGAATGACAATGCGCAGAAGCCCTGCCTGTACGATAGTTAACAAGGTACCGATGAATCCGAGCGATATGCCCACCATCTTTTCGTCCCAACCGAACTTTTCCATTGTATAATATGACCACGTGCTCTGCACGGCGTGCGCCGATAGGTTGACCAGAAAGATACAGGTTATCAATGCATATATCCGCGGATATCTTTTCATGTGGCGGAACGTTCCTATAGGATTTGCATTTCGCCACGAAAATGGCCTGCGGTTCTCGGTTTTAAGCGACTCTGGTACGACAAAGTATCCGTAAAGGAAGTTTAGAAAGCTTAATACGCCGGCAGCGAAAAACGGAATGCGGGGACCGTATTGCCCTAAAAGCCCGCCGAGCACGGGGCCGATAATAAATCCGAGTCCAAAGGCGGCCCCGAGCAGCCCAAAGTTTTGAGCCTTCTTCTGCGGAGAGCTAATATCCGCGATATACGCAGCAGCAACGGTGTGGCTGGCGCCCGTTATGCCGGCTATCAGCCGGCCGACAAACAGCCAAAGGATAGTGGGGGCGAGGCCCATGAGAATATAGTTTATGCAAAATCCAAGGAGGGAGAACAGCAAAACCGGGCGCCTCCCGAAGCGGTCGCTGAGATTTCCCAGTACCGACGCAAAAAGGAACTGCGTAAAAGCGTAGCAAAACATCAGCCAACCGCCATAGCGCGACGCCTCACTGAGATCTCCCTGGATGAGTTCGCGGATCAGAGATGGAAGTACGGGGATAATAATTCCCAATCCTACGGTGTCTATCACGACAGTCAGGAAAATAAAAAATAAGCTAGCGTTGTTCTTTCTTTGCATAATCGACGTCGGCACTAATACTTTCCTAAAGTAAGGATTTTTTAATTGCTATTTATTGGCGATAGTAGGCTGGCCGTGGCAACACTGTTAACTGCCGGCCTGTTCATGGAAACGCCGGGCGGTATCGGTTGACTTTATCAGGAAAGGGAACAACCGAAACTTTGAAGAAGTTAAAAGTTATCAGACAAGAATATATTACCTTTGCTTCCGTATACGGACATATGCCACAAGAAGGTTACAATATGTTTACGATAACAAGCAACGGAATTGGCACGTTAACTGATATAGAAAGAGGCTGACGCTCTATCAGACGAGGTAAGCTATAAAGTATTAAATCATGCTATGAAGAGAGAATCAAAGCAAAATAAACTAACAGAAGAAGACGTTAAACGTTATACCCGGAACTTTTGGAAGATATTGGCCGGAATAGTCGTATTTGGCGCCGTTTTTATTTTAAGCGTACGGCTGGGCGTATTCGGCAAACTACCTTCGTTCGAAGAGCTGGAGAACCCCAAGAGCAACTTAGCGTCTGAAATCCTTGCGGACGATCTGCGTGTATTGGGAACGTACTATAAACACAACCGCTCGAATGTCAAATACAGCGAGCTATCGCCGTATCTGATACAGGCGCTGATCGCAACGGAGGACAAGCGGTTTTACGACCACTCCGGTATCGATTATTCACGCACTATAACCACAGTTTTCCACACGTTGCTGGGAAATAAGCAGGGAGGGAGCACGATCACTCAACAGTTGGCATTGAACCTGTTTTCGGAGAGGAGAGAGCGTAATACCATTAAACGTATTATGCAGAAATTTCAGGAATGGGTTACCGCGGTGCGTTTAGAGAGAAGCTATACCAAAGAAGAGATTATCACGATGTACTTTAATACGGTCGACTTTGGAGCCTACAACACGTACGGAATCAAATCGGCCGCCCGCACCTATTTTAACACTACACCTGATAAGCTGAAGCCTGAGGAAGCAGCGCTTCTGGTTGGAATGCTCAAAGGACCTTCGGCGTACTCTCCTGTACGGTTTCCTGAAAACGCACTTGCGAGACGGAATACCGTTCTGAATAATATGGCCAATCAGCATTTTCTAAGCAAAGAGGAAGTCCAAAAGGCTAAAGACGAACCTATAAAGCTGCAGCTGCGCATTTCGAACTATGGTGAAGGGCTAGCTCCTTATTTCCGGGCCGTACTCAAAGAGGAAATTAAAAAAGAGTTTCAGCGCCTGTCCATCACGAAGGCGGATGGCACACCGTGGGACTTGGATCGGGACGGACTGAAAATATATACGCCGATTAACTACGTCATGCAGCAGTATGCCGAAGCGGCCCAAAAAGAGTGGATGATGAAGCTGCAACGCGACTTTGATAGACAATACCGGAATGCAGATCCCTTTAAAGGAGCTAATGCCAAGTTGCTGATTGCGGGAATGCGCCGGTCGGATCGCTATAGGGTATTAAAGGAAGCGGGCATGTCGGAAGAAGATATCAAGGCCCATTTTAATAAGAAAGTGCCAATGACGTTGTTCACGTACCGAGGAAATGTGGATACGGTGATGACGCCCATGGACTCTATACGGTATAACAAACTCTTTCTGCGCAATGCGGTCATGTCTATGGAGCCGAAGACGGGCCATATAAAAGCGTGGGTGGGCGGAATCAGTTTTGAGCACTTTAAGTTCGATCACGTGAAACTGGCCCAGCGGCAGGTCGGCTCAACAGCGAAGCCCTTTACGTATGCTACGGCTATCGATAACGGTTACTCGCCGTGTTTTACGGTTCCGAACCATATGCGGACCTACGGCAACTGGACGCCGCGCGGTACCGTACAGGGCGGTGACCCGATCACACTGAAAAACGCATTGAAATATTCGCAGAACTTTGCGACTGCCTACGTTATCAATGAAGTTGGCGCCTCTAATGTCGCCGCGCTGACGAAGAAGATGGGGATTACTTCAAATGTTCCAAATTATCCGTCAATATCACTAGGCGCCTATGAAGCTTCTGTATATGATATGGTAGGAGCATACGCGGCTTTTGTAAACCACGGAACATGGATAGAGCCCACGATGATCTTGCGTATAGAAGATAAAAATGGTACGCCCATTTACGAAAAGGCGCCTAAAGTTGTAAAAGCCATCAATAGTGAAACCGCCTATATCATGGTTGATATGCTGAAAGGCGTTGTAGACGGCGGTACAGGATCCCGTCTGCGGAGAGCAGAATACGGCGGGTTGACAAACCCTATCGGGGGTAAAACAGGAACGACCAACGACAACTCCGACGCGTGGTTCATCGGTATCACGCCAGACCTCGTGACGGGCATCTGGACAGGGGCTGAAGATCGCGGGATCCGTTTCTACAGTATGGCATCCGGACAGGGTGCGTCGGCTGCCTTACCTATCTTTGGGCTATACATGAAAAAGGTCTACGACGATAAAACGCTACATTACACAAAAGACGACTTTCCGTTACCTCCCGGCGGCTTAACCCGCGAGATCGACTGCAGTAGGTACGTTCCTTTTTATGGTACGCCTTCTGAGGAAGCCGAGTTGGATGACGATCGCCTTGGATTTTAAGCATCTTGTTCAAGATATAGTTGCCGAACAGCAAATTTTGCCGAAATTTGCTGTTCGGCATTTTTGTGAATCACTCGTTTATCAATGGCAACTGGTTCACGGTAGAACGTTTACAATATGAGTTCATTTGACTACAGAGAAGAACTAAAAAAGATACCACACAAGCCCGGCGTCTATCAATATTTTGATAAGAACAACGAGCTTATTTACGTGGGCAAAGCAAAAGACTTAAGGAATAGGGTTGGCTCGTATTTTGTTAACGATCAGCAGCTGAACAGCAAAACCAGAGTGCTCGTCCGTAAGATTAACCGTATCGCTTTCACTATTGTCGATACCGAGATCGATGCATGGCTGTTGGAAAACAATCTCATAAAGAAGCATAAGCCACGCTACAATGTGATGCTCAAGGACGACAAGACATATCCATGGATCGTCATTAAAAATGAGCATTTTCCACGTATATATTGGACCAGAAAATATGTCAAGGACGGATCGAGGTATTACGGGCCGTACGCTTCTGTCGGCATGATGCATATCATACTGGATACGATACGGGAACTTTTTCCGCTGCGGACGTGCAACTTAAACCTAGCTCCGGAAAATATTGCGAAAGGGAAATATAAGGTGTGTCTGGAATACCAGATCGGAAACTGTAAAGGACCGTGCGAGGGCTATCAGCTGGAAGAAGATTATAATCAAAACCTTGCTGACATTAAACATATTCTTAACGGAAGGATCGCGGTCGTAACCGGCAGGCTAAAAAGCCAGATGCAGGACGCTGTTAACGACCTGAACTTTGAACTGGCGCATAAGCTCAAGGGAAAACTGGATAAGCTTGCCAATTACCAGAGCAAATCGACCGTTGTCAGTTCGTCGATAAGCAATGTGGATGTGTTTAGCATCGCTTCCGACGAGAGCTATGCGTTTGTAAACTATTTGAAGGTTGTACACGGTGTGGTAATACAGACGCAAACGCTAGAGATGAAGAAGAGACTCGACGAATCGGAAGAAGAACTGTTAGCACTGGCGATTCCTGAAATCCGTAGCCGCTTTAAAAGTACATCGAAAGAGATTATTGTTCCTTTTGATATTCATATCGAAGAAAGCGACGACATACGGTTTACAATTCCGAAAGCCGGCGAAAAAAAGAACTTGCTGGAGCTCTCTTTGAAGAATGTCGCCTACTTCAAAAAAGAACGTATGTTGCAATATGAACGGCTTAACCCCGAGGTGAAGACTGAACGTATTTTGAAGCAAATGCAAAAGGATCTGCGACTGACGGATCTTCCAAGGCATATCGAGTGTTTCGACAATTCGAACATTCAGGGGAATTACCCCGTTTCGGCAGTGGTCGTTTTTAAAGATGCAAAGCCGTCCAAAAAAGATTATAGGCACTTTAATGTCAAAACCGTTGTTGGACCAAACGATTTTGCCACGATGGAAGAAGCGGTATTCAGACGGTATCGCCGCCTGCTTGATGAAGATCAGGATCTGCCGCAGTTGATTATAATCGATGGGGGAAAGGGACAGCTGGGGGCGGCGTTGAAGAGCCTGAAGCTACTCGGAATTGAGAAAAAAGTAACTGTAATCGGAATTGCCAAGCGGTTGGAAGAGCTTTATTATCCCGGAGACCAATATCCGCTATATCTCGATAAAAAATCAGAGACACTCAAGATCATTCAGCATCTTCGGGACGAGGCGCATCGTTTCGGTATCACCTTTCACCGCCATCAACGGAGCCGGAAGACGTTTGTATCGGAACTGGAAAACATTCCCGGCATAGGCAAGACATCCGTAGAAAAACTACTGAAAACCTTCAAATCTGCCAAAAGAGTTAAGGAGGCAACGGACGAAGAGCTACGAAAAGTGCTTAACCCGAAACAGGTTAAAGCACTACGTCACTATTTTGAAGGCTAGTCGTCGTAACCAAACTGCTTGAGGTAATTCTTTTTGCTGCGCCAATCAGGGATTACCTTTACAAATAGCTCCAAAAATACTTTGCCGCCAATAAACTCTTCGATGTCCTGACGGGCATATGTACCGACCTTTTTTATCATTGCGCCGGCTTTTCCGATAATAATGTTCTTTTGGGAGTCCCGCTCTACAATGATCTCGGCGGCAATTCTTGTCAGGTGCCCATCTTCTTTATAGGAGGTTACAATCACTTCCGTGCTGTATGGAATTTCTTTGTCGTATAGCTTGAAGATTTTTTCGCGGATCATCTCTGAGACGAAGAAACGCATGCTTTTGTCGGTCAGCTCATCCTTTTCGTAATACGGTGGGTGTACCGGGAGCTTTTCCTTGATATAGTCCATTATCCCACTGACGCCATATCCATGCAGGGCGGAAACAGCAAATATTGTGTCTGGCTCCAGCTTTTCTTTCCAGAATTCTACTTTGGCTTTTACCTCTTCCTCGGACGACTTGTCTATTTTGTTGATCAGCACGGCAACGGGAGAAGACGTCTTCTGGAGCTTTTCTATAACATCGTTCTCATCGTACTTCTCATGGATATCGGTAACAAACAGAATGACGTCGGCATCAATTAAAGAGCCTTGGACAAAGTTCATCATGGATTCCTGCAGGGAATAGTTCGGCTTAATGACGCCGGGCGTGTCCGAGAAGACGATCTGATGATTTTCATCATTTACGATACCTATAATTCTGTGCCTTGTGGTCTGGGCTTTTGGGGTAATGATCGACATCTTCTCGCCTACTAATGAGTTCATTAAAGTAGACTTTCCTGCGTTTGGCTTTCCGATGATGCTAACAAATCCTGCTTTATGCGACATTTTATCTTGTTTTTTATTTGGAATACAAAGAAACAAATAATATCTTTGTACTCCAATTAAACGGAATGTTATCTTGCGTTTATGCTATCAAAAGCGCAATTTTTATAAAAAATACATTGCGGGGTGGAGCAGTTGGTAGCTCGTCGGGCTCATAACCCGAAGGTCATCAGTTCGAGTCTGGTCCCCGCTACTAAAAGAGCTAAGCGCGATGCTTAGCTCGAAAATATTAAACATACATTGCGGGGTGGAGCAGTTGGTAGCTCGTCGGGCTCATAACCCGAAGGTCATCAGTTCGAGTCTGGTCCCCGCTACTAAAAGAGCTAAGTGCAATGCTTAGCTCGAAAATATTAAACATACATTGCGGGGTGGAGCAGTTGGTAGCTCGTCGGGCTCATAACCCGAAGGTCATCAGTTCGAGTCTGGTCCCCGCTACTTTTAAAGGGGAGTCGGATATATGATTTCCCTTTTTTTATTCAAGCAATTTACAGTTTGAGCTAGATGCTACTGTGTGTATGATTCGAATGCGTTTCTGGACAAAAAATGGCTTTGCGACAGCGCAAAGCCATTTTTTTAATCTATCTAAATAATAGCGTATTTTATTGTAACTTTGTAGGCTTGAACAAAGTGAGTTGCCGTGAGGTAACGTCAGTTAACACCGAATATTATTATGGCTAATATAGTTGCAATCGTTGGTCGCCCGAATGTGGGAAAATCAACCTTATTTAATCGTTTAACAGAAAGTAGAAAAGCTATTGTTGATGACTTTAGCGGGGTAACACGTGATCGCCATTACGAAGCTGCCGAATGGATCGGTAAGAAGTTTACGGTTATCGACACGGGGGGATTTGTACATGGGTCGGACGATGTCTTCGAAGAGGCTATCCGGGATCAGGTTCATATCGCTATTGAAGAAGCGTCCGTCATCCTCTTTATGGTCGACGTGACGACAGGAATCACAGACCTGGACGATGAAATTGCCGATATTCTACGGCGCAGCTCTAAACCTGTATATGTGGTTGCCAACAAAGTGGACCACGCCAAATTGCATCACGACTCCGCCGAGTTTTATGCTTTTGGTTTGGGTGAGGTGTACAACATTTCATCGGCTACAGGATCCGGCACCGGCGAACTGTTGGATGCGGTGGTATCCCATTTCCCCGACCAGGAGGAGGAAGAAGAGAATACGCTCCCAAAGATAACGATCGTGGGTCGTCCCAATGTGGGTAAATCGTCGCTGACGAATGCCCTTCTCGGAATAAATCGCAATATAGTGACCGATATCGCGGGTACGACACGCGACTCGATACGCATACATTACAACCAGTTTGGATACGAGTTTCTGCTGGTCGATACTGCGGGGCTCCGCCGGAAGAGCAAGGTAAACGAAGATATTGAGTTTTACTCGGTTATGCGTACCATTAAAGCGCTGGAAGATTCTGATGTCGTAGTCTTGATGTTGGATGCCAATGACGGGATCGAAGCGCAGGACATTAATATCTTTCACCTCGCCGAGAAAAACAAAAAAGGCGTCGTCTTAGTTGTCAATAAATGGGATACGGTAGAAAAAGATCATAAAACAGCTAAAGAGTTTGAAACGCGTATCAAGGAAAAGATAGCGCCCTTTACCGATGTTCCCATTATCTTCACGTCGGTGACCGAAAAACAGCGTATTTTTAAGGTTGTCGAAACGGCCATGGAAGTGTATCAGAACAAAATCAAAAAGGTGCCTACGTCGAAACTCAATGATGTGATGCTTGAGATAATCGAGAACTATCCACCGCCGTCCACCAAAGGAAAGTATATTAAAATCAAATACGCGACACAGCTGGCTGGACGTTCGCCCATGTTTGCCTTTTTCTGTAACCTGCCGCAGTATATTAAAGATCCTTACAAGCGCTTTGTGGAAAATAAGTTGCGCGAAAATTTTGATTTCAAAGGAGTGCCTATTCAAATATTTTTTAGACAAAAATAAGCCGTTACTTTATCTTTTTTATGGAAAATAATCTCGTCGTTTATAACACGTTAACGCGAACAAAAGAACGATTTGAACCGATTAATGCACCTTTCGTTGGAATGTACGTATGCGGCCCTACCGTATATAGCGATGTACACCTGGGCAACTGTCGTACTTTTGTTTCATTCGATATGATTTTTCGTTACCTGCAGCATCTTGGATATAAGGTGCGTTACGTTCGTAACATTACGGATGCGGGACATTTAGAAGGCGACCGGGACGAAGGTGACGATAAGTTTTCCAAGAAGGCGAAGCTCGAACAGCTCGAACCGATGGAGATTGTTCAAAAGTATACGTTGGGGTTCCACGAGGTGTTACGCTTATTTAACACATTGCCGCCGAGTATAGAACCTACTGCGACAGGTCACATCTCCGAGCAGATAGAAATGGTAAAGCAGATCATCAATAATGGGTATGCTTATGAGGTGAACGGCACGGTGTATTTCGACGTGGAAAAATACGTCAAAAAATATGATTATACGGTCTTAACCAACCGAAAGCTGGAAGACTTGCTTAACAACACGCGCGAGCTCGGCGGCCAGGACGAAAAAAGGGGACGGCTGGATTTTGCGCTCTGGATAAAGGCGAAACCCGAACATATCATGCGCTGGCCAGCGCCTTGGAGCGTTGGCTTTCCCGGCTGGCATATAGAGTGCTCGGCGATGAGCAACAAGTACCTCGGGGCACAATTTGATATACATGGGGGAGGGATGGACTTGGCTGCTACACACCATACAAATGAAATAGCACAGTCTGAGGCATGTAACCACGTGCAACCGGCGAAATACTGGATGCATACAAATATGCTGACGGTGAACGGTGCAAGAATGTCGAAATCGGCCGGCAACGGCTTTTTGCCACACGAACTGTTTACTGGAAACCACCCGTTGTTAAATCGGGGTTATTCGCCTATGGCGGTACGCTTTTTCATGATGCAGGCACATTACCGAAGTACGTTAGATTTTTCAAATGATGCGCTGGAAGCGGCCGACAAAGGTTATAAACGCCTGATGAATGCCATAGCGTTGCTGGATAAAATCAAGCCTGCTTCTGGTAAGTCCGGGTTTGATTTGGAAGCTTCGAAAAGACGTTGTTATGCGGCCATGGACGATGATTTTAATAGTCCGGTGCTTATCGCTGAGTTGTTTGAGGTGGTTCGTTTCATCAATGCCGCTTACGATGGAAAAGCCGTCGCCGACGTAGAAATGGTAGTGCAGCTCAAAGATTTTATGCAGGTTTTCGTCGTCGACGTTTTAGGCTTGAACGATGATTTGGGAACCGATACGAATAACATCGAAGAACTCATGCAAATCATCATCAATATTCGAAACGAAGCGAAAAAGAATAAAGATTTTACGACATCAGACCGTATACGGGAGGAGCTTCAATCTATTGGGATACAATTAAAAGATAGCAAAGAGGGGACACTTTGGAATAAGATTTGATTGTAAGACGACAAAATTGTGTAAATGAAGTTCGAAAAAATCTATTTTTTTATTGCTATCTGGTTGGTCTTCGTGTATGATGCGTATGGACAGCTACCTGATAAAGTGGGGAGCCTAATAGCTGCCGACCGTACGGCCGCGAATATAGCGAAGATGAGCAACCCTTATGAGGCACTCATGTCTATAGTCGACAAGGAGTCTACCTTATATGTGCCTTCTCCGGTTAATGCCGTTAATTATCTGAACAATCGCCCGAATATTCCCGACGTGATGGCCTGGCAGCCCAATTTTGCACTGGTGTCCAAAAGTTTGGATTGGGGGGTAACATCGGGCCCTATGGAGTTTCAGAAAATTGGCGCCGTGAAACGGGCCGGGCAATATCTCACTGTCTGGCGCAGAGATAAGAAAGGCAACTGGAAGGTGCATCTGCGTGCGGAAGTGGAAAATTTTGGAAAAGGGCCGAAATCGGACCTCGTTTATTACGAACCGGATGATTCCTGGTATCTAAAGCACCGGTCGAAGGTTCGTTTGCAACAACGGGAAGAGGTCGTTATGCAAAGCGACGAGCTTTTTTCAACAATATTAAAAGCCAACAATGAAACGGCTTTTAACGAATTTCTTTCGGATGACGTCCGCTATTACTACCCATGGGAGTCGGAGATCGAAGGCAAAAAAGATGTCTTGGCATTTCTTAAGCGGAAGCGTATAGAAATTCATACAGAGCCGACAGGCGTAGGACGCGCCTACAGCGGGGAGTATGCGTACACTTCCGGTACTGCCACCGTGCGTTCTAAGGAAAAGGTGGTTAAATTTAACTATGTCCGGATTTGGCAGCTTAAGGACGATTACCAATGGAGGGTCTTAATCGAGATGCTGTTTGAGCGTTAGACTGCGGTATGAAAGTATGAAACCCGGCCGTCCACGACGAACGTCCTCATATCGATTAGCCTGTTTTGTTAACTTTATACCGCTCAAGGGACGATGTTTTACGAAGTACGATAGGGGCACCCACGCGGCTCGCATAGGGATTGCTTCGTCGTCGTAAAAAGGAAGTTGGAAGGTAATAGCTAGTGGCAGATAGCGGATGGCTTTAAGCCAACAGCTATAAATCGTAAAGTCTTCGATTTGAAGGTGTAAAGTGTCTAGGGGTTAAGCGTAACGACTGACTCCTATGAGGTTAATGCCGATAGAAACCCGTCTTCGTGAGGAGGGACGACGACGCGATCTTAAATGTTTTAAAGAGTGTAGACTGGATCACTTCCGTTCCTCAGGTTCGCAATAATGCTAAGGGCGGCAGGGGACTCAGCGCACGGTGCGTGGTTGCTGCGTCCGTGGGGCACATAAAGGCGTGGCGGATGACATATCATCAAGTAAACCAAATCCAAACACGTTCAACAAAAAAAGCTACCCGCAGAGGTAGCTTTTCTGTTATGTGAGCGTTCTTCTAGTGCGCAGCTAAGGCTTCGTCTTTATTGATCCAAAGCTTCAGCTCGTCGCATTGCATAAAATCGGAGTTGATGTCTATGAAGGTATTTTCCTTCCGTTGCTCGAACCACTCGCTAAGCTTTCTATTGATCTTATCCTGCCGTGCGGCCTCCTGTATTTTTGCAAAATCCTGCTCGAGGTTTGCCTTATGAGGGGCAACCCGCGATTTCAGGTACATGAATTTGTAAACCTGATTATCCATGCGGTCTTTAGAGAGAAATGATTTCGAATACTGCCCCACTTCAAGTGGATCAATGGCGGTAAACGTTTCCCGGTCTAGCCTGTCTACAGGAATCAGGCCCGAATGGTCTTCCTCATTCATGATCATCCCTCCGGTATATTTTGTTTCGTTGTTATCCGAGTACTGAGAGGCGGCCGCGTGGAAGCTGATTTTTCCCTGAGTTACTTTGTCGTATATGCTGTCTATCTTTGCTTTTGCTCTTTCCAGGCTGGCACTGGTTGGTTTTTTCTTAATCAGAAGGTGCCTAACATTCACCTCTTCTCCACGGCGTTGCAGGACCTGTAAAAAGTGGAACCCGTACATGGTCTCGAAGACCGGCGAGATTTCGCCCTCCTTAAGTTTAAACGCCATGGCCGAGAATTCTTTCACGTAGCTATCCCGTGTCGCAAATCCCAGTTCCCCGCCATAGGGTGCAGAACCGTCTTCAGAATATAAGCGGGCTACTGTCCCGAAATCTGAACCATTCAGCACTTGTTGCCGGTAGCCTTCGGCTTTTTGCCTAAATTGTTCTTTCTCTTCCTTCGTAAGCTCCGGATTTATGACAATCTCCCCAATTTCCACTTCCGTATTAAAGTAAGGCAGGCTATCCTGATTCAATCCGTTAAAGTAGGTTTTGACTTCCTGTGGCGTAACGTTGATTGTTGTTACGATATTCTGCTGCATCTTTTGCGCTTTTAGTTGTTCGGCTACGCTCGAGCGCATTTCTTCCTTATATTGCAATAGCGAACGGTTGAGGAACTCTTCCAGACGTTCTTTTCCTCCGGCCTGCCTCACCATAACCTGCATCCTCCGGTTTAGGTTGTCATCAACTTCGGCCTCGGAGACCTCAATGGAGTCGATCATGGCTTGTTGAGACAGTAGTTTTTGCGTTACAAGCTGCTGCAGCAAATAACATTTCATGTCGTCATTAGGTTTTTCACCTTGAGCAAGGTATTGGGCATATTGCATTTCCACATCGGACTGCAGAATAATGCTTGAGCCTACCGTCGCCACCACCCGATCGACTAACTTGTTCTGCCCTACAACGGTCTGGATGCAACAAAAAGCCACGATAACCGAACTCAATAGTCCTATGTATTTTTTAATCATAAAATGTTTGTCTTTACGAGTCGCAAAATTACCAGAATTAACGGGATTTTATAGCCCTATATTGCTGAAATCCTGTGAATCTGCTACCTGCCAAATTTACTAAAACTTTGCGCGCTAAATTATTAAAAATGTTAAAAATTAATTTTTCTTTAACCATATTTAACAGGAGCGTGTTATTAGTAATGATACTATTATGTATCTTGCTTCAATTTCCTCTAAAAATAGGCCTTCAAAGGCAGAGGAGCGTGGAATAAATTCATTGACAAAATGAATCTATTTAAGTTTGATACGAGCGAAGATTATTTATGAGAGCAGTTGTTACAGTTATTTTAGGTTTTTTTATGGTTCAGTCTTTTGCACAGGAAATTCCGATGTTCGTCGGTACATACACCAATAAGGGAAGTCAGGGAATCTACCTCTATATGTTTAATACTGACAGTGGAGAAGCAACGTTGTATTCCACAACAGCTAGCAACGACCCATCCTTTTTAGCTAGATCTTCGGATGGCAAAATGTTGTACGCCGTAAACGAACGCGAAGACAGTACCGCTTCCTTGTCGTCTTTTGCATTTGACGGCGACGCCTTGTCGTTTGTCCATGCTATTCCCACCGGCGGAGGCTCGCCGTGCCATGTGGCCGTTAGCAGCCGTTACCCCTTAGCGGTCGTGTCCAACTATGGAGGCGGGTCGCTATCGGTCTTCCAGCTGGAAGAGAACGGAGCCCTCGGCGAACGTACGCAATACATTGTGCAGGAAGGAAGTGGGCCGGATAAAGAACGCCAGGAAGCATCCCATGTACATTCGGCATTTTTTAGCCCTGATGATAAGTTCGTCTACGTGCAAAATTTAGGGACGGATCGCATCACCGTGTATCGCATTGAGAAAGATAAGGAAACGTATTCGCTCGTGGAAGACAGCCACATTCCGACCCCGCCGGCCGGCGGACCGCGCCACATCGCATTCGATGCAAAAGGCAAAAATTTGTATGTCTTGTTAGAGATGGCGGCGCAGATAGCACACTATACCAAAGAAGGAAAAGACTGGAAGCTTGTCGAGACCATGTCAGTCAACGAAGACGGTTACAACGGGAAAAATGGAGGAGCTGAAATTAAGCTTTCTCCCGATGGACAATTCTTATACGCTTCCAATAGGGGAGACGCAAATTCCATTGCGTTATTTGAAATAGAAAAATCGGGGAAGTTAATAAAATCTAAAGTCTACCCCACAAACGGCGTGGAACCCCGAAACTTTAATATCACACCGGACGGGAGATTTTTACTCGTAGCAAACCAGTCGACCGATAATATAACCGTTTTTGAGCGGGATATGTCGACGGGCGAACTCAAGCAAACGGATAATCAGATTGACGTACCTACGCCGGTCTGCATCGCCTTCTAGCTCTTGCTGGGGAGCAGAAGCATGGCTATTGCGTGTTATTCTGTCTCTTCCTCGCTCTTCGCTATATTGGGCGGCTCGGATCCGCCCTCACTGTTTTTTGGCCCCCCGTTGCTTTCCAGCTCGTGCGTCTCTTTATTATACATCCCTGCAAGCTGGTCAATTACGGTATCTTTCCAAAGCGGAGTGCCCGTGAAATAGGCGGCCCTTCCGATCATATGCGCTGCTATGGGAGCCGTGATAATAAGGAAAAAAATAATAGCGATCGCTTTAGTGGTTACCGATACGTCGGGAAACATAATCGCGGCGCAAATCAGCAGTAGGCCCACACCCAATGTAGACGCTTTAACAGTTACGGAGAGCCGCAGGTAAAAATCGGGCATTCTCAGGATGCCGATCGACGCGAAAAGGATCGATAGCGCGCCCACAGTACTTAAGATGGCTAATATAATATCAATCATTTTTTCTGTTTTTCAATATAATAAGCAAATGCGATGGTTCCGAGGAAGGCAATAAGCGCGAGGATGATCGCGACATCGAGCATAACCTGCTGATCAGCCCGGATGCTATACACGGTAATGATGCCGATTCCGATGGTGATAATCAGATCCAGCGCGATGACGCGGTCGACTATAGCAGGGCCCTTGTATAGGCGGATAAACACAAGCATTGCCGAAATAGACAATATCGGTAAGATAACAAAGTCAAAGTAAGTTTCTAATGTAATCATCGTAATATTGCTAAAAGTCTTCGCTCCAATCCGGTCTTCGTTTGCATGACAAATTTCTCGGCATCTGTAAGATACATCACATGTATGTATATTGTTTTTTTGTCTTCGCTCACGTCGAGAATCAATGTGCCGGGCGTGAGCGACAGCATGGTCGTGAGCAAATTAATTTCGAAGTCAGTCTTGGCATTCAACGGGTACTTTACGATGCCGGGTTTAAAAAAATACTTTGGAGTAACGACATCAAAAGCGACCTGCACATTTGCTTTAATGAGTTCGTACAAGAAATAAAATATGAAGCTGATGATTTTTGGAACACGGTAAAAATAACGTTGGTCGGTCTCGTTCCGGTTCATAATCCAAAGTACAAAGAACCCAAGCAGAAAGCCGAAAAGGAAATTGGTATAATACATCGAGCCTGTTAGCGCGACCCAAATTCCGGACAGCAATAGATTCATCAAAAAATACTTAATCATAACTCGTTGTTTTTATTTAAGACAGCCTCAATATAGGTTGATGTGTCTATTAATTGAGATGATATCTTCTCTGCGACCAGCACGATAGCTTCCGCATTAAGGCCAATATAAAGCGTTGTCAACGCCAGCATTCCGATAGGGAGAACCATTAGCAGCTTTCTGTACGGCTGCATTGGCGCAAACCTGTCGTCCACCTCTTCTTCTCTCGGTGGGTTTTTCCAGAACACCTGGGCCCACATGTTCGCTATCACATAGAGGGTGACAAAGCTGCCCACGATTAAGGCTGCCACAAAGAAATATTGGGTCTGCAGAAAGGCTTCCTGGAACAGGAAGATCTTTGGCCAGAATCCGGATAATGGGGGAATTCCGACAAGGGAAAATAGTACCAAAGCTATCAGCACCGAAATTTTCGGATAATCCCGGTATAATCCGCCCAGCTTATCCATATCCATCGTGCCCCGAAGCTGTCGAATAAGTCCGGCGATCAGGAACATGTTCGTTTTAACCGCAATGTCATGTATTAAATAGAAAACAACGCCCATAAGCGCCAGCTTACTGAACATAGCTATCCCGCCGATCATAAAGCCTATATGACATACAATTAAATACGAAAACAGCCTTCTTATATTGGTCTTGATTATGGCGCCGAAGGCTCCCGTCAGAATCGTAGCGCATGCGATGACCATGAGCAGGGTTCGGGTAAACTCGTCGGGAACGAAAATTAAACTGAACACACGCAGCATCGCGTAAATACCGACTTTCGTCAATAGTCCCCCAAACGTTGCCGCAACAGCCGAAGGGGGCGTATGGTACGAGGAGGGCAACCAATAGTAGAGCGGAAACACGGCAGACTTTATGCCAAATCCCAAAATAAAAAAACAAGAAGTTATACCCACCAATGTGCCGTCCTGTACCTGCCGGACCTTCAACGCCAGGTCGGCCATATTTAGCGAGCCCGTAAGACCATAAAGGAGACCTATCCCCGTTAGGAAAAACATGGAAGCTAGGATATTCATGGCCATATATTTTACCGCTCCCTCCAGCTGCGCCTTTCGACCGCCCAGTGTCATCAACACAAAAGATGAAATGATAATGACCTCAAAGTAAACGTAGAGGTTGAATATGTCGCCCGTCAGGAAGGCCCCATGCAGGCCCATGATAAGGAAGTGGAAAATGGGAAAATAACCGTAAAGCATACGTTGCCTGCTGACACCTATAGATGAAAATATCGATACGGCGAAACAGGCTATGGAGGTCAGCAACACCAACGTGACACTTAACAAATCGGCTACAAAAACGATCCCAAACGGAGCGTCCCAGTTTGCGGCATTCATGGTCAAAATTCCGTCTTGATAGACCCGGCTGAACAAACGGATCGCAACTAAGAGACCAATGAAACTTCCTCCTACGCTTAAGTAACGCTGTGTTAGGGTTTTTCGCCAGAACATCAGCTGGATAACAGCAGTAAACAACTGCACGAAAACAGGAGCTAATATATGGTTGTCTATCATAAATCTTCTTCTTCAGGAGTATTTAAATCGTCTAAGTCGTCAGAATTCACGAGGGCATACACCCGTTTTAGCAGGACGATGGCAAAAGAAGTCAAGGCGAAGCTAATAACAATAGCCGTCAGAATCAGCGCCTGTGGAATAGGATCGGCATAAATATCCTGAAACACTTTGTACGATTCATCAATAACAGGCGGGCTTCCCTTTGTAATTTTTCCTAGCAGAAATATGAGAACGTTTGTCCCGTTGCCTAACAGCATAATACCGAGTAGCAACTTGACTAAACTGCGCCGTAGAATAAGATAAACGCCGGCGGCATACAATAATCCTAGAACCAATACTAATAGTAATTCCATATTTATTCGTCTAAGGCTATAGTGAACAAAATGGTTAACACCACCCCGATCACGACCAGGTATACGCCGAGATCGAAGAACAGCGCCGAGCCAATCATGCCGATTACCGGAATAGGCTCCTCGAACCAGAGGCCCGTCATGGGCGGTAAATTAAAAAGCATAGGCAGCATAATGCTCACCGTCGATATCGCCAGCCCGATGGGGATCAATGAAATAGGTTTGTATCCCAATATTTTCATGGTGCTGGCGGTCCCGTTGGCGAGGCTATGAAGCACGAACGCAATGGAGGCTACCAAGCCTCCTACGAATCCGCCCCCCGGAAAATAGTGTCCCCGGAGCAGCAGGAAAAAAGAAAATAACAATAATATGGGGAGGAGATACCTTGTCGCTGTCTGTAATATTGCACTCTTCATATGTAAATAATATTCATTAGTGTCTATTTTCAAATCTATGATGATGTATAGTCCGACTTCAACGCTTTGCAGCAAATCCGTCTGGAACGTTCCTATGATTATTCTTTTTCCGACGACTTTAGCCGCAGTCGTATTAAACTGTAAACACCCAGCGCCGCGATGGACAACACCACTGTTTCAAATAATGTATCAGCCACCCGGAAATCGACCAGTATAACATTCACAACGTTCTTCCCTTTAGCCAGCAGATAGGCATTTTCGCCGTAGAAATTGCTTATCTCTGTCGTGTTCGGTTCAAAAAGAACACGCAGGGCAATCAGCGATAGGATGGCTCCGAATCCCAAAGCCACCAAGGCGTCCCGCATCAGTACCGTTTTGCTGGTGAAGTTAATAAAGCCCGGAAGCTTATAAAGCACGAGTACGAACAATACCGTGGTCAGCGTGTCAATTGTAAACTGCGTCATTGCCAGGTCGGGCGCACTGTAGAAAACGAACATCAGACACATGCAGTAGCCAATAACGCTGGTCGATACGACGGAAGCCAGGCGCGATTTCGCTGACACAATAATATATAATGCTCCTATAAGGATCGCGACGATAACCACCTCATACCAGGACAGCGGGGTTAAGCTGTCGAAATCGATGCTGATAGGGCCACTCAGCCATAGTTTGTAGGCCAGAAGCAGTTCCGCGAACAGTATAATCTTAAGATGGTAAGCCCGCAGGTAGCCATTATGGAAGCGCCTCGTGAAAAACAGGGCAAAATCTTTTAAGCCCCGAGCCAGCCGCCGAAAAATCGCCTGCGGAGAAAGGCCGTCAAAGCGGGCAAGCATCTGTAGCTTGCTCGAACTTGGTTTGTTCACGACGTAAAGAAGTGTTCCAGCAAGTAAGGTGGCCATGCTTAAGATGAGTACGAGGTTGAAGCCATGCCATATTTTGAGATGCATGTCCGTTTCTATACCTGCAATTGCGTTTGCTGTCTGGTGGTTGAAATAGTTGCCGATTATTCCCGGCACCAGGCCGAAGGCTAGTCCGAAAATAGCTAAGACCAAAGGGGGGATCCACAACGACGGATAGGGAAGGTGGATATTGCTGAACGCAGAAGGAAGCTTGCCCGCAAACGGCTTAATTCCTGCCATGAACCCAGCAGCCACCAAACCGACGTTCGTTAAGACAGCCAGTAGCGTTAACCAAATCGTCCAGTTTTCGTTGAAGTGCAGTGTCGCCTCATAGATGAGGTCTTTTCCGATAAAGCCAAATGTAAGCGGAAGCCCAGCGCTCGAGAGAGCTGCAAGTAACGCCGCCACGAATACGGGAGGTAGAACTTTACGCAAGCCGCTCAAGACTGAAATATCCCGGGTGTGCGTCTCGTGGTCAATAATGCCGGTAACCATAAAAAGCGTTGCCTTATATAAGGCGTGTACCAGGATAAATACGCTGGCTGCGATAATGGCAGCAGGTGTGCCCAATCCCAATAGAAAGGTCAGCACGCCCAGTGCAGATATCGTGGAGTAGGCCAATATGCCCTTCAGATCGATGCGGAACAAAGCATGTACAGCCGCGAAAATCATCGTAAAGCCCCCGACAACCATCAACGATATACTCCAGAGGTCGGTGCCCCCCAATATCGGTGTGAAACGGGCAAGCAGGTAGATGCCTGCTTTTACCATCGTCGCCGAATGCAGGTAGGCGGATACCGGCGTAGGAGCTTTCATCGCCCCTGGAAGCCAGAAGTGGAATGGAAACTGGGCTGATTTGGTAAATGCTCCGATAAAGAGCAGGCCAATGATCAGTGGATAAAGCGGATGGATGGTCAGCACCTCATGCTTCATGAAAAGCTCGCTGATAACAAACGTTCCGGCTATATTTCCCGCGAGAATCAGTCCGGCTAACAAGAAAAAGCCACCCAGTCCGGTAATACTTAATGCGGTTAACGCGCTATCCCGCGAAGATTTGTCGTCGTTGTTAAAGCCTATCAGGAAGAAGGAGCTAATACTGGTAAGCTCCCAAAAAATAAATAATGTAAGAATATTGTCTGCCAGCACGACGCCGAGCATCGCGCTCATAAACAGTAGTAAATAACCGAAGAAACGATCGAAATAGATGTGACCCTTTAAATATGTCCGTCCGTAGAAAAAAATGGCTGTTCCCACTCCGGTTATCAGTAATGCAAAAAGCAAGGATAAACCATCTAGACGGAAATCAAGATTAACGCCTAAAGAGGGGACCCAGTTAACACGTTGAACGAAATTTGTTCCTTCCGCTATCGACGGAACGTGCATCACATAAAAGAGAAAGAGAACTACAGGAATGAAGGGAAGCAATATGCTCCATTTCGTCTTAATCAGCTTGCCGAAAGGGATAAGAAGGCTTGATGTTATTAGT
The DNA here is from genome assembly GCF_008124885.1 of Sphingobacterium allocomposti. GTDB lineage: Bacteria > Bacteroidota > Bacteroidia > Sphingobacteriales > Sphingobacteriaceae > Sphingobacterium > Sphingobacterium allocomposti. Next base: position 52,409 of record NZ_VNHX01000015.1, read on the forward strand.
CCTGCTAAAACAGTAAATAGCATGCAATCTTTATTTTAATGGATTGTCATAAAAGTAAGAAAAAAAGCTCGTTTTCCGCGCTATTTTCTCAACTTTTTCGTTATCCTGCCCGCTGTTTTCCTTGGGTTGGGCTCCTTAGCATGCATTTACCCAGTGAAAAAACGAATCCCCCGGATTTTCTTATCGGGGGATTCGTTGTATGCTATTTTTATGATCTGAACTGCGCCGCTCCTTTGATAATGTCGTCGACGACCGATGGGTCCTGAAGCGTCGACGTGTCTCCAAGGTTTTGGGTTTCTCCCTCGGCTATCTTACGTAAGATGCGCCGCATGATCTTTCCGGACCTGGTCTTTGGAAGATCGGAAACGAACTGGATGATGTCCGGCTTGGCAATCGCACCGATAAGCCGTGTGATCGTTTGTAGGATGTCCTGACGCGTGCTGTTTTCATCTATATGGTGATTAGCAATAACGTACGCGTAGATTCCCTGACCCTTAACAGGATGTGGGTAGCCCACAATGGCAGATTCGATAACGTCAGAGTGCATGTTAATTGCATTTTCGACTTCTGCTGTTCCGATACGGTGTCCTGACACGTTGAGGACATCATCGACCCTGCCTGTAATCTGGTAATAGCCTTCTGGACTCCGGTAACAGCCATCTCCTGTAAAGTATTTGTTTTCGTAAGTGGAGAAATACGTTTGCCGGCAACGTTCGTGATCTCCCCACGTGGTACGCAACATGCCAGGCCATGGGAATTTTATACATAAGTTGCCGGAGACGTCGTTTCCTTCGATCTCTTGCCCGTTCTCGTCCATCAGGCAGGGCTGCACGCCGGGAAGGGGCAGCATGGCGTAGCCCGGTATGGTTGGCGATATCCCCGCCATCGGTGCAATCAGAATGCCGCCGTTCTCCGTTTGCCACCAGGTGTCGGCTATCGGTGCCTTGCCTTTTCCGATTTTTTCGTGGTACCAGTGCCACGCCTCCTCGTTTATAGGTTCGCCTACGGATCCTAGCTTCCGGATGCTGCTTAGATCTTTGTTGTCGACATGTTCGTCTCCAAAAGCCATGAGCGAACGGATAGCAGTAGGAGCGGTATACAAGATATTCACTTTATACTTTTCTACAATATCCCAAAGACGGCCCGCATCGGGATAGGTAGGGGTGCCTTCGAACATGAGCGATACCGCACCCTGTGACAAGGGGCCATACACGATGTAGCTATGGCCCGTTATCCAACCAATGTCGGCGGTGCAAAAATAAACCTCGCCAGGTTGATATTGAAACACGTTGGAAAAGGTATAGCCCGTATATACCATATAACCGCCCGTAGTATGGACAACGCCTTTAGGCTTTCCGGTAGATCCTGATGTATATAAGATAAACAGGGGATCTTCGGCGTCCATCTCTTCCGCAGGACAAGGTGGATTTCCTTGGGTTTCTACCTTTTTTATCTCATCTTCCCACCAAACGTCGCGTCCTTTAATCATCGAGATCGGCGTACGTGTACGCGTCAGAACAATCACCCGTTCAACCGATTTGCATTGCATTAACGCATCGTCCACTATGGATTTCAGCTCCAGCACCTTGCCGGCACGGTAGCCACCGTCCGACGTGATGACCATCTTACATTCGGCATCAATAATACGGTCTGCTATAGACTGCGCAGAGAACCCGCCAAAGACAACCGAGTGAATGGCGCCGATCCGTGCACAGGCAAGAACGGCAATAACCAGCTCCGGAACCATGGGCAGGTAGATACAGACGCGATCGCCTTTGCTGATGTTGTTGTTCTTCAAAACATTGGCAAAAGTCTCTACCTTGTTTAATAGCTGCTTGTAGGTAAGGATGCGGTGTGCTTCGTTTGGATCATTGGGCTCCCAGATGATGGCAGGCTTGTCTCCCAAACTGTAGATATGGCGATCCAGGCAATTCTCGGTGATGTTGAGCTTGCCGCCTTCGAACCATTTGATATTCGGCTCCGTGAAATTCCAGCTTAATACATTCGTCCACTTTCTTTTCCAAAAAAAGTTTTCGGCCACTTCTCCCCAAAATGCTTCAGGTGTCTCCACACTACGTTTATAGGCGTCTTGATACTCTTCAAAAGTTTTAATCTGTAGGTTCATATTCTCGGTACAAAATTAATGCGTTACTATTTATTCGATGCAGACAGGAATTTATTAAATACTGTCTTTATTGAATATCCTCAAGCTAATTTAGTTTTTTTTGCCATTATTATCAATTTTCGTGGGGGCAAAATGCATAAACGTTGCCTGAGGGCGGAAACAACCGTTTGTTTATTTTTCGGCTGGCCGCGCGCATGGAAGAGGGGCCGCTTCGCGCGGGTGGATATCCGCAAGTGAACAGATTATTCGTACCTTTAATGTATGAAGCTTGTCACGCGGTTATACTATTTCTCCATATATACAAACTTGCTAATAGCGCTGGCGGCGGCAGCGCAATGTGCGCTAACATACATCTTCTTCGAGAAACCGTTCAATTATTATATTATTGCAATTGAAGGAGCGGCTACACTTTTACTTTACAATTTTAGTTTAATTCTTTCGAAACCGGCTGATCCCGCGGCATCGATATACAGGCGGACCCGCTGGATTTTTAGCAGAGAGTGGCTGTTGTGGCTGAACGGAGGTTGCGCTTTGATCGTTTTGGTGTATGCCGTTTTCCATATCGATTTTTATAGTCTGCTTTTCCTCGGCGGAATCGGGGTAGTCAGCGTGGCCTATTCCTTTCCAGTTGCGCGTTATGGCGGTAAATGGGTGGGCTTGCGGCAGATTCCCGGTATGAAAATTTTTCATATAGCGCTTGTCTGGACGTTGAGCTCTGTATGTCTGCCGGCGTTTCAGCTGTATCGAGAAGGTGCCGGGGTCAATATTCAGGAGCTGTCGATGCTGTTTGTGCTAAAGTTCGTCTTCCTTCTGGTGTGTACGCTACCTTTCGATATACGGGACATCCGGCAGGACTCGTATTATCACCTGAAAACGATTCCCAATATGTTGGGAGCGGACAGGGCAATCCGCCTGTGCTACGCATTGCTGCTTCTACATAGCCTTGGGATAGTATTGTCCAGCTTCAATCTGTCGCTGAAAATCGGCATCCTGCTGACGAACCTTACTATTGGCCTCGTTTTGTCGGCCGTTGTATTCCGGAATAAAGATAAATACCACTACGCATACTTACTTGACTTCGCCCTCGTCGTCCAATTTTTGTTCGGCTTTTTGTCCGTCGCTATCTTCCCAGATATGTGATGATCTTGTCAGCCAGCATGTCGGACAGTTTAAAATAGCTTTCAAATGTCCAGCCGGCGACGTGTGGGCTTAAGAGTACATTATCTCTGGAGATAAGGTCGCCGTACCAAGGCTGCTCCCCAAGCTCGGGGAATTTTTCTACCGGCAATACATCGAATGCCGCGCCCAGTATTCTGCCGTTGTCCAGGTATTTTAATACTGCCGGAATCTGGGCAATGCCGCCCCGTGCCCCCATGAGAAAGAAAATCGGTTTTCTGAAATGAAAAAGGTATTCTTCATCGACCATCCCCTTGGTTTCCCGTGTCAGAGGAATGTGAAAGCTGAGTACATCAGCCTGGCGGACAACTTCCTCCATCGATACTTCCGACGCATAGCGGTCAGAAAAGCCTGTCTTATACTTGTCGTAAGCGATGACGTTGACATCAAATCCCGACAGCTTCTTGGCCATCGCCTGCCCGTTGTGTCCGTACCCTATCAGAGCAACCGTACGACCTTTCAGTTCATAACCGCGGTTTTCCTCTCTATGCCATGCCCCCCGGCATATTTGTTGATGCCCGCGGTTAAGGTTGTTCATCAGACTAAGGAGCATACCGATCATATGTTCTCCGACGGCATCACGGTTTCCTTCGTTCGCTGCTAGTAGCTGAATCCCTTTTGAACGGGCATACTCCTCATCAATATTGTCTATCCCTGCTCCTGGGCGGGCGATAAGCTGTAGGTTGGTGGCTAGATCAATAAAGGATTCGTCGACTTGAAACTTCGAACGGATAAGCAGTCCCCTATATTGTTGAATAACGTTCTCGGCGTCGGCCCTGCTGAAGCCAGGCCGATAATCGTACGCAATCGAGGCCTGATCTAGCTTTTCTAACAGTATAGGATGTACATCATCTACAATAAGGATATTCATTTTCTTAGCTAAGTTTCACCCATTGTGCATTATCACGCCACTATTGCCCGACAGCGCCTGTGCTAAGCCTGCCCAGCGCGATTGTGTTTCAATAAAGCACAGCGAGTGGTTTCATATATGTATAATTATTTATTCTTTACGTATTCCAATGGCATTCATGAGCTCCCTACGCCCGTTATGTTCACCAACGTTTGTAATTAAGGATATTTCATAAAATCGACTGATAACAGCTTGTCGAGGTTTTTTTGAGCCAACCTGGCGGGCATGATTTTCATCAACGTGTTCCGGGCGCTGACCAGCAGGCTGTTGTTCCACTGTGCGACCTCGCCAATCCGCCTGGATGTATCTATAATATATTTTGTACGGAGCAGTCTTCGTCTTTCAAACGAGGAAAATGCTTCCTTGACGCTCTTCTCTAATTGCAGTTCGTCCAACAGAACGGCTACATCCTCTAACGCCTGGCAGGCCCCTTGCCCCATGTTCGGTGTCGTGGCGTGCCCAGCGTCGCCAATAAGCAGAATGTTGTCATAAGCCAGATGTTTGAGCGGTGCGATATCCACAATATCGCTCCAGATCAGTTCGCTGTCCCCGGTGTGTGCCAAAATAGCTGGAATAGGATCATGATACGATTGAAAGTGTCTTATCAGATCACGGACCTTGTAATTCCGATATATAGGATTATCAGGTGTGGCGTTTATACAGGCGTACCAATATATGCGATTATGAGTTAAAGGTGTCATCCCGAATCTTCCCGATTTTCCCCAGGTTTCTGTTCCCGTGTTTAATGTTATTCCGGTGCTGTCAATGGTGGCGCGCCAGCATGTATATCCTGCATAACGGGGGGTGGACGAAGGTACGAGCTGTTGCCGGAGTGGAGACCTCACACCGTCAGCCACGATTAGAAAACGTGATGTGTGCTGTGTGCCGTCTTCAAAAAACAAGGTGACACCGTTTGCCTGTTGTTCTAGCCGGATAGCTTTTTTGCCTAATTGGAGCCTCCGGGCGTTGATTTTAGACAGCAGGAAAAGATGGAGATCCGCACGATGAATAGCGAAATTTCGTTGTTGATACCTCTCCCGCATCGCACGGGTGTCTGGCGCGACTAAAAGCCTTCCTTTATGATCTAAAATATGGTAGCTATCCAGATAATACCCCAGCTGTTCTACTTCCGTCCGCAGGCCAAGTAAGTCCAAAGCCCGCATCGCATTGGCTGCCAAGCCAAATCCCGCACCGATACCCTTCAGTTCCGGTGCCTGCTCAAAAAGCGCAAAGTCCCTATTAATCTGTTGAAGGGCTATGGCCATGGCAAGCCCCGCTACACCGCCGCCTACGATGGCAAAGTCACTATCTATCGTTTGGCTGGCCGGCATTGGCAATCTCATTTGTTAGCATGACAAAATCTTCTACCGACAACCGCTCCGCGCGAAGTTCGTACAAGGGATTGTCGCTCATCCTGTCCTTCGGGAGGACTGCCGAAAGAGCGTTTCTCAGTGTTTTTCTGCGCTGATTGAAGGCGGTTTTAACCACTCTCCAGAAGAGCTTTTCGTCGCAGCTCAACTCTTCACGTGCGTTGCGGGTCATCTTAATGACACCTGAGAGGACCTTGGGCGGAGGATTAAAGGCACCGGCCTTTACTGTAAACAGGTACTGCACATCGTAATAGGCTTGGAGAAATACACTCAGTATGCCGTACTCCTTGGTGCCGGGTTTAGCAACGCAACGTTCCGCAACCTCTTTTTGGAACATGCCTGACACTTGCACCACCCGCTGTCGTTCTTCTAGTATTTTGAAGAGTATCTGCGAAGAAATGTTGTAAGGGAAGTTGCCGATCACAGCAATCTTGTCGCCGAAGTGGAGGGAGAAATCGAGCTGGAGGAAGTCGCCATGTATCAGGCGATGGTCTAACTGCGGGTATCTGTCCGCGAGGTATGCAATTGATTCATCGTCGACATCAATTAACCAGGTTTCATAAGCCTCCTTCTGCAGGAGAAAATCTGACAGAACGCCCATACCGGGGCCAACCTCCAAGACCTGCGTAAACCCAAGACTGGGATCTAAAGACTCTACGATTTTTTGGGCGGCCCCTCTGTCGTTTAAGAAATGTTGACCTAAATGTTTCTTCGCGCGTACTGTACTCATATCAGACTCTTTGTGCAAAGATAACATTTTTCCCGGTAGGGACTTTCCCCGATGCTTAGTAACCCCCGGTCCTGAATGCCTCGGCCAGGGCCATTTGCGGCACGAGGACAGCGACGCCACGCATAATGTAAAATCTCCAAAGTGGCGAAAGCAACAGGAACCGTTGGCGGATAGGGGCAGACTTGTTTTAATTACCACGGGGTGTTTTTAATTGTTACGGTACGCAGGCGGAAAATATGTTTATTCTCCTTTAAAATGTACGAAGTGGAGCCGATTTTGAGGTGTGTTCCGTATGACTTAAATACAAAGAACATGAAAAGGTTAACGAACCTCCGAAGCATGATTGCTATAGTAGCAGCTGCTTCCTTAATGCACGTCGGTGCTTTACACGCACAGGAGAAGCCGGTTAAAAAGCCGCTACCTGCAAAAACAAAACCTGTCGCACCTCCAAGACAAGCGGATCCGCTGCTTCCCGATTCCAACGCATTTACGAAGAAAGTGAAAAAGAGTGATACCACGGCCGTCGAAAAACTTACCGGAGAAAAGCACAACGGATTTGATGTTTTCATGGGAGCCGATAAAAAACGGTTTTACATCGACAAGAAGGGTAATAAGCAGTATTTGCCGGAAAAATAATTAAAAGAAGCGCCGACGGAGCAGAAAGCTTTATTATTAACCTAAAATTTGTAATTTTGGTTTAAAGCTTTCATAAACATGGTCGAAAAACTAAAAATTGGTATTACTATAGGAGACGTAAATGGCATTGGACTAGAGGTTATTATCAAATCATTGATGGACAACCGTGTTTTGGAATATTTTACGCCAATCGTCTATGGTAATACCAAAGTTGCATCTTTTCACCGGAAGGCTATCGGTGTTCAGGACTTCAGCTTTAACGTGATCCATTCGTCGGAACAGGCAAATCCGAAACGGCCGAATATGATCAACTGCTGGCAGGAAGACGTTAAGATCACGTTGGGTGAGCAAAATGAAATCGGCGGGCGATATGCCTTCTTATCGCTGGAGAAGGCGATGGATGACCTCCAGGCAGGAAAGATAGATGCATTGGTAACAGCACCGATCAACAAACATAACATACAACAGGAGGGATTTCAGTTTCCCGGACATACCGAATACCTGCAGGCGAAGACAGCGGCTGAAGACGTGTTGATGTTTATGGTAGCAGACGACCTGAGGGTGGGCGTTGTCACGGGACATATTCCGGTGAAGGATATAGCCACGGCAATCTCCCAGGACGCCATCGTCCAGAAGCTGCGCATGATGCATGAGAGTTTAAAAAAGGACTTTTGGGTACAGAAGCCAAAGATTGCGGTACTCGGCCTTAATCCCCATGCGGGCGACAACGGATTGATTGGAACGGAGGATGATGAGGTCGTGCGTCCCGCAATTGAAAAGGCAAATGAGGAGGGCGTGTTCTGTTTCGGTCCTTATCCTGCGGACGGCTTTTTCGCCAGCGATGCGTATACCAAGTTCGATGCTGTCTTAGCGATGTATCACGATCAGGGTTTAATCCCATTCAAACATATTGCTTCCCGCAAAGGCGTCAATTACACTGCGGGATTACCTTTTGTGCGCACGTCGCCGGACCACGGTACAGGGTACGATATTGCAGGGAAGGGTATAGCGTCGCACGAATCTTTCCTGGAAGCGATCTTTTTGGCGGTGCATATTGTTCAGCGGCGTCGCGAACAGGAAGAGTTGTCCAAGAACCCGTTAGCCTTCCGCCGGTTGACGAAAGACCGCGACTAAGTACGGCGGATTCTCCGAGGTCGAATCAAACCCCGGCCGACTACTGGCCCCGTTTCGGCTTTCTGATTGGTAAGGCACCGAACCCTACGATGGGGGATGAAGCATTGTTTACATCTGAAATAATCTGTATTTTTGCCCCTTAATAGGTTTTGAGCCTTGAGAAGTATGCTATGCGAGAAAATTTACAACATCCTATTTTTCAGATAATCAGAGATTTAGCGGACAAAGAAGAGGTTGCATGCTATGTGGTCGGAGGGTTTGTACGCGATAGGATCATGAAACGTCCGTTCAAAAACGACGTCGACATCGTGGTTATCGGAAGTGGGATTGACTTCGCAAACAAGCTGGGAGAGATATTGCACACCAAGGTAGCCGTTTATAAAAATTTTGGTACAGCGATGCTGTCCTACGATAATATCCATATCGAATTCGTTGGTGCCCGGCGCGAATCATATCGCTCGAATTCCCGAAAGCCCATTGTCGAAGATGGTACACTGGAGGATGACCAAAACCGGAGGGATTTCACGATAAACGCGATGGCATATGGCTTAAACAGTTCGAATTTCGGCGAACTGGTAGATCCTTTTGGAGGCTTGGACGATATACAGAATCGGATTGTCCGTACGCCGCTGGATCCGGATATCACGTTCTCCGACGATCCGCTACGCATGATGCGCGCCATCCGGTTTGCAACTCAGCTAAACTTTAAAATCGACATACGGGCTATCCAAGCTATTACCGCCAACGTCGAGCGTATAAAAATTATATCAAAGGAGCGTATTATTGACGAACTCAATAAAATTATCTTATCGGCAAAACCTTCTATTGGTTTCCGTTATCTTTTTGATACGGGGTTGTTGAAATATATCTTTCCGGCGATGTGTCAGCTACACGGCGTCGAGGTGATCGACGGTAAAGGACACAAGGACAACTTTTACCACACGCTGGAGGTGTTGGACAATGTGGCATTGTTGTCGGACGACCTGTGGCTGCGTTGGGCGGCCATCATGCACGATATTGCCAAGCCCGCAACAAAGCGTTTTGACAAACGTATTGGATGGACATTCCATGGGCATGAGGACCGCGGAGCGAAAATGGTGCCCAAGCTGTTCGCAGAGCTGAAACTGCCACTTCACGATAAAATGAAGTTCGTGCAGAAGCTGGTACAGCTGCACCTGCGCCCGATTGTACTGGCACAGGATATCGTAACGGATTCGGCTGTCAGAAGGTTACTATTCGAAGCGGGAGACGATATTGACGCGTTGATGCTCCTCTGCCACGCTGATGTCACCACCAAAAACGAATATAAAAAGCGAAAATATCGAGACAATTTCGAATTGGTTAAACAGAAGTTGAAGGATGTCGAAGAACGGGATAAAATCCGGAATTGGCAACCACCGGTATCAGGGGAAGATATAATGTATGTGTTTGATCTGCAGCCTGGAAGACTCATCGGAAAGATAAAAAATGCGATGCGGGAGGCCATCCTGGAAGGAGAGATCGCCAATACGCGGGAAGAGGCCCTGGCCTTTGTCATACGCAAGGGAGAGGAGATGGGATTGGAAAGGAAGAGTAAGACAACGCTTTAATTTTTTAAAAAATATTGTAAATTTATACTTCTATAGAAACTAAACTATACACATATTAAGAATGGCTATTTACAGATTTCGAGTGACTTTTGAGGATTACGAAGATATATACCGTGAGATCGACATGCCTTCCAGAGGTACCTTTTTGGAACTGCACGAGGCTATCCATCGCTCGACCGGATACCGGTCGGACGTTTCGTCCTCGTTTTACGTGAGTAACGACCAATGGAAAAAAGGAACCGAAATCGCGTTGTTGCCGACAGAACGGAAGATCAGTGATGGTGTGTTGAAGATGGAAGATATCCGTTTGAGTAAGTTTATAGATGATCCCCACCAGAAATTCTACTATGTATACAACTTCGACCGGCCGTATGATTTTCACGTTGAGCTTATCAAAATACTAAAGGAAGAAGAAGGTAAGGAGTATCCGCTGATATCGAAGTCGGTAGGCGAAGCACCTAAAAATATGGGAGCGGCGAATTTTCCATTGTCCAGCGGCGTCGATGATGAGGACGATGAAGACGATGTTCCAACGGATGATACGGAATACGGGGTGGACGAAGAGGAAGAATTCGATATGTTTGACGACGAAGAAGAAGAGAGCGACGAAGAAAGCAAACAGGGATCGAATGGGTTTGAGGACGAATATTAGCAACACCGCGTCGGAAAAAGCCGGACACCGTTGCCACAAGTAAGACACCGTTTTTCCGGTGTTGCAAGGCAACGATCGTCAGGTAAGGTGTCAGCCGGAAGCATAGCCGTCTGCACGCAGATTGTTGTTGGATCTTCTGATGCTTTTAGGTAACCCTCTTTCTAGCATGTGTGCGCCCGCATACAGTGTCATACAACTGCTGGATACTATGACACTGTTACGGACGACTTCTATCTCTTCATATGGACGCAAAGAAAAAAAAACTGATTGTTGTAGTAGGGCCAACCGCCGTGGGGAAGACGGCACTAGCCATTGCCTTAGCCAAACATTACCGTACAGAAATCATCTCTGCAGATTCCAGACAATTTTATAAAGAGATGTCCATCGGTACAGCGAAACCCGACGCTGCCGAGCTGATAGAAGTCAAACACCATTTTATCGACTCCCATTCCATAGAAGAAGAATATTCGGCAGGAGACTTTGAGCGGGATGCGTTGCGCCTATTACATACGCTTTTCAAAGAGCACGACCGGGTAATCATGGTGGGAGGATCCGGGCTCTTTATCCGCGCAGTATGTGAGGGCTTGGACAACCTTCCCAAAGCACCGCCGGCGGTCCGCGAGGCTCTAAACGATACGTTTGCCCGAGAGGGGATTGAGCCGCTGCAGCGTCGCTTGAGCGAGGTGGATCCTGCCTATTACGGTTCGGCAGATATTCGGAATCCCCAACGGGTAATCCGTGCGTTGGAAGTATTTGAAGCGACAGGCCAGCCCTTTTCCTCCTTCCGTATAAAGGCGCAATCCGAAAGGCCTTTTGAATCTATAGCTGTCGGACTCAACATGGAGCGGGAGAGACTCTACGAACGCATTAACCTACGGGTGGATAAGATGATGGAAGCGGGGCTGTTGGACGAAGTACGGACACTGAAAGACTATCGTGATAAACCGGCCCTACTCACTGTTGGATATGCGGAGCTTTTTGATTTTTTGGACGGGAAGCATACTTTGAATGAGGCTGTGACTCAGATAAAGCAAAACTCACGGCGTTATGCCAAACGTCAGATAACATGGTTTAAAAAATACGGTGGAACCACGTGGTTTCAGCCGGACGACATCGAAGGCATCTTAAAGCACATCGAGTCATAAGGTAAAAGTCGTAAAGATGTAAAGTCGTAAAGCGAGAGGCTGATAGCGGATGGCGGATAGCTTATGGCAGATGGCTGTAAGCTGTAAAGTCGTTGAGTTGCTGATTCGTAAAGTTAAGATCTAACTAACCCTTAACTCCTAATTTCTGACTTCTGACTTCTCACTTCTAACTTCTAAAATGTAAAGTCGTTGAGGGAAGCTAATGGCTAATAGCAGATGGCGGATGGCCGTAAGCTGTAAAGTCGTTGAGTTGCTGATTCGTAAAGTTGAGATCTAACTAACCCTTAACTCCTAATTTCTGACTTCTAACTTCTCACTTCTAAAATGTAAAGTCGTTGAGGGAAGCTAATGGCTAATAGCTAATGGCTAATAGCAGATGGCAAATGGCTGTAAGCTGTAAAGTCGTTGAGTTGCTGATTCGTAAAGTTAAGATCTAACTAACCCTTAACTCCTAATTTCTGACTTCTCACTTCTAACTTCTAAAATGTAAAGTCGTTGAGGGAAGCTAATGGCTAATAGCAGATGGCAAATGGCTGTAAGCTATAAGCCAACAGCCATTTGCTAAAATATTCGATGTCTAAACGATAAAGTTCCAGCCAAACGGATCTTCTATTTTTCCGTAACGAAGCTGATTCAGATAATCAAGCACTTTGTTCGAGAAATCGCGGCCTTCAATGGGTGGAAGTTCGTAGTTTTGGCCCTCGAACCCAATCTTTGAAATATGTGTTACTGTGGCTGCGGTTCCTGCTGCAAATGCTTCAGAAACAGCTCCACTCTTTATTCCTTCTATGAGTTCTTGCACAGACACTTTGCGTTGTTCTGCTTTATATCCCCATTTTTCGGCCAGTTCAATGATGGTTCTTCTTGTCACACCATGTAAAATCGTGTCGCCATGCGGCGTAATGATCGTATCACCAATGCGGAATATTAAATTCGCGGTACCAGCTTCTTCAATGTATTTATGCTCTGCCGCATCCGTCCACATAATCTGGTCGTATCCTTCTTCATTAGCTAGCTGCGTGGGATACAGAGATAGCGCATAGTTTCCGGCATTTTTCGAAAATCCCACGCCGCCTTCAGCTGCCCGCGTGTAATAGGTCTCCACTTTTAAGCTGATCGGCTTGCTGTAATACGCGCCCACAGGACAGGTAATAATGACAAATTTATAGGAAGCAGAAGGATGTACTCCCAGTGCGGCTTCGGTCCCAAACATGAAAGGCCTGATATATAAGGACGTCCCTTCCGTCGACGGAACCCAGTTTCGGTCTATGTCCAATAGCGTCTTCAGCCCGCCGATGAAAATTTCTTCAGGAACGTCAGGCATTTGCAAACGTCTGGCCGACTTGTTGAATCGCTCCCAGTTTTTGTCCGGACGGAATATACTGACCGTCCCATCTTCAAATTTGTACCCCTTGATACCTTCAAAGATGGCCTGGCCATAGTGTAATGCGGACATAGAGGGGCTCACGGTCAGGTCTCCATAAGGGACAATGCTGACGTCCGTCCATGCTCCGTTTTCATAGTTAGCTACCAACATATGGTCAGACATCGCCTGCCCAAATTTAAGATTGTTGAAATCGACTTGCGAGAGTCTTGAGTGTTTCGTTGGCTCTACGCGAATGGAAAAGGTATTCGTCTCGCTCATTACTTTGTTAATTAAGAACGTGCAATTTAGAAAAAAGAATCAATAGATTACAAGGATTGTTGTGGTTTTATCAGCCATTCATCAGATGTAGAAGGGCGTCCAGATAGGTTCGGTCGTTGGATAACCGCGGGACTTTATTCTGCCCACCGAGCTTTCCCCGGGATTTCATCCACCGATAGAAAGTGTCTTTACCGGCGATATGTACGATAGGAACTCCGAGCGCCATGTCCTTAAACCGCTTGGCATCGTAGTCGGAATTTATTTCCCTTAGCGTCTTGTCCAGCGTGTCGCAGAATAGCTGTATGTCTGTGGGGAGCCGCTCGAATTCGATGATCCACTCATGGGCGCCCGCTTGTCCCTGACGGAAGTAGACGGGCCCGGCCGTATAGTCCTTTACGATTGCCTGCGTGGTTTTACAGGCGGTGTATAAGGCCTGCTCCGCATTATCTACGATAACTTCTTCCCCAAAGGCATTAATATAATGCTTCGTACGTCCCGAAATCTGAAAACGGTAAGGAGATAACGACGTGAACTTAATCGTGTCGCCGATCTTATAGCGCCAAAGACCGGCATTCGTAGAAATTATCAAAGCATAGTTTTTCCCCAGTTCCACTTCGTCGAGTCCCAACGTCTTGGGATGCTCTTCATGGGCATGTTCCATAGGAAGAAACTCGTAGTAAATGCCGTAGTCGAGCATCAGGAGGAGATCCTCTGAGTCCGACCGGTCCTGTAAGCCGAAATAACCTTCGGATGCATTATAGTTCTCGAGATAGTACATGTTATCCGACGGAATCAGTGCTTTAAACTGCTCGCGGTAGGGTTTGAAACTTACTCCTCCGTGGCCATAGAACTCGAGGTTTGGCCATACTTCCAGAAGGTTATCTTTCCCTGTTATCTCCAGAATTCTCTTGGCCATCACGATATTCCATGTTGGGACACCGGCTAAACTGGTGACATTCTCCTTCACCGTGATCTGCGCAATTTGTTCGATCTTCTCTTCGAAGTTCGGGTTTAAAGTGACCTCAAGGTTGGGCGTCCGCTTAAATTCAGCCCAAAAGGGCAGATTCCGGATAAGAATTGACGATAAGTCGCCATAGTACGAGTCGGGACTAAAATTATTGATCTGCGAAGAGCCGCCGATGACGACGGATTTTCCGGTAAACACCTTGTTATCAGGCTTATTATGGCAATAGATGGACAACATGTCCTTGCCCCCCTGATAGTGGCAATCTTCGAGCGCCTCCATGCTTACAGGTATGAATTTAGAGCGGTCTGCCGTCGTACCCGACGACTTGGCAAACCATTTTATGTCGGACGGCCACACGAGATTCTGCTCGCCCTTAATCATACGATCTACGTAAACTTTGATATCATCGTAGTCCTGAATGGGGACGCGGCTCTTATATTCTGCAGGAGTCAGGATGCTGTTGTAATCGTATTTTTTCCCCCACTCCGTAGCCTCGGCCGTCGATATCAGGCTTTGGAACCATTCCTCCTGTACGTCATGGGGATATTTCATGAAAAGCTCAATTTGATGAATGCGCTTTTTCATAATCCACGTGAAAAGAGAATTGAGTAGTTCCATAGTGTGAAGATGCTATCCCTTAGTTTATAATTTTTTCCTTCTAAGTTCGAAGTGGCGCCCGAGGTAGAATTTACGGGCCAGCTCATTGTCGGCTATTTCTTCCGGCGTACCGGTTAACATAATTTTTCCTTCTGTCAGAAGATACGCCCGGTCCGTTATAGAGAGGGTCTCCTGAACATTGTGGTCAGTGATTAAAACACCTATATTTTTGCGTTTTAATTTGGATACAATGGTTTGAATTTCTTCTACCGCTATGGGGTCGACCCCTGCAAAAGGTTCGTCGAGCAAAATAAAATGCGGATTAGCCGCCAGCGCCCTCGCGATCTCGGTACGTCGCCTTTCTCCCCCAGACAGCAGATCGCCACGGTTCTTCCGGACGCGATGTAAGCTGAACTCCGTAAGCAGCTCCTCTAGTTTTGCCAAACGCTCCTCCTTATTCGGATAATGAATCTCAAGCACGGCAAGGATATTGTTTTCCACCGACAGCTTGCGGAAAACAGAAGCCTCTTGTGCCAAATAACCGATGCCTTTCTGTGCCCGCTGAAACATAGCATCTTGTGTAATCTCCTGATTATCTAAGAAGACATGTCCATCGTTAGGTTTTATAAGGCCCACAATCATGTAAAACGACGTCGTTTTGCCCGCTCCATTCGGGCCAAGTAGTCCTACAATCTCGCCTTGTTCTACATGGAAAGAAACATCGTTAACAACCGTACGCTGTTTATACTTCTTTATTAAATGCTCGGCCTTTAAAATCATGTGCTTCTCTTATCCTTTCTTGACACAAACTTATATAATTTCCTCTATAAATAAACTTTCAATGGCAGAGGACAGCAAAATAAATTCATTTTGACACAGTTCGCAATACCGACCATTCTTCGCGTACAGCTGTACGCCGCAGCAAAAAGCGTATTAAAAACGGATGGCTTTGATATTTAGTTGTAAGTTCCTCTTGCCGCGCCAGTTATTTTCCTCGATGGTGTAGCAGATATCAAAAGCCTGCCCACTGTTTATATAATCGATATAGCTGGAGAGTCCGAAGCCAATACATTCAAAGGCAGCGGAGTCTCCTTGCGTAACCGTTACTTTTATATGATTTGAGCCCACAATGTAGCCGTTACCGCGTACACCTCGCGTCAGCAATATTGGGGCTTCGTTTTGAGGTCCAAAGGGTTCAAATTGCTTGAGGATACGGTAAAACTTTGCGTCAATGCCGCTAAGGCTTATTTCGGTCTCGATGAGCACCTCCTGTTGCAACATTTCCGGTTTAATGCTGTTGCTGACAACCAGTTCAAAGCGCTCCTGAAAAGCAGGGACATTTTCCAGCCGCATAGTCAGTCCCGCAGCATATTTGTGCCCTCCATACTGCTCGAGCAGGTCGCTGCACTCACTTAGCGCCTCGTACAGGTCAAATCCTAGAACCGACCGCGCGGAGCCGGCGATATGCCCGTTGGTCTGCGTCAATATAACAGTAGGTCGATAATATTTTTCTGTAAGCCGGGAAGCCACAATGCCGATCACCCCCTTATGCCAGTCTTCTTTGAACAGCACGGTAGACTTTCGTTGCTTTAAGCGTTCGTCCCCATTAATAATTTCCAGCGCTTCCTCGGTAATCCTGAGGTCGAAGTCCTTCCTGAGATTGTTTTGGTCGTCTACCGTCGCGGAATAGGCTTTCGCCTCTTGCAGCGACTTCGAGATGAGGAGCTTAACAGCATCTCTGGCGTGTTCTATACGGCCGGCAGCATTGATGCGCGGACCAATCTGAAAGACAATGTCGTTGACGGAGAACTGCCCCGTTTTATTGGATGACAGATTGATTAAAGCCTGTAGGCCACAGCTCGGATTCGTATTTAACTTCTTTAAGCCGAAATGTGTAAGAATGCGGTTTTCACCTGTAAGCGGGACAATATCGGAAGCGATGCTCACAGCAACCAGATCCAGATATTGATAGGCAAGCTGTATGTCCATTCCATTTTTTTGGATAAACGCCTGGATCAGCTTAAAGCCGATTCCACATCCGGACAGCTCTTTGTAGGGGTAGGGACAATCGAGGCGCTTCGGATCCAATACTGCAATGGCGTCGGGAATCGTGGCGCCGGGCAGATGATGGTCGCCTATTATAAAGTCGATGTTTTTTGACTTCGCATAGTTGACCTTCTCAATGGCTTTAATTCCACAGTCCAAGGCTATAATGAGGGTAAAACCGTTTTCTGCCGCGTAATCTATTCCTTTGGTGGAGATGCCATATCCTTCCAGATAACGGTCCGGAATATAAAACTCCAGTCCGGAGTGAAAATCGCGGAAGAAACTGTAGACAACAGATACGGCCGTGGTTCCATCCACGTCGTAGTCGCCATAAATTAGAATCTTCTCCTTGTTGCCGATGGCGCGCTCAATACGGGTAATCGCTTTATCCATGTCCCGCATCAAAAAGGGGTCATGAAGCATCTCCAGCGTAGGGCGGAAAAAACGTTTTGCCTGCTCGAAAGTACTGATGTTCCGGTTTAAGAGCAAGTCTGCAATAACAGGATTTATCCCCAGTTCATTGCGCAGTTTGTCGATCTTTTTAACATCATTTTTCGGCTTTACGACCCACCTTTTTTGCATATCTTTGCACGTGTAATAACGTGTAAATATACGTTTTGTAAATTGGTTTACCTAATGTAATGTCGAGGTCGGATAGCGAAGATCTTGTGAATTACATACTTATAGTGGAAATAAAAATGGTTCAGGCATATTCTCTATATGAGGGGTCGTTCTCTGTTGATGCATCAAAAGCATTCGTTCCTTTCGATCCAAAAAAGGATGATCCGACACAACGGAAAGGATCTATTTTTGTACATGTTCACCCGTTTTTGATTGTAGGGGACGATGGTTTAATTTTGTGTGATACGGGACTGGGGTTCCGCCATGGGGAGGAGCTGCTGATACACCATAACATACGCAAACGGGGCTTCGATCCGGCAGATGTGCGATATGTCTTGATGTCGCACCTGCACAAAGATCATGCGGGCGGCATGGTCGATTTTAGCGACGGTAGCGCAAGGGTCGCTTTTCCAAATGCTGAATACATTATACAACGGGGCGAATGGGAGCACGCGTTTAGCGGCGAAAGCTCGTCCTATCGAACAGAAATATTCGATGTGTTACAACGTAGTGGAAACCTGCTGCTTGTTGAGGGTGAAGGGGCCGTAAACAAGCAGATCTCATACGTCTTGAACGGTGCTCATACACCGTATCATCAAGCATTCCACATCCGCTGCGGCGGCGAACATTATTTCTTCGGCGGCGACGTACTTCCCGAGCCGGAAGAGATCTTCAAAAATTTTATTGCCAAGTATGACTACGACGGGCGTTTGGCGAGAGATCTGCGTCAGCAGTATTGGGTTGAGGGCCGCGAAGACGGATGGATTTATCTTTTCTATCACTCCAAAAGTATTGCTATAGGGCGTGGGGAGCAACGGGCGGACGGTACGCATAAAGTTGTAGACGTCGGGCAAGTATGAGGTTATAAATCTGAAGTCGACTAAAAGGACCCCGTAGCGGTCGGATGTCTACGGTATAAAGGACGAATAGCGCGCAATTTTCCAAAATGGCTGGGGATGACAGCAAAAAAGAAGGCTTTTAGATGCATTCTTACAACGCCAGATCCCAAAAAGATGGCGATCGGATTCCCATGCACAGGTGGAGGTGCGCAGTCCTCCATTTGTCTCGCACCTCGCATCTCTTCCCTCCACTGGGATCGTCCTCTGCTCCTGCGGCTATCGTGCTCCTTTTAGCAAGATGTTCAGCGTAAACTCGTCGTCGATAGCGCGGTCGCCGAGGCCCGAAAAGATACTTGCCGAGCGATATTTAATGTCAAAGTCGAGCCTGTTCACTTTGACCTGCGCTTCGGCCTCGAGCGTCTTGTCGGTTAATGACACGACCCTAGCAGGAAATGAAATGGGTTTCGTGATGTTCTTTATCGTCAGGTTGCCGGTAATCGTCGGAACGGCTTGCTTATAGTCGACACGAGTGATAACAAACGTAGCTTTTGGGTAAGTGGAGACATCAAAGAAGTCCTCGTTTTTTAGGTGTCCCGCGACTTTCGGTGCGTCGGTACATACCAAAGATTCCATGTCGACAGTGAATTCTCCTCCGACAATTTTGCCTTTTTCCACTTGGATTGTTCCCTGTTGCAGTAGGATAGTGCCCTCGTGGCCTCCAACTACTTTCTTCGCAGCCCACGTTAGGGACGTCGTTTTAGTGTCTACGGTATAGGTGGCCTTTTGCGCAAGCACGGCCGTCGCCGAAACGATCAGTAATAGAAACAGTAAGCTTGTTCTTTTCATTTTATATTGGATAGTGTATACACAAAGATAATCCTTGCGACGGGATTAAGGCTAGGCGGTAAGCAAGTTTTTGTAAATATTTTTCAGTAATTTCGGCTATAAAAAGGGTTCGCCGACGGGAGGCGGATGGAAGGCGGATGTAACGAGCTCTTTCGCGAATTACCCATAGTTTTTATATTACGGTGTTTGTGAATTCGGCGCATTTTATTTAGGTTTGTATAACAACACATTGCGTATTTACGCAACATACGAAATCAAAAAGAATTGCTATGTCTATAGTTAGAGAAAGTGACTTGATTGGTATTGGGAAAAAATATCAAATCGAGACCGAAGCGGGCGATAACATGGTGGTCGTGATCCATGACGATGGAAAGCGGGAGTTGTATCGATCTGAAGATGATGACAGCGAAACCCACTGTGTCATGACACTTTCGGATGAAGAGTCCCGTCAGGTTGCGGGCATTATCGGCGGGTTATCTTATAAACCCAAAGCGCTCGAGACCATTGAATTCGCGTTGGACGATTTGCGCATTGAATGGTATAAAGTCGGCGAGTCGAATGACGGAGTAAACAAGAGTATCGGCGAATTGGGTGTTCGGCAGCGGACGGGGGCGTCGATTATTGCCGCAATCCGCGAAGAGGAGACCCTTATTAACCCAGGGCCGGAATACGTGATTAAGCCGGGGACAACACTGGTGGTGGCCGGTAAAAAAGCAAATATAAAGTTGTTAAAGGAAATATTAATTTAAGCTTATGTTATCACCAACCTTGGTATTGGAAGTCGGAATCGCGGTGTTTTTGGTCGCGTCGGTGGGCCTATTGGCGGACCGGTTACGGTTTTCTGTAATTCCTTTTTTCATTATTATAGGCATGGTGTTAGGACAACATGCACCACAGTTCGGCCTTGTCGATCTGACGTTCGCCGAAAGTAAGCCGTTTATCGATTTCATGGGGCGGCTGGGCGTACTTTTTCTCTTGTTTTATCTAGGTCTGGAGTTCTCTGTTGGGAGGCTGATGAAGTCAGGGAAATCGATCGTCACCGGCGGATCTATCTATGTCTTGCTGAATTTCCTTGCAGGGCTGCTCATAGGGTGGCTGATGGATATGCCGTTCAAGGAGAAGATGGTGCTGTGTGGCGTGATGACCAGCTCTTCTACCGCAATTGTCGCAAAGGTACTCACGGACCTGAAGCGGACAGCAAATCCCGAGACCGAGATCATTATGGGAATGATCATGTTCGACGATCTCTTCATAGCGATGCATATCTCGTTCCTCTCCGGACTGATCCTGACAGGGGGATCATCGTTTTGGTCGGTCGCAGGGACCTCTTTGCTGGCATTGGGATTTATTTTAGCTTTCCTCGTGCTGGGAAGGAAGTTGGTGCCGTCTATCGACCGGCTGCTGCAGGATAAGTCGTCCGAGCTTTTTATCTTGGTCGTATTTAGTTTACTGTTTATTATAGCTGGGTTTTCGGAGACCATCCACGTAGCCGAAGCCATCGGCGCGCTGATGGCAGGACTGGTGTTTGCCGATTCGAAGTATATCAAAAAGATCGAAGGAATGATATCTCCTTATCGGGATTTTTTCGGTGCTATGTTTTTCTTCAGCTTTGGCCTTTCCATCGATATGTATACCCTCGGCGGAGCTGTAGGCTGGGCAGCGTTGGCAGCGTTGGTTACCATACTTGGTAACGTTGCCTCCGGTTATTTTGCGGCGAGGTTTTCGGGAAGAAAGCCCAAATCTTCCTTTGATATAGGATTCACGCTCTCGGCACGGGGCGAATTTTCCATTATTATGGCCAACATCGGTAAGGCCGGAGGGCTGCTGCCGGTCGTACAATCGTTCGTTGTTGTCTACGTATTGATCCTTTCGGTGGTTTCGCCCTTGCTAACTAAGGAGTCCAGAAATCTCTGGAACGCGTTGTTTGGAAAGAACGACGCCGCCACCAAACCGAAAAAGACGTTGGCACAATTGGAAGAGTCGGTCAAATTAAAGTCCGAAATAAAAAGTGAAGAACAATAGCGGCCTTTATAAAAAGCCGAGTTCCAACTTCGCTTCTTCGCTCATCATGTCTTTTGTCCAGGGCGGGTCAAAGGTAAGCTCTACCAGAGCCTCCTTTATACCGGCTATGCTGCCGACCTTTTCTTGTACCTCGTTCATGATCTCCCCTGCGACCGGACAGCCCGGCGCCGTTAACGTCATGACGATTTTAGCCGTACCATCTTCTTTCGTGATGATCTCGTAAACGAGACCAAGGTCGACGATATTCGCAGGCCTTAGTTCCGGGTCATAAACGGTTTCCAGTTGTGCCTGAATCTCTTTGGCGAGATTTAGCTTATCCATGATTATGATACTCATTGCGCTTGTCTTTTCTTTGTGTGTATTGCCTCTTCGTAGATAGCTACCAAACGATCCATATTTTTTTCCAGTGTGTAGTGTCGTTTATAAGCAGCTATACAATTTTCTGCTATTCCTTTTTTCGCCTCTGATCCCAAGTCTGCCCATGCCGTCACGGTTGCCCGGATATGGCTTTGGTCAAAAGGATCGAAATGCATTCCTGTATGTAAAGGTACGACCATTTCAGCTAAAATACCAATGTTGCTCGCTAATACAGGCGTTCCTTGTGCAAATGCTTCGATCACGGTCATGGGCATCCCTTCGTAACATATCGAAGGTACAATGAGTGCGCTGGCCTTGCTGATGGCCAAGCTCAATACCTCCGGTGGTTGGAAACCATGATAATGTATGCGTCCATTCTGCTTCGACATCGCCTCTACAAAATCCTGCAAGGGCCCCGTTCCGTACACCTCAATAGTGAACGGAAGGTCGGCAAAAGCGGCTAGGAGAGGCGCGATACCTTTTTCTTCCGACAGACGGCCTATATATAGGAATCTGTCCGTTCTTTTTTCCTGTCTTGGGTAGGCATCCAACGCATTGGGCCGCACAGCGAATTTACCGGACGGCGCGGGGAAGCTTGATTTTTGGAACATCGACTTCGCGAATGTTGATAGCACAATGAAGCGGGAGATTCTATCCCACGTCCCCAGCTTTCGGTGAACCCAATACGTAAAGCCCGTTAAAAAAGTTTTTAATATAGACCCATCCAGCGCCCCTAGCCGTACAGCTGTCCATGGAAAGTCTTCATCTAAACTGGCCGTAAAAATAGAGCCGCGAAAGAACAGACTGGCAGAGGGACATAATAGACGGAAATTGTGCAGCGTTTGGACAATCGGTATGCCCATCTTGGCCAATGGACGGATAAACCATGGTCCTATAGCGTAATGCAGGTTATGGATGTGGACCACGTCGGGCTTAAACTCCCGTGCGGCAGCAGCTATTTTCCGGCTGACAAAAAAATTGAATGGATAGGTCAGGAACTGCATCATCCCCTTCAAACCTCGTTTGTTTTCCCGTGTGAAGATGTGGACGTCGTGATGCTTCGAAAGCTCGGCAACCTCCTGACGGAAAACAACGTCTTCTCCTCCGGCATGTTGATAGAAATTGTGTATAATAAAAACGCGCATGAAACTGGTGTTTTTGTAAAGATACTATTTCTGAAGTAAAGCGTGTTGCCGTAAAAGATCGGATTTGGCGCCTCTTGGCGTAGAACGATTATAATCCTTATCTTCGCGTATCATTTTTAAGTTATGTTTCAAGAATTAGCGTACGCAAAAGTCTTTCAGGAGTATTTAGAAGCCAGGAATCTTCCCCATAGCCCAAGTAATCTGTACGATCCTATCCGATATATTATGTCGCTGTCGGGTAAGCGGATCCGGCCGTTACTGGTCCTGATGGGCGCCGAGCTGTTCCGTGAAGACGCGGTTACATCGGCATTGCCGGCCAGCGTAGCTATAGAGTATTTTCACAATTTCTCATTAATTCACGATGATATAATGGACAAGGCTCCTCTGCGCAGAGGACGTCCCACGGTACATCAGCAGTGGGACGACAGTGTGGCTATACTTTCGGGCGACGCTCTTCTGGTGAAGGCCTACGAAGAGCTTGCCAAATGCCCGCCGGATAAGATCCCTGCATTGCTCCAGATCTTTAATAAAACGGCACTTGAAGTTTGCGAGGGGCAGCAATACGACATGGACTTTGAAAAGCGATGGGAAGTCAGCGAGACGGAGTATATCGATATGATACGTCTTAAAACTTCCGTGTTGCTGGGTGGAGCGCTGCAAATGGGCGCAATCATTGCGGACGCAGACCGGGAAGCGCAGTCGTTGATCTACGAGTTTGGAGTGAACCTCGGTATCGCTTTTCAATTGCAGGACGATATTCTGGACGTTTATGGAGATCCCGAAACCTTTGGAAAGCAAGTAGGAGGTGATATCCTCGCAAACAAAAAGACTATTCTGTATATCAAGCTCCACGAACTTATCCTTGGTGATGACCGTAGAAAACTTGAACATCTATTGGCGGATGACGGAGAGATTAAGCCGCAAAAAGTGGAAAAAATGAAGGCGCTGTACGCTAAATATGATATTCAAGCGTTAGCAATATATCAAAAGGAGAAATTTACGACTATTGCTTACGACAAGCTAAAGGCAATCCGGCTCGAAGAAGAGAGAAAACAGTCTCTTTTTTCGTTAGCCGATGCATTGATGAACCGTGTTCAGTAGGAATATCTTGTCAAGAATTGATTAAGTACTAGTTTTTTGTTAATTTGTCCACACATCAATTTTAAAAAACAATTTAATTCAGCGATTGGGAATGGGAGATATGGAGCCGATAAAGATTACAGTATTCCAGGCATACTTATTTTGGGAAAACGTAGAGAAAAATTTGAATAATCTTTCCTTGCGTCTGTCCGGACTAAAGGAAAAAACGGATTTGATCCTATTGCCCGAAATGTTCAACACGGGGTTTACTACGCACGTTGAGAAATGTGCGGAAACAATGAATGGCCGGACTATGCATTGGATGTATGAACATGCCAAAGCCTACGGCTGTGTCGTGGCGGGCTCTTTAATTATCGAAGAAGACGGACATTATTACAACCGCTTTGTCTGGATGTCGCCTGATGGCAGTTTTGTCCATTACGACAAACGACATCTTTTTGGGATGGCCAACGAAGATAAGGTCTTCACTCCCGGAAAGTCGCGGATTGTATTGGAATTAAAAGGTTGGAAGGTGTGTCCGATGATATGCTACGATTTGCGTTTTCCTGTGTGGTCACGCAATCTAGGAGGGGCATACGACCTTTTGGTGTATACGGCAAGCTGGCCGGATAAACGTTCTGCACATTGGCGTGCACTCATTCCGGCCCGGGCTATAGAAAATCAGGCGTATGTTATTGGCGTAAACCGCGTTGGATACGACGGAAATGAGATTTACTACTCTGGCGGATCCATGTGTATCTCCCCAATGGGCGACGTCGTTTACTATAAGCCGGAAGATGAAGACCTTTACACATTTACCATTCATCCTGCCGAACTGCTTAAAGCAAGGGAGAACTTTCCTTTCTTAAAGGATGCCGACCACTTTTCCATGTAACAAAGACGTGTAGATGGCAACGGCTTTTAGCATCCGAAAACCGGCCGGAACAAAGCGAAGCTAAAACTGGGGACGGTTTAAAATGGCCGACTGGATGATAGCCTGACGTAAATCGAACGCCGGCTGGGCTGCCGTGCCCTCCTCGGGCTCCAATGGCTTGACCGCTGGTATTTCCTGTAGCCTTTTCTTTCTTTTTCCCCTTTCCTTCCATACTTCTTGTGGTACTTCTGCTTGTTCTGCGCGTCTAGCTACCGGGTCGGGAAGAGGTGCGGATGGACGGGACGGCGCAGGTTGTTGTGCGACCGCGCGTTCAGGAGTTGGAACATTCGGCCGTCTCTGGCGCGCTTTCTCCTGCTCCTTTTGAAATTCGGTGTATATTTTATAAACGATACCACCAATAATCAATAACGCCGGTAAGAAGTTTTCCATATCCGTAAATTTAGCAAAAAACGTGAAAAATCAAATTTTATTTGTATTATATACCGTTTTTTATTTTGTTTGTATAAACAACTAACCTAAATATTACCAATATGGCTACAAATTTTGAATATGCCGACGAGTTTTTTTCATTCCTAACGGGGAAGGCAACAGCTGCCTTGGCGAGAAGATTACAGCGAAATTTAAAGGAAGAAGGAATCAGCATAACGTCTGAACAATGGTCCCTTTTGTATTATCTTTGGATCGAGGAAGGGCGTACCCAACAGGAGCTTGCGTGCCTGACGTTTCGCGACAAACCGAGCGTTTCACGATTAATAAATAATTTGGAGAAGCTCAAGCTTGTCATGCGTGTTAACGATAAACAAGATAAGCGTTCTAATCTTATTTTTTTGACGAAGCAGGGGCGGCAGCTTCGGGAAGGGTGTCTGCGGCAGGCAAGACGTACAATTGACCAGGCGTTAGAAGGCTTGGACTACCAGGAAATGGTCAGGGCAAAAAACACACTGGAAGTTCTATATAGTAACCTGAAATAGATAGCTGATGGCAGATGGCAGATAGCTGATGGCGGATAGCTTAGAGCCATTAGCTGATAGCTGATAGCGAATAGCTTATAGCCATTAGCAGATAGCAAATAGCTTAGAGCCAATAGCCATCAGCCATTGGCTTATTATTATATTTCCTGAGGTTCAAAAGCACTGTGGCTATTAACCAGCTTGCCCGTATCCTTAAAATAGATTTCCTGGAAACTAAGCGTGTTCACGTTGTCAACTTTTCGGAAAAACTTGTCAGCCGACACGTCATCTAATGTTTTAAATCCACAAGCTTCCATGATCTCTACGGTAGCACGTAACGTGTTCCGGTGAAATTGTGCCACGCGGATATATTTGTCCTGTACGTCGAGCGCCTTATACAAATGGGGGCGCTGTGTGGCGACACCGACGGGGCATACATCCTCGTTGCATTTCAGGGCCTGAATACATCCTAAGGCAAACATCATACCGCGCGCACTGTAACAGGCGTCAGCGCCTAGGGCAATGACTTTCAACAGGTCAAAACCGGTGACGATCCTACTGGATACGATCAATTTGATATGTTTTTTGACTCCAAACTTAATTAAAGTGGTAGTTACAAAAGAAAGCGCATCGTATAACGGCATGCCGATGTTATCGGTAAACTCGAGCGGCGCAGCACCAGTACCGCCTTCGGACCCGTCTATCGCAATGAAGTCCGGAAATATCTGCGTGGTTAACATGGCATGACAGATGTCGATAAACTCTTGCTTGTCGCCGATACATATTTTAAATCCGACAGGCTTATATCCCGACAGCTCACGAAGCTTCTGGATAAAATGCATCATCTCCTCGGGCGAATGGAATGCGCTATGTGCAGGTGGCGACATGACATCGGTACCGGGGACGACGTGACGTATTGCAGCGACCTCAGGGGTATTCTTTGCGGCAGGAAGAATACCTCCGTGCCCGGGCTTGGCGCCTTGGGAAAGCTTAAGCTCGATCATCTTCACATACGGCCGTGTGGCCTTCTCAGCGAATAGCTCCGCATCAAACATCCCCATTTCATTGCGGCATCCGAAGTACCCCGTACCGATCTGCCAAATAAGATCTCCTCCATTTATATGATAAGGACTAATTCCACCTTCACCCGTATTATGGGCAAAATTTTGCAGGGCAGCCCCCTTGTTGAGCGCAGTGATCGCGGTTTTACTTAACGCACCGTAGCTCATTGCAGATATATTGAATACGCTGAGGCTGTACGGCTGCTTACAAAGGTGATTTCCAACGGTCGTCCGAAGGTCATGATTTTCAATGTGGCAGGGAAATACCGAATGGGCAACCCATTCATTGCCTACGGCCTGTGGATCGGATTGCATACCGAAGGCTACGGTCTCCCGTTCGTTCTTGGCCCGTTGGTACACAATCGAACGCTGACGTCTGTTAAAGGGACGACCATCCGTATCGGACTCCCAGAAATACTGTCGCATTTCGGGACGGATACTCTCGAAAAAAAAGCGGAAATAACCCAAAATAGGGTAGTTACGCAGAATCGCATGTTTTGTTTGGACACTGTTGTAAAAGGCCAGAATCATCAGCGGAAATGGTATAAGAAGTAACCAGAACCAACGTGGTGTAAAGATAATGCCAAAAGAGATGATGATCAGGTTGATGATAACTATTGTCGCGAGAATTAGTTTTCTAACTGCCATGATGATATGTAAAAATACTGTTTATTTCAGGATTCAGAGGCCATAAGCCTTTATAAGCTAGCAAAAGGCGAGCCATTCAAAAGGGGGACGTGTGTAGAAGGTCTTATAACCATAACCGTGTAGTTTGTACAAAATTAGAAACTTATCGGTGTAATCGGAAGAAAGAACGAAATCCGGTGACGATTTATTTTTTTAACAAGAAATTCGCTAGGATTCTTTTGTTCTTGTTATTTCTTCGGTGAGTTGTTGATATATTTTGAGCCAAAGCGGATTTTCGCTAAGAAACTGCAAATGCTTTTCTATAGTTTCGTAGTCGCCCCGCACGGCGGGTCCGGTTTGCACCTCATGGGGAAGATGGTGCTGTATCTTCAGCGCCGTATCAACGATTATGGGTTTGAGTAGGTCAAAAGACAGTTTATGCGCCGTCAGGATGTTGTAGCTTATACCATATAGCGCATTTGTAAAGTTATTCGCAAATACAGCCGCCGTATGCAATGCCAGCCTTTGGCGGCTGTCGCATAGAAAAGCTTGTGACGAGAGGGTTTGCGCAAGTCGAAGTAATAGAGCCGTGGTGCCGGCGTCGTTACCTTCTACGCCGAACGGAATTTGGTCTATGCGTACCTCACTATGTTTGTGCATACTTTGTGGCGGGTATATCACGCCAAAAGCCGTAAATCGGCTTAAAAGGGATATATCGGTTGCTCCCGAACAATGCACGACAATGCCTTTTAGCGAGGACGGAAGCTGCTGGGCAACATGAGCAATAGCGTGATCGGCAACGGCGAGGATATACAGGTCAGCTGTCTGGTCCATATCCCCCAGCGCCGTAATAGGAGAGCTTTCCAACAGGGAGGCCAATGCTATTGCATTGACCTGATTTCTACTAAATACCTGTAAGACGCGATGTCCCAGGCCGTGGAATGCTCTCCCGAGATGTGTTGCTATGTTTCCGCTGCCTAGAAGAACGATGTTCATGATCTTACTTTTCGCTTGGCAATCCGCGAATCCTTAACTCGACGGTAGATCGCCATGATAAAACCGATCGTCATAATTATCGTTCCTGCCCAGAAGAAATTGATATACGGAAACTTGATAGCCTTGAAAACCACCCATTTTTTTTCGGGAAGCGGCTTTTGGTAGAGCATGATTTCCAATTTATCTTCTTTTGGCAAAATGTTGGTGAAGCGGAAGCGCAGCCCTTGTTCACTGACATCTTTGTTGAAGTCGTAGGTGTGGCCATCTTTAATCAGGAATATCGGTTCCACATTATATGTCTTGCCGTCTGCCGACACGACCTTGATTTTCAGGCCGACGATCAGGTCTTCGGGACCTTTCGGGATATTGTTTAGCGTTGCGTTTTTGTTGACACCTTCGACGACATAAAATCCGTTCCGATAACGGAGGGTATCACCTATACTCACTTGATAAGTTGCCGGTTCGTCGTAGTCTTCGTAACCCGTTTTTTCCTCTTCAGGGATATGGGCTGCCTTAGCTTGGGAGTCAGAAGCTGCAGCTGTAATAAGGGTGTAAATATCATGGGTCAGGTAGTGCCGTGTGGCCGGTGTACCTATTAAACCACCCATGTCGGGGTTGTTTTGGGCAAACGGACTAAGTACAAAGGATTCCGTTATCTTGCCAGTCTCTTCGTCGACCCGTTCATATTTTATTTTGTAATATACGTTAGGTGGTGCTACGCTGTCGCCTATATAGGTTATGCGGTAGTCGCCCATCTGTACAGGCTCCCCTTCTGTCAAGAACAGGTTTTCCCCAGATTTTTCAACTTGATCGAAACCTGCGACCTGAATATATCCTGAGTTATTTATGGAGATAACCTCGTTTGTAGCGGCGGCAATCAGCGCTCCTAGGAGTAATAACGCAAATCCGATATGCGATACCGCCGAGCCGGCCAGGCGCCACTTACCCTTTAACGCATCGCCCAAAATGCGGATATTGGCCAGTAGGCAGAAGGTACACGTCAATGTGAGCAGGATATACATGGCATTGCTGTATATCTTTGTGAAGTATACGATGGCCGCCGTCAAAAGCAGGGCAATGACCAACGAAGCGAGCGTAGAGGCCCAAAACTTGCGGGAATCTGTTTTTTTGTATTTAAGAAATTGTGTGAAGGCGGTTAGCAGCATCACCACTACGGCAAACGCACCCTGCCACTTGTTGTAGTGCGGTATCGGGTCGACCGGCGGCGCGACATTTGTGCCGAAAAGCGCATTAAAAACCGGGATTGACGTCGTGGCAATCATCTGCACACACGCTACGGTCAACACGAGTCCTCCGATAAATAGCCAGAACTCGCGCGAGTAGATATCTTCTTCCTGTT
The DNA here is from genome assembly GCF_008124885.1 of Sphingobacterium allocomposti. Lineage (GTDB taxonomy): Bacteria > Bacteroidota > Bacteroidia > Sphingobacteriales > Sphingobacteriaceae > Sphingobacterium > Sphingobacterium allocomposti. The sequence goes on from NZ_VNHX01000015.1 coordinate 81,930, forward strand.
TCGAAGAAGGCATCTCCCTGTACCGCCATACCAGCAGCCCGATCATCACGGCCAGAAATGTAAGGTTAAAAACAATAAGCTGTCCCGACATGCCCAAACTCGTAAAGGAGTGCACGGACGTTTCACCAAGGATGCCACTTCTTGTCAGATAGGAGGCGTAGATCACCAAAACAAAGCTGATCAAAGCAAGAAAAGTAGCCGTGAAGAAACCATGTCCGGAATTCTTGTAGGCAAGCATGACGTGCACCGCCGCTATCAGTGTCAGCCAAGGAATGATAGACACGTTTTCCACGGGATCCCATGCCCAGAAGCCGCCGAAGTTCAGCGCCTCATATGCCCAGAATGACCCCATGATGATGCCCGCCCCCAAGATCATGACAGCGAAAAGCGACCACGGCAATCCGGGAGTCATCCACTCTTTGTACCGCTTTGTCCAGAGCCCTGCTCCAGCGTAGGCGAAAGGTACAATCATAGAGGCGAAGCCTAGAAACAGGGTAGGCGGGTGTATGACCATCCAGTAGTTTTGTAGTAAGGCATTTAATCCGCTACCGTCGGCAATCATCGAAAGGTAGTTGGGATCTTTGAAAATCGGTGCATTCAGCGCGTCTCTCAGGAGGATGAAGGGAGAACTGCCGACGCGGCTTCCGAAGATCTCCACGCCGATAAGCATAGAACCTAGGAAAGTTTGGCAGAGCATAACAAAAGTCATCACTGGAGATTCCCAGCTTTTGGCTTTAAAGAGTAGTATTCCGCCTAGCACGGCCTGCCAGAACATCCATAACCAAAAGCTACCTTCTTGCCCTTCCCAAAAAGAAGAAATGATATAATGGGTGGGCAAGGTTCTGGACGAATGGGACCAAGCGTAGTGATATTCAAAAAGATGGTTGTATATAATATAGAATAACAGCGATCCGATACACACGACGGAAACGGCGTTCAGCCAAAATCCCAGCCGGCCAAGCGTCTTCCAGGATTTAATCTCCGGCTCCCGTGTCGAAAAGAAATAACTGATAAAAGATAAGAGTGCCGCCCCAAAGGAAAGTATAACAAAAAACTGCCCGATTTTCCCCGGCAGGAGGTTTTCACCAACGTAGTTAACGTCCATGTATGATAAATTAAAAAATCAAAGTAAAAGTCAACAAACTTCTATATGTTCCGCTCTCCGCTTTTAGAGCACCGGTTGCCTGCCTAAGGAAGCTGTCGTTTCGATAACTTCCACCTGGTCTTTATTGTATTTTGATGGGCATTTCATCAATATCTTACTTGCGTGAAAGACATCACCTTCCATCTTTCCTGTCAGGACGATTTGCTCTGACCGTTCGATGTCCTGCGGTTTTGAGCCATTGAACACGACGAGGCACTCGGTGCTATCGTTGTCATACATGTAAAACGAGAAGTGGTTTGCATCTTTGACAGGATCGTAGTGTAAGGCCTTCTCCTTATTCAACACACCCACTACATAGAGCTCAGTCTTTTTATCCTTAGCCTCCGTGAATGTGGAGTATGTGCTTGAATCGGTGTAGATGACCAAAATCATAGCGATGGCAACAGCAATGATTACGATTAAGATGATGGAACTTTTCTTCATAGTATTATCTCCAAATAAAAATATCCATTGTATAAATCAGCGGCAAGCATGTCGTACGCGAAGGATATTCCTTATGCTATTTTTTAAAACTGAGCTGGAGCGCAGTAAAGCGTTTTTAACATTATACACGCGCGCATGAACAGCTATTTAAAATTTGAGTACAAAATTACGAAATGCTTTTACAAGGGAGCAATTTGTCAAGTATCTGCTGTTATTTAGAAACGTTCTATTTAATCGGATTGGAAATTATAGTGGATTGTTCTTCAGTAATTTATGTGGTGGATGGCAAGCTTCCTAAGTTTATCCGGTACCATTATGGTAAGAATATTACAAAGGCTAAGCGGGCTCTTCCAGTAATTTATGTGGTGGATGGCAAGCTTCCTAAGTTTATCCGGTACCATTATGGTAAGAATATTACAAAGGCTAAGCGGGCTCTTCCTCCTGTGGAACGAATGGCTCTTTAGAGAAACGTGTTACTAGCATGGCCGCGATGGTATCACCCGTGGCATTCAACATGGTTGCCAGTGGATCCACCAGTGTACCGATGATCATAACAGCCGGGATGGCATCGACAGGCAGGCTATATACCGAAATCATCAACATTTCGCCGATATATCCACCATTCGGAATCCCTCCGGCAACGATAGTCACCAGAACGGTGATCCCGATAGCGGTCACAATCGTCGTGGCTTCGAAAAAGTTCCACCCTAAGAGGGAAAACGCTACATAAATTTTGAGAATAGACGAAATAGCGGAGCCATTCTTATACAAGGTGTTTCCGAGGGGAATGACCACGTTGGCGATGGCCGGCGGGATGCCTATTTTTTTTGCGGCAACGAGGTTTGCCGGCATGGTTGCTAAACTGCTGCATGTGGTCAGCGCCGTTAAAGAAGGGACGATATTATTTTTCCAAAATACGGCGGGTCCTTTTTTACCGTATGCGATAAAAGCATATAGCGTAAAGAATGCCAAAAAGAAGAAAATTCCGAAGGTATAGTAAAGAGCCATGGGCTTGGCGTAGAAGCCAAAGAGCTGAGGCCCCAGCGTTTTTACCTGATAGGCGAAATATGCACCGAGGCCGATCGGAGCGGCTTTCATAAGGAGGAGAAGAAGCTGTTTCATGACCTCATTAGCGGCATTGGTGAAAGCGATGAATGCTTTGGATTTATCTCCCGCCCGCCTAGCAGAGATCCCTACCAAAAAAGAAAAGATAACAAAAGCAAGTATGCTCTGTCTGGATAGCAGGTTGTTGAACTCATTGACGGTCAGGAAACTCACCATGCGGTCGCCCCAGGTGGCGTCGCTGTCTTCGAGCGGATTGGCCACCGCCGAGGCAGGAGCCATGCCTGCATTTACGGGAAAAAGGTAAAGGGCAATAACCGTGGCGGCCGAGGCGATGACTATCGTGATCAAGAAGACGGATCCCATAATGCCGATGGTTTTGCCAAGCTTATTTTCGCCTTCAATATTGGCTACCGACGAGGTGATCGCAAAGAACAGCAAAGGGATGATGGAGACAAAAAGTAAGTTAAGGAAAATGTCGCCCAGCGGTTTCAGGTAGTCCACCCAGCTGGGAAGCCATAGACCAACGATACTGCCCAACGTGATGCCCACGAGCAGAAGAAGTAAGCTTCCATAATTTTCGAGAATCTTGCCCATATAAATTTTGCTAAAAGTAGACATTCAAAGCTAATTTTCAAAGAAATGCTGTTGGCAGATAGCAGATAGCAAATGGCAGATAGCTGTTGGCCCAACTTCGATTATTATCCGGCTGATGTATACCATTATATGAAAGATAAATCTAAACAACAACATTCCGACCTGAACCCTGACAGGACATTGCTGACTTTAGTTCATATAAAAACCGACCTTCTTGACGAAAGTAAGATTACACTTGATGAGTATTTAAAAAATGTTGATTTTAAACTCTAGAATGTCCACTAATCAAGACAAATCAACCAGCTTAGACAATGAAATATCTAGGGCGTTGGCAATTTCAAGCAACGTATAAAGTGTCGGGTTGACTTTTCCGTTTTCTAGCTTTTCAATAGCCTGACGGTCTTTATTGCAAGCTCTCGCCAAGTCGGACTGACTCCAACCCTTTTGTTCACGAAGCTCGACAATTCGCTTACCTAACTCTTTCTTTAACTTGTCTCTAGTCACGGAATAAATGTCAGCTAATTTGCTGACAGTTTTGTCATATAAAAGATTGACAAATAAAAATAAATATCTACATTTGTCATATAATTATATGACGATGACAAATTCAAGAAAACTAAAAATTCATACTAAGCACCAAGCAAGGGCTTACGGAATGACAACTACTATTCCTGAAATCAGACTTGAAGGAAAATGGCTTGACAGATTAGGATTCAAGGAAGGACAAACTGTGAACATAGAAGAAAAGAAAAACAAGTTGACAATTACCATCGACAAAGCAAATAAATAACCACGCCTAACAAGGGTTTTGCAAGAGCGGGGGAAAACGCTTCGGTTGGAGATTTTCGTCGAAAATCCCCGCCCTTGCCAAGCCCTGAACTCGTTAGTTGCAAGCAGAACAAAACAACAACAGCCAAACGCAAATGAGATTTGGTTGTATTTTCAGTCAGTAATCAGTTGGCTAAAAGCAGATTCCCCGTGTGGGACCAGGCAGCGTTTAGAAATAGGAGATTGAAATTATTTTTTTCATGATATCCATTTATAGTTGTTAGCTAAGTTCTTATAATACCTATCGCTGTGTACGATCTACACTATTCCCAAACAGAAATTGTTCCTAGTAAACGAGTTGTCGAAACCGTAACGCTTCCGCCTTTATTAAGCCTAGCATAAATCCTAATGTTGGATTTCACTGGCCCCCTTTCTATTCTAGCAGGTACCCACAATTTAGGCTCTCTCAATTTTTTTGGCCGTTGTGGAGAATTTAGAGCATATCTTACAGCATCGGAGAACACTGATTGCTCACCAGCCTCTAGAATCAAACTACTCATATCGCCACTCACATCAACTACGCCACGAAAAACAACAATTGAATCAATATTTGCTACAGAACTGATTTCGGCAATCTGTTTTTCTATTGCAGAACAGAGCTTTTTCAAATCGCCGGCATATTTTGCCGGTACTCCCAAGTCTGTACGAACAGGGATGTCTCTTTGGATATCGTTTCCCAAACATTCCAGTTTAAAATTAAATATCACAGAATCTTTGCGAATAATTGTTTTAAGTTGTTTACTGTTTGGGCATTCTATTTTCTTTCCATAAATCTGCTGGATATCTATTTTGGGTTCTAAGAAGCGAATACTGTTTTTATATTTATTTTTGAATACATATAGATCGCCCTCAAAATTCATGTCGTAGTATTCACTGTTCCAAGCTTCACTATCAAGCTCTTGGTAGCGTAATCGTACTTCATGGAGCTTGTCGTTTCGGAATACCCCCCATATTTCCTTCAATTTTTCTTGCTTAGAAAAATGAGGGTTGTTGCTGGTGTTCGCTATGGAAATACGGATGCTGGTCATATTTTTCGATTGGTCAACGGATTGTCCTACCGAAGAACAAATAGAAAACAAGAAGATGATTAAAAGCAGCGATATTTTTTTTCTCATCACAGAAGTGCTTGAAAATTACTAGTTTTTAGTGTTGTAATATTTAGTTCGACCGTTTATCTTCTACCTCATGGTGTCATTTCTATTAGTCAACACTTGGCAATCGTTATCCTCTATAGGGAGAAATATAATTTGTTGTTTCAGAATAAGTAATTCGAACTTGACCATATGCGTCTGAATTTAAAAAGTTGATTTCCGAGGTAAGCGTTTTAATATTGTTGCACGTCCATTTTGCTGTTGGAGATAACGTCCATATTCATGAGTGAGGATATCACATTAAAACTACCGTTTCTCTAATCCTCACCGATAGAGATTGGTTCATCAAGTTGGTAAGCAGAGCTACCGTCAAGAGAGGTTTTGGCCATGTGATCTCCTTTAAGGTAGATGATACCGCAATCCCCCCCAAAAAAAATACGCCATTTCCATGAGATGTATCGTATTTTAGCCGTCATATAACTTCGGCTAAGATGATATGGCGTTCTCTGTTCATGTCTATTTAATTCAATTGCTGTGCTAATATAATTAAGTTGCTAATAGATAAGAGCCCCGCCTTTGCTAATTTTAAGTTAATTTTTACAAAACGAACCGAGCAGGGGATACCAAATCTTATCTGGTACATGTAACAGTCGTGCGCGCGACTTGTCGAACCAAACGGCTTTTATGCTATTTTTGTAAAAATAAATATATGCTTTCGACGAAAATCAGTTTGGGGGCAAAGCGCGGTTTTGCCGTGCATATATGTACTTTAGAAAATAATCTATGGAGTTTGTAGTTACCGGAGACGGTTCATCGACATTATATCATCCCGAAGTTGGAGAACATTATCATTCTAAGCATGGGGCGCTGCAGGAAAGCCGGCATGTGTTTCTGCACTCGGGACTGGACTTTTACCTGCAGAAGGAGGGGAAGGCGTCGGCGTCCGTTTTAGAGGTAGGGTTTGGCACAGGATTGAACTTCTTGTTGTCGGCCGATTTTGTTCGGCAGCACGACCTAAATCTACAATATTGCGGAATCGAGGCATATCCTTTGCCGCCTTCCATTATTTTTGAAACCGGATACGACCGCTTTGTGTCCGGCGAAACGTGGGACGCTTTTAGACGGTGCTACGAAACATCGCTGCGCGAGGATGTGTATTTTATGGAAGGGGTTACATTAGCTGTGGCCCATCAAGAGCTACTGGCATTCCGTTCCGACAGAACATTTGATGTCGTTTATTTTGATGCTTTTGCTGCTATCCATCAGCCGGAGATGTGGACTGACGAGTCGCTGGCACACATATGTTCCTTTTTAAACCCGGGGGGTGTCTTTGTTACCTATGCGATTACCGGGAACCTGAAGAGATCCATGAAAGCGTTGGGATTTTCTATAGAGAAAGCGCCGGGTGCTCCAGGCAAACGGGAAATGTTACGGGCCATAAAAGAGGGGGGGCGGTAGCGCCGAAAAAGGTACAAAGAGCTTGACCAAAGCTGAGCGCGAATGAAAAAAGACTTTATAGAGCGCCTTGAGGTGGCGCCAACAGGCGTAATATTACCATAAATAGGTAATCCCCTAGCTGTGAAGCAGGCGTCAGGGACGTCTAGTGAGGCTGACGCAGCCAGACTCGTAATAGGAAACGCGCCATTGCGTCGTTGTGCTTCTTCGCAATGACGCGTCTCTCAAATATTTAGCGGCCGTTGGGCAGCTTACTATACAAGCAGCTGGTTAGTGTCCCGACTGCCCGTCAATACCGTGTGCATGCCCGTGAGCCAACTCCTCTTCTGTTGCCGGACGTACAGCTAATATCTCAATATCAAAACTTAGGGTCTTTCCGGCCATTGGGTGATTAAGATCGGCAACCACAGCCTCCGGCGTAACTTCTACGACGACGGCGCGGAACTGGTTTCCTTGGTTATCCTGCAAAGGAAGAACTTCTCCAACAGGAGGCAGACCTGTCTCTTTGAACATGTCGGCAGGAAGCTGTGCAATGGCGCGCTCATCTTTTTCGCCATAGGCATCGTTCGGTGCCAACGTAAAGGACGTTTTATCTCCGGCATTCAGTTCAGAAATGCTTTCCTCAAACTTAGGCAGCATCATACCTACGCCATATAGAAAAGTAAGCGGATTTTCGTTCGTAGTTTCTTCCACGAATGTTTTTTCACCATTTTCTTCAATCGTGTGAAGAGTGTAATTTAACGCAACAACGTTGTTGTTTTCAATTGCCATTTTTGTTTAATTTTATTGGGACGGATCCCTGTTATCATTCAATAGTTGTAACAAAGCCGGAATAGAATCCTGAGGCAAGCTACATGTTTTATTTCGACAAAGGTATGCTTTTGATTCCATACCTGCTTTATCCTTTAACAATGGTAGGTTACTTTTTGTTCCTCCCATTGTTATTTTATTCGGAATATAATGTTTGTCCAGTTCTTTGCGCCAGCGCTGTGCGCTCTCTCCGGTTATGGCGATTTCGTTGTTCCCATATACAAGCTCTAAAAGCTGGATTGCCCAGTTCGAATAGGCCGAGCCATATTGCTTTATATGGGGAAACACATTGGCGAAAACCCCGTCGGCGACCTGCGTGTAGCGTGTGTTATCCAGCATCTCTCCTAAACGGTACAGTACCCTGACCATCGTCGACGACGATGAAGGAATAACGTTGTCCATTATTTCACTTTTACGGGCGATTAAAAGTTCAGCATCGTTTGCTGTGTAATAAAACGTTCTGTCGTTTTCATCGTAGAAAGATACCATGACTTCTTCTATCAACGCGTTAGCGTCGGTCAGCCACTGTTCAGAAAAAGTTGCTTCGTAGAGTGCAATAAAGCCTTCAGCCGTAAATGCGTAGTCATCAAGGAAGGCCGGGATTTTGCGATTGGCGTCGGCAGGCTGATGAAGTAGACGGTGCCCTTCCGTGCAGTGTGTCTTAATAAAAGATGCCGTTTGAAGCGCCAATTCCAGGTATTCCTCGTCGTCAAATGCGCGGTAGGCGTCAACCAGTCCTTTTACCATTAACGCATTCCACGCTGTTAATTGCTTATGGTCAAGACCTGGGCGTACGCGTCGCTCTCTATAGCGTAGCAGCCTACTTTTTATTTCTTTCAGGTACTGTTCCCATTCCGCGTCTGAGAATCCTGTGTCGAGAGCAAGTTTGTCGGCATCCATATCAACATGAAGAATATTTATTCCTTCTTCGTGCCAGTTGCCTTCCGTGGTGATATTAAAGTATTCCATAAAAAGTGGCGCGTCGGGACCGAGTATCTCCATCATCTCTTCCTGATGGAAAGTATAGAACTTGCCTTCGACGCCTTCGCTGTCGGCATCCAGCGCTGCGTAAAACCCGCCATTGTCTGCCAGCATTTCGCGTTGCGCCCACGAAATCGTTTCGCGCACCACACGCTCATATTTTATCGTGGGCTTCTGCTGATAAGCTTCACTATAAAGAGAAATGAGCTGGGCATTGTCATACAGCATCTTTTCGAAGTGGGGGACATGCCATTGCCCATCGACAGAGTAGCGGGCAAATCCGCCTCCAATATGGTCGTATATTCCGCCGTTGGCAATCTTTTCGAGTGTAAAGTGCACATGGTCGAGGGTTGGTCGGTCGGCGGCCAGTGCCGCGTAGCGAAGAAAAAATACCCAGTTGTTGGGCAATGGGAATTTAGGCTCCCGCCTGTACCCTCCGTCGATCTCATCGAACCTGTCCTTCCACGGCTGAACGATACTGCGTATGTCGGCCTCTGTATATTGTTCGACAATAGGAGCAATCGGGAGCCGTTCGGCCTGTTGGATGCCATCGGTGAGCCGCTCAGCATAATCGAGTGCCATTTCCGGAGTCTCTTCCCACATTTTGGCAATCTGTAAAAGCACCTGCTGCCAATCATGGGGCCTGAAGTAGGTGCCGCCGTAGATTGGTCTCCCGTCGGGTAGACATATGCAGTTGAGCGGCCATCCCCCCGCGTTGGTCATAAGTTGTACTGCGATCATGTAGATCTGATCGATATCGGGACGCTCCTCTCTGTCTACCTTGACGGAAACGAAGAATTTGTTCATAACCTGCGCAATCGCTTCGTTCTCAAAGCTTTCCCGCTCCATAACGTGGCACCAGTGGCAGGCGGAGTACCCAATGCTGACAACAATCAGTTTGTTCTCTGCTTTTGCTTTTTCCAAGGCTTCTTCGCCCCAGGGCATCCAGTTCACGGGATTGTGGGCGTGTTGCTTGAGATAAGGCGAGTTTTCGTATTGTAGTTGGTTGGCCATATGGAAAAATGATGAAGTCAAGCTCAAAAGTAACGTAAAAAGATCGAATAAGACATGTTCAACTACGAACTATTTTTCGCCTCTTTGGTTCCCGGAGGGCGATAGTTTTTACGATTCTGTGATAATATACTGGAGATCGGCGGTATTTGCAGACAGCATGGAGAAATCTAGATCTTCTTCGAGGAGAAGACAGGCGACGTGTGACGTCTTTAACTGGGCCTGCTGGTTTGTTACATATGCGACCAAGTCGGAGAGTCCCGGGTTGTGACCAAAAAGTAATACGCTCGTATAGCGTGACGGGATGTCGTTTATCCTCTTCATTAACTGCAGGTAATGTGCTTCGTAAATCGTAGGCTCCCATATGATTTCTTCCTGTGGTATGTCGAGGATATCAGAAAAGATCCTAGCGGTCTCGGCTGCCCGGCGCGCGGTAGAGGATATTACGAGCGGCTGTTCGCCTGTGGATGCCATATGTTCTTTTAGCCGGCTGGCAAGAAGCGTTGCGCGATCGATGCCTTTTTTTATCAACGCTCTTTCGATGTCTTTTTTGTTCAGACCATGGTCTTCTGCTTTTGCGTGCCGGATGAGGTAGAGTGTTTTCCTTCGCATTTTTAAATTTAAGAAAAATTTGCTTTTATGCGTAATGCTGGCTTAATTTACAGGACGGCATCAAGAAAGTACTTGCATGTGTCGTTAGTCTTCCCATATATATTTTCTGTTTTTTCCCGACAATTTGTTTTTGAGGTTCTTAAAAGCAAGCTTCATTTTAATAGGTGTATAACTTTTAAGCTTCTCAAGCTTCTGTTTCAGAAACATATTTTCGAACTCCAGTAAAGATACTTTATTTTTAGTATCCGATAGATTCGGTATGATTTCGTTGTAAATAAGATCGATTCTATTCTTTATTTTTTCGCCTATTACTGCCGGAGAAAGTATCTTATTTGTATCAAGTTTTGCCTGCTTTGCGATTTTTTTTGCTTTTTCGGGGTTTGTAAAAACATCCGTCATCAGTTGTGCAGCATGATCAACATCTGCTGCGGCCCAGTAGTCGTCTTCATGCCCGTAATTGAAGCTTGCCGATTTCTTGACAAGAGAAAAATTGACAAGATAACTGTTGGCATTGTTCATAAACTCCATATTGGAGGAGTACGCTGTACCGATAACGGGTTTTTCAAGGTACATAGCTTCGGCCATGGTCAATCCGAATCCTTCTGAGCAATGTAAAGAAACAAAGCAATCGCAGCAGTTCATGAGGCTATATAGATACTCTTGCTCTAAAATTTCTTCGATAAGGATAATGCTGCTGTTGTCACCTATTTTTTCGAGGAGAGCCTTTTTTTCGTTGGGAAACTCTTTGCTGATCGAACTTTTTATTACCAACAACACGTCGGGGTTATTTTTCCCAAATGCTTTCGTATATGCATCAACGACTGCGATAGGGTTTTTGCGGTCTATTGAGCTATAATAGTCAAACATAGTCATAAATATGAACTTGTTCTCGGGAAGATTGAAGGTCTTACGATAAAATCGCGGTGTTGGAATGTCAATGGAATGCATGAATTTGATAACTGGTATAGGCGAAATTTTGGAAATAGCTTCCGCGCAGAAGTTGCTGGGAACCCATATTTCGTTGAAAAGCGGGAAGAACGTCTTCGACTCTTCCGGAAAATTCTCTAATTCCCAAGCCCAAAAACCAATATTATATTTACCTTCGAAGTAATTTAAACCTACGTTTTTCAATACGAGTGGCAGGATGTCGATATTTGCCTGTACCAAATTGATAGCGTAGTCGTTGGTCGCCTTGAAGTGCTCGTCGATATCGTTACTATTCGCTATATATTTAGGCATATCGATATTCAGATCGTTGACGCAATAGGGTACGTTAGCCGATTTTATAGACCTGATGTTGGACCGAACTCCCTCACCCAGACCAAATTGTCCCTTAATAAAACCTGAGATATTTACACCATACGCTGGTCTTTCTTCTTTCATTTGTGGTATATGTACTTTTTATATAAAATTTTTTTCCATCTAAAAATAACAACTATTGAGAAAGATGCGACATACGAATAACGAGTCTATTCAGTCGTTCCAAAACGCTGTCCCAAGAATAATTTTTTTCTATATACTGGACGGCCTTTTCCCGGCAACCTTCCGCTGTTTCAGCCTCTTTGAACGTCAGTATGTGATGAAGCTTTTTTAAGAAGTCTGTTTTTGATAGGTAATATTGAGCCGCGAAGCCGCTATCTATGCAATGTTGTTTCAAAACAGCCGACTTTCCGTTAACTAGCACAGGCTTTCCCAACTGCATGGCTTCCAATAGTAGCAATGAAAGGCTTTCACGATCTGAGGGGTTGACGACTAGCGTAGCCAGCTGTATGAGTGACACTCTCTCTGAATCGGTAACGAATCCCGTATAGATAACGTCGGGGTGTTGGCATCTAGGCATAAAAACTCCCCCTGTCAACACTAGTTTCACTGGTAGATTAGTATTATTTTTATATTCGATAAACCATTCAATCAGCTTTCCAATTTTCTCTTTGGCCACCCGCCCACAATACAGAATATACTGTTCCGGTAAATTAAATTTTGTCTTAACCTGTCCGTTATCGGCGGGAGTTGGATTATCGACGCCCACTGCTAGAATGCTGTCGGAAGCCATTTTGTTTCCAAAAATCTTACGGCAGAGCTCTCTCTCGGCTTCCGTATTAAAAGCGACGTGTTCCACTGTTGTAAAAATGTGTGAGAGATAGGATCGAAAGAAGTCTCCCTCTTCGTGGGCGGTTGGAATAAGGATACACTTCTGAGGGATGGCTTGGATTATGTCGTAAAAGTTGGGACAGGGATACGATAGCAAAAATACGGCGCGGTAGTTGGCCTGATTGATAATAAGAAAGCGTATCAAGTCTGGAGAATACAAACCGTGAGACCGTATCACCTCTAGTTCCGATTGCAAGGCTATCGAAAACTTGGGAAACAACGACGATATATATCGGAGTATTCTGATCTTATATAGGAATTTTCGGATTTTCCTTCCCCATCTACTTTTTCGATATACGCGTTCAAACCGTTGCCTGTCGAATGCATTGGTACTAAATCTGCGTACTGTTACGTTGTTTTCGACGGTGACACCTTCCTCGTAAAATGGTTTGAATGTAATATAGTTGTCGGTTATAGACGTCAATACTTCGACATCGTATAAACTAGAAGCTCGTTCCGCAAGCATTTTACAATGCTTTTCAGCGCCTCCATTAACCTCTTTACCGTATAGGCCAACAACAAAACAAATTTTCTCCATTCGAATGTTTGCCTACTCAGATCGCCACTTCCTGAAAGCCCGGAGACCGATGCCACATCTTGTTGCTTACCGTCTCTCTATAGATAAGCTCGTTAGGCTTGAAGTTAGCCCGGGACGAAAGCGGGTGGAAAATATGAAAACCCACAGCCGCCCATTTTAGGCGTTTCTTTTTCACGCCTGAGTTTATTAACCGTTCCGCAAATTCGTAATCTTCCCATCCCCATCCCGTAAAGCCATTAAAGTAGCCGTTAATACGTACGTAATCTTCTAGCCAAAAGGCCAGATTGCAACCTTTTACATTATGCGAGCTATATGGGTCTGTCTTGAATATTCCCGAAAGGAGTGGAAACCGAATAGCGTTAAAACGCGTCGTCATACCTTTCATGAGGCAGCTGAAGGAAAGCTGTTTCTTGTGAATGGCTTTTTTTGATAATGATTCGCCGATCATTGCTCGGCTTCCCTGTACGAAGTAACCCTTTTGTGCAGCGGCAAGATGGTCTTTTACAAAATGTTTGTGTAGAATGATGTCGCCGTCTATCTCGATGATATAATCCGTTTTGCAGGTTTTCAACGCTTTATTTAAGATTAACGACTTTTGAAAGCCATTGTCTTCGTGCCAAACATGTTCTATAGGTAAGAAATGTTTAAATTTCCCGACCACATCGGCCGTACGGTAGTCGGAACCGTCGTCGGCTATAACGACATGTTCAGGCATCCTGCTTTGTTTGGAAACGCTCAAAAGAACAAGTTCCAAGGCTTCGGGCCAATTGTAGGTCGATATGATTAAACTAACAGTCATACTCTGTATTCGCTGATTTAACTTTTATATTTCATTGTCCACGACCAAAAACGTCGATAGCTGTCGTGTCGATCTCTTGATTTCCGCGCCAGACGTTTTCTAAAGCTTACCATGCCAATGGCTTTTCATATATAACGTCTGTTGTTTCAAGAACGTTACAAAGAAAAGTAAAATTGTTTATTCTTTTCTGGTTTCGAATAATCTTTGTAAAATTGGGGATCCTATTTTTGTTTAACAAAAGAAAGCAGGGAAGTAGCAACTCCTTTTTATCCAACGACTAACACACGAAATAATGTTTCGTAAAAAAATCCTATTTGACGCCGAACGGATGAAATATCCGAATACAGGGTTATATCATTTTTGCTTACATCTAGGGCGTGAGTTGTCTATCTTATTTGAACGGGAAGACGGTATGGATTTAGGGTTTTACGTTCCCTCCGTGGTCGACGAATTCAAAGCTAACGCGAGGCGCCACGTTCATCCACTGCATAAGATAGGGCACTATTTTAAGACCAAGCCGGCATTATGGCATGCGACCTATCAGCTATCCGATTATATTCCTCATTACCCCGCCATTAAAAAGGTGCTTACGGTACACGATTTGAATTTTTTGAGGGAAAAAGAGCAACAGAAGCAAGGAGCATATCTAAAGAGGTTGCAAAAAAATGTCGATCAGTCGGAGGCCATTGTGTGCATCTCAAATTTTGTAAGAAATGAGTTGCAGCAATTTTGCGATTTAAAAGACAAAATGGTGAATGTTATCTATAATGGTAATAATATCAATGATGCCCTGCTGCCCGCAAAACCGGAGAGGCCGGGGATAAACTTCGAACGACCTTTTATCTTTTCCATTGGCGCGGTAAACCGTAAGAAAAACTTTCATACTTTGCCGTATTTAATCGCGAAGAACGATTTAAACCTGATTATAAGCGGTGATCTCGTGGACAAACAATATTATCACGAGATATTAGGTGTAGCAAAACAGCTAGGTGTGCTCAACCGCGTTTTTTTTACTGGAGCTATCGAAGAAGCGGAAAAGTACTATTTGCTAAAATATTGCTATCTTTTTTGTTTCCCATCGATATCGGAGGGCTTCGGGCTACCCGTCGTGGAGGCTATGAGCTTCGGTACTAATATTTTACTATCCACAGCGACATCGCTGCCCGAAATCGGCGGAGATGTGGTGCATTATATGGAGAGCTTCGATCCGCTATACCTTGTTGAGTTGGGAGGGATAATAGGACAGGGCGCGTTGTGTGCCCATAGTGCGGACGCAGTTAAGAAAAGGGCGCAGCTGTTTCAGTGGTCCCACACGGCGAAAGAATATATGAATGCATACCGGCATATTTTATAGCGGTCTATTTCGTGAATGCAATGCATTTTATGTAGGTTTGGGAAGGCATGAATCTTAAGAAGTATCTGTTAAAAAACAAAAATAATAAGTTTCTTTATTATGTAAGGGCATTGTTTAGGGAGGCAATGCCGGGATCGTGGGTGCGTTCGGCTCTGTCTTCCAAGCTGACAAAAGATTGGGGGGCACAATGGCCATATATAAAAGGACGTGTTGATTACTACAACAAGCTGGAAGAAAAGACGTTATTGTCTGGAGACGCTATTGCTATAAACTCATACCGCATACCGAAGAAAATCCGTGTTTACTATTTTGACAGTATGGAATATCTACGGTTCTTTGATCCTTCATTACGTTTTGAGATTGTGCCTGGTGATGTTGTTGATGTCCCCCGCTATCCGGCTATAGTGAAGAGCCGGCCCATCTCGACAACGAATAGCAACGCAGTGATATTAAACCTGGACAAAGCCAGGCATTTTAACTTTGTCAGGGACGATATACCGTTTGGCGCAAAAAGGGATATGCTCGTCGGGCGGAGCGGATTTAGTCAGCCGCACCGAAAACGCTTTTTCGAGCTATATTCAGACCACCCCCTCTGCAACCTAAAAAAAGCAACGAAGTCGTCCGATCCAGGCTTTTTATCTATTGAACAGCATTTGGCCTATAAATTTGTATTGGCGTTGGAGGGAAACGATGTAGCTACTAATCTCAAATGGATTATGTCGTCAAACTCTATCGCCGTTATGCCGCGTCCCAGATACGAAACATGGTTCATGGAGGGAACGCTTATTCCGGATTACCATTACATATGTATTGCTGAAGATTACAGCGATCTGGAGGACAAATTACGTTTCTTTATCGCGAACAAAGACGCTGCTGAAGCTATTGTTAGAAATGCCAATCAATACGTCGAGCAGTTTAAACATAAGGAACGTGAGGATGCTATCTCGCTTTTGGTACTGCAGAAGTACTTTGAAAGGACAAACTAGCCGAGCGACTTATATATAGAAGCCCATTGAGCCGCCAACACCTGGTCGCTAAATTGCTGCGCATAAATAAGACCTTGTTCTTTCATTTCTTTCTGTTTGCTGCTAGAGGAAAGCACGGAGTCTATGGCATAGACGATTTCGTCGACGTTCTGTGGATCTATAAAGCGTGATGACGGACCCGCTGCTTCAGGAAAAACACCACTGTTGGTTGTGATAACCGGCGTGCCGGAGAAAAGTGCCTCAATTATTGGTATGCCAAAACCTTCATAGCTGGACGGATAAACAAAAATGGAGGAAAGTCTGTACATCGCTGCGAGATCTTCCATATGCTCGACTTTAGGGAAGATGACCCGATGCTCTAGCTTCTTGTCGATAATATAACGTCTTATCTGCGCTGCGTACGGCGTTTGCTTGCCCACAATAACCAACGGAATGTCTAGCTGTTCAATGGCTTTGACTATTTGAAATGCATTTTTTCGGGGTTCGATCGAGCCTACATTTAAGACAAACTGAGCTGGAAGCCGGTATTTTCTGCGCACAGCTTCGAGTTCCTCCATGGATTTAGCCGTCTTGAAAGACGGATGACAACCTTGGTAAATCACTTCTATGCGCTCTTCAGGCAATTTAAAATAGTGGATAATATCCGATTTCGTCTGCTGACTTATGGCTACCACTTTATCCGCGCGCAGGGCTGCATACCGAAACTTTTTGACGTAAATCGACCGGTCAATCCATTTATAGAGCTCCGGATGACGAAGGAAGATCAAGTCGTGAATGCTGACTACCGATCGTACGTTTATGTGATACAGGTCGCGCGGAATTTCGCCAGATAACCCGTGAAAGATGTCGACGGCGTCGCGCTTTAGATCCTGGACGATCCTCTTGCTGCGCCAGACGGACGGCAGCAAGGTGTTTAGTAAGCCACGCTGCGGCAGCTGGATCGTCGCACTTTCCGGTATCGACACGGACGATGGTCTCGGTGTGTAAAGATAGTATTCGTTTGCCGGATAATATGTACTTAGGGCGCGGATCAAGTCGCGGCTATAATTTCCTAAACCAGATCGATTGTGAAAATACCGTTTTGCATCGTAGCCTATGCGCATAAAGCAACTCAAAAATATAAATTAAAAAGTATAATTCGAAACTTGCCGTCGGATGTCGTTACCCTTCCTCAGCCTCGCTAATTTTCTCGATCACCATTTCCGTCGTAATCAAATCGATGGCTTCTATACCGTTGCAGAGACACGATTTATTGCCATAAATCGAACTTGGACGATTGGGATGCGGAACCTGTATGCAGTCCCGTGGCGATTGCCCGTAGCCGAGAAAGCCGGCATAAGGATGGGTTGCTCCCCACAGTGACACGCACCGCGTGCCCACTAATGATGCCATATGCATGCCCGACGAATCCATGCTGATCATCAGGTCCAGATTGCTGATCAGCTTCAGTTCATCGGATATGTCGAGCATGCCAATGACGCTTTGTACGTTTTCGTATTCCGTCGCCCAGGTTTCCGCAGTCTCCCGTTCCTGCTTTCCTCCCCCGAATACATAGAACGAGTAGCTGGGGAAGGCCCGAAATACCACTGGCCAGTTTTTCGGCGCCCATACTTTGTATGGATGTTGCGCAAATGGCGCAATGCCGATATTCCGTGTGGAGGTGTCGAACCCCCCGGCAATGGACGGCGGTAGCGCCCGTATCTCCTTTTTTAGGGTGTGGTCCAATTTTAGCGGGTATCCAAGCTGCCGGAAAACATCTGCATAACGCTCTACCATGGGGCGGAGCTGCCGGAACACCCGGTTTTTTTTCCGGATCAGCGCCTTTTTTTGCACACGGGCCTTGTTTAGTATGGCAAGCCGATAGCCGGCCGTCTTAAAGAAAAGGGTTAGTATCCGGGAGCGTATGTTATTGTGTAAGTCGGCGACATAGTCTATATCGTATTTCTTGAGCTCGTTGAATAGCCGCCAGAGCCCTTTGGGGCCTTTGTGCTTTTCGTCCGGATCAATGGGGTGAAATGTAAGCCCCGGAATATCATCAAAGAAAGCAGCAAACTGGGCACGGCTAACCATAATCAATTCAACGTGCTTATGCTGGGCGCGGAACTCCCGCAAGACAGAAGCTACCATGGCGACATCGCCCATGGCTGAAAAGCGCGTGACCAATATTCTGGCTTTTTTCATCTGTCTAACTATTTATTCATTCGTGTTTGTTTTCAATGGTATTCATGAGCTCATTACGTCCGGTATTCATTTTCCGTCAAATTCGAAAGCATTCGTTGTGCTGAAATGTCGAGCTCCGTTCTTCTGTAGTAGATGTGATCCCCGTCTTCATGCGGCGGAGATCGGTCTTACCGCTGCTTTTTGTATAGAACAGGGTTTAGCGAAGGATCGTTGTACATTTTCATCTGCTTGTAGACCTTCATGTATTTATCCCCGTTTTGAATATCCGACAACAGCTCGTCGATACTTTGTGAAAGATCTTTCCGTTGTTCAAGCAGGATAGCCAACTTCGAGCGGCATGCTTCGATGTGTGTTTTATCGGCATCATTCCGTTTGGTTTCCTCTTCCATATGGTAGATTTTAAGTGCCAATATGGAGAGCCTATCGATAGCCCACGCCGGACTTTCTGTATTAATGCGGGCATCGGGCTTCGCCTGTATGTTTGCGAAAAGCTGAAGATAATAGCTATCAATGTATTCGACGGTATCCGTACGGTGCTGGTTAGACTCGTCGATACGGCGCTTCCAATAGAGCCCCTCCTTAGGGTCTATATCCGGGTTTCTTACGACATCTTCCATATGCCATTGCACCGTGTCGATCCAACATTTGAGATATAGCAAATGTTCTAAGGATTCTGGTCCGTATGGGTTGACAGGTGGACGGTCGATATCATCATATTGGTGATAATCCTCAATCGCTTGTCGAAATATCGTATTGGCCGTTGCGCTAATCATAAGGGCAAAGATAGAAATAAATTTGTTGTCCTGTGGTTCTACCGTTATTTTGAGATCTGGCCGGTATTACCCGAGCATTCGCAATAACAGGTCAGGGAACAGGCCAAAGAAGATGATGAGTGCTGTTAAAACATAGGCGAGTAGCGGCAAGATGGCTGAGCCCCGATGTTCCATATATTGTCTGTCGGCATTCCGCAGGAAAGCGTATAGGGGGATCCGAAAATAGAAGAACAAGGATATGACGGATGTCAGCACACCAACGATCAACAGAAGCACGAGGGCCGTAGCCTGTGTATCCCCGTAAAGGTCAAATACAGCCGAAAAAATCATAAGCTTTCCGACAAAACCAATTGTTGGGGGGAGTCCGATAAGCGACACGGCGACAACGGTAAAGCACACAAAAAGGAGCGGCATCTTTTTTCCTAGTCCGGCGTAACCGGTAAGCTCCGTGGTGCCGGTACGCTGTTCGATATGGTCGATGAAGATGAAAGCGGCCAGGTTCGTGACGACATAGGCAAAAATATAGAACAGTATATAGCTGGATGTATCCTGATAAGCGGATATCGACATAAGCAGGAAACCTGTGTGTCCGATGGAAGAATAGGCCATCATGCGTTTGACGTCGTTCTGCCGTAGGGCGGCGAGATTGCCGACCAGCATGGTGACGATAGCAACCGTGATCATAAACCACACCATTAGGTCGGAAAAGTAAAAGCCGCCGGCGGACCACGCTTTATACAACCGCATAAACAGGATCAGGGCTGCGACCTTCGGGATAGTAGAGAGAAAGGCAGTGACCGGCGTCGGGGCTCCTTGGTAGACGTCCGGACTCCAGATATGAAAAGGGACAAAACTCAGCTTAAAGCCGATACCTACAAAAACAAAAAGGAAGGCTATGGTAACCATGGCTTGGGGCGACGTCATCAGCCCCTGCAGATGCTGCGCAGAACGGAAGTCGAGATCGCCGGTCAGCCCATAAATGAGGGACAGTCCGTATAACATAACCGCTGCGCATACCGATCCGAACAGGGCATACTTCATGGCAGCCTCGGCCTGCTTTTTACTGTCTGCAAAGAAACCAACTAAAACATAAGATGCGATTGATACGATTTCAATCCCGATGAAGGCGAGTAGCCAGTTGGTGGTTGCGGCCAATACGTTCATGCCGAGCGTCGCCGCCAGGAGTACGCTGTAAACATCGCCGTTATGCGCTCGGTAGCGTTGTTGTATAAAAATTGCAATGATAAGTGTGCTGACGGCAATCATTAGCCGGGCATACGTTCCTACAGGATCTACCAGCCACATATTGGAGAAGCCCGTTGCCGATAAACCCAGCTGCTCCACTAAAGCGTATATCAGGACGACCGTGGTCGCGAGGCAGGCCGCGAAAGCACTGTCTTTCCACCATTTCTGCAGAAAAAGGGCACAGAAAATGCAAATGATAAATCCGGCAATAAGCAGCAGCTCGGGCTTAAGGAGCGGTACCGAGGCAATTATTTCGTCAAGTATATTTGCGATGGAAAGATTCACTGTTGATCGTTTGAACTTATAAAAATGGTTTTATTAAATCAATCAATTGAAGCACAGAGCTGTTGAGATTGTTGAATATCAAGGATGGCGCGATTCCTAGGAGTAATGCCAAGGCAAGTGCAGGGAAAAGTACGATCTGCTCGCGTGCTGATAGGTCCGTCAATGCAGATTGCCAGGCCTGACCGCCAAAAAGGCGCGTCTGTCCAAAGAACATCCGCTGCAGTGTCCAAAGAAAATAAGCGGCACTCAACAAGATACCGAGGGAGCCGCCAATAGCCATCCAGCGGGGGAGGCCTGTTGCCATGCTTTCCGCATTAAAAGCGCCTATGATGACAAAGGCTTCGCCGATAAAAGCCGAAAAGCCGGGCAGGCCTAATGAAGCAAAAAAAGCAATCGCTACATACGCTGTATACTTCGGCATAAGCGAGGCTAGACCACGGAAATTATAGATATAACGATCGTGTACGCGGTCGTAAATCACGCCGACCAGGAAAAATAGTGCGGCACTTAAAAAGCCGTGTGATATCATCTGAAACATTGCGCCCGAAACTCCCTCAGCTGTTAACGACGCTATCCCCAGTAAGACGAAGCCCATATGCGATACTGAAGAATACGCGATCATCCGTTTGAGGTCTTTCTGCGCCAGTGCATTTAACGCCCCGTATAAGATGGAGACGACGCCGATCAGCGCGATCCACCAGTTGGTTAGGGCCGCCATATCGGGGAATATACTATAACATACGCGGATGATACCGTACCCGCCGATTTTAAGGAGAACACCTGCCAGAATGATCGACACGGGGGTCGGTGCCTCTACGTGCGCATCGGGCAGCCACGTGTGCAGAGGGACAATCGGCACTTTGATAGCAAAAGCAAAGAAGAGGATAATAAAGCCTATCAAACGGGGCTCCAGGCCTAATACGTTGTGATAGGTATTGGCATAAGCAAAAAACGAATCCGGCGTATAATTGCCCGGATCCATCATAAGGAGCATATTAAAGGTATGTGCGCCCGTTGCCGGATTCACGACCGAAAAATAAAGTCCGACAATAACCAGGAGCATGAATACCGAGCCCAGCAATGTATATATGAAAAATTTAATGGCAGCGTATTCGCGCCGTTCTCCTCCCCAAATACCTATGAGGAAGTATAGCGGCAATAGCATCACCTCGTAGAATACATAAAAAAGGAAGAAATCTAACGCGGAAAAGATACCCACTACGGCGGTGTTCAGTAGCATCAACAGCGCATAATATCCTTTACCGCTCTTCGTCATATTCCACGAAGCGCCAATGGCCATTAACATTACCAATGTGCTCAGGACGATAAGCGGAAGTGAAATACCGTCGACACCGACGAAGTAGTCGATCTCCAGCAGGCCTATGCTTCCGAGATCCATCCTGATCCAAGGTAGCTGCTCCACAAACTGATAGCCGTTTACCTGATTGATGCCGGCAGATGACACGTCAAATACCTGATATAGGTACAGTGATATTCCAAGCTGGATGACCGTAATGCCGAGTGCCAGATATTTGTACATTCTGCCCGCCGATTCCGGCAAGACAAGGATCAGCAGTGTGACGAATAAAGGTAGAAATATCAATAAGGATAATATGCCCATGCTATTTAATTATCAGATAAAGAATCCCTAAAACAACGACGGTCAGTGCAAAGCCGAGATAGCTTTGAAGCTGTCCATTTTGTACATGTCTCACCAGATGGCCCACATAGTAGGTGGTGCCTGCAATAAGATTAACCAGACCGTCTACCATATGTCTGTCAAACCAGTGTGCAGCAACCGACAGACGTCTTGTTGCGGCCGAAAAAGTTCTAGTGAGCCCGTCAACGACGTAGTGGTCAAAAGCGTACACGCCTCTGCTAAGCTGTTCGGTACCTTTAACAAAAAGCAATTGATAGAACTCATTGAAATAGCCCTGTCTGGTAGCGAACCTCACCCATCGGTTATTCTTGCTGAGGGGATACCGTTTAGCCACGTACCAGCGCCAGCCTACTCCCCATGCGGCAAGTGCGCCAAGCGTAAGGACGAGTGGAACGGCGGAATGCATTTCTGCCACCGCAGCGAACGCGGTTTTCACGTGAAATCCCCCGAGTAACCAACTTTGATGGTAATCGAAGGGATGGAAGCTACAGGTCGGGAAAAGACAACATGCAGCCAAGAAGATCATCGGTCCCGTCATGGCTATGGGGGCGTCATGCAGTTCGCCTTTTTGCAGCTTTTCCGCGAATTTGAACTTTCCGAAGAACGTCTTAAACAACAACCTTCCGATATAAAATGCCGTCAATAAGCTGACCGCAGCAAGTGTCGTAGGAATGAGCAGATATATACCCCCCAGATGGAAGCCCCACTCAAAAGCCTGGACGACGATGCTGTCTTTAGACAGGTAACCTGTCGTCAGCGGAAAGCCTGCCAGGGCCAGCGATGCTATGGTCATGCAGACAAACGTCGTGGGGAGATAGCGCCGGAGACCGCCCATATTGCGGAGGTCCTGTGGGTCAATATCCAATTGGTGGGTAGCCTTAAAGTGTGCCATCTCATGAATGACAGCGCCCGCTGCGAGGAAGAGAAGACATTTGAAAAATGCATGTGTCGCAAGGTGGAACATAGCTGTATCCCAGGAACCGATACCTACCCCCACCATCATAAAACCAAGTTGAGAAATCGTTGAGAAGGCCAGTATCTTTTTAATATCGTATTGCCCCAAAGCAAAGATGGCGGCGCTGAGCGCCGTTATACAGCCGATAATGGCAATTGTCAGCAGGACGGTTTCATTAAAAAGGGGGAATATGGTACAAAGCAGAAAGACACCGGCAGCAACCATCGTTGCCGCATGGATCAGCGACGACACGGAGGTTGGGCCCTCCATTGCGTCGGGAAGCCAAACGTGTAGCGGAAACTGGGCAGATTTTGCCATAGCCCCCAGGAAGAATGCCAACCCGGCGAGCGTAAGCCAGCTCCCATCGGCGTTCACCGCCGGAAGGAATACACCCTGTGGGCCGAAGAGTTCGCCAAGATCAACGGTTCCACAGTGGGTGTAGACCAAAGCTATGCCTATGAGGAAACCGATGTCGCCAATCCGATTGATAATGAAGGCTTTCTTGTTGGCTTGAACGGCCGACTCTTTTGTGAACCAAAAGCCGATAAGCAAGTACGATGCAAAGCCGACAAGCTCCCAAAAGACGTATAGCTGGAGGAGGCTTGTTGATATGGTGAGGCCCAGCATCGCAAAGCAGAAAAAGCTAAGGAACATCCAATATCGGTGTATCCCGGGATCGTTCCTCATATAGGCCCGAGAGTAAATATGCACAGGGAGCGCAATAATACCCACTATCAGTTGCATCAATACCGTGAGGTTGTTCAGCATAACACCGACATAAAAAGGTTTTCCGCCTACGGTGAACCAATGCATCCGTTCGGTTAAGGGGGCGCCATTCCATACGGGTAAAAACACAGCAAAGAAACTTACGCAGACACTTAAGATTATCGTGGCCAATCCTATATTGCCGGAGTTCGATTTCTTCCCCAGGACAGCCTGCATGAGGAAGCCGAAGAAAGGGAGCATAACCACAAGGATGCTCGCATAGACGGGCGATATGTTTAATAAGCCATTCACGTCAGTCTTTTAATTCGTGTATGTTTTGGGGATTAATCGTCTTAAACTGCCTGTACACGTTCAGTATGATGGCGAGGCCAACGGCAACGGCCGCTGCGGCCAGGACAATGGCAAAAAGGGCAAAAATCTGACCGCCGTAGTTCGTCTTGTCGTAGCGGGAGAAGGCTACAAAGTTCAGGATGGACGCATTGATCATGAGCTCTATTCCGACGAGGATCATAATGGCGTTTCTTTTCGCCAGCACAGCATATAGACCAATGCAGAAGATACATGCGCTGACCAGCAAAAAATGCGTTAGTGTGATCATCGGCTGCCCTCCCTTCTGGAAAGGTGGGCGGCGCCGATCAATGCCATCATCAGAAAAACGGAGATGATCTCAAAAGGCAGTATATATTGTGTCATAAACTTAAGACCCAATGTTTGGATGTTGTCGTCTGTCGGCGATAATATGGAGCCGTCGGCCTGTGCGCGTGCCATCCACTCGGGCGCTTCCTTTGTCCAGGCTATAAAACTGTACACCAACACGGCAAGGAATGCCAACGAGAGCGACATCGATTGCCAATTGGGCAAGGACATAAAGCGTTGAGAGGTCGACTGCAGGTCGGCGAGAAGTTCCTTGTTGGAAAGCATAAAGGCAAAGATCAGCAAAATGAGCACACCACCGACGTACACAAGGATCTGTGTAATCGCAACAAAGTCGGCCAGTGCAAAAAGGTACAAGCCTGCCATTGCGAAAAGCACGATAAATAAAAGGAAGAGTGCCCGCGCGGTATTGCGTATCGATACCAATAGGAGGGCAGAAAGGATCGCCATGGCGGCAAAAGCGTAAAATAGAAACTGCTCCATAACCTACTTTTTCTTGGCCGCCTCCTTCTCAGCCTGGAACTTCGTCCACTCCTCCTTTCGCTGAGCTATTTCAGCGTCGGTCATGTCCGAGAATCCGTAAATAAGATCTGTCAGTTTTGATGTGCTGCGGTCGTAGTTGTCGGTCATGGTAATACATTCGGTAGGACAAACCACGGTACATAAGCCGCAATACATACACTTTGCCATATCTATATCAAACTTCGCCGGATATAGGCGCTTCACGCTGCCATCGGAGGTGGTTCCGATGACGTCGGGCGACTTGATCGACTGTATATCGATGCAATCCACGGGACAGGCTTTGGCGCACAGATCACAGACGATGCAGTCTTCTATCACCACATCGAGCTGGTATCGGGCGACTTCCGGAATAGGCATCTTTTCTTTCGGGTATTGTACCGTGGAAACGCCTTGTTGCTGCTGGAAGTAATGCTCGTCGCGTATATCGAAGGTTCCCCTTGACTTACGTGCGGCAAAAAGGTGCCGCACCGTCAAAAGCATTCCTTTAACGGCCGTCAAAAAGCCCTGTATAGTTGTTTTTAGTACCAAAATTTATAACATTACCAAGATTCTCCACAATCCCGATATGGCCAGGCAGACGAAGGCCAACGGGATTAAGATCTTCCAACAAAGTGTCATCAGCTGGTCAGCGCGGAAGCGGGGCAACGTCCACCTGATCCACATCTGAACGCCAATGATCGTCAGCGATTTTGTCAATGTCCAAAACAGGCCCCATGCGAGTCCTGTGGTCCAATCCGCCAAACGTAAACTGCCTATATTCGGCAAAGGCGTGTTCCATCCACCTAAGAATACAACCACGCCGAGTATCGAGACGAGGAACATCATGGCGTATTCTGCCAAAAAAAGGAAGGCAAACTTTATTCCTCCATATTCCGTATGAAATCCGCCGATCAGTTCCGACTCAGCTTCCGGTATATCAAAGGGAGCGCGGTTGCATTCGGCCAACGAGGCGATAAAGAATATCACATACACCAACAAAAGGTGAGGTGCCTGAAATATATGCCATGCGAAGATGCCGCCGATATCCGTGACATCCCATAGCCCCAAAAAGAAAATCCGTTCGGGCGATTCCACTCCCTGTAAATAGGCAATATCATTTAGATTCAGCGTCTGCGTAATCATGATCGCTGCAATTAAGCTGAGGCCCACCGGTATCTCGTAGGAAACCATCTGCGCAATTGCTCTTATGGCGCCCAGCAGTGAATACTTGTTGTTTGACCCCCAGCCCGCCATCAGGATGCCTATCGCGTCAATGGAAACGACAGCCATGATAAAGAACAATCCTGTATTGGTGTTAGCCGGTATAAAATCAGGGGCCCATGGCACAACGCTGAATCCGATAAAAACAGCCGAAAAGATCACTACGGGAGCGGCTGCAAACAAGATTTTGTCGGCGGCGGACGGTGTGATGAACTCTTTCTGCAGCAGTTTTAAGATGTCTGCTATCGTCTGAACCAGTCCGTATCGTCCTGTCTCCATCGGACCTAGACGATCCTGCACAAAGCCCGCTATTTTGCGCTCGGCATAGACAGCGAATAATGTGAAACCTGCAATAAATAAAAATATTGCAATAGGCACGGTGATATGGACGATTAGCTCGGTCAAATGACTTTTTAGAATTATTCTTAATTGGATGCAAACATACGGAAAATGGTGGAAAAGAAAGAGTTTTTTAAATAAATATACTGAATTGGTAGATTATTTTGAAGAGGGTGAAAATTGCTGTGCAGCATGATGCAGCTCTTTAAGAAGTTCTTCTATGAAAGATAGTTTCTGCAATAGCTCGTCGAGGGCTGTCGTGGAAACAGCGGATTTTGTCAGGCTGACCGAGAGGCCTAATAAATGGGCATGCACCCTATAGGCCAGACTCTGAAAGCTGTTCATATGCAGGCGAACCTGCCGGCGGTGTGTGAGATCTTTTCGGAGCTGCTCGGCATGATCGTAGAATAGAGCCAGGGTTGTCTGTGCATGTTTGCGTGCCAGCCGTAACTCGTAGTCATCCACGGCTTTCCCCTCCAGCGCTTCCTGCAGTTTACGATGGTAGCGCTGAAAGTCGGTTATGAGGGTGTTTGTCAGGCTGCTGACCACGCGGCGCTGGTTGACAGGTATGGCCAGGCAGCCCAGCACGGCGAAAGCCGACCCAAGTAAGGTAAAGACCAATCGGCTTCCAAGGATGTCCCAGATATTGCCTTCGTAGATATTTAGGCAAAGAATGATGGTGATCGTAATAAATATGACACTCACCAGGTAGTTCGGCCTATTGAACAAGAAGAAGCCATATAGGCCTACGGCAGACAGGAGCAACAGGAGCCATGGGGATGCGATGAAAAATGCGAGGGTCATACCAGCAGCGATCCCGAGAACAGATCCGACGATGCGCTGATAGTTCCGTCGCTGCGTGTTGCTGTAGCTCGGGCGGGCGACCAAGACGATGGTTAGTATGATCCACGAAGCATATTTATATTCGGGCAGCAGGTAGCCAATGAGGCCACCGCAGCCCAACAAGAGTGCCATGCGTAACGAATAGATAAAGATCGGAGAACGTAAGGTTAGCTGTTTTTTTAACGCATTGGCTTTTGGCTGTGCCGGTATGAAATGCTGGTAGTGCGTATGCGGAACCACGGGAGATTCCGTATGGAACAGATTGCCCTGTATATCTTCGATGATCTTCTGAATGTGCTTTAAGTGATTTGCGATAGGCGCTATCAACGTGCCCACGTGTCGCGGTCCGGCCAGCTGCAGGCTGTCGAGACGCTGTAAGCAGGAAAGGAGTGCCAGTCGGCGCTGTGTGGTGTTGCTGATCGGATGGTCGGTACGATCACAAGCTTGTATTTCTTTGGATAAAAGGTTTATCGCCCGCCGGATGATCGGTAGTGCGCCGGTGTCGGCTAGCTGTTCCCTTATCGTTTCATAATCGTTGTCCACAGCCATCAGCAGCTCGTAGAGGTCAATCAGGCTGTACGTTCTGGACAGCCACTGCGAGGGGGTAGCGTCTGCCGGGGCAATTAAAGATGGTTCCCGTAACAGGAGAGATCGGACGGCCTCCAGTTGTTCGCTCACCTGAATGTGAACCAAGCTCAGTTCGTGGTATACCTGCGGCAGGGGCACGTTGGTGTCGTAACATCTGGCTTTCGTCCGTAAAAGCACGGCGAGAGCCCCAAACCCATCACGGACAGCATATTGTAGCGAGCGATAAGGCTTTAGGTAGGCCTGAATCAGCGACACGCAAAAGAACCAGATCGTACCGGCCAGAAAAGATGCTGAAAACAGGAAGGGAGCCGGGGGCTTCAGCCCGATGGTGAAGCTCATGACAATAAGCGTCAGCGTGCCGACGGCGGCCATCCGGCTTCCAAGTGCCCATAGCAGCGAGCAGGCAAAGCCGAATACAATTAAGAGGATGGGCATCAGCCACATCGCGTGGTGGAGCGTAATAACTGTTGCCGAGCTTGCAACAAAAAATAGTGGCGTGCACCATAATGCGGTCTGCGCTTTGTCGGCCCTGTTGCCGGGAGCATCGGTTAACGAAGAAAGTAGCGTACCCACCGCAAAGGCTACAGCAATGTTCAGTTCGGCTGCATAGAAGAGAAGTATTGCCGGAACGCAAATAGCCAGTGTATTCCGTAGCCCGTCCCTGCTTGATTCCTTCGCAAAGAATTGGCGAATATGCAGATAAACCAAATGTAAATCCGTAATGCTCATCTAGAATTTCTTGCAAAGTTACGAAAATTCATTTTTGTAAAATAAAATTTCTTACTCCTTGTGATTGTTCAAAATTATATTTTGGAATAATGGCATATTTCTTGTGAGGAGTTAAGCGGTCATCGAAGGTAAAAGCATAGTGAAATGCAGTTTATTTATACGGCATGTAGCACGGCGTCCTTCTATTACGTAAGTAGATTATACGACATCAAATAATTATAATACAGACGAAAATTACTAAATTGGCGTAAAACAAAAGGACATGATTTAACCGAACGCAGTTTCCTCATGAATGCCATTAAAAGTTAGCACTAAATGAATAACAATTAAGCAGATGAAACCATCCTGATGTATTCAAACCGCACAGGGGTATGAATAAGCGGAGGAAGTGAGCTCTTGGGCACTCTAAAACAAACACAGGTGATAAATCTGATAGCCTCATTGTCGCTAAAAAACAGACCCGGTGTAACGAGCTCATGTATACAGTTGAGGTTTAACATTCTTAGATAATTTAAACGGATGAAAAAAATAAATTTAAGTTCTATGGCGCTGGCCGGTCTGGTGCTGTTGGGAAGCTGTTCGATGAATCGGGTTGCCGAAAAGGCAACTTCGGATATCACGGAAAAAAAATGGCAGTTAATTGAACTGGAAGGAAAGCCTGTCGCAGACCGGGTGAACGGGAAAATGCCTTATCTGGAACTGCGCAAAGAAGATAAACGTTACTCGGCCAGTGGAGGTTGTAACGGGATCGGTGGCACATACGAATGGACAAAGAATGGCGGTGTTAAGTTTAGCAGAGGTATGTCTACAATGATGGCCTGTCCGGATATGACCGCAGAAAGAGGATTAAATCATATGTTTGAAAAGGCAGACCGTTATCGTCTGGAGAACGACACGCTCATATTTTCGCAAGGGAACGGTGCTGCGATTGCTAAGTTCAAACTGGCCGGTGAGGAGGCAAGCGCAGACGCAGCTGCTCTTCAGGGAACATGGGAGCTTAATTACATCCAGGATCCTAACGGCAAGCGTTTCGACGAGCTTTACGCGGAACGGAAGCCGACGATCACGTTCGACGCGGGGCTAGGTAACGTGTCCGGCAACAGCAGTTGTAATAACTTCTCCGGAAAGGTGACGGTTAAGGAGCAGACGATTCAGTTTTCTCCGTTGGCTATGACAAAAATGGCCTGTCAGGGTGATGGGGAAAGCGTCTTTATGGGTGCTTTGGGAAAAGTGGATACCTTCGACGTACAGGAGAACTCGCTGACCTTTATTGCCGGGGGTACAGCCGTAATGCGCTTTCAAAGAAAATAGATGAGAAGACAAACCGCTGTGATTGTACAAGACAATAAAAAAGTCCCGGAAATCTCGAGGGCACTGAAAAAGCCTCAATTTTTTAATGATATTTAAAGAAATGACTGAGTATAGGTGTTCCCTTACTCGGTCATTTTTGTTTAAAGGGTTTCTGGAAGTTTGTTTTTTAATTGTTTTACTGAGGG
>NZ_VNHX01000016.1 GCF_008124885.1 Sphingobacterium allocomposti
GCTTCCAGTTTCACCTTGTTCTTTTCCACCGAGCCCTTCCATACAAAAGTGTAACGACCGGCTGCCGATTCGATCTTCGTTCCGTCTATGTACTGTACCTTCAGGCTGACATAACCAAGTTCAGCAAGCAGACGGACAACTTCGGCAAAAAGTGACTGGATATGGCCCTTAAGGCGTTTGCCACGGAAGTAGTTAATTGTCCGGTAATCCGGTGTGCTGTGCCCGGATAGCCACATGAAATAGATGTTCTCCTGTAGGGCCCTTTCAATCTTACGGCACGAATAGATATTGCTCAGGTAGGCGTAGAACAGTACCTTGATCATCATACGCGGGTGGAACCCTGTCGTGCCGCCACCTTTGTACTGCCCTATGATGGGATCTATGTTCAGTTTTTCAACCACTTCGTTAACCAGACGTACCGGATGACCAGCAGGGATTTTTGCAAAAATATCTTCCGGAAAAAGACTCGGACTATTGGATGGTAATGCTTTGAATAGTATGTTTGCCATATTGTTTGGGTACACCTAAAAATAACCATTTTTTAGGACAAACAATAAAAATCCCCGACACTTTCACGTATCGGGGATTCCTTTTTAAAAAAAGGCTTTTTAGACAACCCCATTTTTTGTTTGTATACCTCTTCCGTTACGGCTGCGGTTGCTTGCGTAGGTGCGACGAGGCGATCTAACTCCTCCTTCCACTGTCTATCCTTCGACAATGTCAGGCTGAGCACTTCGGCAGGCTCAGTACAGGCTCTGTCGAAGCCCTCGTACGACGACGAAGCAATCTCATGGCTATTGGCAAATGGCAGATGGCTATAAGTCGTAAAGTCGTTGATTTGTAAAGTCGTGAGGTGAAGTTAGATGAGTGAGATTTCTGACTTCTAACTTTTAACTTCCAACACCCGTCACTTTTCTGACTTCTCACTTCTCCATACTAATTCCTCCTTCCATTGTCTATTCTTCGACAATGTCAGGCTGAGCACTTCGGCAGGCTCAGTACAGGCTCTGTCGAAGCCCTCGTACGACGACGAAGCAATCTCATGGCTATTGGCAGATGGCAAATGGCTATAAGCCGTAAAGTCGTTGATTTGTAAAGTCGTGAGGTGAAGTTAGATGAGTGAGATTTCTGACTTCTGACTTCTCACTTCTCAAATCTCACTTCTAATATCTGACTTCTCACATCTCTATAGCCCCTCAACCCGGGGCGGGGGATTTACTTGGAAGGACCCAAGTAAACAAGGTCCTCCGGCCGAGGTTCTTGATGCTACCGGGCCTTATCCTAGCCTAAACCGTTCCAAACTCACTTCGTTCAGACAAGGAACGGTTCTTAACGGCTAGTATGGCGGCCCGCTGACGCAGTCGAACCAATGCCGGTCCTTTCCCCACGCACAGGGTTGCCTTGAAATAATGTAGCGGTGAAGTCGTAAAGTGAGAGGCGGATGGCAGATGGCAGATAGCAAATGGCAGATGGCTATAAGCCGTAAAGTCGTGGATTTGTAAAGTCGTGAGGTGAAGTTAGATGAGTGAGATTTCTGACTTCTGACTACTCAAATCTCACTTCTAATATCTAATTTCTCACATCTTTATAGCCCCTCAACCCGGGGCGGGGTTTTACTTGGAAGGACCCAAGTAAACAAGGTCCTCCGGCCGAGGTTCTTGATGCTACCGTGCCTTATCCTAGCCTAAACCGTTCCAAACTCACTTCGTTCAGACAAGGAACGGTTCTTAACGGCTATTATGGCGGCCCGCTGACGCAGTCGAACCGATGCCGGTTCTTTCCCCACGCACAGGGCTGCCTTGAAATAATGTAGCGGTGAAGTCGTAAAGGGAGAGGTTAATGGCTAATGGCAGACGGCGAATGGCAGATAGCAGATGGCAAATAGCGGATGGCTATAAATCGTGAAGTAGTTTTTGATAGCAACGAGCGTCATCTAACCATTCTAACCCATCTAACTACTCTAACTCCTAATAATAGCCGTAAAGTCGTTGATTTGTAAAGTCGTAAAGGGAGAGGCGAATGGCTAATGGCAGATAGCTAATGGCGAATGGCAGATGGCGAATGGCAGATAGCAGATGGCTAGTGGCAGATAGCAGATAGCAAATAGCAAATAGCAGATAGCAGATAGCAGATAGCAAATAGCAGATAGCGAATGGCAAGTGGCTAGTGGCGGACGGCTATAAATCGTGAAGTGGTTTTTGATAGCAACGAGCGTCATCTAACCATTCTAACCCATCTAACTACTCTAACTCCTAATAATAGCCTTTCGGATCGCCGTAGCAACCGAACTTGGTATAGTAGCCTCCGCGGTTTAGCTGGTTTCTGTACGTCTGATAAAATTCCCGTAACGGGCTGCAGGCAGGGTCGGGAAAGCCATCGTCGAGGTGCAGCGGGACATTGGGCATCACAGGAGGCGGAACGAGCTGGTCCAGGTCGGGAAAGGTAAGCGATGGGGGCGGTACCGCCAGTTCGGGGTCCGGCATGTATACTTTGAGGCCTGCATCTGTCTGACGGGCAACAAAGTGTCCGCTTCCCTGCAGTGGCTCAATCCAGCCCTGCTGCTCCAGCTCCCAATAGGCTTTCGTCACGGTGGACCGGTTGATCTCAAGCGCGTTGGCAAGCAGACGCGTGCTAGGCAATTTCTGTTCCTGCTTTAATACGCCCGCCTGTATGTAGCTCAACAGCAGGGCCGCCAGCGACAAGTACATGGGTTTACCGGGTTGCCGGCGGAATTCATCTTTTAAATTACCGATAAGTGGACTGCTCATTGTTTTTAAAGTGGATTATCTTGTCGATCCAATTTACAATTAATTTCGTTGATCAACAATTTGAAATGACTATGTATGTACCGGCGCTACTTCGGTTTACCGATGCTGAAGAACAGCTGAATTTTATGCAGAAATATAGTTTTGCAACCCTTTTAAGTTATGACGGCGAACGTATTGCGGGCAGTCACCTGCCGCTGGTGCCTACCAGGGAGGAAGATGGGATTGTCCTTCTGGGACATCTTGCCAAAAGCAATGAACAGGGCCGACTGCAGCACGGAGCTGACTGCCTCGTTGTGTTTTCCGGTCCGCACGCCTATATCTCGCCCCGTTATTACGACAGGGCGGACTCGGTTCCGACGTGGGACTATGTGGCTTTACATGCATATGGAACGTTCAGGATAGAAGCGGACAAAAAGATGGCCATCATGGAACGGACGATCCGCTATTTTGAGGAGGAGTACATGACGCAATGGACATCATTACCGATGGCCTATAAAGAAAAGATGATGGAACACATTGTGGCGTTCAGTATCCGCGTCAGCCGGATCGAAGGGCAGAAGAAACTAAGCCAAAACAAGAAGCCGGAAGAGATAGAAAGGATGAAACGCGATTTTGCCGGCGGGACCGATCCCTACGCGCAGGATCTGGCCCGCTACTTTATGGTCGGCGGAGGAGAATAAGGAATAGACGATGCACCTTGGCGTTCGCATGTCTACAACCATTAAAACGTTTATCGATGAAAAAAATAGTTACGGTTAACAAGGAGAATGCCGGTCTGGTTTACGGATTGTTTAATCTCTACCGCGTGTTCTATGGGAAGGAGCCGGATTTGGCTCTTGCCCGGAAGTATATAGACGAGCGTGTGCGGCAGGCCGACTCGATCATTTTCGTTGCGCTGGAGGATGGTGTACCGATCGGGTTCACGCAGCTGTATCCAAGCTTTTCCTCTGCCCGCCTCGTTAAGAACTGGATTATCAACGACCTATACGTGCTCGAAGACAGCCGGTCGCAAGGGGTAGGCACTTTGTTGCTGGAACGTGCTTTCCATGAAGCAGCGAAGAGAGGAGCAACGGCCGTGCTGATATCCACACAGCAGACCAATCGGACGGCGCGGCGTCTGTATCAGTATTTAGGCTTCAGGGAAAAAGAACAAGCTAGCGAATTTGTTGACTACTGGTTGGAGCTGGATACCGACGGCCGGCGGGACGGATGATCAGCCGATGGTTGCGCATGGGCGGATATTCGGGGGGCTCGGAGAGCCTTTTGGTTGTCATCCTCGGCTTCGACAGAGCCTGTACTGAGCCTGACGAAGTGCTCAGCCTGACAGTTTATTGTGTCTGCTGCATTATGTCAAGGTGACCCTGTGCGGCGGAAAGGACCGGCGTGGGTTTGACTGTAGTGGGCCGTTGCTTCGTCGTTCTTCTCGCGATGACGGGGATTTTACGCTGTTTTAGGCGTCCTTCATCTCACTACGCCCGTGCGAAATATTCGATCCTATGGGGTCACTCGTAGTTACGCGTGTACCGCTTCACGACCTCACGCCTTTACAAATCAACAACTTTAAGCCTTCACATTTTTTAATTAACACCCTCACGCTGCTACAACGTGGCGCCGTCGCTCCATCCACTTTTAAATTAATGGTTGTTTTATATTAAGATAATCTTAACTTTATACCAATAACCTATTATTGCGGCAGTTTCTCAAACATGAATGCAAACGACCTGGACACACTCCATCATACAATCAGCTTGCTAAAACAAGGCGACCTGGATGCTTTTCGTGTTATATACGACCGTTACTTCGAAGTTTTAACACAACGGCTGCGGACATTTTTGCACGACGATATATTGGTTCAGGAGGTCGTCCAGGAAACATTTGTGCAGGTGTGGCTAAAAAGAGAAACCATAGATCCGACCAAAGACTTTCTGGCCTGGACCAGCACCATAGCAAAACGAAAGTCCATTGACATTCTCCGCCGTCAGGTAAAACTAACACTCGCTATGGACGAACTTAAGGCCGGGGAATCATATGAGCCCAGCGCCGAACAGGTAATGATACAGCGGGAGGAGCGTGAAAAGCTGTCCCGCTTGCTGGATGTACTGCCAGAGCAACAGCGGCAGGTACTGGTGTTGGCCAAGCTCCATGAACTAAGCTATCAGGAGATAGCAGACAAGATGAAGATCTCCAAGAATACGGTGAAAAACCACCTTGTAAAGGCTATGAAGGTCCTTAAGTACCGGACGACTATTTTTTTCATTTTTTTTCTTTTCTGACTAGTCCTTTTTTTTCTTCCGCTCGTATTAAGGGTAACAAAACAAGTATGGATCAAAAAGAACGAATAGCAGACCTGATCACCAGGTACGGCCAGCAGCAGTTAAATACTGCGGAGCTTCGGGAACTGTCAGCCTATCTTACGCAGCTACCAGACACTGAACTATCGGCCGTGCTTGACGATCTGATGGCGGGGGAGGCGTCCCGTAGCGGTGGCTTGGATAAGGAGCACGTTTTTCAGCTTATTGTCAACGACCGACGGATGGCGTCCAACCTTCCGCAGCGGTCACGCACGCGCACGGCCACCCTGTGGCCAAAGCATATTCTTCGCTGGGCCGCAGCCATCATTATATGTTTCGGGGTAGGTATTGGTATCCAACAGTGGAAGGAAAAGAAAGTAGATAGCAGCACCTCGGCGGCAGCCATCCTTCCGGCGCAACCCTCGGCCAGCCTTGTGTTGGCGGATGGAACGGCGTTGTCTCTTGCTCCGGGGCAGCAGGAGATTGTGTTGAAAGATGGTGGGATATATTATGCAAATGGCGAAACCGTCGGCCTCCCGGACCTGCCGGCCGGAGAAACCGTGGTTCTGGCGACGCCCCTAGGTGCCACTTACAGTGTTCGGTTTGCTGATGGGACACATGTGAACCTGAACGCCGGATCTAAAATGAGCTTCCCGCTCGTCTTTTCTCCCGAACAGCGAAGGGTGGAACTTGATGGGGAAGCATATTTCGACGTGCAAAAAGGAACAGCAGCAAGCTGGCCGTTTGAAGTGCATTCCGGGGACCATGTAGCCCGCGTGTTAGGTACCACCTTTAATATACAGGCGTATAGTGCGAAGAATAAATATACGACAACATTATACACCGGCAGCCTTGAGGTAGCGGACACCAAACGGCCTGAACAGAAAACGAGGCTTCTGCCGCGGCAGCGTCTGGTGGCCGAAAAGGAGAAGGCTCCCATGCTTACGGCACTTGCCGATACGCGGGAGACCGATTGGACACAGGGCGTCTTTGTTTTTAACGACCGCCCGCTCTCTGATATCGTGGAGGAGCTTGAGCGATGGTATAACGTAGAGTTTGTGTTTCAGGACAAGCTTCAGCAGGAAGTATTCACCGGTGTGGCCTCAAGGCAGCAGAGTCTGCAGGAGGTGTTGGAGCTCCTCGAACTGACCGGTACGGTCGAGTTCCGTATTCATCAGCGTAAAATTTCCATATTCAAGGGTATATAAACCTGTATCATACTTCATAAACTTTTATTAACGCAAAATGAGACGACGATTTTCATTTCGCCGCCTGTCGTACATCCGAGCGAGGAATGGCTACAGGCTGGCAGCGTCATGCCTGCTCGCTGTAATGTTACAGCTGGGGGGGCAAACGATGGCGCAAGAGATCAATCTGCAGAAAAAAAACTATGCGCTTAGCGACCTGCTTGAGCGGATGGAGGAGCAGAGCGGCTATAGCTTCTTTTACAACAGGAAGCATGTCGAGGACAAAAATGTGTCCATACGGATTCCGCGGGGCACCGTGATAGAAATCCTTGATAGTGTGCTGCCTCCGCTCGGCCTTCACTATGAAAGAAGGGAGGACGCCATCGTAATTTCGCAACGGAGAGGTCCGGCCGCGCAAAACGTAAATCAGCAGATGCTCCGGGGGCGGGTGCTGGACGGTCAAGGGCAACCTCTGAAAGGCGTAACCGTCCGCGCAGTGGACGGAGGAGCCTCGACGTCAACAGACCAAACAGGAGCCTTTAGCCTTAGTGGCAGTGCCCCGATGGAAGTGTCATTCCATATGGTGGGGTATAATACCCTTACCCAGACGCTTACAGGCGAAACCGGTCAAGCGATCACGCTGACGCCGTCAAACAGCGAGCTTGAGGAGGTTGTTGTCGTCGGTTACCGATCTGTGCGACGCGATCAGGTGAACGGCGCCGTATCCGTGGTGAAGATGGAAGATAAGGAGAAGCAGACGATTACGCACTCGTCGCAGGCCTTGTACGGAACAAGCGGTGTCTGGATCAACCAGGCGGGTTCTAAACCGGGAAATGACGGGACTACCATCCGCATACGGGGGGTAAACACGTTGAATAACGCTAACCCGCTGGTGCTCCTCGATGGGATTGAATATTCGCTCGGCGAGATTGATCCCGCTGATATCGAAAGCATCACCGTGCTGAAGGACGCCGCGGCGGCGATCTATGGCTCGCGTTCTTCCAACGGGGTAATCCTTGTCACCTCCAAAAAGGGGGCTGCCGGCAAAACGAAGATCGACTTTCGGGCCCACACAGGCATCCAGGAGGCGAGTTTCCTTCCAGACGTCGTAGACGATCCTATTTTGTATATGCAGATGCGTAACCGCGCGGAAGCCAACTCCGGAAAGACGGCGCTTTCATACTCCCAGGCGCAGATCGATGAATACCGCGCAGGACTCGGAACAGATCCGTCCGTTTATCCGGCGTCCAACTGGTTTGACATCGCCTTGGACCGCGGCATTCTGCAACAGTATAATGCACGTGTGACGGGAGGAACTAAGCAGATTAATTTCACCGCTGGAGCAGGATATATGGATCAGAAGGGGATCTTCATCGCAAACGACGACGCCAAGCGGTATTCCTTTGATATCAAGGTATCGGCACAGGCGACGCCCCGCCTAAAGCTGAATGCAGGTTTTATTGGAAACCTCAGGGAATTTAACGAGGTAGGGTATGGTACCAGCACGGTAATGAGCGTGATCATGCGCGGCCTGCCCATCATGTCGGACTACCGGAGGGGCAATGTGTATGGTTCCACCTGGCTCTATACCCCGGGACGAAACAATATTGAAAACCCACGTATGGAAGTGGAGCAAGGGTTCACCCTTCGGGATTACCAGGAAACGTTGACCAACCTCTCGCTCGAATATAAGCTTCCATTGGGTATTACCTATCATAATACATTAGGCTACAGGCGGATTGATCATTTTAGTAAAGACTTTATTCCACAGATGTATACGGTGGATCCGAAGACAGGGGATATGCGTAACTTCAACGGCTCTGCGCCACGTGTAAAAGACTGGGATTCGCTGGACAAACAGTTTACCTTGTCGCACCGGCTGGTTTTCGAGAACCAATGGGATGGGCATAACGTGCACGTGATGGCCGGTCAGGACTATCAGATCAACGACGGACGTAATTTCCAGGCCTACAACTGGGGTTTTTACGACAATACCCTGTGGGAGCTTAATGCGCTGTCGGACCAGACCAATGCGCAGGCGACAGGAGGATCTGCTGTGAGTAAGCTAGCATCGGTTTATGGACGGTTTGCCTACGACTATCAGGGTAAGTACACACTAGAAGGAAGCTTACGATATGACGGCTCCTCTAGATTTGCGCCGGGCAACCAGTGGTCGTTCTTTCCATCGGCGTCGGTTGGCTGGACAGTTAACAAAGAGTCCTTTTTTAAATCGGAAACTGTAAACTTTTTAAAGCTTAGAGCATCGGTGGGCAAGCTGGGCAACCAGGCTGTAGGTATCGGTGTTTACAATAGCACCTTCAACATCAACCCGACCTATAACTATAGTTTTGGCGGAACCACGGTCGGCGGCGCGGCAACGGCAGCCCTTACAGACCGGAACATCCGCTGGGAGTCGACATTATCGTATAATGCCGGCGTCGATATGAGTCTTTGGAACAAATGGAGTATTACCGCCGATTATTTTTACAAACGAACTTTCGATATTCTGCGCGCCATTAACATCGCGAGCCAGGTAGGCGGGTTGACAGGGCCGACCGTAAACCTGGGGAAAGTGGACAACAAAGGATGGGAGATAGGTTCGTCATTCACAGATAGGAAAGGCGACCTTTCGTATTCGCTTAACGGATCGGTATCCTATGTCAAAAACAAGGTTGTCGATATAGGTGGGCAGCAGGTCATCTCTGGACGGTATATTATTAAAGAAGGCTATGCCATTAACTCATACTACCTATACGAAGCCACCGGTTACTACCAGTCGCAACAGGAGATTGACGAGGCGACCGCCGTGTACGGAACACGCTCGAAGTTAAAACCGGGTTATATAAAGTATGCGAATCATAATGGTGATAATTACATCGATGATGCCGATAAGATCATTACGGGAAGCTCCATTCCGACATGGACATACGGTTTCGGATTACGTGTAGGATATAAAAATCTGAGCCTGGAAAGCCAGTTCCAGGGCGTCGCGGATGTGGATGTCTATCCGACGGGTAATGTCGCCTTTCCGTTCAACAATGGGGCCAACGTCACCTACGACTGGGCCAGGGATTCCTGGACGCCCAGCAATCCGAATTCAAAGTTGCCGCTCCTGACGACCTATACCGACGCGGGCGAGAATTTCATCAATTCTACGTTTTGGCTACAGGATGCATCGTATCTGCGGATGAAAAACATTACGCTGGCTTATCAGCTTCCGGACAGCTGGATGTCGCGTTTAGGCGCTCGGAAACTGTCTATTTATCTTAGTGGTCAGAATCTGTTGACATTCAGCAAGTTCAAGATGTGGGATCCGGAGCTGACGACGACCAAAGGGGATCTGTACGAGTATCCTAATTTAAAGACTTACAGTGCGGGAATCAATCTAAATTTTTAACGAAGATCATGAAAAAGAACAAAATAGGAAAGCTTTTGCTCATGGCTGTGGCGGCGTCTTTCTTAAGCTCCTGCGACCTGACCGTGACCCCTACCGACAGGTACGACCAGGAAAGTTTCTGGCTGGGCGCTAAGACGGCCCAGGCCGGACTGGTGGGCTGTTACTCTGCCCTTTCCAATCAATATCTCTATGGCAATGCCTCGGTGCTATGGGAAGAATCGGCATCGCCAAATGCGTACAACTATGATAACAGGCTCGGATGGAACAATGTAGCATTGGGTACGCATACGGCGGATATCGCGTTGGTAAATGGCAGGTGGTCTGCGGCGTATACCGGGATCGGTCGGTGTAATGCACTGCTTGATAATATTGATGGTAATATGGAGCTTACAGCCTTGCAGATTGGGCAGATGAAGGCTGAGGCACGCTTCCTGCGGGCGCTATTTTACCATCTGCTGATC
Organism: Sphingobacterium allocomposti; assembly: GCF_008124885.1. GTDB lineage: Bacteria > Bacteroidota > Bacteroidia > Sphingobacteriales > Sphingobacteriaceae > Sphingobacterium > Sphingobacterium allocomposti. The sequence continues at coordinate 10,105 of NZ_VNHX01000016.1, forward strand.
AGCTATTATGGAGACGTACCTCTGATTACAGCCGAGGCCGACATAGCGCAGGGATCCCTGCCCCGTACGAAACGGGACGAGGTAGCCCGGTTTATCGTCCGTGAGCTGGACGAGATAGCTCCGTCTTTGCCATTACGTTACCTAGATAAAGCAGACTTTGGACGGCCAACGCGGGGGGCAGCGCTCGCGCTGAAAGCAAAAGTCATGCTGTTCGAGGCGAGCCCGCTTTTTAATGGGAACTCTGATCGGGAAAAATGGCGGCAGGCGGCTGATGCTGCGAAGGCTGTTATCGATCTCGGTGTGTACAGTCTATATCCTAACTACCGAACCCTGTTCTCCGTTGCTGCAGAAAACAGTTCGGAGTCTATCTTCGATATCCAGTTTGTCAATGAGCCTAATCGCGGTAGTAGTTTCGATGTGACGATCAGGCAGTATGGCAATGCCGCACCGCTGCTTGATCTCGTACAAAGCTACGTTATGGTGGACGGAAAGCCGAAAGAAGAGTCGGCTTACAGCGAGTCAGATACCTATGAAAACCGGGACCCACGTTTCAAGCAGACCATCATTTATCCCGGCGCCACGTTTTTGGGAGAGGTTGTCCGAAACGACGGCAACAATACCAATTTTAAGGTCGTGCAAACGGGCTTTGCATTTAAGAAATACAGTATATACGACGCGGGAGCGGCAACGACTGCCCAGATACAGATTGGAGACAATATGTCGGAGATCAACTATATGGTGTTGCGTTACGCGGATATATTGCTGATGTATGCGGAGGCGAAAAATGAGCTGGGAGAGCTTTCAGAGGATGTGTGGAACATGACAGTGCGTGCTATACGTCAGCGGGCGGGCTTCTCGCTGCAGAGCGCGCTGAACTATCCCGGCGGCGACCTGTCGAAATTACGGGAGATTATACGGTACGAGCGGCGCGTAGAGTTTGCGGGAGAAGGATACTATTACAACGACGTGCGCCGTTGGCGTACAGCTGAAAATGTGCTTAATGCCACGATCCGTAAACACGATGGTACGCCGATCATAACGCGGACGTTCGACGCGGCCCGCGACTACTGGTGGCCGGTTTCTACGACACAGATGGAATTGAACCCTAATCTTAAACCTAACAACCCCGGCTGGGGACAATAAAAATACAAGAATGAAAGCAATACGATATTTTATTTTGAGCTGCATGGTGGTGCTATTATCGTGCAAAGAAGACCACGCCCCCATCCTCGATTTCTCGGATCCTTTTGGTGATAGTTCTGACGAAAATGTACCTGTACCCGGACTATGGGAGAGTGAGCGTCCTATTCTGATCAGTGAACAGTCCCAGAGCCAGGTGCTGATCATCGATTCACTAAGCAAGGGGGAGCTATGGTCATGGAAGGCTGCCGAAGCGTTAAGTACGGCAGAGGCGGCATGGTTCCGGGAAATCGACGAAGCAAAAGCCGTATATAATAGGAAGTACGTACTGCTGACGGCGTCGAGCGGAGGTGTCGCACTGGTTCGGATTGCCGATAAGAAGATCATGTTCTACACGAATGCCAAGGGGAGTCCACACTCGGCGGAGGTCCTGCCCGACGGAAACATCGTCGTTTCCTGCAGCACGACGTCGGACGGTGAAGGGGATGCACTTAAGCTATACAAGGTGGATTCCTTATCCGCCTATGTAGCGAAAGAAACAAAACGCTATAACCTCACTTTTGGGCATAATGCGGTCTGGGATCTGAAGCGGAATGTTCTTTGGGCAACCGACGACCAGAACCTCTATACCTACCGCTACAACGGCAACAGCTCTAATCCGGAGCTTATAAAGGAGGAGGTCTTTTATGGTCTGCCGGATAGGAGCCCCCACGACCTGTTCCCCGTATACGGAAAAGATCAGCTCTACCTTACTACGGCAACAGGAATTTATATTTTTGACATCGGAACAGAAACATTTTCCCCGCACCCGTATGCTAAGGCTAATATCAAGTCGATTTCCGATGGGCCGCACGGTTTTGGCACGCTGGTCATCGAGCCTAACATGTCTTACTGGACGGACAGGCTGACGAACATCCGCGGCGTCAGCGTCTTTTTCAAACCGGGGTACAAAATGTACAAGGCGCGGTGGTTCATAGATAACCCGTTCAGCTATCCTACTGAACACCCTTATGTTCAGTCTAATTAAGACGACGGGGCGACAATATATTTATGTACTGATGCTTAAAGTAACTTATAACATGGTAAAAAACATCTTTTTATATCTGATGCTGTTGACACTGTTCATGGGCGCATGCCAACGTGCTGACGATCCGCAGCCCTGGCAACCAGACTTTATCAGGACTAACCTTCCCGCAACTTTGTCTATAGAAGGAGGTGTGGAGTTTGAGCTGTATATCGCCGACGCGGAACCTGGCGCGGCATATGTCTGGACAGTGCCGCAGGCGCTGGAAATCGTCGATGGCCAGCAGACAAACCGGATCGTTGTACGCGGAAGCCGTCAGGGTGGCCTTATTCCTGCAAAATCTATTGGTGTACAGGGCGAGCGCAATGGCGAAAAGAGCTTTACACGCTGGTTCTACAAAGAGATTACAATCCTGGCACCGCCACCGTCGTTGGAGAACTACCGGACGAAGCGCTTCGGTAGCAAAACCTGGATGATTGAAAACCTCAACGAGAAGGGGGCGGACGGCAACCTCGGTTGGGAGTACAATAACGATAATAGCAAGGCTTCGACCTACGGCAGGTTGTACACCTGGCATGAAGCAATGACCGGTATATCCAAAGCCACGGAGGCCGATAATCCTTATACCTGGGGAGCGAGTGGCGTTGACGATGCCGGCAATGCTTATATCCTCGATGGTACAAGTGCAAATTCGTTCAACATACAGGTTCAGGGAGCCTGTCCGACGGGATGGCATGTGCCAAACGTAAACGACTGGTACGACCTGTTGGTTGCTATTAAGACCGAGTATGCGATACCGGGTAATACACTAGCGGATATCGGGTCAACAAAAGACGGCTATACCGTCGGCTGGGGCCGGGAAATAGGCGTGGTCAACTCGATCACGTTGACGAATTGGGGAATCGTTGCCCCATACCTGAAAGGTAGCAGCCCCGTGAGCAGCGGCGGGCTGTGGCAGGGAGGCACGACGTTTTATTATGGCGGCAACGCCAACTTCCCCGGCGGAGACTACCCATTATATAAGGAGTTGAGCCGTGAGATAGACTTCAACATACTGCCTGCCGGCAGATGGAACGAAGGCTCCCGGGTATTTCAACAAGAAGGAGTTTACTCTTACCATTGGGTCGCATTTATAACGACGGCGGGGGCGCATAATCCATTACGTGTTACGGTGGGATCGGGTAATGCAAACTTCTCGAACGGCGCCGAAAGTGCCACAAATGGACATTCGTTGCGTTGCGTAGCAAACTACTAGCGGTAGCGTATAGGATCGGCTTGGTAGCTCCAAGCCGATCTTTTTTTAGCGATTACACAATCTACGATTTTACGTCTTTTACACCCACGCCTTTACAAATAAACGACTTTACATTTTAGAAGTGAGAAGTTAGAAGTTAGAAATGAGAAGTCAGAAATTAGGAGTTAGAAATTAGGTGTTAGGTCTTAGCTCAGCTTAGCTTTACGAATCAGCAACTCAACGACTTTACGGCTTATAGCCATCTGCCATCTGCTATTTGCTATTAGCCCCTCTTTACGCCTTCACAAATCGACAACTTTACGCCCTCACAATTTACCTGCTTCGCCGCCTGCAAACGTTGCCGGTAACGTTTGCACAATCTTTTTTGCGGCACTCTTTAAAAATGAGTATCCTTGTGACTGCCAATATAAATCAGACACAGCTATGAACAAACTGGCTTTATTTTTACTTGTTTCGATATCATCGGGCTCCATGGTCTATGCGCAGACACCGTATGTTTCGTCGGTCTGGGTTGCCGATCTTGGCAACGGGCGCTATAAAAATCCTATTTTGCATGCGGATTATTCGGATCCTGATGTGGTCCGTGCAGGTGACGATTTCTACATGATCGCTTCCAGTTTCAATCATGCCCCCGGCCTTCCGATACTGCATTCCAAAGATCTGGTCAACTGGAAAATTGTCTCCCACGCCTTACCGAGGCAGCTTCCGGAAGATGTATTCCGCCAGGTTCAACATGGAAACGGCGTTTGGGCGCCGTCGATCCGCTATCACGGGGGCGTCTTTTATATTTACTGGGGCGATCCTGATTTCGGTATCTACATGATTAAGACCGATGATCCGGGAGGGCAGTGGTCTACGCCGGAGCTCGTGCTGGAGGGGAAGGGGCTGATTGACCCCTGTCCGTTCTGGGACGACGACGGCAACAACTATATGTCTTTTGCCTATGCGGGGAGCCGCGCCGGACTGAAGAGCGTCGTTGCTATTGCACGGTTGGATGCAACCGGTAGCAAGGCCCTGGACCGTGGCGTGATCGTGTACGATGGCCATGAAGATGATCCCACTATTGAGGGCACAAAAATGCACAAGCGCAACGGCTATTACTACTTATTTGCTCCGGCAGGCGGCGTGTCGACCGGCTGGCAGTTGGTGTTGCGTTCGAAAAATATATATGGCCCCTATGAACGCCATGTGGCAATGCATCAGGGGAGCTCGCCCATCAACGGCCCGCATCAGGGCGCATGGGTGGATACGCCCGGGGGAGAAGACTGGTTTATACATTTCCAGGACAAGGATGCCTATGGGCGAGTCGTCCATCTGCAGCCGATGAAGTGGGTGAACGACTGGCCTGTGATCGGTATCGAAAATGGCGTGAAAGGTACGGGCGAACCTGTCCTGACCCATCGGAAGCCTAACGTGGGTAAAACCTATGCGGTGGAGACGCCGGCGGAGTCGGACGAGTTTGACGCCCCGTTGCTCGGTAAACAATGGCAGTGGCAGGCGAATCCTGACGGAACGTGGCTGATGCCGGCTAAGCGCGGGCACCTGACGCTATATTCGCAGCAGGTACCTGAAGGCTACAAAAATCTGCTTGATATCCCGAACATACTGACGCAGAAGTTCCCGGCGGAGGAATTTACGGCGACGGTGAAGATGCGTCTGGTGGGGCACGAAAAGATAGAGAACGAGCGCGCTGGCTTTGCCGTCGTCGGCGAGGACTACAGCCAGCTCTATGTGAAGCAACACGACGGCCGCCAGTCCTTACACTATGCAAGCTGCAAAAATGGGCTGACCTCCGGGCAGGAAGTGGTCGCCGATGTCGCAACGCTCCCCGTGGGAGAATATGTGTACCTCCGTGTCGCCGTCAGCACAGGTGCGGTATGCCGGTGGTCATACAGCCTCGATGGAAAGAAGTACATACCGGTTGGAGATGCTTTCTCCGCGAAGCCGGGAAAATGGATAGGTGCCACGTTGGGCCTATATGCCGCGCGCGACAACCAGATAAACGATAGTGGTTATGCTGAATTCGACTGGTTTAGAGTGGAACCTTTAAAATAGACAGAACAGTATGTATTTACGTATATTATTACTTGTATTGGCTGTGGCCGTCGGCATGATGGGCGGCGCGGCGCAGACGGTGGATAACAGGCTGGAGCTGGTGGTGTCGCAGGATGGATCGGGTGATTTTACGACGATACAGGAGGCTGTCAACCATGTCCGGGATCACGCCGAAAAGCGGGTGGTCATCCATATTAAGGCGGGCACTTACAAAGAGAAGGTCGTTATCCCATCGTTCAAACGGAATATTACGTTAAGGGGTGAGGGAAAGGAGAAAACGGTGATAGCCTATGACGACTATTCGGGTAAACCCTTCCGCGGGATTGATGCGACGGGCAATCCGAAGTTCAGCACGTATACCTCCTACACCTTGCTGATAGCCGCGAACGACTGCTCGCTGGAAGCGCTGACAGTTTCGAATACGGCGGGCAGAGTAGGACAGGCTGTTGCTGTCCACACCGAGGGCGACCGGATCGTCATCCGCAACTGCAATATATTTGGAAACCAGGACACGCTTTACCTCGCCAAAGGAGGTACCCGCAATTATCTGGATAACTGTGTGATCAGCGGCACCACTGACTTTATCTTCGGCGCGGCGACAGCTTACTTTTTTAGATGTACGATAGAAAGTCTGCACAACTCATATATCACAGCGGCATCGACAACGGCCGAGGATAGCTATGGTTTTGTGTTCGAGTCATGCTCGTTAACCGCGAAAGATCAAGCGGTGAACAATGTTTATCTTGGCAGGCCGTGGCGCCCGTATGCGAAAACCGTTTTTATTAATACGGTAATGGGAAGTCATATTGCTCCTGAAGGATGGAATGCCTGGGCGGGAGACAAAAATTTTCCGGACAAAGAGAAGACGGCCTTTTATGCGGAATATGGGAGCTCCGGCCCCGGAGCGGAGGATCTGTCAAAAAGGGTGCCGTGGTCACATCAGCTAAAGAAGACCGCTCTTAAGGATTTTGCGCGTGAGAGGGTGTTAAACGGATGGAATCCACTTTAAAATACTACCTATGAGATACTATAGCCTGTTTGGCGCTTTGGCGATAGCGGCGGCCCTGCTCACGGCCTTTTCGTACCGCAAGGTGACGACGGTCTACCTTATCGGTGACTCGACCGTGGCTGACTATACGCTGGAAGACAACTACGAGAGCAGACGCTATCCGATAGCCGGCTGGGGGCAGCTATTTCAGCCATTCTTTGTCAGCGACAGCCTCAGGCATGTGAGGCATCTGCTGGGCCGGGCAAATGAAGTGGTTGTCGACAACCGCGCCAAAGGGGGGCGTAGTACGCGTACGTTCTTTCAGGAAGGACGGTGGGCGGCCGTATATCGAGACCTTCGGAAAGGTGATGTTGTCATGATACAGTTCGGCCATAATGACGGCGCGGAAAACAAGCCGGAACGCTATGTGGATACGATGGGTTATAAAGCGTTTCTCCGTCTGTTCGTTGAGCAGGCCCGTCAGAAGGGGGCACTTCCCATCCTGCTCACACCGGTGGCCCGTAACTACCCATGGCAGAAAGGTAAGCTTCAGCATGTGCACGGCGGCTACCCGCAGGCTGTAAAAGAAGTGGCTGCCGAGTTGAGTGTAAAGCTCATTGACCTGAATGAGCTTTCGATGCAGCATTTCTCGGCAAAAGGGCAGTCTTATGTTACCGAACACTATTTTATGAATCTGCCGGCGGGAAAGTTCGAGGCCTATCCCGGGGGGCAGAAAGACAATACCCATTTTCAGATAGCAGGAGGGAGGGCCGTGGCCCAGCTGGTGTTCAGCGCCATGAAGGAACTGTGAGTCTTATTCCCAAATTAGGAAATGAGCTGTTTTGTCTTTACTTTTATAGCTGCTTCTGGCAAACTTGAACCTGCTGTAGTTGTATTATTTTATGTATGGTTTTTAAAATTGTTTATCCTACTAAGAATCTATCTTCGTCGATACATAATTATTGGGAGCTCAGGGGTGAAGAGCATGACAACTGCAGCGATCGTATTTTTCCCGACGGCTGCTCGGGATTGGTGCTCAATATGGGCAATGTTTGTTTGACAGATAGCGGACGGTCGTCTTTATTGCCCGGCACAACGAGCGTTGTTGGTCCGATGACAACATACAAAGAGAGTCTCATACGAGCTGATACTCATCTGATCGGCGTCTGTTTTAAACCCGGAGCATTTGCTAATTTTTACGACTTCGTAGCACAGGACCAGTTGCTTAATGAAACCGTTCAACTGGATCGCAAAGATTCTTTCGACGTAGGCAAGTTCCTCGTTGAGGGGTGGCATTATTTTAATCGGTTCTTTTCAGCCCGGCTAAATATCCGGAACGGCTTGGTACTGGATGTAATTGAGGATATTCATTCTACATGTGGCATCCTACGGCTAGCACAAATCGTTGATCGGAATCACGTTACAATGCGAACATTGGAACGACTGTTCAAAAAACACATAGGTCTGACGCCAAAAGAATATTCAAGAATTATACGGTTACAACGGTCAATGACGATGATAAAGAACAATGTCGGCCATAAAACGCTTTCGGATATAGCCTTTGAGTGCGGTTATTATGATCATGCGCACCTTACGAACGAAATAAGGGAGTTTACCGGGCTCGCGCCTTCGATGTTGTAGTTTGTCGTTTTTTTCCAAGGTATGCTTTGGTTGCGCTATTAATTTTGCGTTATTAAAAACATTAGTATGAGGAAGCTATCATTATTTATTGCTACAAGTCTGGACGGCTTTATTGCAAAGCCCGGGGACGATCTGAATTTTTTGAACCTGGTACATAAGGAAGGGGAAGACTACGGTTACGCTGCGTTTGTTAATTCGGTCGACACGCTGATTATCGGACGGAAGACATACGATTATGTGGTCCGCGAGTTGGGTCCGGCGCACTACGACAATGGAGAACGGGACGTTTTCGTCGTCACCAGAACGGCGCGTCCCCGTCAGGGAAGGGTACAGTTTTTTAACGGAGATCTCAGGGAGCTGGTACAAGGGCTGAAGGAGCAGGACGGCGGAACGATATATTGCGACGGCGGCGCGGAGGTAATAAACGAACTGTTAAAACATGATCTGGTTGATGAGTTTATCATCTCCATTGTGCCGATCCTGTTGGGGGAAGGCGTACGGTTGTTTCAGGAGGGACGCCCAGAGCAGCTCCAGCAGTTTGTCTCGGCCACGACATTCGAAACAGGGCTGGTGCAGCTCCACTACAAACGGAACGGGCAGGGGTAGCGATTTGTCACGGCAGCGTAATAAGGTGTGTTTAATATTTTATTTAAATTATTTTACCGTACTTTTATATCAATTAATTATTTTTTTATTTATTCAAACACAATGCAAGAAGGCATAGTAAAATTTTTTAACGAAACCAAGGGTTTCGGGTTCATCACTCCAAACGAAGGCGGCCGTGAGGTTTTTGTACACTCATCAGGTCTTAAACAGGCCATTCGTGAGAACGATCACGTATCGTTCGACGTAGAACAGGGCCAGAAAGGTCCAAACGCAGTAAATGTTAAATTGATATAAAGTTAATTCTTGCATATATTGTTGAAGCCATCCCACGTCGGGATGGCTTTTTCGCATGTGGAAGGGGAGGCTCTACCGTTTTGGCCGGTGCATGCGTGGGCTTAAAGCGGACCCCGCGGTCGGCAGTCGAGACGACGGCTGGCGGCGCCGATTAAATAAAAAAACATTAACGCGCTGAAAACCAATTATTATTCTTATCTTTAAGAAGATGGTCTACTACTCACTTAATCCCATTGCATAGACCTCGAAATGATACAGACTTTTTCAGCCATAAGACGTGTCGCCGGTAGGTGGCTGCGGTTTTTAAAAGTCAAGTAAAATTCTCCGGTCATCGGGACAAGTGTTGAAGTCGGGTTTGCGGATCGACGGCGACAGGCAGCTACCAATTGCAGGAAACAGTTGCGGCGCGGGGAATCGATTCCACCTCATTAACTTTCACATCATGAGCAAAGACCAGAAAAAAGAAAAGAGCACGAAGGAAAAGACGAAATCGTCTTACCAGCAGGAAAAAAACACGACGTCTAAAGATTCTACGTTAAGTGTTTTCAGTAAAAAGAAAAAATAGAGGACATCTTCCCGGTACAGGTGCCCTGGAGATCCGGGAACGAACATGTAAACGATACAAAATGCAAAAAGGAATAGTAAAATTTTTCAACGAGCCGAGCGGCTTTGGATTTATCACCCCGGCCGGCGGAGGCAAAGACATCTTTGTGCACGCCACGGGGCTGATCGACGAAGTCAAGACGAACGACAACGTTGTTTTTGAGCTCGGCAGCAGTACGACACGCGTCAACGCGGTCAACGTGCGCAAAGCACCATAACCGGACAGGTGGCCGGGGACAGCAAGTTCTCTGGCCGTCTCCTCCGGATGGCATCAGATCGCGATTCCAACAAATATATCTAACAACCGATAAGCGAATAACAATGGATAATACCGAAGAAAACAATGAAACAACAGGAGAGATCCTGAACGACCTGCGCGGGCGTTCGGAAGAGCTCAAAAAAAGGCATGAGGCAACGGTGGCGGAAATAGGTAGGCTGAATGTCGCCATTCAGGAGGCGTTTGATCATGACCAGCATGTAGATCATAGCCACAGCGACGACAGCAAGAACGGTCAGGCGGACGAAGTCCGTTAGCTGCCTTCTGCACCTCCGTTTTCCCTTCTGCTGTAACCGCGGACCATTCGGCTCCGGGCAGGCCTCCACTGTCTCGTAGCTGATATACGTAGTCCCGATTAACGGGTCCAACAATCATCGTATATCTTCTATTCTTCGTAATCCGTAAATCGTATCCTTGTTCATTTGTAGGGCCCTAACCTTTAGCGCTACCGAACACTCTCACTTTTTTAAGGCCTAAGCCTACCCGCAATCGCGACCTAAGGAAAGATTGCTTCGTCGTCGTGCCTCCTCCTCGCAATGAATGGAAAAAAGCATAAAATACCGGCATCGGGAGGAGGCACGGCGAATCGATCTAAAACAATATAGAGGAAGTGTGCGGGCGAGACCGCGACCCGCGCCGGCATGGGGCCATACGCATAGACCGGATGTAAGGCCCGGCGTTAAAAATAGCACTGTGCCAAAGGGTGTTATAATATCTGACTGTAATATTACAAAAGTCAGAAAGTCAGCAATCGTGATTGTATTACCTTTGAGCCATGCTAAAACCGACCGGACTATCCTTATTGGAGATTTTGCTCCTTATTTTTACAGCCACAATGGTAGCGAGTGGCATCGTGATTGCGAACATCGATATACAGTGGTTCGAAGAGGTTTATGTTGTGGAAGACGGCTTCGTGGAAAACTGGACGGTTGTTCCCCTGCTCATCGCTGCGGCTTATGCGATTTATGTGTACCGGACGAAAAGGAAGGACGCCGGCTGGCGCTTTAAGTTGATGGTCGGTATGATCGCGTTGTTCTCGCTGTTTGTTGCTGGTGAGGAAATCAGCTGGGGACAGCGGCTGCTGGGGCATGAAAGCTCGGCATTTTTCCGTGAACACAATGCGCAGGGCGAGACCAACCTGCACAATATGGTGGTGGGTGGAAAAAAGATTAACAAGATTGTATTCTCACAGCTGTTGGTAGGGGCTGTAGGATGTTACCTCTTTGTTCTGCCGTTCTTTTACAGAAAGCACCGGGAGGTGCGACAAGCCGTGGACGCATGGGGCATTCCTGTGCCGCAGTTTTATCAGACAGTGGCCTGCTGCGCGCTTTTTTTGTCGATCTTGTTAATTCCTTCGGGGAAGAATGCCGAAATCCTCGAGGCTGGGATTACATCGCTTTTCCTGTTGATATTGCTGTTTCCTTACAACAGTCAACTATACCGGGCCACAGATGTGCTTTAGGTGTTCAGAGCCGTCATCCATCCCGTGTTGGGGTATGGATTGACGGTTTTCTGATTTTATTTAAGTATCTGTTCAACCGAAAAAGTATTAGGCAACCCGGCGGTATGGGGCCTTGTTTAGTTCCACCGGATATGCCTAATAGTGATTTAACTTTCGCTTTTTACCTTTAATAATATGGTTACCCGGCAGTATTTAATCGTAAACGTTGGCGATATCTATAAAGTAGTATAAGTCTTCATAGAAAATATATAAGTTGTTCGCTATATATTCAACAGGGGTGAGATAGCGTGTGAAAACATTTTTTTCTTCGTCCGGGATGATAGCGATGTGCGTATAATACATGGTACCTCCCGCATTTTTAACTTCGTTATCAGTACCATGTTCTTTAAACGAGCAGAAGTATCCAGGCTGATAATTGGGCATTCTTTCGCCCATATTGACTAAACGATATGTCGCGGTATCTAATGTTTGTCCGATCGACTGAATAGTGTCTACAGGAACGTAAACGAACTGCCTGCCTTGAGTGTAACGAAAGTTGATAATAATATCGGTCTTTTCGAAAGGAACTAAACTCTTCGAGTAGTTGGCTATTTTTATTTTCATAAATCCTTGTGGAGCAGCTTCTTCGTTATCTTGTCCATGAGGATCTAGAAAGGCGATCGGATCGTCTTCGGACGGCTGGAATAATACAAATCTCTCAGTTACGGTTGGGTCTATACTTATTATTTTTTCTAGTAATACTGATCCGCTTCTGGTATCGTAAAATTCAAATTTAGCTTCTCCTTGTGGAACGCGGACACGACCGCCAGCGGTTTGTTGTAGTTCAATGGGACTTCCATTGTATTTAACCTTTAGATGGTCAGATATTGCTGTTTTGCTTATGTCAAAATAAACCTCTCCGAACGGTGTGATACCGTCGTCATAATCCAGCTTTGCACAGGAAAATAGTATCGCACAAATTATAAAGTTGATTAAGCAATTATAAACTCGTTTTGTCATGTGTAAGAACTTCTAATTGATTGAAAGGTGAGCTTAAGAGAAGCGCATAGGCTTCCCTTAAGTTCTCGCATTACTCTGCTGTTAGTCTTGGAATTTTAATTGCAACAGAATCCTGGAGCAAAATTTGTCCAACCATTAGTCCAGAACGATGCCGGATTAGAAGGATCAACCAGGTTAGGATCAAACGCACCTTTGTAGGTTGCAGATGTACCATCCGCCGGTGAGCCGAGGTCAGGAATTAGTCCAGTTACGTTATACGCCGATCCACAGGTTAAGAATGGACTTACACCACCACCTAACTGTAGGAAGTTGTTTGCAGTAGCATTAGCACCTGTTGTATTTCCAGCTGGTGTAGCACCGGAGAAGATTGCCGACGAGCCAAAAGCATGTACCACATTGTTGGTAAATGCACTAGCCGAAGCGATCGTAGAAGAGCTTTCGAATAGAACGCCCGTAGGGAATCCACCGATAATTGAGTATTGCATATCCAGGTCAGTTGCTCTTCTCCAACGGTTGCCGTTACGCAACTTTGTTGATGTCGTGTTATAACCCAACAATGTAAAGTGACGTAGCACTGGTTTTGTGCGAGGTGATGCGCTGGTACCCGAACCGTCGTTGTCTGATTCGATACCGTTTGAATCTGAATTACCACCGCTTACGCTGTTCGTCGTGCCTGGGTTTTTCAGGCCGATAGCGTAGTTGATCGTACCTGTATAACCATGATCGAAATCGAAATCGTCGTCGTCTGTACCGATAGCCACCAAATGGTCTGCATTTACGGTACCGCCAAAGAATTCGAAAGCATCGTCAGCCGAATAAGAAACCTGGATGTGTGATAGTGTTGTACCTGAACCTACACCACCCAACGTTAAACCGTTTATTTCATTGTCGGCAGCTAAACGATAACCCGGAAATTCGATACGCACATACTTCAGGCTACCGGAATTGTCGCCATTCAATGTGTTTCCTGGGCCACCGTAAGTGATGTCTGTTCCTGCTGGTTGAGGAATACCTTCGATACGGGTTGCTACTGTACGGTTGGTTGTCGCTTTACCCAGGATAACGATACCGCCGAATGTACCGGCCGTGCTACATCCTGAACCACATCCGCCAGCGCTGGGCGAAGTGAAGACGATAGGTTGAGTAGCCGTTCCGTTCGCGATCAATTTACCTCCTTTAGCTACGACCAATACGCCTGCGATTGTCTGTAGTCCATAAGCCGGATCGTTATACGTTTTCGTTCTACCGGTAATAATGGTTGTTCCCGGGTCAATAGTCAGTGTCTGACCATCGTTGACGTACGAAACGCCGTTTAGTTTCCATAGTTTATCGTTGGTTAAGCGGGTTACGGTGATGATGCCGTTTGCATCTACCGGAATAGATGCTGTGTCGGCGCAGCTTAATGTTGCCAACGCGCCCGCAGAAGCAGCTTGATCGAAGTTACCGGTGTCGGCCGATTTTTCGCAGCTTGCCATGCTCGTCATCAAAGCTACGACAGCGAAGCCAGCTGCAACGGCGCTGTTGACACCTTTTCCACTGTTTTTTACTGATTTTATTGCACAGTTAACTTTTTCTTGTGCAGATGTTGTGATGTTTCCTAGAAAGTTCATACTTTCGTGTTTTAAATTTTTTTTAAATAATTGAGTTTTAACGAGGGTGTCGAACAACTATTGTTCACGCCTTTTTTCTTTTTTAGAATTCGGTTTCTTTACGAGCTTTTCTGCTTTGTTACCCTCCTTTCTTGTTAAAAGTTATACGTAAACGATAAGGTGATGTTCGTTCCGGTTTTTGCCCGGTATGTTGCGCGGTCGCCTTTTTCGGGCTGATAGTCGGTGTTGTGTCCTTCTTTCAGTTTCCAACCCGGGGTTTCGCCGTTTTCCCCCTGAATATTGTCGTAGGCTCCGATGTTTCTGTAAAAGGTCATGTATTCATTGAGTAGGTTCATGGCATTGAGTCTGATTTCGGCTTTCTGTTTCCACACCTTGGCGCTCAGCTGTACATCGAGCATGTTGCGTCCGTTTTCATACTCTACCATTGCGGGATTTAAATTGATTGTGTTTGTCCGGTGCCCCGAGCGGTTATAGCTTGCTGTCGCACCAAATATGGCATCCTGATAGGTGATACCCGCATTAACGATCCACGGTACTTGTCCGAAGAGCGGCCGATCCAGGGCAGGCATGCGCCTTTGTTCAAAGTTCTCTGTCGGTAGGGGTAGTGACTGTGCTTCTACTTCAGAGTGGAGCCAGGTGCCGTTGCCAAAGACGGTAAGATTATGCAGCCAGCTTCTGTCGGCGATAAAGCCCAATGATTTACGGAACTCCAATTCTACACCATAGTTGACCGCCGCATGCTGGTTCTGGAAGCTGTATAGGCTATTCTGCGTCAAAACCAGTTCGATCGGTGCATCCAGCTTTTTGTAAAAGCCGGATACGGAGATGATTTCGCCGGCTTGAGGATACCACTCGTAACGCAGATCGACATTATCTATGATTGTTGAGACGAGCTGCCTACCGGAGATATTAGCATCGAGTTCGTAATCGTAGAAACCAAAGTACGCGGTTTCCCGGAAGTCGGGCCGGATTGCCGTTTTGCTATATGCCGCCCGAATGTTCATTTGAGGGGTGAGGCTGTAAGAAAGGTTGGCCGAGGGTAATAAACGCCAATTTCGTTCACCTACGGTCATATAATATATGTAATCTGAGCCATATCTCTTTTTCGCGTATTCCTCCTGTCTGTTGTCTAGATTGTAGTGCTCGGCCCGGACACCATAAACGAGACGGAATTTTTGAAAAAAGCGCTGATCGAGCATAAGGTAGGGAGCGTGGGTCTGCATTGTCCCTTCGAACGTTGGCCCATTTAGGCTTTCAGGCCAGTAATAAGCTTGACCTGGCGCTGCTCCTACACGATCTGGGGCAAGAACGTCCCAATAGCCGCCTTCTATAGGATTGTCGATGTCAGAAAAGCTGGTATAGGGAATAACCTTGATCTGTCCCAGCGAGCGGCGTTTGTCCCAGCCGCTGTAGCCTATTTTCGCGAGGGTGTTAATGTTGGGGCCCAATAGGAAATCCTTGCTGAAGGATACTCCCCAGTTGTAGTCGGTCTCGGCTACGTCTGTCCATAGCCGAAAGTCATAATCGCTACCCAGGCGGTTCGGCATATAAATGTTTGGCGTCTGAAAGTACTCCGTTTGTCCTATAAGAGCGGTACGCCGGTAGGTCAGGCGCCGCTGATCCTGGACTTGCTGACCAATGCGGCTGATCCCCAGGGCGTAGACCATTTTTACACCGCTGCTACCCAACAGGTTTTCTCCCTCAAGTTTGTGCTGCCTTACCCAAGTAACCTGGGGGTCCTGAAACTGCTCCCGGTATTTAATATGGTTGTCAGCTCCATAGGATACGCGGTATGCCTCGTTAAAATTATCATCAAAAATCCGGGAGTACATGTTCTTTAAAGCTATTTTAAAGGTGCTGCCCTGCAGTCCGAAATTGAGTGCGGCGCCCACCGTGCTGTTAAAGCGGTAGGATGTTCCCCGTCCGTTTTCTGTACTATCCATGTAATTGACGGTTGGATCGATGTAGTTACCGCGCACGTTGTTATATTTTACCAGTACTTGCTGGTTCCGGTATGTGGCGCCGCCCGAGAAGCCCAAGCGGAGTCCGCTGTTTAGGTCGTATACGCGCCCGATTGCGAACCTCCCGTTCTGGAAGGGCACGGTCTTATACCGGTTTACACGTAGGCCGTTTGGGTCGATTCTCCGGCTCTGGGCGATGGCGTCCAGGCTGGTGTAGGGAATATCCGAGCCCGGTAATATCGGCAGGTCGTCGGGCATGCTTGGCGGATAGTCGCCATCGGGGCCAAGTGGAGGGGTATTGACATTGGTATGCCAGTGCCAGGACTGCAGTCCTTCCGGCTGTTTGCGCATGCTGCTGTTCAGTCCGAGATAATCGCCGCCCCGGCGCTCTCCCAGCATCAGAAAATCTTTACCTGCGCTTTGCGTATTGAACCCAGAGCCAATAGCGATCATGGTGAAGTTTTCGGTCGGTATATCCATGGTATTGACCGACACCTGTCCTCCCGAGAATTCGGCCGACATATCTGGCGTGGCCGTCTTGTTGACCACAACGGAGCTGACCAGTTCCTGTGGCAGTACGTCGAAGGAGAAATTGCGGCGGTTCATGCTGGTACTTGGGAGCGTCACACCGTCGATCATAGCCTGGTTGTAGCGTTCGCTAAGCCCGCGTACCACGACGTATTTATTGTCTACGGTCGTCACGCCGCTCACTCGGCGCAGCACCTGGCCGATATTGATGTCGGGGGTGCGGGCGATCTGCTCGGCCGAGATGCCGTCGGTTACGTTGGCGGCGTTCTTCTGCTGTGCGTAGAGTCCGGCGGTGCTTTCCTTTTTGAAGCTTCCGGTCACAATTACCTGGTCGAGCGTGCTGCTGGCGGGGCGAAGTACGATGTCGAGCGCCGTCAGTCCGCCGGATTTTACGTCTACCTGTGTGACACGTTTGGTCTGGTAGGCGACGTAGCTTACCTCGATGGTATAGCTTCCCGGCATCACGTTGAACGCGTAGCTGCCGTCCACGCTGCTCTGCATCGCCTGGTTGGTCTGCAGCACTCTGATGGATGCTCCGATGAGCACCTCGCCACGGTCGTCTACGATCTTACCGGCGATGCGGCCCGGCTGTTGCCGCTGTGCTGCCGGACGTCCCGTGCTCCCGTTGTGGATGGGGGAGGTTTCGTACTTTACAGCGATGTTTTTCTCTTTGACCGTAAAATGGAAGCCGTCCTGGTTTAATGCCGTGAGTACGGCGCCCAGGGTTTTCTTCCCATTATGCGTATTATCCAGCACCCTATCGCCGATGGCTTTGTCGTAATAGAATTGGTAGCCGGTCTGTTTTGTTAGCTCCTTGAACAGGGACGCGGCCGTTGTCTTCTGGCCGTAGCTGATATTGACGGGTACCTGGATACGTCCGTAGGCTTGGGCAAATAGGGGCGCAGCCGTCAGGAACAATAGATATAGTAAGCTTAGTTTGAGTAGGTGTTTTACAGTATTTTTCAATATATCCGTTAGGATAAGAACATAGAATTGCATATTTTCGTAAGGTTTTTACAAAATTTGGTTGTTAAAAATCAGAATTACTATGCGGGACGCGATCCGCTGTTTAAGGTGCCGTTTTTCCCGAACGGCACTTTTTTATTGTCTCTTTTCTACTTTTTCGTCATCATAATTTTATATGTTAAGCTATCAGTTTTGGTAAATTGAAGGTCATACGTGTTGGATAGTATGAAAAATATATCTTCGATTTTCTTGTTGTTGAAGTTTCCGTTAATCCAGCGTCGCTTCGTGTTTTCCCTGTCAAACAGCAGGTTGATGCCGTACCAGGAGCTGATCCGGTACATGGCTTCGTCGAAAGGCACATTTTCGAAGACAAGCCCTTTGGCTACCGGATTGTTGCCGACAGGGTTGAAGTCGCTCAGGACGACGTCTCCGTCGAGGAATTCGTAAGACTTGCCCGGTGTCAGGACGATAGGCGATATGTTGCGCTGTTTCGAGATGTTCTCCACCGACACCTTGCCCGTATAGAGGTTTACTTTTTCCCGTCTCACGGATGGGTTGTACTGTACAGTGAAGGAAGTTCCTAGAGCGGTGGTCTGCAGTTCGCCGGATGCTACCCGGAACGGCCGTTTAGGATCTTTGGCCACCTCAAAGAAGGCTTCCCCCTTGTCCAGGTAAATTCGGCGTTCCGTCTTTGTAAAGGTTTCTGGGTAACGCAGAACCGAACCGGGAGATACCGTCGCCATGGAGCCGTCGGGAAACGCAATTTGTTTTATCGCATCTTCATTTACCGTTACGGTAACGAGGGTCGGAACTTCATGGAACAACGGTGTGTCAAATTTGGTGAAACCGAAATATAACAGAAACATGGCAGCGATGCCGGCGGTTATGCGGTAGATCGTGCGGTGCTGCCTTTCCCGGCGCAGCTGGCTCGCATGGGATATTTTGTAGCGGATCATGGAAGCTTCCATTTCCGGAGGAGCCTCCATTTGGGCATACTTATCGAAATCCGGCTCGCCTCCGTCAAACAGACCGTGATTATCCGGAGCGCCGAACGGTTTGCCGTCGCCGTCTTTTATTTCTTTTCGGTTTTCTTTGTTTCTATTATCGCTCATTGTTTACGCATTGCCGACGGCTGTTTGTCATCGTCGTCTACTTATACATACAGGAAAACATGCGCGGAAGGTCTATCCGGAAGACACGGCCATGAGTCTGACGAGGGGAGTGTGCCGCGACGGCAGCGGGAATGGAATGATGTTGTTTTGTTGTATATATCTGATTTTTAGCTATTTGTTAATGTGTAAAGGCGTGTAGTCCTGACAAAAACACCTGGAAAATGCAGGTGTTAAGTTTTTATTAATACGATTAAAGTTTTGTTAAGTGTTTTTTTGGGGGGGACATAGGGGGCTGTTAGATAGGGGGGCAGTATCGGTTGGTTCCTCACAGGAATCTTCCGAAACCGCCCAGCGCAGCCATCGTTTTTTTAGCTTTTATCAGCTGATTCCGGACTGTTGCCTTACTGATGGACAGCTCCTGTGCTATTTCCTCGTAGTTCATGCCAAGTATCCGGGACATGACGAATATGCGGCATCTTTTTTCAGGAAGGACTACGCCCAGTTTGTCTACCAGTATCGTCAGATCCATGCGGGCGTGAAGGGCGTCCTCGCCGCCGACCTCATAATCGTCTTTTAGGCGATCCTGGGAATAGCCGGCCATCTGCTTTTTTTCCTTTTCCATCTCCTTTAACCAGTCTTGTAGTATGCTGTGGGCGATTCTGCGTAGGTATGCCTCGACGCCTTGTTCGGCGTCGAGGTTCCTCCTGTATTTCCACAGGCGGTTAAAGGTGTCGTTGCTGAGTTCATCGGCGATTTCGTGCCGATTCGTGTTTTTGTGGAAGTACAACCATATACTCTTATAGTAGGCGTCTATAACGGTGTTGAACGCGCGCTCGTTACCCTTCCGGAGTTCGTGTATGGTGGCTGCATCTACTTTTTTCATGGTATGTTTAGGTTTTGGTGCTTTTTACGTAACGTTCCTGTCTTATGCTGTATGGTTTCGATCGTTTCAGGGGCTGACGATAAAACTGGTATTTCTATCCGCGGCTTCTCTGGAATCGTAGAAGATGTGGGGCTCCCGATCGGGGAGTGCTGTGCGTGCCTTTGCGGTGATGCCGTTGATCCTTTCCAGCGCCTCCCTGATGAGCGGGTCGTCGGGGTGTCCTAACGGGAGAAGCGTTCCGCCGAGTTCATTCCGTTGGATATCTGGCGCCAGTCCCGACGGGTAGTCGCCTTCGCTGTGGGCGTTGTACAGCTTGAATACGAGTGGTTCTAAGTGCCATGCATTGTTTTTGTTGGCGTTGTTGTCCCTGATGCTGAAAGACGCCATGTCTTTGCCGAGGGTGGTTTCGCCGATCTGTATGACGGCTGTCCAGGGCCGTAGCGACTGGATCAAAAATTCGGCGGCGGAGGCGGTATGCCTACCTGTCAATATAAAAACCCGGCTTAGGGGGAGGCGCATGCTGCGTATCCCGGCGAACGGGAAGGGCGTTCCGCTATAGGTTTTGGCTATGGTTTTTGCGAAGGTTTCCCGGCGTATGCCTGCACGTTGATTGCCCCTGTACTCGATAAATATGTCGGTATCGTCCACGGGACATAGGGCGGCGGCGAGGGCGGCACATACGCCGACGTCGCCCCCTGCGTTGTATCGGAGATCGATGATAAGCTCTTTTGCGCCGGCCTGCCGGAAGGCGTCGAACGCCTGCACAAGGTCGTGCCGGTAGCGGCCATCGAACGAGTTGTAAAACAGGTATGCTACCGGCGTCGGCGAATCGTTAAACGTCTTATAGAGGTAGACCGGGTTTTCGGATACGGTGCCCGCTGGTATGGTGATCTTTCCGGCTTCTGCGACATCGAGTGTTATTGAACGCTGTGCAACGGCGGCGCCGATCAGGTTCTGTATGTTGCCGGCTGTAGGCGCGGTGCCGTCGATGTGTGTGATGCGCTGCCCGCGCTGCAGTCCTGCCGCCGCCGCCCGGGAACCGGGGACTACCAGCGCGACCGTGGCCTGCGGAGCTCCGCCACCAGCGCTGTAAAGGATCAGCTCCAGTCCAAAGTGCTGCACCGGAGAGGGCAGATAGCTTTCGGGTACAGCGTTATGGTAGATTCTGGAAAACCTATCCTGCGGGTTTTTTAGCGTCGCAAAGAACGGCAGCGGATCTTTATTGAGATCGGGATTGCGGGGCAGACTGCTGTTCCAGTAGTAGTACACCTGCATGCTGTCAAGTATCCAATCGTTGATATATTGGTTGGATCCGGCCGGGTAATCCGGTTCGGGGCCGTCTTTTTTACAGGCGGAAAGAACCAGCACAAGAGCGGTCCAAAGGGCGTTTTTAAAGTGAAATTTATACCCTGCATCCATAGCGTAGATAACTAGCACCACAAATCTACTATATGCAAAGTAAATTAATTGTTAAGTTATGGGGTGCGTGTTAATCTTTTTATTAAGAAATATCAAACCGGTTGTAGAAAAAGGGATAGCGGCGGATTAGCGCGATCCGCCGCTATGCAGATATTTACTTCTGCAAAATGAGACAAGACGATTCTTTTTTTTCTACCCATTCTCCATGGCCAATGTCAAGTCGGTTACGAATTCCAGCCCCGTGGTGGTATGTGCTTTGACAATGATCTTATACCGTCCGGCCTCTAAAGTATTGTTCTGTCTGACCGTGACGGATCCGGTCCCGGCGTTGATCCTGAATATCTCATCTTTATTGTCGTATGGTCTTCCGTCTTTTTCGATGGACACGATGCTAAATGCCGATCGGTATGTTTCGGGGTATAACACGGGCGCTGCCGAGGTGTAGCTATTGGATAGCCCGATATGTATGAGATTGAGCAAAATAGTGAGGTTGTATTCAGGGTAGTAGGAGCCGTAGAAGAACTTGATCTGCGGAATAAAAATCACGCGGAATGTTGTCGATGCTACGGGAAATCCGTCTTTCAGGAGTGCGGGGGTAAGGTCGTAGCTCACTTCTGCCTCCTTTTTGGGGTCGCCGGCTGTACTGTTGAATACGATTGTGTTTTCCTCTATGACGGCAACCGGCTGACCTTCGTTCTGCGCGGAAAGGTGCCACTCCAAACCTTCCGTCGCAATATCGGGCGATCCGAGCGTAAAGGTAGGAGCGACGTCGCTATACAGGGCATAAGCGTACGGGATTTCACCGTTGTTTTGTAAGCCCTGTACCTGCACACTTCGGGGCGCTACCGTCAGGGAGATGGTTTCTTTGCCCACGGTGGTTCCGTTGTCCATGAGGGCAACGACTGTCACGCGATAATCTTCGGGTAGGGTGACGCCGGTGGTTACCGATTGTACGCCGTTTGGATATATCGCACGGCTGTTTATATATATCTGGCCTTTTTTTGTGTCCAGGCGTACGGCCTGAATGAGTTTGTCGTGCAGGCTGCCCGCGCCCACTGCTACATTTTCGGTTTCATCAAACCGGATCTGAAATGTGAGGTTCTGCTCCCCTGAGGCTACCGCCGGTATCGTGATGGTCGTCTCGGCCCCGTAATCGAGGTGTATGGCTTCGGGAAGATCGAGCTGAACGGAGAGGTCCTGCGGCGCGTCGTCTTTGGTGCAGGAGGTGACGGCCGACATGAGCCATACGAGGCAACAGGAAATGGTCAATAGCTTAATATAAGTTTTCATAAACATAAAATTTTCGGCGAAGGTAGCACATATATTTAATAAATGCAATATTGTTGCGTTAGTGAATTCTTTTTTTAAATTTGCACCATGGTTTCAATATGTAGGACGGACATAGGCCTGAGGCACTATCCTAACGTTATCCGGTATACCTGTTTGTCGGCCTTGGTGGCCCTGCATGCCGCGGCCGGCGCGCAGGAGAAAATGAGGTCTGACTCGCTGAAGAATATCGACCTGCTTCCGGCTGTTGCTGTGGCGGGTCTGCCGCGGCTGGACGGCGTGGTGTCGCTCGACCGGCGCACGTTGGATGTCGTGCAGGGCCGCACGCTGGGAGAGACGCTGAGCCGGGTGCCCGGCGTGCAGCAATCGTACTATGGGCCCAATTCGGGAGCTCCCGTAGTACGGAGCATGAGCGGTAATCGGGTGAAGGTACTCGCAGACGGGGTGGCGTACCACGACCTATCAGGTATCAGTCCGAATCTGAACATCAATGTGGATATGGACAATCTCGCCGAAGTGGAGGTGAATAAAACCGGAGCAAGCGTGCGCTACGGTGGCAAGGCTATCGGCGGGGCGGTTAATATGAAAGATAATACAATTCCCGGCGAACGTTTTGCGCGCCGCTTTCAGGGACGGGTACGGGTTGAGGGCGGGACCAATAGCGGACACCGGCAGGCAGTCGATCTGAACGGGAACCTTGGCGATCGCTGGGCGTGGCATATCGGCGGTATGAACCAACAGCACGGCGACCTGAAAATACCGGGAAACACTAAAGCTCCCCTTGCATATGACCCAGCTATTGATCACCTGACACAGGTGTTGGCGCAGGTACATGTAGACGCAGAGACCACGCGTAACCTGACGCTGTATCCCTACATTAGCCAATTTGTGCTGGACCATATGCATGACCCGCGGTGGGGGCTGTCGGAGGCTGATCTTTATACGTTTCAGGCGTATTCGGTGATCGATGGGGTGGAGGTTCCGAACCCGAAGAATGAACTGTTTGTTCCCGGACAGGATCCGAATACGCCCTTTTATACGACGGTGGTGAAAGGCATTTACGATTATGTACCTGTGACGCGTGGCATCATGCCCAATAGTCATGCAGACAGCCGCTCGGTGAATTTGGGAACGAGCTATATCGGGGAGGATCTCCGCGTGGGCGTGGGCTACCGCGCGTTGGAGGGATATTATGGTGTTCCCGGTTTCGCGATGGCTACCAAACAGGGGCATACCCATGGTGCGGCCAGGCCGGCTCCCGCGTATGCGCCGATCAATACAAGGGCGCTCTCTCATAGTGTGCTTCTCCATGCAGCCTTCGTACCGGCATCCCGCGCGGTTGAATCGTTGCGTCTGCATTATGTAACGCAGTATGCGGACGACCGCGAGTTGGTCGGGATTTATCGGGTAAATAAGATTAACAGTAACCGGCATGCTTTGCGGGCAGAAGTGGAACAGCGTGCGCTGAGGTGCTGGAGGGGGATGAGCGGAGCGGATTTTTCCTACCTAAAGATGCGTGGAGATGGGGTGCAGCGGTATCTGCCGGACAACCTTAGCCGTGAATGGGGCGTTTTTACATGGCAACAGGTGGAGCTCGACAGGCTTGCCCTGGGACTGGGGTACCGCCACGACTGGGTAGCCAGGCGGGCGATGCCGGATCCCGGCTATAAGACCAGCCGTGGATTAGCCGGCGGGAAACTATCCGGAAGGAACTTCGGACTGCATCATTTGTCGGCTGACCTGCAGTGGAAGGTGTGGAAAATGGCGTTCGTGAAGGGTTCGTATAGCCATGCCGAGCGGGCGCCGGAGGTGAATGAGCTGTATGCCGGAAATGACCATTTTGCTATTATGCTGGAGGAAAACGGAGACGACCGTTTGCCGAAGGAGGTTGCACGGACTTACGAGGTGGGCGGCGGACTGCAGGGGGACACGTGGCGTCTGACGGCCACATACTACCATACGATGTTTGAAGATTACCTTTATCTGGCCCACACGGGCTTATCCCGCTCTGGCGGATTTCTTGTAAAGGAATGGCGCGCATCGGATACGGAAATTACGGGATGGGAAGCGGAGGCCGCTCATCGATGGTCCTGGGGTGAACGCGGTGCGTTGGAAGTAGCCTCGTTCTTTGATCTGGTTAAGAACAAAAACACGTCGGATGACCGAATGCGTAAATGGGCCGAGGGCGACTTCATGCCGAATCTGCCGACAAGCCGGTACGGCGTGTCGGTGGCTGTACAGGTCGACGGATGGCGCATCAATGGCTCTTTCGACCGATATCTGAAGCAGCGCTATCTCGGGAAGAATATCAATCCGGAACCGCCTATGCCACCCTATTCGATGTTGGCCGCACGTATCGCCCACCCATTCCGGATTATCGGATATGTGGCTGAGTGCTATGTTTCGGGAAATAACCTGCTCGATTCCGAAGCCCGGCCACAGAACTCTTTTCTGAAATATCTGGCTCCGCTTCCCGGCCGTAATCTGTCGCTTGGTGTCAACGTGCTCCTGTAACAATGCGATACGCTGACGCCTTGAACACTTTTATGGAGGCAGCTGCTGAAAACGGTGCTTATTGTTGACACGTTTCCCACGCGGCAAAACGGTTGGGTACTTACGATTGTTCGTACAGTGGATAGAAAGATTAGAAAGATGAAAGAATTTTGCAAAGGGGCAGCGTGGTCTGCCAAAAAGGTCGGCACGACATATGTCGTCAGCGTGGCAGATGGGGCGAGCCTTGTTGAGGCGCTTGCGGACTTCGTTGATCAGCAGGATGTTAGGGCGGGACATCTCTTCGGAATCGGCGCTACCGACGAGGTGACACTGCGTTTTTTCGATCCACAGACAAAGGAATATGTATCGGAGACGTTCCGTGAACAGATGGAGATAAGCAACCTCTCGGGAAACATTGCCGAGATAGAAGGTAATACTGTCTTACATCTGCACGTTACGCTTGGACGAAACGATTACACGGCTCTGGCAGGGCACCTGCTCGACGCCCGTATCCGGGGAGCCGGCGAGTTTTTCGTCTACCCGCTGGAAACGAAGCTCGTCAAAACCAAGGACGACGACATCGGGCTTCATCTGTTCGATTTCAGCAAGTAGCATACTATTCCCCCGTGCGGGTGGTGTGAAGCTGATGTTGTCGTCGATGAAGATGCCGGGCTAAGCGATACGGTTTATCTATAAGCGGGGCATGCCGCCTTATAAAGCTGACGCGAGAAGCCGGTATACGGCATTTGTTATCCGTTGCTGTCCATTGGCGGCGTCGGTGGCTGCGCCAAACAACGACTGTCCGTTGGTGTGTGCATGAACGGACAGAAAGATAACGCCGCTGGAGATAATCTCCAGCATCTCACGGCTAAAATGCTTAGGCGGCACCGGCAGATCCCGGAATCTAGATACCAGGGTTGCCAGTAGTCTGGCGATTTTTGCCTGTGTCCCCCTGACACGGCTTTCCGAGAGTACCAGGTTCCAATGGATGAGTGCCTGCAATTCACGGTCGGCGCTGATGTCCTGCTGCCGCATAACGACGAGTTCGACAAGGTCTTCGTCTGTGACGTAATCGGGGTTTGCGACCATGCGATCTGCAAGTTCCAGCGATGGATAGGAGGCTGCAAGCTTTTGGCTGATGTATTCCTGTACCAGGCCATCGAGAGTCCCAAAGTACTCGTAGATAAGTTTAGGGTTCTTGCCTACGGCTTGGCTGACGCTTGTGATGTTCAGGCCCGCGTAGCTACGTTCTGCCAGCACTTTGCCTATTGATTGAATTAATTCCTTCTTCGTTCGTTCCTTATTCCGGAATTTTCCATCTACTTGCTTTCGTACTTTCTTTTCCATAATTCTTGATAGTAACTGTTTCTGTGGAAACCTAGGGTTTCCGTTCTTTAAAAGACATGACAGATTAATACAGTATTATATAGATCCCGCAAAAATTAGTGATCGGGACAGCACGGCTCAGTTAAATTGGGTTGTCATTTCTTTTTATCGTGAATAAAGGTATGCAATCTTTTTGAAACTGTCAATATAGAAGCAATAAAATTAACTATTGATTTTGCCCGGATGCCCATGGCTTCGCGTTTTAAGCGCATAAATGGTGTATCTGCGGGTCCTCCGGTTGGTGGCTGTTAACCTTTTGGTAATCAAAACACAATTTATATATAAGATCGGCGACCTCGCTATAATCTATGTTGCGCGCCGTATACGTAGCTGTTGCCGGCAATAGCTGCATGTTATTTGTTAGGCAAATTTTTTAATTAGCCTTTTGTTGCGCGGGGAGCCGTTCTGAAGTGAGGGGGAAAGAGCTGGAAGTTTCAGTGTACGCGCGTGATATAAACGTAAGCAGGAATATCCGCGATAAAATGAATGTCCTGTGTATGGGGACTGTAACAAAATTTATTTTTTTACGGTAACCCGCAAATATCGTTAGGTGTTGTCTCAATAATTACTATATTCACAACGGATTCTGTATTAGCAAATTGTAAGCGATTGATGGAAGAGCGAGAACACCTAGTGGAAGAACTAAACCAATTGAGGAAAGAAAACAGCGAGCTGAGACGGCGGGTCACGGAGTTGACGGATTTTATAGAGAACGCAGCTATCCCCCTGCACTGGGTGGACAAGAACGGTATTGTTGTTTGGGCGAATCAGGCTGAGCTTGACGCGTTGGGCTATACGGCGGACGAATATATCGGTTCGTCGATCGCCTCGTATCATGCGGACGCCGATGTTATCGGTGATATCCTTACGCGCCTTACGAACAACGAGACGCTGAATAATTATCCGGCGAGGCTACGGCATAAGGACGGCACGATCCGTCATGTGCTTATCAGCTCCAATGTGCTGCGGGAGAATGGAGAGTTTGTGCATACGCGCTGTTTTACCAAAGATATTACGGCTATGGTGGAGGAAGAGCAGAGAAGGAGCGAGCTGATGCGGAAATTGGAGGAAAGCGAGGCCAGACTCCGGCAGGCTATCGAGGCGATTAAGCTGGGCACATGGGATTGGGATACGCAGACGGGAGAGATGTACCTGTCTACCGAATGCCGAAGGATCTTGGGGCTTTCGGGGCTGGAAGCGATTTCTGTCGAGGAGTTTCTGGCACAGGTTCACACCGATGACCGGTCGCGTCTGGAAAGCGAGGTAAACCGGCTGATGCAGGGCACATCATCTAACCAGTTTGACGTTTCGTACCGCTTCCGTCGCCTGGACGATGGTGAGCTTCGGTGGCTGCGGACACAGGGCACCCTTTTTGTCGATGACGAAAACCGTCCTGATCGCTTTGCTGGCACCATGCTCGACGTGACGGACGCCCGTATGGCCGATGAGAAAGATGCCCGCCTCGTCGCCATCATCGAGTCGTCCAACGATGCTATTGTGGGCAAGACCCTTCAGGGCTGCGTGACCAGCTGGAACCCAGCCGCCCAGCATATATTTGGTTTTACGGAAGAGGAGATGGTCGGCCAGTCGATCGTGAAAATCATCCCTGATGATCGGGTGGAGGAGGAATCATTTATCCTATCGCGCCTAGGGGCTGGAGAAAACATAGCGCACTTTGAAACGAAGCGGCAGCGGAAGGACGGGCGGCTGATCGATGTCTCTTTAACCATATCGCCGATCAGGGATTCCGCGGGACGTATCATCGGCGCTTCCAAGATTGCCCGTGACATTACCGAAAAGAAGCTGGAGGAGCAACGGAAGAATGATTTCGTCGCGATGGTCAGTCACGAAATGAAGACGCCGCTTACGTCTATTCTCCTGTATACGCAATTGCTGATGAAGAATGCGCGGAAAAATGAGGATAGGACAGGTCTGCAGATGGGCTCGCGGATGGAAGCACATATCAAAAAGATGATCCTTATGGTGCAGGACTACCTCAGCCTGGCACGCATTGAAGAAGGAAAAATAGAACTACGGCAGGAACGTTTTGACCTTTGTCCTTTGCTGGAGGAAATTGTGCAGGACGCCCAGCTGCTGAGTGCCCGTCATCGGATTACGCTTACGGGATGTAACATGATCAGCCTGTTTGGCGACCGCGACAAAATCGGACAGGTATTGATCAACCTTGTGAACAATGCCATTAAATACTCGCCTAGCGGAGGAAGTATTCATATCGAGTGTGAGCTGCGTGACGGCGCGGTGCGCATAGCTGTACGCGATGAAGGTATTGGAATTAGCGAAGTCGACCAGAAGAAGCTGTTTCAGCGTTTTTATAGGGTGACGAATGAGAAAGTGAGAAATATCGCCGGTTTCGGTATCGGGTTGTACCTGGTGGCGGAGATTCTCCGCTACCACGGAAGTGCCATTGAAGTAGAGAGCAGGGAGGGAGAGGGGTCTACCTTTTCGTTCGAGCTGCAGCTGGCTTCGTAAGGGCGGTGTGGGCTCCCGGTTTCTACCGGGACCTGCCAAAACTGATGCCTGCGAATATCAGGGCCGCCACAAGGGCTGCCGTATAGCCCGGATAATAAATGCACAGCATGACGAAGCCGTTTATGGCGAAAACTAAAAGCAGGAAAAGAACGGCCTTTTTTGGAGAATCCATGTTAAAAATTGCCAGGATGGCGGCGACCGAAATGATGGTGAGTACGGTAACTAGCATATCCCAAAATAGATAATCTATGTTACCTGAATATGAACATGGTATTAATGTTCGACATTAATAGAGGCGGTTCTGCAGCAGCCCGTGCAGTTCATGCAATAGCGCCGTCTGGGCCGGGTTGATTCTGATTATGGCTTCCTCGAGCGTAAACCATCGCCATTGGTCGACTTCCGGTACCGAAATAAACTTTCCGGATCGGGGAGGCCATTCCAGGGTAAATGTATTGCTATGCAGGCTGTCCATGTCAACCTCTCCCTCAGTGGCCCAGGCGTATACTGTTTTGCCACCTTTCTGGCGTATGGGCGTGAGGGGCAGGAACGGTCCTGTAATCGGCTGTCCGGTCTCTTCTCTAAACTCCGTGGTTGCGCGCATCAGCGCGTCTTCGCCGGCCTGTACTTCGCCTTTGGGTATGGACCACGCTCCCGCGTCCTTATTTTTCCAGAAGGGACCACCGGGGTGAACGAGGAAATAGCGTGTTTCCTTATCGGGGAATGTTTTATAAAGCAGAATTCCGGCACTTGTCTTCATCTGGCATTGTTTCTGGTCAGCTAAGGATTTCCAGTGAACTGCCTGACCCTCGTTCCGCTGGGCGGAAAGTAGAGGTTGAAGAGACGCTGAAGTTCCTGCACGTCTGTGCTGTCGATGGGCGAGCTGTCCGACACTTTGCCCAGCATTGTCCGATCGTTGACGCTTTCGCTGATGATCGCAAGGGCGCATTCGCCCTCGTTCTGGTAAAAGAGGCCCACTCCAACAACATTATCGGCGTAGGCTACCAGTGTATAGACAGCGGATCTCGATCCGTCGGCCGATTGTCTCGAAGAGAGCTCTTCGCCATATGGTATTAATTCTTCTCTTCGCATAAGAGCGTCGTTTACTACTTAAAAATACGACTATACAAAGAAATTACACAAAATATTGAAATAATTATTGATATTTATCTTTAAGGTTAATAAAATGGTACTATGGTTGTATTATTTTTGTGACAATTTATCTAGCCGGTATCCCCATAAGCGGGATGAAGCAGACATTACATGCCTGCGATAATCTTCCTGCGGTGCTCCGCGCCCCATCTTTCCATGGCGAGCAATACCTCTTCGAGCGTGACGCTATACGGCGTCAGGGCGTATTGTACCGTAACCGGCTTGGTGTTGCATACGGTACGGCTGACCAATCCGTTTATTTCCAGTTCCTGCAATTCCTTGGATAAGATGCGGGGCGAGACGCCGGCTTCGCGCGACAGCTCATTGAAGCCCTTGGGCCCGCTTCTTAAAATGGAGACCAATACCAGTTTCCATTTACCGCCTACAACGTCTAACGTATCGCGTATGGCGAGTTTTGCTTTCTGACAGCTTTCTACGGTATGCATATACTATTCTTTTTGTAAGTACTATCCTTTTTGTAACAGATAACAAATATATAGTAATTGTACAGAAATTTGCACTGGTCACTTAAAAATTTAGAGATATGCAGATTTTACACGTAGTAACGAGCATTAATGGAAATCAGTCAATGAGCCACAAGCTTGGCGAGGCGATCGTCCGCAGACTGCAGGAACAGGCGGATGCAGACATACTAGTAAGAAACCTGGCAGACAGTCCTCTTCCACACCTGGATGGACAGCTTCTTCGTGCATTTTTTACGCCGGCGGACCAGCGTCCGGCGCAGATGGCGGAAACCGTGAAATTGTCGGAGGAAGCGGTCAGGGAGTTGTTTCAAGCAGATAGCATAGTCATCGACGTGCCGATGTACAACTTTTCGATCCCATCGACCCTGAAAGCGTGGATAGACCATATCGCGCGGGCCGGTGTCACGTTCCGCTATACCGAAAATGGGCCGGAAGGGTTGGTGAAGGGAAAGAAGATCTACTTAGCTATTTCTTCAGGTGGTGTTTATTCGGAAGGAGCCTTGCAGGATTTCGATTTTACCGAACGGTACCTTCGGAGCGTGTTAGGGTTTATGGGGATGACGGATATAACGGCCTTCCGCGTGGAAGGTGTGTCGCTTCCGGACCTCCGTGAAGTGGCATGGCCAAAAGCCTTACAGACGGTCGAGGCGTTTGCGTTTTAGTACGTTCAAAACGGTTGATGCAGCAATCTGACTCCAAGCGGTACAGATTGCTGCTTTTTTGTATCAGGCGTCTTTCAGCGTAATCCAGACGGGCGCATGGTCGCTGGTCTTTTCCCAGCCCCGTACGTGTCGGTGTACGCCGCCGTCGGCCAGGCGCGCTGCCAGCTCGGGGCTTAGCAGGATGTGGTCTATACGTAGGCCTGCGTCGCGTCCATAGGCATTGCGGAAGTAGTCCCAAAAGGTATAAATAGTCTCGTCAGGGTATAAGGTGCGCAGTGCGTCGGTCCACCCCTGGGCCATGATCTCTTCAAAAGCCGCCCGGACTTCCACGCGGAACAGGGCGTCGTTGACCCATTTTTCGGGTTTATAGGCATCACGTTCGGTGGGGATGATGTTAAAATCGCCGAGAACGATGGCGGGTGTGCCTTGCTTAAACAGCTGCGCTGTATGTTTTTTGAAGCGCTCTATCCAGCCCATTTTGTAATCAAACTTAGGTCCGGGGTAAGGGTTTCCGTTCGGCAGATAAATGCAGCAGACGGATATACCGTCGATGATGGCTTCCAGGTAGCGGCTCTGTACATCACCCTGGTCGCCGGCCAGTATGCGGGACACCTCGGTTATTTCCTGTTTGCGGCTTAAGATAGCGACGCCATTCCAGCTTTTCTGTCCGTGCCACAAAGCGTAATACCCGGCATCGCGTATAGCCTCTTCTGGAAATTTCTCCTGCGGAGCTTTAAGTTCCTGAAGGCAGACGACATCGGGCTGTTCCTCTTTGAGCCAGCGCAGAAGGACGGGCAGCCTGCCGTTCACGCCATTGACATTATATGTTGCAATTTTCATGATGTCGTGGTTTGTTCTAAAAAAAGGTCTGTCTACTGACTGTAAAAATAGGTATTTTCCGGCAACTTTAAGGCGCAGGGTTATACTGTGCTGCGACGCCGGGGGGCGCTTAATCGGAGGGTACGGGCCTGCTTGCTCCGCTCGGTAGGCCCCGGGGAACTGGAAAATTACGCAGTCATTCGCCCTTCGGCGCGGCGAGGCCGTGCTGAAGGGCGAGGAACTTAACTTTTTTCGGGGTCGGGACCGATTTGCGCAATCCGTCGTGAGGTCGCTGATCCTTTACGTTCTCTGTGTAGGGTCGTCTGTGATCGGGTTGTCCTCTCCATCGGCATCATCCCGCAAGGGATATCCTTCTTCGTCTACGCCCTCTTCGGTATCCTCATCTGCTCCTTCGGCAAACTGTTCATCGAGCTCATCGAGCTGTACGGATTCGTCTGCGGCCTCGGTTCCCAGCAGGTCGAGGTCGGCTTCTACTTCGGCACGCGTGTCCTGGTATTCATTTTGCGTGTAAGGGTTCTCCTCGTCGTATGTGGAGTTGTCGTCTTCGCCCTGAGGTGCAGCGGTATCGTATGGCAGCGGGTGGTCGTATTCGTCGGCTTCGGTTACGGGATCCAGCTCAAAACTGTCTTCTTCCTCGTTATACCGCAGATCGCCTGCTGTGGTATCGTCTACCCCTTGCATGTCTTCCCGTTCCAGCTCTTCGCTCGAGAGGATAGGTGGCTGCTCAGTATTTTTGTTTTGCTCCTTGTTTTCCATAACACTTGTCTGTTAATCGTTCAATAAAGGAACAATCTTGTTGAGATAGGGTTTTCCAAATTGCACGGCTTTGTATAGCGCGGTTTGCCGGTTGGCTCCGAAATGGCTTAAAATGCTTTGACATACCCCAGTATAATGTCGAGCTGGTTTCCCTTTTCGCCGGGCCTGAATTCCTGATTATAGTATGTCGTAGCGATGGAGATGATGTTTGTGCGCCTGACGGAAAAATTGTATTCGCCGCCCACGCGGAAGGTTTTGAGTTTATACGGCGTGATGTCCAGGAGGTTGTTTCTGTTTTCTTCAGGCGTTAGTCCGGTACCGATGACAAATCCGACATAGTCATTTATTCCTTTGGTGTAATACCGGGCTGTTGCGGTATAAGAGTGTGCTATATCCTCTTGGTTTGGTGCAATATACGTTCTGAAATTAAACCAAAAGTTTTGGTAGTATTTGCCGACCGACGCGGTGTACATCCAGATGCTGTTGGTGAAGTGCAGCTGCCTGTAGCCAACCTCGGCCTCAAAGCTTTGGGGGAGGTTCGCGTATAGGGATACGCCTGTTCTGTATTTTGGAAAGATGGTCCGGTTGTCTGCGTAGCTGCCGCCTACATAGAGGTAAAACATCCTGGAGAGGCGCGGGTAAGCTTCAAGCTCGAATTGCATGCCGTTCTGCGCAAATTTATTGCCGTAGTTGGCGCGGAAGATAACAGGCCCGACCGGTGTGGTCCGCCGGTAGCTTAGCCCCACAATGTGCCAGTTGTCGTCAAATTGCTTATCAAAGTACACAAAGTTGTAGGTTAGTCCGACAGCGTTCCTGGTTAGATATTCCTGTATGTTTTTGGATAGTGCCCTGGCTTCGGTATGTTTTGGATTGATCTGTAAGATCTTGTTTACAGCTTGTTCAGTTGCTTCATATTGACTATTGCTATAGCTGATATTTGCTTTCAGCAAGAGGAGGTCCTGGGAGGCAGGGAGGAGAGCAAGCCCTTTGTCGACGATCGTTGCTGCCGTGTCGGGCTGCTTGTTCCAATATTCCGTGGACGCATAGGCGAGGAAAAAATCCTCGTCCTTTACATTCGCCTGCGAGAGTTCTTTGAACACGGTCCGCGCGGAATCGATATGTCCGGACCATGTATATACCCGTCCGAGGAAGATGCGGACATCGATATAGTCGGGCGCCTGTTGCAGGGCCTGTTTGGCGAGTCTTATGGCTTGTGGGTAGTCTTTTTCGTCGAAAGCCTGCTGCCGTGCCCGTAGAAAAAGGTCGTCGGGCGTCAGATCGGTTTCCTGACCAAAGGACAGGGTAGAAGATAGCGAAAGGCACAAGAAGAGGTAAAAGATTCTTTTCATTCCGGATAGCGTATTTATAACGTAAGACATGTGCCGGCAGCTCATGGGGCCCGCGCCTGTTATGACTGCGGCATACATGCATGGACAATTATTTACATTCAATAACTAAAAATAGCAAAATAAGTTTGTCTGCAAAACGGAATAGGCAGAATGGGCCCGGTTTCGGGGGAACCGCGCTGTTTTTGCGCGGGGTAGGTCGCTTCCTGCGGGCGCCGCGGGGGTAGAAGCATGGTACTGCCGGAGTGTACAGGGAGGCGGCTGGTTTTTTTTGAGGGTGTTTGGTATTTTTTTGCTGAATGTCTACCTTTGGCAAAAATAATCTCCATGGCTGCACCACACTAGCATACGGCAGTTTACGTAGCGGGCGGCTCCGTCTGTGTCGGAGGGATGCCCTGCACTTGCCTCGGGTTCTCCGCCGTTTATGGTCCATTTACGTCTTATTAAAGCAGTATATAAATTATTCTTGTATGGAAAAAGCAGCAAACGTGCTACGATCGTCGAAAGTAAATTTTAAAAACGAGATCCTCGCGGGCTTAACGGTCGCCATGACGATGATTCCCGAGTCGTTGTCCTTCGCTATCCTGGCGGGTCTGTCGCCGTTGACCGGTCTGTATGCGGCTTTTTTGATGGGCCTCGTGACGGCGGTGCTGGGGGGACGTCCGGGAATGGTGTCAGGGGGCGCGGGTGCTACGGTGGTGGTGCTTATTGCACTCGCCGCGGCTCATGGGGTGGAGTACCTGTTTGCCGCTGTGGCGATGGCAGGTCTGTTGCAGCTGCTTGTCGGTATCTTCAAGCTCGGCAAGTTTGTGCGGCTTATTCCCCAGCCCGTCATGTATGGGTTTTTGAATGGATTGGCTATTATCATCTTTATGGCGCAGGTGGCACAGTTCAAAGTGCCGGGAGGCGGCTGGATGGAGGGAACCGCCTTGCTGACCATGGTTGCACTCACGTTACTCACTGTTGCCGTTGTTATCGGCTTCCCGAAGCTGACCAAAGCGGTTCCGGCCTCGTTGGTTGCTATCTTGGTTGTTTTCGGCGTTGTTACGGCGTTCGGTATCGATACGAAGAAGGTGCTGGACATTGCGTCGGTCAGCGGTTCGCTGCCGCGTTTTCATATACCGCAGGTGCCGCTGACGCTGGAGACGCTGGAGATTATCTTTCCTTATGCGTTGGTTATGGCAGGCGTGGGACTTATTGAGTCTTTGCTGACACTGAATATGGTGGATGAGATAACGAACAGTAAGGGCCGCTCAAACCGCGAGGCCATGGCGCAGGGGGTGGCCAATGTTGTGAACGGCTTTTTCGGGGGAATGGGAGGCTGCGCCATGGTAGCGCAGACGCTCGTCAACCTCAATGCAGGAGCGCGGACGCGCCTGTCGGCGTTTATCGGAGCTGTGGCCATTATGGCGGTAATTCTGGTGGGCGCGCCATTCATTGAACAGATACCCATGGCTGCACTGGTAGGCGTGATGATGATGGTGGCCATCGGGACTTTCCAATGGGTGAGCCTGCGGATCATTAATAAATTCCCGAAGTCTGATATATTTGTTGGGGTCCTTGTAGCAGCGATCACGGTTATATTACACAACCTTGCCCTTGCAGTACTGGTGGGTGTGATTGTGGCGGCCTTGGTCTTTGCGTGGGACAATGCTAAGCGCATACGTGCGCGTAAGTATGTGGATGGGCACGGAACTAAGTATTACGAGATTTATGGACCGTTATTTTTCGGTTCGACAGCTGCTTTTTTGGAGAAGTTTGACGTGTCGGGCGACCCGCCGCATGTGATTGTGGACTTTAAGGAGAGCCGCGTTGCGGATATGTCGGCGATCGATGCGCTGAACAAGATCACGGAGAAATACGCCAGCGTCGGGAAGAAGATGCAGCTGCGGCACCTGAGCGAGGATTGCCGGCTGCTGCTGAAAAATGCGGAGGGCGTCGTGCAGGTTGATATTGTTGAGGATCCTACCTATAAGGTTATGCCGGACAGTTAGTTGCTGTGTTTTATATCAATACCTGCTTGCTCTCAATCGCGTAGAACGTGACGCATAGGGTACCAAACGCACCGGGCTTGGCGTCTGGAAGGCCGTATGGACAGACAAAACTACAATCCCAAGGCGTTGCATTCACCTTGGGAGTCGCGTTGTAATTCTGTATTATGTAAGTTGATTATGGCTAATGCCTTGCCCGTGCGTTCTGCGCCCCTCTGTGTGGAGTTAGCCCGCCTGTGTATGGTAGGAGTTGCATTCGACGAGCGTCTTCATGTGATTGTAAGCCATGTATTGCAGTTCCGCCTGCTGGCGGATAACATGGGCCACAGCCGTCCGGTCGTCTTCGATCGTATCAATCGCTTCCTGATACTTTTCTTTGCAAGTCGACTCACCCGCCATACATCGTTCGAGAATCGCGCAGGTATCGCCTTTCACATATGCGGGGCCCGCGGGTGCCTTGATCGCAACGACCTTGGCCTGTTGCCCCTGCTCTAGACGCATGTTGTCTTCTGCCGCATGGGCCAGCAACTGATTGATGAACATCTGGCTCTCTGCGACGTACTGCTGGAAAGTATATCGCAAATGCACTTCCTGGTATTCGTTCAACGCTTCCACCGCCCACTGATAAACAGCCATCCTATAACTGTTTACGTCCACTAGTTTTTGAATACGTTCTTTGATCTTCATTGTACAATTTATTTTAGCACCTGTTTGAATTTAGCTGTCGTTTCTGTTGTCTTTACGGCGGGGGCTACTGTAGTTTGTCCCAAAACTGCCCGCCATGCTGGAACAATGTGCCCCAGCGCTGAAAGACTTTAAGAAATCCGTCATATAAATCCAGTCAAGCTGTTCGATTTACATTGTTTGGTAAAAGAACGCATTTTTTGGCTGTCCCGTTGTATAGGTAGGCAAAAACAGGTGTTTACGGAAGCTGATCGGGTATTATCCTCTCCGGTTAGGAAATAACCCGTAGCGGCGGGGATTTATCCTTGCTTTTCTTCCTTTAGGTTGGCAATTAGATCGTCGAATTCGGGAAGCCGCTTTCTGTCCTTAACGTTTTTATACGCTGTAGGTACATAGTCTAAGACGCTTTCGGGTATCTTGACTTCGCCATCCTGGCGTGTCGCAACGTTCACTACGACCTTCACGGTATCGTCGTCGGCCTGGACGTTAAACTCATCGATATATCCCTGGGGTACCCAGTAGACAAAGTAGCGGTCTTCGCTTAGCTGCACCGTTCCGAAGTAGTCGTTGTGTATGACTTCTCCGTTTTCTTTTAGTTTCTCCAATATTTGCTTTTCTATCATGGTATGTTATAATGAGTTTTCGTTTTATGTTGCGTTGTTATACTGCTAGTACAGTTGCGGAATGCTCCGTTTGTCATCAGAGTAACGCCAGCCGCGGAATCTGGTTTTCCGAAATGTGAAAATTCTGAAAACGAAAGGCATGTCACGGCGTGCTATGGATAAGAGAATTGATTACCAAAAGGAGCGGGGCCCTGTCTGATGGCGGGGACTGCTCTATTTTAAGGGGCTAACCTCCAGACCGCTCGGCTAGATAAACTGACGCAGGGGCTTTATACGGAGCTCAACAATGTTGCTACGCCGTGGCTGCTGCAGTACAAACAATACGGCGTCGGCGATGTCCTCGGCTTTGAGCATTTCGTGTTTGGCTTGCAGCTCCCTTTCCTCTTCAGGAGATGTGGGCTGCATGTCGCTCCCTACGGCACCGGGCTCGATGAGCGACACGCGGATGTTGTGCGGATTGACTTCTTTCCGGAAGGACTCGGTGAAACCCTGTATGCCGGCTTTGGTAGCTACGTATGCCGAACTGTCCTTTTCGCGGGTGTCGGCGCTCAGAGAGCCTATGTCGATGATGTCACCTTCGATTCCCTCTTCGATCATGCGCTCGCCGACCTTGCCGGCCAGATACATGTATGCCCATAGGTTGGTCTTAAGGAGATAGTCGAGGGTTACTTCTTTTTCTTCGAGAACGCTGTTGTAGGCCAGGGCGGCGTTGTTGATCAATACGTCGGGACAGCCATGG
This sequence comes from Sphingobacterium allocomposti, assembly GCF_008124885.1. Taxonomy (GTDB): domain Bacteria; phylum Bacteroidota; class Bacteroidia; order Sphingobacteriales; family Sphingobacteriaceae; genus Sphingobacterium; species Sphingobacterium allocomposti. The sequence continues at coordinate 47,859 of NZ_VNHX01000016.1, forward strand.
CTCTCGAAGTAGGCTTTAAGCGTTTCTTCGACGGCCGCCTCGTCGGTAAGATCGAGGAGGATGCCTTCCAGCGTCCCGCGGGGGTTGTCATGTCGATTGTCGGACAATACGTCTTCCATTTTATCGGCGCTGCGGCCAATAATGACCACGTCATATCCTTCTTTTACCAGTTGCAGTGCAATAGCACGGCCGATGCCTGCTGTTCCTCCTGTGAGGAGTACCTTTTTGTTCGTCATTTCATTCATCGTTATAAGCATTTTATAGTTACTCTTCCGTGCTGCCTTGCTTTGCTGATCCCACCGAAGGGGCACGCAAAGCCGACAGCGTTGTGTACATGAACCCAGCGTGTGGTTGCATGCGGTGTGAAAGAAGAACGGGCCTGTCTGTTGAAAGTTTTTCAATTGAAGGTATCCGCGGTTTAACAGGTATCAATACGGATGAGCCGGCAGGAATACGGATCGCCGACGGCAGAACTTCGCAAACGTTTTCCTCGTATCGTTGTTGTTTGTATATGGAATGGACCGAACGACTAAAGACGTACAATGAAAAGTATGGTTTCGAAAGCGACGCGAAGCGGTACGGGTTTGACTTCAATCCGGAGCGGTTGCTGATACGCAATGAGGCGCTACGTCAGGCGGACCGCGACCTATACGAAGCCTACTTACGGGAAAAGTTTCCTGTTGAAGCACCGTTGGAACTGGAGCAGTTCGACCTTGTGCTAGCAAACCTTTTACGGCTGAATAACTATGAGGCAGAACGTTTCTTCCGCATGAAGGGGGTGAACCTCCTGCGTTCGGATATCTGGTATCAGGGTGAGGACGCTATATTCACGGCGTTGCAGGTGGCTGAAGACGATATCGTACTGCTGACGGAGGGTATGGATACGGAGAAGATTGAAAACCATGTATTCCCTGAACAGGTGTTAAACAGGGCTTTCGTCTGGGTAGACGGAACTCAGCTTGCGGATTTCGAGCGCGTTGAGTAAAAATGCTAGCGTCAGCACAAAAAATGCATGTTACGCATAAGACAGCCGAAAATGTCTTCGGATCCCCTTCGAAGACGGTTAAAATATGCTTATTTTTACGCCATGCATTATACATTTAGAGAAGCTTCGCTGGGCGAGGTAGATGCAATCTGGCAGATTCTGGAGCAGGCAATCCGTAGGCGGAGGGCCGATGGCAGCAGGCAGTGGCAGGATGGATATCCCAATCGGGACGTCGTCTGCGACGATATCAAGAAGGGAGTAGGATATGTGCTGGCCGTTGGAACGGACGTGGCCGGCTATTGTGCCGTGCTGCAGAACGACGAGCCCGCGTATGCGCGTATCGAAGGTGCGTGGCTCACAGAAGGCGATTTTCTGGTTGTCCACCGTGTCGCCATCTCGGATAGTTATATCGGGCAAGGCCTCGCAAAAAAGATGCTTAGCGCAGTCGAGGGCCTGGCGCGGGACAGGAATATCAATAGTATAAAGGCGGATACGAATTTTGACAATCCTGCGATGATGCACGTTTTCGAGGCATTAGGTTACCACTACTGCGGGGATGTGATGATGCGCGGAGCGCCGCGGAGCGCCTACGAAAAAGTACTGGTATAGCCTGTCGCCGGCAGCCTAGGTTGCATCCTGAAGACGGCTTTCGAGCACGCGCTGCAATGCATCGTGGAACGCGGGAAGGTCTTCGCTTGTGCGGCTGCTGACGAGGTTACCGTCGACGACGGCGGGCTTATCTTCCCAGATGCCCCCTGCGTTCACGATATCTGTACGGATGGTTGGAACGGTGGTTAAGCGTTTGCTCCTGACGAAGCCAAGCTCCAGCAGGGGCCATACGCCGTGACACAGCGTTCCGATAACTCTGTCCTGATCAATGAACTTCTGTACAAAAGAAAGAACGGAACGGTCTGTGCGTATGTTATCCACGCTGAGGGCGCCGCCGGGCATTATCAGGGCGTCGTATGTGGCGACCTCGGTCTCGTTAATGTGTTGGTCGATGGCGTAAGACGGCCCCCAGTCTTTGTAGTTCCACGACCGGACGAACTCCCCCTCTTTTGGGGAAATAAGCTGATAAGTGTATCCTTTTTTCTTGAAGAGAGGTTTCGAGTATTTCACGGCCCATTCGTCGAATCCATCGGATAATAAAATCGCTATCTGAAACATATCTTATTTTTTGTTACGCTTACTGTTTCTTCTGAAAAGACACATATCGGCTCAAATTGTTCTGGATGTCTGTCATTTTTAGGTCGTATTTCCGGATGTCGCTCTTGGGGCTGTGGCAGCGCAAACCATCAGCGTGCTGCGCCGTTCTGTAGTTATGGTATCTGCATCGTCATATGTGAGGGACCATGATATGATACCGAATAATGATCAATGATGTCGTTGTAATACAGCAACCCATGTTTGTGAATATGAAATACCTCGTTACGTTTTCCATACTATCAGTCTTTAGCTGTCTTCTTATATCTGGGCCGTTGTGTGCGGCCGCGCAGGAGGGAGATTCGGTCCTGCAGGCAGAACTGATGGCGTCGTTGGCTACGCGCGAGGCGAAAGTGGCCGAATGGAAGCAGTCTCTAAACCATATTACGTCGGTGTTGGATAGCACGAAGCGGAGACGCGTGCTGGAGCGGAGCACTCCTGATACGACGGCGCTCGACAGTATGCTGTCTCAGCTTGCCGTCGCGAAGAAGCAGATTACGCAGCATATAGAGGAGATTAAGGCTACGAGGACGATGTGGCGGGCTACATCTCCACCTCCGGATACCATTGCAGGTTTTTTGGCTGTCGATTCGCTACGGCAGCTCGTGAACGGAGCCGTCGACACCCTGTCGCGGCTGGAGGGGGGCTTTCAGCGGCTGATGGGAGAGCTGGTGTATCTGGAGCAGACAGCGAGGCGGCAACGGGAAGAGCGGATAGCGGCACGTGTAGATTCGGTCGCGGCGGGCAGCATTCCGGTACCGCGGCGGGTTGTTAAGACCGTGCGGACCAATCTGGGAAGGGACGGGTCGTCGGTAGCTTTCTTTGACCTGCCGGCGTGGAGCAACCGTCTGTTCTTAATTCTGCTGAGCCTTTTGTATACCTACTGGATTTACCGGCTGGGGCGTAAGCGGGAGGGCGGCGACAGCGATCTTCGCATGCATGAGAACGAGCCGTTGTGGATTCCTATCCTGAAAGGTCTCCTGTTGTTTTTAGTCTTATTGCCACTGACGTCCTTTTCTGTCCCCGTGCTGGTGCTAGAGGGAAGTTATTTGCTGATTTTTGTGTTCTTTTTAATTATCCTCTACCGGGAGCTGGCCGTCGTTAAGCGGCGGCAGCTGGTTGTGGTACTGTTCTTTTATCTGGTGCTGATTGCCGCAAACTTGGTGCTGTCCGATACGTGGTGGAGCCGCGGTTTTGCTATGTTGGTTAATGCTTCGGGTGCGGCGCTCCTTTGGTACCTGAGACGGGACACGCTGCATGATGGTCCTGTAGGGCGCATACATCGCTATGCGCGATGGGCCATTTTCTTCGGTTATTTGTTGGCCGTAGCGACCTGCGCGATGGGGTATGTCCATATTGCGCGGATGTGGAGCCTGGCCGCGGGCATCGGTTTGCTACAGGCGCTTTCATTCGCCGCTTTTCGCGACATGTTGTTGCACGATCTGCAACACCAGTATAGGAGATCGGCGACTGACGCCACCATCAGACGGTTCGATCTGGCGCGCATGCTGGATAGCTTCGACCGGCTGATCCGGTTGGTCTGTGCGTCGCTGGTGGTTATTGTCTTTCTTAACAACCTACATCTAACGCGAGAGGCAGGGGGGCTGGTGGAAAGATTGTTGATGTCGGAACATAAGATTGGAGGAGTTGTCTTTACGTATGGTAACCTGCTGCTGGCGATCTTGGTTGTCTGGGCTGCAAATTGGCTGCAGCAGAACTTAAAACGCTTGGTCGACGGGCCCACAGCCGAGGGACAGCAAGGGCGGCGGCTGACGTTGTTTCCGTTACTTCGGCTGCTTATTGTCGTTGTGGGCTTTTTGATCGGCGTAAGTATCCTTGGACTCGGCGTCGACAAGCTCACGGTGATCATCGGCGCACTTAGTGTTGGGATAGGGCTTGGCCTGCAAAATATCATCAATAACTTTGTTTCGGGAATTATACTGGTTTTTGAGAAGCCCTTTAAATTGGGCGACTATATTGAACTCGCCGATAAAAAAGGGCAGGTCATGCAGATCGGTATACGGTCGAGCACCCTGTTGACCGACCAAGGCGCGCGGGTCATCATTCCGAATGGAGACCTGCTGTCGGGGCGTTTGGTAAACTGGACTTTCTCTGACGCTGACATACGCGTGAATATGCAGCTTACGGTAGATTCGGGCATGCCTATCGAAGAGGTGAAGCAGCTGGTTTTGGGGAAGCTGACGAGTTTCTCCGAGGTCGACCGCTCTATTCCGATCAAAGTATTCACGCGGGATGTTACAGCCGACGGCTACGTGCTCGCCATACAGGTGGGAATTACGAACGTCCGCTTTATTGAGCGCTTCCGCAGTCAGTTCCTGGAAGCATTGAAGAGCGAGCTCGATGGAAGACAGGTGAAGGTGTCGTCCAGCTGACGTCGAAGCCGTGGCTGGTTGGAAACCTACGTTGGATTATAAAGAAGATGTCCAAGAAGGCACACTGTCCTTAGTGCGATCTGCTTCGCACCAAGAATAGTGTTGGCTTTACCTCCACCTTTTATACCTTTCCCCTTAGCAGTTGGCATGTTCCATTGGCTTACTTATACCGGGGATGATGTTGTCTGTGACGGGCCGCCTGCGTTTGTTAGCCCTTCGGTTAACGAGAAATGTGAAACGGCGATACGCTTCCCATATCAACGCGCCGACAAATGCCAGTTGCAAGACGGCATCGACGAGGTAGGCATTGGAAATGGTTCCATTAGCCGTGTAATGCAGGTCGATTCCGATAAAGCTGAGCGCCGCGCAGAATCCTAAGAAAGAGTAGCGTTTGATAATCAGGGCCAGCCCGATACTTATCGAAAGCAGTCCGACCATCTTTACCAGCCATATATCGTGCTTGCCGCCCGTAACCTGCATAAAGCTAGGCATGTGTAGAAGCGGCCATATACCTGTCAACAAATAGTAATATCCTTGAATTAAACTTGCTCGTCTTTTCATAATCGCTCCTTTTTTTTCTTAATGAACAAGCTGGTTTCAGACTAAGTTCAACGAAGCCGGAATTACCGTATTTCGGTCGATGCTTTTTGCGGCGTGGTCGTGTCTGCGGGGTAAAACACGCTTTTTATGCGGTATTTACGTAAAATGTGGTGTTAAAGCAATCCAAAACACGGACGTCATGTTATCTTAATAGACATCGGCAATGACGTATACGGCATATTCATTTTGATAGGTGCATGATAATAACGCGTCGGGCAAACGGAAGATATCAACGACAACTAATTATATATGAAAGTAAAAAATATCATCGAACAGAGAAACGATAGCATGAAGCGTGAACTTGGCCGCATGCTGGCCCTATACGCTGGTCAGTGGCTTCTGACGTCAAGAAAAAACCGTACGGTAGGACCGTTGCGCATTGTTTCGGGGGCGGCTTTATTGTTCGTGGGGGCAACGGGGAGGGTTCCGTTTGCACACCTGCTCAAGCGTATGAACGAGAACCACGGCCAGCTAAACTGTAAAGTGGAAACGTTGATCCAGCAGCCTCCGGCGACCGTCTTCGCTTTTTTCCGGAACTTCGAACATATTAAAGAGCATCTACCGTTTGTGAGAAAGGTGGAAGCGCTGCGAGGAAGCAGTGACGGGTGCCGCATATATGTTTCGTTCTTTGGTGTGGAATGCACGTGGGATCTTTTCATCGTAAAAGAGCGTGCCGGCGAGTTTTTAGGATGGAGTACCGCGGACGACACGCTCTTTTATAACACGGGTAAGGTGGAGCTGACGCCGGGCGAGCTGCCGGAGCATACGGTGCTGGATTTTGTATTCAGCTACACGCCACCCGGGGGGAAGCTTGGTGTGGCGCTTGTCCGGCCTTTTCATGCGGTGGTACAGCGTAGCGTCGAACGGTATATTGACCGCGTAAAAAAGGCATTAGAATATCGGGTGTACGCCTAGCTAACACCCGATCTGGTTGACATAGGGCCGTGCTGTAAACAAGAGCCGGTGGGCCGCATCCAGCACGTCGGCCACGGCTATTGTTCTGATGAACGAGTGAAGATGCTGGCATTGTGCTGATTTCGGCTCGAAGGGATACGGACGGTTGGGTATTATACCACAGGACGGGCAGGGGAGATCCCAGGATATAAGCTGAATGTGTCTGTCTTGGTTCAGCGGCCCCCAGTTGATGACGTTAGGCGCCCAGTAAAGGCCGATTGTGGGGCAGCTTACGGATCGTGCCAGGTGGAGTGGACCGGTATCGTTCGAAATGACCAGCTGGCTCAGGGTGTGAAGCGCGGCGAGCACACCGAGCGCTATTCCATCGTATAACACGTATGCTTTTCCATTCATCTGCTGTATAACGTCCTGGATAATCGGGGCGTCGCGTTCGTCACCTGCCAAAAGAATATCGAAGCCCTTTTCAATGAGCTCATCGGCTACGGTTGCAAATTTCGAAGTGGGCCATCTACGGCGCATATCGGTGGCTCCCGGATGCAGGAGAACAAACGGTTTTTCCATGGCTAGTTCGAGGATCAGACGCTCCGCTTCTTCTTTTTCCCAGTTATGTAGCTCGATCGTCGGACTGAGGGTAATGTCGTTGGCCCCAAGGAGCCGCACCAGGTGGATGTGGCGGATGATCTCGTGCTGATAGTAGGTGTAGGGTATGCTCCGGTCGTATAATTGCCGTAGGCTCATGGACTGTCCAATGATGCAGCGTGCGTTTAACTGCTGCAGAATGTAGTAGGAGAGATCTTCCTCAGCTTGAAAATTGATTGCTATATCAAACGCTTCCCGCCGCAGGTCCTCGAAGAATGCTGTCTCGTCGCGGTCCATTTTCTGATTGAGATTCCGTAACTGGAGCGATGGGGGAACCTCAATAAGGCGGTCTATTCCCGTTGGCCTATCGCAGAGAAACCGTTCGTGCCATGACAGGCCCAGCCATACAATTTCAGCGTGTGGATAAGCGGCCTTAAGCGACCGTATTGCAGGAAGGCATACCAGCAGATCGCCTACCCCTTGGTTGGTACGTAAAACAGCGATCTTACGTACGTCGGAGACTTGTAAGTGATCCATATAGTATCCTGATCAATTAGATTTCTTGTAAACGGATAACTGCTTCTGTAAAAATTTACGGGTATAGTGAATGCGTGTTTTGATGGTACCTTCGGGCATCCCGAAGTGTTCAGACAATTCGCGGTATTTGTAACCGTCCATGTAGCGGACAAAAAGTTCGTAGTAGTCGGCCGGCAGCTTTTTCAGGGCGGCCTGGATGTCGTTCATGACGAACTTGCCCTCCACCATATTCGGTGTAGATGGCTCAGAACAGCCTAGTTCCCGGTATCCTGCGCTCTGAAAATTTTCATAGATCGTTTGTTTCTGGTTGCGGCGATAGTGGTTGATGTATACATTTTTCATGATGACGTACAACCATGCCACAAGTTTAGGGTTGTTGAAGAACTTGTCGAGATATTTGATGGATCTGACCAGCGTCTCCTGTACCAACTCTTCTATTTCTTCGGGGTCTTTTGTGAATTTGAAAGCTATATTCTTTAGAATGCTTTGATTTTTTAGTAGTTCGATGTTTAATTCTTTGCTTTCCATAGTTTTTTGATGTTTTATGTAGTCGATGTTCTCTTATGGTAACAAAAACGATGCAAAGTGGCCGGCAATTCGACGCTGCTGCTGGGTGTGTGTTTAAACATGTTAAAAGTACGGGTGAGCGTGTTTTTTTTATTTCGGAAAGATGTGGATGGAACGCGTATAATCGACGATTTTTAACGGGGGATATTCACAGTCACGATCCTTAGAAATCAAAAAAGGGTGTTTTTTCTTTTTAGCGTAAAAATAACGGGGATCCGGTGTAAAATATTCGGAACGGCGTGCCGCGGTAGGTGTTTGCCGTAAAAGCCTACGCGTAGGCACCCTACGGCCATGTTCGTGGCGTTGGAGTGTAGGGATTCTGAAAACGAAATAAAGGAATGGCTGTTCATTATACAAAACGGAAGTATGGTTTTTAGAGCGTTAGTATGGATCTGTTTGTTGTTTTTCTCTTCTTGTGGTGTGGGAAAAAGAGAGAAGGAGCAAGCTGTGGTAGAACAGCTTGTCATGCTTCGCACGGAGGGACTGGCGTTGGCGGAGTTTATCGCTTCCAACGCTAAGGATTCGGCGATTCTGTTGATGTGCCAACGCATTAAGGACTATTACATTCAGACGCATCCGGACTTTCTGCACGTTTGTGCGGGGCGCCCGATGGGTCTGACCGAACGGGATTTTGATGAGCTGTGGTCGCGCCTAGAAAACCGCTTACGGACCGACGGCACGTCTTTTGGTATGACGAGCCTGAAACTATGCGAGGAAAACATCGACACATCCATAGCGCTATACGAAGAGATTTTAGAAGCTCAGGAGTGGGAGGATATCTGTTACTTCTCGTTCGTGGCTTTGCCGGACCTGTATAATCAGCGGTCAGAGCTGCACTCCCTCCGTAAGCGTCTTGAGCAGAAGTAAATAAGCCGCCGTTAAAAGATATAAAACTAGAAATGAAAATAGCCGTCTTTCGTGCGCTGCAGTTGGGGGACATACTGTGTGCCATACCCGCCATCCGTACGTTGAAAAGAGCACTACCGGGAGCGACCTTGTTTTATGTGGGGCTACCGACGATGCGTCCTTTGTTACAACGTTATGCTTTTATAGATGTATACATTGACTTTCCCGGATATCGCGGTTTGCCGGAGCAGCCTTATGATGAGGCGAAGACAGAAGCGTTCGTCAAACACATTCGGAGTATGGAGTTCGACCTGCTGGTTCAGATGCAGGGCAATGGGACGATCGTCAACAGCTTTTTGGCACAGTGGGGCTCGAAACGGCTGGTGGGCTTCTGTCCGGAGAGCGATCAGGTGGACGAAGACTGGTTGCTGTATCCTGACACGCTCCACGAGGTAGATCGTCATCTGCAGTTGGTGAAGCATCTTGGCGTCGCCCTGACTCCGGAAGATCACCGCATGGCCTTTCCGCTGTTCCCCGCAGACTGGGACAATTTTTCGGCGTTGAAGGGAACGTTCCGCCTTAACCGGTACGCAATAGTACATGTGGGTAGCCGTAGCACCGACCGGCAGTGGCCGCTCCGCAATTTTGCGGTCCTAGCAGAACATCTTCTGCGACGGGGCCTGCAGATTGTGTTGACGGGTACGGCGGGGGAAGCACCGCTCGCACTGGAGATGCAACAGCTGCTGCCGATAGGCAGCGTGATCAACCTGGCGGGAAGGACGAGCTTGGGCCTGTTGGGCTGTGTTGTACAACAGGCGGAGCTGCTGGTAAGCAACTGCACCGGTATCTCGCACATAGCAGCTGCGCTGGAGACGAAGAGCCTGATCCTTAGTCTGGATGGTGAGCCAGAACGATGGGGCCCTCAAAATCAGCGGATACACCACACCTTTGATGCCACTTCTCCGTTGGCGTTGCCCGACCTTTGCGAAGATCTGGACCGATTGCTCGCATTATAGCGTCTGCACTTTTTCGTTTTCGATCAATTGATCGTACCGTTCGAGTATATCGATGGCCGACGGTAGCGGATAGTCTTCTAAGGATTGGGTCTGGTCGACATATTGAATGATCTGGTTTTTACTTTTACTGGCGGCGGGGATGTCGTAAATAATGTAATCGCAATTTGACGACCAGGGGATGTGTTGCGGATTGGTCTTTGCGTACAGCACGAGTACCGGCCGGTCGTAGGCGCAGGCGATATGCGCCACGCCCGTGTTTACGGTGATTACGCCTTGTGCATGGTTAACCAAATACAATAGCTGGGGCAATGAGGTTTGTCCCACGGCGTTGATCAGACGGGGGTGGTCGATATCGTTGATACACGAAGCGAGGTAGCTGTTGGGCGTCTGTCCGGTAAACAGGACACGCTGGCCGCGGCTGAGTAGCCCCCGGATGGCGGTATTGATCGCCAGCGGATCAAAGCGGCGCTTTTCCTCGGAGACATCCATATTGACAAGTACGTAAGGTTCGTTTGATGCCGTTTCAAGGTGCGCGGGCAGTGCTGTTTCGGGGGCAGCAAGGGGTGCCAGGTGCGGAAGACGTCCGAAGTCGGGCGTGATTCCGATTTTTTCCAGTAAGGCGAGATCCCGATAAATTTGGTGGTTTATTTCCGACAGGGGTTCTGGATCAGGCATCCAATGGGTAAGCAGGTGATAGGGATTTTCGCGCGCATAGGCCGCACGGAGCGGGATACCGGCGAGGTAAGCGAGCAACGCCGTCGGCAGACTGCTCTGGCTGTATACAGTAAAAATGATGCAACCGTCGAACTGTTTACCTTTGAGCGTTTCAACGAGGTTTAAAACGCTTGCGGGCTGATCGCTTTCGTCCAGTTTAACCCACGGTACATCAAAGATCACGCAGTCGTCGACGGTTTCGAGATAGGGGACGATGGGCGCTGCTGCGCTGGATGTCAGCAGTGTAAGCTTCGCTCCGGGGTAATGTAACTTCATTTCACGGAATGCAGCGTTGCTCATGATGACGTCGCCCATGTTATCCAGTCGTATGGCCAGCAGGTTTTTGCATGCTTCCCATGTTTTCATCTAGCTTATCCGTTTTAATAGAACCATATCTTTCTGTTGTACCCGTTCGATAATTTTGGTGGTGGACTGGTGGGGCACGTACGGCATGAAGCGGACTTCCGTGCCGAGTTTGTCCAGCAGTTCGCTCTCGGGCAGTTTGTGGTCTTTATAGTCCTCGCCTTTCACAAAGATGTGGGGGCGTACGGCTTCGATCAGAGGCACGGGTGTGTCGTCCTCCTGACTCCCAAATGGCACTATGAAGTCGACACACTGCATCTGCTTCAGCACTTCGATGCGGTCTGCGAGCGTGTTGACGGGCCGGTTTGCTCCTTTGATGCGCCGCACACTTTCGTCGGTGTTTATGCCCACAATGAGCACGTCTCCGAGCTCCCTCGCCTGGCGTAGATAGTGGGCGTGTCCGGAGTGGAATATGTCGAAACAGCCGTTAGTGAATACTATTCTTTTCTGGGCGCGGAGCGTTCCGGACACGCACGACACGTCTTCCAGATCCGTTAAGACTTTGTCATTGGTTTCGAGCATGCCGAACTGAAGCTCGGGGAATGTGCAATGTGCAGTCTCGGTTTTGCGAATGCCGATGCTGGCTGCCGTGCAGGCTATGCTCACGGCTTCGTAGGGTGAAGCTCCGCTCAGGTGCGACAAGAGAAGGGCGGCGAGCAGCGTATCGCCGGCGCCGGCGACGTTTTTTGTGGCAATCTGTTCGACGGGATAATGGAAGAGGAGCGCCCCTTCCTGACTCAGGAGGACACCATCTTTATCTAAGCTTAGCGCGACAAGCTGTGCATTTGAACGTTTCCAGATTTGTCTGCTCCAGCGGGACGCCTGCTGCACGCGATCGTCTTCTGCGTCCTCACGGACGATGTTTCGCGCTTCTTGATAGTTGGGCTTGATCATGGTCGGCTCCAAGGCTTTATACCGTTCGTAGTCTTTGCAATCTACGGCGAAAACTTTGTTGTCCTCGCTTTTCAGCTGTATCAGGAGCTTGAGGACGGCGGGGCTGATGCTTCCCTTGTTGTAGTCGGCAATGAGTACAGCGTCCGACTCCTGGTAGGCGCGGCGGACGTCGGCCAGGTAGGCTTTCGTGATCTGCGGGTCTGCCACGATTTTCTTGCCGTGGTCAAACCGGTAAATATATTGGCCATCCATGCGAAGGCGGGTCTTTGTCAGTGTCGGGCTGAGCGACGTAAAATGGATGAACAGCCCGTCCAGACATTGATCCTGTAGGAGACCTATGGCGGTCTTTGCCGAATCGTCCTGTCCAAGGATGGTGACGTAGTTGACGCGGGCGCCCAGCTTACGGAGATTAAACACGACATTGCCGGCACCTCCGAGGCAGGCCGTCTGTTTCTGGACGTCCAGAATAGGCACGCTAGCCTCGGGCGCTAACCGGCTGCACTGTCCATCGATGTAAACATCCAGCATAAAGTCGCCGAGTACAAGGACTTTCTTGCTTTTAAACTGCTGAATAATGTTGTCTATACGTGCATTCATAGTCGTTTAGTTTAGTGTTTTGAATGATGGTGTCCACTGACCGGAAGTCGTCTACTAGGTAGTCAGGGCGTAAGGCAGGATCAAGGTAGGCGGGGAGCGTTCGTTCGTGCCCGCTTCTATCCAGGAGTATGGTGCGGCAGCCCGCTGCGCGGCCGGCGCCGGTGTCGGCGAGTATGTCGCCGATCATCCACGACCGGCTCAGATCGATATGGTGGTCTTCCGCAGCCTGCAGTAACAAGCCGGGCTGCGGCTTCCGGCATAAACAAGCCGCCTTTTCTGGCGCATCCGGCGCGGCGTGTGGACAATAATAATAACCTGATATGGCGATTCCCTCGTTGCCCAGCACGGTTATCAGGTGTTCGAACGCCCGATGAAGTTCGGCCTCTGTAAAATAGCGCTTCGCCAGTCCGGCCTGGTTGCTGACAATGATAAGCTGGTAGCCTGCAGCGCTAAGCCGCTGCAGGGGGCCGTATACATCGTCGTAACAGCGTATCTTGCCGATATCTACGTTGTACGGCACGTCGTGTATCAGTGTGCCGTCTTTATCTAAGAAAACGCATTTTCCACGGGTATTCATGCGATAAGCTTTTTAACATCCTGTTGGGTTCTGGATTGTTCCATTTTATTTTCCACGAGCCAGCACAGCTGATGGATAAGGTGAAGGTGAATCTCCTGTATGCGGGCGGTGTGGGCTGACGGTACAATGATATTGTAGTCGGCAAATTGAGCCGCTTGTCCGCCGTTTTTTCCCAGCAGGTTGACGGTCACCATACCTTGGTCATTAGCTTGCTTGAGCGCTTGCACGATGTTGGCCGAATTGCCGCTTGTGCTGAGACAGATAAGCATATCTCCCGGCTGCCCGAGTGCCTGAACCTGCCGCTGGAAGACGGTATCATAGCCGAAGTCGTTTGCCCAGGCCGTCAGCACCGACGTGTCGGTATTTAGCGATAACACCGGATAGGCGGGGCGTTCAGGGATCTCGAAGCGGCCCACCAGCTCGGCTACAAAGTGCTGGCTTTCAGCCGCGCTTCCGCCATTGCCGCACACGAGGATCTTCCCGCCCGCAGTCAGTACGCGGCATATCTCATTTGATACCTTCACTATATGTGCGGGAAGAGATTCTGCCGCCTGGAGAAATGCCTGCGAGGCCTGTTGGAAGTACGACTTGAGATGTTGTAGTTCCCGTTGCTCGATACGTTTGGGAATCAGCTGTTCGTAAAGGTCGGCAATCTGCTCGCCGACGATTTTCCATGTAAAATGGTCTTCCACATGTTGCACCGCTTTTTTTCGCATGACGTCGAGACGTTGGCTGTCCTGTAGCAACGACAGCATCTTGGATGCCAGTTGCTGCGGTTGCCGCGGTGATACGAGATCGCCTGTCTCGTTCTTTCGTACCGTATAGGCTATTCCGCCCACGTCTGATCCTATCACCGGCGTTCCACAGGCCATCGCTTCTAAAGGCGTAATGCCGAAAGGCTCATACCATGGTGTTGTTATAAACAGCTCGGCGGCACTATAGTAATATTTGAGCTGCTCTCTCGGCTGCTGCCCGGTGAAGATGACTTTGTTGCTGATATCGTGCTTCGCGCATATGGAATTGAGACGTCGGAATTCCTGTCCCACCTCCATGTCTGCGGTGTCGCCGCCAACAATGAGGAGCCGTAAATCGGGGATCTCCCGGTGCATGCGGGCAAATGCTTCCAGGACGTTGTCGATCCCTTTGCGGGGGACAATACGGCCCAGCTGCAAGATGTACCGATAGGAACTGTCGAGACTCAGTGCCCGTTTAGCCTCTTGTTTGTCGATAGGATAGAAATCCTGTGGATTGTATCCGCAGGGGATGATCTCGATCTTATCTTGCGGAGCGCGGTACAGCTCGATCATGTCTTTCATATCGTTGGGACATTCGGCGATAATTTTTTCTGCATGCCACATGATTTCGCGTTCAATTTCGACGCGCTGCGCCGGAAACTTGTCTGCGTTGCCTTGGTGGATCTGGCGGACGGCGCCGAGGGCGTGAAAGGTGATAACAAAGGGGACATCGAGCTGTTTTTTTAGCCGTATGGCTACCATGCCCGACAGCCAGAAATGGGCATGTACCAGGTCGTAGGCAAGTTGGAACCGGTGGATATAGTCCAGCATGTTGGCCGTAAACTCGTCCATGTAGTCAAAGAGTAATTCTTTCGGGATAGCGGTTTCAGGACCTGCCGAAATGTGGATGACACGCACGCCCTCGTCGAAGATTACGGTTTCTTCCACCTCGCCGCTCTCGCGTCTTGTATAGATGTCTACCAGAAAGCCTTGATTCGCCAAGCTTCGGGCGACCTCTGCTACATAAACGTTTTGGCCCCCGCTGTCCACACCACCGATCGTGGCTAGAGGGGAAGCATGGTCACTGATGAAAGCGATTCTCTTTTCCATAGTATATCTTTATTTTGTGTTAACTTTTTCTATAAATAGTCTTTCCCAGTCGGCCGTAAACCGGCGGATATCGAATAGCTCCTTCGCGCGTTCGTATGCCGCGTTGCTGATGTCGTACGCAACGGTGGGCACCTGCAGCAGGAGCTGCATTTTATCTATCAGGTAGTCAATATCCGTATGGATATATCCGGATTCGCCGTTTTTGATCACCGTAGTCAGTTCGGTGGTCGCCAGCCCGACGACGGGCATGCCGATCATCATCGCTTCGCACACGGAAAGGCCTAAGCTCGTGTAGCGGATTGGGTGAAAGAAAAAGCGGTACTGGCTGATAAAGGCTGGCAGATCGGGATGCAGCACTTCACCGATCCCGTATTCTTCTGCCCCCATGCCGACGATATCGAGTGGGACGGCTTCGCGCACGCGCTCGAAGATGTCGTGGCCAAGAAGGCGTCCACGTCTTTTTATGTTGTTGATGACAACGATTCCTTTTTTTATGGTGCCTTTATACCGTTCCGTACCGGTGGCGACGCCATGACTAATGACGCGCACGTCGGGAACAGCCGTGTCCCACATCAGCTTGTTGAAATGGGTGACATGGACGACGGTTACGGCGGGATCCTGAACAGGGTGCACCTCATTGGTAGGGTGCCCCCGTGGAGGATCATGTTCTATGTAGATACGCGGTAGCGTCCTTTGTTCTGCGGACAGGATGTGCTGCTGGTCTTCTAAATAGTTTTCGTCGCACTGGTAGAGAATCAAGTCGAAAGACATATTTCGCACTTCCTGAACAGGTACCTCGATGACATTTGGCCCGAACGGATACGTATTGCCCCTGCCCACATATCGGTCGCTCTTCTTTTCGTCGTAGGGGATGTATATGTCGTAATTGCCTAATGAAAGGTAATAGAGGTAGGCACCATGTATGTGCCAAGTGAAAATCCGTAGTCTTTGTTGTCCTTGCATTGTTGCTCCTTAGCTAGATAATTTGAGAGTTGTCGGTTTTCATCGGATCTGTTCCCGGCTGCACGACCGGATCGCGGTCTATTTTCGTTTCCTGTGTTGTGGATCTGTTGATGTCGATGTCGCTGTCGGGGTCTATCTCGTCGATATCGGGCGTGGGCGCTTCCAAGGGGTCAGTTTCGGGCTGTTCTATAGGCTCATTCTCTTCGATTTCGTCGATGTCCGGGGTTTCTCTTTCGATCGGGTCGACCTCGGGTCTGTCCGGTGGCAGGTTTTCTACACGTTCACCGGCGTCGGGAAGCGGCTCTTCTTCGGGCTGTCCTTCGCCAACGGAATCATTCGTATTGTTGTAATGACCCGGCATGTCTGGGAAGGGTTCTATCAAGGCAAATGCGATGATCGGACCTCGTCTGTCATTCGCTGTGTTGTTTGTTATTTTCATAGTTCTTTATTTATGTGCCAAAAGAACGGTCTCACCAAGGGGATAGTTCCATAGGTAAATACCTAAAAACAAGTTTTAATACGATTTTATGCTGTAATCCGTTGTTTGATAGCTGTTTGTGTGTTTATGTTGTCCGTATTTTTTCAAGGTGTCCTATAAACACGGGCGTGAGTCCTACTTTGGGGCACCGGTAGAAATACTTGATTGTTGTCGGCTGGCAATCAACTTTTTCTGTGCGGCGTTCAACAGAGAAAGTTGATAGATGAAAGATGTTAAAACCTAAACTACACTTACAGCGCGAAGAGGTGGAGCGGGGGCTCCGGATGATCATCGTGGATGGGCTGGGCTCGGAGGTTGTGGTGTGTCTTACGAGCGGCGCCTTCTTGGTGGGGCTCGCCATTATGTTGGGCGCCTCTAACTTTCAGATCGGTCTGTTGGCGGCTTTTCCTACGCTTACGAATCTGACGCAGGTCTTCTCTGTCATGCTTATCAGGGCATATCCCAACAGGCGGGTGATCACTGTTTTTTCGCTGATGTTGGCGAGGCTACCCCTGTGCTTCGTCGGGCTGCTGCTATATATAGGAGATGGCATCGGCGTGCATATGTTGCTGTTGTTGATGTTCGTTCATTACCTGTTTAGCTCGCTGGCCGGCGCGGGGTGGAATTCGTGGGTAAAAGATCTGGTTCCTGAAGAGCGGCTGGGACGATATTTTTCAAAGCGAAGCCGGTATATGCAGACGACCAATATCGTGTTGAGCCTGGCGGTTGCCTGGATTGTCGACGCCGTCGGCAGCGGTAATCCGGAGCGTCTTCCGTATCTATATGGCATTTATTTTCTGGTTGCGGGCATCACCGGCTTGCTGGGGGCCTATTTTCTTTCAAAGGCACCCGAGCCACAGTCGTTCTTCACTGCGGGTAATCTGCTAAAACTTCTGGAGCTTCCCTTGCGCGATGACAACTTCCGCCGGCTACTTTGGTTTAATGGAGCATGGGTGTTCGCCATTAATCTTGCTATTCCGTTTTTCTCGGTGTTCCTGCTTAAAAGCTTAGGGTTGTCGATGACTGCGGTCATTCTGCTGACCGTGGTCGGACAGGTATTTAGCGTCCTGACGATACAGCTGTGGGGCAAATTATCGGACAAATATAGTAACAAAAGCATCATAAGCCTGGCGGCTCCTATTTATATTTTATGTATTCTATGTTGGATTTTTGTGGGCATCTATTCCAGAACCGCGTTGAACATTATGCTGTTATTTCTGCTATATATGTTTACCGGCGTGTCGACCGCGGGAATTAACCTGGCCCTGACGAATATTGGGCTGAAGCTTGCTCCGAAGACCGATGCTGTTGTGTATATATCGATCAAGAATATTGTAACGGCCTTTTTCTCTTCAATGGGGCCGATTGTCGGGGGGTGGCTCGCCGACTTCTTTGCGGTGCGCGAGCTGCGGATTACCATCGAGTGGATCAGCCCCGGTATCCGGGAGGCAGTGAAGCTGATTTACCTTCATGAGTGGAACTTTCTTTTCCTCATTGCTGCTGTTCTAGCCTTTTTCTCGTTGCGTCTGCTGGGCCGGATAAAGGAAAACGGCGAGGTTGGACATATGCTGGTGAAACGTATTATGAAGACGCGTTTCAAGAGCAATATGAAGGAGGCGTTCATTATTGGCAACCTCATGACCTGGCACAGCCAGATAAGGGCGATATTGCGCAGAAAAACTACGGACGGGGGGGTGAAAGCCTAAGAATAGATACGGGTTTGCAACTGGTTAAATACCTGTATTTAAATTTTGTACAACGATCCTGGCCGAAACGCTCTTCTATTTGGGAAACATCAAAAGAATTATGCAAACAATGACGGCTCCGCTGCAAACTGCACATATTAATACGGAAATGTTGGACCGCTGTGGCGAATTTCTCAAAGAACACGGTCTGAAACTGCTGTGTGCCGAGAGCATGACCGCGGGATTTCTCGGAAGCCTGTGGGCGATGGAGGTTCATAGTGGTGATTATTTTTTGGGATCGATGGTGACGTACGATGACGTAGCGAAGAACTACCTCTTGTCTGTCCCTCCGTCTAAGATAAAAAAATATTGCGCCGAGTCGGCTGTCGTTACCCTGCGGATGCTGGACGGGCTGCGGCAGCGCATCCCGGAGGCCGATGTGTTGGTTAGCATTACGGGGCTTGCATTTAAAAGCACAAACGAAAAACAGCGCAGACCGGTAGGGACAGTATATTATGCTTTTCAATACCATCAGGAAAAAGTGATTTATCGAAAAGCGTTTTCAGGCGACGCCGGCGGTATCTTTATTGCAACCTGTAACGCCGTCCTGGACGACCTATACGGTTGGCTGACAAATGTTGTGGCAGCCTAGGCTGACGTCGACGAAGGCGTCCCTGGAAAAAAAAAAATGGAACAGTAGTAATAGTTAATAAATGGTTTAATCAAAACAGACATCGTATGGAAAATTTAGAAAAGAACGTCAATGCAAAGGAAGGCGAAATGACCAAGGAAATCGAAAGCAAGACAGCGCAGGTGCCTTCTAAGGTATATCTATGTACTGCAATTGCAGCTATGGCCGCGTCAGCGACATTGAAATGTATGGGGCATAAGCATACTGCATTGTTCATAGGCCAATGGGTAGCTCCGTTCTTGTTGTTCGGAATTTATAATAAGATCGTGAAAACCCAGGGACACGACTAATTCATTGTCAGAAGAGTGCGAGGCTGTTCCGTCGGGGCTGTCTCCGCTTTTGGCTAACATCAAAATAAGGAGGAAAGATGAGGAGATATATTAAGCGAAGTATCATTGTACTATGTGCAATTGCATGCCGGCTGGGAGTGCAGGCACAGACGGAAACGTTACCGGATAGTACGGACCAGCGTTTTGTCGACATGGCGGTAAGTTCGAACAGATTTGAAGTAGCCGCGGGCAGCCAGGCGCTGGAACGCTCGGATGACGCTGCCGTTAAGCAGTTTGGACAGATGCTTGTAACCGATCACGCAAAGGTGCTCGACGAATTGGAGAAGGCGGCGGTAGCGAAGAAGCTTGTTATACCAGATGCCATGAACGAGAGTCATGCTGCCATTCTTAAGTCAATGGGCGAATTATCTGGAAACGATTTCAATAAAGCCTTCAAAGAGGTGATGATTAAGTCGCACGAGGACGCGATTGCTTTATTTGAGCAGGCGGCACGTGGGTCGAACGATCCGGAGCTTAGAAGCTGGGCGGCGGGGAAAATCCCTTCGCTAAAGAATCATTTGGAGCAGGCTAAAGCACTGCCGGTGTCCGGCGGAACTGCGGACAGGCCGACCACGTCGCCCCGTGTAGACTCCGTTAAAACTTTAAAGTAGACATTATGGGAACGAAAGTAGAAAACGAGGTAAACGGATTAGGCGAAAAAGAGAAGAAGAAAAAGGGCGATACATATCAGGAACTGGGAAGCGTCGTGGAGAAAACGGAGCGGACGAAAGCGGCTGACGCTGAGGCTGGCGTGGATCCACAGGGTGAGCAGCTGAACGATATGCCCAACGATCCGACAGACCGTCCTAAGGAGGAAGTTAAGTGGGAAGGTGAATCGAGTGGAAAAACCGGAAAGGAATAGTAGAGGACGCTGCCAATATGTACATATGAAATAATTGTTTAACATCGTTCTTAGCATAGAACACAATAAGGAGGAAATATGAGTGAATTAACTTGGAAAGGCCGTTGGAACGAGCTAAAAGGAAAAGTAAAACAAGAATATGCCGATCTTACAGATGATGATCTGCTATATGCTGAAGGGAAGGAAGATGAATTGCTTGGCAGATTGCAGAAGAAGACCGGAAAGACACGAGACGAAGTCGAAAGCTGGCTGAACAATTTAGAATGATGCGAGTGGATCGACATGGTCCGATAATTCAGTTCGGAGAATGCCAACCAATTTTGTGTTGGCATTTTCTTTTAGTCCTTTTTACATAAAATTCGGAATAGCCGGTTGGTAAGCTGCGTAGCGCTCGGCGCTGTTCCTCTTTTTTGATGGTAGCGTATCCAGCTGTCGAGATTCTGTTGCTCATATTCGCTAAGGATGCAGGGGTGGATGTAGTGGCTCTTGGTTACGGCCCTGGTGTTCCCCAATGTTTGGGCAACTTTGTCGATGACATGCAGCATATTTTTCTTCCGCTCCGTCAGGGTGGCAGGAAGCGGCATCTCGACCATGCCCGTCAGGGCGAGGAGGCAACCGTTCCATGTCCGGAAATTTTTGCAGGTAACATCGAGCGACATTGCTTCTTTTAAGTAGTTGTTGATGTCGCCTGATTCGAGCTGTTTGACCGTGCCGTCGGCGTCGTAGTACTGGAACAGACGCTGACCGGGAATTTCCTTCACCTGCATCAGCAATTTAACCAGGGATTTTTCCTTTAGGTAGGTCTGTTGCAGTACTCCTTTCTTGCCGATAAACTTGAAGAAGATCCGGTTGGTGTCGACCTGCTTGGCATGTTTATTCCGCAAAGTAGTGAGGCCATACGAGCCATTGGCTTTTTCATACGCACGATTGCCCGCACGGAAGGAGGTTTCGCCCATGATCGCGACGGCAAGGGCACATACTTTATCACGGTCGAAAGTGCGCTTGCGGAGATCCTTTTTTATACGATTTTTTAACAATGGAAGACGTTTGCCGAAGTCGACCAGCTGTGTGAACTTTTTCTCGCTCCGCAGCAGGGCCCATTTGGGATGGTATCGATACTGTTTACGACCTTTGGCATCGATTCCGGTAGCTTGTAGGTGGCCATTTGGCGACGGACATATCCACACGTTTTGCCAGGCGGGGGGAATGACGAGTGAACGGATCCGTTTTAGCGTCTGCTCGTTGGTGATGCGGGTGCCATTCTGGTCTGCATAATAGACATCCTGTCCGTCGTTTAAACGGCGGTATCCATTTCCGGCGCAGCTCACATAGCGAAGGCCGGCTTCCTGTATGGCGGTTAATTCTACCTCTTCGGCGTCCATGTGTGGTTAATGGTTTCGGATGGCATCTATAAGTTCGGACTTCTTCATTTTATGACGGCCTTTGATGCCGATTTTTTTTGCTTCTTCTAAAAGCTGATCTTTAGATAGGTAGTCGAGGTCGCTCGCTTTCCCGCCCTTGCGGCCCGCAGCCGGAGTGTTCGAGATACGTGCCGCTTTTTCTTTGCTCATACCTTTTTCGCGGAGTGCCTCGTATTTAGCATCATCCTTGATCTGTTTGCCATGATTTTTAGCCATAACCATATGATTTTAAGTGAAACAATGCACCAGTAGCACATCGGATTATCTGGTATCTTCACCTAAAGAACGTGTAGCCTGGAAATTCGTTTTAAGTGAAACACGCGTTTTCGTCCTTTTTCCGTGCGCAGGTGTGTTCAATAGTAGGTATAAAACATTATCCGCACGCTATTTATACCTGTTGTTCGCATGGGGCCGAACATGTACGCCATGATTGGCGTTTTATAGTAAATACCCCGCCAGTGGAGCGTTGGGATAAAACGGAAGTACTAATTAAATAAAGAGATATGGAAAATTCAAAAGACATCTACGATCCGGAAGAAGGACAGCGAGACGATACACCCCGTACGGAGGTTCCGAAACCTGCGAAGGAGGAAGTCAACGACAAGCCGGCAGGTCTAACGATACACTGGACCATCTTGGTTGCCGTGACTATTTTGGTGATTATTTATTTTATCTATTTTTTCTAGGACATACAGATTCATTCGGACCGGCGTGGGTGTGTCAGGGCACGGCGTCGATAAGCAGGTACTCGGGGTTCTATGCATAGCATGGAGCCCCGCCCCGTTTTTACCGGATAAGAAAGAGTAGCTATCGGGGATAAAAAAAGTCCGTAGGGTATCTGTTGAACTCTACGGACATTGTAAGATAGTATTGTTTGTACGTACGTCAGACGCCTCGGTTTTATTGTTCGTACAGGCTTTCAAAGAAGGCAGGGCTATCCAGTTTGATGGCTATGCGGTATGCGGCATTAACGAGGCCGACATGGCTGTAAGCCTGGGGGAAGTTTCCCCATTGACTGCCATCCTGGTCATTCACGTCCTCGCTGAAAAGCATCAGATGGTTGCCGAAGGACAGAAGCTGCTTAAATACTTCCTGAGCCTCGTCGAGCCTTCCGACGCAGGCCAGCGCTTCCACATACCAGAACGCACATACTAGAAATGTCGCTTTGGGCTTACCAAAGTCATCGCGGTGCAGGTAGCGGTAAAATAAACCGTGTTCGCCTTTTAGGTCCTTCTCCAGCTCTTCCAGGTGTTTTCTTGCTCTCTGGCTGGACGGATCAAGATAGTTCATCATGATCAGCTGTAGTGTGGAGGCATCCAGGTTGTCGCTTCCGGTGGCATTGGTGAATACCCCTCTGTCCTGGTCGTAGCAGCTTTCGATATGTTCAGCTGCCTTGGTACGGAGGCGCAAAGCCCGATCGGCGATATCGCTCAGGCCGTACTGCTTGGCTATCTTAAGTGCTGCGGTGGCTCCCGCCCACTGAAATAGGTTGGAATAGCAATGGCGGTTCTCGAAGTTCCTGAACTCCCAGATGCCCGCATCGGGTTCGTCGATGGTTGCTTCGATTTTATCCAGAATAAAGGTTGTCCAATCCTTTGTCAGCGCAAGGTTCTGATGTCTGAACCGGTGGTCTGTAAAGAGGGGGAGCAGGGCAATCAGCGCCTGACCGTAGACGTCGTTTTGAATATGTTCATAAGCTTGATTACCGATCCGTATCGGCTTATTTCCCAGATAGCCCTCAAGGTAGTCGAGGGTCTGCTCTTCGAGCTTGTGCTGGCCAAGGATTCCATATAGCGGTTGAAGGCGACCGCTGTCTGTCTGGGTAATATTGGCAATGTACGCCGCATATTTTTCCATTTCTTCGAAATGGCCGATATGACTTAGGGCGGTCAATACGTAGTAGCTATCGCGTAACCAGCAATACCGGTAGTCCCAATTTCTTCCGGATCCGGGAAACTCGGGCAGGCTCGTCGTGCTTGCGGCAATGATTGCGCCTGTATCTTCGTACTGGTGCAGCTTCAAAGCCAAGGCGGAGCGTATAACCTCACGTTGGTAAAAAGGGGGGATAGATGCATTTTTTACCCACTTTTGCCAATAGCTTTTGGTACGCGAGAGGAAGTCCTCTGCGGTACGCTGCAAAGGTGCTTCGAACGGGCTTCCGTATGTTAGCACCAGGTACACCGGGTGGCTAAGCACATAGGGGAGGTCGTCGAAAAAGTGGCTGATAGGCATGTTGGTCGCCAGGCGCATTTTAACGTCGGACCGCTCGAACTGTATATGGTTGCTACCTCGGAATTTTTCGAGTGTCCGCTGCCCGTAATCTAACACAGGCTCACAGGTAACCCGTATTTTAGGGTTTCCCCGTACGGGTTCAATCTTCCGGATTAGCATCAGTGGTTTGAAGTAGCGTTCGTACTGCTCAAACCGGGGTGCGAAATCGGTCACCCGATAGCTGCCTTCTTCGGAGTCGATGACGGTACAAAGGATATTGGTATTTTCCAGATAATACTGATTGCTTTCTTTTATGGGCGTACTGGGGAGGATGGAAAACTCTCCGCCGAGCCCTTTGTCGAGCAGTCCGCCGAATACGAATGAGTCCTGAAATGAGGGCCAGCAAAGCCAGCTGATATTTGTGTTTTTTTCGACGTGCGCTATGTAGGCGCAGTTTCCGATTATTCCACTGTTGTATGTGTGCTTATTTGTAGTCTGCATGGGTTTCTGTTTCATTTAAGAGTGTACGATGCCAGAACCACTTACCGGCACGGAACTGGTTTTGACGGCAAAATATTCGATAAGATTTACCGCTTCTGCCTGATCTTCGACGTAGTACTGGGCGGCCGACTTTTTGTTGCCGACCTTTACCGTTATTGCTTCGGCCGGCAGTTCAAGAAACATGTCTTCATCGGTCGCGTCGTCGCCGATCGCGAAAATAAAATCCGGCTGATAGCTTTTGACGATCTCTAAGGAGGCTTTTCCTTTGTTCAGTTCGCTATTTTTCACTTCGATTACCTTGTCGCCCATCAGCAGCTGCAGGCCGTGGTGTGGAATAAGATACCGAAGGCTGTCGACCAGCTCCTGCGAGCGCAGCTGGCCGAGTCCGGTCTGTGCTTTACGGTAATGCCACGCCAGGGAGTACGTTTTTTCCTCGACGATTGCGCCGGCAGTCCGGTTGGCGAACTTGTTCATGATGTGTTTGACCGGTATTTTCCATCGGGTCGAAAGGTGGTTCTTACTTCTCCATGTAAAGTCTGGATAGTTGCTCCAGGCGCCATGTTCGGCCACGAGGAAGTAGTCCTTTCGTCCGAACCAACGGTCGAGCGTTTCGTGCGGACGTCCGCTGATGATGACGATCTGGTTTGCAGGGTCGGCCTGCAGCATTTCCAGCGTACGATATAACGAGTCGGTGGGGGATGCGGAATCGGCATCTTTATGGAAGCCGATAAGGGTGCCGTCGTAGTCGAGGAAGAATATCCTCTTTTTTGCTGCACGGTACCGTTCGAGGATAGCGTTCTTCACCTCCGACCGCACGCGCCGTGCCATCTCCTGCCGTTGCAGCAGTTTTATTTCGCGGAGGCGGTTAAAGAATATTTTTACCCAGTGCCGCACGTTAAACTTGCGGACAATGTCGATACTGTCGCGCATCCGCCGTTGTTGCTCTTCTGCCGGCATTTCAATTGCCTGTTTTAATGCTTCGCGGATCTGGTCGACGGAATTGGGGTTTACCTGTATTGCTTCAAGGAGTTCTTTGGAAGCTCCTGCAAGCTCGCTCAGCACAAGCACACCGTCGCTTTCCTCTTTACTTGCCACATATTCTTTGCAGACGAGGTTCATGCCGTCGCGGATGGATGTGACCAAACAGACATCTGCCGCAACATACAAGGCAGATAATTCCTCTACGGGGTACGAGTTGTAAAAATAGGCGATGGGAATCCATTCGTTGATCCCATAGACCGCGTTGATATGTCCTACTTGTCGGTCTATCTCGTCGCGTAGCGCCTTATATTGGGGCACCGTATCGCGCGAAGGGACGACAAGCATGTAGAGGATGACCTGTTCACGAAGCTCGGGGTATTCTTTCAGCAAACTTTCGTAGGCCTCCAGCCGCTCTATAATCCCTTTGCTGTAGTCCAGGCGGTCGATACATAAAATAAATTTGCGGTTTTTATAGAAATCGCGTATTTGGGTTGCCCGTTCGCGTATTGCGGTGCTACGCGCCAGCCCGCTGAATTTTTCGAAATCGATACCCATGGGGTAGACCTCGGCAAATACGCTGCGCCCGCCCACATGCAGGCAATTGTTATGGATAGGTAAACCCAGAATATGGGTGCAGGCATTTAAGAAGTGCTGGGTGTCGTTGTAGGTATGAAAGGCGATGAGGTCGGCCCCTAACAGCCCCTTGATGAGCTCATCGCGCCAAGGGATGCTCCTAAAGACCTCGTCGGGTGGAAATGGGATGTGCTGGAAATACCCGATGGCGATGGTGTCGTTCGACTGCCGGATGAGTTCAGGAAGCAGCATCAGTTGGTAGTCGTGAATCCACACTTCGTCTTTTTCGTCGATGTGCTGTTGCTGGACGACCGAGGCAAACTTCTGGTTTACGGATTTATACGTCAGCCAGTTTTCTGTATTGTAAACGGCATAGGAGAGGCGGTAGTGGAATATCGGCCAAAGCACCTCATTAGAGAAACCCTCGTAGTATCCCTGTAATTCTTCTTCGGTGAGAAACACAGGAATGAGGTTAAGATCGGCGAGCTTTTCGCGTACGAGCGTCTCTTCTTCTTCGTTTTCGGGAACAAAACCGGGCCATCCTACCCATATATTGCCTTCTTGCTGATAGATGGAGCCAAGGCCAGTAGCTAGTCCTCCTTCGCTGGGAATAAAGTGCAACTCGTGGTCGCGGCGTTCGATTCGGACAGGTAATCGATTGGAAATAATTATAGTTCTGTTATTACGCATACGTTTTGAAAAATACAACCATAAGCAGCGGTTTAGGCGGCGCTGCTTTCGTTAATAGGTATTAACAGAACAAGCCAATTGAACAAAAGTTTGGATTTTGTTCAATTGGCGATGTTTGGGCGAGGGCCTAAAAACGGTTTAACGCGCCGATACCCTCGGGGAAAGCGCCCTCTGCGTTATCGAGGGCGTGTATGGTGCCGCCGTTCTTGTATGTTAGCCACGCAATTTTGTTGATGATGTCGCCGTGGCCGTTCGGGTCAGGCGTCAGCGTCCGGTCTTCGATCGACACTGTTCCCGGCAGACGCTTCCCTTTAGCGACGAAGAGGCGTTCAATACGACCGTCCATCGCGTGGACGGCAATGTCCGCGAGGACGTCGGAGGCAAGCTGCTCGCTTTTGCCTATGTTGTAACGATTGAGATGCCGCTCAATCACGACCTGCCGCATGTTTTCCATAATATCCAGGGCGCGTTGATGGAGCTCTGTTGTGTCGATGCCGTCAGCATTTAATGCTATGCCTTCGCGCACGAGGCATTCGTTTTTGCTGAGCGAGTGGAATAGACTGATGTTTTCAGGCAGTGCCGCAAGTATTAGCGGTATTTTGCGTCCGCGGCTAAATTGACTGTCTATTTCGCGATCGATGATTCGGAAAAAGCGTGTGTTATCTGTTTCTTTTTCATCGGTGATTTCCATATATCCGTGTATGGCTGTCGCTCCGCCCGTGGCCCCGTGTATATGGTTTTCGGTAAGATGGCTTCCCAAGGCCTGTTCCATCGTGGTTGGGATGCGGTCTTCCAACGGAATTTCCTCAAAGTGGCAGAGGTTGCCTTCGAAGAGCCTTACGCGGTTTTTTCCTAACGCTAACACATGAAAATCGGTATTGCTGCCGGCGAATGCCAACAGGGGAACAATATAGAAGCAGTCGTCCAGATAAAATGCTGCGGGATATTGGTCAGGCAGCAATACGGTCTCAAATAGGCCGGGCGATGAAAATATGGCGAGTGTTCCCGCTTTTCCTCTGGCGAAGTTTTTGTCGTTCAGGAGCCGTTCCACGGGTTCGAGCAACGTCTCCACTGCAGGGATTTCTGATGGATCAACTTGGGTCCGGATATCCTTTATTAGGTTTTTCAGAGAGAGAATGTCGAGCGGACTCTCGGAAAGATTTTTGTGTACCGGTAGATAGATGCTTAGGGAAGGAGAAGGGTCCTGTGATACCAGGCTGTTCAATAGTGTTGCATCAAGTGTTTTCATAAGACGTTCTTATTAAAATCTACAATCTGTTTTATTGAGAACATCTGGGAGTGGGGAAGGTTTCGAAAAGAGGTATTTGACCGGCGGTATTAGGGTAAATACGGGAATTGGCGTACACGCGTCAGCGCGCCCAGGTTGTAATTAGGTATCGGCGCGATGCGCAGTGGCGGGCGTCACGTTGCCGTACTTAAGGTATACCCACGCATGCCCACGCAGAAGAGCTTTCTTACTTTTCGGTCGAACTTCTTTTGTTGACGCTTCAGGCTGTGTTGCGATGTCTTTCGCTTATGGAGTTTGTCTTTGTGTTTTCTTTTCATTGTATCATATGTATACAGCAAGAACAAAAGAGGCCACTTTCCGTTGTGGAGAAATGTGCTGAAATATTTTGAATTATACGCGGGGCCGGAACTGTCTTTTTGTTGTTTTGCAGGTTGTTAATACGACAATGGTTTCGGTAAATACGTGAAAAGGCGCCCCTGGTGAACAAAAGCTGTCGGGTATCGTTCAGTTACTGAATTGTCATTTCGATATTCTTTAGAATTCGATAGAATGGAAAACTTAAATAAATCAATATGAAAAAGATCAGCTTTTTTGCAGTAATGTTAGGTTTGGCAGGCGCCTTGACAGCCTGCGGAGGCAACCGCGATAGCAATTCGGACTCGATGGGCGAGACACCCGATACAATCAACGATTATATGGATGGTGAGACTGGAGCTGCTCCTATGGATACTATCCGTCGCGACAGTACAGATACACTTGGACAGCCTACCCCTACACCGCCAATGAATTAATTACTGTACGAAACTTTTATTCTCTCTCTACAAATAAATAGGTGGTGGCGCTTGCCACCGCCTATTTTAGTTGTTGTCGTTTTCAATTAAGCCCTGTACAAGTTTTTTCCATTGCGGATACGAGAAACCCAATTTGGCACTCAGCCCGATGATGGCATTCCGTATGGTGTCGGATATATTTTCATTCTGGAGATTGATTTGCTCGTTTCTTCCGAAATAGCTCACGGCGAGTACGTCGCCTTTGACTTCCGCCTGGAAGGTCGAACTGGCGTACTGGTGGAAGAAGTGTGCAACTTCGTTGGTGTCGTCCTGTGGTGGGGGAGATGGACTCACTGTAAACTGGACAAACCCTTCGGTTGGCTGATCAGTCATATGTGTAATGGCCACCCAGTCGTATCCATGTCCTCTGGGGCTGCCCGGACCCGGAATATCGATCTGTATATAATGACCGATTTGTGGCTTCCCTTCGACGGGTGCGCCCTTATGGTCGACGAGCTGAAACTGTGCTGACGGAGCTCCGGCATATTCGTGCCACCGATTGATATCCAGCAAGCGCTCCCTGGTCCGCGAGAAGGCGGTAAAGGCCTCTGCGGCGCTGGGAAAGCGTTTATCCTCAAAGATGTCCAGTTGTTTACCTTGGACCTGTGGCGGTATATAATTTTTTTCCATAGTGTTGTTTTTTTGTTTAGTAATAGAATGCAGAACCGGCGGAAAGGTTCGTCGGTGGAATGCGGATGGGGTGCAAAAACTGTCGGAACGACAGCAAAATCCCGGAAGTGCATCACGGCGAGGAGCAAGGCAACTGGCAATTGAATGCAGCGGGCTTCTGAATGCCTTGAAAGATGGCTACGGATGAACAACCTCCATGGACACTGTTAATCGGCCTGTTTTGTGATAGCCTTCGGGGTCAACTTCGTTACTGAACCTTGCAATAACGGTAACGTTAGGCTTTTTGGATAACCACGTAAGGAATTTGTCAGAAAAAAAGGCAACTAAATCGGCGGTGTCGCTGTTCAATGGTTGGCTGAGTGAGTTAGAGACAGCAGTTGCCCGTGTGGCGTGCACGCTTATAGGGGCATTAGAGGCGGATCCGGGGAGGGAATAGATTGCTGAAGCCTCCGCCTTTGGGGGCACATCCGTAGAGATGTGTGACTGCATGTGAGCGGAATATACAACGTGAATAATTATTGATACATAAAAATAAGGAGAATTATGACAATCGAAAAACAAGGAAATCCAAAAGAGATGTATCCCGTGCCTCCTTTTCCAAAACAGGATCAGCAACCGCCGGGTGTGAGTTCGAAAATGGATCCGGTGCCGGACCATGGCGAGAAAACGTACCGGGGTAATAGCCGTCTGCAGGGAAAGGTCGCTATCATAACGGGAGGTGATTCAGGTATCGGAAAGGCTACAGCTATAGCGATGGCCCGCGAAGGGTCCGATATCGTTATTTCCTATAAGGACGCTGTCGAAGATGAAGACGCTGAAGATACAAAAAAGTGGATTGAGGAGGCCGGTCGGCAGGCGTTGTTGATACGGGGCGATATACGGGATGAGCAGCTGTGCCGGAGAATAGTGGAGGAAACGGTGGAACGGTTCGGAAAAATTGATATTCTGGTGAACAATGCCGCCTATCAGATGACATATGAGGATATAACGGAGATTACCGCGGAGGAATGGAACAAGACGTTTGAGACGAATATGAGTGCTATGTTTTATTTTGTAAAGCATGCCAAGCCTCATATGCCTCCGGGGTCGTCTATCATCAATACCACTTCGGTCAATGCCTATAACCCTAATCCGTCGCTTTTGCCCTATGCGGCGACGAAGGGCGCTATACAGAACTTTACCGCCAGTTTAGCACAATCGTTTCTGGAAGATGGTTCCGGCATACGAGTTAATGCTGTTGCGCCCGGCCCGGTATGGACGCCGCTGATTCCGTCGACTATTCCGGAGCACGAACGATTTGGCGAAAATACGCCTATGGGACGCCCAGGGCAGCCTGTAGAGATGGCGCCCGTTTATGTTTTTTTAGCTTCTGACGAGGCCTCTTACGTGTCTGGTGCTACGATTCCAGCGACGGGAGGAAGGGCAACCATTTAAGCGAGCTAACATAGAATAGAAATAGAGCGCCTATACTTTTCTGATGCACCGTGTTGGTGCATCAGTGCTTGATGGAGGTCGTTGATGTGTATTAGAGAAGGACAGAAGGGTGATGCCTCCCCGTAACGGCGACGTACCTTGTGCTGGACATCACGGCCGTTGTGGGGGAGGCACGGATAGCTTATGCTATAAAACGGTCGGCTGTCAAGAGGCATCCCGCAGCGTCTTGATGTGGTTGTGTGCCATGTACTGCTGCTCTGCCTGCTGCCTGATGATGTTAGCCAGCGATGTTGGGACCTCATCGAGCTCTCTGATGGCTTCTTCGTAAGTCCTTTTAAATGCATCCTCGCCACGTTCACAGCTTTCCAATATGCTACGGCGGTCATGGCCGCTGATGGATCCTTTGATGTCCATCCAGAGGCGGAACAATTTTCCTGTTGTCCGGGTGGAGGTTGTGGGCGTTTCCCCTTCCTCTGTCAGAAATGGTGTAAGCTGGCTTACGAAGGTCTGCGTCTGCGACCGGTACTGAACGAATACCTGTCGCAGATCATCGTCGCCATACTCACTTAAGAGTTCAATCGCTTTCGTGTACCCGGCTATCCGATCGTTGTTTATTTCGATCAGGTCCTGCAATAATTCTTTGTAATCTTCCATGATCTTAAGCTTTATAAAAGAACTGCCGAAATCCGAAATCGTTGTGATTTCTTTGTAAAAGATTAACGTGTGGAGGGTAGGAGCATGTCCATAATCGCGGATGTTTACGGGGCAACACGATGTGCGGACGACGTATAATCGTGCCATCTGCCATGGTCCTATAAAGGAAGAGGGCTTGAATGTTTCAAGCCCTCTTGCGATTACTTTTGATCTTTTTTGTATCCAATCGTTGCCTCTTTTGTGTTTCTTTAAACGAAAGATGCCTTTCATCTTTCGACGATCAAAAGTATCGGTATCTTCTGTGGCCTTTTGCGGCCTTTCAACCTTTTCTACTATCTGAACAAGGCAACAGCGGAATGGTTTACTTTTTTTAATTTTTTTTGCGATAAGCGCCGAGCTTTTTTTTGAGTATTCGTCGGGCGACGTGTATCCTCGTCTTCACCGTTCCTTCCGGAATCTGCAGCTGTTCGGCAATTTCGTGGTATTTGAAACCGTCGAGGAACATGGTGAGTGCTCTGTAGTTATCTTCCGGGAGCTCGCGTATGGCGGATTGAATATCATGAAGTACAAATTTTGATTCGCCGCGGTTATAAGTGAGCTGTTCGAAATGGTTGCCCGACATCAGTTCCGCCTCCATGGTCCGGTATTTGCCGATCTTTCGGTATTTGTTGATGTACACGTTGCGCATGATGACAAATAGCCACGCCACGAGTTTCGGATGGTGAATGAACCGTTCCAGGGACGATAGCGAGCGTATGAAGGTTTCCTGTACCAGCTCTTCAATCTCGTAAGGGTTTTTGGTAAACTTGGTTGCTACGCGTTTAAGTAATGACTGGTTTTGTTCGATGGTTAAGTTCAATTGTTTAGTATTCATGTTTATCGTCGGTTTGTTAATGCGGAAATACGGCTACAAAAGTGATGCAAAAACCGGTGGCCGCCGGAAGTCGAGAGGAGGCGTGAGGAATGCACCCGAAAAATACGTTTTGCGGTAGGAAAAATACTTCGTGTCTTTATTATGTTTATAATCAGATTTTTATGTGTATTTTGTGTCGAACGCCGGTAATAAGGAAACAACGTGGCTGTCTGTTTCTTCCACGTATTTCGCCTTAAAAATCCCGCGTTTGCCGCAATAGCAGGATGGCAGCGGTGGAACAGCGTGCTGTCGGGCGGATAATACGATGCGTTGCAGCGCCCTTTTTCCGCTAACATTTATACGTGACAATAAACTAGTATTTATACGGGTGTCGAATACTTGATTTACGTATTTTTTACCGAGTTCTGGGTTTGATTTTTGATATTTGAGGATAGCGTTATTACCGCGACCATCTGAAACGAGTTATAAATCAGTAGCTGTCTAACGTAGAGAGTAAGTAATGAACACAGAAAATAAGAACCCAATGCTTATGTCCTTATCGCCTTTACTTCCGGATGAATCCGCAGGTAACCATGGAAATGGTCTGCGTTTCTTCTACGAGGCTTTCCACGACGGACCTTTTGGTTATCTGTTTATGGATGAAGAGGCCAGAACATTTCAACATAATGATAAAGTACGCGAGCTGTTGTGCGTGGAGGATGCTCCGCTAAACGGCCGTGTAATTTTCGACTTTTTGTTAGAAGAGGAGAGAGACCGCGTCAAAGAGTTTTTGGACAGCGGAAAGGAGACCTTCGGTGAACCTCTTCGACTGGTTAAAGTAAAATGTAAAAAGCAGATCTTCCGTTTAGTTACTATTTATCTCAAACGCATTTTCCATGCGGAGCGTCAGGAAAACGTCTATGTCTTATTGTTTTTGAAAAACGATTTCAATCCGACCAGCGCTTCAAAAGAGGAAAACGAGGTTTATTATAAAACGATTATAGAAACGCAGGAGGCGGAGAGAGAGTTCATTGGCGTGACATTGCATGAAAGTATTGCCCAGGAGCTGTACGCCATTCGGATCAGTTTACAGCGGTTTCTGCTGGAGCACGGTCATGAGGAGGAGATTATGCCGATCAAGAAGATGCTGAACGACACCATATACAATGTGCGTAACATATCAAATGATCTGGTGCCTACGGTATTGCGCGACATGGGCTTTTTCCAGGCTATGGATGATATGATTTTTAGGCTCAGAAGGGCGGGGATAAGTTTTAAGACAAGTATTGATAGGCGTATTACAGAGGTTTGCAGGGAGCTGCAGTTTTGTAGCTACCGGGTGATACAGGAACTTTTCAACAACTGTCTGAAGCATGCAAGAGCTAAGGAGATCTCTTTACGTCTGCGTATAACGGGAAAGGAACTGACCATTATCGTGGAAGACGACGGTCAGGGTTTTGGCAGAGATATGGAAGATTCTTTGCGGCTCGGGACGGGCCTTCGGAATATCAGAAATAGGATAGCGCTGTATGCCGGCACTATGGATCTTTCGAGTTCACCAAAAGGAAGTAGAATACAAATTAAACTATACACTAATTAGGATATATATGATAAAGATTATTCTAGCTGAAGATCATCTTGTCGTTCGTAACGGAATAAAATTGCTGATTGACTCACAGGACAACTTGACGGTCGTCGGTGAGGCGAACAATGGTATCGAGGTTATGGAGTTGTTGGAAAAGGGTACCGAGGCAGATATCGTGCTGACCGACATCAGTATGGCCGGCATGGATGGCATTCAGCTGGTGGAGCGGCTACAGCAGTTGTATCCCGGGATTAAGGTTATCATGCTCTCGATGCTTAACAGCAGCCAGCACGTCTTTCAGGCATTCGAAAAGGGAGCGAAGGGCTACCTGGTTAAGAATGTAGGTTACGATGAGCTGTTGTTTGCCATTGAGCATGTTGAGAAGGGTGGGCGCTATCTATGTGAAGAGATTGCCATGATGCTGCTGGATAAGCTCCATGATGTCCCTTCTTCTAGTACCAATGTCGAACAGCTGATGGCCGATCTGGATATTTCGGACCGGGAACTTGAAGTACTGCAGTTGATTAGTGAAGGGTATACCAATGTGGAAATAGCAGACAAGCTCTTTCTAAGTAAACGCACCGTGGAAGGGCACCGCCAGAATCTGATTGATAAAACGGGGGTAAAGAATTCTGCTGCGTTAATTAAGCTGGCCGTCAAGAACGGACTTATTAAATAGACTTTATCTACCTCTACCTATGAAAGCGTTCGGTATACCTGAACGCTTTTTTGTTGTATGGATGTGGATGGAATTTTAGTGTGAATTCATGGCACGGCATTAGTTCAGACTATTTCTTTCTATTTAAGAACTTAATCGTTATGCCAATCTGGCCTAGATGATAGAGATCGTGATGGATCAGTCCTTCCACCAATTGTTTAAAGCTATAGCCGTCATTGGATATTCTTTCTAGGAACGTATCCTCCTGTTCCTTCAATATATTGACTAGCATATCTGTGCTCTTATAGAATTCGGATCTTAGGCGTCGCCAGCCAATTTCTCTTAATTGTTCGTTCGTTTTCCAGCTTTCCGAGCTGTCAGCGGATAAATCGCCCGCTGAATTCTGTATTTTACGGATGCTTTCAAGTCGCCAAACTAAGATGTGGGAGATCAGTTCGGCGACGCTATGTAACTCGGGCAAGGGTCTTTCAAAGACTTGATTCTCGTCTAGATCGGCGGTTTTCTTCCTAAAGTTTTCATCTAGCCAGCGCTCGCCTTGTTGTAGGTCAAGGAACTGTTCTATGATGTTCGTAATCAATTTGTTGTCCTGCATTGGTATACGTATTTGTTTAGCAGCTCGGCTTGGACGCTTTAAATTACGTAGCCTAAAGTAGCTCCTTTTCCTCAAAGGTAATAACTTCAGATTAAAGTGGCATATTGGTTCAGCCGCCTGTTCCCCGGCTTGTCCCTGAACCTCCTTCGGATCGAACCCTGCCGGGCCCTTCGGTTCGAATCTTGACCGCTGTAAACCAAAAAATCCCTCATCTTTCGATAAGGGATTTTTCTGCGGAGAGTGAGGGATTGGTTCAGCCGCCTGTTCCCCCGGCTTGTCCCTGAACCTCCTTCGGATCGAACCCCGCCGGGCCCTTCGGTTCGAATCCTGACCGCTGTAAACCAAAAAATCCCTCATCTTTCGATAAGGGATTTTTCTGCGGAGAGTGAGGGATTCGAACCCCCGAACCTGTGACAGTTAACGGTTTTCAAGACCGCCGCATTCGACCACTCTGCCAACTCTCCGCGACAAAAGTAGAAATTCTGACCTTTTCTGCAAAACTTATTTTTGCTTTGCCCTTTTAGTCCTTGAAAATGAGAGAAATTATTTTCGTTTTCTTTTGTGCCTGCATTATGGTAAAATCAACTCTTTTACATGCTTTTTGATATTAGAAGAGATCTTATCTATCGGAAGGTCGTCCGTATCCGTGCCGAACGGTTCTTCGATAGACTCGCCGATGAGCTCCAGGGAGGCCAGCACGTAAAAGATAAATGGCACGGCGGCGATAACAAAATATCCCATGGAAAAGACATAGCCTACCGGCAAAGTAACTGAATAGATGATGATGAACTTCTTTATAAATGAGCTATAACTCAACGGTATAGGGGTGTTTTTTATCCGTTCGCACGCACCACATACATTGGTTAGGTTCTGCAATTCGTCGTTGATAATGATGAACTGTTCGCCGGAAAGTTGTCCGTTCTTATAAAGATTGTTGGTTTTCTTAAAAATAAGCGACGCTATCTGGTTCGGACCGTGCTTCTTCTCGTCAAGATCTGCCAGTTCGGGATGTTCTTTTTCGTCTAACATGAATTTTGTATAGTCGGAACGTAGAAAATTAAAAAGAGTATCTGCATATAAAGGCAGGGCCTTCCTATAAAAATTTCGCGATACTTTGTCATCGGCGTCCAGGAAGCTATTCAGTTTGTAGGCCAAGGTCCGCGATATATTCGTGAGTGTTCCCCATTGCTTCCGCGCTTCCCACCAACGGTCGTAGGCGGTATTTGTGCGAAAGACCAGCAAAAGGGAAAGGACGAACCCCAGCAGGCTGTGCACAATCGTGATATTCTTTATCCAGCTTTTCTCCGAGAGCTTTAAATATTCCAGCTCCCAGTAGGCAATAGCCCACGAATATAGGGCCATAATCAGAATAAAGGGTAGGAGCCTACGGAAGGTATCTGTACGGTGAAAAAACATGGTGGAAGTAAACCACTCCTTTGAATTGTATACGAGCATTGCTAGGTTTTTATTTAATATTGTCTATGAATAATATTTCTGCTATTTTCACCGCAATATGGCAAAAAACAAGCGGGCCGTCAAGAGAAAGACGCAAAAGGGAGACATAGAGCGGAGGCGTCTTTTGGCGTTGAGCATTTTAATTCCGGTGCTGTTGGTGTTGTTGATCGGTCTTGTCGTCACGAGGACAGATCTTCCTTACGCGGTTAAGCGATGGATATATGGTGAACAGCCTGTCGAGCAGTATAGTGCGAATGAGCATGACCGACGGAATCTGGAACTGATGGGAAAGTTTGATGAGTACGTTTATGGTATAGACATCTCGCAATATCAAGGGCGGATACGGTGGATTGAGGTTAATACCATCCACGATCAGGTTGCCGTAGATTTCGTCTTTATCCGCGCAACAATGGGCGAGAGGGCGAAGGACAAACGTTATGCCGAAAACTGGGAAGCGGCCGCTAGCCGCGCGAAGCTCCGCGGCGCATACCATTATTTCCGTCCGAACGAAAACTCCATACGACAAGCTGCGAATTTTATCCGGACCGTGCGGCTGAAGCCCGGAGATCTGCCACCTGTCTTAGATATCGAGGAGCGGCCGAAGAAGCAACCTATGGATTCGCTCAAGGTGGGCCTGCGGCGGTGGTTGGAGGCTGTAGAGAACCACTACGGAATCCGGCCGATTCTGTATTCGGGAGATAGCTACTTTACCGATTTTCTGGAAAAGGAGTTCTCCGATTACGTTTTATGGATCGCCAACTACAATTTCTGGGTAGACAAGCCGA
Source organism: Sphingobacterium allocomposti (assembly GCF_008124885.1). Classification (GTDB taxonomy): domain Bacteria; phylum Bacteroidota; class Bacteroidia; order Sphingobacteriales; family Sphingobacteriaceae; genus Sphingobacterium; species Sphingobacterium allocomposti. The sequence goes on from NZ_VNHX01000016.1 coordinate 84,620, forward strand.
AGAAACACTGGGATTTCTGGCAATTTACAGAACACGGCTATGTCCGCGGTATAGAGGGAAACGTAGATGTGAATATGTTCAAAGGAAGTATTGAGGAGCTCGAGGGGCTAGCAGTTCCTTATGATGCATCCCCAAACTATTCTCCCTAAATAGTGTTATCTTTACCGTATGGCAACTTTTAACGATATTATCAATCAGCACCCGTTGGTGCTTGTGGACTTTTCCGCCACATGGTGTGGCCCTTGTCAGATGTTGGGGCCAATATTGAAAGACCTGAAAGACCATTATGGCGACGCCATATCGATTGTCAAAATTGATGTGGACAAAAACAACGACCTGGCAGCCCGCTATCGCGTGCAGGGCGTGCCCACTATGATTCTGTACCGAAATGGTGAGCAGGTCTGGAGGCAGAGCGGAGTATTGCCGCTGCAACAGTTAACCGAGGTCGTCGACGCTTATGTCTGAGGGGAGGCTGTTTGTCAATCTTCATTTTCGCCGGCACCGTTCGTGGGAGCCGGTAGTTTCGTTAGCAGCACCTTGTCGATACGATGGCCGTCCATGTCGATGACCTCCAATCTATAGTTTTTAAAGTTGATGGCTTCGCCTTCTTCGGGAACGTGATCTAAGGTCAGGAAGACAAGTCCCCCAAGGGTCGTGACATTGCCCAGGTCTTCTTCTTCGTCTTCATTCAGGTAAATCTGAAAATATTCGAGAAAGTCGCTGAGCTGTGTACGGCCGTCAATGATATGTGAACCATCTTCCCGTTTGCGGATTTGGGGCTCCGACTGGTCTTCCCCGTTTTCAATATCGCCGAACAGCGTTTTCACAATGTCTTTTATCGACACGATGCCCTGGGGGATACCGTATTCGTCGATGACGACCGCCAGCTGTGCCTTTGCGTTTTTGAATACCTTTAAGACGCTGTAGGCATACGTATTTTCGTTGACAAACGGCATCGGCTCGATTAGTTCCTCGAGTTGTATGGGCTGGTCGTCAATGTATTTTTTTAAGAAGGTTTTGACATGTATAACACCTCGTACGCGATCAAAGCTGCCATCGATAACAGGCAGTTCGGTGTGTTCTGACCGACGGATAATGACCTTGTTGTCCTCGAAGCTGTTCTGAAGATCCAGGCAGTCGATGTTGGATCGGTGTACCATGAGGTTAATCGCACGTTTATCGCCCAGCACCAGGAGACGGTCGACGAAATCGTGCTCGAAATTTTCGATGACGCCGCTATCCACACCTTCATCCACCAGCGCTTTTATTTCTTCTTCGGTCACCGTATTCTTGGATACCTTTATGTTCAGCAGCCGGACGAGGAGGTCGGTGGAGACGCTCAGCAACCAGACGAACGGCCTCACAATACGGCTTAACAGCTGCATCGGCGCTGCAATCAATGAAGCGTAGCGCTCAGGGATGGCCATACCGATACGTTTTGGTACCAGCTCGCCTACCACCAGAGAGAGGTATGTAATGACCAACACTACCAGGATGATGGAAAGCTGTTGGCTGTAGGGTGCTAAAAAGGGGATGCTGCCGAAGCTTTCGGCAAGGTAGGATGAGATACTGCCTCCACTGAAGAAACCGGTAAGAATACCGATCAGTGTAATACCGATCTGGACGGTAGACAAGAACCGGTTCGGATTTTCTTTCAACGACAGTGCAATTTTAGCCGATTTGTTATTTTTTTCTGCTGCAGCTTGTAGACGGGCCTTCCTGCTGGAAACAATAGCGATTTCAGAAGCCGAAAGCACTCCATTTAGTATAATTAAGGTAAGGATGATTAAAATCTCCGTGAGCATATAATGCGTTTAAAACCCTAAAATACAAATTAAATCGTTAGCGGCGATACGGTCTTCGAAAAAAGCGTACTATATCGTCTTTCGAAGGTACTTTACGGGGGGGGCGCTGAAAAAACAACTTCACAAAACATGCAAACGTTTGTTTGCGGTCGGTGTTTTCGTTTTTTAAAATATTTGGTGATATTGCAAAACGAATTGCATAATTATGTGACACTTGAAATTTTATAATGTTTGACTTTAAAAATAGTAGTATTGAGAGATTTGCCGGACGTTTTAACATCGAAGGGAACATCCTGAGTGTGGAACGTTTCGGATCGGGACATATTAATGATACATTTTGCGTAAGGACGGACAAGGTAGGGGGTAAAAGCTATTTATTGCAACGTATCAACAACCATATTTTCACCGATGTGGAGGGGCTGATGGCCAATACAGAGATTGTATTGACCCATCTTAAGCAACGGTTAGCCGATTTGGGGGAAGCAGACATCGAGAGAAAGACACTAACGTTGGTGCCGACACATAGGGGGGAGCTTTATTATGGAAACACGGAGGAGGGGTACTGGCGGATGTTCATTCTATTGGAAGGAACGCGGAGCTATGATATTGTAGAGACGCCGGCTCAGGCTTATTCGGGAGGGCAGGCGTTCGGCAATTTTCAGAAATTGCTGGCTGACCTCGACGCTTCGCGGCTAGTCGAAATTTTGCCGCACTTTCACGATCTGGACTTTAGAATGAGGAATCTGCGTGAGGCTATCGACGCGGACGGCTGCGGCCGTGTTAAGGAGGTTGAGGACGTGCTTGGTTATATTTTCGAGCGCGAGGAAGATATGCGTACGGTTCTGGTCATGGGCTCCCGTGGTGAGCTACCGCTACGTATTACACACAACGACACCAAATTCAACAATGTACTGTTGGATCAGGATGACCGGGTACAGTGCGTCATTGACCTGGACACTGTCATGCCGGGGTATGTCGCTTATGACTTCGGGGATGCTATCCGAACGATAATCAATTCTGCAGCCGAAGACGAGGCCGACCTGTCGAAGATTGGCCTGAACATCCCGCTTTTCCGCGCTTACACGGAGGGTTACATCAGCGCGGCGAAAGATTTTCTTACGGACAGCGAGATTGATTCGCTTATCCATGGTGTATATTTACTGCCTTTTATGCAAGGGGTAAGGTTCTTAACAGACTACATTAACGGAGACAAATATTATAAAACAAACTATCCGACGCACAACCTGGTGAGAACACATGCCCAGCTAAAACTGGTCAGGGAAATGGAGCTTCATCGCCAACACTTAACGTCGATTTTGAAAGAGAGTATTTGCGCATAAATAACTGATAACAAATGGAAATGGACAAACTTTTTGTACCGCGGATTGATATGGATTTAACCGTCTTTGGCTACGCAGCTCTTCAGAAGCAGATGGAGGAATTGCCTTGGCAGCAGCTGTCCCACGCGAATTGGTCGGAACAATTTCCATATAAGCCGGATGTCCGTTTTCAGCTAGCGCACGCTGGCGACGTTCTGTTTGTCCACTACGTGGTGCGCGAGGATTTTATAAAGGCTACATATGTTCGTCCAAACGAAGCGGTATGGGAGGACAGCTGTGTGGAACTGTTTCTTTCTTTTGACGGTCGGAGTACGTATTACAACCTGGAGTTTAACGTGCTGGGAACCGGTTTAATCGGTTACGGGCCGGAAGCAAAGTCCGAACGTGCACGCTTAAGTGCGGAGCAGATAGAGTCGGTGCAGACCGTGACATCGGTGATTAACAGCGGCAAGGAAAAGTGCTGGGCGACGGTATGGTGCGTGCCTGTGGACGTGTTTGTCGAAAGCGGCATCGACACGTTCTCGGGCCGGAAAGCTCATGGAAACTTTTACAAATGCGGCGACAAGCTGCCCGGGCCGCACTTTCTGTCCTGGAGTAGGGTTGATTTTCCGACGCCGAACTTCCACCTGCCGGCTTTTTTTGGTGAACTGATCTTTGCGTGAGGGGTAAGCGGGATTATCGTCAAAACCTGTCTAACATACCGAGCAATCCCGTGAGCCCGCCCGTATGTATGATAAGCACTTTCGCCCCTGGTGCCAACTGTCCTTTTTCCATTAGGTCGTGGATCGCATAAAACAGCTTGCCGGTATAGGTAGGTTCTATCATGACGCCCGTTTGTTGTACATAGCTGCGGACGAACGCGAGCAGTTCGGGCTTCGTCTTCGCGTAACCACCAAAATGATAATCGAGATGAAGCTTTATACGGGCAGTGTCTACGCCTAGGGAAGCTACCTCTTCGAGGATAAACTGCCCGCCTTTGAGAACGGGGACGCCGTGTAGCGAAGTTGGAATACCGAGTTGATTCATGCCCATACATAGGCCGGCCAACGTTGTCCCCGTTCCGGCAGCACAAAAGCAGTGGTCGTAAACGTTGACCAGCTCGTGGACGATTTCCGCGCACCCTTTCGCTCCCGCCGTTCCATATCCGCCTTCCTGGACGAGGTACGCTGTATCGTCCTGTCCGAAGTGGTGATCATATAACCCTCTCTTGTCGACGTAGGATTTCCGATCGACGAATGTTACAGTCATGCCGAAGAGTTTACACATGGACAATACCGGATTTGCGACAGGCTCGCCGCGAACAAAGGCGTGGGTACGAAAGCCAAATCTCGCACCGGCGCATGCTGTGGCAAGGAGATGATTGGACCACGGGCCTCCATATGTCACTAACACCTCTTTTTTTAGGCTGGAAGCTTCTTCAAGGGTATATTTCAGTTTCCGCCATTTGTTGCCTGAAATATAGGGATGTATGAGGTCATCGCGCTTTAAAAAGACACGGACGTTGTACTTTTCGTACAGGGGAAGCCTGATTTCTTCCTCAGGACTATAAAAATCAAAATTCAGCATATTACTTGTTTCAAAGTTAGCAGATTTTGCAGGATTTCGATACTTTTGCGAGATGGTAGACGACTTAGATTTTCAAGAGCAGGAGGAACGGGAGCTTTTTGAGCACTTTAGGATAGAAGCGCCTAAAGGACAGGCTTTATTGCGGATAGATAAGTTCTTGATGAACAGGGTGGAAAATACGTCCAGAAACCGGATTCAGAATGCAATCGACGCGGAGACGGTACTGGTCAACGGAAAAGTCGTGAAGGCCAGTTATAAGATAAAGCCGTTTGACGTTGTCACGATGGTCTTACCCGATCCGCCCCGGGACACAGAAGTTTATCCGGAAGATATTCCTTTATCGATCGTCTATGAAGATGACGATCTACTTCTGGTAAATAAGGAAGCCGGTATGGTGGTGCATCCCGGCTACAACAATTATACAGGGACGCTTGTAAATGCACTTACCTATCATCTTCATCAGCTGCCGACAATGCCTGGAAATACGGGGCGGCCGGGACTGGTGCACCGTATCGATAAAGACACTTCGGGATTATTGGTCATTGCGAAAAACGAACGGACAATGACGTCGTTGGCGAAGCAGTTTTTCGACCATACAATAAATAGGAAATATGTGGCGTTAGTGTGGGGAGATTTATCTGAAAACGGAACAGTTTCGGGATACATTGGAAGAAATGCCAAAGACCGTCGTATTATGGAGATGTACGACGATCCGGAAAAAGGGAAATGGTCGGTGACGCATTATCGTGTGTTGGAACGGTTAGGGTATGTTACACTTATAGAATGTGAATTGGAGACGGGGCGTACGCACCAGATCCGTGCACACATGAAGTCGATCGGGCACCCCCTTTTTTCAGACGAGTCCTACGGGGGGAATAAAATCCTGAAAGGGACCGTCTTCAACAAGTATAAGCAGTTCGTACAAAACTGTTTTGAGCTATTGCCGCGACAGGCGCTTCATGCGAAGTCCCTGGGCTTCATTCATCCGCGGACAAAGCAACAGATGTATTTCGAGGTGCCTTTGCCGCAGGACTTTCAACTGGCGCTGGAAAAGTGGAGGTCGTATTCGGCAACCGTAAACCAGCAGTCTTAATTAGAACTTTATGTCATTACAATTTATAAATTTTGATGGGCAGATTATTGCCGAAGACCAGCATATTGCTACGATAGACAACAGGGCGCTACGCTATGGAGATGGGCTCTTTGAAACGATGTTGTGGAAGGATGGCGATATACGTTTTCTCGACTTCCACGTTGAACGGCTGCAAGGGGGAATGCAACTGCTCCAGTTTGATGAATACACCAAGTTTGACACGTTTTTTATCCGTTCGAAGACGGAAGAACTGATCCGGAAAAACAACATGATCGGACAGGTTGTCCGTGTGCGGCTTATTGTCTACCGGGCGGGAGGCGGGCTATATGCTCCTGATACGAATAGACCGGTTTACTGCCTCCAGGTTTCCCGGCTTCCTGCATCACTGCGGGACAAGAAGCTGGGACTTATTGTTGATCTGTATACGGATCTTAAAAAGCCATACAGCGGGCTGTCCCACCTGAAGTCTAACAATGCCCTAATTTATGTTATGGCGGGCCTTTATAAGAAGAAGTTTGCTTATGATGAGGTTTTCCTGCTGAATCAGGAAGGCCATCTCTGTGAAGCGTTAACATCGAACATTTTCGTCTATTACGACAAGACGCTCTACACGCCGGCCCTGACAGAGGGGTGCGTACAGGGAGTCATGCGCAGGGTGGTTATGGATATGGCCGCCCATGAAGGTATACCTGTTGTAGAGGCGCAGATCAGTCCGGAGATTATGAAGCAGGCGGACGAGATATTCTGTACGAATGCGGTACATGGCGTCCAATGGGTTATGGGCTTCAAGCAGAAGCGATACTTCAATAAAATCTCCCGCATTCTGCAGGACAAGTTGCAGTCTTGGAACTACGACGAGGAGTAGAGTGTATCAGGGGGAAATACTATGCAAGCGGAGATACAAACGGATAGGCATTTTTTAAGAAAGTGCCTATCCGTTTTTTGTTACTTCGCTTTCTGACGCTGTACAACTAAATAGCTGATGTATAAAAGTATAAGCCAGATTGGGATGAGTTCGACCGAAATTTTCAAGCCGGTAAACCACATCATGATTAATACCCCCAGAAGGAAAATCAGGCATATGTAATTGCTGAACGGAAATAACAGCGTCGGAAATTTTGATACGGCACCTTGCCCATTAATCTTCTTTTTGAAGAACATGTGTGTGAGGCTTATCATAATCCAATTGATCACCAGTGAGGAAACGACGAGGCTCATTAAGACTTCAAGCGCCTTATCTGGAATGATCTTGTTGATCACAATACATAGTGCGACTAGTCCAGCCGATACGAGAATGGCATTGATCGGTGAGTGGTTCTTGTTTAATTTCGTAAGAAAGCGCGGGGCGTTACCCTGTTCTGCCAATCCGTAGAGCATGCGGGAGTTGCTGTATACACAGCTGTTATAGACCGATAGTGCTGCCGTCAGTACAATCAGATTGAGTGCATTTGCTATTATATTGGTGAAGTAGTAGGTCGTGCCGAAAAGTTGGAACTGCATACCCTTTAGGCTTGCAAACACTTCTACAAACGGGCTTGTTTCCGGGGTAATCTGCCGCCAGGGCATGAGCGAAAATAAGATGATTAACGAACCGATATAAAAGATCAGAATGCGCCAAAGAACTTGATTTGTAGCCTTGGGGATGTTTCTCTCTGGGTTTTCCGCTTCAGCGGCAGTAATACCGACCAGCTCCAGGCCGCCGAAAGAAAACATAATCATAACCAGTGCCGCAAGGAGCCCTTGGTACGCGCCGTTTTCCATGGTAAGCCATCCTTTGGAGAAGAAGCCGCCGTCGTTCGTCAAATTGTTTATTGATGCCTGCTCGCCGGCGTTGCCGCTAAGTAGAAGGTAGGTGCCAAACAATATCATGGCGATAATGGCAACAACCTTGATGATGGAAAACCAAAATTCCGTTTCTCCGTAAACCTTGACCGAGGCGAGATTTAGGACGTTAATCATGACGAAGAAAAACAGACTGGACACCCACAACGGGATTTCAGGCCACCAGAACTGTACGTAATGACCGATTGCCGTCAGCTCGGCCATGCTGACCAAAAGGTATAAAACCCAGTAGTTCCAGCCTGAGGCATATCCGGCGAACGTGCCCCAATAGCGGTTGGCAAAGTAGCTGAAGCTTCCGGATACAGGTTCGTGTACAACCATCTCGCCGAGCTGCCGCATGATGAAGAAGGCGATGATTCCGGCGATGGCATACCCCAGGATGACAGAGGGGCCGGCGAGGACGGCGGCCTGTCCGATACCTAGAAATAGTCCGGTACCGATGGCGCCACCCAGTGCGATAAGCTGTATATGTCTGTTGCTCAGTCCTCGTTTTAGCTTTTTGTTTTCTGTAGAATTTGTTTCCAAGACGTTGTGTATGATTAGTTTGTTATTTTACAGCCTCGATATTCTGTCATTTTACACGACAAACTCCCATCGGTTGGGCAGTTGTGTGCACCATTCGCGACAGAAGCCAAGGAGCTGAAGTTTGGGCGTCCACCGCCAGCTTTTGATGGTTACCTATTCTCTGTCGCATGGAAAGAAAAAGAAAAGCGTGGTCGGTCTGTACGTGTTCATGCAGTAAAAATAATAAAACCGATGTATTATCCGTGGTTTTGTACAAAAAAGAGTGTGGAGTGTCGTTGTTTGAGTTTGTAAATTGGCAGATGGCTGATAGCAGATAGCAGATGGCTAATGGCTATAAGCCGTAAAGTTGTTGATTCGTAAAGATGTAAAGCCCGAACTCCTATGGTGATCATCCTTAGCCCTCTAACTCCATCTAACTTTCTCACTTCTCACTACTCAAATCTAACTACTAATATTTGAGTTCTCACATCTTTATAGCCCCTTAACCCAAGGCGGGGATTTTACTTGGAAGGACCCAAGTAAACAAGGTCCTCCGGCCGCGGTTCTTGATGCTACCGTGCCTTATCATAGCCTAAACCGTTCCAAACTCACTTCGTTCAGACAACGAGCGGTTCTTCATGGCTATTATGGCGGCCCGCTGACGCAGTCGAACCGATGCCTGTCTTTTCCCCCGCACAGGGCTGCCTTGACATAGGGTAGCGGTGAAGTCGTAAAGTGAGAGGCTGATAGCAGATGGCAGATGGCAAGTGGCTATAAGCCGTAAAGTTGTTGATTCGTAAAGATGTAAAGGCCCGAGCTCCTAGGATGAACCGAAAACTACTTCATCCCTAGTGAAGCGAAGCTGGAAGGGAACGGCTAATGGCAGATCGCTGATGGCTATAAGCCGTAAAGTTTTGATTTGTAAAGTCGTGAAGTCGTATACTCATAAGCAACGATTGACCCCACAGGGGGCATATCCCGATACAAAACCGTGCATCAATTGCACGACCCCGACAGGGTCGAATAAAAGCGTAAAAAGCGTTATTGCGAGGAGGAGGGACGACGATGAAGCAATCTAACCTTCTGACTTCATCTAACTCTTCTCACTTCTCCGTACTAGCTCCTCCTTCCATTGTCTATCCTTCGACAGGCTGGATGACAATGTCAGGCTGAGCACTTCGGCAGGCTCAGTACAGGCTCTGTCGAAGTCCTCGTACGACGAAGCAATCTCATGGCCTAATGGCAGATAGCTGCTGGCTAAAGGCGTAAAGTTGTTGATTCGTAAGGTCGTGAAGAGGTAAAGCTGTGAAGAATACCGCGTAGTTAAACGGGTGATATTTCTCACTTCCCACTTCCCGGCAATCTTATTTAATGTTTAACGCTATCCTGCAGGGCGGAAGGTGTGCCGCAGCTACATCCTTTTGAACATCCTCCTGCCTTACTTTTACCAGGCAGGAGAAGTTTTGCCAAATAATATAGAGCTGCGATAAAAATAGCGGCAATGATAATATATTGAATTGTTACCTCCATCGTTGTCTTATTTAATAAGTTGATACGCTATGAACGCCACTACGTAGGCCATACCGGTCATCATACCGGTCTGGATTAGCGTCCATTTCCAGGATCCTGTTTCTCTTTTCATGATGGCAATGGTACTCATGCACTGCATGGCGAAGGCGTAAAACAGTAATAGCGAGATGCCTGACGCCAGATTATAAGCGGGCTGTCCGGTATTTCTATTGATTTCGGACTTCATCTTGCCGAGGAGTGTCGTCTTCTGGTCTTCATCCTCGATATCTACATCTTCTCCGAGGCTGTAGACGGTCGCCATTGTGGCGACAAACACTTCCCGCGCCGCAAACGAAGAGACCAGTCCGATCCCCATTTTCCAGTCGTATCCGAGCGGTTTCACGAGTGGTTCGATCCCCATTCCGATGTAGCCGAGGAAGGAGTGTTCGAGCTGGAAGGAAGCCACTTCCTCCTCCAGTTCTTCTTCGGACAGACCCGGATTCGCTTCCATAACGTATTGATCTGCGTTACTGAACTTATCGTTTGGCCCAAAGCTTCCGAGCACCCATAATATCACAGCCATAGCGAGGATAATTTTTCCTGCGCCGAAGAGGAAGCCCGAAGTTTTGTCCCACACGTTTGTCCCCACGTTCCGCCAGTCCGGTGTCTTGTAGGAAGGCAGCTCGAAAATCAGGAAAGATTTGTGCTGGCTTTTCACTATTTTGCTCAAAACCCACGCTGAAAGCAGTGCTGCCAACACCCCGAGTATATAGAGTACGTTCAGTACGATCCCTTGTAAGCCAAATCCTAAAAAGGTGTCGTCCGGTATTACGAGGGCAATCAGGACAATGTATATAGGAAGCCGTGCGGCGCAGGTCATAAAAGGTGTGACCAGCATCGTAACCAGCCGCTCCTTCGTGTTTTCTATGTTACGGGCAGCCATAATCGCGGGGACGGCACAGCCTACGCCAGACATAAGTGGAATAACAGACTTTCCATTCAGTCCATAAGGACGCAACCATCGGTCCATCAGGAACACGACCCTGCTCATGTAACCTGTTTCTTCCATTAGCGATATGAGCAGGAACAAGATGGCGATTTGCGGGACGAAGATGATGATCCCTCCGATGCCGGCCATTATTCCCTGGGTGATCAGATTGGATATAGGCCCTTCTGGAAGTATGGATGCTGTATAATCGATAAGGGCTGAAAAATGTTCATCGATCCAGTCCATTATCGGAGCGGAAAGCGTGAATACCAACTGAAATGTCACGAACAATATGGCGAAGAAAATCGCATAGCCCCAGAAGGGATGTAGCAGCAGCCTGTCGATCCGGTTGGTTTTTGTAAGATGCCTATTTTCGGCAAGGAAGACAATCTCTTTAATGTCTTTTTCGATGTTTGTATTTCTTTCGATAGCTTCAGCCTGTTGAAGTTCGTTAGGGCGGAGGCTATACTTTTCGCGTATGGCTCTTATTTTCTGGCGATCTTCATCGCGCAAAAATGAAACATGGTTCTGCGCCAGGAACTGCCATGTCTGGTATTCGGTGTTAAGCGGGAAAGCTCTTTTTGCCTCTTCGAGCGCCTCGGTGTACTTTTCGTCCACTTTAAATTTACCTAAAAAGTGTCCGGGACGTTCGTCAAATGCTTCTATCACTTTCTGGATACCCCTGCCGTTGCGGGCGTCTGTCGTAAGCACCCTGGTCTGCAGGTAGCCTTCCAGCTTGGCGTAATCGATTTCCAGCCCTTTTTCATTGACCTCATCTATCATGTTAATGACGAATAGGGCAGGAACTCCAAGTTCGCGTGCCTGCTGGTAGAGGACAACGGAACGTTTTATGTTGTTAGGTTCAGAGACCACGATGACGAGATCGGGATGCACCGGATTATGTTTATCGGCGAGTGCATTGTAAACGATTTCTTCATCGAGGGAGGTCGGATATAAGGTGTAAGTACCCGGAAGGTCGATTATTCTGTAGTTTCTCCCATTGGCCTTCACACTGCCTTCTCTTTTTTCTACAGTGATGCCGGGATAGTTTCCTACGTGTTGGTGTAGTTTGGTAATTCGATTAAATAAGGATGTCTTACCCACGTTGGGGTTTCCCAACAGGGCTATAATAGGGTCTCTCATGTTATCTTTCTACTAAAATGTGTGTGGCTTCGGATCTGCGGATAGCGATTAATACATTTGAGTTATGTATGTGCAGCCCTATCGGGCCGTTAAACGGGGCCTTGTGTTTTACCTCCACGACTGTTCCGGGCAACAACCCCATTTCAAAAAATTTAGATGGAAGTTCCCGTGCATTAAGCTCGGATATGGTGGCTTTTTCACCAATTTTCAATACATGAAGACAGAAACTTTTTTGCATTTTATATGTTAAAAATAGTATATAAATATATATTCGTATCGAATAATACGCGCTGTGCAGCCAAAGATAACCAATTTAGATTGATTCTACGGTTTAAAGTTGTCACACTTTTGTTTTAAAATTAAAAACACGAATGAAGATAGAGGAGGAATTACAAGTTAGAAAATTTTCGAGCGATTGGCAGCGTGCTACGGTGAATATTCTCTTTACGGCGAGCTGGCTGGGACTGATATTGGAGAAGCGGGCGTCAAAAAAGGGAATAACGTTACAGCAGTTTAACGTGCTCCGCATTTTAAGGGGGCAATTGCCGCGGCCGTCTACAAACAACCTCGTACGCTCGCGGATGATCGGCAATACGCCGGATATTTCGCGGCTTATCGACCGGATTGTTACGAAAGGGTTAGTGTCGCGGACGAAAAACAAAGATGACAAACGGGCGGTAGACCTTTTTATTACGCAAAAGGGCCTCGACCTTTTACAGTCTATCGAAGATGATATGATGCTAGCTGACCTATTACCTAAACATATATCGGCTAAAGAAGCTGCGCTGTTAAGCGAGCTCCTGGACAAGCTGCGTGGCGAGGAGCTCGTCGAGAAACAGACCTATTAAGATGTCAATGCCCATGATCGTCGCCATGATCGTGCGTATGGTCGTGGTGGTGGTGTTCGTGGGGCCCATGCTCCCCATGGTGATGTCCATGCCCGTCAAACAAAAAGTTAGCCAGCGAAACCAAAATACCTAAAAGCACGGCTATCATTTTTTTCTTATTGAACTTGTGGTGGTCTGCGGAACCCGACTCAAATAGTATTGTCGTGGAGATGTGCAGGAAGATACCAATGACGATAGCCATTATCTTATCAAAATATTGAGCTATGTTGCCCATCTCTCCTTCGGAAATGCCCTTGCTTGTCAGGAAGCCCAGTGGCGTCATGGCCGCGAATAGGAGGATGAACGTGGATATTTTTGTTTTTGACAAATGGGTATTCAGAAGGAGGCTACCCAACGCAAAAGCTGCGGGGATGTGATGGATGGCAATACCGAATACGAGCTCGGACTGGTGGCCGGCGGCAAGCGGCATCCCCTCCAAGAAGGCGTGCAGGCATAGGCTGACCATGATCCCAAGCGGGAAAACACCATGATCGTGCCGGTGAATGTGTCCGTGTTCTATACCCTGCGAGAACTGCTCCAGGATCAGTTGAAACAGGAAGCCTCCCAGCACATACAGGCCGATGATTTCCGGACTGGTTGTCGCGGTCAGATAAACGTGAGGGATGAGGTGTAAGACCGTGATACCAAAGAGGTAAGCGCCACTAAAGGAAAGTATAAGTTTCAGTAAACTTGTATTGTCCCGTTTGACGAAGAAGACAGCAAGCCCACTCACGAATGCTGATATGAATAATATGCTGACGATTAAGATGGAACTCATGCTGTTTGTGCTGCTGAAGTAGGGTTAGGGGTAAAAAAGTCGGGAAAGAAACGTTTGAATAGGTAGCCTACACCGGTACCGATCAATATGCCGAGAAGGGCGCCGCAGATAATATCGACGGGATAATGCACGCCAACATAGATCTGTGAAAAGCTAATGAGCGAGGCCCACGTAATGCACAGCCAAAGTGTATGTTTCCAACGGCGTCTAAAAAGGGCAATCCAGAAAAACGCCATAGCGAAATGGTTTGTAGCATGAGATGAGGTGAAGCTAAATCCTGATCCGCACCTTACACGGATATTCACTTCATTTTTAAAAACCAAGTCGTTACATGGGCGCACACGTTTTACATTTTTTTTGATGAGGTGCGACGACAGGGCGTCGGAGATACCGAAGTTAGCCAGCGTAAAGGCAACGATTAATATCCCCATTTTACCGTAATGCTTGATGAAAAAGATGATCAAGAACAGGTACAAAGGCGCCCATGTATATGGATTGCGCAGTATAGGGAGCAACCAATCAAAAAAAGGATTACTTAATCCTTGGTTAATGAGCAGGAATATTTCCTGGTCAAAATGAATGAGTTGATTTAACATAAATTATCTGATCTATTACTCTCAAAAGTAAAGAATAATTAGCAACATTTATACGTGTGAATTAGACGACACAATGTTGCGGCAAATGTACGGCATAGAACCGTAAAAGTGAAAGTTTTGTATGATAATTTAGAAGATAAGTCTATTTTTACGCATCAAACTGTTGAATATGACACTTATTAAATCGATATCAGGTATCAGGGGTACAATTGGTGGTAAACCAGGCGAGGCACTTACGCCCGTGGACATCGTGAAATTTACGGCCGCATTCGGAAAAATTCTTTTGCAGAAAACGGGCAATAATAAAATCGTGGTCGGCAGAGATGCCCGTTTGTCGGGCGGAATGGTAAGTAATTTAGTAATAGGCACGCTGCAAAGCATCGGAGCGGACGTCGTTAATCTTGGTTTATCCACGACGCCTACGGTAGAGCTGGCTGTGCCGATGGAGAAAGCTGCGGGAGGTATTATACTGACTGCATCCCATAATCCGGGGCAATGGAATGCGTTAAAGCTTTTGAATAGCCAGGGCGAGTTCATCAGTGATGAAGAAGGAAAACAGGTGTTAGCGCTGGGCGAGAGCCTGGGTTTTGACTTTGCCGAGGTACAGGAACTCGGCGGGGAGCGTCTGGACGATAGCTACCTGCAAAAGCATATAGAGGCTGTCCTGGACCTGCCGCTGGTCGATGTGGACGCTATTCGCGGTGCGAACTTTAAAATTGCCGTAGATGCTGTTAATAGCACAGGCGGCATTTTTATACCGGCCCTTCTCGAGGCTCTTGGTGTTAAAACGATCTATAAGATCAATTGTGAGCCTGACGGACACTTCCCGCATAACCCCGAGCCCCTGAAAGAACATCTGACCGACTTGTCCAGAGCGGTGGTCGACAACGGGGCTGATCTTGGCATAGCTGTAGACCCCGATGTAGACCGTCTGGTATTCATGATGGAGGACGGCGAACTGTTTGGAGAGGAGTATACCTTAGTTGCCGTGGCCGACTACATTTTGGCCCGCACGAAAGGGAACACCGTCTCTAACCTGTCGTCGACACGGGCACTTAGGGATGTTACGGAAAAACACGGGGGAGAATACTTTGCCGCAGCGGTAGGAGAAGTGAATGTGGTCGCTAAGATGAAAGAGGTTAACGCGGTCATCGGCGGAGAAGGAAACGGTGGAGTGATTTATCCGGATTCCCACTATGGACGCGATGCATTGGTCGGTGTAGCCATATTCTTAAGTCATTTAGCAAAACTTGGCAAACCCGTGTCCGCCTATCGGGCCGAACTGCCGGCGTATTACATGTCGAAGAACAAGATTACGCTGACACCTTCGTTGGACATCGATGCGCTTTTGCAAAAGATGGGTGAGAAGTATGCGCATGAACGGTGCACGACGATTGACGGGTTGAAGATCGATTTTGCTGAAGAATGGGTACATCTGCGGAAGTCGAACACTGAACCTATTATCCGCATCTATTCCGAGGCACCGACGCAGGAGAGGGCCGACACTATTGCACAGCAGATTGTACACGAGATAGAAGATATCATCAAACATTAGCTATCGTTCCTTCGGCTCCTCCTGTCTGACACGGGAGCCGAAGGGCCGAGCTTCTGCGAAATGTATAGGTAGCGTGGGATATGCATCGGTGCACGCCGGTGTGCAGATCCCATGTGGTTTATCGTTGCTACGCTACTCGCGCCGACGCGCGTTTTTGGGGATGGCGGTTCGCCCACGGCCCTGTCGCGGCGGGCTGGCCAGCAGTGCTTACCAACCGCGGATATTCAAGGCGTCTTTGGCTGGCTTTCTTTTTGCTTTTACCGGTGCCAGCGCCAGGCCAGGATACGGATAGCTTTGTTGCCATGTGCCATCGGAATCACCTTTATGTCCGGCGCCTGATGGTATTCCAGTATAGCCACCAACGGCTTTACATTGTCTTTATCAGCTATAAGGGAGGTGATCCAGCCTAGCTGCTCACTGTAATCCATGCTTTCATAGATCATCGTGCGTACAAATTGCCTTTCTCCGCCTTCACACCAAAGCTCGTTGGGATGTCCTCCGAAATTCTGTACCGGCAGCTTATCCTGATCGCGATTCAGGTTGTTGAATTTTTTCGTGGTTTTCTGCCAATTATGTTCTCTGGACCGGAAGAAAGGCGGATTACACATCACTGCGTCAAAGTATTCTTCCGGCTGGATGACGCCGTCAAAAATATGTGAAGGATGAGGCTGAAGGCGGAGCTCGATATCCCTTTTCAATCCGCTGTTTGCCTTTAAAGTGGCCTGCGCATGGTTTAATGCGGCCTGATCGATGTCCGTTCCGACAAATTTCCATTGGTAAATGCGCTGTCCAAGAATCGGATAGATGCAGGATGAACCTGTTCCGATATCGAGGACACGTGTGCCGTCTGCCCCGCGTCGATTTGCCGTAGGCGCCGTGGTCAGAAGGTCTGATAGGTAGTGTATGTAATCGGCTCTGCCCGGAATCGGCGGACACAGTCCATTTTTCATAACAGACCAGTTTGCGACGTTGTAGTAAGCAGAGAGCAGGCTTTTGTTCAGCTGGAGCACGGCCGAAGGATGAGAAAAGTCGACAGACTCCCTTCCGTCCGGTGTGGTGATCATATAGTCGCGGAGTGCGGGATTTACTTTTGTGAGTTTTTTGAAATCGTATCCGGCGAGATGAATATTCCGTGGATGTAGCGTTTTTCGGGGTATGGAATTGTCGGGCATCATATATACTTTCCTGCAAAGGTACCATAAAAATTGCTGCGTTTTTAAGAAATAGGTATATTTAGCGCCCAGCACGGCGGGCAATAAGCTTCAAACCCGGCGCACGCTATGGAAGCCGGCAGGTTTGCAGCAAACTTCCGTTGCGTGTCGGCGCGGTGCGGCCTACGCCTAAGGACATAACGAACGATATGACAGACGTTGATATTAAAGAATTTCTTGACAAGAAGGTTGAACTATTTAACCGGCCTGATTTCATTGCTAACGACCCCATATCGATTCCGCACCAATTTCAGACAAAGCAGGATATCGAGATTATGGGCTTTTTTGCGGCTGTACTGGCATGGGGACAACGTAAAACGATTATTAGTAAATGCAATGAGCTGATCCAGCGCTTTGACGGGCGGCCGTGGGACTTTATTTCAGCGCACCGGGAAACAGACTTGAAGCAATTGCTGGGGTTCAAACACCGGACGTTTAACGACACCGACCTGCTCTACTTTGTA
Organism: Sphingobacterium allocomposti; assembly: GCF_008124885.1. Classification (GTDB taxonomy): domain Bacteria; phylum Bacteroidota; class Bacteroidia; order Sphingobacteriales; family Sphingobacteriaceae; genus Sphingobacterium; species Sphingobacterium allocomposti. Next base: position 101,901 of record NZ_VNHX01000016.1, read on the forward strand.
GCGTTCCTACGGCACCATTATACCCACTTTAACTCGCTTGAGGATGCGTTTCTGCTGTCGGAGTCTGCAGGTGCCGGATTTATGATGGAGGACAGTCTAAACGCTTTTAAATCGTATTTCTTTTCCCTAACGGATTTTCCTATCCGCACACGGAAACACATCAGTTCGCCGCTGCAGAATTCGGCCTGCAAGCGCCTAAACATGTTTCTGAGGTGGATGGTACGCAAGGATGGGGCGGGCGTTGATTTTGGAATATGGCACAGGATAAGCCCCAGGGACCTGGTCTGTCCGTGCGACGTGCATGTCGAGCGTGTAGCACGGCGTCTGGGGTTGATCCTTTCAGAGAAGGTCAACTGGAAGACGGCTGTCGAGCTGACCGAAAACCTGAGGCGGCTTGACGCCGATGATCCGGTAAAATACGATTTTGCCTTGTTTGGCCTCGGCGTGGAGGGAGAGCTTTAGCGGGCCGGCGCCTTTATTTCTGCGACAGCCGCTCAAGCAGGTCTACCATCCGGTTGGAATAACCAAACTCATTGTCGTACCACCCGACCACCTTCACCAGCCCACCGACTATGGATGTCAGCTGTGCATCGAAGACACAGGAGTAAGGGTTGTTGATGATATCCACAGAGACTATCGGGTCTTCTGTATAGTACAAAATACCCTTCAGGGAATGTGTTGAGGCGTGTTTGAAAGCCTCATTGATGTCGCGGACCGTTGTATTCTGTTTCAGTGTACAGGTAAAGTCGGTTAAGGATCCGTTTAGCACGGGCACGCGTATTCCGGCACCGCCGAGTTTACCTTCGAGGTGAGGGAACACGTTTGTTATGGCCTTTGCGGCTCCGGTAGTTGTGGGTATGATGGAGGAGGAGGCTGCGCGCGCGCGCCGTAGATCGCGGTGTGGGGCGTCGTGCAGGTTTTGGTCGCCGGTCATTGAATGGACAGTCGTAATATACCCATCGTTTATGCCCCAGTTTTGGTCTAAAATTTTTACTAAGGGCGCGACATTGTTTGTCGTGCACGAGGCGTTGGAGAAGAGGGGGGTGTTCCAGTCGAAGTCGTCGTCGTTAACGCCAAGTACGACCGTCGGAACATCCTTATCCGGCGAGGGAGCCGAGATGATGACCTGTTCTGCGCCAGCCCCTAGATGTAAGGCTGCTTTTTCGCGGCTGGTGAAAAAGCCTGTAGATTCTACAACGGCATTTATGTTGAGGGCTCTCCATGGAAGCCGCTGCGGGGTGGGCTCACGAAGCACCTGTATGGGCTTTCCGTTTACGATGATATGCTCTTCATCGTGCGTCACCTCCTCCATAAAAGGACCATGCACCGAGTCGTACTTCAGCAAATGTGCTAGGGTAGCTGTGTCGGTCAGGTCGTTGATGGCCACGACCTCAAGTCTACTTTCAAGCTCTCTCCGATAAATATTCCGTAAAGTGTTCCGGCCTATACGGCCGAAACCGTTAATAGCAACTTTCATTATTTGGTAAACTCAGCTAAAACGTAGTCGATCTGCTTTTCGCCGTCCCAGCTGTTTTTTAGTTTGCCGTCGGGACCGTAGATGTAGTTTGCAGGGAATTGCGCCGGTACGTGGAATTTTTGGATAAATTCCTGATTTCTGTCGTACAACACTTCCACGTTAGGCTTGTCCACCAGTTCTTTGCCGAAGGTTTCCAAAAAAGAAGCCATCAATGCGGGGTCGTTCATGGAGACGAAGTAGATATTGACGTTTTTAAGCCGCCCGTAATTTTTAGCCAGCGAGGTCGTTTCGTGCTGGCAATGTCCACAGCTTGGATCAAACAATATAAAGACGGTATTTCGGTTAGCCGGAATGTCTGTGTGTGTAAAGCTGATGCCTGATTTTACTTTATAGAAATTGAATGCAGGTATGGTGGCCGCTGGCTCTTTGGATGTCGCGGGAGCCGCCGCTGGTGTCTGCACCTGTTGCTGATGAGGGTGGGCTGTGTTTGCTTCCTGCTGTGCCGGTTCTTGATGTGTTGCTTTGCCATCGTTGTTGGACTGGCAGGCGGTCATACCCGTCAATGCGGTAAATAGAAGTCCGCTAAATATATATTTCATGCTCATGTATTTTTGTGTATCAAACTTAGATAAAAATGCTGTATTGTACAATTATAAATCCGTTGCATATAAAAGCATTTTTATCGATCTCCCGGCCATTGAAAAATTTAAAGAGGGAATTATAAGGCCGTCAGGTTGTCGTGTATGGCCATACCGGATATGGTAGATGCCAAGCGGTGCAAAGCGTCTTTTGTGGCCGTATGGATACAAGGAAGATTATCTTCTATATAAAAAAGGCCTCTGCCTATTTGCAGAAGCCTTTTTATCGGAATCCAAACAATAAATTTCTTCGTTATGGCGTGACGACTTTCGGCGTCGCAGGTTTCTCCTCGGAGATATGTTTGCCCTTTCCTAGATCGTGTACTGCCGGAGCAGCCAAGAAAATAGAAGAGTAGGTCGCAACAACGATACCTGTTAAGATTGCAAAAGAGAATCCACGGATAACTTCTCCTCCGAAGATAAATAAAACGACCAAAACGAATATTACGGTTAAGGACGTGATAATGGTACGGCTTAATGTCGTATTAATGGCGTGGTTGATAATGTCTCCGAATTTTTTACTGTGCGAGCCCGACTTCGAGAGATCCTCGCGGATACGGTCGAAGACAACTACCGTGTCGTTCACCGAATACCCCAATACGGTCAGAATTGCGGCTACGAAATGCTGGTCAATATCCAGCGAGAATGGCACGATACCATCGAGGATAGAGAACAGACCCAATAAGATAATACCATCGTGTATGGTCGCGATTGCGGCTCCGGCTGAATACTGCCATTTGCGGAAACGAACGAGTATATATGCGGCGATAATCAGGATGGAGAAGATAGCAGACCATACTGCTCTATCTTTGATATCCGTCGCAATACTAGGACCAACTTTCTGTGAAGATAAAATCTCGTATTTGTTTCCGGTAATTTTAGACAGTCCTTCGTTCAGCTTGGTCAATACTTCGCTGTCTGCCTCATCGCTCGTTTCCTCGATGTGATACGTTGTCGTTACACGAACCTGGTTTTCGCTACCGAAGGTCTTCACTTCGGTAGTCGAGTTGAATGTCTGATCCAGGTTTTTACGAACGTCCTCGAGGTTTACCGGTTGGTCGTACCGCACGGTATACGTACGTCCGCCTTTAAAGTCGACACCCAGCGTAAAGCCTTTTGTAAATATAGAGGCTAAAGAGATAACGATTGCAACAGCTGAGATAATATAGAACAATTTCCGCTTCTTAATAAACTGGAAGTTGGCGTTCTGTAATGTGTTTGCCGACCACGGGAATGCCACGGATACTTTCATATCCTTGTTAAGCATATATTCGAATATCAGACGGGAGATAAAGATCGATGTAAATAATGATGTAACGATACCCACCATAAGCGTAGTTGCGAATCCAAGGATAGGTCCGCTACCAAAGAAAAATAGGACGAGTCCAACCAAGAACGTCGTAATCTGGGAGTCAAGTATCGACGGCATCGCATGCTTGTAGCCATCTGCAATAGCCTGACGGATGCCCTTTCCTAGGCGGAGTTCCTCGCGGATACGTTCATAGATAAGTACGTTGGCATCCACCGCAGTACCCATAGTCAATACGATACCAGCGATACCGGGCAGCGTTAATACAGCGTTCAGGGAGGCTAAGATACCCATCAAGAAGAATACGTTAAACAATACCGCAATATTAGCAGCGATACCTGCGCGGTTGTAGTAGGCGATCATGAATATCATTACAACGACGATACCGATAACAGCAGAGTTAATACCGGCATCGATGGCCGCTTGTCCCAAAGAAGGCCCGACAATTGCTTCTTCAACAATTTTCGCCGTTGTCGGCAGGCGGCCTGCCTTCAAGACGTTGGCAAGGTCTTTTGTATCTTCGATCGTAAAGCTTCCCGAAATCTGCGAGCTACCGTTAGGAATCTCTTCGTTTACAGAAGGGGCTGAATATACTACGCCATCAAGGACAATAGCGATAGCCTCTCTGTTTTGAGCTGCCTGAGCCGTGATCCTTCTCCATTGACGCGCACCTTCGGTATTCATGTCCATGGAGACCACGGGACGGTTTTGCTGGTCGAAGTTATCGCGGGCGTCCGTAATTACGTCGCCGGTCATCACTGCTCCAGTTTCCGTGCCGGATGTTTTTATCGCATATAATGATAGAAAGTTTGGTGATTTTTGTTCCGGTTTAACTGCCCATAGCAATTTTAGGTTTCCGGGGATGGTAGCTTTAACTTCAGGACGGTTGAGGTATTCATTGACACGTGCTGTATCTTTAAGGTTCGCAATACCTACCATTGGTCCAGGCATTAAGCTCGGCTGTCCGTTTTCGCCGATGAAGGTCGCAGGGTTTAAAATTGCGAACAAAGGGTTGCTGGCAGCAAGCTCAGAAGACGCTGTTGTCGAATCGGCTTTGTCGTTCTTCGCTGCGCCCAGATTGGCCAACAGGTTGTCGTCGTCCTTGGTCGTGCTGTCCTGTGCTGTCGAGTCTTTCGCTACAATGGTGTTTGCCGCCGCGTCGGAAGCCTTGATGGAAGAAGCGAGTATCTGATTGATGCTTTCCAGCAGTGGATATACCTGGAAATTATCGTGTGTTTCGTAGAACTCCAATTTAGCAGATCCCTGCAGGAGTTTGCGAACGCGAGCCTCGTCGTTTACCCCCGGAAGCTCGATTAAGATCCGGTTGGTACCTTGCTGTATCTGGATATTCGGAGAAGCTACGCCAAACTTATCAATACGTGTACGCAATACCTTATACGAGTTTTGAATGGCATTATCGGCTTCTCTGTTCAGGAAAGTACGGACGTCGTTATCAGAGCTGGTTGCTTTTATTAACGCCGAGTTGTCTTTAGAAGCGAAGAAACTGGCCAGTGGTGTGGATGTACCCGAGGCTTTGTATTCGTCGACGAAAAGATCGACAACACCTTTGTTTTCTGACTTGCTTCTTTGAAGTGCCGTATTTAGGGCATTATTGAACTTATCATCTTTCGGGTTGCCCGCCAGATTTTTGATCAGTTCGTCCAAAGAAATCTCCATGGTTACATTCATTCCCCCCTTAAGGTCGAGACCCAAAGCCAGTTCATGTGCTTTAGCTTCTCTGTAGGTGAACTTAGCAAGTCCCAGGTTATAAACCTCTTCGCCTGCCATGGAGTCTAAATACGCTTTTTCTTTGGCCATATCGCCTTTTGCGTATTCAGCAGCCTCTCGTTCTACTTTTCTTGTAACAAATGTGAATGATAGGGAATAGAGGCATGCTATTGATACCACTACTACCAAAAATTTAATCAGCCCTTTACTCTGCATTGTCTGTATTCGTGTATTTGTTTGATATAGTTTATATATTTTTTACTTAACGATTTAGCTTAATACTACTTAGCCAAGAATCGCAAAGGTATAAAAATTTTGTAGAAAGAAAACACAATTCGCTATATATACAAACAAAATTTGCGACGTAGAACGACCGTTGTTAGGATTGCTCTTTTGTGAGGTGAGAGGCTCTTCGGATCAGCTGGAGGGCCGACAGGAATATCCGCGGACCGCCATTGATGGTTGGCGGTGCACCGCTAGGGCGAGATGCGTATTTTTCTTATGGCTAACATGTTTCGGGCCTGTGACTTACGCGTTTAAGGAAGACACAGATGTAAAAAAACGCGTCATTGCGGGCGGGTGACACACGGAGGTTTGATACCCGTAGTACATTGTGCCGTCTTCTTTCGTTCGCAATGACGCGTTTCCGCGTTACCTTTTGCAGCGTCAGCCGCTAAGGTCAGATTAGTTTAACGTAAACTTAAAGCCCAACGAGAAACGCGCGGCTTCAAAGTTGGTATTGTTTGATAAGTTCCACCAAGGTTTCCAGTCGAAGTGGAAGGCCAATGGCGCTGCTGGAATCTTGTATTCCAAGCCCGCGGCGGGGCGAATAGCGAAGTAGGTGTCGTCATCGTTTCCACGGTCGACGAAGCTCAACTGAGGCCCCACACCTACATACCAGCCCAACCCGTTTGTTCCGGGAAATTGGCGATTGTACGAGTAATCGGCGCCGATTAACACGTGGTTATCGCCGAAAAGCACCTGTGCATTACCGGCGTTGGCGCCACCGAAAGAATGTTTTATCTGTGGTCCGACAAGCGTCTGCCCATCGCCAAGATCTATGCCCAATCCCAGCGCCGTATTATAAGGTGTCTGGGCGTTAGCTTTTTGAAAACCAACTGTTATAAAAGAAGCAGCTAATAAAGTTAAAAATACTTTTTTCATGATATTTTACTTATATAATTTCATAACCCATCGATTTTCGATAAGGTTTTTTTCAACTGTATGCAAATAGTTTGCCAAAACGCCAGAGCGGGGCTGTAAAATATTCAGGCGGGGCTTTTTAATCTTAATGTCATCCTTTTACAAAAAAGATTTATATTTTGATTAATTTCGGAAAAATCGTAAATTTGCCTGGCAAATAGAAACTCCAAAGATATTTGCCATATGCAATTAGATCCACAAAAATTCGTAGCTGAAGGTCTCACATACGACGACGTTTTATTAATTCCAGCTTATTCAGAAATTCTGCCGCGCGACGTTGATACGAGTACGTATCTGACAAAGAAGATCAGGTTAAATATTCCGTTGGTTTCGGCTGCTATGGACACGGTCACAGGTGCTGATCTAGCCATTGCGATAGCTCAGGCGGGTGGTATAGGAATGCTACATAAGAATATGACGATTGAGGAGCAGGCTGCTGAGGTAAGAAAGGTAAAGCGCTCGGAAAGCGGAATGATTCAGGACCCGGTGACGTTGCTCGAGGGGGCCACGGTTGGAGATGCGTTTAAGATCATGAAGGACCATAAAATCGGCGGCATTCCTATCGTCAGCACAACAGGCAAACTGGTGGGGATTGTAACGAACAGAGATCTACGCTTTCAAAAGGATATGGCAAAACCCATAAACGAGTTGATGACTAAGGTCAACTTGGTTGTTGCACCGGAAGGAACAGATCTGATTAAGGCGGAAGAGATTTTACAGAACCATAAAATTGAAAAGCTTCCCGTTGTTGATACAGAAGGCAACTTAAAGGGGCTTATCACGTTTAAAGATATTCAGAAATATAAACACTATCCTAATGCGGCGAAGGACGGTCACGGACGACTGTTGGTGGGTGCCGCCGTCGGCGTGACGGGTGACACCATCGAGCGTGTTTCTGCATTGGTTAAAGCCGGCGTAGACGTGGTGACGATCGACACGGCGCATGGGCATTCGAAAGGCGTTATCGAAAAGCTGAAAGAGGTAAAAGCTGCATTTCCGGAGTTGCAGGTTATTGTCGGCAACATCGCAACAGCGGCAGCGGCACTAGCATTAGCGGAAGCGGGGGCAGACGCGGTGAAGGTAGGGATTGGCCCTGGGTCTATTTGTACGACGCGTATTATCGCCGGAGTTGGTGTGCCACAGCTGTATGCGGTCTATGAGGTCGCTAAAGCATTAAAAGGATCCGGTGTACCGGTTATTGCCGATGGGGGAATTAAACAGACCGGTGATATAGCGAAGGCTATCGCGGCCGGAGCGGATACCATTATGGCGGGATCGTTGTTTGCCGGTGTCGAAGAAGCACCCGGAGAGACGATAATATACGAAGGACGGAAGTTTAAATCGTACCGCGGAATGGGATCGTTGGAGGCGATGCAGAAAGGGTCTAAAGACCGTTATTTTCAGGATGTGGAAGATGATATAAAGAAGCTTGTACCCGAAGGTATTGTGGGGCGGGTTCCGTACAAAGGCACGTTGGCCGAAGTTGTTTACCAGTATATCGGCGGGCTACGCGCCTCAATGGGGTATTGCGGGGCAGCTACTATAGAGCGTTTGAAAGACGCACAGTTTGTCCGTATTACAGGAGCTGGTTTACGGGAATCGCATCCGCACAATATATCTATCACGAAGGAAGCTCCGAATTATAATAGCAGGGGATAAACTCCTTAAGTGTAATTAAGTCTTGGATTTAAGCTGATTAATTGTTATTTTGTTTTCAATCGATCAACAAATTATAAATTTAAACACTTAGTTATGGGTAAAGGTGATAAAAAAACGAAGCGGGGAAAAATTATAATGGGGTCGTTCGGAAAAAAAAGACCAAAAAAAAGAGGCCCTAAGATAACCCGGAAAAAAGAAGAAGGCGCTGTCTAAAAAGCCTTTTTTTAAAAAGGAATCCCCGATACGTGAAAGTGTCGGGGATTTTTATTGTTTGTCCTAAAAAATGGTTATTTTTAGGTGTACCCAAACAATATGGCAAACATACTATTCAAAGCATTACCATCCAATAGTCCGAGTCTTTTTCCGGAAGATATTTTTGCAA
>NZ_VNHX01000017.1 GCF_008124885.1 Sphingobacterium allocomposti
AAGCCTACATTAAGATACGAAAAAAGGAGCAGAAAACTGCTGTTTTCCACTCCTTTTTTTAGCCTTTTTTCTAAGGGGACTTTTTCAGTGCCCTTGCTCCCCGCTCCGGATTTTTTATGAACAGACTTGCGTTCTGGCATTCCGCCTTATGTGCGACGTATATAGATGGTACTATCCTTGGTTTTGAAACCGAGACTTTCATACAGCGTCCGGGCGGCAATACGATGGTCTTCCGTGAATAGAAGCACCTCGGTCAGCTGCATGTCCCGAGCGAGCTCGAGCAGCCGTTCGATTAACTTCCTACCGATTCCCTTTCCTCTATATGTGGCGTCGACAACGACGTCTTCTATCCAGCCTTTATGACCGGACACCACTTTATATACCGCCATCGAAGCTATACCTGTCAGCTTCTCATCTTCAAAGCTGCCTACGACGTATACAGGATTATCCTCGTCCAGGACATGACGAAGGTCCTGCTGTTTTTTCGTCGGACTTAGTTGCCGGTATAACTCGCTAACCCGTTCTGCTATGGCCGCATTGATATCTGAACGACCTAAAACCTTTGTTTCCATAAAGTTCTTGGTTTAGGTTTCTCAAAACAAACCGTTATATGCAAATATAACTCATTTGGGGTACAACTAGACTCCTAATTCCGCTTTTCAGCCTTGAACCCCTACAACAAGCGGACTTAGCACCAAGGGTCAAGTACGATGCGACACCGTACATAGCAAAATTGACAAGAGCTGACTGACATCAGTCGTTGCACGCCGGCGAATCTTCCCAATGTGAGTGTTCACAGCATTGATCCAAGTTTCGCGTCCATTATACGCCCCACGCCGTGACAACCAACCGCCTGCTTCCGCCACGGTTCCGATGTTCACAGAGGTAAATCCCCTGCCATGTTCCTAAATTGAACCGTCCATCAGTGATGGGTATGGTGACGGAGCTGCCCAGCAGGGAGCTCTTTAGATGTGCCGGCATATCGTCCGAACCTTCGTAGTCGTGGAGGTAATCCGGATCGTTCTCGGGCACCGCCTTATTGAAAAAGGTTTCGAAATCCAGCCGCACGGTGTGATCTGCGTTTTCGTTAATGGTTAACGAAGCGGACGTATGCTGGATAAAAATCTGACATATTCCCTTTTTTATGGCACCCATCTCCGGTAAGGATCGAACGACTTCCGAGGTTATCAGATGAAAGCCCCGCGACTTCGGCGGCAGCTGAAGTGTTGTCTGAAAAACATGCATAGATCTTCTTTTAGCAAAACAATATAGCATTTTTTACGGTCGGTTCCACGTTCTGTCCCCCAGGCCTAGGCTGTTTTCCACAGCGGAATGCAAAATAAGTATCCCTCACGTGAACGGTACGCGCTTCTGTTTGTTGTATTACAATAAGGTAAAAAATATGGAAACAATAATCGGAATCGCAGCGGGGATATTAACATCTGTTTCGATGGTACCTCAATTAATTAAGGTACTGAAAGAAAAAGAAGTGGAAAATCTTTCCCCGCTGATGGTGGGCATTTTGCTAACCGGCGTGTCGATGTGGGTTGTATACGGTGTGATGCTCGGCGACCTGCCCATAATCGTGTCGAACGCCTTTTCCGTATTCGTGAACGCCACGCTATTGATGTGCTATTTTTTATTCCGGCCGAACACGTAAATAATAGAAGGTACTGCCAACATGGACAGGATCTGCTATTCTGTCGTTTATGCGGTTATTCTGGCAGGCGGTGAAACACGCTTGGCAGCGGAATGTCAAAGCGTCGTCATTAACGCAATCAATCTGCTGCAAAAGCAACCTAATATTGTTAAGAGGTGTTAAAACAGCAGGAAAAGGCGAACGACCGGCATAGAAATTGGTCTGTTTTCAGTACTTCATAATTAGGTTTATAATTGGTTAGTTAGTTTGAAATCCTGAGGTTCCCCGCCTCAGGATTTTTTTATCCATGAAGTAGACAGCTTTGTATTTTTTTGTATTTTTAACGCAGTCCACAACGGACAACATCCCGTCAAACGGCAGGAGACGAATTATTGACAGATCTTTCGAAGGCCATGATTATTCAACAATTTTTCTACAGTATTTCCATAACCTTTGGTTCTTGGCTTTTAGGAGCAGCTGTGAACGTCGTATTACAGAAAGGAGCGTTCTACGAAAAGCTTACGGATCTTCAGTTTATAAAAAGCGACACCATCAACAAAAGAATTGGGCTTGGAGCTTTTAAATGGGTGGTAAAAAACACGTTTTTTAAATACTTCAACCAGAAACTCGTTTTGCGGAACCAAGCTGGATTGCCCGAGCTACATGCGTTACGGACAGAAATGACCTTTTCTGAAATAAGTCATTTAATCGCATTTGGACTCGTCGCGGTGTTCGCGCTAGTGAAGGTTGTCCAGGGCAATTACGCAGCCGGGACGATAATGATGGCCGTGAATATTCTGATGAATCTATATCCTTCATTATTACAACAGGAAAACAAAAAGCGGATAGACAGGCTAGCGCGTTCGCTATCCTTTTACCGGAGAACGCCTGTTGCGCCGTGAGGCAGGCAATCCTGGCACCTACCTGGCGGGAGGCTTCCGTCTTGCCGGAGGAGGTAAATCCCGACAGGTGACGGAAAACACGCCGCCTTTTCACGATTTTTAAAAACAGCGACAATAACTTACATGAACGTTATAATGAACAATCCCGGGCCTGCTTACCGGCGTGCGACGATGGCAGATCTGCCCGCTATGCAGCAGCTGTTTGTCGACAGCATCCTTAGAACGTGCAACAACGATTACGAAGAGGGACAGCTGCTCGCCTGGGTGTCCGGAGTGGAGGATACACGTCGCTGGGAATCTATAATAAACAGCCAGTATGTAATGGTGTGCGAAGTGGACACGGCGCTCCAGGGTTTCTGCACGCTGAAGGACGGCACATATCTCGACATGCTGTTTGTCAGTCCGACGGCACAGAGAGGGGGAATAGCAAGGGCATTATATCTCCACATCGAACTGGAGTCGCGCCGCGCCGGCGCTAAGGAAATCACTGTCGACGCAAGTATTACGGCGCGGCGTTTTTTCGAAAAGATGGGGTTTACTATCCTGCGCGAACAGCTGGTCGAGCGGAAAGGTGTGCACATTAAAAACTATAAAATGTGTAAGCCGTTCGGCGGCGACACAGCCGCTGGACGACGCTAGTCATTCTATCGGCCGGATTTGAAGTTTAGGGCCGCCCTCTGCCCAAACGGCGAAAATCTGTTGCCAGGAGTACACAGCGGTATAGCGGAACGGCGCGCCCTGCCGCAGAAAACTGATGACTTTCCCGAATTATTATGAAAGTCCTTGGAAAAAAAGATTGTCATTGTTATCTTGACGGTATATATCCTTCAGAACCCTTTAGCATACATGACCGTGATAAAAATTGAAGAACAACAGGCCCTTGAAAAACTTAAACGGTCGGGAAAGGAATTTATCCCTTTGCTCGCCATCAACCAACTTGCTGTCGAAATATATAAACCGGCTCTGGTCGATAACCAGCAGCCCCATGACAGGGATGAGTTTTATCTGGTGATATCCGGCCATGGGCGGTTCGAGATGAACGGAGAGACAACATCTTTCAAAGCCGGCGATCTTTTATTCGTCCCGGCCTATGCCGACCATCGGTTTATTGATTTCTCGGCCGACTTCGTCACATGGGTCTTTTTCATTGGACAGGATATGAAAGCAGACGCACCCCGCTAAACGGGCTTCGTTGTTCGAGGTGTGAACAAACTGACAGCACAAATAATTACTTTCGTAACATGAGCAGCGATCATCGTTATCACGTGACAATAACGTGGACAGGGAACAAAGGAAGAGGCACCGAGAGCTATACAAGCTACGACCGAAGCCATGAAATAAGTATTCAGCATAAGGCCGTGATTTCCGGATCATCAGATCCAGCCTTCCGCGGAGATGCTACGAGACACAATCCGGAAGATCTTTTACTCGCTTCCTTATCCTCCTGTCACATGCTGTGGTACTTGCACCTCTGTTCTGCAGCAGGTGTGATCGTCCTCGACTACGTCGACGGGGCTGAGGCAACGATGGTTGAAACTGACGATGGTGGCGGGCGTTTCGTTGAAGCAAACCTAAACCCCGTCGTAACTGTTGCCGATTCATCTATGGTGGAGCGGGCTTATGATCTTCACAAGAAAGCCAATGAGCTTTGTTTTATTGCCAACTCCGTAAACTTTCCAGTCAGACATCAACCGGTCGTGCAGCTGCCTGTACCCTGACGAAAAGCACCATTGCTCTGTGGGATGCGGCGATATTGGTTGTTCTCTCCCCTATATATTCGTTGTCGCCGTCGCATCCGCAAAAGGCATCCTGATCTGATCGAGGCTGGCCAAATTTAGCAGTTGATCAGACACGCTGCTCCCTGCTCTTGTTTCCGGCTTCCGTATACGGTCTACGGCATCCATCCCCCTTCGCCGGTCGCGCACGGCAATAATAACATCCGCGCCGCTTGCATACAGTGCTTTTGCCATTTCGAAACCGATCCCGGTGTTAGCCGTCGTGATGATAGCCGTCTTACCGGATAGATCGGGCGTGTTTTGTCTTGTCCACATAGTTTGTCGTTTTGATAGCGCAAAGTTCTGCAATCGACGTCACCTCTGGTTTGTTATACGGTTCAATTTGTTTAACGGCTGCCAGCCAACCGTCCCCCTGGTCTTTGCAACGGCATTTTTATCGCCAGAAGGCATGCGGTAACAACGTATTTTTCTTTATAATTATTCCAATTAAACAGGCATTCTGCTCATTTTTAAAAAAAATAAAAAAAATTTGCTAAAACGTTTTTATGTATTTATATTAGCCTCATAAACAAAATTATCACTCATTTTTAACAAATAAGTAAAAAATTGGGCGTATAAGATTGCTATTAACCAGAGAAAGTAAACTAATAAAAGACAACAATTTACCGATAGACTTTTGTGTGCAGTAACCAGCGCAAACGTTTTGTTGGAAAAATAGGGAAAGCGTGTTCTTTCGTACTAACCAGACAAATTATTTATTTAATTGAATTTATAAGATTATGAACCAGAATTTGAAATTCCTGACCTATGTTGATACTTAAAAAATGGTGGCATCCTTAATCTGCCCCGAAAATTAAGCTATTTGTTAAATCAGACTATCCATTAAACTTTAAACCTAAATGTATATGAAGGAGAAATTTCCGTATACATGTAATATCGGTGTACTTGTCGTATCCATATTACTCTCACAAATTCAACTTTTTGGGCATAACAGAACGGGAAATCATGTAGGCGCGTTTGTAACAGTTCAAGACACCGTCCCGCAACTTCTGGATTCGGTTTTCGAGCTGAATTTCAAAAATATCCGTCCATCGTCCGTTCACAAGAGCGCGGCAGACATTGCGCTATACGGCTACGCTACCATCCCGCAGTCATTAAAGGGAGAGGCGGCGGGGCTGTACGTAACGGAGCATAGCGGCGAACCCGGAACACCTAACTACATGTTTGTCAGAGGCATATCCACGCCTATTTTCAGTCACAAGGATGTTTACCTTAACCAGCCGTTGGTAGTCCTGGACGGGATCCCCCTGATCAGTCCCCATCCGTTTTCGTATGCTATACAGGCCTACGACATCGATCGGATAGGGCCCGAAAACAACCTACTTAGCAATATAGAGATAGACAATATCGCGTCGATCGAAGTACTGAAAGATCCGGCCACCATAGCCGTCTACGGACCTATGGCAGCAAACGGTGTCATTAAAATAACATCCAAAAAAAGTGCTAAAAACGATAAAAAAAGGATCGGTGTAAACAGTTTCATCGGCATGTCCCAACGACCGCACGTAAACACAATCAACGGTAGCTTCGAAAATCGCTTCCGCCAGCAGTTTTATGATCTGTATACCACAAACGGCCGTTACGATGAGGACGAAAGCTATCCGATTTATCTCAGTGACTCGCTGAACAGCCGGTACTACGGGCCGTCAAACTGGTCGGACAGCTATTACAACAACGGGATGAATTACGGCATCAACGCTGCCATCTCCGGAGGAGGAAGCCGTTCAAATTTCCAGTTTTCCTTAGGCCACCTACAGAATGCCGGAATAGCCGAAGACACAAAATTCCGAAAGTACGGCGCCCGCTTTCAGCTTGATCTACAACCGCTAAAATGGCTCTTTTTTCATACCAGTATTAACGGGACGCGGTTGGCACGGGACCGCAACAAAAACCTAAGAAACAGGTACGCTATGATGTCGTATATACCGGATCTGAGTGCGCCGCTGGCTCCTAATCGTGAGGCTTATGACGCCTACCGCAACGAATACAACAAAAGTTTTGACGACAACTATTCGAACATTCTGGAGGGCAACATGATGGTAAACATACAGTTCTCATCGTTCAAACTCCAGTCTCGATTGATGGTCGACTACAATGAGGGATTTAGGGATCTATTCTATCCCAGCACGCTGATGGAGAACAACAATTTTGCGTCCAATTATTATGGATACAACCAGCGGCTAATCTTCGATAACGTAGCCTCGTTTGATTGGCGGCTTAACAAACACAGCAATCTACAGCTGGACGCCGCCAATATACTTCAGTGGGACCAACATAAGTACAACTACGCTTACGCCTATAAAGGCGTCAATGATTTTATAAAGATCAATCTCCTGGAGTCTGACCCTAATAATGGCAATTACCTAAATCCTACCGCCTTTCCCCGCCAGCTTGTTTTCAAATTTCTCGATAGGACACGGCATAACCTGGTGTCGTTCTACGGCCGGGGCACGTACAATCTGCTCGACAAATACACGGCGAGCGTACTGCTGCGCTATGATGGCTCATCAAACGCGCAGCCCACCAGCAGGTGGCTGTTTACCCCTTCTGTTGCCCTCGGCTGGAACATCAAGAACGAGTTCCTGCAGGATAATCCACTCTACGAAAGCTTCAAAATACGGGCCAGCGCAGGCCGATTGGGTATTCTGAACATCTATGATCATATCGCGCAAGGACCTAACTATACGGCTCAAATCGGTTATACCGGCAATGTAATTGTTCCGGGATACAACGGCATGGCGGCCCTGGTAAGGCCCTATGCAGATGGCTGGATCGGCTACGACATGCCATGGGCGTATACCGATCAGGTCAACGTCGGCCTTGACTTTCAGCTTTCTAAACGGAACATATACTTCTCACTGGACGCTTACGTGAAGCATAACAAAAACCAGGCGCTCACCATGCCTGCCTATGCGGAATACGGCTATGAATACACACTGGAACCGGGCATGGACGTCCGGAATACGGGTGTGGAGTTAGCCTTAGGTGGAGACTTCATAAGCGCAGGGCAGTTCCGTTGGAACTCCGGTATCAATGTCGGGTTCAACAACAACAGGTTGACAGCATTGCCGGGGGGCCGCGAAGAGGTGATCGTCCAAAATCGCATGTTAAAAGTCGGTGAGCGCATCGACGCCTTCTGGATTCTCGAGAACGAAGGCATATATCAATCGGACGCCGACATTCCCGAAGTGGACGGGATAAAAATGAACTATAACGGAACAGCTTTCAAAGCGGGCGATCCAATCTGGAGAGATCAAAACGGCGACAACCGGATCACGGCGCAAGACCGTGTGCTGCGGGGCAATTATATCCCGAAAGTGGCAGGTTCCTGGCAGCACAACTTCTTCTATAGAAATTTCGACCTCAAGCTGAACTTCTATTTCAACCTGGGTCGGGAGATCATCAACCAGGAAATGTCGAGACGGTTCGACTTCATCAACAACGAGAACTCCGGTAATATCAACGCGGTAAAAGAAATAACCTATTGGGAAAAACGCGGCGATTACGCAAAGTACCCGCTATATAATCCATGGAGCACCGTGAATGCCTATCAGGCAAACCAGGATCTCTTTCTGGAAAACGGATCGTTTTTAAAGCTGAGACAGGTATCACTGGGTTATGATTTCTCCAATATACTGGCATCGTCTCTGGATGGAGGCAAACTCTACGCATACGTAACGGCCAACAACCTCTTCACGGTTTCCAACTATTCCGGCCGTGATCCGGAAATTGCCAACTACCTCGGATATGATGAAGGATATAATATGCTAATTCCCAGAACATTTTTAATGGGTTTCAAACTAAACTTTTAATAGCTGCCATATGAAAAAGATATTATACGTTTTTGTTCTTTTCTCGCTTTCT
The DNA here is from genome assembly GCF_008124885.1 of Sphingobacterium allocomposti. GTDB lineage: Bacteria > Bacteroidota > Bacteroidia > Sphingobacteriales > Sphingobacteriaceae > Sphingobacterium > Sphingobacterium allocomposti. Next base: position 8,202 of record NZ_VNHX01000017.1, read on the forward strand.
CTCGTTGGCTGCAGCAAGATGTTGGACATTGATTCCACGAGAGTGGTCTCTGAAGAGCATATGTGGGAGAAAATGGAGGACACACGCGCTGCCTTATTGGGCGTATACGCATTAACTAAATCGGCCCTCGTCGACCGGAACGCCTTTTGGGTTTATGGTGAAGTGCGGTCGGGCGAGTATTCCGTTCCCGTACGAAGAGATTTAATGGCTATTGCAGCTAATCAGCTGACCGCTAATGACGAAACCCTGGAAGCCCTCCGTAACTGGCGCCGGTGGTATGCTGTGATTAACGCAGCTAACGTATTTATAGAAAGGGCGCCCGAAGTGCTTGTTAAAGACGACCGGTACAACGAGGCCAATCTCAGGGTTGACGTGGCGCAGGCACGGCTCTTAAGGGCGTTCGCCTACTTTTACATGACCAGAATATGGGGAGATGTGCCCCTTATAACGGCTTCTTCCGAAAGCACTTTCGCGGCTAAACCGCGGGAAGAGCAAGAGAAGATTATGGCCTGGGTTGAGCAGGAACTGCTCGCTGCCATCCCCGACCTGCCACTACGGTATAGTGTAAACGAGCCCGAGCAGCTGGGGAACTATTATAACGAGGCCCCCTCCCGCTGGGATGGGGCGCTTGCGACAAAGATTGCTGCTTACGCTGTTCTTGCCCATCTTGCGGCCTGGCAGGAAAATTATCCCGATGTAGCGGCTTATACTGCTTACATCATGGATAACTATGGGCGGGCCAATATAAGTTACGTAGCGACAAATAGCCTCACATCGCCCAACGGCTTCTTCTTTGATAAGCATAGCAGCCAGATGTTTTCCTTTCCGGGCGTATGGGCACATCTTGAAGGAGCATTCACAGGGCATATTGAAGAGCTGACCTTGGCGGCTCCGGTCGTCAATAAGAGCGCACCCGACATCTATCTAAACAAGGAAAGGATCATCAACATCTTTAACGAGCCGAAAGATCAACGCTTTAGCATTGACACGCTGGGAAACCCGCTAAATGAAGGCTACTTCCGCAACTTCAACGGACGATATCCGATATTCAGTAAGATCAAATGTATACAGGGGGGAAACACCGATCCTTATTTTCAGATTTTCTCAAGCGCGCTTGTTTTTTCACGTCTCGAAGATATTACGCTGTTACGCGCAGAGGCACTCGCCGTACTAGGTGAAGAAGCCGGTGCAACAGATCTGCTAAACAGAATCCGTGAGAACAGGGGGCTTATAGACTATTCGCGCGAGACGAACGGTGATCTGGTGGATGCTATTTTCAGGGAACGCCATCGGGAGCTTATGGGCGAAGGACACCGCTGGTACGACCTGGTTCGCTATCATAAGATCAAAAACAACGATCCCACATTTGTGCGGTTGATCCGCGAGGGGGGCATATACTGGCCGATATCGGAACTGGTGCTGCAAAACAACAACCTCCTGGAACAGAACAACTATTGGAAATAACCTATTTAAAGCAAGTACGAAGATGAAACTCCGAATAATATTTATTTTATGCTGCTTTTTAGCACTCTCGTGCAGCAAAGATGGTGGCTACTACAAACACGAGCTAGACAAACCGCGCTTTGATGGCAGTGTCTATGCCTACCTAAAAAGCAAACCGGGTGTCTATGATTCACTGATAAAGGTAATTGACCGCGTGGGCTTAGAGGGCATCATGTCGGATAGCAACATTACGGTGTTTGCTCCCACTAACGAAAGCTTCAGACTGGCTATCGAAAACCTGAACAATATCCGTCGCCGTGCAGGGCAGGCCACCGAATTTTTGGCCAACGTAGAATACGAACATCTGGACACGATGATGTCGCAGTATATTATACGCGGCCGCTATGCCGGCGACTCACTAACAAACCAGGACGGCTCATTTATATATGACTTCCGCCACGGCTACCGCATGCATGGCAAGCTAACGCAATCGTATTCTTCCGGATATATAGGGGGTGGCCCATCAGTCATTGAATTCAGCGATACAAAAAACAGTCCGTTCCTCCGAAATTGGGTAACAACCAGCACCGCATCAATCAACATCGAAGCGGATAACGGCATTGTGCATGTGCTCGCGCCAGATCATGTCTTCGGATTTAACGACTTTGTGAAGAGACTGACCTTTATTCCTCCTCCACCGAACTTGTTTTTCACCGTGGGCGGTACGTTTACAGCGTCTCATGAACATAGCGGCGGCCCGAATGCCGTAGAAGCTTCCAAATATGTATTTGACGGTAACCCACAGACCAAGTTCCTTCTAGGCTTCCCCAACTCATTATGGTTGCAGGCCGAGCTAAACGAGCCTTCCGTTGCGAACGCCTATACGCTGACATCAGCCAATGATGCGCAGGAAAGGGACCCAATAGACTGGAGGCTGGAAGGTTCGCATGATGGAACAAACTGGACACAGCTTGACTCGAGATCATCAGAAGAGTTTGTCGACCGGTTCATGCAACGTGTGTTTAGATTCCGTAACACGACGGCATACACCTTCTACAGACTGACAATCACGAGGATACGTAGCGGATCAACCTTTCAGTTGGCTGATTGGTCCGTAAACTACGAAGAGCTAGAACGTTAACAAGTATAATAGAAACTTAAGGATAACCCAACATGATGAGTTATATTAAATATAAAGTTCAGGGAAGTATGGCAGCACTGTCGCTCCTCACTTTATTCTCCTGTGACAACATGTATAATTTGCCAACTGATCAAGATTTTATCAGTGAGAATTTAACATATAATACAAAAGTTTTAGAACCAATCCTAGGGCGGACGACTGTGTTCACGCCGCTGAACGTAGACAACTCTACGCTCCCGCTTCAATTCGAGATTGTAAACGCCCGTTTTGGCGATGGTACGCCGGCGACCGACTTTCTGGAAAACGCCGAAACCTATGAATGGATCGATGAATACGACGGCAGAGAGACCTCCCTTCAGGAGATAGAAAGCAAACGCCGGCTGGTCAGTAAACCCATGTTTGAGGTGGATTCGGGCGGACGGTTTATCTTACATGCTTCGGCTACGAGCGATCGTATCCTGCCCAGACCTACAGACTCGGTACTGAAAACGCAGGACATCCGCTTTTTCGATCTGAAGCTGAGCAATTCGGGAGGGGTACGGTACGTGAAAGATTTCCAGCTTATCCCCTGGCGCGAAATGGACTACGATCCGACAGACCTGAACCCGTACACGGGAGAGATTGCACCGGATCCCGCTAATCCGAAGGACCCCAGAAAAAGAGCTTATATTTTGCCCAGCATAATGGTTGGTCTCGTCGGAGATAGCACAGATGTTAATCTAATAAATAACGATCAGAAGAAAGATCTCGTGGTTTACATCCGGCAATTTCAAGGAGGAAACGGACACAAACTGCGTTTCAAGTTTCTGGATAAAAAAGGGAACCCCATCAATCCGGCGGAATTTAACGAGACAAGATGGGATAACCTGGTACACGGGTTTAATCGGGAAACCACGTCCGAATATGTACAATATGATGTGGCTTATCCCATCCCGCTCACTTCTTTCAATACCGTCTATACAATGGGGGGCCGTGCACGTGCTCTGTTTAGTTATTCCCGTATGGGTTGGGGAGGCGTACGTCAGCTGGCCACCTTTGGGCTTGACTTCAGAATATTTAAGAAAGGCGATTGGGAAATTGTTTTCCACTTCCAGAACGACAATCCAAAATTTGATAACGACTAATGTGGCTCTCTATGAAAAATAAAATTATATATAGCGTACTGTTGCTTTGGATAGGTTTCTCTTTCCACGCTACAGCACAAACTTTACGGGGCAGGGTACTGGATACTGACGGTAAAGGGCTGGGAGGTGTCACGGTAATCAATACGTCGACAGGCCGGGCACTCGTGGCTACCGAACCCAATGGATCTTTTTCTGTATCTATTACCAGCAACACGACATTGCTCTTTAAGCTGGTAGGGTATACCGACAAACGTGTTAACGTACAGCGTGGCCAGACAAGCCTTACCGTTACGTTGGCTGCCTCAGACCAAGGTATTGAAGAAGTCGTCGTAACCCGTGGCTACGCGAAGCGGCCCAAAGAGACCTCGACAGGGGCTTCGAATATCTTAACGGCAGACGACATCCGCGACGTACCGGGACCGTTGGAATCGTTGCTGCAGGGAAAGGTGCCCGGCATGAACATCCAAGTAAACACCGGTGCTCCCGGATACCGGGGAACCACACAGATCAGGGGACTTTCTACACTGACCATCACAGGATCAGGAAGCGAGTCTATCCTGATGCCGACATCACCTCTGTATGTGATCGATGGTGTTCCGCTCGACGCCGACCGCGCGTCCGAAATGGGGCTGCAGCAACAAGGCCCCGGTATCAGTCCGTTGTCCATGATCCCTCCGGAAGATGTAGAAAGCATCGAAATACTCAAAGACGCACAGGCAACCTCATTGTACGGTTCGCTTGCTGCCTACGGGGTGATCATTATCAATACCAAAAGAGGAAACTCGGAAATACCGCGCATCAATTATACCAACAATACGTTTATCAAGACGCCGCCCAAACTAAGAGAAACGCTGGGCGGAAACCTGGAAAGAAGACTGAAACTACAGCAGATCTACGGCAATGCGCTGACCCAGGAAGATATCGACAGAATACAGCGTACGCCGCACCTGTCGGATAGCTTGAACGCGTACTTTAACAATTCCACAAACTGGCAGGACCTGTATTTTCAGACAACATTGAACCAGAGCCACAACCTTAGCGTAGACGGCGGTAACAGAATACTCTCGTATAAAGCCAATATCGGTTACTACACCGAGACCGGCATTATACGGAATACGGGCTTTGACCGCTACTCTACCAACCTGCGCATGGATTACAGTCCGGACAGCAAGATACGCTTTACCGGACAGGTCTTCGCACAGCTAGGCAAAGTAAATAAAGGTGATGGTACGGGGATCCTACAAACAGGCGTGGCCAGAGGAGGGCTCTCTTCTACCCTATTACCGCCGCCATCCTTCTATCTGGCATCGTCGGACTATATCTCGTCGATTAGTACGAAAAACACGAATAACGTCCGGGTAATACGTCCTTATATTGAGGGATCATACGAGATCTTAACGGGGCTACGTCTGACGTCGGCATTAAGCTACGAATTTTCGTCCAGCACGGAGGACACGTTCACGCCGGCCGCCGCCAGCAACCAGTTCTCAAAAGTATACTCCTTTGCCGGACGCGAGACGCAGCTTTACAGCCGGAGCTCCCTCAATTACATGAAGTCGTTCAACGAGGAACATAACATCTTCATCAACTTGTTTAACGAGGTCAGAAACGTCACGCGACAAAACTCGGTCATCCACCAGCACCGCACGCCAAACGATATTTTTCAGGGCCCCCTGGGCTTTGATGGATATTTCTCGCGCGGCGGTGGTCTATTGAATAACTTTAAAGACGAGCGGGCCGTGTCTTTCGCTTTGTCGACTTCCTACGACTTTAAACGAACATATGTGGTGGATCTATCTTATCGGATGGATGGCTCCTCGGGCAACGGTTTCGGTAACCTATACACGCGGAACCCAGCTATTGGTTTCCGTTGGAATGCCCACCACGAAGAGTGGATCAAGGAAAGGGCGCCTTGGTTGAATCTAGGCTCCGTACGTGCCAGCTGGGGAATAAACGTGATGCCGAACAGCACACTGGAACGTGTCTACGGACGCTATAATATCTGGGGGAACTATAATCAGCAACAGGGTATCGGAATAGATTTCGGTCAGATTCCTAACCCGAACCTGAAGCCGACGACCTCTTCGCAGTATAACCTGGGGATCGATCTCGCGTTGTTCAATAACAAGGTGGATCTTGTCTACGACACGTACTACAAGAAAGTAGACAATCTCCTGTTCGATCAATTCCTGAACAGCTCGGTAGGTTTCCATGTATTGGCCTCCAACGATGCGGCCATAGCAAACTATGGACATGAGCTTGCGTTGAACATCCGCCCGATAAATAGAGGCGACTTCAACTGGACATTCTCAATAAACGGAGCCCTGAATAGGGACGTACTGCTAAAGCTCCCGGCCCATTATGGTGGACAATTTATCCGGTGGGACGGGGACAACAACGGACAGCATGTGGTATTCCGCGTCGGAACATCGACACTGTCTAACTATCTGCTTCTGAACGAAGGGGTCTATAGCCGCGACGAGGACGTGCCGATTGACCCCGCTACAGGTTTACGGTATCGGGCCAGCAGCGGCGTATTTTTCGAGGCCGGCGACCCCATCTGGGCCGACCGAAACGGCGACTACATCCTGGACGACCGCGACTATGCGCGAACAGGGAACTCCCAACCGCTTATTACCGGAGGTATGCAGAACACGTTCAACTACAAAAACATTCAGCTGAGCATCTATGCCTCCTTCACGGCGAAAAGGACAATTTTAAACAACGCGCTTGCAGAACGTATGGCCTTAATGGCTAACCCATTTGGCCAAGGGGGCGACAACAAGGTGGTTGTTCCACTAGATGGCTATGATATGTGGCGTCAGCCCGGCGACGTTGCCAAGTATCCGTATGCCTACGCCTACACGCGGAGCAATACCATACAGCCGTTCCGATACGATCAGACGCTCTGGGAAGAAAATGGAACGTATTTCAAGATCAACAACATCATTCTGGCGTACAATTTCAACCGCAGCTTCTTAAGCAGGTACGGCCTACAACGTCTGCGCGTCTACGGCTCGCTCGACAACGTGGTCACGTTCTCGGAGTATAGCGGTCCGAACCCTGAAAACGTGACGAGCATGGGCCGCGACCTTTCCAATGGATATCCGGTACCGAGGACATATAATTTAGGTTTAAATCTTTCATTTTAATCAAGTCATGGAGCAAAAGCATCACATACAAACCTATAAACTAGTCAGAACGCTGCTGATTACTGCCCTCCTATTAACAGGCACGGGCTGCCAAAAATATCTAACTATCGATCCGATAGACCGCCTGACGGGGAACAATTTTTACCTATCAAAGGCCGACGTCGAATCTAATTTAGCTTTTATCTACTCTAGGTTTTTCCAGAAGATTCAGGAAAGCTGGGTAATGGGAGCCATCGGCGAAGCAAGATCAGGGGAGATTTTTCCGTCTCCACAGTCGGGCGATGCCCGTACGCGGCCGATAGATCCAGACGAACGACAAGTAGTCCAGGTGCTGGGCCGTAACAACCTGCTCGACGCCATCTACAATCCCCGATTCTTAGACTATAAATTCGAAAACATCACTCGCTGGGATGGCTACTACCAGGTCATTCAAAGCGTCAATATTCTGCTTTCGAAGCTTGAGGAAGGTATTCCCGGCGTGAGCGGAGCAGACAAAGACCGGTATGTAGCGGAAGCAAAATTCATCCGTAGCTTTACCTATTTTTGGATGGTACGGTTATACGGCGATGTGGTGTATTACACAGAACCGTATTTTTCCTCCTCTCTGCCACGGGAAGATATGGTGTCTGTATTAAACAAGTGTATTGCAGACTTGGAACCGGAGAAAGACAAGATCGTCTGGACGTTGACCGACCCGGCGCAACGCGGCGCGCGTCCAGCGAGAGGAGCCATCGTTGCCCTGCTAATGCATATGAACGCCTGGAACGCATCCTTTGATCGGGCGAACAGCCAAAGCTACCATAATAAAGTGGCCGCACTCGGCAAAGAGCTGATCGATAGCAAAGCCCATCGCCTATACGAAATGACCGAGGAATCCTGGGCTCAGGTGGCCAAAGGAAGAACGGAAGAATCCTTATTCGAATTTTATCGGAGTGTAAACTATGGCGATGTTACCCTATTTCCGGAGACGTGGGACAACTTCGATGTAAGAAACCATTACCAGTTTTGGAGTCATTTTTTACGGTGGCCCTATCTTTTTCCGCGTCATGATAAGTCTATCAGCCCTTGTTACTTTATCTCGGATTATATGAACAAAATCTATCCCGAGGGCGATGCCGATAGGCGGCGTGACTTGTGGATCGAAGATATTACGGCGGATAACGGTCAATTTGTATTGAAAAAGTTTGCAACAAACGTGTATACTTCCGGCAACGAACAAGGGTATCCAGACAATTCCATTATCATCTTCCGATACTCGGACGCCATCTTGCTGTACGCCGAGTCCCTCGCAGAGTTAGATCGAACAACGGAGGCTATAACGGCTTTGAATATGGTCCGCCGCCGGGCGCACGCCACACCATATTCCGGAGATGGCGGCGGCCCGCTTAAGAATTTCATTTTCTCCGAAAGATGCCGTGAGCTTATCGGTGAAGCGCATCGCTACTTCGACCTGATACGTACGCGGAGGATTATGAATTCAGAGTGGACCAGAACCCCTATGAATATCGATCAATATAACCGGCGAGCCTGGACATGGCCTTTGCACGAAAGTGCGCGGATTTATAATCCACAGATTGTATTAAATGAGTACTGGACTACAATAGGGAGATAATATGAAAGTGATGACAAAATCGACACTAAGGAGCGCGGCGCTACTATTAATGGCGGCCCTTTGCCTTTGGTCTTGTGCCAAGGACGACTACTATACCGACGGGGGACGGGCACAGGCCGAGTTTGACGGTTCTATTATGGATTACCTGGATTCCAAACCAAGAGAGTTCGATACCATCGCGCAAATTGTGCGGCTGGCGGGGCTGGAGGATAAGTTCAAAAACGAGGAATTCACATTTTTTGCACCACGCGACGAAGATATCAAAAGCCTGATTGGTTCGTTGACAGTAGGTGGCTTGAATAGGCAACTCTACCTTTTAGGATTGGATACCGTACAAGTATTGAGCGACGTAGATCCTGCCATCTGGAACTTCTATCTGCACCGGCATATATTTAACGGGAAAAATAAACTAGCCGACTACCCGCAGGTAGATTATGGTCTCATGAACGTTTACGGAGGGCAGAACTATTACTCGCAAGGAGACGGCATCTTTAATATCGGTGTGGTATACCACGATGCCGTGAGCTCCGACGGCACCTCGGTATTACGGTATATGGGTTACAGACAGCTGCACATAGGTTACATCGCTGACCTCGCCACCCCGAATACATTCAATGCGGTGCCGGTTGCTTCTTCCGACATTCAGCCCCGCAACGGCGTTGTACATGTGCTGGATTATACACAAGGGGTCTTTGGATTCCGCGATGGAGATATACAGACAGATATTATTCAAAGTAAAAGGTAAAACCGATGAAAACAACTACAACATATAAGCTCCTGGTGCTATTCTTGTGCGTCCTGATAGCAGGATGCGCGAAAGAAGCGACGTTTTTCTCTGAGCCATACGAAGAAGGCCGGCCTCCCCTGCCGGTGACGTATGACAGGTCGCAGACGCTATCTCCTGCCAGTGGCGGGGTCGGTACCGTCGTCAAGGCAAAAATCGTAGGACTTGCTGAATTCCGGGACAAAGCTGTTTTTAAATTTAACGGTCAAGACGCCGAAATTATCAATATATCCGGCGACCAAGTAGAAGTACGCGTCCCACCCTATGCCAGTACAGGCGTCACCTCGGTGACCATTGACGATATTATCGTCTTCGGGCCCGAGTTTGAGGTCGAAGGAAAGATAAAAATCGACCCGACCTGGGAAGCGAGGCAAGGGACAAACAACTACGTTAATGACCGCTTTGTGATGCCCGACGGTAAAGTAATATACGTTGGTAACTTTACCGATTACAACCGCAGGGGGCTCGTCCGTCCGATCAACCGGCTGGTGCGGACGTACGCCAACGGCGTATACGATGTGAGCTGGAGAACCGGAACGGGAGCCAATGGATCGGTAAACAGTATCGTCCAGATTAACGACCGCTACTATATAGCAGGTGCTTTTTCGGGCTATAATCAGAAAAACGAGAACATTTCCAACATCACTAGTCTACATCTAACCGGTGGATTGGATTCGGTAGGTGTAAAACCCTTTAGGAGACCCGATCAGTCGGACACCACCAAATATGTACCGCGGTTCAACGGCGGGTTTAACGCTGCTGTTGCGAAGCTATATGCGCAAGGCGACAAGCTGATCGCTGCAGGTAACTTCAGGTACTATGTAAGCCGGAGATATGACCAGCCTAACGAGCGGGAAACACGGGATACCACCATTGTCGATAGTATCGAAATACGGCAGATCGCCCGTTTAAATCTCGATGGCTCCCTGGACAAAAGCTTCCGATTTAATGGCAATACCCCTTTGCCGGGCGGAAACGGTAATATCGCTACCTTGCGGCATGAATCGGGCCCTCTACAGGGCAAAATATTGGTCTACGGTAGCTTTACACGGTTCGACAACAGACCCACGGGTTACGTTACGAGGTTAAACGCAGACGGCACCGTCGACGAGACATTCAATCCGGGAGGTACCGGCGCCGACTTTGTTATTGCCAATGCTACATTCAACGAACAAACGCAGAAATATGTGCTGGTCGGCCAGTTTAGGTCGTATAACGGCCAGCCCGCAGCAAATGTTGCGTTGCTGAATGCCGACGGCACATTAGACGAGAACTTCCGGGCGAGGGCATTTGTAGGAGGATTCCCGAACTATGCCAAGCAGCTCAGCGACGGCCTGATCGTCGTGTCGGGGACCTTCATGACTTATGATGGCGTTACACGGAATCGTTTTATGATACTGAATCCCAACGGCGCCCTGGCAGATCCGGCCTTTAACGCTACCGGCCAGTTCTCGGGCACCCTATTCCACGTCGTGGAGACCACTTCTGAGGACGGAAAACGGGCCTTATTGCTGATGGGTAGCTTCTCTAAATTTAATAATGAAGACGTTTCTAACCTGATTAGAGTGACTATTGAATAATAAAGCCATGAAAAAGATTAATTTAAATACACTCAAACACCTGCTCATGTCGTTCTTGGTGCTGAGCCTCTTCAGCGACTGTAAAGAAGACTTTAGCAAAGTGATTCCCGTGTCGGAAGATGAAGAAATTGACGTCGCCTACGGCGCCAGAAAAGTTTTGCTGCTTGTCGTGGATGGGGCGCGCGGACAGTCTGTGCGGGACTCTAAATCGCCCACCATAAGCGGATTGTTGCCCAATGCAATACATACGTGGGTTGGGCTTAGTGAGGAAAATGCACAGGGTATCGCTGCCAACTGGACGGGCATCTTTACAGGGGTAGGAATCGCTAAACACGGCGTCGTCGATAACGATTTCTCAACGAACAAACTCGACATATACCCGTCGGTTTTCGAAAGAATTGTCGATTTCGATCCGGGGGCAAAAATAGAACTTATCAGTGCAAACCAGCAGTTTATCGACCATTATGGAGAGCGCGCGACAACAAGACTGGCAAGCAGCGACGAAGATGTCAAAAACAAGGTTATAGCCAGTCTAGGCGCGGAAGATCAAACCCTAATAACCGCTCATTTTGAGGACGTACAGCGGGCCGGGCTGGAAAGTGGGTTTGATATCTCCTTTAGTAAATATAAGGAAGCCATAGACGGCTTCGATAGCCGTGTCGGCGAAATCTTAGCAGCACTCGAAAAACGGGAAAAATACCAGCGGGAAGACTGGTTGGTCATCATCACATCGAGTCAGGGCGGATATTTCGAAATTCCGCAGGAGGAAAACGACAATACCGTGTTTAGTAATCCTTCTGTAAACACGTTCACGATCATGTATTCGCCGCGGTACAATTCTAAATTCATCGGTAAGCCCTACATCGGCAATAGGCTATCCGGCGAGTTTATGCGTTTCAATGACGTTAAGTATGCCGAACTGCAGAGCGAGAACGATTTATTCGACCTGGGTGACGGCGACTTCACCATAGAGATAAAAATCAAAAAGAATAGAGGCCCCAACAACAACTATCGGTTTAGCCATCCCTCCATCATCGGCAAGCGGGAGACATGGCAGGGAGGATGGGACAGAGAACAGATGTTCGGGTGGGTGATCCATCTCTCGGACGACTTCTGGGTGTTTAATGGGCGGGGCGACAAGGGGTATGGCGAGGTTAAATCCGATCAAAACCAACGCTTAAACAACGCAACCTGGAATACCATAACACTTGTCGGTGTACGTCGGGATGGCGAGCGGTTTGTCCGGCTGTATACCAATGGGGTATTCAACCGCGAGGGTAACATTACCGGATGGGGTAACCTGGACACCAGGTGGCCGCTGCGAATCGGCTTCTTGCCCACGCGGGAAAATTGGCGATCAGACGCCTACTTAGCCGATGTTAAGATCTGGAAGACGGCAATGCCGGACGATATGGTCAGACAGTACAGCTGCGACATTGGTGTCGATCCGAACCATCCTTATTATAACTACCTGGCCGGTTACTGGCCCATTATGGGGACAAATACAGAAGGAATGATCTTCGACGAAGGGCCTTACGGCGCCCACCTAAAATTGGGGGATCCCGCCTATCCTACCACCATGCTCAACGATTTCATTTGCTCACCCTCTACAGAACAGCTTGGACTGCTCGTTCCACGTACATACGATGTTTCCGCGCAAATCATCAGCTGGTTGAAGGTGCCCCGTCAACTTAGTTGGCAAATGGATGGTCGGGTTTGGTTAGACAAATAAATCTATAAGACTATGAAGACAGTAAAAAATATCGGCTTTATCATAACGCTACTCTGCGCCTTTGCTGCGTGTCGGGAAACGGCGCTGGAAGACTTTAGACCCGTGGAAACATCGGCCGTGCAGGTCTCAGCGGGCACCACTATAAAAAATGTAACAAAAACCAACGAGTCGCTGACGGTTACCGTAGGACTAACATTGAGCGGCCACGCTTCGAAAGCCTTCGAAGTGGGGCTGCGTGTCAACCAGGACACCGTGTTAAAGCAGCTGGAGGCGGGAACACTAAAAGACGTCTCCGCGGTATCGGCTGCAGCTGTACAGATCGATAACGTGGCGAAAGTAAGCTATGGGTCCGATGTTGCAGAGTTCCGTATAGCGATCACACGGACGGAAGTCGAGCGGCACTTTGGCAAAAAAATAGCGATTGGCTATTCGCTCAATGACGCCAGCAAGGAAAATAATATTGACGAGAAAAACAGTGTTGGTATTATTATCCTTAACACGGCAGAGCTGTTAACGGTGGAGGATATTCATTATCTTTCCTTCCAAACCGGCGGAGATATTGTAACCGCGCGCGACCGACAAAACTATAACAGCTCTTCGGGCGGTATTTCCATCCCGTTAACCGTCAATTTGGCCAGCTTTCCGGGAAACGCTTTTTCTATCGACATTGTCACCGATCTGGACACAGTACAGCGCATGGTTACGGCCGGAACGCTGCCCCCGAATACGGTAGCGCTGCCGGAGGACCGGTTCACAGTGGATGACAAACTCAGTTTCCGGAGCAACGCAAGCCAGGCAACATTTGCCGTGGATGTCCCTTGGTCTACAATCAATGAAAACGAAGGGAAGCTGCTGGCGGTCGTTGTCCGTCTCAGAAACCCAAGCCTGCATATTGTCGACCCGGCCAAAAGCTTTACCACCATCTTAATCGACTGCGACAACGTGCTCGAGGAGGATGTAACCAACCTCGGCGTCTTCTCCGTTAATAGAGACAACGGCGGAGGGCCTGATGCTGCAGAAGGGTCTAAAAAAATGGTTGATAATAATTTCACGTCGAAGTTCCTCCAACCGGACTTCACGGGAGACCTTGTATGTATGTTGGTGTTCCCCGAACCTCAAAAGATCGGAGCTTATACGCTGACATCGGGGAACGACGCCCAGCAGCGGGATCCAAATGAATGGGAACTACAGGCTTCCAACGATGGCGTAAACTGGACTACGATTGACAGCCGCAGAAATGAAACATTTGCCAACCGGTTAATGACGAGACGGTTTAATATCGCCTACCCTGTCGCTTATACCCACTACAGGCTAAATATCACGTCTATCGTAGGCGGCACGAACCTGTTCCAGATTACCGAATGGAGGATGATTAAAGTACGTTAATTTTCAGACCCTAAAAAGCAACAAATATGACCAGAAATCCTTTATATTTTATGATAGCCCTCCTAATAGCACTGACGTCCTGTTCAGATAAGGAAGACCCTATCATCGACGATGAGCCATTACTGCCGAAGCCCACAGCGTCCTTCACCTATGAGGTAGTCGATCCGAAGGATCCGTTTACTATCAAGTTCACCAACACTTCGACCAACTACGGAGCTACGCGTTGGTCGTTTGATGATGACAGCACGTCGTCTGAGGCCTCTCCTACCCATACGTTTCTCAAAACAGGCAGCTTTGTGGTAAAGCTCGTAACCGTGAACGACGAGGGTTTTTGGGCGCAACGGGAAGAGACGGTGAGGATAGTGCCTTCGGAGTTGATGCAGCTCGTCGCGTCCCCCTCTGCTGACGGTCTCCGTATGAGCTATGAAACGGACGTGAACGTCGCGAAAACGCAATGGTTTATCCGTGAAAACGAACAGACCTCACACCTGGAGTCGGAAGAGCCTGACATGAAATTAGACATACCTGATGGACAGTTTGTAAATGCTTACGTCGTGCTAACCACGCCAAAAGGTTCCGTCATGTCAATGAACATGCTTTTGGCGAGCCTGGGAATAGTGAGAGATCTCACGACACTGGACAATGAGTTTACGGTATCTCATGAAAACGGCGGCGGCAGAGACGCCGGCGAGGGTTCGTCCAAACTGATCGATAATAACATTACCACGAAATGGTTTGTAGGCGGCATAAACGATTCGTATTTCTATTGGCAGTTCGAATACTACCAACCGCAGGTGGTCAACGGCTATTCGATGACTTCAGGAAACGACGCGGACGACCGCGACCCTAGAGATTGGGATATTTTGGGATCCAACGACGGACAAAATTGGACTGTGCTCGATTCAAGAACGAATGAAAACTTTAGTTCGCGCCGGTTGACCAGAATATTCTCGTTTGATAACGCTACGCCTTACACGTTCTATCGCATTCACATCAAAGCAAGGAAGTCCAGCAGTGCGTTCCAGATGTCTGAATTCCGCATGTTGAAACTGCCTACCGCGCAATAAGGCAATAAATTCCGCGGCTATTCCAGCTATATGGCGCTACTACGTTCCATATAGCTGGAATTTTAGCTGTTACGGTAATCACAGCTGATATGTTTAATTACCGGAATCAAACGTTTGGAGGAAATACATCTTTATCCGGTCAAAGTAGGAGTCACATTTATTTCGTACCTCACAATTGTGGTTTCCGTAATCAACTATTTCTTCACCGGCTAAAAAAAATAAAAAGTGGGTTCAAACTTGCCTTTCACGAGCCGGAAAAGCAACTCACGACCACTACAACGCTTACCGTATATAGATATCATGAAAATCTTAAAACACTTTTCTATTTTTCTTACTTTTCTGATTCTCCAGGGATATTCAATCTTTTTAAAAGCGCAGGTAAAGGTCGACTTTAAGAACGAAGAGTTAGAAAGTTCTATCCATGAAATTTTTAATTCTCATCAAGATATTGACTCTATTCGAATACCATTTTTAAATGGCGTCCCTATGTCGGGTAAGATTACAAAGTGAGCGAGGGACTCTTTCGTATCCTCGACGAGGACGGATTGATCGGATTTGCCAATATGAATGGTAAAGTGATTGTTTCCCAAAGATTTACACAAGTAAACTCATTTAGAGATGGAAGGGCCATTTTTTGCCAAGGTTGCAAAGTTGGATCTTACCTTAAGTTCCATGATGAAAATGCACGAGGGGAGCTACTCCAAATAATTGGGAGACTACAGGATACAGTCATTATACAACGGAAAGTAAGATATGGGATGATTAACACTAAAGGCGACACCGTATTACAACCTATCTACGATAGGATTGATGATTTTAAGGATAGTATAGCATTGGTATACAAAGATGGCAGAGCTTTTTACATCGACCGTCAAGGCAATGAGGTGGCATATGACCCGAAAAAACATCCGAACCAAAAACCGTTGGATCCGCATATCAGCAAACGGATAAAATACATTGATAGTTGGGAAAGCCTATTGAAGGATTGAGATTCAATTTCGTCATATCCGGAAACTGTATCAGTTATATTGCGTAACAATATACTTTGTAAGAACAAATTAAATAGAACGCCATGTTATTCAGATTTATATTATTGTTGGGTACTTTACTCTTTCTTAGCTGTTCCCAACCGAAGCATTTTTCCTCTGAGTATTATTTGTATCTTAAAGTAGATACTTCTGACAAATCAGAAAAATACGGATATGCAGATTCAAAGGGAAAAATAGTCATTCCGTTTGGCAAATATCCCAGAGTTTTTACCGACACCATCAAAACGATCGGCTTCGTCGCTGTAAGACATCAAGGCTTGTCGCAGGTTAAAGGTTACTATGCTATCAACAGAAATGACGAAATACTGTTTCAGGTTTATCCTTTTGACAATGGTGTAGATATAGTGGAGGAGGGATTGTTCAGAATCGTGGACGAACAAGGGCTAATCGGATTTGCCAATATGGATGGTGAGATAGTGATTCAGCCGAGATATGCATATGTCGACAGGTTTATGGATGGATTGGCCTCTTTCTGTGCAGGCTGTCCTCAGAGGACCTATATCAACGACAAGGAAGAAACCGCTCGGAAAAAGGGAGATGAATATCAGTGGGAAGGCAATGAGATTATCATCAACCGCAAACAGGCATATGGATATATAAACCGCAGTGGAGACACGGTATTACAAGCTGTCTATGATCGTGCCGGCCCTTTTGTGGATGGCACCGCTGTCGTTTTCAAAGACGGATCGGCTTATTGTATTGATAAGAAAGGCAACCAGGTTACTCCTGACATTCAAAAACATCCTTCGTTCAACCCTAATTGGATTCGAGCGTATGATCGAGTAAAATATATAGATTGACACAAAAAACACAATTAGGATGGTATGGAAAAGAGGATCGTAAATAAAAGACAAATACATTTAAAAGAGGCGAAGCGCCAGCTGGTACACCGGATTTTACCCTGGAACTGTGAAATATTATAAACTAAAGTAACTATGTTCAAAACATTTGTAAGCAGATTCCTCCATTTTATAAAAAAACCGAATAAGTTTATTTCTCACAATAACTATGTATATCAATGCCGGAAATCCAAGAACGTCATCTCTACAGTACGGTGATATTTACAGATTCAATTGTATATAGATTTGCAAAGGACAATTTTTTTCTGGCCGATACACAACAAAAGACTTTGGGATGGCCGGCATCATATAGGGGAGAAATAAAAGATCTGGAGAATCATATTCGCTTAAGGTATGAAAAAGAAAAAGACACGAAAGAAAAGACAGATTCTATTTATGTGTTCAAGTGCATGGTGCTACGTAATGACAGCTTGGCCGATATTGAGCAAATTGTTGGTAAACCATCATTATTGTCGGATATCATTACTCAAGAGTTTCGAAAAAACAGCAGATCATGGCAAGCGGCGGTATTGGAAACTTCTGGATTGAGACACGATACATTTATCCGTGTATTGGCACGTTTAAACGATGATGGCAGTGTAACTATCAAAACACCTATGGGACTTCATACTTTTGCAGGATATTAAAAAAATAAAATAATAGGGCAAAAAAATAGTTTCTTTGATTCTATGAGACAAATATTTTTGATTTTTTTATTGCTATGGATATCTGGTAATGCATCAGCTCAACCTAAAACCGAATTAATATCCGTTCAGGATAAAGGGAGAATTAGCGTTGTCGTTCCAAATACTTGTCCAGTTTTTCTTGGTGAAAATATAAAATATATTGGTTTTTATTATCGCAATAGTAAACTGACTGATATTGTTTTTAATTTTGAGAAACCGATACAGGATTTGAATTTTGACCCGGATACTAATACCGTGGCTCTCAACAGAGGTTTTGATTTAACCATCAAAGGAGACGTTATGCTGATGTACAATCAATTTCCTGATTTGGTCATTCCTCAAATGCCGAGAGCAATGAATCAAACATACCTTGGTGCCCAAGACACTACAATGAAGTTCAGTATGTACAGAATAGATATGCATCGAGATAGCACAATTTATACCTACTTTAGAGGAACGGAAATAGGACATGGTTTCAGTTCTGGGCTACCTGCCAAGTTTAATGGCGATTTTCAAGGATTTAGAGATGGCTTGAAAAAATCTACAAAAAGAATAGAACCTATTAAAGACTTAGACTCTGCACTGGTGTATGAGACGGTGGTATCAAAAAAAGGAGAACTGGATGATATAAAACTTATCATTGGACGCTCTTCAAAATTTTCCAAATTAGTAGAGGAGAGTTTAAAAAAGGCAAGGTGGGTGCCAGCCTTTCAAAGCTCAACGGGAGCACTGATGAGGGTGAAAATGAGAATCTATGTAGAATTATGTCAAGATGGAGAAATTGTCGTGAAATTGCCAAATAAGCTATACAACCATACAGGTGACTGATATTGTCATTAGCTTGTCTTTTATGTTGTAAGAATCTAGATGTTAGGATGGAATGACGTTTGTTGGGGCAGTTCAATTCGTAAGTGGCGTTATCTACCTCGGCATACCGAATATCTTCTTCTTTGGCCACGTGATTCGTAAAACGCAAATCAGATTTATGAAAACCTTCTAATTATGTGGATGTTCAAAGGAAGAATCCAGTATGGTAGTAATCTACGGTGGCACTACATATACGTCAGATATTGCCCATGCTGGAATTATCAATGCCGATGGTACTTACAGTGCTAAAGGTGGTGGGGGCGATTTCTATATTAGAACTGGAATGTCTGAGGCTGAGTTTTATAAACCCTACCCTCCGGACTCTGGCGGAAAACAATTGGATTATACACCTACTAACCCTGGTCAAATCGTATAGTATAAAAGATCGTAGTCATTATGAAGCAATATATCATAGGAATAATTTTTCTTTGTTCGTTGAACATACTTCAAGGGCAACATAAAGAAGATAATGGGAATACTGATTTAAAACATCGGTTATTAGTAACTCTTCCTTCCAAGAACTACTTTAACAACAAATATGTGGAAAGAATTGCTTTCGCAATAGACGGCGATACTATTTCTTCCGTTTCTATACAACCTATAGCAGATACATCTTATCTAAAAGTGACCTTTTTGGAAGGAGCCTTTAAACAGAAATTCTTTTTCTTTGACTTTGGGTTTATAGCGGATAGGATTATTTTTAAACAAAAATATCCGCACATGCAGTTGTCGGCTTTTCCAGGTGTTAGAATTGTATACACTAACATGTCCGAACAAAGCAACAAAAAATCTTATTTCGGAGTTCCAGCAAAATATCTGGGAGATTTGAAAGAGATAGAAACTCGAATTAGTAGAGATGTTATGTCTACAAACTTGAAAACCTCCATTGATTCCGTCCTCATCTATGAAGCCATTGTCTCCTACTCTCCTCTTGGTTTTAGTAATACACAACCTGCAAAATTTGAATTGCAACGCTTACTTTACGGGCAGACTTCAGTTTTTTCTGATATAGCCGAAAAAAACCTGCGGGCAAACGAAACAAATTTTTATAAAGATGGCAAACCGAAGTGGAGTCCTGCGATACAGGGTAGCAGCGGGAGGCCTATGGAGACTAAAATCAAAGTGTATGTGCGTTTAAATACAGATGGGAGTGTGACCCTCAAACTTCCAAGAATGTTAGGTAATTTCACCGGTGATTGATTTTAAAACTTAGTCCCTTCCTGCCCGAAGGGTTGGCTCAAGATGGGCAGGCGCTCGTCTGCGAGCACCTGCATTTTATGAAACAACGCTATTCTGCTTCCACCCGTTTTCACTAAAACGAAAAGAACATGGTACCACAACTGATACATCAAATTGTCGGCAGGAACCGTCTAGACTTGCGCAGATTTGCCTAAAGTCCTCGTAGGCTTTTGGAGAACCGCGCCTTTGATATTGGAACGATGACATGCTGAAGGAGTATCGCAGAGCATTATCCCTTTTCCTTGCCGGCATTACTAAAAAATTAGAATTAGCAAAAGAAAGTTAAAAGAGTCAAGCTGGCTATCAGCTTTTCAAAGCTCAACAGAAGCACTGATGAGGGTAAAAAGAGGATCTACGTAGAACATCATTATGTTTTTATATTATCTCTATCGTTAGCCTGCGCTTCAAACAATGCACGGGACACGATCAACGAACAGAAAATAACGCCCGCGCTGGATGAGGTGTTCAACGGGACAACAAAGGCCGGCATTTCGAATTGGTGGAAAGCCAATAATAGATAAACATACTAGCCAACTAAGCCATGAGAAGAAAGAACCAAGGAATCGTTCCGAAAGACGGCACGGAGAAAGTTACCGATATTATCGAACGCATGCCCAACACATTGCCGAACGTATCATTCTGTCTGTTTTATTGTCACGTTGATCTTGTTCTTCGGCATGTCGTGAAGTAGTCCAGATAGTGAATGCTTGTGGGTTTGTTACAGCAAAAGCAGCTTTACCACTATTACGCTCAAAACTAATACGGTCCGAATCTTTCAACGAGATCGGGAAGCCGCCGCTTTAAAGTGCCCTGCATAATATCGGGGAGTTTTTAAATCGCTTATCTACTATTAACATAAAATGGCTAACTTGCTTATGAAAACCGGGAGCATTGTATATCGATTTGCAATGCCCTATCAACAGGAATCTTCTAATTTCGCCCTAGTTGGCAACAGTTGTAGACGATGGAAAATCAGTACCAGCGGACAGTTACGTTCGAAAATTATGAGTGGACCGACATATGCAAGCCGGACAAGACCGAGCTTGAAAAAATAGCAGCCTTATACCAGTTGGATTATTTCCAGATCCGCGACAGCGTACAGCCCGGCCACCTGCCCAAAATCGAAAAGCAGGACAATTATACATTTATCGTTTTAAGAGCTTTCACTGCCGATTTAACGATGGGGGCAACGACAGTTCCCGAGCTTTCCAACAAAATAGCGTTCTTTTTTAACAATAAGAAGCTTATCACAATACATGCCACGCCATTCGATTTCCTGGAGCTGGGCAACAAAAAATTTAAGCATGCGGAGGAGCTCCTGCTCCATATCATCTACAAAATGGTAGACACCTATCAGGAACCGTTCGATGAACTGGATAAAAAAATAGGAGATTTTGAGAAAACGATCTTTCTTAAAGACTATTCCAAGGTTTCGGTAGAGAACCTTTACTTTCTGAAAGCACAGGCCAGAATCACGAAGAAGCTTCTTCAGTTTTTTCAGAATGTCATCAACCAGATGGAAGTAAAACCGCAACAGAAAACGGCCCTGCAGAATATAAAAGATCATCTGCTTAGCATGATTCTGAACTACGACGAAGTTCTGGAGGATGCCAATAACCTGCTCAATTCGTACCATTCTGTCAACGCCCAGAAAAACAACGACGTGATGAAACTGCTTACGATCTTTTCGGCCTTCTTCCTTCCGTTGACGTTTATCGCCGGTATATATGGCATGAACTTCGAAAATATGCCGGAACTCGAGTGGCATTGGGGTTATTTTCTCACCTTGGCCCTGATGCTGCTGGTGTCCGTGATCATCTTTATCTGGTTTAAACGGAAAAAAATCATATAACCACATTTCCGCCAAATAATAAGTTTGACCTTAAGGCGAACGGCTAAGCCAGGAGACGCAAAAACAATGAAATATATAAGAAGTACGTGCATAAAAACGTATTCGCCGTAGAGGCCTACTCAGGCCATCTTACGGCGAATACGGCTTATTACCAGCCTGGGTTCTGTCCTAGGGCAGGATTCCTTTCGCGTTGGACCTCCGGTACAGGCCAAAGATAGTTCTTAGGATCCTCAAATGCTCTATTCCATTGCACCGAAAGGTACCCGTCAGGACTTTTCCGATAAGTCGCTGAACTAAGCTGAGGGAACCAGGATGCTTTCACGCCTTCAATGTCGCGTCCCAGTCTTTCTCCTTCTTTCCAACGTCTCACGTCAAAATATCGATGTCCCTCAAGCGCCAATTCTATCCTCCGCTCCCGACGGATTTCCGTCCTGACATCCATACCGTGCTGCGCAAGGAAATTAAGATCCATACGCTTCATGCCCACACGATCTCTCAGAAGATTGATGGAGATATCCAGATCGGCCTGCGTCAGTTTGTTCTGTTCTAGACGCGCTTCGGCGTAGTTCAGGAGCACTTCTGCATAACGGATATGATGAATATCATTGTCGTCGCGGTTATAGTTGGGCACAGCCGTGGGCTCGACATACTTTTTATAGTAATATCCGGTTGTCGTCACTGATCCCCGGCCGTCCTGACTGAATTTAGGCACCATAAAAATGGAAGGGTCTGGATTTTCGTTAGTCGGCCGTCCATCATAGCGTCCCCCCCATGTATCTCCCGGAACTAAAATGGTCTGTGTCATGCGGGGATCTCTGTTCTTAAAGACGTCTTCATAGCTTTGATCACTGTATAGGGGCGATTTATCTATAGGTAGCCCATCCGAACAGAGGTACGACTCTACGAGGGAGCGCGTGGGAACAAATCGGGCAA
Organism: Sphingobacterium allocomposti; assembly: GCF_008124885.1. GTDB lineage: Bacteria > Bacteroidota > Bacteroidia > Sphingobacteriales > Sphingobacteriaceae > Sphingobacterium > Sphingobacterium allocomposti. The sequence continues at coordinate 30,688 of NZ_VNHX01000017.1, forward strand.
ACTGGTCGGGTACCTGTATTTCCCGACTAAGGTTATGCATGATAACATCTGTCAGATGCAGACGGGCGAAGATGGTTTCTTTGTTTCGGCCTCCCGCCAACTTTCCAGCCCGCGTAAAAAGCTCCCAATAGGAAGTACTGGGATCCCCGTTACTATATAGTTCGTATACCCCGAGATCCATAACCGCTTTAGCCGCGGCTTCGGCGACCTCGTAGCGCCCATAAGCCAGGGCGATACGCGACTTTAATGCCAAGGCGGTACCCTTGCTCACCCTTCCGAGGTTCTCGCCGGAGGGAATGGCTGCAGGCAACACTTCTGCGGCTTCATCCAACTCCTTCAACAGAAAATCCACCACCTCGCTTTGCGGATCCCGACCCGCATACACCTCGGGGTCGTCCGGATTGAGCGTCTTCGTGATTAAGGGTATATCCCCATAAAAAGATGTTAAGAAGCTATACCCCAGGGCCCGTATTACACGCACTTCGGCAGCCAGTCTTTCTTTCGCCCCGGGCTGATCTTCCTGAGCTTTTCCATAATTTTCCAAAAACGCGTTGCATTCCCGGATGTCGCGGTACATGTTTCTCCATTCGTCATTGACGGTTGGCTGTGTCGTCGGAAATACGCCCGACCCAATATCTTTATATTGGTTGGTACTCGGCCACATCGTATTTTCGCCCAGGTTTTCCATATCGACGAAATTTTTAGCCTTTACCCGTGAATAGATCGCAGTTACGGCCATTTCCAATTGTTCCTGCGTCTGCCAATAGGTTTCATCACTAATCTGATCTTGCGGAAACCTATCCAAAAAGTCGCTGCACGACGAGAAAATCAAGGCACCTAAAAGCACACTTGCATACAGCTTATTTTTATGCTTATATCGAAATTTCATTACAATCACTTTAAATTTAAGTTCAAACCAACAACAAAAGTCTTTACCTGCGGATAGTATCCCCCGGAGTTTCCAGACGGCACCTCTGGATCATACCCATAGAAGAAATCCGTCTTTGTAAACAGGTTATCTGCAGAGGCGTAGATTCTTAACCGATCGATGTGCAATCCCCGTGTCCATGTAGGCGAAAATGTATAGCCGACCTGAATATTTTTCAGTCTCAGGTAGGAAGCATCTTCGATCCATTTAGAAGACATTCTGGTGTTGTGCGTTCTCATGTAGACAAAACGGGGGTACGATGCGTCGGTATTTTCGGGCGTCCACCGGTCTAAATGTACTTCTTGCGGCATGGCACTATTGTTAATAAACGGGTGTCTGGCGTTTCCGGCCAAAAAGCCGTCAGCTTTGCCTACGCCTTGTAAAAAGAAGCTAAAATCTATTCTTTTATAAGAGAAATCTCCACGGAATCCGTACGTGTATCGAGGGATATCACTGCCTAGAATATGACGGTCTGCCCCTACGGTGATTTCTGTAGCATTCGGATCAGTAGGAACGTAAATCAAATCGCCCGGGGCCACCAGGTCGCCGCGTTGGAATGGGAATTTGGGCACATATTCGCCATTCACAATGTCGAAGTCACTTTCCTGCGCTATTCGATCGACTATAAAACCGTAGTACGCATCTAGGGGGTGCCCTTCAAGACGGACGCGATCTCCTAAGTTCATTGCGTGGTTTTCTAAACGTGTAATCTTGTTGCGCACATCAGAAAGATTGAAGTTGGCCCGGTAGCTGAAATCTCCGATATTGTCCTGCCAACCGAGAACCACCTCCCAGCCTTTGTTTTGTACAGATCCTAGGTTACGCGGCGGGTAGCCTGTTCCAACTCCTATGACATCCGGCAAGGGCGGATTAAGTAAGATATCATTGGTGTTGTTCACAAAATACTCCCCTGTAACATTTAATCGCCGTGACAGAAAGGATAGATCCACGCCTATATTCATCTTTTCAGACGATTCCCACGTTACCCCTTGGTTAGGAATAAAGGTTTGCCTAAAACCTACTCTTCCGACATTACCGATGGGATTGTTGCCGGTTACCTGCACGGGGCTCAGCAACGGTAGATAACCGAAATCCATCACCGAATTGGCACCTGTATCCCAGACTTTATCATTTCCTTGGGTTCCATACGAGAAGCGCAGTTTACCGAAGTTCCAGAACCCCTTAAGATTCTCGAAGAATTGCTCTTCACTGAACACCCAGCCCGCTGAGAATGATCCAAACCAGTCCCAACGTATATCCGGATGGAACCGCGATGACCCGTCCCGACGGAAGTTACCTTCCAGAAGATACTTGTCATTAAAGTCATAATTCACCCGTCCAAAAAACGACATTAAAGCATTCTGACGGCTTGCGCTACTATTAAGCTGGTTATCTGTTCCTATGGCCAACGAAGGGAGATATACCGGCAGGTGCGTACGCGACGCACCAAAGTCGCTACCGACATTTTCTTCCAAAGAGTAGCCTAGCAAGGCCTTGATGTGGTGCTTATCCTGAATAGTCGTGGTATAATTGGCTGTACCTATAAAAGTTTGGTAAGTACCCGAATAATGATCCATCTCTATCCGGTTGGGATTGTTTGTTTGATAAATCAATGCATTATCGTCGGGGCTATAGTAGTTGATCGTTTTCAGCAATGTCGTTCTTTTCGAATTGTATTTGACCAGCCCGTACTGTCCTTTTAAATCCAATCCCTTAGCCAACGTTAAAGTAGCCGCCACATTTGCCGTAATTTCCTGCGACGTAAAGCTGTTGGTTCCGCCGTCGGTTGCGATCGCAACGGGGTTGCTTTGCCCCCCATGATAACCCCAGCTACCATTCGTAAAACGAACAGGTACCAATGGACGGATACTGGTTGCTGCCGACAAGGCTCCAGTGCCCGAAGCACTCCCGTCGTATGATCGGTCTACATAGCCCAGGTTGCCATCTACCTTGAGCCGGTCAAGTATTTGCGTGTTCAGGCGTAGACGGGCATTGTGCCGGTGTGCCTTAAAGTTGTCGCCGACAACCAGTCCGCCTTCGTTTAAGTAGCCGTACGACGCGTAATACTGTGTCTTGTCGTTTCCTCCGTTTAAACTCAGGTTATGGTTTTGCTGCGGAGCACTTTTCCGGTACACTTCTTCAATCCAATCGGTATTCGCAAAATAATTGGGGTCGCTCCCGTTTCGGGCAATCTCAATCTGTTCGTCGGTATAAGTTGGGTTTTGTCCAGCGTTGACATTAGCCTCATTTTGTAGCATCATGTAGTCGGCCGAGCCTAAAAACTTCGGCAACGCCGTAGGCGTCTGGAATCCGACGTAGCTATTAAGGCTAACATTCGTTTGGCCCGATTTTCCTGTTTTTGTCGTGACCATGATGACGCCGTTGGCTCCACGCACACCGTAGATAGAGGACGAAGCCGCATCCTTTAAAACGGAAATGCTTTCTATATCATCTGGATTCAGAATATTTAAGTTTCCGCCTGGAATACCGTCTATTACGATTAGCGGATTTGCGTCGCCCCACGTCCCTACGCCCCGGATCCGAATCTGCGGCGCACGGTTTCCGGGAGCCGTATTGCCCGTGCTACGTACGGTCAACCCCGGCAGTTGCCCCTGTAGTCCCTGCCCGATATTGGCAATAGGCCTATTTTCCAATTCCTTACCGGAAATAGCGCTGACGGCGCCCGTAAGATTGGCCTTCCTTTGCGTGCCATAGCCCACGACGACAACTTCTTCTATATCGTCGGTTTTAGCTTGTAATACGACGTTTAGATTAGGCTGCCCGTTGACATCAATCTCTTTACTCACATAGCCAAGATGCTCAAAGACGAGCTTGGCGACAGGTCGGTCGAGCGCCAGGCTGAAGACACCCTCTGTGTTGGTAATCGTGCGTTTTTCGGGCGCTCCCTTCACGGAAACCGTTACCGCCTCGATGGCCTGCCCCGACTCGTCGCGTACCGTGCCCCTCACAGAGACTTGAAGAGGCTTCAACGGTGCTGCTATAGACGTATTACTCCGGCGGACAACGATGTATCCGTCAAAAATCTTGTAGTCGAGACCTTGTTTGCGTAAGACAAGATCCAGCCCCTCCTCGAGAGGAGCGTCGTTCAGGTAGGCATCTTTAACATAGATGTCCCCGATTTCGGACTTATCATATACGAACCGATAGGGTATCTGACGTTCAATTTTCTTCATTAAAGTCGTTAATTCGGCGATTGGCTCATGAAGTGAGAACCGTTGTCCGTAGGTAGATGCACTTACGGTGGTAAGTGACAGTAGAAGAATGGCTACCGTGAATTTCATAATTCCTAGTAATCGATAAAGTTTATTTCGTTTTCCTCCATAAACTTTTAAATCAAAATGCATAATTTTAAACTGATTTTAGTTCGTTAAATGATTGATGAATCTACAATGTTTGAATGAACAGATCGCATTTGTCAGGGAGTGTTCCCGCACTTCCTGACTTTACAGTCTGTCTTCTCCGTTTTTTTCTAGACAGTTTTATATCATAGGCTCTTCCTCCCGTTTTTAATTATTAGTTTATTGTTGGAAAATTCACAGGTTAACCCCAGGTAAGCAAGCATGTCTATCATCTTTGACAGCTTGACGTCCCGCGAGATTGTACCGTTGATCTCGTTACGGCGTTTATTCCCTATAATCTCGACATCGATGTTATACCATCGCGACAACTGATCCGCTACTGTTTGAATATCAGCATCCTCAAAGAAAAACAGTCCGTCTTTCCAGCCGATCAGATCCTTCAGATTTGTCTTCACCGACGTTTTTAACGATCCATCCCCTGCTATTGTAGTTAACTGATTAGGACGCATCTTTACAGTAGCTGCTCCTGTTCTCAGCCGTATACTCCCCTCAACCAGAGCCGCATAGCTCCGCCGCCTATCATATGTGTTTACATTGAACTTCGTGCCGAGCACGTCAATTTCGCCAAAGTTGCCTTTTACAATGAATGCCCGCCCACGGTCTCTGGCTACCTCGAAATAAATCTCGCCCGTCATATCGACAAGCCTTTCATCATCCGCCAGATTTGAAGAGAAAGTCAGGGAAGACGCTGCATTTAGCCACACCTTTGTGCCGTCCGGCAAAATGAAATTAATCTGTCCTCCGCGTGGGGTGCGCACCGTATGGCGGGTTGCGGGGTGTCCTTCGATATGTTGATACTTGATTTCCCCTGTATGAAGTCTGACAATCCGGAAATTGTTTCCCGAATCTATGGTGCCGACAAACTCCCTGTCTAAGGTCACCTCTTTTCCGTCCTCCGTAGCAAAGACAGCCCTTTCTTTTCCGGGGTCTACGTCTGCTACCTGGGCGATCTTACCTGGTGAAGGTAAATCGGGCTGTACTTTTGTTTCTCTTCTTAAAAAAAAGATTGCCGTGACGGAAATAATTACAAGGACGACGGCCGCAGACAGCGAAGCCTGTATGCCAAAGCGACGGGGACGCGATGGCGGTATATGATCTGCCGTGCTTCCTTCCAGAACGCGGCTCAGCACCGCTTCCCTTTCCTCTTCGGAAAACGGATGTTGCAACCCTTCGTCCTCGACGGTTTCCAACCATATATTGTTAAAAATATCCTCCTGTTCCTCGGTAGACATCCGGGATAACAGGTCGTGTAATCTCCTGCCTTCCTCAGCGGACAGCTGGCCATCGATCTGCTTTTTCAGCAGGAGAATAAGTTGTTCTTTTTCGTCTTGCATTCTGATATAGCAACGTTGCTTTATATACAAGACACGTTATGGAAAAAAAAGGGGGTATTAAAAAACTGAAAAAATCAAAAAGAGTGAAACAATCGAATCCTTATGTGCAGTGAGGTACCTTTTTATGGAATCGTTTGCCAGACGGAGGTATTTTTTTACCGATTCCCTGGAGATATTCATTTCTTCCGCAATTTCAAGGTATTTCTTTCGTCTGACGCGGCTAAGGATATAAACATTTTTCTGCTGTGGGGGCAACAGCTCGACCGCCCGGTCTACCCAAACGTAATAGTCAGGCTCAGAGGGGCCCTGTTCAACATACACCTCCCGGGGTTCCTCCCGGAAGCTGCTTTCCAGCTGTTTCCGTCTCACATTAGACCTTAGGTAATTTAAAGATTTATTTTTGGCAAGCACAAATAGATAAGCGTCCACGTTGCCAATTGATTGAATCTCCGAACGGCGGTCCCAAATAGTATGGAATGCGTCCTGGATAACTTCCTCTGCCTGTTGTTTGTCTTTCAGTATATAATAAACCGTTGCTGCCAGCCGGTCAAACCGTGATCTGTAGAATTCGGCAAACGCCTTTTGATCACCGCGGGCGATGGCCTTATAAAGCATCGTCTGTTTATATTCACTCAAGTACGTCATCGTCAGTATATCGGGCGTTGCAAAACTAGTATTATCCTTTTTTTTAAAGCGGGCCCGAAGATTAAGTTTTCGTTAACATTCGATAAACGGTCAGCAACGTAAATTCCCAACGGCGCTACGGCACAACAAGTCGTCTTAAGTTACAACAGAAGGACCATAGGACGCATGAGGTAACGTGGTTTTTACAAAATAAGACATACGGTATAGTTCCATCATCTCCCCACTGACGGAGCCCCGCGTCCGCTGGTTTCCGGATCGGCGGCATCACCGATAATACCGGTTCTTCAGCCACAAGCTAGCTCTTACCAATAGAATAAGTACAGGTACTTCAACAAGCGGTCCAATTACGCCGACGAATGCCTGTGGCGAGTGAATACCAAACACGGCTATGGCAACAGCTATCGCCAGCTCGAAATTGTTGCCCGTAGCGGTAAATGCTATCGAAGTGTTTTTATCATAAGGCAATCCAACATATTTTCCAATAAAAAAGCTCAGGAAAAACATGCACGTAAAATAAATAACCAAGGGCGCAGCCACCTTCAGCACATCCATCGGTAGCTCCACGATTTTATCTCCCTTTAGGCTGAACATCAGGACAATGGTAAATAACAAGGCATACAGTGTCCACGGAGAGATCTTGGGTATGAATTTCCGCGTATACCACATCTCACCCCTGCGCTTTATTAAAAAGTACCGGCTTAAGAAGCCTGCTAAAAAAGGAATTCCCAAATAGACGAGCACGCTCTGCGTCACCTCAGCCACAGACACCTGTACATCGAACGCCGCAAGACCGAGCTTCGCTGGCAATACGTTGATAAACAGCCAGACTAAAAAGCTATAGGTAAACACCTGAAAGACGCTATTCAGTGCGACCAATAACGCAGCGTATTCTCTATTCCCACGCGCCAGGTCGTTCCAGACGATCACCATGGCAATACAACGGGCAAGGCCGATTAAGATTAGCCCTATCATGTAATCCGGCTCATCGCGCAAGAGGAGGATGGCAAGCAGAAACATCAGCACGGGACCAATAATCCAGTTCAACAGCAGGGACAGGCTAATAGCCTTTTTGTCCTTTACAGCCAGCGGCAGCAACGAATAGTCGACTTTAGCCAGCGGCGGATACATCATGACAATCAGACCGACAGCCAGCAGCATGTTGGTCGTGCCCCACGTAAATGCGTCCATCCATGTCGACACAGGAAGCAGATATCCCAACACGATGCCCACGGCCATCGCCAGGAATATCCATACGGTTAAATAGCTATCCAGAAATTTTAGTTTTGGCTGCATCATATAAGGTTAACCTTTGAAAAAACGAAAAGCATCTCGGCTGCTATCTGTATGCTTCGCTCCGTATAAACCCGTCCTTGGTCGGGCGTGCCATCAGACACCTTGGGGTCTTCAAACGTGAGCGGTATACGCCTGTCTGCGCCGGCAATAAAGGGACATCCGCTGTCTGCCTGAGAACAGGTCATGACGGCCGCGAAAGCCGACGACGGATTAAAAGGGCTATCGTATGTTTTTGAAAAACCTATCAGCGGCTGCGCGTTGACATCATATTTTATGGCGTAGACGGGGTTCTGTCCATGACTAATGTTAAAGACATGAAATCCGTGTGCGAGCAACGTCTCGGCTACGGCAGGGAACAAGGCTGTCTCTTCCGTTCCACCGGAATAGCAGTACACTTCCGGGATATTGAAGTAAGCCGCGGCACATTGCGCCCAGACCTGCGAAAAGTGGCTACGGCGCGAATTATGCGTACAGATGAACGTTAAGCTCACAGGTTCCCGACGCGCGACTCTTTCCTGCACATAATCGATCAACGGCTGCAGAACCGTCTGTCGTTCGTTGGAAACAGAGACAGTCTCGACTATCCCTTGAATCGTCTTTAATAGTTGTGGGTTCATAGGCGTATCTTCTTATTTAACAACAACCTGATCCCGGAGAACAGGACGGATTTACCGGTAATGCGGAGAGATTGACTTTCGGCTTTTCATCGGCTACACAACAGGCGCCCGGAGCCAGACAGGCCGTTGCTTTATTTTTCAATAGAAAACGCTGTCCGTCAAACGCCAGATCATACCGGCCTATGGTATCGCTTTGGTACTCCACCTCTACCTCCCCATCCTCGATTCCTAACTTTTCTTCTGAAAGTGCGATGATACGCAGCAGCTTCTCCGGTTTAAGACGATGTGCATAATCGTCTGCGTTCCAAAGCTGTAAGCTGACGATGCGCTCCTGACGGATAACGCCGCCACAATCGATAAAGCTCTTGGTCACCTGCCCCACTTCCGTCACATGAAAGTGTTCAGGAACAGGGGTACCGTTTTCCAGTTGGAATTCTACCGTCTGTAACGTGCGGAGAATCTCCTTGATGGCTGATAGTTTCATAGTATATATTGATTAACTGTATATTGCTATATTACGATATTAAACATAAAAAAATTTAACAGCAATCCGTTACTGTCACCTCCTGATTAAAGAAAGCATTAATATCTTGTTGATACTGCCGCCACACCTGCTCGTCTATACAATAGCAAACAGACTTTCCTTCAATTGATCCCTTGATAATCCCAATATTCTTCAATTCTTTGAGATGCTGCGAAATGGTTGCTTGGGCTAATCCGAGCTCCTCCACAAGATCATTACAGATACATGCTTTTTGGTTTATAATATATTGAAGAATCGCAATTCTCGCCGGATGCCCCAATACTTTCAAAATTGTGCCGAGCCTGTTGTGCTCCGTGCTATATATTTCTGTCTTCGTGATTCCCATGTGCTTTTTATATATCGCAATATTACGATATTAAAAATAACGATGCAAATTTATTTTGTCCTTTCCGGATTCTTTGGACACACCATCGTCAGAGAGGGCTGTCGGTTATCTTGCGGAGTGCTTAACGAACCCCTGTCAGCGGACGCTCAATGTTTCCTGTGATGGATATCAAACCATTACCTGTTGGCATTGTTCTCTAACAACGTCGGTACCGCATGAGCTGTCATTTTCTTAGTAATTTAAAGATAAAAAATCGTGACACAAAACAGGATGGGGCTTCACGCTAAGCTCCGAGATGCCAAAAGGGCTGAAAAGGATGGAAAGTTCGAAGAGGCCATTCAATGTTATAGAAGCGCGCTTAAACAGGATCCGCTGAACATACAGGCATATTCCCGTCTGATGGTCATTTTTCGAAAACAAAAAGATTACCGCTCTGAGTTAAAGATCATCAACAGAGCAATCGAGAATTATCAGTATGTTCAGACACACCACCCTGGCAACCGAGATCCTTCCTCACTAAAATCGGCGACAAAAGAATTGGCTCAAAAGCTGGGTCTCCTCGATGAAAAGGGCGCACCGGTTTTTCAAGCCGATCACCTTTCCAAATGGATCAAAAGAGCAGGTACGGTCCAAAAAAAAATGTCTTAACAGTTACCGTCTGGGGCCGCTTCGGTCTTCAGAAAGGCGACGTATGATCTTTCTCGAAGCCGCTGGTATACTTCCACTCGAGGTATGCGCACAGTCCGTCGAGTTCAGGGAATATGCTGAACGCATGGATGCCGAGCGTATGAAGTTGTGCAAGCAACTGTTTATGCGCCTTGTTGGGGATGCTGACTTTGATGAGGTTGGCATTAAACTGAGGCATCTCGTCCAGTCTTACGCCGTTCAGCAAATCTTCGTCGCACAGTACACTGAAAACGCCCGACTGATTATTGATACGCTGTTTTAAAATTCGCGGACGGAAGAACATGCTCCGTTCGAGCTCAAAGGGGCTTTTCCCGGTCAGTTCTTCCACATAATGCTCCCTTTTTGTCCGAAGGATCCACACAATCGCGTCATCGGCCGTGTCGCCGCGCTGCTTCAGTGCAAACCATAGCGCGGTGAGCGCGTTTGTCGACCAGTCGAGAAACCGTGTCGGCAACCCGTAGTGCTGGCCAAGCGTCAGGCAATCCCAATCATCCAACAGCTGATACGGATACAGCAACAACGGATTCGCCCGTTTGAATTCAGCTAAAATCTGTGCTTCCCGCTCAAGTATTTCCTGCTTTATATGCCTACACAATTTCGGGATTAAGGGGTAATCTGCCGATTGTCCACGAAACAGATATGCCTCCAACGGCGCATCGCCCATATCGTTACGTCGCTGATCTTCCTCAATAATAGACAGATAAGTGGTAAGATGATCAATACAATAGTGTTTCATAGTCTGTTTCTACAAAGTGATATGCATCAACGCAGTCCACGATGGCGGGTAAAACCCGAGAGGCTATTCCCGCTTGTTCTGCCCCCGCCGCAGTAGAACCGGCTTTACACATGGTTGGTTCAGCGGACAGATGATTACCGTACTTTTTCCAGTACAGCAGGTATTCCTAATGTACCCGTATACGTTCGAAACCGTCCCATCGGGGCGGCTGTCAAGTAGAGTACCTTTTACGTAGCAACAACAGCGTACGACAACATGAAGATTATGTAAAGTCTTGACCAGGCAGCGCTTTACACAGAAAAAATATATTATATTGCTGCCCCGACTTTACCACATGAAAAAAGATATAGAAGTAAAAGACAAGAGCGATAGCGGCAGGCTGATCGCTGTATCCACTTTTAAAAAAGAAATAAGAGAGACCTCCCCCCACCGCCACCACGGCTATTGCGAGATGATTTATTTAACGCAGGGGGCAGGTGTGCACGTCATAGACGATGTGAAGTATCCCATTTCACCGGCTAGCCTTTTTATCATCAGAAGAGAGCAGGTGCATCATTGGTCAATAACGGAGGTTCCGGAGGGCTACGTTCTACTTTTGAAAAAGGAACTGATCGAGAACAGCTTAGACACCGAACTGGTCCGCCTGTTCGAAACACTTTGTTCGCATAGTTATTACCCCCTGCAGGCTGATCACACGTTAGACATCATTCTCGACTTATTGATGCATGAAAACAATATGGCAGCTGTAGAATCGTTGTTCAAAATATTTTTGATCAAGGTCAACGAGCGGTACGTTACGAATAAAATGAAGCCCGCCGTAGAGGGAGAGAATATCTACAACCGATATTGCGCACTGTTGAACCGGCAGGAACAGCTGACAAATAATGTGGCCCACTACGCCGATCTTTTGCATACTACGCCACAAAACCTTAATACCGTCTGCAGAAAGGCCGCAGACAAAACTGCCGCGCAGGTACTAGCCATACATATAATACGTGAAGCAAAGCGGCTATTGTATTATACATCTGCCACGGTGTCCGAGATCGGTTTAGCGCTGGGGTTCAAAGACAGTTCGCACTTTGTAAAATATTTCAAACGCCATACAGGTTCAACGCCCCTGAGCTTTCGCCGATCCTGACGGGGTCTAAAACTCTTTTTCGCCGAATTCGCTCTTGGGCAGCTTCAGCAGCTGATTTATCCGGTTAAGATTGAAGTTGACGTTTAAGAGCAATATATTCTTCTCGTATACGTAGTTCGTTGTCGTGAAAAAGTCGCTGCCGGACGTCGTAATACGCTGCTCGTTGACACCCCAGTTTCCCAATTCGAGGTTTTGCCATTGCAGTAGAACATACACCGCATTCTTGTAAAATGACTTCTTCAGCGCCAGATGAGGTGTCACAAAGCGGGAGTCCCATCCCTGAACGGTCGGGCGGTTGGACAAATAGTTGATATTTGCTGAGAGGTTCCATGTAGGCAAAAACGCCAGCTGTGCTCCCGCGTTGAAAGAAAAAACCAGATCGGCATTGCCGCTTTCATTCTGATTTCCGAAAGACAGCCCCGAGACGGCATATCGGTAGAGGTTCCCCCCCAGGTTCAGCTGTAGCCATGTCAGCGGCTTGGCCTGTCCACCCAACTCAAGTCCCCACCTCGTGGCACGCTCCGCGTTGGTGAACAATCGGTTCAGAATCGTATCGTTATACACGCTATTGGTCCGTTGGATCGGGTTCTTTACGTGCTGAAAGTATATATTGGCAAACAGGCTCATATTCGCCATATTTTTTACCAACCCCGTCTCTGCTGTGCTTATAAATTCAGGCAGCAGGTTAGGATCTCCCTGCTCAAGCGTTTCGGAGTGTTCGCGCTCGGGAATCGGATTAAGTTCGAAATTATTCGTCCGCTGTACACGGCGGCCGGCCGACGCCTTCCATGCCCAGTCGTTACCCATATCGTACATAAGTGATAGCGACGGATATATCTGATGCGTCTGATAGCGGTGGTGCGTGTCTATGTCCCTGAGATATAACAGCCGACGATAGTACTCGTAGCGGGCGCCGATACTCGCTGTCAGCGCCCTTCTGGTAAATTCATACTGCGCATACACGCCCTGGACATGGTTCGATGCATTCAGTCTGCCGCTGAATGCCGGGATAATCACAGAAGTGCCTCCCTCCTGCTCTTTGTAGAGGAATGTGCCGCGCTGCTCGTCCGTCCGGAACTGATACCCGTACGTCAGTTTTCCGCCATCCAACGAAACCTCGTCAGAGACATCAACACGAAGGCCATTTAAGGGGTTTCTATAGGTATTTTTAACGTATTGTATAGTGTCCGTCTGAAAGATATTTAAGTTGTCCGTGCCACCGTGAATATTCGCGTACTCATAGACAACACCGAGGCCCAGGTTATGCATCCCCACGTTCAGTTTATATGCTAGGTCGATTAGATAAAACTCACCTTGCTTATTTTGTAGGTTTGAGTTGAAATACGACATGCCCCCTATCTGGCTGCCCGACGTCAGATCTATCGTCCGGTTATCATAGTAAATATCCGCCAACCGATCTTGGTAACGTCGGTTAGCTAAGACGCCTATGCTTATATTTTGGTTAGCGGCAAGCTTATAGGCCGTATTCATGCGTAATCCGTAGTTATATTTGTCGAAGCTCCGTTCGCCCGCCGACGGAAAGAAAGTCTGCCGGTTGTCAATGATCGTGTTTACGTCGCCGTCGCGGAATCCAGCGTTATCGTTTCGCAGGTAGTTCAACGCCACACTAAAATCGACCTTGTCCCTTTGGTAAAATACAGAAAGGTCACCACCGTAACGTTGTTGGGCCTCTTTATTCCCGTAATCGTGTATACTTGGAAGTCCGCCCTGAACGTTAACGATCCATGAAACCCCAGCTTGGCTGGCCTTCTTTGTTTTTATATTCAGTATTCCCCCTTTTCCGTCGGGATCATAACGGGCGGATGGGTTGGTAATAAATTCAACCTCCAGGATATCGTTGGCTGCAATCTGCGAAAGAAAAGTAACAGGGTCCAGGACGACGGGCTTATCGTTGATTAGCACCAGCACGCCGGAAGCCCCTCTTAAACTGATCTGCCCCTGGCCATCCACGGAAATTGCAGGTAAGTTTTTTACGACGTCCAGCGCCGTTCCGCCGACAGTCTGCTGAAACTGGGCGGCGTTGTAAGTCTGTCTATCCAAACGATGTTCCTGCGGTGCCCGCCTCCCCGTAACTTCGACCGTATCCAAAAACTGATCGGCAGCACGTAAAAACACGGTGCCTACGTCAACGACTTTAGCGCCTACCACAACGCTGTCCGTATAAGCATGGTCGTAGCCAAGAAATTTGAACGAAACCGTGTACACGCCGGCGCGGATGCGGCTGAACAAAAACGTTCCCAAGGAGTCCGTCAACTGTCCTTCGATAACGTTGCCTCCCTCTGCTATTAAGGAGACACTTGCATAGCGCATGGGCTGACTATCCGCAGCGTCTTTTACTGTTCCTTTTACAGCGCCTTGCTGGGCGACAGCGATTGAGATACCATACCACAGTAGAAGCGAGATTAAAATTGTCTTCAGCATAATTGTAATAAATCACGCCGAAATTAGGTAGAAAAAAGAGTTATCAATGGTCCTTTGTGAATTATACCATTATTTTTTCAAATATACCATGCATAGCGGAAGGTTGTCCAGACGTGTACCGACAGGCGACGGCACACATAGCGGACTGTAACGATAGGCACCTATTTCTCAAGACTAATCAGAAATTCCTCCTTGTCCGCATTATAGCCGTAATAAGAAATATGCCAATCGAGGTACTCAAATTTATCAAAGTACTCGCTGACTATCAGGGCGTCAAAAAGACGTCTGTTATCAAACGGAAAAGCTTCTCCCAAAATATTGACGATATCGTGTTTGTCAAACCTGACTATCCACTTTTGAACGCTATCGATAGACGAGGTTTCACTAGTCCCTTTTTTATATAGATCAATTAGCTTATTGGCCTCTTCATCTGAAACTTCTGGTCTCGGCAGAATCAGCTCCCGATATTCTCTTACGGTCAACGACATACCCAAACTTACGTAAAAAATGCTTTGTATTTGTGAATCGCAATATAAAAATCATCTGAACTAAAACCGATGTATCTTCCCCTTCATTGGCCATAAGCGCTCCTCAGGTTGCGGTCTGCTACCGTGAAGAGGCTATCATTTTTTACCAAAAAGAAGGGAAACCCAGGGGACGGGTTTCCCTTAATTGACGGCCTGTTAGCCTATAAATTTAACCACAGTAAACTTCGTTAAATATCGATAAAGAAAAAATGATCGGGATCACATACACAAAAAATCAGCCGGCAATGACTTATGGAGCTTCGCCCGTTACAACGGATGCCGCTTTGTATGCAGCTTTCCCACACACAAAATATATCAAATTATATTGGGATAATATCCATCCGGCCGGAAACACTATTTTCTATCAAAATATCATCTAGAACAAAGATATTGCGTAACTTAGTATAACAAACAGCTACCGATGAAAAACAGCGCCCATATTACCAATACGAGCATAGATGCTGTCGGCCTGCCTAAAGATCCGAAGTATGCTATTGCCGAATACATCTGGAACGGGTTCGATGCGAAGGCCAGCAAGATTGCCATCAGCTACGAAAGCAACGAACTGGGCTATATTGACAGCATCAGTATTGAAGATAATGGTGAAGGCATCGACCACCGCAGCCTGAACATGTCCTTTGGAAATTTCCTCGATTCCATGAAAAAAGTCTCCTTGAGACGGACGTCTTACGTCAGGGGGAGAAAAGGAAAGGGACGGTTCTCTTTTTCGCTTTTCGCCGCACGGGCGACATGGAAGACACGCTATAGAGAAGGAGATGTCATCCAGGAATATGACATCATCATCGACGGAGACCAGAAACATATCTACGAAGACTCCTTTAAAATAGCCTCTCTGAAAACGGACACCGGGACGACCGTATTGTTGGAAGGGATATTCGGTCTGAATGCCGGGTTTCTGGAATCTGCAGCATTTTTCGACTTTCTTGCTCTTGAGTTCGGATGGTTCCTGTTTCTGAACAGGGATCAACAATATGAGATAACCATTAACGGCAGACGTCTCCGCTATGAGCATCTTATTCTGGAAAATGAAACGGTTCATTGGGATATTGCGGGGACCTCCGATAGCGCCTATAATTTCAAAGTGACGTTCGTCCGGTGGCGCGAGGCCATTGGCGACCGGTATTATTACTATTTCCTAAATACGGAGAAGATAGAAGTCGCAAAAGAGCTCACCAGCTTCAATAACAACGCTATAAATTTCCACCACAGCGTATATGTGGAATCGGCTTTCTTTAATGTATTCGAACAGGCATCCTTAGCAGGCGGGCAGGAGAACAACCTATTTAGTGAGCATCAGCATCACGTTATATTCAGAAAGCTTTCAGCAGAGCTTCGTAATCTACTGGAACGCAAGCAGAAACGATACGTGCGGGAGCATGTAGCCGAGAGCACCGTATTGCATATCCAGAACCGCAACATTTTGCCCCACTATGGCGAGGAGGAAGAGGAACAGCTAAGAAAAAAACAGGTGATCAGTTTACTTCGGGAACTTTGTATTGCGGAGCCTCGGGTATTTGTCAGCATGAAGCTCGATTATCTCAAAGCATATCTCGGTTTTATTGACCTTCTGCTTCAGACCAACAAGCGGGGAGAGATCCTTGCTGTAATTGATCAAACCCTGCCTCTCGGTGATACGGAGAAGGAGAATATCAGAAACATTTTAAGCTGAAAACACACTTAGTTAGAAGTCAGAAGTTAGAAGTGAGATCTGAGAGTGTAGGTTTATAGCTGTTAGCCTATAGGTTAGCTGCCATCTGCCGCTTGCTATCTGCTATCTGCCATCTGCCATTAGCCATTAGCCTCTCAATTTACATCTTCACGACTTAACGGCTATTATTAGGAGTTAGAGTAGTTAGATGGGTTAGAATGGTTAGATGACGCTCGTTGTTATCAAAAACCACTTCACGATTTATAGCCATCTGCTATCTGCCATTAGCCTTTAGCCATTAGCCTCTCGCTTTACGACTTTACAAATTAACACCTGTACAGCTTATAGCCATCTGCCATCTGTATAACGAAGTGAGAAGTCAGAAGTGAGATTTGAGATTTGAGAGTGTAGGTTTATAGCTGTTAGCCTATAGGTTAGCTGTCATATGCCGCTTGCCATCTGCTATCTGCTATCTGCTATCTGCCATTAGCCTTTAGCCATTAGCCTCTCGTTTTACGACTTTACAAATTAACACCTTTACAGCTTATAGCCATCCGCTATCTGCTATTTGCTATCTGCCATCTGCCATCTGCCATTAGCTATTACAACTTTAGGCCCCACTATATTATCTTCCCAAACTTATAACAAGACGTCTGTTCAATTCCGTGCTGACGGAAACCAATTTCCCGTCCACCCAGATACATAATCTACTTTGGTTGCCGTCCCGGCCCACGTCCCAATCCCGCTTCCAGATGATATCAATATCATGTCCGTGGTAACGTAAGTTTCCCAGGTAGAAGTACTCCCACGTATCGTCAGGCAGTAAAGGATCGAGTATAAATATATCATCATGAGACGGAATAAAGCCCAACAGGTCCTGTATGATGATATCTGGAAAGGTGGAATGAAAGTAATCTTTTTCGCCTCCAAAGCGCTCCCCATCACTCGGAATATACCATTCGCCGATATTAGGTTCAGCAAAGTCGTGCATCACGGCCAACTTTTCGATATAGTCGTACAGCAGCGAACGGTCGGCGTGTGTCACTTGTTCCTTATAGTCACGGAGATAGTTTGCATATGCCTTATAAACAACAGAATTCTGGAACGGCCAGCCGCGTCCGTTCCACGCATAGGCCTGCTCGTTATAGTAGGGATGCAGGCGTTCGGCAGTGGTCATTCCCTTATGGTTATAGAAACCATCTTTGCTGCCAAACATGTCCCAGGCCGACGCATAGGGACGGCGGCCATCCCGCGGTATCAGACCGAAATACCAGGGCGTATATCCAACAGATTCGCGCACGCGCGCTTCATAATCCCGAACACCAAATTCATTATCCCCCGCACTATACGTATTAAAAAAGACGTCGTCGTTGTTCCAGAGTACGCCCAGCACCTTATTCCGCAGTTCGTCGGCCCTTTTCTGGTACAGGGCGGCTTTTGTCCGGCTTGCCGGCGATGCGCTGTTACTGCGTCCATAGAGCGTTGCAAGAGCCTGCAGGTTCCCATAGGCATAGCTGTTTACGGACGGGCGGACCAGGTAAAAATCCGGATACCCCTTTCGATAAGCCGTTGGATAAGCGGAAGCCTGAACCGACGCCGCAGCACGTTCGGTTGTGCCCCACCCGAGGTAGAGATCCCGCCAGCTGTCCTCCGTATAGTTGGCGTATGCCCCGTCGCTCGCTATCAACCCTAGCACCGCGGAAAGACTAAACTCCATTCCGTCATACAAATCCAGAATTTTATACATCCCGTCTGTTTTTGCTCCTGTCCTTTTGACGGTAAAGAGGCTGTCCCAAACCTGCTGGTGCTGCTCCAGATAAGGCAGGATGTCTTCCCGCCAAGCTTCGTCGGGGTGAACCCTTAAAAACGCGTCTACGCCGTCGATCATCCAACTTGAAAAATGATGGCTTTCGGGGCGGCTCATGTATGTAAGGAAATTTTCATTCTCGCGTTGCTGCAATCTGGAAGCAGAACCGCGCATAAAATAATCGGCATAAGAGCGCAGGTACTGGCTGTCGCGGAGCCACCGAACATCGTAAAACTGGTGCCCGGCGGGACAAGTTATAGCGCCGCTCAGCGAAGCCCAGGGTTTTACACCGAAAAACTCCGTGACTACCCAATACGATTTTTTGTCCAACGGGTCATTATAATGCTTAAGGTGCTTACTGATCATCCACCAGCGGTAGTTGTAGATTTTGTCAATTGTATCGTTAGAGCTGATAAAGAAGGGAATATTGGCCCGCAAAAAACCGAGGTTATTCGACCCGTCAAACGGGCCATCTGATGGTGGCCGATCGTCATAGCTATTAAACTCTTCCACGTGCGAGGCCAGCCGCTGTTCGGCTAAGCTCTTCATCCGGATTCGTTCCGACTGGTATGATTGTAAAAGCTTTTTCCCCGAGCAGGAACCGCATCCGATTATACACACGAGCAAAGCCATGTATCGTGCCACTACCCTCTTCTTCCGCCTATAGTTAATTATCATCGTTTACAAATGGTTGATCAATCAGCGGTATAAAGATAGCATCCACACAGCAGAATACCAAGACGTCTACCTGCTAAAACGGCTGCTAAATCCATTATGCGTAGCGACGACAGACATGTCGGCTGCCCGGCTTGTAAGCTCAGCTTACACGTCGTACATTCATCGCTTTCGTCCATTTATCGCGCCGGCATCGTGCGCACTTTGCCCTCCGGTCGGACAGATGCGTTTCCACCCTCCCACAATACATACAGGCGAACGGCCCCTGCTCCTTCTCGGATTCAATTTCCTTATAAGCAGTCGGAAATAGCGGAAGGCCATACCGTACATCTTCATCGCGATAATACAATAAGCTCAGTGTCCCGTCAACCTCGAGCACTCCAAGCCTCACCTGCCCGAGATGTTCGACAGACTGATTACGCAGCTCTGCGAAAAACTCCATTTTCGAGTAGTTGTTATCGTTCTCATGTTTAACATCGAAGACACCATCTTTCACTACAACCATAGCCTTTCCCTCCAACAGGTGGGACACGGCGACAGATCGCGATGCCCACAAGGTAACCAGCTTGTACACGATAATGATGCTTATTAAGACGACCAAGGAATAGACCACGGGAATATCTTCCTGAAACATAGGGTCCCCGGCCGCAGATCCGGAGGCAATAATGATTGCCACCTCAAAAAGCGTCAGTTGCCGGACGCCACGTCGCCCCGAGAGGCGCAATATCAAGAGAATTATCAAAAACATAACGAACGTCCGTCCGACAATCTCCATGACGAACGCCCACTCTGCGCCATGTATAAATATTTTTTCGAAATCTATCATATCGATAAGCTTAGATCATTATTTATCTGATAACAAAAAGCGGGATTGTTTGTTTAAGACGGACGCCGGGGCTTCTGCCACGAAGGCAGGTCAGATTAAGGTTGCTTTATGAAAACATTTTTGATGATACTTTGTTCAGGTTGAGCTAGAGCAATCGTTTTTGGGCATGGATAATTCAAAAGTTATATCCACCAGCGCAGTAAATTATGAAAAAGCTTGTGCTTATCGACCATATCGAATTAGGAGGATTCGATTTTAGGGCATATCTGGTTGAAACGCCCGACGGAGACGTCAGCTCTGGTATCTTTGTAGAAAGCCTGAAGCCCCCTCTCCTATGGTTTGCCCGAGATGCAGGAAAGACCATCCGGCTCCATATTGATAAAGATTTAGTAGCTTATATTTCCAAGAAGAGCGAGCTGCCTTCAGACGACCGGGAAATTTACCTTCAAACCTTTATGGAGTTTGTTATTGAAAGCGAGAAAAAAGCCTCCTATATGGCTTTTAAGGGAAAAAAAGTGGAATACCTCGCCGATAGCAAACACCTGATATGGATACAGAAGATGTATCTCGGCCGCCGGTCGGCAAACCCCACACGATGACTATTTCCATCCACCTTTAAAACTGCGTTGTAATCCGCTACCAGTCCGGATATATTTTAAATATCTTCTCCGATGCCGTGATAAATAGATATTCGCTCTCTTTACCGCCAAAGCAGACGTTCGCGGTCCATTTTACGGGAACCTTGATATGGCGAAGCAATGCGCCCTGAGGCGTATAGACAAAGACACCATCCCCTGTTAGATACACGTTTCCCTTCTTATCCGTTGTCATCCCGTCAGAGCCGCGGTCACAAAACAAACGTTTGTTGTGAAGAGCGCCATTTTCTGCAATATCGTAAACGTATGTCTTGTTGTCCCCGATGTCGGCAACGTACAGCTTCCTTTCATCAGGAGATGCCGCAATACCATTGGGCCGGACGAAATTGCTATCCACTTGTAGCAGTTTCCCCTGCTGATACATATATAAAGCTTCGGGCAGCTCGGCAGAAGTCCTCGACCAATAGGAACGTTGATAGTAGGGGTCCGTGATGTAGTAGTTCCCCGAAGAGGAAATCCATAAATCGTTTGGCCCGTTAAGAGGCTTTCCCGCGTATGTTCCAACGAGCACTTCTATCTCCCGTGTTTCCGGATGGATACGCCAGATTTCGTTGTTCTCGTCGGCGCAGGCTACCAGCCAGCCATCGTTATCCATGGCCAGACCATTAGCGCGTCCCGAGGGTTCCAGAAAGCGTATCAGCTCGCCCGATGCCGAGTATTTCCATATCCGGTTGTTTGGCTGGTCCGTAAAATAAATATCTCCACGGGCATCTGCTACCGGCCCTTCCGTAAAACTAAAGTGGTCTGCGATCTCTACCAGTTCTCCTTTCTTTTGTGCTTCCACGGCTACTGCAAATTGTAAAGTCAGAATAAGTAATATATATTTCATCTATTATCGTTTTTCGAAAAGTGGCCGGTCTCTCCTTCCGCCGACCTGAAGATACACTGTTTCCTGAAAAATAAAAATCTGACACGAAACAGAAATTTCCTTTCCACATTTATACCTACTTTTAGCCGTTAAAAATCGACTTACAGAGACAACACCATATAGTGATTATTGTTCAGATTAATTTAAAAACAAAACGTCCCGCATGGCTTTCACTGCGGTACATGGCGCTACACGTAAGGCCGTACTGTCATGACAACAAGGAATACGTGTCGGCCGGTGCACAACGCCGCTATCTGTTTTAGATGTCGGGCGCATATAGAAAGATAAATAGATGAAATTAAAAACAAAAAGAATCCTAAAAACTATGATATGGTTCCTTCTGGCGGTATTTGCACTGTCGGCAATAGGCATTGCCATTTTTTTAAATAGTCCATCTTTTGGCAAACTGCCCAGTGGAGCACGACTAGAACGCATAAAACAATCACCAAACTACCGCGACGGGAAGTTTCAGAATCAGGAGCCTACCACGCTGCTGACCAACGGCAAGTCCCGGATGCAGAGCCTCTGGGAGTTCTTCTTTCTAAAGGTGAACGACTTAGTGCCGTCGCAGGACGTCTCCGCGGTGAAAACCGATCTGAAGGCACTTTCCTTAAATGAGGACTTGATCGTCTGGATGGGCCACTCCTCGCTGTACATACAGCTGGGAGGAAAACGTATACTTGTCGACCCGGTCCTTGTGTCTGCTTCGCCCGTTTCCTTTATAAACAAGCCTTTTCGAGGCACCTCCATTTACAGGCCGGACGATATGCCCCCCGTAGATATTCTACTCATCACGCACGACCACTGGGATCATCTGGACTACGCCACCGTGCTGGCGCTAAAGAACAATATCGGTCAGATTGTATGCCCTTTAGGTGTTGGAGAGCATTTCGCCTATTGGGGCTTTTCCCCGGAGATAATCCATGAGCTCGACTGGTATGAATCCGCAAACCTGACGGAAGAAATCCTGTTGACCTCGGTTCCGGCGAGACACTTTTCCGGGCGGGGCCTTACCTCAAACCAAACACTATGGACAGGATATATGCTGCAGCACTCCGCCGGCAATATATTGTTGTCAGGAGACACAGGATACGGAAAGCATATCAAAGCAATCAAAGAGAAATTTGGAACGATTGATTTTGCTATCTTAGAGAACGGGCAATACAACGAAGATTGGCGGTACATACATATGGTACCCGACGACTTGATCCAAGCAATCAACGAGTTGGGCCCCCGACGGCTGATGACCGTACACCACAGCAAGTATGCGCTGGCGCGGCATGCCTGGAACGAACCGATGGAAAAGATAGCGTCGGCCGCGGAAAACCTAGGCTTCCCTCTGGTTACGCCTAAAATCGGTGATGTCGTCCGGTTACGCGACACCGTACAGACGTTTCGACCGTGGTGGAACTGATACATATATTAAGGAGACATCCTCAGCAAAAAAACATATGAATAAACTGAAGCCCACCTCACTGCACACCTTCTATCAGGAAGCTTCGTCTGCGCGCGGACGGGAGGTGCAAGACCTGCTGCCTCCCGATATACAGCGAGAAATCGGCCATTTTAATGTATTCGACATCTTCGAGACCATCCGTAAGCACAACGAGACCAAGACAATGCCCTATAACCGACGGGCATACTATAAAATAAGCCTTATACAAGGCAGAAACCGGGCGGAGTATGCGGACAAAGTTATTGAAGTGGAACGCCAGGCATTACTCTTCGCAACCCCTAAAATCCCCTATCGATGGGTTCCCCTCGACGAGAAACAGAGCGGAACGTTCTGTATTTTCACGAGCGACTTTATGGGAAGAAACAAAACAGCCGTAGATCTGGACGAGCTCCCTCTTTTTAAGAGCGGACAGGTACCCGTTTTCGAAGTTTGCGACAACGACGCGGACGAATTGACCACGCTCTTTGGAAAAATAAAAAAAGAGATCACGTCCGACTATCCATTTAAATACGACCTTATCCGCGCTTACGTTCTTGAGCTGATCCATTACGGACAAAAACTACAGCCGGCATCCTCGCTCCTACACACAAGCAGCAGCGCTTCCCGCATTTCCTCTTTTTTTGCCGAATTGTTAGAACGTCAGTTTCCGATCGAGTCGCTACAACAGCGTCTGGAACTACGCACACCCAAAGAGTATGCAGACCGGTTATCGGTTCATGTGAACCACCTCAACAAAGTACTAAAGGAGACAACGGGGTCGACCACCACGCAGATTATTAGCCAACGTATTGTACAAGAGGCTAAGATACTCCTCAGACAGACCGATTGGGCTATTTCAGACATTGCGTTCGTACTCGGGTTCGAGGAAAGTGCACATTTCTCGAATTTCTTCAAAAAACATACTTCATCGTCGCCGCACCTGTTTAGACGCTAAACTATTTGAAATTTACAATTTTTGGATTGATTCCTGTAATAAATCGTCCGCCTTTCCGGCCATCTTTGTTACATAAAAAAGATAGCGTAATGAATACAGGAAAAATTGCATTAGTTACCGGCGGAAGCCGGGGTATTGGCAAAGACATCGTCGAAAGTCTTGCCAAAAAAGGCGTTAACATCGTCTTCACCTATCATACCAACAAAGACAAAGCTGAAGAAGTCCTGGATTTGGTCAGACAAAGCGGTGTCCAGGCTTGGGCCATTCCTTTAGACGTTGTCGACCTGCGTAGTTTCGACAGCTTTATCCAACGTGTTATAGCGACCTTAAAGAACGACCTCGGAGTCGATCGCATCGATTATCTGGTTAACAATGCTGGAACAGCTATGTACCAACCGCTCCATGATGCGACCGAGGAGCAGGCCGACGAAGCGTTGACCATACACTATAAGGCTGTATTGTTTCTTACACAGAAGCTACTTCCCTATTTACAGGATGGGGCAGGTATTGTGAATATCTCGTCGGGACTCACACGCATGACATTTGCCGGATCGGCTCTTTATGCATCCGCTAAGGCTGCCGTGGAAGTCCTTACCCGATATATGGCCAGAGAATTCAGTGATCGGAAGATCCGCGCCAATGTCGTCGCACCCGGAGCTATTGAGACCGATTTTGGCGGCGGAAGAACGCGGGACAACAAGGAGATTAACGCCCACATCGCTAGTGTGACGGCTTTGGGGCGCGCCGGACTTCCGTCAGACATCGGCGGCGTTGTGGCCTTCTTATGCTCGCCGGAAGCTTCATGGATTAACGGACAGCGTATAGAGGTGTCCGGAGGCATGATGTTATAGCCACATTGCTTCTGCAGGCCCAGCGCGGTCCATGGAAATGGGGGCAATCTCCTGGACAGCGCCGGGCTTTTTAAAATGCTTACGTTTCGGTATGATCGCCTGCTCAGACGCCTCCAGTATAACGTCTACTTCCCCTTCCCGTTTGCATGATACCAGTCCAGCGCTTTACTTTCTTCCACCTTTAAAAAAGCATCCTTCGCGGCGTTGTAATCATTACCATCTTCCCATGGCAACTTCACCAGCTTTTCCTTCAGGGCCTGATAAGCTTTTACAACCTCGGGATTTGCACGTAAATAATCGCGGAAAGCGATATGCCGCAGCCAGTGCACGGAACTGATGGGGATCACATGGATATGGGCCTGCCGCCAGACATAATCGTGCAGCCGCGCCGGAATTTCGTCAGTGGGACCAATGTAAGAAGGTAGTCCCAGTTTATCAGGTCGATCACGAAGCAATAAGAAAAAGCGGCGGTACGGCATTTCTGTATTATATTTTTCATAGTACACGTAGTGATCGCCGCTAAGTAGAACGGGCACCCTATCCAAACTGCTCTGATCGCGCACACCTACCAGAACGTCGATGATGGGCTTAGCCGAAAGCCCCTCTACGGCAGTACTACCGATATGATCAATGCGGGGCTCCAGCGGCGACAAAAGCCTGCTAAGCTGATCTTTAATGTCCTCGAATGCCAATTTCCAGGCCGGATCATACGTCTCGAATGGTAAAATCATATGTAATTATTGGGACGAATACTTGACGCTTCCCCATCAATGTTATTTTAGAAAATCGTCTTTATACCCCCCAATGTGCCTTTCGTTCTCCAAAATCATCCGGCGGTTTTTAAAGAAATTCAACACACCATACCCACAAAGCGCAAAAGCTAAACCGAAAAAAATCCACATGACGAGTAATGTTTTGCTAAATGCGAAAAAGCTCTCTATCGACAAACCGGCGACAAAAAAATACATCGAAGTACGCAGAAAGGACAAGAATGTCGTTTGATTTGCCAGGTGCGTACGTTGCACGGCCAGTTTCTCTCGCAGGATTAAGTCCTTATTCATCATTACATGTTTTAGCTGGGTGACACAAAGATAACCAATGCCTGCCGGATAAGTTTAGTGGCTACCGACCAAAAATATAAAAGGAATAGAAACCTCTATTCCTTTTATACTTAAGCCGATCAATCTCCTGGCTAATAGCCGGGGTTTTGAGTCAAGTTGTTATTACCTGCAATGGCCTCATTTGGCACGGGAAACCTATTCAGATGATCGGAGTTACTCGGTGTATGATCCCACCACTCTTCTGTGGTGAACGCTTTCCAACGTATTAGATCCGTACGTCGTCGTCCTTCGCCCAGAAACTCAATACTCCATTCGTCCAAGAAGCGGTATTTATCAAGATTTTGTGCTGTCACGGGGTTAGGGTCTGCTCCGTTGGAGAAATTACGTTTTCTTACGCTATTAATGAGCTCTGCAGCGCCCGCAGCGTCCCCATCCCTGAAACGACATTCTGCGGCCATATAGTAAAGCTCTGCAAGCCGTATGACTGGCATATCGGCGCCCCAACGTAACGTATTATCATTTAAGTTTGGTATAGGAACTTTCACCAACCTCACACCTGTGTTTTCTTCGCCCTCTGACATCTTGGACGGCAACTGGTTGACAGAGCTGTACTTCTTTCCCGGACCAACCTCGGAGAATCGACCTACCTGGTCAACAAAGTTAAGGGGCAAATCTTTATATTCTTCGCCTCCCAATATCGGCGCACCGGATGGCGTACGATGCGGCCCAACAATGAACATCCCCTCATATCGGCCACTTCCATGATAGACATAAGGAGCTTTTCTGTAGTCTCCCTGCGTAAATTTTTCATAAGGTGACCCCAACTTAAATTCATCTTTATAAAGTGTCCCGTCCGGTTTACGGGAAGGAGTCAAATGGGCGCCGTTGTTTGCTCCCATATCTTGGTTAAAATACTGTCTGGTATTGTAGTGATAAAAATCCGCGTAAAACCAGTTGTACTCCAACATTTTGAATTCCGAAGGCATAGACCAGATAATTTCAGGCGAAGCATTATTTGTAAATCCATGGACACCGTTCCAAGTCGCGTCCAGTGTGTAATCGCCGTATTCTTTATTGATGATAGCTTCGGCAATTTCTCGAGCTTCGGCATACATGGGCTTCTTGATATAGGCTTCGGCATTGAAATATAACTGCGCTAACATCGCTGCTGCGGCTGCTTTTCTAATCGCTCCTTCTTCTCGGTCACCAGCGGCTTTCACTGGCAATCGCTCAATGGATTCTTTTAACAGCCGCTCGATATGATTAAAAAGCTCTACATCAGTGTTGCGGGGAAGCGCTTCTTCCTCCAAAGACTCAAATACGGGCATTCCGCCAAAGTAGTCCAGCCCCCGTAGATAAAAATACGCAATGAGGGCATCCAGTTGCGCGAGATGCGCATCTTGGTCGTCCTGCGTCAATGCAAACCTAGCGTAGTCCAGCTTAGATAGATCGCTTTTAGCATCCAATGCCAAGGCAACTCCCATCAAAGTACCACGCCAGCTACCCCAAATCCATCCATCATCAGCAGTCCACCGATGATAATGATACCGCTCGTTTTCACCTCCATTGTACCAATGCCTACCTTTGGTCGTTATAGCAAAGTTGTCTGCGGTATATTCCTGCAGACGCCATCGATCCTCGCCCATGTACCATTTCGCATGAGTAAACGGACGATATAACGCCGCCATAATATCTTTTTCACTTTTAAAAAAGGTCTCTGGCGTCACCGAGCTATAAAACTCTTGATCTAACTTTGTACATCCCTGCAAAAGCAATCCAAAAGAAATTGAAAGTACTGCTATATATTTTCTCGTCTTCATTTCTTAAAAATTAAGTTGTAAACCAAACATAAATGTCCTTGTTTTCGGATATACGTTCCGTTCTTCGAAACCGGGTTCTAAGCCGTTAATATTGACCTCGGGATCAAGTCCGGTATATTTTGTAAATACGAAAAGATCACGCCCAGTAGCATATAAGCGTAGGCTCTTAAACGGCTTAATTGCACGTTGATTGAAAGTATATCCAATATTAACCGCATCGACTTTTAAAAAGGTACCTTTCTCGAGCCAATAATCACTAAGTTCCTTCTCTCCACGAATATTTTGATGTTTATCAAATGCGTCAGCTAAAACGTTCTGCCCACTTACGTTTGGTAAGCTATAATACATATTTATCATATTAAATACGTCATGTCCGATCCAGCTTCGCATATATATACTCGCGTCCCAATTCCGATATGAAAATTGGTTATTCCAGGACAGCTGCAAGACAGGAATTGCATTGCCGATAAACGCTTTGTCAGCGACGGTCTTACTTCGTTCCCGTACGTCAAATGCATTCCCTTCCTGATCGTACAACATCCAATACCCGTCATCCGTAAAGCCTGCAAAACGCCAAATAAAAAACCTACCTATATCTTGCCCTGGGTAGAGTCGCACGGCCGATCCCGGGGATCCGGGAGCAGGAAACCCTTTTCGGTCGCTGAAGGTTTGGCTTCCCCACAACGAATTTAAGCGGCTTCTATTATGCGAAGCTATTAAACTGGTACTGTAGGAGAATTTCTCGTTTTCAACAGCGTGGTAGTTTAGCTCGATTTCAAAACCTGTATTCTGCATACTCCCTACGTTCATCGTCGTCTTATCGTGAATTGCCGGAGGCTGCGACACGCTGATATCATAGATAAGGTCGTCAATAACACGTTTATATACATCAAACCGGCCTCCGATTTTGTTATTTAAAATCGAGAAGTCCAACCCCAGATTATACTCCTTTTTTACTTCCCATTTAATCCCCGCATTTTGGTTGTGTTGAACTCCGTAGGTACGGAACCATTGACCATTTTGAAGAAACCAGGTGTCGGCACTGTACATTCTCGTCGAAACCCGTGCGTCAAACCCTTCATTTCCTGTTTCGCCATACGCTGCACGAAGCTTCAGATCGTTGATAAAAGACTGATTTCGAAGGAAAGGTTCATTTGAGATCCGCCAGCCGAGTGATACACCAGGGAAGAGACCCCAGCGGTTCTCCGGCGCAAACTTAGAAGACCCCTCGTAGCGGGCTGTAACGGCCAATAGATACCGGTCGAGATAAGAATAGTTTGCACGTCCGAAGAATGCTGCCAATTTGACCCACGGATTTTTCCAAGAACCGATGCCGGCTCTACCCTCAACCAAGAAGCCTCCGGTTCCCATATCGTGCTCTCTGATACCATCTACAGGAAAATCGGAGTTGTTCGCGGAGAACCCCTGTCCGTTAAAATCTTGGTAGCTGTATCCTCCCACCGCGTTGAGTGAATGGTCGTCCCACCGATTATTATAGTTAACGGTCCATTCGAAAATCCTGTCATTATAGCGATTGTAGTACTGATTCGCATAGCCATCAATTCCGTCCTGCCTTGACAACCGATGTTGAGCAGAACGGTAATAGCTCCCATGTACCGAGTTATTTTTTACGCCTACTGTTGCACTGGTTGACAGATGCTCCGTCAGATTAAGCTTTAACGTACTGTTCGCAAGGAGGTATTTATATTGTCTTTCATCGCTTCGTAGCATTGCTTCTGCAACGGGGTTCCAATAGTCGTATCCACCAACTAAAACGTTGTATCCGGTCACGTCGTCCGGGTCGTACGGCGTCTCCGTGGGATTAAGCACCATTGCCATGTTAAAGATATCATTGTTGTTGAAGATATCTCCATTGGAAGAGAACGCCCGAACCTCGTTATAACTTACGTTGCTTAATAGCTCAGCGAAGCCGTCGAAAAACCGGAATGAAGAATTAACACGGCCTCCTATCTCCTTCCGCTTTGAAGTTATAGCCATCCCTGTCGCATCACGTTTTGTAAATGTGGCATACACATTAGCATTTTCGGATCCGCCACTGACATTCAGGACCTGGCGATGGCTGAACGGATTGTTGTTGGTCACTTCATCATACCAGTCTGTCCGGTGTCCGAGGTCCTCACCCAAACCATATGTTACGAACTGTTCGGCGGACAATAACTTTGGTCGACGACGTATAGACTCCATAAAATATTCCGATGTAAAGGTCACGGCTGGTTTTCCCACCTGGGGCCGCTTCGTCGTAATCAAAATCACACCGCCGGAAGCACGAGTTCCATAAATGGCCGCTGCTGAGGCGTCGCGTAGTACACTAATCGACTCTACATCTTCTTTAGCTACCGAATTGATATCGCCCCCTGGCACACCGTCAATAACAACCAGTGGTCCTTGCGATGCGTTTACCGAGTTTACACCGCGAAGCTGCAATGATACGCCTGCATTCGGGTCGGTACCGTTGGACGACGACACGTTAAGCCCGGGAACTTTTCCCTGTATAGCCATCAACGGCGACACCGTACCTGCCACAAGATCCTTTTCCCGAAGCGTAGTTACCGCGCTAGTCAGCTCCCTCTTCTCTATCGACCCGTAACCGACAACAACGACCTCCCCCAGGTTTTCAGTATCGAGGGGCAAGCGGACCGTAAGACTTGCTTGTCCTGTATACACGATCTCTGTTGTCGAATACCCGATCATACTTACCACAAGTGTAGTGCCGCTCGGTACATTGTTGAGCGAAAAATTTCCTGATTCATCGGTCGACGTACTGTTTGCGGTCCCCTTGGCAACTATCGTCGCTCCGGGCACAGGACTTCCATTTTGATCCAAGACTTTCCCCCGAACAACATGCTGAAAATGTCGTTCTAATGCCATCGGAGTTCCCAACACGTCTCCCATTTGTACGTACGTACAGCTTCCGAACAGCAACAGTTTTGTCGCTATCCGAAAACATCTCAATTTTCCCTTCATAAATACACAGATAGTTTTAAGTTTAACATGTTTATATTAGTCCCAAAAAGGATTCTGAACCAAATTTGGATTTTTATCGATCTCTGATTGTGGAACCGGAAACCAATAGTTCTTGGCCGTGAACGCCCGTCGTTGATACACCATCCGTCTAAAGAAAGCATTAGGGTTTGATTCATTGTCATCCCGCTCGGTGCCCGAAAAGTTCATCCCATAAAAATTTCCGTTTAGGGTTTGTTCTCCTATTTTCCACCGACGGATATCCCGGTAACGGATCCCTTCGTTGTTTAGCTCTACCCGACGTTCGCGCCGGATAGCATTGCGCATGGCTTCCTGAGAGGTTGGAACCGGTAAGGCATTAGGTCCCTTACCGTATTGCGGAATACCTGCCCGTTCGCGAATCAGATTAAGGTATTTAAGTATATCTGTATGCGTCGGATCGCTTTCATTCAGAGCTTCAGCATAATTTAGATAGGCTTCACCCAGACGATAGACGATTCCCGGTCTGTATGGATTCGTACCATTTCGCGGGTCGTGGTCGGGATGCACCTTTTTCCTGAGCAAATAACCGTTCTGAGGCGCATCATGCGTAGGACCACCATCCCAGTGCCCACTGTAAAACTGTGTTGTCCTATTCTCTCTTCGGAACCACGATCCGTTGTATAAAACAGAAATATAAAACCTAGGCTCCCGATGTGTATACATATTGTACGTTCCTGCCAATGTCACCTTTCCATTTCCTTGCGATTCTATCCATTTCGTATTTCGGACTTCATCCGCCGTAGAGAATCCTTTTTCGACATAGCCCGAGGCAGGATCGTCTATTGCACGTCCATTTTCCATGAAAAAGGCGTCAACAAGCGACTGTGTAATGCCGAGTCCTCCATTACCACCCGTACCTCTAGGCTGGGCGTGCTTGTCGTATTCCCATATATCCGACTGAGGTCTGGCAAAGAGAATTTCATTGTTCCCGTCCTGCGGCCTCCGGAACATCATATTCTGATAGGACATAAAGGCATCTATAGTACCGTCCGAATTATACTCATAATATAGTCGGTGTCCGGCTTTTTCCGCCTCCTCTATTAACAGCTTCGAAGCATCAGCTGCCCTTGTCCATTTGTTTTCATTGAACGTGGGGTTATATATTTCTTCTCCTTTATTGTTTACAAACCCGGCATAGTCGGGATTTCCGTTGACCAAAGGGCTTGCTGCAAAGAGCAACAAACGCGCACGCACGGCTAAAGACATGATGGACGTCGCCCGTCCGTACTTTTGAGCAGCGCTGTAACTTGCCGGAAGGAGTCTAGACACTTCCAACAGCTCTTGATCTATCCAGTCGACGACCTGATCAAAAGGGCTCTGCCCCAACATAAGCTCTTCCTCACTAGCAGATGGATCTGCCAATCCCAATTGAAATGGAATAGCACCGTATGTTTCTACCAATAAAGAGTAATAGTAAGCGATCATGAAGCGAGCTTCGGCCTTCATCAGGTTCACCTCCTCTTCCGTAACCAGTTGTGCTGGATTCGGCTTAACATTGTCAAGAAAAATATACGCCGACCGTATACGTTTTGGCAATTCTACCCAATAGTTTGGTTCCCACTCACTACTTGGGTTCCAGTTTCCCGTCTGCTTTCCGATTACAGTCCAACCAAACTGCTCCCAGCCTGTGGAAGGAGCCATATCGTCGGAAAGCGGATCCCATCCGAGATGTCTCGCATACCCCCAATATGGGTCAGGTATATTGCTATAGACACCAGCCAACCAATCTTCGGTTCTTGTCTTGTCGTTAAAAACCATCTCTAGCGTTAACTGGTCATCGGGCATTCTATCTAAAAACTTCGTGCACGAAGCAAAGAGAATTCCCCCCAAGGCCATCATGACCTTCATTATTCTTCTTGTAGTCGTCATAACCATTTCATGTAGTACATTATTTAAAACTTAATTCCAATCCCAGAGAGAGTGATTTCATAATCGGATAACGCATACCGTTATTCACCCCCAACTCTGGATCCCACAGTTTAAAGTCGGAGATCGTCAACAAGTTATTTCCGCGTACGAAAACCCTGAAATTACGAACCTGAACTCGATCGATCCAACGGGACGGCAAACTGAATCCGAGCTCAACATTACGTAACCGGATAAAGCTCATATCACGCAACCACCACGTAGAAGCCATGTTGTTATTCGCACTTTGATAGTCCGAAAGACGAGGATAGAAAACGTCTTGTCGAGGGTTATCGACTGTCCAGCGATCATCTACATTACTGAAGATGTTGCCCATTGAGCCATTAGCACTTCCTGGGATGAAATTAGCTCCCCCGATAATACGGTACGTGTTAGACAGTCCCTGAAAAAAGAAACCAAAATCCAGCAGCTTATACCGCAGGTTCGTTCCGAATCCGAACACGATCTGTGGATCTTCGGTGCCGCCGATAGCAGTGCGGTCTAGCGCGTCGATCACACCATCGTTATTCAAGTCGCGATATTTGATATCTCCTGGACGAACGGGGCCAAAAGTATGTCTCGGAACATCGGGACGAAGAACACCTTCTTCCAAATCGGAGAAATCGTCCGCTGTAAATAGCCCATCGTCGATAAAACCAAAAAGCTGGCCTACAGGTTTACCTGTTGAGGAGCGGGAAGTTCCGATGATCGCACCTGGTTCGTCCTGTTCCAGAATCTTATTTTTGGCGTACGTGAACGTTCCGCGAGCGGACAAAAAGAGCTCGTCACTGAGCGCCTTGTTTACTTCGAGAGACATATCGACGCCCTTGTTGCTAACCTTGCCATAGTTGGCCCACGGCGCTGTGGTAAAGCCACTAGATCCCGGAATGGAACGCCGCTGCATGAAAATATTGCTGCGCGTTTCCGTGAAAATATCTACCTGAAAATCTAGAGCATTCCACAGTCCAAGTTCAAGGCCTATGTTCCCTTTGGCCACGGTTTCCCAAGTCAGATCCATATTTCCTTGATCTCCCTCAAAACGTCCAGTGCGCGTAAAATCATTATTTAAGCCCCACGAGTACCCACCTGTCTCGTTAATGGTGGTGATGTAAGCAAACCGCCGTCCGTCTAATCTGTCATTCCCTACGAGTCCGTATGAACCCCGCAATTTGATTTTTGAAAGCCTGCCACGAACAGATTCCATAAACGGTTCTTCTGAAATATACCAGCCTAGTGCAACAGAGGGAAAAAAGCCAAAGCGCTTGCCGGGCGCGAAATTTTCGGATCCATTATAACCAAAATTGAACTCGGCGATGTAACGGTTGCTATAGTTGTACGAAAGACGTCCTGCGATACCTTGGTTGCGAAAAGGAAGTAGATCACCGTTGTCGTAATTCCGCTGGTTATACAAGAACAACCCTTCTACATTGTGTTTGCCGAAGAAGCGGCCATATGTCAATGCTCCCTCCATATATACGCTCTTGTCACCCCATTCCGCCCCGGTACTGTACCCTAAAAATTCCTGTCCGTAGCGATCGATGACCAATTGTAGGTTTCCATTTTCATCACGGCCGATAGCCGGATTGTAATAATCAGGATCTTTGCTTCTAACCACTGATGTGTTCGAATAACGGTCAAATGAAAAAAGTCCGCGTACCTTCAGTCCTGGAAGAAAGAAGGCTAGATCTTGTTCCAGAGAGAACAATGATTCTATTTTGCTGGCACTAAACCGCTCGTAGCCCCGCTGTGTTGCCAATGCCCAAGGATTCGTTCGTTCGGGAGTCCGTGGAATTTCGCCTGTCGAATAAATTGTAGGATGGACGTATGGCGGAATGGTAAACGCCTGCTGGAAAAGATCGTCGACACTTTGGGGTGCTCTGCTTCTGTCTTGTAGATACCCGCCAATGTTTAGGCGGAAAAGCGTCGTGGGACTCACATTAATATCTACATTCGAACGTACATTATATCGATTTAGCTTAGAAGAAGAATCCCAAGCCTGTCTTTCGTCTCGCTCAATTAATCCCCCTTCCCGATAAAATGAGGTTACCAACGAATATCTCAAAATATCAGAACCGCCATTTACACTTAGATTAGCCCGGGAGTTGCCCGCGCGGTCGCGAAGGATAGCATCAAGCCAATTAACATTTGGATACAGATCCGGATCCACCCCGTTTCGAATATTGTCTATACGTTCCTGCGAGTATAACCCCGGCACGCCGCGTTCCTCTCTTATACTATTCATCACTTCTAGATAAGAGGCAGCATCAATGAAATCGGGTAGCTGTACAGGCGACGTGACGCCTTGTTCAAAACGTACAGAGACGTTCGGCTTGCCGACCTTGCCCCGTTTTGTATTAATTAAAATGACGCCATTCGCGCCACGCACACCATAGACAGCACTCGCGGCTGCGTCTTTCAGGATAGAAAAAGACTCTATTTCTTCGGGATCCATATTGTCGAGAGATCGCTCCACGCCGTCGACCAAAACCAGTGGACTACGATTTCCCCCGAAGGTGCTGATTCCCCTGATCCAGAAGTTAGAATTATCATACCCCGGCTCACCTGATCGCTGCACAGCTATAATTCCTGCCAATTGTCCAGCTAAGTTGTTGCTCATTGAACGCGATGTTCCGATTTGAAGCCTCTTGGGCTCTATGGAGGTTATAGCTCCCACTACGGACGCGCGGCGCTGTGTGCCAAATCCCACAACCACCACCTCGTCCAGCGTACTCACGCTATCTTTAAGTATAATCCTGTATGCCGTACTCTCGCTCAGATTTACCCTCTGGGTCACATAGCCAACTAAACTCACTGTCAGGTACGTATCCTGCTCTATCGTTTTTATCTCGAAATTACCGACTCCGTCGGTCCTGGTCTCTAGGTTCCCAGCATCCGTACGTATAGTGGCATTCGGCAGTGCCTCGTTTGTCTCGTTGACGACTGTCCCTTTCACGGTACGCTGAACCTGCGCAACCGGCTTATTTTCCCGCTGGACAATGATCGTATTATCCTTTATCGTGTACGATACTTTTAAAACCGAAAAAATCTTATCCAGTGCGTAAGGAACCGTGGCATTTTTAAAACGCAGTGTTACAGTTCTCGACTCGTCCAAGTCCCTTGGAGAGTACACGAATTTTAAGCCTACCTGCTCGTTCAGTTCCTTGAAAACCTGTTTAATCGGGACACGGATAAAATCGGCCGTTATCGTTTTCTGATAATCAAAGGTCGGCCGTCCCGACAGCAAAAGTACTGACAAGGCCAAACCTCCCAAATAGATAATAAAATACCTGGTAAACAGATTATGTCTACCTACTTTCATAAGTAATTTATACATTTGAAAAAAATTGATTAGTGATTTGATCAGTTATTTACAGCCTGCTCCAAGGCTGGATTAGGAATGTAGCAGCATTCCTAATTTTTTAATCTTTTTTTCTTACATATACCTTTCCTTTCTTTTTTACATAAGTTATATTATTGGTTAACTCGATCATTTGTAAAACCTCATTAATGTCGTCGTAGCGTGAGATCATTGCTGTTATGGGTAAATCGACAATTTCCGGGCTGATGATCAATTCTACACCGTACCAAGCCACCAATTCATCCCTCACTGTTGCAAGCGTTTCGTTGTCAAAGTAGAACAACCCTTTTCTCCATGCATTTGCTTTTTCGCCATCCTTAGCATTCACGACAAAAATTCTCGGCTCATCGGTTTTCAGAAACGCCTGTTGTCCCGGCGCCATCAGCAGCGCTGTCTTTCGAACATTATGAGTTAAACGTATACTTCCCTCGAGTAGCTCCACGTTCTCCTCATCTCTACGTGTCGCATCGACATTGAACTGCGTGCCTAGAACTTCGATAGTCTGCAATGCTGTTTTGACAACAAATGGTACTTTTCTGTTCTCCCTCATGACGGACTTTATATCAAAGAAGACTTCACCGCTCACGTACACCATCCGTTCGCCAGCATCAAACTCGATGGCTGCGTAGCGATTAAGCCATAGCTGCGATCCGTCAGCTAAAAGTACAGAGAAGACTCGCCGCGCTGGATTCTCAATCCGAACCCTCCCGCTCGGCTCTTCCTTTCCCAACAACGACACGTCAAGCACTTTTTCATCATTAATACCCCTATAAAATGCCCCCGAAGGAAGTGCGTCTGCTAGATTGTATGTCCGGTTTTCATCAAGAAAAAGAATCGGATCTTCCGCAGCGACATTAGCGGCAGGCTGCACCGGCATCTTGTCTACATCGTCATGCATAAATCTTATGACGGAGATAATAAAAAAGACAAAACAGGCCGCTGCGCCAATAAGCATCGGACGTTTCCGCACGTAGGAAGGCCATGCCCCACGCGTGCTTTCATCAATTGCCGTTTTCATCTCGCGCCCAATTCGATTCATATCTTCAGGCATCGGATCCGATCCAATAACATTCTCGTAAAAATCTTCCACCAGTCTACGCTCTTCCGCGGTAGTTTTTCCTTTTACGTAACGGTTGAAAACGACTTTTAATAACGCATGAACACGGTGCTTCTTTTCTGACATACAAAATGGTTTACAATGGCTCTTTCTTATATGTCGAAAAAACTTAGGTCAACTCCCAAAAAAAAATCATATTTTCATTACGATCATGACACCCGCTGGTCGACACACATATAATAAGCCTCTAGCCAAGCAGAGTATCGCGGCGATAAATATCTTCAGAGAAATATTAAAAGAAAGAGCAAGAGCATCTTTTGGAGAAGTATTTTCAACATATTCGTCGTGTTGAGTAACTGATTTTGAACGGTCTTAGGAGACACATTAAGAAGCGTGCTGATCTCTTTCGTGCTTTTATCTTCCTGATACCGCAACAGGAAAATCGCTCTCCGCTTTTTGGGCAACCG
The DNA here is from genome assembly GCF_008124885.1 of Sphingobacterium allocomposti. Taxonomy (GTDB): domain Bacteria; phylum Bacteroidota; class Bacteroidia; order Sphingobacteriales; family Sphingobacteriaceae; genus Sphingobacterium; species Sphingobacterium allocomposti. The sequence goes on from NZ_VNHX01000017.1 coordinate 67,718, forward strand.
ATCAATCCAACGATCGATCGTCGCTCGCAGTTCTTTTTCAAAATACGGAATATCAGCTCCTGCAGTGTAATCCGCCAGCGTACCCGCAACAGTCTCAAGTTCCTCAAAATTTACTTTTCGTTTTCTGTAACAGTTTATGACCTTAAATCGAACGGCCTGATACAGATATTTTTCTACTGCTAAGATCTGTCGCTTCTTGCGATTGTCCCATATTTCGATGAAGAGCTCTTGTATCACGTCTTTAGCAATATTCTCGTCCTGTAACTTACGGAACGCCACGGTATAAAGCTTTCTCCACATTTGGTGGTAGAGGTGGTCGAACGCTTCTCGATCCGATTCGGTCACACGGATATAAAGGTCGTCTAGACTATATTGATCATAGAAGGGCTTCTCCACAGACAAAGGTTTTATTTTTAGCTCAGTTTAATTAGTTTAAAATTGACCTATGCAATATAAAAAATTTCTCTGGAAAATAGTATCTCTAAAAAAGCCGCGCAACGACATATCCTGCGGCGCCATAGAAAATTATGTTTCAGCATCATCTGCTGTTTAGAAGTAATCCGTTGTCAGTGTTTTTCGAAAGCAGCTTCTTCATAACCCGCGCTCGATAAAAAAAAGGGATTGTCGTCCTAAAAAAAGACGGTCGTTTTTAGAACCTCAGTTCGATTTTAACATGAGATCGTAGAGGTCCGATGGTTATGACCTATACGTCTTGTGATTAATACGACCCCGCCGACTAAAGCACGTATATATATTTTCGATAAAATGTGCAACCCCTCCAGATTTATGTTTCATACTTCATCACATATAGCTTGTATAGCATCGAATTCAGGCTTATATGTTTAAGCTAGGCATATGATAAGAGCTTGATCCATATTTCTTGTCAGATTTGATAAAGAATAAGTAGTAGAATTAATAATAGCGCTTCAGGAAATAAATCGTCCCTTGTTTAGCTTGTCGACATATGAGAAAATTGTAAGCTATTTTTTTTGAAGCATGTTAAAAGCCCTTTTAAGCCACAATAATGCGCAAAAGCCGCGCGGACGTAATCTTGTCAGTGCTGGCGGGCTTTGCGTCGGCTCTCGACGTAAAGTTGTGCACAGCCGACGGCTTTACACCGGACACTGACGTACTTACGTGGGGATCAGAACGCATAACGTCGACATCTAACGTGATTACTTCCGAGGTCGACGTAATGACGTCCACGTTCGACGTAAATGCTTTCAGCTGCGATACATTACTTCCGTAGTCGACGTAATGACGTTCACGTTCAACGTAAACGCTTTCACCTCCGATGTAATTACCTCTGTGGTCGACGTAATGACGTCCACGTTCGACGTAAATGCTTTCACCTTCGAGGTAACCACTTCCGTGGCTGACGTAATGACGTCCACATTCGACGTAAACGCTTTCAACTTCAAGGTAACGACTTCCGTGGCCGACGTAATGACGTCCACGTTCGATGTAAACGCTATCACCTTCGACGTAACTACTTCCATCGCCGACGTAATGACATCCACGTTCGAGTAAACGTCTTCACCTTCGAAGTAACTACTTCCGTGGTTGACGCAATGACGTCCACATTCGATGTAATTACTTCCGCGGTTAACGTAATGTCGTGCAGCGCAGCTGTAATGACGTCCGTGCTGGTTCAAATAACGTTCGCAAAGCAAATTTGCCCTCAACGATTAGGAAATGCAACCCTATTTATCATTTAACAATGAATTATTTTAAATTTTCAATTCCAGTATATAGCAGAATCCGAAATTTCCTTTTTTTGAGCGAGACAAGGCAAGATTTCCAACAAGCTTAGATAAATTGCCGTTAGGCGCAAAATAACCGCGTTTATACAAAAGCAATTTATCGACCTCTCCTCTGCCATCAAGAACTTTTTTATAGAGGAAATATTAGGGATTTATTCAGTTTCGACTGCGATACGTACCGGCATGACTATTATTCCACTTCTAGCTTATCCAATTCCATGAGAAAACATTAAGATGCTGTGAAGTAGAACGCACGACGGCTTATAGCCGATTAATCAGCCTTTTTGAACGCAGAGCAGTTCGCCGCTACGCCAACGTCCAATTGAAATTATCTATCAAATAAAGAAAATAGTTTACACAACCATAACAATGATTTAACAATAGTACACCCTTAAACCATGTAACTTTGCCTCTCGTATGGAGCATATAAAAGCACTGAAGGCCGATAACCAGAACGTATTCAAGCGCGTCTATGAGCAGTACCATCCGCAGATATATGGTTTCATCCTCCAGCGCACGAAATCCGACTATATTGCCCAAGAGGTGACACAGCTCACTTTTATCAAGTTCTGGCAACAGCGCGATATCTTAAGCGACCACATTCAAATTAACGTCCAGCTCTTTGGCATGGCCCGTCAGGTAATGATTGATCTGCTCCGCAAGGAGGCTACCCGCTTCAAACACGAAGGACAGTCGGCACCAACCCCTTTCACCGACAGCCTCATCGACGCCATAGAAAGCAAGGATCTGCTGCGTCTCATGGAAGAAGATATACAAAATATGCCGAAGATGCGTCGGATGATCTTTGAACTCAGCCGAAAAAAAGGACTAAGCCACAAAGAAATAGCCCAGTTGTTCTCCATTTCTCCCAAAACCGTCGAACAACATATCGGCAAAGCCCTTGTACAGCTTAAGCAGCACCTCTATTCCATCATGCTCTAACGCCCCCTATCCCTCCTAAAATTAAATAATTGTTAAGCAACTAGGGATAACCTTCCGAGCCACGTAGTATAGGTATGAGGTTCGGAAGAAGAAAGCGCGGCGGCGGGAATATCCGCCGAGACAAAAAACAACAGATTCGCCAGCAGATCTGGGAGGATCCCTCTGTTGTAGAGCAGCTATTCGGCGATAAAGACTGGCAAGCTTATGAAGCGAAGCATGAGCCTGTAGCCGTCCCATCCCGTGAGATGGCCAAAAATATCGAGGAAAGAATTAAAAGGATCGAGCAAGAAAGAGAGAGAACGGATCGGCGCGACATACGTATACGTCGCCTGACCGCCTACGCAGTAGCGGCGTCGCTGTTGCTACTCCTGTCCTTTAGCCTCTGGCACTGGCGCAATGCACCAGTAGAGAGTGCCTCTTTTCATAAGCTGCAAGTGAACAATACACCAATTTCAGACACCACTTGGGTAAAAATCCGTAACACGAAGGATACCGAAATGGAGATTCAACTGCCCGACAACTCTAAGGTTAAGCTTTTTGCCAGCAGTTCAATCCGTTATCCCGAACAGTTCAGCCAGGACAAGCGAGAGATTCAGCTCGAGGGGAAGGCCTACTTCACAGTAGCAGCCGATAAACAACGTCCGTTTAGCGTGTACGCCAAGGGAACCAAAACTACTGCTTTAGGCACTTCATTTACCATCGATACCCGGCGACAGGCCGACAAGATTTCCGTGCAATTGCATACCGGTAAAATTGTGATCGCCTCTACCGCGGCTATTCCAGACTTCAAGAGCGTCTATCTCAGCCATCGCGGCGAAACCCTCATCTTCGATCCGAACAAGCTTATCATCGAGCACCAACGGCCGCAACCCGTCCGGGAAGCGAAAACGCCTGTTACACCTGCGCCAGCATCGGATGATGCGCTGTTAAAATTCGATAACGTTCCGCTGTCTGCTGTTTTTCAGGCTTTGGAAAAAGCCTACCAGACCCGGATTACCATAGCAGATCCGGCCATTACGCACATACTTTACACAGGAAGTATTGACACCGATACCCAAACATTACGCGACGTACTGACCGTGGTCTGTTTAATCAACGACCTGCAGTTCATCGCCGAACAGGACGGATCCTTCACGATCGACAAACAAGAAAATACACAACAAGAACTCTAACAATAAAACAAAACCATGTTTAACAAGAAAAAAAACCTCACAAAGAGCGCACTGTTCTTCGCCCTGCTTGCGGCTGGCTTCCAGAGTGTCCAGGCGCAAGAAAAAGAACAGGTGAAAGGGGCAACGCAACAAGAGTCCGGCGCCTTTCTTTCCGGTGTCAGCATTAAAGCCGTCCATCAAACATCTGGTAGGACCTTCACCACGAGCTCCGGAGAAAGAGGGCTGTTCAGCTTTAATGGACTTCCCGAAGGAGGACCATACCAATTTATCTTCACCTCTGTCGGCTTTCAACCGGATACGCTGTCAGGATACACGATACAGGCGGGCAAGCAGCTCGCCCTTAGTGTTAAACTACAGCCGATAACAACGGCACTCGAAGAAGTGGTCATCGGATACGGTAGGATGGCGCGAAAGGATGTAACGAGCTCGATCACGACCGTCAAGGCGGAAGATATGAACGTCGGCGTATTTACCTCTCCCGCACAAATGCTACAGGGTAAAGTTCCCGGACTTACAATTTCCACCAACAACAGCAATCCCAATGCTACCCCATCAGTTAGTTTACGGGGCGCTTCCACACTGCGTAGCGGCGAAGCCATGGAGCCCTATTACGTCATAGACGGCGTTCCGGGCGCGTCTCTTTCGCTCGTGGCTCCAGACGATATTGAGTCCATTGACGTCTTACGGGATGCCTCCGCAACAGCCATATACGGCTCGAAAGCCGCCAATGGTGTAATCATCGTTACTACCAAAAAGGGAAAATCAGAGCAAACAAACATCTCGTACAACGGGTACGTCGCTATTGACAATGTTGCCAAGCGGTATGAGATGATGAACGGCGAACAATATAGAAAATTTGTTGCTGACAACGGATTCTCTATGGAACCTACCGATGACCTAGGTGCAGATACGGATTGGCAGCGAGAAGTGGAGCGCACCGGTATATCAAATAACCACAACATTTCTCTGCTCGGCGGAGCCGGTAAAACGCAATACGCCGCCAGTTTAAATACGTTAAAAAATAATGGGGTGATTAACGGTACCGATATGGGCCGTCAAATAGGACGTGGCTTCCTGCAAACCAAGGCACTAGAAGATCGTTTGACAGCGTCTTTTAATGTCACCACTAGCATTACTAAACAAAACGATGTTTTAGCGCTTGGCGATGGTTTAAGCGTGTATGACGCTATGTATTACTATCTACCAGTATCACCAGTCCGCACAGAAGATGACCGATGGTTTGAAAAACCCGACCGCTCGCAGTATGTTAATCCCGTAGCATTAATAGCGGAAAATACTAACTTCTCAAAGACCAAGGTGATACAGGCACACGCCAAAGTAGGATACGAAATTTTACCGAGTTTAATCTACAACATCGACCTGTCCCTACAAAATAGACAATACAACCATAGTCAGTATTATTCCAGCTTATCTATGGCTGCCAGGAACCAAAACGGAAAATCCATACGCGCAGCCGTCGAGGATGAACGAAAGGTTATGGAAATGAACCTCAGCTATGAGAAATTAATTGCAGGTGCACACAAAGTTTCGGCTCTTGCCGGGTACTCATGGGAAGAGAATAACAACGATGACGGATTTCAGCTCACAACATCCGATTATTACGATGATGGCCTAAGCTACTACAATCCGGGCATGGCAAATGTGGTTGATTTGTTGGGGTTCGGCAACTATTATCTTTCCACACTCCGGATGATTTCCGTTTATGGTCGATTGAACTACGCCTTTAACAGCAAATACCTTCTTCAGGCCACCGTTAGGCGCGACGGATCCTCGGCTTTCGGGGCCAACAACCGATGGGCTACGTTCCCTTCTATTTCCGCAGCATGGCGCCTATCCGACGAGCCGTTTATAAAACAAACAGGATTATTCGAAGATTTGAAACTGCGTGCCGGATACGGCGTGAGCGGCAACTCGCTTGGATTCGACGTGTTCACATCCAGACAGGTATACGGTGCCACATCCAGCTTCTATACGAATGCATTCGGGAATCAATTACGTACCTTGGCTGCTCTAAGAAATGCCAACCCTGACCTCCGGTGGGAACGAACCGGCATGCTTAATGTGGGGTTGGATTTCGCGTTTCTTGGCAATAGGTTAAGTGGAACGGTTGAGTTCTATGACAAAAATACGACTGATTTAATTTATGACTATCAAGTATCAACAACCAAGTACTTGTTTGGCTCGTTGACGGCGAACGTCGGAGAGATAAACAATAAAGGGGTGGAGCTTACTTTAAATGCAACACCGGTCAAATCGTCCGACGTTACCTGGAATACAGGCATTGTTGTTTCTCATAACAAGAACGTCGTAACGCGGATCTCCAACGAGGAATTCTCGACTGATTACATCGATTTATCTGATTTAGGCGGTGCAGGGCAAAGCAATGCGTTTCAGCAGCGTCTCATCGAGGGTGCTCCTATCGGACAGTTTTATACGTGGGAATGGGCAGGATATAACGACGACGGCATATCCACATTTTATGTCCGCGACGCACAGACAGGAGAGCGCACCGGAGAAACCACAATTACGCCGACAAATAAGGATAGAGGTGCTACCGGAAGTGCTCAGCCAAACATGACACTTGGATGGAACAATACGATAACATACAAAAATTTCGCGTTGACCGGCATGTTTCAGGGAGTTTTTGGACATAAAATAATGAACGCCACCCGCGCCCGCCATTCGAATGTGGTCGGAAACGCCGGCCAGAAAAACTTGTTAGCTACCGTGCTCGAAACCGAAATTCCAGCGGACATCAACGCCCACTACCTGTCCGATCGCTATTTAGAAAAAGGCGATTACCTTCGTTTAGCCAATCTTACATTATCGTATAATTTGCGAAATCTCGGAACTCAGTTAAAAAACGTCCGTTTATACGCCAACATAAACAACGCCTTTGTCATTACCGGCTATAAGGGTGTGGACCCCGAAGTAGACCTCGGCGGACTAACACCCGGTATTGACAACCGCCAGACCTACCCGCGTACACGCACATTTATGTTCGGACTAAACTTCAACTTATAATCAGGAGGAACTTCAATGAAATCAAAACTTATAACAGGCTTTTCTTGGACAACAGCAGCTATTATCCTGCTTGTCTCATGTACAGACTTAGATGTAGACATCAAGTCCCAATACACTAACTTTCCAGACACAGAAAGAGCTGCCGAAGCAATCTCGGCAGATGTTTATGCTGCATATCGCGGCGCATTGGGTCGGGATCATTGGATGGTACAAACCCTTTCCTCAGACGAGGCTGTCAGCGTAGCTCTAGGAACAGATTACTACGACGGAGGGCGTTACAGAGAGTTTCATGTCCATAATTGGACGCCGGACAACGGCATTCTGCCGACGCTATGGAACTCCGCTATGACCGGCATAAACCTCTCTAACAACGTACTCGCTATTTTCAACGATGACGACGGCGAAAAGGCAGCACCTATGCGGGCTATGCGAGCATATTTCTATTTCTTATTGATGGATAACTTCGGTGACGTGCCTTTAATCACGGGTAAAGTTGATCGTCTGCCCGACCGCTCTCCCCGCGCAGAGATTGCGCATTTCATCGAGTCCGAACTATTAGCCGTACGGGACAAGCTGCCGGACGAAGCTTCGGTAGCCAATTATGGAAAGGCGACACGTTATATGGCAGATGCTTTATTGGCAAAGCTCTATCTTAATTGGGCCGTATATACGGCTCCAGATATAGCGACATATACACCTTCAATGCCTAATGAGAAACTGAATGACGTCGTGGCGATGTGCGACGACATCATTCAGTCCGGACAATTCAATTTAACCAGTCACAAATTTTTAGAGAAGTTCCGGCCGGACAATGGCCCGCAGATCAAGGACTTTGTTTTCGCGATGCCTTTTGACAGAGAGAAACAACAAGGTATGACGTATGCCCGGTTCTGGATACACCGTAGCGCACAAAACCAGTTCGCTCCCTTGCCGCAGAGTGTGGGTGGAACGTTCCGCGTATTACCCGCTTTTCTTGACAAATTTAATCTGGAAGGCGACGACCGGAACGCCTCCTATATTGGTGGCTTACAGTACTACTGGTCAGATTACGCTCCCGACTTAAGCCGCCCATTCCTAATTAGAACTTCTAAAAAAGGAATCGACCAAGATTACGCAGGCCCGGATGCTGACGTGACCTTTGATTGGCATATGGAAACAAGCAAAGAGATCAAACTTCGTCCTGACGGAGCAGCTACCCTTAATGCCGGGAATGATCAGAAAGGGCGATCCATGGGCTATCGCTCCATTAAATTTTATATGGATGTAAACGTCACGGCTGCCAATCAACGTAACCAAAGCAACGACGTGCCTATCTTCCGCTATGCAGACGTTCTTCTAATGAAGGCTGAAGCTATACTCCGCGGCGCTACGCCAACGAACGGGGACTCCCCACAATCGCTCATTAACCAGGTACGGGCGTATGTTAACGCGCCCGCCCTCACAACAGCGCCCACCCTGGAAGAGCTCCTCGACGAACGTGCACGGGAGTTTGCCGACGAATCTTGGCGCCGAAACGACTTGATCCGTTTCGGAAAGTTCGAAGATGATTGGGGCTTTAAATCGTTGTACTCTGCCGGATACACAGAGCGCTTCAGAAGAATATTCCCTATTCCAACCACAGTGTTAAACGTCAACACGAATTGGACACAAAATAAAGGCTACTAACAATGAAAAGAAGAGACTTTATGAAAGGTACCTTGGGCACTGCCCTCGGTGCCGGTCTTGCTTCCGCCCCGCTAAAGGGGCTGGCCACGCAGGGCATTACCCGGATCGAAAGCGAAGACATAGACGGCCGCGCCATGCTGAAGGACGATTTCGATCTGCACTTCGTCGCTGTGGGCGACTGGGGCCGTAATGGCGCCGACCACCAACTACAGGTAGCTCGGCAGATGGGTGCATGGACCACAGAACATCCCAACCATTTTGTCATTTCCACCGGAGACAACTTTTACCCCTCGGGGGTTATCAGCGAGCATGATCCATTGTGGCATTATTCCTTCGAAAATATTTATACTGATTTTTCGCTCCAATGGGACTGGTACCCCATCCTGGGCAACCACGATTACAAGTCGGATCCCGACGCGCAGGTCCGTTACAGCAAGATCAGCCGGCGCTGGAAGATGCCGTCCCGTTACTACAGTAAAAACTTCAAACTGCGGGACGGAAACGAGGTCCTCATTGCATTCATAGATACCAACCCGTTAATTCCAGCGTTCTACCAGAACGCCGAGTACGGACCGCATGTAGCCGGGCAACAGCCGGAAAAGCAACTCCTCTGGCTAGACAACCTCCTGACATCCAGCCCCGCACATTGGAAGATTGTTGTCGGCCACCACCCTATCTACACAGCAGGTCCCCGCACGGAAAACTATGATACCTTGGCAGTCCGGCGCGTATTGGAACCCCTGCTGGAGAAACACCAGATTCCGCTATACTTATCGGGACACGAACATTCTATGCAGCACCTTAAAAAGGATGACAAACCCTTTCATCAGCTCATCTCCGGATCGGGATCAGAGGTCACCCCCGTCAAAGACAATATCGCTTACAGCAGGTATGCCCGTTCTACGTACGGGTTTATGTATATAAGCATGAATAGTTCCAGCGTGCGAGTGCAATGCATAGATCACGAGGGGACTGTCCAATATACCACACAAATTAAACGTCCATGATTACCGAACCCAGCGATAGGTCTGTCCTTCGACAAATGTTAGGCTGAGCATTTCGGCAGTTCCGTACAGGTTCTGTCAAGATCCTAAATAACATATCGGGGCTTTCGCAATAATGCACAGGAAAGCCAAGGAGATTCCGGAGTGCTGAGACATATGGAAAAATGACGATTTGCAACAATTTGATCGCCTCATGCAAGAATCGGCACGGATTTTGTTAATAACGGATTAGGTTAATAATTGGTTTGGAAAGTCCCTCGTCGCCCGATTGAGGGGCTTTCTCTTTTCAGATCTTTGGTGTGTCGCCCGGCCTTTCAATACCCACACGGAGATCAGCAATATACTGATCCAGCGATTCCTCCAAATGCCGCTTAGCGTCGCCCACCAGCGTTTCCAGATCCTCCTTTAATACCATAAGGTTTTCTTTAAATCGTTTAGTAGCCGTCACAGCGGGCTTAAAATCTACTTCGTCCACGTCTTTCGAACCTAAGAGCAGGTAGACTGCCAATGTATCGCGCGTCACTTCCAACTCGCCCGATGAGCTTTCCTGTACCAAATTTAAAACTGCGGGCGACTCACATGTCAATTTTATCGGATACGCGATCCTGATCACCTTTATCTGCCCTTTGCCCATGGCGTTCCTGATGGCTTCGGGTACCGACAGTATATGCTGATTCTTATCGGGAGTGAAAATTTCCTGCGTACCATAGATGTCCAACTGCTCATAATCTAACGCATAAAATGATGTAAAATCCGACAAAACCTGTTCCTTAAATTGCTCGTACCGGTCGGCCTCCAAGGAAGGAAGCGTTGCGCGGAAGTGTGAAACCCGCTCTGCCACCGATTTCTTAATCTCGTCCGTTAACTGATTTTCGATATCCATAATTCATTATTAAAACAAATACATCTTATAATAATAACCCCACGGCGGGGACATGGTTTCCCGTAAATCTTTTTTTAACATTCCTCGCCGCGGTGGCCGGTCCAGCCTTTTAAATGCTAGCTGCATGTCATATCATATGCTCTTCCCCGAAAAAATGCGGTGGATAAACAACGTCTTTTCCGGTATTTCTCCCAGTGAAACGAAAAAGTATCTGTTTAGGCTTGTCAAACACCCGATTGCACTTCGATAAACGCGCGTTCAGCGAAGGCAGTATCAAAACGGCACCAGATTTGAAAATGGTTCAGAAGTAAAATGAAGGTTACACTAAAACTATACAAACTATGGAGACTATTGAAGCAAAAGCGGCAGCATTAGGCTTGGAAAAAGGGTACTATCTTTTATTAATGGCCATCTTGGAAGAGAACGATGAGCAAACAGAACCTGCTACGGAGTTAGCTACCGCCAGTTAAAACGAAATTACAACAACAACTATACATTTGTTCGATGCGCAGTAGTCTCCCCGGCTATTGCGCTTTTTTGTGCTCTGTCCGTCGCTGCACACGGGCGGTACAACCACGATATAGTCCACAGATTTTCGGACCAATAAACGATTACCGAAAAATGTAGTCTAATGTTGGTGAAGCGGAATGTTTCATGTTAGGTTTTTTTTTTGAACTCCCCCGGCCTCTGTCGGGGGAGTTTGTTTCAATAAACGCCGCGTAGTGCTTTCACGAAACACGACCTTACGGATAAACATCTTTACGACTTTCTCTCCCGTCTAACTTTCTAACTTTACCCCACTCCTCTACTTAACAGTATAGGCTGGAAATATGCCATGCGCTATTAACCTCTTACTTTACGTCTTCACAAATTAACACCTTTACAGCTTATAGCCATCTGCTATCTGTGTAACGAAGTTAGAAGTCAGAAGTTAGAAGTGAGATTTGAGTAGTGAGTATTGAGTATCGTAGGCTTATAGCTGCCATTAGCCTCTCCGCTTTACGACTTCACAAATTAACACCTTTACAGCTTATAGCCATCTGCTATCTGTGTAACGAGGTTAGAAGTCAGAAGTTAGAAGTGAGATTTGAGTAGTGAGTATTGAGTATCGTAGGCTTACAGCTGCCATTAGCCTCTCCGCTTTACGACTTTACAAATTAACACCTTTACAGCTTATAGCCATCTGCTATTAGCCTCAGTGAGAAGTGAGAAGTGAGAAGTGAGAAATTAGGGGTTAGGGGTTAACTTTACGAATCAGCAACTCAACGACTTTACAGCTTAGAGCCGTCTGCCATTAGCCATCTGCTATTAGCCTCTTACTTTACGTCTTCACAAATTAACACCTTTACAGCTTATAGCCATTCGCTATTAGCTTCCAGCTTCTTCTTAATTTTTAATTTTTATTGGGCCGTTATTAATCCCTCCTTTTTTAACAATCCACTCATCGCTTTTTTGTATCCTTTTAAGAAATCCTGCAGTCCGGAAGGGTTATATGATTCCGATTGAGCAGACCAAACAAGTCTGCCGGACTGTACATCATAAACATTTGTCTCTATATAATATACCTTGTCTGTCGTGTAATACCCGGGGTTGTACAGACTGCCGATCCAATTACCATAATACGTCAGGAAGTGTCCATAATAACCAAATCGTGTAACCGGGTAGATGCCCGATCCCGGTACATACCGCTCTTCGGAGGTTTGGTCAATAAGCGCTATGGTTACAACAGCATCACTTCCGGTTTCCGCTATACGACGGAGAACAGCTTCCGACTGCCGCAGTTCCTGGTTTTGGAAGTCCGGCGGAAAAACATCTATACTCTTCATGGTATTGAAGCCCAGATCGGAAAGTGAACTGGCCAGCTCGTCTTCCACGGTCTGCCTTACCGGCGAATTAGCGGGTTTAAAGCCGCAATAAAGAATTTCTCGTAGCTGCGTAAGTTTGCATCAGGCGCCTTCCATGAACCTGTGATTGTACTCGTACTTGCACAGCCTGCAAAAACCATTAGCACAAAGATGAATGGCCTATAAAATACTCGTCTTTTCATAATCTTATGTTTTATTTCGTCATTTCCTTTTCCTGCTCCCATTCAGGTTTTCCAATGTCCATGTTGTTGAACGTCACAGACACCTTCGCCATGTGGTATTATAACCCCGTTGACTGATAAAGGTTCATAAGAAAAATGTCGCAGAACGGGAGATGCAGCGGGTACTGTCGCATCCCCTCTCCTCAGCGTAGCATCTAAAAAAAGAGCAGGTGAGAACCTGCTCTTTTTAAACTAATCAAACCAATTTATGAATAAAATACCTTCCGTATAAAGAACGGATAAGTTTAAAAATAGTTTTAATACAACGAAAAATCGTCAGCATATGAAAACGGGTACACGATAAAATACATTAGCGAAAAAAAGCGTCATTGCGTACGACCGCGAAGCGGGAATTAGGCTTGTATGCGCGACTTCCTCTCTTGCCGTTGTCAGTTATTCAAGTTCATTTTTCATGGGCGTCCATAAGCGCGCTACATCGGTTGACACGTCGTGGCCTATGAAACCGGCGTTATCTAACCGGCTACCGGAGATGCTTGTTTGCATTGCTGCTGATAAACAGTTCGTTCTTCTCCTCCGAGATAATCTCCAAAAACCGTTCGTAGTGCTTTAATACGTCGCTGATTAATTCATTTCGCGTGAAGTACTGAACGTCATACCCTTCTCGGGCGTCGCCAAAATACGACCGCGGATAATACGTGCGTTTGTCGTCCACCTCGGGTAGATTTTCCTCTTCGATCACGTACGCAGAAATCACTTTTACCTGGTTCCGGACCCCGTAAATAAAATTGTTAACCACATCGTGATGTATCTCTATTTCCATCCTCGTTGGATTTGCAAAGCTGTTAATCTTCGCTTCTATGCCGTTTTTCGCAAACTCGTCCCGCAGTTCAGATAAGGCACTGCTAACCGTCGTCTTTATAAACTCGTCGACCGAAGTGCGTGTTTTAAACGATACAATCTGTCTTAGCCTATCCTTCCAATACTCGCCCGACCACGGAACAGTTGACACGGAAAAATCGCGCTCATAATAACTTCTATCTATGGTCATTGCCTTTATCAAACTAATGCAAAACAGCAGCATGATCAACGAAAACGGCAAGGCGGTAATTAGTGTCATGGTCTGCAGAGCCTGCAGTCCTCCGGCATTCAGCAGCATCAACGCCAATATAGCCAATAGCGCTCCCCAAAAGGAGATCTGCCACTTCGGCGATTTGACCGCATTTTTTGTGGCGATACTATTCATCACAAAAATTCCGGAATCGGCCGATGTAACAAAAAAGATGATGATGATCGCAATCACCAAAAAACTCGCCACATTCGACAACGGAAGGTATTCCAGGAAGCGGAACATCAATGCGTCGGGGTTGTTCACCAACGTGCTCAACGCACCGTCAGCAACATTTACATCAAACCACATGGCACTATTACCAAAAACAGACATCCACACAAAATTAAACAGCGTCGGAAGGATAAGCACAGCGGCTACGAACTCGCGGATCGTACGTCCTCTGGAGATCCTGGCAATAAAGAGACCAACATAGGGCGACCACGATATCCACCACGCCCAATAAAGGATGGTCCATGTGTAAAACCATGGCAACGTACGCTCCTCATAAACATGCGTGCTAAAGGTGAGGTCAAAAAAGCTGTTCACATAATTTCCCAGACCTTCCGTAAAGCTCCCGATCAGATACACGGTCGGCCCTAGAAAAAGCACAAAAAGCAGAAAAGCTATCACGCCGACAACATTGACATTACTCAGAATGCGTACCCCTTTATCCACACCCGTCGTTGCGGAAAGAATAGCAAGAGAAATCAGTACGCCGACAATCAATACCTGATAAAAAAAGCTTGTTTCAGGCACCACATTGAGAATCTGGAGTCCGGCATTTACCTGTACAACGCCGAACCCTAACGTTGTCGTGATTCCAAAAAACGTACTACAAAGCGCAAACACATCAATTGCATTTCCCCACCGGCCGTTAATCTTATCTTTCAACAACGGGTAAAAGCAGCTCCTGAGCGATAATGGCAGCCGGTACCGGTAAGCGAAGTAGGCGAGCGCCAGGCCGACGACGCCATAGATGGCCCATGCATGTATTCCCCAATGAAAGAAGGTATACAGTTGCGCGTTCTTCGCCCTATTGATATAATGGTTGTCGGCAAAAATCTCATTGGAATAGTGTTGCATTGGTTCTGCCACGCTGAAATACATGAGCCCAATCCCCATGCCCGCAGCAAACAGCATGGATATCCAGGAAAAAAAAGAATATTCTGGTCTGCTGTCGTTAGGCCCGAGCCGTATATTCCCGAATTTACTGAACACAAGATAGATCAGAAACAGCACAAAGATAGTGACCGCCCACACGTATACCCAATTCAGGTTGACAAAAATAAACTCTTTGACACGATCCAACCAGCCCGCTGTCGACGTAGGAAACACAATAGACAATAGGCATACCCCAATGATAAAGAGTAAACTCGGAACGACAATCCCTTTATTGAACGTGGACTTTGAAAAAAAACTCATATGCTCTATTTTTTTAGTAGAAACAACTTCTTACGAATTTGTTCGAATATGAATGTCGCGTTGTGGAAATGGGATTTCTATGCCGGCTGCGTCGAGCGCTTCCTTACAGCTTATAATTAACTGCTCCTGCATTGTCCAGAAATACTCGTTGGATGTTGTGACCCGGATGGACAAATTAATCGCACTGTCACCCAGCTCGGTAACCACCACCTGCGGAGCAGGATCTTTAAAAGCAAACTCGTTTTCAGCTATCACATCCATTAAGATCTCCTTGGCCTTTCTTAGATCGCTATTATAAGCAACGCGAATATCAAACCATGTACGGCGCGTGCCCATCTGCGTAAAGTTAGTAATGCTGCTGTTCGACAACTCGCCATTGGGGACCACGACCAGCTGATTTTGAGGTGTCGTCAGCTTCGTGTTGAAAATATCAATTTCGTTGACCGTCCCCGATATACCGGAGCTTGAGCTAATAAAGTCTCCTACACGAAACGGCTTCAAAAGCAATATCAAAATCCCCCCGGCAAAATTGGCAAGCGAGCCCTGAAGCGCTAAACCGATGGCCAAACCAGCAGCACCGATAATAGCAACGAAGGCCGACGTTTGTACGCCGAGCTGCGTGACCACAACAATAAACAACAGGATATTTAACACCCAACCGATAAGATTGGATAAAAAATGCTGAAGAGAAGCGTCCATCTGTCTCTTTTGGAAGCCCTTATCGACGACTCTTTTAATCATCCGGATAAGCCACGAACCGATTAGATAAATCAGTAGGGCCGAAATTAACGCAGTTAGGATTCTAGGTGCCCACGCAATCGCTGAAGAAATAAACTTGTCCCAGTGTTGTTGAACTTCATCGAATTCTAAGTTGTCCATAAAAATTAGTTTTTGTATTAAAAGATTAAAAAATAGAAAAAGCTACCGATCTGTCATTAGCCCCAACAAAAAAGTGCGTTGATTGTTTATGTGCAAAACCAAAAACTCACCTATGCACAATTGAGAAATGAGCCGATAAGATACGTTTTTTTTAGGCTTTAAAAAAATGGATGCCCATATACGCTGGGAGCGAAGATGTTAGATCATCACTTTGTTGCCGGTTGCCTCGCGCTTCCTACCGGGTCCAAGGTCACCGCGGGAAGAATGACTATCCTTCGTTTGAAGCGGACGTCACTGCGGATAGTAAAATAAAAGGTAGCCCAGGACTCATTACAATCCGCAGCGAGCCTGCAGACTCTGCGGATTGTATGGGCGTTGTCATCCTGGGCTTCGACGGGCCTGTACTGAGCCTGCCGAAGCTCTCAGCCTAACGTTGTCGAAGGATAGACAATCGAAAGGTGCCGCCGGACTCCTAGTACCTGGCTTTTAATGCTATCGGCCGAAGATCCGGATTGGGATTACGAGACACGAAAATACAACGTCCGCCCTTTTCATACACTAAAGATGCCAGCAAACTGCTGATATCATCTACGATATCAGCCCCCGCTCCTTCATCCACTATCTCCAGCTGACGGTCGTCTGCTATACGTGCCGACTGCCGGAATCCCTCTTCCATAACCAGCAAATCACCTCGCCCGTCCAGACATGCCTGATATATTTCCTGTATATCCGTGAGCACCAGGCCCTGTCCTACAGCGTCATCGAGTTCACTGAAATAATCTTCATTTTCTATTTCCAGCTGTTCCTGTACAAAAGCCCATGCCTGAGCCTCTAGCTGGTGCTCGTCAACATTGTTATAGTCAACCGGAACGTATCCCCAATATAGAGACGGATTGTCAGCAACCTGCAGCAGGCGGCTGTAATTGTCTTCCGTACAAATCACTACCGTCTTGACCCCCTCTCCGAAAACGGCGTCCGACAGCGCCTTGTCGGTCCGGTTCAAAAACTCGCGAACGAGGTCATCGACATGCTTTGAATCACTTCCCCTATCGGAAGAAGTCGTATAAAATGGACTTTCCGAAATCGGGAAATTATCGTCGGTAATTTCCGCTTCTATTTTACTATTGGTCGCCCTAAAAAGCCGTACGCCGCTCTGGGAAAGCAACATGATCCGGTAGGCGGTTTGACGTCCTAATTCTTTGATCAGCGGACGCACAGCAAATGCATCTCCGATGTGCACCCCCTCTTGGTTCGTAGGCCAGGACGAGCGGAACAACTCCTTTACCGAACCGGAAATAAAGACATGGAGGCTTTTCAGATTTTGGTTGATGTCAACTTCCTCTTCCAGCTGGTCGAGAGCGTCTACTATTCCCGAAACAGCCCTCTTTTCGTAGTCATCTTGCAGCCTTGCTTTTGCCTCAGCTACCATGTTCTTGAGTTTAATAGCGTCTGTTAGATTCTCAGGGTGAGTACGGTGCGTATTCAAGGACAACGTTACACATACGTCGTCGGTGGTATTGTTTAACGTCTGCAATAGCTGTTTTACATCCATAAATAATTTTTTTAAGTAAAAAATAGGGTAATCTCTTTAAAGTAAACAACAAAACAGTCATAACGGTTTCCAATAATTCCAATCGTCCGCAAAAAAGTACAGACTATTCTACAAGCGCAGATAAAAAACGATAAAAATGGACGACCCTAAGCTATTCTTATTATATTAGCGTGCATATATCCTGCTATGAAGAAGTTTTTACATTTTTTTGATTTACACGAGGGAGAGGATAAAAGAGAGACCGTTCTCGAAAATGTGATCTCCAACATCTCCTTCAGAGGAGCAAATGCGTGGATTTTAGCTTGCGCCATTGTGATCGCTTCTGTCGGACTAAATGTTAATTCCACGGCGGTTATCATCGGTGCTATGTTGATATCCCCCCTTATGGGGCC
Organism: Sphingobacterium allocomposti; assembly: GCF_008124885.1. GTDB lineage: Bacteria > Bacteroidota > Bacteroidia > Sphingobacteriales > Sphingobacteriaceae > Sphingobacterium > Sphingobacterium allocomposti. Next base: position 85,592 of record NZ_VNHX01000017.1, read on the forward strand.
TATTGTCGGCGCGGGCTTCGCATTAGGGACATTTGATTTTCCGCTGCTAAAAAAATCGATGAAGAACCTACTGATCGCGACTGTGATCAGCTTGGTGGTATCGTTTCTTTACTTTGTTCTGAGTCCTTTCAAGGAAGCTCAGTCTGAGTTACTGGCACGTACTTCGCCGAATATATACGACGTACTGATCGCTATCTTCGGAGGGCTTGTCGGCGTCATTGCCATCACGCGCGTAAATAAAGGAAACCCCATTCCGGGCGTCGCCATTGCCACAGCCTTGATGCCACCGCTATGTACAGCCGGATACGGACTGGCCATAGGTAATATCGGTTACTTCGCCGGAGCGCTCTATCTTTATATTATCAACTGCGTGTTCATCTGTATCGCTACCTTCGGCATCGTAAAATACCTGCGCTATCCAAAAGTGCACTATGTCGACAAACAACGGGAAAAAAGAATTACGCAGAGCATCACCGCCATCACGTTGATCCTCGTCGTGCCAAGTCTATACTTTGCCTATAACCTACTTCAGGAAAAAAAATACACCAACACGGTCAGGCAGTTCATTCAACGCGAGCTGAGCGACAAAGGATATACAGTCGTATACGAGAAACTGCTGGTAAACGAAAAACCTAGGCGGCTGGAGCTTGCCTTTCTGGATAAAAAATTCAGCAACAAGGAGATCAGCAACCTAAAGGAATCCATGCAGTCTTTCGGGATACATAATACAGAACTCATTATCCGCCAGGATAGTTTGGACCTCAAGTCGACCATTCTCAGCGAGATTGATAAACGGACCGTGTCGGTGAACGAGAAAGATCTGACCATACGCGCGTTAAACAACAAGTTATCAAGCTTTCAGCTCGCTAATCCTGAACTCGACCGCGACATCAAGATTATCTTTCCCGAACTCACGTTTTACAGCATAGGACGGCAACAACAGTACGCTGCGGCTGATAGCTTGGCAGATCACATTGCTTTCGTATATTCTGCGCAGGAACAGCTCGCGCCTGCCCAGCAGCGGAAACTACGCCAGTGGCTTGAAAATCACTTTCCGCAGGACAGCATTACCATTATCAGAAATACTACGCCATAAATCGGAGCTCAAGGCTGCCGCGGAATAATGTAGCGGTGAAGCCGTAAAGTTGTTGATTTGTGAAGTCGTAAAGCGAGAGGCTAATGGCAGATGGCGGATGGATATAAGCCGTAAAGTCGCGGATTCGTAAAGTCGTAAAGCGGAGAGGCTAATGGCGAATGGCAGATGGCTAATGGCAAATGGCTATAAGCCGTAAAGTCGTGGATTTGTAAAGTCGTGAGATGAAGTTAGATGAATGAGATTTCTGACTTCTAACTTCTCAATACTCAAATCTCACTTCTAACTTCTTTATCACCCCTCGCCCCGGACGGGCGCCACAAAATACTTCGCAAACCGGCTGTCCAGCTGTACGTATCCCACGCCCAGCTCAATCAGCTTTTTGGCAAGGGCAGCATAATCCACCCCACTTGATGCTCGATAATTGATTGCCCCGACCACTTGAATATGATGAGCTACCGCCCACTCAAAGTCTTCTGGCGAGGGATTCGCAAACAGATAGTAATGCGCCGGTGAATAATCGTCTCTTGTCTGATACGTTTCCAGCTGCTGTCTTGTACAGCTCAGCTTAATTTTGCCACGGAAATAGTCCGTTGCTTCCGCTGACGGTATAATTAAAGCTTGATCTGCCATACCATGCAAGTGTAACATATCATAGATGCACTCAAATAAAGATTGATCACTTCCGCTTATCTTCAGATCGATCATAACCTGGAGCCCCCTGGATCTGCATAGTGCGAGCATCGTTTGTAGCTCCTGGATTTGATGACCGTTCGTAGACGTGTAACGGCGCATCTCTTCCCACGTCAGATCCGCCAGTAATTTATCGACGTTAAAAAAACGCTTTAAGTCTTTATCATGATGGACCACAAGAATACCATCCTTCGTCGAACGCACATCCAGTTCAACCATGTAATAACCTTGTTGTGCCGCCTTTTCAATAGCGGCCAAACTGTGTTCATCGGTGTGTTCATCAACAACACCGCCCCGATGAGCAATCAGCTTGATGTCGCCAAATTGAGCTTTAGCATAGGGAACTGTTCCCGAGATAAGGAGTAGCCATAAGATATAGTTCTTCATTGATAATTCTCGCTTTGAATGCGGACACAGCCTACCTTGGTTTCTATCATAATAACCGTGGATACCGGTCAAAGGTAGCACTTCTATATTAATGTATTATTAAATCCCACTCTGGACAAACAAAGCGTATTAAATAAACTTAAGAAATACATCGTCCGCGGTAAAATCACCCTCGTCCGATTTATCTTTCATTTACAGAGCCCTCAGCTCTCCTAACAGATTAATATAGACATATCAAATAGATTTCTGTAGAAAAAATAGATACTATTTATGCAATATTTCTGATTTGCACACCAGCTTTTGTCTATTTTAGCACACCCTCGGGGATAAAACCGTAATAAGTGCAAGATTTGATCGATAACATTTACAACATAATCTGGAGTGATGCGTTGGTATACCTCTGCCTGCTGGCGGGCGTCTACTTCACGATCCGCCTCCGGCTCCCCCAACTCACGCAGCTTCGGGAGATGGTCCGTCTTCTTTTTAAGGGCTCTGGTTCAGAAAAGGGCATATCGTCTTTCCAGGCATTTTCCTTAGCGATATCCGGCAGGGTTGGAACCGGAAATATAGCGGGGGTTGCGACAGCCATCGGGATGGGCGGCCCCGGAGCGGTTTTCTGGATGTGGGTCATCGCCTTTCTGGGAAGCGCGTCGGCTATTATCGAGGCTTCATTAGGCCAAATGTACAAAGAAGTGAGCGATGGAGAGTATCGCGGCGGCCCGGCATTTTATATACTTAAAGGACTACAAAACAAGACGTTTGCATGGACCTTTGCGATCGTAACCATCGCGAGCACCGGCTTCCTGTTGCCCAGTGTCCAAAGCAACAGTATCAGTACCGCTGCAGAAACCGCTTTCGGCCTGTCTCCGGTGTTAACAGGCATATTGCTATCCGGCTTGCTAGCCATTATCATTATCGGAGGCGTGAAGCGGATCAGTAAGGTGGCCGAATATGTTGTCCCTTTTATGGCCGGCGCGTATATTATCATGGCGTTGGTTATTATTGGTCTAAATATTACGGAAGTTCCCACCATCATTGCACTGATCATTAAGTCCGCTTTCAATGCTGAGGCTACCTTTGGTGCCGTTGCTGGAACAGCTATCGCCTGGGGGGTAAAACGGGGAATATATAGCAACGAAGCCGGACAAGGAACAGCTCCGCACGCAGCCGCAGCAGCCGAAGTATCCCACCCCATAAAACAGGGCCTGGTACAAGGCTTTTCGGTATACGTTGATACATTATTCGTCTGCACCGCTACCGCCCTCATGATCCTTTTCACAGGGCAGTACAATGTTGAACATCCCGATGGCGGTTTTATTGTGGCGCATCTCCCGGGAATAGAAATGGGGCCCGCCTTCACCCAACATGCCGTCTCTCATCACTTCCCAGCTCTTGGCGGCAGCTTCGTTGCGCTGGCATTGGCTTTTTTCGCCTTTACGACCATCATGGCCTACTACTACATCGCTGAAACGAACGTCAGTTTCATAACAAGAAACGGTGGAAAAATATGGTTGATTTGGATGCTCAGGGTATTAATACTCGGGTCCGTATATATGGGATGTGTCAGCACGGCTAAATCCGCATGGACCTTAGGCGACATCGGCGTGGGACTGATGGCTTGGTTAAATTTAATTGCTATCATCTTTTTACACCAGAAAGTTGTTCTACTTTACAACGATTACAACAAACAGAAAAAGGCAGGCCTCGACCCGACGTTCGACAACGAAGAGCTGAATCTGCCGAATATGAAAACATGGTCTAAAAAATCCAAACTATCTTAATATGAGTCAGCTGATTAACTTGACAGTGTTCAAGAACTTCTTTAAATCAAGTAATGCCGGGGGCATTCTCTTGTTTATCTGCGTAGTCATATCCCTTATTATCGCCAATACGCCCTTGGCGCCCTCGCTCCAGTCGTTGTTGGACTATAAGGTAGGCTACGAATCCGACGCCATCCATCTTAATTACAGTATCCTGCTATGGATTAACGATGGCTTAATGGCAATTTTCTTTTTGCTGGTCGGACTAGAAATAAAACGGGAGATCGTCGAAGGAGAACTTTCCTCCCCGAGAAAAGCATCACTACCGATTCTCTGCGCTATCGGCGGCGCAATTGTCCCCGCCATCGTCTTCCTGTCGCTTAATGCCGGCACACCTACAGCCAGCGGATGGGGTATACCAATGGCTACCGATATCGCTTTTGCTTTAGCTGTCATCGGTCTATTAGGCAACCGCGTTCCAACAAGCTTGAAGATATTCTTAGCGGCGCTTGCTATTGTCGACGACCTCATTGCTATTCTCGTCATCGCCTTCTTCTACTCCTCGGGATTAGAAGTAACCTACCTGCTGTACGCCGGCATCGGGCTCGCTGTTCTGATCGCCATGAACCGGATGAATGTCCAGAATCCGTATCTGTATCTGATTCCCGGCCTCTTCATATGGTACTTTATCCACCACTCCGGGATACATGCTACCATCGCGGGTGTACTGGTAGCGATGACCATTCCGACCAACGAGACCGACATCGAGTCGCCGCTCGAGCGGCTTGAGCATGCCATTGTCAAGCCCGTCAATTTTATTATCATACCGTTGTTCGCTTTTGCCAACACAAACATCACATGGGTTGATGAAATGGCCCATGGCCTTGCAGAACCACTCGGGTTGGGGATCGGGCTCGGCTTATTGTTGGGAAAGCCCGTCGGCATTTTGTTAATGACTTACATATGTACGAAACTCAGACTCGGCACGCTGCCCAACGGTAGCTCCTACAAGCACATCCTCGGCGTAGGCTTCCTGGCCGGGATCGGATTTACAATGTCTATCTTCATTTCCATACTCTCGTTTAACGATGCACTTCATATCAACGAGGCAAAGCTGTCTATTCTGTTAACATCTGTATTGGCAGGGATTGTCGGCTATATAATATTGAGCCGTGTCGGAAATGGTGTGTCTCGGCAGGCAGATCTGTAATTACCTCTAAAGAGCTTTGTGTTGCCATAAAAAGGGGCGCCTTTCATCTCTAACAGCTGGAAGGCGTGCCTTTAATGGTAAGGTCGAGGGTGTAAAGTCGTTGCTCTCTGAAGCCATATGCCGTAGATTCGTAAAGCAGATGGCAAGCCCCCACTTCTGACTTCCCACTTCTAACTTCTGACTTCCCACTTCTAACTTCTGACTTTTTATACAATAACGACCGAGCTCAGGTTAACATAAAAAGCACCGCCTCCGAAAACAAAATTGCCACTTCTGTTGTACTTGATATGCGATGTCAGACAGGCACCTTACATAGTCGAGAGCCAGCTTGCTGTCCCGCACCTACAAAAGACAAAAACGAAATAACAACATTATGGAATGGATTACCGACCCGCAGATCTGGATTTCCTTTTTTACACTTACACTTCTTGAAATCGTACTCGGCATTGACAACATCGTATTCATCTCGATACAGAGTAACAAGCTACCGCTGGAGCAACAAAAGAAAGCTCGACGTGTAGGATTAGCCTTGGCGCTCATCATGCGTGTTGCACTGCTATTTTCCATCAAGTGGGTCATGGGATTAACCTCGACGCTCGTCGATATTGCCGGGTGGCTCAATATCGACAATCCCAATATTATCCGGTATTTTTCGCTTTCGGGACGGGATCTCATCCTCTTCTTCGGAGGGCTTTTTCTGATTTATAAGTCAACAACCGAGATCCATCATCGTGTCGAAGGTCATGCCGAGGCGGCTAACACCACCTTAAAAAAAGTAACCTATACCAACGTCATTATCCAAATCCTGATATTAGATCTCGTATTCTCCCTCGATTCTGTCATTACGGCCGTAGGCATGGTTGACCAGATCGGTGTCATGATCGCCGCCGTTATCGTTGCCGTCGGTATCATGATGATTTCGGCCGAACCGATCAGCAACTTTGTTAACAACTATCCGTCGGTCAAAATGCTTGCTCTGGCGTTTCTATTGTTGATCGGTGTTTCGCTGACTGCCGAAGCTTTTGACCAGCATATACCAAAAGGTTACATCTATTTTGCCATGGCATTCTCCGTTCTGGTTGAATTTTTGAATATACGCTCGGAAAACAAAGCGCTGAAGGCGGGCGGAAAGGTTTGAGCGCCGTGCATTAACGTTCCCAAAAAAGGGACGACGGCATGCGCCGCTCATTAATAATTTAATAATAATTAAGTAAAGGTAGCTTTTTATCCTATCGATATTTTTGGCGTCTAACAAGCCTATCACTGATATGCAGATCCTAGACGAAAAAAATACCGCAGATACCCTTTCTCAAAATACGGCACTCACACTGCAGGAATTTGACGACTTGTATCTGAAATTCAGCGACGCTGTATATGCCAACATTTTTAAGCTCGTTAAACGTCCTGACGATGCCGAGGATATATTGCAGGATGTTTTTGTCGCGCTTTGGGAAAGCCGGTATAAACTGATCAACCGATCTATCGGTGGCTGGTTGTTCGTTGTTAGTCATCACAAAGCAATGGACCACCTGAAACGGCAGGTAAAACAGTCTTTCGAGCAAATCTATTCCGATGAAGAACTGCCGGACCAAACAAACGACAGCGAAGAGAAAGAAACAGTCTATCTCGAGCAGATGAAGATGATCAAAGAGGCTGTAGAGGCGCTGCCCGAGCGAAAACGGCAGGTATTTCAGCTGTGCCGGCTCGATGGACGGTCGAAAGACGAAGTCGCAGAACTGATGGGAATTTCAGTTAATTCAGTTGCCGATTATCTGAAGCAGTCCAATAAAGCCATAAAAGAATATATACTGGAACATTATCCCCGGGCTATCGCAACGGGCCTCCTGGTTGTTATGACGGTCTATCCCTAGAACCCCCGCAACAATTTACAAACAAATCGTTCATGATTTCTTAATCTAAAAAAGCATCCCCTTTTCCAAGGTTTCCAGTTTTTACGGTAACATGGAACATTGGAAACGGCTCATAGACCGATTTTGGAGAGGTCAGACTACGAAAGCAGAACGGCGGGCACTACTGGCGCAGTTAGAACAAAAAAAAAGCGAAATCAAGCGCCAGCATTGGCATAGCTTTCAAAAGCACGATAGCAACAAGGACGGCGAACATTTGGATCCGGCGCGCAAACGCCAGCTGCTTCAGCATATACATGAACATATATTAGCCGATCAACTATCAACAAAACCTGAAAAAAACAGGTTGTCTATCGTACGATGGGTAGCCGCAGCAGCTATAATCCTCTCGCTCAGTGTAGCCATACTTTTACGGCAGCAATATACAACTCACACACCGTCGGCTATCCCTGCTGCCCACACCGTGGTGACACTACGGAACACCTCAGACAAAGATATCACGTACCGTCTTCCCGATAGCTCAACGGTTTCCCTTGCGCCCCGCAGCCTTGTCAGCTACCGGACGGACTTCAATCAGGGCCACCGGGACATTCTACTTACCGGGAAGGCGCAATTTGACGTGACCAAAAATCCGCATCTCGCTTTCCGGGTCGAAGCACATGGATATCACGTCACCGCTTTGGGGACCGTGTTCATAGTAGATGCCATCCACCATGACGCCCTACAGATCAGACTGCTGACCGGGAAGATTGCTGTACGTCCGGCATCTACACCAGCCCGCCCCGAAGAAGAACATCTATTATCCCCCGGCGACGAGCTGTTTATTGATCTAACGACGCGGCAAGCGTCCCACACGTCGGGAGCTGCCCACGACCCCCCGGAGCACGGGCAGCTTCCGGAAAAAAATGTGCAAGCATCTACCGGTCAGCAGCTTACCGTCCTCCATTTTCATGACACACCAATAGTCACCGTTATCACTCAGCTGGAGCAGATCTACAGAAAGAAGATCGTCTACAGTCAGAGCATGTTAAAACAGCCTACTTATACGGGCCGGCTCTCTATACACGATATAGAAGCCTACGACGGCCTGTCGGACATACTATCTGATGTATTTAAGCAAGACGATGTTCACTGTCAGATACAGGATGATCAAATTATTATCACAACGACAAATTAAACACAAAACTATACTAGAATATGCGCAATTTTTTATCCATCATGTTTATTGCAGGCGTCTTATCCCTGCTTTTTACCGGCCGCGATTTCGCTCAGGCGACAAACGCAAGCGTAGCCGGGGTTATCACCGACCCTGATAATCAACCCGTGGCCGGAGCATCTATCTCCGTACGTAATGAATCAACGGGCTTCACGACAAGTACATCAACCAACAGAAGCGGAGAGTACCTCTTTCAGCAACTACCTTTGGGTGGCCCTTACACGATCACGGTTCGACACCTGATATACGCCGAGGTGTCGGAAAAAGGCTATTCCCTTAATCAAGGCGATCTGCTTCGTTTAAATTTTACGTTAAAGCAAAACGCTACAACCTTGGCTTCCGTAGAGGTAACAGCAACATCCAACCTAAAGAACACAATCCGAAATTTAGGCGCCTCGACCGCCGTGACCTCTTCTGACCTGGAAAGGCTCCCCGTGAACGGCCGCAACTTTACTTCTCTAATCAACTTATCGCCCCTAAGCAATGGCAATCAGCTCTCTGGGCAGATCGCTACATCCACAAACTATTCCATCGGCGGAATGACCTCCCGAGGGCCCCTGTCGGGCGGAACGACCAACCGCGGCCCCTACTCCGTCTCCATGGAAGCCATCCGTGAATTCGAGATCGCGACAAACCAGTATGATGTCACCTACGGAAGGGCGGGCGGTGGTACAATCAGCACCGTGACCAAGTCGGGTACCAACACCTTTACCGGAAGCGCCTTTACTTATGCACGTACCGCCGGCCTCGCCAGTCCCTACGACATCCGCGGAAACCGCATCGACCAAGAATATGCAACCTACCAGTTTGGATTCTCGTTGGGCGGCCCTATCGTAAAGGACAAAGCACATTTTTTTGTCGCATTAGACCAGCAGGCTGACTCCCGTCCATTTTATATAGCGGATATCCGGTCGCCGGAAGACGAAGCCCCCCTGAATGTAACACAATCTACATTAGACCAATTTCTGGATATAGCGCGTACTAAATATGGTGTAGCGGAATCACAACAGTTCGGCGCATTTGATAGGAAACGCCCCACGACCACGTTGTTTGCCCGTATCGACTGGCAGCTGAACGACAAGAACCTCCTGACCGTCCGCAACAATTACGTCCGGGACATGAACAATCAAGGAGTCTCCGATAACAGTGCTATCAACCTCTACGAGGTGTACGGATCGCACCTATCAACCGACAACAGTTTCATGGCATCCCTACGTACATCGATTGCCCCCAAAATCACCAACGAGCTGAAAGCGCAGTATCTCTATACGCTAGACGATGGACGCCCCAACAGCCAGTTACCAGCCGCGAACATACCGCGTGCCATTGTCCAGCAGCTCGAGTCTACCATCGACGGACGACCGGCAAATACGACCATACAGCTTGGCGGCCAACGCTACCTGCCTGAAATATTCAAAAACCACGTGCTCCAATTGGTAGATAACCTCTACTGGACAAAGAATAACGTCAATTACACCTTCGGTGTGGATCTTATGTATACCAAGCTCAGTTCCTTAGCAACGAGCGAAATGAATGGACGCTTCTTTTTCAGCGGCATGGACAACTTTGAAAGTTTGTCACCTTACCGCTACGCAAGGGAAGTAGCACTCGTCGACGACCCAACAGTCAACCAAAGCGTCCTGAACAGCGGGCTATACGCGCAGGCACAATCCAATCTCGGGTAAGGTCTAGACCTTACCGTGGGCCTACGGGCAGACTACACCCATTATTTCGATCGCCCCACATTCAACGAAGCAGTTTTTCATGCCCTGAATTTACGGACAGACAATGGCGTAACAACGTTCCAGCTTCAACCCCGGTTTCAGCTTACATGGGATATCGGCGAGCGACAAACAGATATCCTTCGCATAGGCGGCGGTATTTTTGGGTCGAACCTCAACAACTACTCCATGGTAAATAACATGTTGAACGACGGAACGAAGGTCGCGTCCGTGGACATATCGGGCAGCCACGTGCCAACGCCCAATTTCCTCAGCTACCGCCAGGACCCATCCACAGCTCCTGGGCAAGAGCTTTTCAATTTGCCGGGCGTCGAAAAGGTCAGCACCATCAACATGAATAGCGAAGACATCAAGGTGCCCACACTCTACAAGGCCAATCTTTCATACAACAGGTTTATTAACGACCGCTTCCGTGTGGGAGCCACATTCCTCATGTCGTTTGCACGCAACAACTACATGTATGTAGACCGCAACATGGCAGAGACGCCGTATTTCCGTCTTGCTAATGAAGGTAATCGTGGAGTCTATGTCCCCCTATCCGGTATCAACCCCAATAATGGCGCCGCCGACTGGACAACAGGACGGAAGAGCACCGAAGTGAGCCGCATGCTCGGGTTGGTCAGCGAGGGCAAGATCAATCAATATGCTGTTGTCCTTGACGCTACAGCCCGCTACTACCGCGATGGCCAGCTCACTGTAAGTTATACCTGGAACGACACAAAAGATAACACATCGTATAATGGTAACGTAGCCAACACGGCTACCCTCGACCTGATGGTGGCCGAAGATCCACGTGATCTAGGTACAATGGCCTACTCAAACAACCATTTTCGGAATAAGGTCGTTGTATACGGTACCGCACCTACTTTTTATGGCATCAGTTTCGGCGTTCGGTACTCAGGCATGGGCGGTAGCCGCTACTCCGTAGCCGTGAACGGGAATGTCAACGGAGACTTTGTAAACAGCAACGACCTGGCATTTATTTTTGATCCGAACGACATGCGTAATAGTCAAGCCATACGCGAGGGAATACAGGCTATATTAGACAATCCCGATGCCGACCGTCGCTTCAAAAAATATCTACAGGGACGTCTCGGACAGCTAGCAGAACGCAACGGCGTAGCCAACGGCTTCTACGGAGTCTGGGATATCCGCGCAAGCAAAAAGTTCAACCTTTTCCGCACACACGCGATTGAGGCTTCCATTGATATATTCAATTTTGCAAACCTGCTGAATAAAGAATGGGGCGTCAACAAGTCCCTCAACAAACAAAACCTAACCACAATACGCGGCTTTGACGCCCAAACACAGCAATATATCTATCAAGTTAATCAAAACGCCGGTGTATCTGGGCTATCGGGAAATCCCTACAGCTGGGCTTACGTTATAGCTTTTAAATAATACAACCCATGAACAGCTCCAGAAGAGATTTCATCAAAAAAGCTGCGCTTCTATCCGGAAGTGCGGCTCTCGCCGGTATGCTTCCGCCAACCATTCAGAAGGCACTCGCTATCGACCCTGCAAAGGGAAGTACGTTTTATGATGCTGAACACATCGTGTTCCTAATGCCGGAAAACCGGTCTTTCGACCACCTTTATGGCACCATGCGGGGCGTTCGCGGATTTAACGACCCGCGCGCGATCGACCTGCCGAACAAAAATAAGGTGTGGTTGCAGTCCAACGCAGCCGGTCAGACATATGTCCCCTTCCGGCTAAACACAAATGAAACCAAAGTGCCGTGGATGGGCTCGACACCGCATGGATGGGCCGATCAGACGGACGCGCGAAACAACGGAAAATACGACCGCTGGCTCAACGTCAAAAAGCCGTACAATAAGGCATATGCCGATATACCGCTGACATTAGGCTACTGCGATCGCAACGACTTTCCGTTCTACTATTCCTTAGCGGACGCTTTTACGGTATGCGATCAACATTTCTGTTCGAGCATAACCGGCACGCATCCCAATCGCTGGTATTGGATGACCGGCACCGTACGCGAAAAAAATCAAGTTGATGCTAAAGCCCATGTATGGAACATAAGTGATTACAACAAGCCGACGCTAAACTGGAAGACTTACCCCGAACGTTTAGAAGAACAAGGTGTCTCGTGGCGCATTTATCAAAACGAGCTGACCATGGGCTTCGGCCTTAATGGCGAGGAAAGCAGCTGGCTAAGCAACTTCGGAACAAACGTAATGGAATATTTCCAGGCTTACAATGTCCGGCTCCACCCAAGCAGCATCGCCAACATGGAACAGCGTAAGCAAGTGGCGTTAGCCGAAATCGCCCGGATCGGAACAAATCCGACGAGCGACACAGACAAAAAGCGCTTAGCAGCAGCCGAGAAGGTGCTCGCCATGATCGAAAGCAACCGATCAATCTATACCCACGAAAACTTTGAGAAGCTGTCTGCCAAAGAAAAAGCGATTAACAATAAAGCATTTACAGTGAACAGCGCAGACCCCGACTTTCATTCATTAACCCCATTACGCTACCAGGACGGGACCGAAGAACGGGAACTATTGGTACCCAAGGGAGATATCCTTCATCAGTTCCGAAACGATGTAAAGAATGGCCGTTTACCCACCGTATCCTGGCTAATGACGCCGGCAAACTTTTCGGACCATCCAGGCCGTCCATGGTTCGGATCTTGGTACGTCAATGAAGTAATGGAGATCCTTCTGGAAAATCCTGAAGTATGGAAGAAAACAATATTCATTTTGACATATGATGAAAACGACGGATTTTTCGACCACATTCCTCCCTATGCAGTACCAAATCCCTACAAAGCCCATAGCGGAAAGGTGTCCGCACATATTGATCCGAAAATGGATTGGGCATTAAAGGATCAGCAAACCAACCCTTCTGCGATGGACGACCGCATACGCGAGAGCGCCATAGGGCTCGGTTACCGCGTCCCGCTCGTCATTGCATCCCCTTGGACAAGAGGAGGATATGTCAACTCAGAGCTATTCGACCACACCTCGTCGCTTCAGTTTCTGGAAAAATTTCTATCGAACAAATTCAACAAAAACGTTCGCGAAGAAAACATTACCGCTTGGCGTAGGTCGATCTGCGGCGATTTAACTTCCGTATTTCGCCCCTATCAGGAAGAGAAAATCGAAGGACCCCAATTTATAGATAAGAATGCCTTCATCACCGATATACACAGGTCGCAATTCAAGGATATCCCACACAACTATAAGGCGCTGAACGATGACGAAATCGCACAAATTAACATCGATCCGTCCAAATCGCCGTTCTTCCCGAAACAAGAGAAAGGCATCAAGCTCGCCTGTGCCATCCCTTACGAGTTGTATGTTGACGGCGTCCTCGATCGGCAGCTGGGCACATTCCGGCTTTCGTTTGAGGCGGCAAAACAAACGCACGGTGAGCGTTCTTCCGGATCTCCCTTTTTGGTATATGCGATGAACCCGTATGAAGGCGAAGTTCTCCGAACGTGGGAATATGCTGTTGCCGCAGGAGACAGGCTGGATGACGAATGGCTTACACAGCGATTTGACAACAAGGAATATCATCTGCGGGTATACGCTCCAAACGGCTTTTACCGCGAGTTCCGGGGAAATAACAACGAAGAAGCGGTCATGGTCCGCTGCCGCTACGAATGGCAGCAAAAGGACAGTGCGGCGCTCAGCGGCAATCTGCTTGTCGACCTTTATAACCCCACAGGGCAAGCAAAAAAGATATTCCTGCGAGACGTGAGCTACAATAGCGGACGCTCGACGCACATCCTTGCACCCGGGGAGCGCACTTCAGTGGTTGTCAATCTGCAGAAAAGTCACCAATGGTATGATATCATGCTAACTATTGAAGGAAACGATGTATGGTTCGAACGTTTCGCCGGACATATAGAAACCGGCAGCATATCGAAGACGGACCCGCTGATGGGGGGCATTATCTAAACACCGCACCAAACACGAACCACCTTCTATGCTGAAGCATAGAAGGTGATTCCATTACTGTCGTCATGCTACAGTAATGGAGAAAAAGATATCATGCTGAAAAATGAATGTTGATGAAGACTTAATACCATCTTAATTTTCGGGCGCTACATTTGCTATCATGGAACCTACAGTATCACAAAACGGCGCACCCTTCACTTTTGATACAAACTTCGTTCTCGAGCTTCGGAAGCCGAAAGCAAAAATGGCACTCAGTCAGCTGTTCGACCACTATTGGCAACCTCTTTTCCAACTCTCGTACAACCTACTTCGAAACGACGACGATGCCAAAGACGCGGTTCAAGAGGTATTTATTAAACTATGGGACCGAAGATTTGAAATAGACATACAAACCTCTGTCGAGTCCTACCTTTTCTCCGCTGTCCGCTATAGGTCGTTGACTATGCTGTCAAAAAGGCTTGCAGCCAACAAGCGCGAAGTATCGCTCGAACACTATATTGAACAGACTTTCCTCGAGGCTATCGACCCTCTGCTTTTAAAAGAGTTAGAACAAGAGATAGATACGCAAATAAGCCAACTACCAAATCGAATGCAGGAAGTAATCCGTTTAAAGACCAAGGAGGGGCTCAGCATTTCGGAGATCGCCGTTAGACTAAATATCTCGGAAGAAACGGTGAAGAACCATCTAGCCAGCGCACGGAAACGGCTACGTACCCACTTGCGGGATGTAGCTTATGTTATTCTGGCTATAAGCACTACCTACCCGCCGTCATAAAGGCACCTCTATTTCATAATTTATTAATCTTTTCATAACAGTTTCGGCTAGCCCTTCAGCACCTCGAAATAGACATACAAGTAGATCGCCTATTTGTATATGCAGCTAGAACAAATTAGAAAACTTATAGCCCGCTACCTGTCCGGAGTCGCCAGCGAAACAGAACGTAAAGCCGTGGACAGCTGGATTCAATGGGTAACAATGCGCGGACTACCTCATAGTTCAGAAAAGCTTGCGCGTGTCCGAAACGACATATGGCAATCCATCGAGGCGTCCCAAACGTCGTCAGCTCCTCCTCTCTCACGGGTGACACCCTTATTGAGATACATCGCAAGCATAGCGGCCATAGTCCTCGTGGGCTTCGTCCTTTTTAGTACGATAAAACATAGGGAGCGCTCATACTATAGCACCGACATGCACGAGACCAAAGATATTTTGCTTATCGACGGCACAAGGGTGAAATTAAAAGAGAACACCCACTTAACCGTCCACGACAACCTCACCAACAACGACGAAAGGCTCGTTGAGTTGGTGGAGGGAGAAGCACACTTTCAAGTGCAGAAAGACCATCGGCGCCCCTTCGTTATTACAAACCGTTATATGCGCACCGAAGTACTAGGAACCTCCTTTACCGTGCGTAGCTCTGGTTATTCCGGTCGATGGGACATTCGGGTTAGCACCGGAAAAGTTCGGGTCTCAAAAACCGAAGATCAGGGGGCATCTTACATACTATCAGCAGGAGACAGCCTGACCTATAGCGAAAAAGGAGGAGTAACCGCGTATATATCCGGAACTGCCGACATAGACGAGCCAATACTTTTTTACAACGAGAACCTGTCCGTTGTTATGCAGAAGCTGGCGCGACGTTTTAACCGCACAATATACGTAGCCTCACATATAGGTTATGCGAAGCGGTTTTCCGGAGAATTCAGCCACGACTACTCCTTGGAGGATCTGTTGGAGATCATCTGCCTTGCTACTGACACCCAATATCACCTAAAAGGAGATACCATTGTAATCCACGCTAACAATGACGACCTATCCCGCTCCTCCAGACAACCTCCAAACCAGAAAGTATATGAAATCAACGAAAATAATCCGGTACACCTTGATAACTCAAATAACAATCAACATAAATTGAAATGAAAACCTATCTATCTTTATTTGTCAGTGCGTGTCTCGCGAGCACCCAGCTGGCATATGGTGAAACGAACCTCGTGTCCGTAAATTACTCCCACCAAGGGCATGAAAAAAGCCTTCTCCTATCTCTACAAGAAATCGCCAAACAGGCAGGTAAAAAACTCGCTTATGATAAAGGAATTCTTGAAGGAAAACAGGCCGCTGGTTACGACAAATCTCTACCGCTGGAACAAGCATTAGCCCAACTGTTAACGGGATCCGGCGTGGCATTTCAGCTAAAAGGAAACATCATCGTACTACACCAGGCCGACCATAACCACCGTCCGGAGCAAATGCGTCTTCAGCAGGATCTTATCACAGGCCATGTGCGCGACCAGCGGACCGGGGATCCCATCAATGGTGCAACAATACAAGCTATACCTGGCAGCCATTCCGTGCAAACCGGCATAGACGGTAGCTTCAGGCTACCCATCCGTCCAGCAGCTGAAGGCTTCGTACTGCACATCTCCTACATCGGCTATAAAACCAAAGATTTCAAACTGACTGCAGAGATGATCCAGCAGCCATTAACAATCTCCCTTCAAGAAGATCTTTTCGGCTTGGACGAAGTTGTGGTAACCGGACAGGGCCTTGATATCAACAAACGGCGCCTATCGACAAACGTAGCTACCGTCAGTGGGAAAGAGCTCGAGAAAGTCCCCGCTTCGCGTTTCGACCAGCTACTCCAATCAAAACTACCCAACGCACAAATCCGTCTTACGGGAGGGCAATCCGGTGCCACATCCATTATCAGAGCACGCGGCGTAGTGTCGGCATTCAAAAATTCTACACCCGTCATTTACGTCGACGGCGTACGTATGGACAACCTAAACACGGCCTCCGCGATTGGTGGGGGAAGTGCACAAGGATCCGGCGTGAGCTCCATCGCCGATATTCCTATCGACAATATCGAGCGGGTCGAATACGTCAATGGAGGAGCGGCCACCACCTTATACGGCTCAGATGCCGCAAATGGCGTTATCCAGATATTCACAAAGAAGGGAGGCGCCGACCGAACAACCGTAACAGCCGAGGCAACCATAGGCGCCGAACGTGCCACTACCGATTTCCTGCACTTTAAACGCACAGAAGAACTGCTCTTTGAACCCGGCACCTTTCAACGTTATAACGTCGCCGTAAACGGTAATAGTGGCAAAGTAGGCTATAGTGTAACGGGCGCATACCTTAACAGCTCCGGTGTACAGCTATTTAAACAGAATGAAAACAAACGTGTTGACCTTCGCTCCGGATTCCGAGCAGATCTGCACGAAAAGGTTGCGTACGAAAGTAGTTTTACTTTTGTCAACAACAGCTATAAGCGAAACCGTAACGGCAACCAAGGCGGTTATACCGGACTGTGGTACACAGAGAGCGGCGCATCTGCGGTTTCTGGACCGCAGCCTAGATTTAACCCACGTATTGACGATTTATCAGAAGATGAATTCGCAAAAATGAAAGAATATGTACAGACGGCTGAAAGACTACAAGACAACGAAATCGTCGTCAACAGATTCCAGACGTCCCAAAGTTTTCAATACAGACCCTTACCGAATCTAAACATTAAAGCGGTGGGCGGCGTGGACTATCGTGTACTACGTAATCAAGTTATTCAAACTAACGAATACCTTACACATACAACGGGCAACTTAACGACAGATCGTGGAAGTATCAACAATGGAGAACGTAAGTATTGGGGGCTAACGATGGAGCTAAATGGTCAACACAAGGCGAACATTGGCGAGCTCTCCGTAATCACCACGTTAGGCGGTCAGCTTTTTCGTAACGAAGACCGTCAAGTGGCGTACAACGGCATAAATATACGGGACGGAGCAAGAAACATAGCTGATGCTGCCTCCAAAACAAGCAACGAGGTATATCTGGAAGTTGTCAATTACGGCATGTATCTCCAAAGCAATCTCGGGTGGAAAAATAAGCTGTTCTTAGATCTAGGGCTACGTGGCGATGGCAATAGCGCCTTTGGTCGCGACATCGGTATACAATATTACCCAAAAATAGGCTTTTCCTACATCCCTTCATCCGAGAGCTGGTGGACCGAATTCTTGCCCTTTATTCCATCCGCGAAGTTACGTGGTAACTACGGCGTGGCCGGTAACTTCCCCCCACCGTTCAGGAATCTTCGAACGATGAACTTTCCCAGCTATTTAGGCGACCAAGCCGCTATATTCGGGACGCCGGGCGTCAACTTACGCCCCGAAAAGACAAACACGCTCGAAGCTGGTCTCGACCTCGGATTGTGGGACGATCGTGTCACCCTGTCAGCAGGCTTTTACCATGCCATCACCAATGACGCTCTATTCAGCGTACCAGCAGCGCCGTCAACTGCGGAGAACGAAGCTTTACGCAATGTCGGAAAGATTATGAACCGCGGGCTGGAGTTCAACACACAGGTCACAGCCTTACGGACAGAGCACACATCTTTACGGTTCAACCTAGCGATAAACACACTTGACAATAAGGTGCTTTCCTCTAACGGCGCCGCCCCTTTCAACATAGCCGGTTTTAGCGAACGCACGATACAAACCGTTGTTCAAGAAGGATATCCCGTGGGCTTCATCCGCGGCGGGTACGGTATATTTGGTGACGATGGTGTTCTCGAGCAGACTATACCACTACAATACCTGGGCACAACCATACCTAACCTCTTCGGCAGCATGGGAGTTGATTTACAATGGAAAGGATTAAATCTTTACGCAAATGCAGATTATCAAAAGGGAGCTTATGCAAATAATTGGGATAGCCAGTTCCGCTACAACTACGGTGCCGGCGATGAGGGCATACCTGCTGGAGAAATAAATTCGGAATATAAACGCACACGTTGGTTGCAATTTACCAATATGTTTATCGAGAAAACCGATTTCATAAAGATTCGGACGATTGGCGCTGCATATACACTCCCAAGATCGGCCATACGCTCATTTGCCCACCAAGCGGTGATCGGCGCTAGCATCATGAACCCGTTCAATTTCACATCCTCTTCTTTCGATCCCGAGGCAACGATAAGCGGAAGCGCAGCAGGTCAGGACGGCGCAACCACCGGCGGTATTTCTTATGCAACCTATTCGGTACCTCGCCAATTTTTGATGTCTATTAAACTTTCTTTCTAATCGTTATCATCATGAAACTACCTTTAAATTCTATATTCATCCTCGCCAGCACAGCACTACTTTTGACAAGTTGCGAATTGACAGAGGTTACAAATCCCTATGTTACGGAAGAGCGCTTTATTCCTAGTTTTCAATCGTTACAGACATGGCTAAATGGCGTGAGGCGCCAAGCCAGCGTCACGGTCGGTACCGTCGTGGAATTCTCCGAACTGGTGTCTGACAATTACTTCAATAACTATACACAGAGCAGTAAAGTATTTGACAACCCCGAGATCAATTACTTCGATCAAGATGTGGCAAATATCCAAGCTTCCATCCATAAGTTAATGGAGATGAGCAAATTCGGCCTGACGAAGCTTGTTCCTCTTCAAACGGGAGACGTAAACCAAGAAAAAGCTGAACTTCTTTTCTACCAAGCATACGCTCATATATTGGGTGCCGATCTTTATGTAGGATTACCCACAGAAGCGCTAGGCGAGATTAAGAGTCCTTTGCAGCTATTACAAGAGGCGATCTCACTGCTTGAGGAAGCCTCCAGCCTATACGCAAAGGCAGAAGACAAAGATGCTTGTACGATCCTCCTCGCAAGGTGTCACCATCGCATGGGGAATATCCAAGAAGCAAGCCGCTTCGCGCGTCAAGCCGCGACCAGTCCGTTAACATTAAGACAAGTACAATATGGTACGCAGAATGGTCCGTCCAACAACTTCCAAAGCGCCATCTTTTCATCAACAACTAACTCGTTTGCCCCGCTTCCCCGATTAGACTTCCTCGATCCAAAATATTTCCATCAAACGGCTACTGTTTTCGAAGACGAAAAGCCCATAGCCATCGCTAAAGCAGAAGAAGCATTTCTAATATTAGCAGAAGCCGCCGCCGCGCAGCAAGACATTGGTCAGACGAAACAAATACTCAAGGATCTGCTTAACGACGTTATCAGTAAAAGACCCGTCATTATGCTTGACGACAGTAGGGACACACGAAACGGAGGTAATAGAAACGATTATCCTATAACCGAGGTTTCCGTAAAGTTCGACGAGCAGACAACAGCAAAGGAAGGCCTCGTGCGAGATCGCTCTAAAGGAGACATCCCAGCATATAAAGTCTCAGGCACCCACGTCACTTCTCGGGATATCGACGCCGTACGAACACAGGATGACGCACTTTACCTGATTTATTTGATGCGTCAGGAGATCTTCATTGCCGAGGGCCGTCGTATGACAGATTTGGGAATCCGCTTTCCTATTTCACAACGGGAACAGTTATCGAATAACCACGTTACCAACGAACATATCAATGCTATCATTCCTGATTTTATCCCCGGAAACCGCGGAATGGACGACTTTGTGTACGACAAATCCTCGGCGACCGTCACGATGAGGCACGATATGAACAAGGTGCTCGTACAGAACAAGACTTCTCCATATGTTATGCCCTTCATCAATTAATCTGTATAAAACAATGAAACTCCAATTAAATGTATTATTTGGGATCAGCCTGCTGTTCCTGGCGGTAGGAAGCTACGCACAACAGAAAGCTTCTGGAATCGTATACCACGATCAGAATCAGAATGGAAAAAAGGATCGAACCGAGGCTGGCATCGCAGGCGTACCCGTCAGTAACGGTGTCGACGTCGTGCTTACCGACAACTATGGGAAGTACGAATTAAATGTCGGAGACGACGATATCATCTTCGTAATTAAGCCGAGTGGCTACAAGGCCCCGGTGGATAAACACAACCTACCTCAGTCCTATTACATTCATAAGCCGGGCGGATCGCCGACAAATCTCGAATACGCAGGTGTCGCCCCAACGGGTCCTCTGCCCAAAAGCATCGACTTTCCACTCCTAAAAAACACTGAAGCCGATCGCTTCCGTATCCTAGTCTTCGGAGATCCCCAAGCCTATACCGCGCAAGAGATGACTTATTTTAACCGGGCAATTGTTGACGAAGTGATTGGCGTTAAAGACGTTGCCTTCGGCATCAGCCTAGGCGATCTCGTCGGCGATGATCTTAGCCTGCACCCAAGTTACAAGGAAAGTATTGCGCGTATTGGACTACCGTGGTATAATCTTAAGGGCAATCACGATATGAACTACGACGTATCAGCCGACAGCCTGTCTGACGAGACGTTTGAAGCCAACTTTGGTCCTGCCAACTATGCCTTCAATTACGGCAAGGTACATTTTATCGTACTAGACAACGTACGGTATCCCAATCCACGCACGGGTCGCGGTTATCTGGGTGGCTTTAGAAAAGAACAGCTAGACTTTATAGAAAACGACCTCAAACACGTCCCTGAAGACCGCCTCGTTGTCCTAGCCTTTCACATACCGTTAGATCATCGAAATGGAGACACTTTCCGGGCGGAAGATCGGCAGCGTTTATTTGATTTGCTGAAGGATTATCCCAACACGCTTTCTCTCTCTGCACATATGCATACCCAGACACAACATTTTTACAGACGGGAAGAAGGATGGCATCGGGATAAACCTCATCACGAGTACAACGCCGGGACCACGTCGGGCGACTGGTATTCAGGCGAGCTGGACTCGCGTGGTGTTCCTAAGGCCACGATGCGCGATGGCACGCCAAATGGGTATGCTTTTATCGAATTTAATCAAGCGCAATACCGTATTCGGTACCAAGCCTCGGGCAGGGATACCAGCTACCAAATCAACTTATTCCATCCCAAGGTTGTGGGACAGGGAAAACGTAGTCGGGCGGCTATTTTTGCTAACTTTTTTATGGGGCATCACGGCAACACCGTTGAATATGCTATCGATGGCGGCGAGTGGAAAAAGATGATACCCGTACGGACTACGGATCCGGCCTACCATGCGATTTTGTACCCTTGGGATAATCTGGACACGCTCATCCCAGGGAGGCGTCCTACAGACGCGACGGTAAGTATGCACCTCTGGCGGATAGCACTTCCCATTGACCTTCCTGTGGGCGAACATCAAATCCGTGTGAGGGCAACAGACGACTACGGATTTAGCCATGAGGCGTCGAGTAGCTACCGTATAGAGCCGGCAAAAAACTACCCGCCGCTGACGCCTACCTCAGGACGCACAAACTAGTACAATCTACTACCGATATTTACACATAGAAGGCGTCTAAAAAGGGCGCCTTCTTTGTTTTATTATGGGCTTGTGGTCTGTAATGGTTTTAGGAGATTAGCCTAGGCCGCCAGCGGTTGATATGGGCAATTTATCCATGACTGGTCATAAAATAAGCGGATTATTGTATTTAGGTTCGTCGTTTGGTCCGGAGAAAGTTGTTTCAGGAGTTTTTTCGACCAT
>NZ_VNHX01000018.1 GCF_008124885.1 Sphingobacterium allocomposti
ATGGTCGAAAAAACTCCTGAAACAACTTTCTCCGGACCAAACGACGAACCTAAATACAATAATCCGCTTATTTTATGACCAGTCATGGATAAATTACCCATATCAACCGCTGGCGGCCTAGGCTAATCTCCTAAAACCATTACAGACCACAAGCCCATAATAAAACTAAAGAAGGCGCCCTTTTTAGACGCCTTCTTTTTCGTGAAGGGATTCTTAGCGATAAAGAAAGCATAACCCTAACAAAATGCGGATAGATTGCTTACTTTTGTTGTATGCAGAATTTCGTGCAGCAGACAAAGCAGGCTTTTTTCTTTAGTCTGGGATTTTACATGCTGGCAATAGTATTGAAGCTTTTGGGTTTTCTCTATGCCGATATATTGATCAGTATAGCATTGCTTGTGTCCTTACTCTGGGTAGTTTTGACGTTGAGGGAGATCATGCTCTCGGTGAGCCTATCGACCATAGAGCGTTTCATGCTGATCATCTTTATTATCTTCGGAAATATATTGGCGGGACTGGTCTATTTTTTCTTCATAAGGAAACGGGTTTTAGGAAGCCAAGATAAATACTGAGTATGACAAAATATTTTATATTAAACATTTTATTGAATTTCGCCATTGCCTTTTTGGTGTACGGTGGAATAATGGCTTTTCAGGCAGGAAATCAGCTTTACCTCTTTATTGCAATAGCCCTGTTGGTGGTGATGATATATCTTAAGGTCGTCCTGCTGAAAGTTGTAAAAAAAGACACGTCAAGTAGAGTCGGTAGTAAGGACGGTAACAGGAAGAAGTAGGATACAATGTTCCGAAACAGTTTTCGGAACATTGTTAAGAGCGGCTGTGCGCTGCTGTAGCCCGCGTAGGCCCCCTCTGAAGAGTTCTTATTTTACAAAAGGAGGCTTCTTAACCACGGCTTTTACGGGCTGGTTACGGATACTGATAAATATTTCGCTACCGTCTTTTGCAAAAGCACTGTCTACATAGCCGAGGCCAATGGACTTCTTCAGTGTAGGCGACTGTGTTCCCGATGTCACACGGCCGATTTTGTTTCCGGTGGCATCGACAATCTCATAGTCGTGACGGGGTATACCCCGATCGACCATTTCAAACCCGACTAATTTTTGGGATACTCCTCTTTCTTTTTCTGCTTTAAGGTGATCGCTATTTACAAAATCTTTGGTGAACTTGGTTACCCATCCTAGCCCTGCGGCTAATGGAGAAGTATTATCGTCGATATCATTCCCATACAGGCAAAAGCCCATCTCGAGGCGGAGCGTATCGCGGGCTCCCAACCCGATAGGTTTAATTCCGAAAGGAGCGCCTGCTTCAAAGATGGCGTCCCACACTTTCCGGGCATCTTCATTGGCAACATAGATTTCGAAGCCACCGGCTCCGGTGTACCCTGTCGCCGATACCAGCACGTTGTCAACTCCGGCAAAAACGCCTTTTTGGAAGGTATAGTATTCCATAGCTGCCAGCTCGATATTCGTCAGCGACTGTAGGGCCTCGGCCGCTTTAGGGCCCTGAACAGCAAACAATGAAGTCTTGTCGGATATGTCTTTCATTTCTACACCATAGGTGTTGTACTTACTGATCCAATTCCAATCTTTTTCGATATTGGACGCGTTTACAACAAGGAAATACGTCTGTGCGTCAATGCGGTAGGTCAGGAAGTCGTCGACGATACCGCCAGTCTCGTTAGGAATATACGCATACTGCACTTTGCCGTCGTAAAGTTTGGAAGCGTCGTTTGACGATATTTTCTGGATCAAGTCGAGCGCTTTTTCGCCTTTCAGGATAAACTCGCCCATGTGGCTGACGTCAAATACGCCCACACCGGTGCGGACTGTCTCATGCTCGTCATTTATTCCTGAATATTGTACAGGCATGTTGAAACCTGCAAAGGGTACCATCTTTGCCCCCAAGCCAATATGGAGGTCAGTAAGCGCAGTATTTTTAATCATAGCAATTGAAATATCTTAGTTTTTCCAAAAATAGTCAAAAAAAGCGCCATTCATAGGCCAATCGCCGGATAATGTTAAATACGGATGCGGCTTAACGCGGTAGGACTAAGCGGTATATGTCTGAGAAATCAGCGTCGCCGTCCTGGTCTTCGCACAATAAGAAGGTGATGGAGGAACTGTCACTTATATAATGGGTTAACCCTTCGAATTTATGTGAGAAAGAGATTGGCTGGGTGTATTCGATCTGTAGCGTCTCCGGTAAGAGAACACCTAATACCGTTCCCTGTACGTCGCCATCTAAGTAGGTGGAGCTGCCGTCTTCTGCGGCAGCGATGAAGTAAATTTTATTATCAACAACGGTAGCGTCGGTGAATCCCAGCGGGATCCCTTTCAAGGAGGGAAGTGTAACCGGATAATACGCTTTTGGCGCAAGGTTGTTCCGCTGTAGAACAAACACGCCGTTCTTCTGCCCGGGGCCGTTTCCTCTATTGAAAAGCCAGATGTCACTGTTTAGATCTATAGCGCCTTCGATGTTAAAATCGTCTGCGGATATCGCATAGTTTTCTCTTAACGCTTGATAAACCGGGCCCATATCTATGCTGTCCACGCGATCCAGACGGAAGTCGTATATTACCAAAAGATTCCTGTTTGCCGTGGATCCAGATCCAAAGATATAAAGACAGCTGTCTATTTCGGTAATAGCTTCGAAATCGGCTTTTATTTTTTTAGGCACCTGCACATTAACGGCTCGTTCTGACAAAAGCTTTTCCTTCAGCGTCTTCGTTTCCAGCGAATAGCTGTATAGGTAGTTGCTGTTGTCGGAGATCAGGTATATATCCTGTTCGCGATAGATTAGGCCGGATGCGGCACCTATGCCTTGAATGGTAAACAGAAGCTCCAGGATAAATTCTTTCATAAGGGAATGTTTAATAAGGTTAACACGCGGACGAAGTCGGGTTGCAGCGGGGCATGTATGGCTATCCTTTCCTGAGTACGCGGGTGATGGAAAGCTAAGGTCTTGGCATGGAGCATCATCGTATCCAGCTGAAATCGATCCTTCCAGAGCTTGTTCTGTTTATTGCAACCGTGTGGACGATCGGCAATGATCGGATGAAAGATATGCGCCAGATGCTTCCGTATCTGATGCATACGTCCGGTGATAGGCGTGGCCTCGACCAGGGAATAGCGGGATGTCTGGTGTTTGCCGAAGGGAAGCGGTATTTCTGTGCGGTGTAACGTGCGGAAGTGTGTTACGGCATCCTGCAGAACGCCGTTTTCTTTGCGCAGCGGATAGTCTATCGTCCCCTCATCCTCCGTGTATCCACGGACGACTGCCCAATATGTTTTGTGGACATCCTTTCCGGCAAACAGCTGTTGGGTGAGGGAGTCCATCTCCTTGTTGAGCGTAAACAGCAGTACGCCACCCGTTTTACGGTCCAGCCGATGAGCGGGATATACGGTTTGCTGAATCTGATTTCTCAGCAGCTGCAATGCGTATTCGGACGTGTCCGAAGCAATGCTTGAGCGATGAACCAATAGGCCATGCGGCTTGTTTATGGCGATGAGGTCTGTATCTTGGTAAAGGATTTCCAACATTATCTTCCCTTGATGATCTGGACAATCTCTTCGGCTTTCTCGTCGATTTTAGGACTTAGCCAGATCTGTTTAAAAGCGCCGCCTCCGATGATGGTCTCTTGGTTTTCCCAGCGGACCTTCGTCAGTGAAAAAAGGTAAAAATTGTCGACTTTGATATGCTCGTTCAGAAACTGATCGATAAGTGTCCCGCCAAAAAGCTGAATGCCGAAGTTGATAGCGTCGCTGTTTTTTTCGGTAGGCGCCGCCTGTAAGAGGGTAAGTACCTTCGCCTTTACCGCTTCTTCATGCTGTTCTTTGGTTGGATTGGTAAAGACAGCAGCAAGCATCAGGATGATGACCGATAAGGCGAATATTCGTGTTTTGCTCATAATCACAAAAATACACAAATAACAGGTAGGGTAGGTAATCTAACTAAAACCAGTTGTATGGTACCATGGATTGCCGGAGCTAAAACAGGTTGATCACCCATTTTCCTACAATCCATACTATGTAGCATACCAATATGCAGAAGAGCAGCAAAACTAAAAATATGGCCGTTAAGATGCCTTTGGCGCTACCTTGGTGTTTATCTTCATAGTAATATTCTTTGAGGATTTTGACGTTCCGTTGGTTGGCTTTGGAAAAGAAGTCGAAGATATTGCCGAAGAGCGGAATCGACCCGACGATGGCGTCGTATATCACATTCAGGAGCATTTTTGTCGCGGCCTTTGAGCTCACGCCATTTCTGAACATCACAAGCACCAGCAAAATAGAAACGCCAAATGTTAATAATTGTCCGACGACCGGAAAAAAGTTCAGCACCGGATCGAGCCCAAAGCGGAACCGTCCGATGCTGAATTTATTGTCTAAGAGGGAAGCAACGCGTTCTACCCATCGGAAGTCGTGATCGATCTGAAGTTTGCGTTGTTCCACATGTTTGATCATGGCTGAATTATTGAAGTTCGAATACGCCGTCTATATTGCATGTCAATTTTATCGGACGTACGCTGATGTCCAATGAGGGTTCGATGCTACCCGCATCTGCTGCCATTTCCGCTCTAGCCACGCTATATGCCCGGGGTGAGGGCATGATGTCGTTCCACCCAAACGAACTGTTATCGTTGATGGCGAGCACTTTTCCTATCTTGTCGCCGGTGGCCGAAGCAATAATTTCAGCATTCGTGCGAGCGTCCTGTACAGCAGCGATCTTCAATTCCTTCTCAATCTGGCGCTTCTGTGAGTGGTCGTAACCTCCGATGGATGTGCTTTGGATACCTTTGGCATCGACCTTGTCCAACATGCTGTTTAATCCGTTTAAGTTGGATATCTTGATCCGATATTGTTTGGCTTGCAACAGCTCGGAGTTACCCTTCTTTTTGGTGTCGTAATTATAACTATAGATGTTTTGGATGGTAAAGTCTTCCTTTTTCACACCTATTTGCATAGCTGCGTCGAACAGTTGCTTTTCCAACGATTCAATGGTTATCTTTTTCTTGGTATTACCATCGACAAAATATTCCCGAAGCGATATAGAGAGATATACAATGTCCGGGGTAACTTCCCTTTCGGCGTATCCTCGTGTCGAAACCTTCCTGCTAAAGTCGAAATTGTTTGTTTGTGCCCCGGCTGTCATGACTATACCAATCGCTAAAATTAAACCTGCTATTCTTTTCATTTCTTTTGTTTTGATGTTACATATACAAAAATGCGTCCACATTGTTTGACCAAAGAACCTAATTTTCGTTTAAAAATTAATGAGAAATAAACGGACAATGAAAAATAATTTATACCTTTAAGAACAATACAAAATAATACCATAATAAAATGCAAGAAGGTGTAGTAAAATTCTTTAATGAGACCAAAGGTTTCGGTTTCATCATTCCCAACTCAGGCGAGAGCGAAATTTTTGTTCACGTTTCAGGATTAGTAGACAAGATTCGTGAGAACGACCATGTTTCTTACGAAATCGAACAGGGCCGTAAAGGTCTTAACGCGGTAAATGTAAAGCTTATCTAATTTTTAGATTTTCAAATATATTTATTGTGAAGAAGCCAGCTGTTTCAACGGCTGGCTTTTTTGTTGGAAAGGCTTTTTGCTTTCATTGATCAGGTTCGGGCGGAGGCTATTGGAAGATTTCTTCCAGTACATATAGCGAATGGACGCTGCCGAACGCTTCTGTATGTAGCTTATAAAACTCAAGTATCTTTTCCAGCAGGTATTTCCGATCTTCTTTACCCATCTTGATTTCGGCGGAATCCTCAAAGTTGGCTTTTAGCAGCTGCTGAAAAAGGGAGGTGTGAGGTTCCTGAAGTATGTGGCTATGCGAAGGCAGGGTATTGCAGAAAACGCCGTCGAGCAAGTTGAAAAAGGGGAGTGTACGGGTTGCTGCCTGGAGGGGGAGGAAACCCAGAAAACGGCTGAGCCGGACTAGAAAAACGAGATGGAAATTCGTTAGCTTTGTCGTAGTTTGATCCATCCAGATAACCGATTGCTGTATAAAATTGAATAATGCGGGGTCGGGCGACTGTTGGCGCAGCACCTTATAAAGAACTTCATTCAGAAAAATGGCGAGGGCACTTTTCGTTATATCCAACGGGATATGATGCAAAACGGGTATCTGATGTACCTCTTTTATACGTTGCAGTCCGTTGTTGGCTTTATGATAAACCACCATATCCAGCGGGTGCAGGGGTTGAAATAGATTCGCAGAAATTTTTGCCCGGCTTTTTTTTGCGCCCTGCACGAGGTATGATTGCATACCGAACGTTTCTGTGAAAATGTGGGCAACCACACTGTTCTCGGAAAAGTTTGTTGTTTTTAAAGCGACTCCCCTGGTTTTATGAAGCATACCCGCAAAGATACAAAGGACTGTCGAAGAAGCGCAAGGAAAAGCAGATGTGAATTGTGGAAAACTATTCTTCTCCTTCGGTGCGCTCTACATGCGGAAAAACAGTATTTTTGCATACCTCAGCAAAGAGTTTCCTAAATTTTTAAAATTATTCTTTTCATTGCTTGCATTTCACAGATTAAATATGGATATTTGCAAACTCTTTGTGAAAAGAGTAAAAGAGAACAGACAACATTAAAAATCAAATATCATGTCAAGAATTTGTGATTTAACAGGCAAGGCGGCATTAAAAGGAAACAACGTTTCACACTCAAACGTTAAAACTAAGCGTAAATTTTACCCGAATTTACAGACTAAGCGTTTTTACATTCCAGAAGAAGATCGTTGGATTACGTTAAAGGTATCTACATCTGCGATTAAAACGATCAACAAGAACGGTATTACAGCAGTAATTAACAAATTCATCCAAAAGGGATCTATTTAATCATTACCGCCTGTTATCAAAATATTCATGAAATCTAATCTTTCGAGATTATAATAAAGTAAAACAATGGCAAAAAAGGGAAATAGAGTACAAGTAATCTTAGAGTGTACTGAGCACAAAGAAAGTGGTCTTCCGGGCATGTCTCGCTATATCACAACAAAGAACAAAAAGAACACAACAGAGCGTTTGGAATTGAAAAAATTCAACCCTGTACTTAGAAAAGTAACTGTTCATAAAGAAATTAAATAATTAACCTTTGGAGCGCTTAGCTTCTATAAAAATATAAAACAATGGCAAAGAAAGCAGTTGCATCGTTACAAAAAGGAGGTGGTAAAGAGTTCACGAAGGTAATTCTTACTACTAAATCTGCGAAAACGGGAGCGTATACTTTCAAAGAGAGTATGGTTCACAACGATAAGGTGAAAGAAGTGGTAGCAGCAGCTACGAAATAAGCAACGCAGGAAATATTCCTTTTTTTAAAGTTTTTCTTTAAAAATGAAAAAAAGCCGTTTTGGTATTAGCCGAAAGGGCTTTTTTAGTATAGCTTACAGGTAAAAGGGCCTCGTCCGCCAGATTTTTTTATCGTATAGGCTTTCGCGAATGCAAAGCATTTTATGTAAGTTTGATCCATTTAAATCACATCCATCACACGATCATACCATGGGATTATTTGATTTTTTTAAGAAAAAGCAAGAGACGCCTGAGGCACAAGAAGCCCTCGACAAAGGGTTGGAAAAAACGAAAGAGGGTTTCCTTTCAAAGATAACCAAAGCTGTCGTTGGTAAATCGACTATTGACGACGAAGTTCTTGATAATCTGGAAGAGGTATTGGTGATGTCGGATGTAGGTGTAACGACGACGCTGAAGATCGTAGAACGTATTCAGCAACGTGTGGCACGGGATAAGTATGTTGGTACGGACGACCTCAATCGTCTGTTG
Source organism: Sphingobacterium allocomposti (assembly GCF_008124885.1). Taxonomy (GTDB): domain Bacteria; phylum Bacteroidota; class Bacteroidia; order Sphingobacteriales; family Sphingobacteriaceae; genus Sphingobacterium; species Sphingobacterium allocomposti. The sequence continues at coordinate 7,810 of NZ_VNHX01000018.1, forward strand.
AAGGAAGAAATTCAGGCGCTCTTAGCGGAAAATAATAGCAATGATTTTGAAACCTTTGAGTATGGTAGCCATAAACCATATGTCATCATGGTTGTGGGGGTAAACGGTGTAGGGAAGACGACAACGATAGGAAAGCTGGCCCATCAGCTGAAGGAAGCGGGAAACAGCGTCGTATTGGGGGCTGCGGATACTTTCCGTGCAGCAGCGGTCGACCAGATCAAGCTTTGGGGCGAGCGCGTGGGGGTGCGCGTGGTGGCGCAGGCAATGGGGTCAGACCCCGCCTCTGTAGCATATGATACGGTCAAATCAGCTGTTTCTAATGGCGACGACGTGGCGATTATCGATACGGCAGGGCGCTTGCATAACAAGGTGGGCTTGATGAACGAGCTGACGAAAATAAAAAATGTAATGCAAAAGGTAGTCCCTGGCGCTCCGCATGAAATTTTGTTGGTCCTTGACGCGTCTACAGGACAAAATGCCATTGAACAGGCTACCCAGTTTACCCAGGCGACGGACGTCAACGCGTTGGCGCTGACTAAGCTCGATGGTACCGCCAAGGGTGGGGTGGTGATCGGCATTTCAGATCAATTTAAAATTCCGGTCAAATACATCGGTGTAGGAGAGAAGATCGGCGATTTGCAATTGTTTAACAAGAAGGATTTTGTCGATTCGCTCTTTAAATGATTTTTCTAAACGAGGCAAAGAAGGACTTGGGGAAAGGGGTACAGTTGGAGACAACCGGATAGTTCATAGAGGCAATCTTGCTGCGGTATTTTTTTCCGCCTGTACAGAAGATTCAGAAAACAAATAAAATGAAAACAAAATATGCAAAGGTTGCGTCCCAGGCGGTTAAACCGAGGGTGAATGTCGTGACCTTAGGCTGCTCGAAGAACATCCATGATTCGGAAGTTCTGATGGGGCAATTAAAAGGCAACCAGATGGAAGTCGTTCACGAGGCTTCTAACGTTCAAGCAAATGATATAGTCGTTATTAATACCTGCGGCTTTATTGATAATGCCAAGCAGGAGTCCATAGATACTATTCTTCAGTATTCGGAACTCAAAGATAGAGGTAAAGTTAACAAGGTAATTGTAACAGGCTGCCTTTCGGAGCGCTATAAACCCGAATTACAGGCGGAGATTCCAAACGTTGATGCCTACTTCGGCACAAACGATCTGCCGGAGCTGTTATCTACCATCGGCGCCGACTACAGGCATGAGCTTTTAGGGGAGCGCCTGCTGACAACACCATCACACTTTTCCTATTTCAAAATAGCTGAAGGGTGTAATCGTCCATGTTCTTTTTGTGCGATTCCGCTCATGCGCGGTAAACACGTATCCAAGCCTATCGACGACTTGGTGAGAGAGGCTAAGTTTTTAGCTGCCAACGGCACCAAGGAACTTATTTTGATTGCCCAGGATTTGACTTACTATGGTCTCGATATATACGGCAAACGCAATTTGTCTGATTTGTTGCGCCATCTATCGGATGTCGACGGCATCGAATGGATACGTCTGCAATATGCTTACCCCTCTGGTTTTCCGATGGATATATTGGATGCTATGAATGAGCGCAGCAATATCTGTAACTATCTGGATATGCCGCTTCAGCATATCAGCGATAATATGCTGAAGTCTATGCGCCGGGGTACGACCAAGCAGAAGCAGATAGACCTCGTAAGCGAAATCCGCGATAAGGTTCCTGAAATTGCCCTGCGGACAACATTGATCTGCGGATATCCCGGGGAAACTGAACAAGACTTTGAAGAGATGCTGCAATGGGTAGATGAAACCAGATTCGACCGGCTGGGGTGTTTCACCTATTCGCACGAAGAGAAAACACACGCGTTTAGCCTGATCGACGACGTACCCGCCGATGTCAAGGAATCGCGCGTCGAGCGGATTATGGAAGTGCAGCAAGGCATATCTTTTGAAATCAATCAACAAAAGGTCGGTAAGACATTTAAGGTCCTTGTAGACCGGATAGATGGAGATTACTTTATTGGACGTACAGCGTACGACTCGCCCGAAGTAGACAATGAAGTTGTTCTGGATGCCCGTCAAAATTACGCACGTATCGGCGACTTCGTCGACGTTAAGATTGACCGTGCGGAGGATTTTGATTTATATGGACATATCGTGAGGTAATAGCCGCGACCAGAAAGCATAGGAAACAGACAGGCGCCGTAAAGAAATTATGGCGCCTGTCTGTTTTTTTATTAGTGGCGTTTTATGCCGCCTACGGTCGATAAAGTTATTGTCAAATAAACGACAAAATGTACAGGTATAGAGGTGCTTTTCGGAAAAATATGTAATTTGACCACTCGTTTCGACGTAAACGGGCAGCGTTTTGTGTCATACCATACGGAGCAATGTTCTGCCGCACTTAGTTAGAAGAGGTAAATGAAAGCAACATACATCGATTATAGCGATACAGGCAGTTTTTCCCATACCCTGTTAGGATACTTGGCAGACGAAGCCGCGCTGCGGCCTTTTTACGGACATCGGCCAGACTTAGCAGGTTTTAAATCGCAGCTTGATAGCAGGGCACCGTTCCCTCATAGGGACCTTCTCGTTGAACAGCTAAAACTACAGTATGGCGCCCTGCTAGCGGAATCTCCCGAAGTGCAGGCGAACATCGATCTGCTGGCAGAGGAACAGACATACACCGTAACGACGGGGCACCAGTTGAATATTTTTACGGGGCCGTTATATTTTATATTTAAAATCGTTTCGGCCATACGACTTGCTAAAGACTTGAAACAGGCCTTTCCGGCACACAACTTTGTGCCTGTGTACTGGATGGCCACGGAAGACCATGATTTTGCAGAGATTAATCATACCAAGGTTTTCGGGAAGAGAATCACATGGAATAGAGAGCCCTTAGCGGCAACAGGCAGGATGTCTACTACCGATATCGGGGACGCTGTCAAGCAGTACTGCAACACCTTCGGATTATCCGTAAACGCAGAAAAATTGAAGAAAATCGTCGAAAAGGCCTATCTCAGCGACCTATCGTTGGCCGATGCGACGAGGACAATGGTGAATGCGCTGTTTTGTGACCAAGGACTCGTAATTATAGACGCAGACAGTAAACCACTCAAACAGGTCTTTATTCCGTATATCCGGCAGGACGTCCTGGAAAGAAAGAGTGTACAGCGTATTGAAGAAACTTCGGCCCTGCTGGAGTCTCTCGGCTACAGCACACAGGTTCACGCCCGCGATATTAACTTCTTTTACCTAACCGATGAATATCGGGAACGCATTGTCCGCTTGGACGACGGCCGTTTTGAGGTCCTTCATCAACAACGTTTTTTCTCAGAGCAGGAACTGCAGGCAGAGATTGATACGCACCCGGAGCGTTTCAGTCCCAACGTCGTTATGCGCCCGCTCTATCAGGAAGTTATATTACCGAATCTCGCGTATATTGGGGGAGGCGCCGAGATTGTCTATTGGCTACAGTTGAAGGCAAATTTTGATCAGTATGGGGTTCCTTTTCCGATATTGGTGCCCCGAAATTCTGCTATGATTACCGACGATAACACGGCAGGAAAGATCTTTCGCCTCGATCTGACTTTCAAGAGTGTATTTAAACCACTTGAGGTGTTAAAAAGCGAATATGTACGTAGACATACCAAACATCGGTTAAACCTGCGCGATGAATGGATGGAGCTGAACGCAATCTTTGCAAAGATTAAATTGCGGGCGCACAAGATTGACCCGAGTCTGGGCCCAAGTACGGAAGCTGTTAAAGCCCGGCTAAAAAAAGCCATCAACAATCTGGAAAAAAAGCTGCTGAAAGCGGATAAACATAACCATGATGACGCATTGATACAGATAGAACGGGTTAAAGACAAGCTGTTTCCCGGAGGAGGGCTTCAGGAACGGACCGAGAACTTTGCCTCCTTGTATCTGAAGTATGGAGATGACCTGATTAAAGATCTGGACCGGCACTTTAATCCGTTGGACTTTAAATTTACAATACTGTATTAGTATGACGCTCGATTATAATCTGAAAGACAGCAACTTTTATAAGTATTATTCTGGAAAGGCGGGCCTTTCGGAAGCGCATTTTGAGCAACTGTCGTCTTACTTTTTCTTTAAAGAAGTCGCCCACGGCACCTTTCTGCTTAGAGCAGGAGAGGTAAGCCACCACGCTTTTTTCGTCGAATCCGGTCTGCTGCAGTCCTTTTCCCTGGACGAGAAAGGCGGAGAACATATACTGCAGTTCGCTCCGGAAAACTGGATCATTTCCGACCGGGCGAGCCAATACTTTAATAAGCCGTCAGATTATTATATTAAGGCCATAGAGCATTCCATCATCGTATTTGTGCAGCCCGAATTTATGGAGAAAGCTTCCCGGGAGAGTAAAGAGTTCGCCTGCTTTTTGGAGAACTCTTTACAGCGGAACATCTATATACAGCAAAAGCGGATTAACTCCCTGTTGGCCATGAATGCCAAAGAACGGTACCTGTCGTTCATGGAGATGTATCCGGGATTACTGCTTCGTGTCCCGCAATGGATGATCGCCTCTTATCTGGGGATTACGCCAGAAAGCCTAAGCCGGGTCCGCCGCGAGCTGCTGACGGATTCCAAAGAAGCAAAACGATGAGAGGGGCGGGAAGCAGCCCGTCTAGTAAAACACTTCAGCAATCATGCAGCGGGCACTGCCGCCCCCTGCAGTCTCGATGGTGTCAAGCGGCCCGTGGATAATTTTTCCCCAGCGGTTTAACGCTTGGTGCTGGGGTGACGTAAAGCTCTCATACGCTTGGGTACTCATCACGATATAGGGGTCGCCTGAAACGGACTTCACCTCCAAAATGTTCCCGGCAAACGCCATCATCTGCGCCTCGGAAATCTCAAATACTGCCTTTCCCGTTTTCTTTGCCCGCTGGATTAGCCGGTCCCGATGATAGCTGTTGTCAATGCTGTCGAGGCAAACGGCTACGAAACGAGTGCCGACTGACATCATCACGTTGGTGTGGTAAATAGGCTTCCGTATTCCTTCTACAGATTGGTTTGCTTCAAAGATAAAAGGTTCGTATCCGAAGTCTATGCAAAACTGGTGGGCTATCCCCGCGTCTGCGCGAGGAGAGAGCGAGCAATAGGCGATGCGGTTTACCCTATCGAGGATAAGGCTTCCTGTCCCCTCAAGGAAGCGCCCTTCCTGTTCGTAGGGCGTGTAGTCAATGACGTTGTCAAATGTAAATCCCCATCTTTTTAACTTGTCCAGCAGATTTAACGACCGCTCTCTTCTTCTATTTTCCGCAAACATAGGGTACAGTACCGCGGTGTGTTGATGGAACGATATGCCGTTGTTGGGGAACACGCTGTCCGGCGTGTCGAACTCTCCTTCGTCCTGGACGACGAGCGTATTGATGTTGTGATCTTTCAGCAACTTTACAAAACCGTCGAATTCAGCCTGTGCCCGGGAGGCTATACCGGCGCCTGTCGGATCCTCCTGAAAGAAGTTGTTGACAGCTGTTTCTTCGTTCTTCCGGAAATCGAAAGGACGCACAAGTAATAATGTGTCGGTGGTCTGGTTCATGGCATTAATCGCGATAAAGAGGTAACGTTGAACAGCGGAATAGTCCTTCTTGCTTTCCGATTTCGTGGTAAGGGACTTCCTCTACGCGGAAGCCCTGCTCCCGCAGCCATCGGTTTAACCTATCAAACCGCTTTTCCGAGACGACCACCTCTTCGGTAATGGAGAAAACATTGCTGCACATTTCGTACATTTCATCTGCCGTGATCTGAAATATATTATGCGATCCGAATAGGTCGACAAGATACTCGCAATCGTCGCTGTTCCGGAATCCGCCCGGATACAATATCGCTTTGTCCCTGCCCACTGGTTGGAAGCAGCAGTCCAGGTGTAATGCGTTGGCACGGGCGTCTGTCATCGACTTTACAAGGTCAAACTCCTTAACGGTCTTATGGGGAAATGTCTCGCGTAGAAAGTGAACGCCGTTCATATTTGTCCTGGCGGTATTGATGGCGGAATAGTCGGTACCTTTATAGGTGCCGACAAACAGATAGTCGTTCCATAAGATGACGTCTCCACCTTCGATATGCACCTCTTCCGGCGCTTCGATACGTTTTTGAGGGTCTATTTGCTGAACAACGTATTGAATGGCCTCCCACTCATCGGCCCGATCGGGCAGAATATTCGCTTTAACAAAATAGTCATCTATTACGAAGCCGATGTCCCGCGAGAAAATCTGGTTTAGATCCGGAATCAGCTGAGGACGGTAGACAGTAACGCCGTAACGCTCGAGCACTTCGCGAAAAGCCTCCATCTCGTATACCATATCCGATTCTACTGGATATGTACCGGCGATAATATGCTCTAGCGACTTTGGATCGTAAGCTTCATCGGCTCTCGGGATTGGTCCGTTTTGATTGGCGATGCCCAGAACGACCGCTCTTAACCTTCCTGTCTCATTCTTTACATGGAGCTTTATCATACAAGGTTCCTCGTTTATAATTGTCTTTAAAGATAATAATTAACCCTGTTGGAGCCTAATGTCTGTCGCGGATTTAATTCTCTTTACGTTTTAAGACGAAAACCTTGCGAATCATGAAAAAAAGTCCGTTTCTATTTTTAATTCTGTTAACACTCTCCGTGTTGTCCTGCTCGAAAAAGCAAGATGTACCTGTCGAAGGCCTCGAAGTGCAGCTAGAAGTTGTGTCGGGATGCGGTGTTGTCAAAAAGGTGAGTCTGAACAAGGCGAAAACTGTCAAAGATCTTACCGGGAACCGTTGTGAGAAGAGCTCCAAAAAGGAACATTATGAGACCGACAGCGCGAAGTACCAGCAGCTACTCGCGCATATTCAGAAACTCGACTTATTTCGTGCCGACTACAAAGATTGCTGGCGATGCGCCGACGGGGTAGACTATATGCTGGTTATTTCTACTGGAGATGGACTAAGGAATGAACTATCTATCTCGAGACAGCGCACCGAACAGGATCTCGTATCTTTTATGGCGCTGCTGGACGAATTGTAGATCTGCTGGCGTTTTTTGGCCCACATACGGCGATCGCTTGTTATTCTTAACAAATGTGTTGCGTCGTTTTAATTCGTTGATAAAATCGTATCTTTGCAGTCTCAAAAAGTATATGAAAATGTTTCTTTCTAGAGACGCCCCTGTACGGATCTAGGACGATGCAAATGAAAAAGTTAAGCGCAAAAATGAGCAACGTATTTTATCAAGAAAAATTTCAGGATCGCCACAACGGACCGAGGGCCGAAGAAGCGCAAGAAATGTTAGCCTATCTAGGCGTACAATCGGTAGATGAACTTATCGAGCAAACCGTTCCAAGACAGATCAGACTGAAGAAGCCACTGACCCTTCCCGCGGCGTTGAGTGAAACAGCCTACCTGGCGAAAGTGAAACAACTTGCTGATAAAAATAAAGTGTTCAGGTCTTACATCGGTCAAGGCTATTATGACGTTACGGTGCCCGGTGTTATTCAGCGAAACGTATTGGAAAATCCGGGATGGTATACGCAGTACACGCCTTACCAAGCCGAGATCGCGCAGGGACGTCTGCAGGCATTGTTGAACTTCCAGACGGTTGTTTCGGACCTCACAGGGCTGGAAATTGCCAATGCTTCGTTGTTGGATGAGGCAACAGCTGCGGCAGAAGCGATGTTTATGCTCTACAGCGCCCGAAAAAATAAAGATGCGCACGTATTTTTGGTGACACCGAACATCTATCCTCAGACGTTGGATGTTCTGCAGACAAGGGCGGTGCCTTTCGGTGTTGAGGTACGCGTAGCTGATATCGAGGTAGCTAATCTGGCGGACGATGTCTTTGCTGCGTTTATTCAATATCCGGCAGCGGACGGAACGGTTGCCGAATACGGCGACTTCACAGCGGCGGCTCATGATAAAAATATTACCGTGTGTGTGGCTGCAGATTTGATGTCGTTGGCGCTATTGACGCCTCCCGGTGAATGGGGGGCTGACGTGGTTGTTGGAAACTCGCAGCGATTTGGTGTTCCGATGGGCTTTGGTGGACCGCACGCCGCTTTTTTTGCGACGAAAGACGCCTATAAGCGGAATATTCCGGGACGTATTATCGGAGTAACGTCGGATGCAAACGGCAATTATGCATTGCGCATGGCGCTTCAAACCCGTGAGCAGCATATCCGTCGTGACAAAGCGTCGTCAAACATCTGTACGGCGCAGGCTCTTTTGGCGATTATGGCTTCATTTTATGCGGTATACCACGGGCCGCAGGGCATTAAAAATATAGCGAGCCGCATCAACGACCTGGCGAATCTACTTGACGGTGCTTTGAAGGCTCTTGGCTATGAGCAGACTAACGCTTCGTATTTTGACACGCTGCGTGTAGCTGTCGGAGATCAAGTAGGGGCATTGAAATCGGAAGCGCTAAATAATGAACTAAACTTTTATTACCACGAAGGTGTTGTGGGCATTTCCGTCGACGAAACAACAACATTTGAAGATATACAGACGATAGTAAAAGTATTCGCTAAAATCAAAGGGAAATCGCTTAACGATGTTAACCTACAGGATATGGCGAGAGAACTGCGGGCGACCTCAATTCCGGAAACGCTCGTCCGCCGTTCCGCGTATCTAACGCACCCGGTATTCAACAGCTATCATTCGGAGAGCGAGATGTTGCGTTATATTAAATCATTGGAATCCAAAGATTTGTCTTTATGTCACTCTATGATTCCATTGGGGTCTTGTACAATGAAGTTAAACGCAACAACAGAAATGGTGCCTTTAACCTGGGCGCATTTTGGCGGATTACATCCGTTCGCTCCGGCTGACCAGACTTCGGGTTATATGCAGCTGATCAACGAACTAAACGACTGGCTATCCGAGATTACGGGTTTTGCAAAGATGTCTTTCCAGCCGAACTCGGGTGCACAGGGGGAGTATGCGGGGCTAATGGTGATCCGTGCCTATCATGAAAGCCGCGGAGAAGGACACCGGAATATCTGTTTAATCCCAGCTTCTGCACATGGAACAAACCCAGCGTCAGCGTCTATGGCAGGCCTTAAAGTGGTTGTCGTCAAATGTGATGAATACGGAAATATTGATGTGGCTGATCTACGGGCCAGGGCGGAGGAACATGCCGCCAACCTAAACTCGCTGATGGTCACCTATCCGTCGACGCACGGTGTTTTCGAGGAGTCTATCATCGAGATATGCGAAATTATCCATGCACACGGCGGACAGGTATACATGGATGGCGCAAATATGAATGCACAGGTGGGATTGACCAGCCCCGGCTATATTGGAGCAGACGTCTGCCATTTAAATCTACACAAGACGTTTTGTATCCCGCACGGCGGCGGTGGCCCAGGTATGGGGCCAATCGGTGTTGCAGCACATTTGGTGCCGTTTCTACCGAACCACGAGGTGGTGGAGATTTCCGGCGAGCAAGGAATCTCGGCAGTATCCGCGGCCCCGTTTGGTTCCGCATCGATCTTGACGATTTCCTACGCGTATATTGCGATGATGGGGGCAGAGGGATTAACGTCGGCGACGAAGACGGCGATCTTGAACGCTAACTATATTAAAGCCCGTCTGGAAAATCATTACCCGGTGTTATATGCCGGTGCAAATGGACGCTGCGCTCATGAGATGATTCTTGATTGCCGTGGGTTTAAGAGTGTGGGCATCGAGGTGGCTGATATCGCGAAGCGCTTGATGGATTATGGGTTCCATGCACCGACCGTGTCCTTCCCTGTGGCGGGCACACTCATGGTTGAACCAACGGAGTCGGAGTCTAAAGCGGAGCTGGATCGCTTCTGCGATGCGTTAATCGCGATACGTGCCGAGATCGCTGCAGTGGAAGCAGGAGATGCCGATCAAAAAGAGAACGTTCTGAAGCATGCTCCACATACTGCTGCGATCGTGACGGGCGACGAGTGGAATAGACCGTATAGCCGCCAGACGGCAGCATATCCTCTTCCTTATTTGAAGATGAATAAATTCTGGCCGTCTGTTGGACGTGTGAACGATTCGCAAGGCGACCGTACCTTGATCTGTTCTTGTCCACCGATCGAAGAATACGCCGACGCGTAAACGACATCGCCGGATCAGAAGAATGTGAACTCCTGTCGTAATTGTACGGCAGGAGTTTTTTATGGATGGCTAGTGGGCGCGCCCCGACGTATAGGCGCAGTTGCGCAGCAGACTCGAGAGTAGTCATCTGCTGGATAGCAGCGGCCTTTACAGCATAACGGCCGCTGTTTGGTGTGCTTATTGCTTGTACGTAACAAATTCCTTATACATCGGTGTATATGCGGGTTGAATTGTATTTTTGAGAAAACGAAAGCAATGAAAAGAGAATGGTATGCATTATCCATTTCGGCATGGCTGCTGGTAGCCGTCTCGTGTGGAGGCGGAAAGTATGCCGCTACGGAAAAAGTATATAAAAAGAAGGCAAAAGAATTTGCTGCTTTATATAAAGAGACGCCGGCTACGGGACAGTTGGAGCGTATCGCAGCGCCGGAGAAAGAGTGGATTGCTTCCATTAACTTTGGTGTCCGGAAGCCTAACTATGTCATGATCCACCATACGGCACAAAACTCGTTGGATCAAACGGTTCGGACCTTTCACAACGCTAAAGCGGGGGTCAGTTCGCATTATGTAATCGGCAGGGATGGGAAGGTTGTTCAGATGGTCAATGACCTCTACAGGGGGCATCACGCCGGCTTGGGAAAGTGGGGTAACGATACAGACCTGAACTCCTCATCCATCGGTATAGAGCTTGATAATAACGGAACAACGGATCCGTGGCCAGATGCGCAGATTGATGCGTTGGTGGCCCTGCTACGTTATCTTAAAGATACCTATAAGATCCCACAGGCAAACTTCATTGGACATATGGATTATGCCCCCACGAGGAAGAACGACCCCTCACGCTTTCCTTGGAAGAAGTTGGCTGACCAAGGCTTTGGCTACTGGTACGATCAATATCTGGAAACCCCTCCTGCCGGTTTCGACCCGAAACTTGCGCTCCGTATTATCGGTTACGATGTGAAGAACCTTGATGCTGCTATTAAGGCTTTCAAGTTTCATTACGTCCAAAAGGATACTCACACAGCTACGTTGAATGAAGAAGATCTAAAGATATTATATTCTATTTTCAAAAAATACCTCTAAAGTGCGCCTCGGCCATCGTGCGTGCTAAACCGCAACGGAAAATCCATTAATGCTGTAAAAGGAAGAGCGGTCTGGGCATTCTGCGTAGTCCGCTAAACCGTCTTCACGAACTTCTCATCGTAGTTTTCGATGTCTACGATATAGCCGTTTTGTATGAGGAAGTCGAACAGGTGCCGCGCCTCTTCCGCAACCGGCATATTTTGCGTGGTGACAATTCTGTTGGTCTTTCTGTCAAGATACGGGTACGCATAAAGCTTGACGTCCTTACTAAACATGCCCGATATGTAGGATAGGAGTTCGTTTGTATAAAGATCTTTGTTGTAATTGTGCGTATTAAATATGTTTTTCAGATTGGATATGTTGGTGGCAATACCTACATGTTTTGGCTTAAATGTTTGTATGAACTCTGCCAGATGGTTGTTTCGCCGGAAGTTAGAAACCATAATGTTGTTTCCGGTCGAGCATAGGTATTCTGCCCGTTCTGCGAAATAGGCTAAATCGTCATCGGTGATCGGGCTGTCGTCATCCAGAACGTTGCCCATAAGCACCTCAATCAAAACAACCGTATCGTCGGGCGTTGCCCCTGTATTTTTTTTGAACTGATCGACGGCGAGGTTGAACAGATCAAAGTTGGGATTTGATTTTTGCCGGTATTTTGTTCGGAGGATGATGATGTTCTTCTTGTAAAGGTAGTCTTTTATCTGCGCTGCTTTTGCATCTGGGCGGAAGATAGCCGCCTTTGCAAAGCCCTTGGCAATCAAGTAGAGATTCAGCAGGCGCTCGTTTGCCTGCTCAAAAACGGGACCTGAGACTTTCACGAGGTCGATCTCTACGGAGCCGATCGACAGGTTGTCTACCAATGACTCGATCATTGTCTGGGGATCGTCTGCGTAAAAGTAGGCCGCGAATATAAGGTTGACGCCCAGAATGCCCAGTACTTTGGATTGGAGTCGGGAGTCGCTATCAAGGAGGCGAACGTGTATGACGATGTCGTTTATGGGGCCTCCTACTTCATGCTGGAAGCGGACACCGATCCATCCGTGGGGATCGTTGGTTTTTGTGAAGTTTAGTGTCGTTACCGTATCGGCAAAGGCGAAGAACTTTTTCGACTCGTATTTTTCACCATGCAAGCGTTCGGTAAGCAAGTTGAATTCATGGTGGAGCATCTTGATCAAACGTGTACGGCTAACATATCGCCCCGACTCCTCGGCCCCGTATATGGCATCGCTGAAAGCCATGTCATAGGCGGAGATGGTTTTGGCAATGGTGCCGGAGGCTGCCCCCGCTTCGAAAAAGTTGCGGGCAACTTCTTGTCCTGCGCCGATTTCTGCAAAAGTCCCGTAGATGTCTGGGTTAAGGTTAATTTTAAGTGCTTTGCGTTTGGTCTCAAAAATTTCTCTTGCCATAGTGCAAAGGTACAAAAATCGGGGGGATTATTCGGAAGCCGATCCTTTTAGAAAAATAAAATTAGGCTTGCCTAAAGCAAACCTAATTTTTTAAAAGTATAGAAAAGTGCAGATGCGTGAAGAGCCTGGCCGATCCTGTTGTCGAATAAGATGGTTTTCGCCTCCTCGATAGACATGAGGAGAACATCGATGTCCTCCGAACTATCCAGTTCCTGCTCCTGAACCTTTCTTCCACCCGTAAGAAGGTAGGTGTACGTGATATTGCCACTCGTGGCCGGATTGGCATAGAGTTGACATATCTGTTCGATTGAATCGAAGGCATATCCCGTTTCTTCCAGAAGCTCGCGGCGGGCGGCTTCAGCAGGGTCTTCGCCTTCTTCGACGACGCCCGCAGGCAGCTCCACCATAATCTCGCCGGCGCCATGCCGGTACTGCTGTACAAACAATACTTGGTTGTCGTCCGTAATTCCCACCATATTTACCCAAGTGGGATATTCCAAGACGTAATATTCATCCTTGATATGTCCCCCCGGCAACTGCAGTTTGTCAACGCGCAGCGTCGCCCACGGTCGTTGGATAATATATTTTGAATCTAATAAGGTCCATTTGTCCATAACTAGTCCTTCACGATATCAGCCATGATGTTTTTCACTTTTTCTTCCAGCTTCGCGGATACGTGCTCATAAGCGTCCGCGGCAGTTAGCTGTTCTTTAACCGAGCAGTAGAACTTAATTTTAGGCTCTGTCCCGGATGGCCGCGCCGAAATCACATCACCGTCAACAGTAATGAATTGAAGAACGTCTGACTTAGGAAGATCAATTGAAGTCTGGCTGTCGTCGGCAATAACGTACGATCGTTGAGCTTGATAATCGCGTATTTCCTTAACCTGTATTCCCCCAAGGGTTTGTGGAGGGTTCGCACGCAGGTCCGCCATCATCTGTTTAATTTCCTCGGCTCCGGCTTTTCCTTTTTTTGTTAAAGAGATCAACTTTTCCTGATAGAACCCGTATGTTCCGTAGATATCTAGGAGAACGTCGAATAATGTTTTTCCCTGGCTTTTAAAGTAGGCCGCCATTTCGGCAATGAATGCGCAGGCGTTTACGGCGTCTTTATCGCGTACCAGATCGCCGACTAGAAATCCGTAACTTTCTTCGCCGCCGACGAGATAGTTTTCCTGCCCTTCCAGGCGCGTCATGACCTCGCCGATAAATTTGAATCCGGTCAGTGTCTCATAGTGCTTAACACCAAAGCCACTGCTGATGTCGGTCATCAAGTTGGACGTCACGATAGTTTTCACGATAAAGTCGTTTTTCTGAAGAGTCGCCTGTTCTGCCTTGGAAGATAGAACATAAAAAATGAGCAGACTACCGATCTGGTTTCCGTTGAGCAGCTGCATCTCTCCTTTGCGGTTTTTCACGGCTAGCCCCACACGGTCGGCGTCGGGATCGGTAGCCATAACTACGTCCGCATCGATCTCCTGACCTTTTTGTTTGGCTTTGCTCATGGCCTCTTCTTCCTCCGGATTGGGATAAATAACAGTGGGAAAGTTGCCGTCGGGCGTAGCTTGTTCCTCTACCAGGTGTACATTTTCGAAGCCCCATGCCTTGAGCATCTTGGGAACGATGGTAATACCCGTGCCGTGGATGGACGAGTATACAATCTTAAGATCTTTCTGTGCAAGCACCGCTTCAGGATGTATACTGAGGCCCTGATTCGCGTTCACGTAAAGATCGTCAAAGCTCTCGTCTATCAAGGTGATGTTATCTGCAACACGGTCAAAGCGGATTTCAGCAACCGACTGGATCGCGTTAACTTCGGTGATGACGTTTTTATCGTGCGGAGCTACAAGCTGACCACCGTCATTCCAGTATGCTTTGTAACCGTTGTATTCTTTCGGATTATGGGATGCTGTCAGCATAACGCCTCCCTGACATTCGAAGTGACGAACGGCGAAAGAGAGCATGGGCGTCGGCCGTAACTCTTTAAATAAATAGACGTGTATGCCGTTTGCAGAGAACACGTCGGCCACAAGATGTCCAAATTGCTGGGAGTTGTTGCGGCTATCATAAGAAACGGCGACCTTAATAGGTTGGTCGGGAAACTGTTTTTTCAGGTAGTTTGCAAGGCCCTGTGTGGCTTTCCCGATCGTGTATTTGTTCATGCGGTTGGATCCGACGCCCATAATTCCGCGCAAACCGCCCGTGCCAAACTCTAGCTCTTTATAGAAGGAATCGAGAAGTTCCGTTTCCTCATTGTTGTCGATCAATTGTTGAACCTGCGCGACAGTGGCCTCATCGTATTCTGTACTTAACCATTGTTGGATACGTTGTTGTGTGGCTTGGTCTATGTTATTCATATATTATTATTTTTTTAATGGGCATATGGAATACTCATGCGTGTTTGTGTTTTGCGCAAACATGCGTATTTCATGCTGTTCAATTCCGTTGTTTAAACTTAGATAAATTTCGTTCGATTTACAAAATACATATCGTAGATAAAATCAAATTTTCGGGCAATTGTTTTGATAAGCAGCAACTGGTTGCAGACGACTATGATACCTTAGAAGGCCGCTGTATGTTTACTGGTCCCCCCCGCTCTTCTTAGGCGTCACACCAGCCATAGGCGCGGTCTAAGACGGTTACGTACCAAGCCCCGTTATATTTTTTAACGTGGAATATCAGATTTTCGTTTTTTGTGAGGATCACACGGAAGCTGTCTTTTTCTATTTCCGTGATCGTTTTCAGTTCGTCGTCTCCTACTTCGCCGAACTCCTGCCTGAATTCAGCGATCCGTGTCAGCTGGATTGCCTGTTCGGTTGTATCGCAGAAGAACCCCAGCTTGTCCCATTTCTCGCCCCCGCAGTCGTAAACCGGAAGTTTGTCGAACCGGAGGACGTACTCGTTTTCGAACGTGGTGTAGGGGAAATGCGTTGGCAGCGGCTTTTGGAAGTCTATACTGTCCACGCGCTCATAGGTGTCTGCCGCCCCAGGACGGTAAATAACATAAAGACCTAAGTCCGGATGGATCAATGCGTTGGCTTTTTGGTTGTCCTGACTGATATACGCACGGGTAAATCGCGTAATCGTCTCCGTTATCTGTTGCGTTTCAGCGGATGGAATTTGCGTGTTTTCCGTGGAGTCCTTCTTCTCTTCGGTTTTTTTGTTGGAGGACGTACAGGAAACACACGCGAGGATGAGGCAGCATAGTGCCAAGCCTAAGTTTTTCATGTTTTGTTGTTTTTTCGGATTGTACTTTCTATGGCGTCCCACATCTCGGAAGGGATCGCTTCGAGGTTATTAAATTCGCCTGCACCTTGTAGCCATTCGCCGCCATCAATCGTGACGACTTCTCCGTTAATGAACCCCGCGAAATCGGAAAGCAAGAATGCGGCCAAATTGGCAAGCTCCTGGTGTTCGCCGACCCGCTTTAAAGGCACTTTATTTCTGAAATCGAATTTATCGATAAGGTTGCCGGGGAGCAGGCGTTCCCATGCGCCCTTCGTCGGAAAGGGGCCCGGAGCTATAGCATTATGTCGGATTCCATATTTTCCCCACTCTACAGCCAGCGAGCGGGTCAGCGCCAGTACGCCCCCTTTGGCCACCGCGGAAGGAACCACGTATGCCGAACCGGTAAAGGCATAGGTGGTCACGATATTAAGAACCGACGCCGGCTGTTTATTGGCGATCCAGTTTTTTCCAAAGGCCAGGGTACAGTTTATTGTCCCTTTCAGTACAATATCAATGATTGTTGAGAACGCGTTGGGAGAAAGACGCTCTGTTGGCGAAATGAAGTTTCCGGCGGCATTGTTTACCAATGCATGTACAGCTCCGAAGCGCTCCTCGATGAGATGTAGCAACGCTTCTACATCTTCTATCTTTCGGACATCACAAGAGACGGGAAGTATGGGGTTGCCCGTGTGCTGGGAGATTTCGTTGGCGGCCTGTTCCAAAACATCCAGCTTACGGCTGGTGATGACCACATTGGCCCCCAGTTCGGAAAAATACGTCGACATCGCTTTTCCAAGGCCGGTGCCCCCTCCGGTTACGACAATTGTTTTTCCCCTTAGGGCGCCCTCTTTTAATGCTCCTTCGATCATAAGTCTACTCCTTCTTTTTGGTTAGATTGTCAATTATAGTTTTTAGGATCTGCCGCGTAGACGGCCTCCACCACTGTTCTAAAACCTGCGTTATCGCTTGTGTTTTATTATCCCTGATTTTTTGAAGCAGGGCGCTCCGTAAGTTTAGCTTGGTGGTTCCCCAGGCATGCCGGTCGAATTGCGTCCAGCTTTTTGCTTTCCGCGACGCGGCTGTCTGAATACGTTCTAAAGGTACAGCTTCGTCAATGAGCCCCGAGGTTAAGGCTTCGGAAGGCTGGTATAGTTTACCTTCCAATAGATTCCGGTAGGCGGTGGCCTCTCCTAACCAGAAGCTGTAAAGCTCGAAGATGCTCGATGGGACGGTAATCCCGACGGGAACCTCGTTTAGGCCGATGATATAGTCGCCATCGGCCATAATGCGATAGTCGCAGCAGATGGCCAGCACGCAGCCTCCGGCAGGGCTGTGTCCTGTGATGGAAGCGATCGTCGGCTTCGGTAGGGAGGCTAGCGTATAAATGAGCTCCATAAAGGCTTCCCAAAACCGCCTCATTTTGTCGGCATCATAATCGTATAGTGAAATTAGGTCCAACCCCGAAGAAAAGAACCCTTCTTTACCATGGATGATGACGGCTTCAACCGACGGGTCATCCTTGGCTCGCCCAAGTTCAGTGCAAAGCTCTTGGACCATCTCTAGATGCATTGCGTTCGACTTGCCCCGGTCGAGCCCTATAGAAGCGATGTGGTCTACTGTCTGTGTTCTTATAAATTCGCTCATAACCGTCTTATCATAGTTTATGGAAAAATACGTAAAAAAACATCAACATTATAAATATCCAATGTCGAACTTCTAAAAAAAGATGTCCTATGGCCGAATTAATCAACAACCAAAGTAAAGGAGGGACGAAGCAACGTCGGGGTATACGAAGAAGCACTGTACCCCAGGTAGACTTGACAGCAATGGTAGATCTGGCGTTCCTGCTGATAACGTTCTTTATGCTCACGACATCGCTAAGTACGCCGAATCAGCTGGACGTGGCCATGCCGGATAAGAGCATCCTGTCGCCACCGGTCCTCTTGAGCGAAGACCGCACACTAAGCCTGCTTTTGGGCGGGAATAATGAAGTCGTGTATTATCTGGGAACATCCGATTCGCCAAAGACAGGCCCAGGGAACATCACCTATGGAAAGCCTGGAATAGAGCAGCTGCTGGTGTCCATGAAAGAAGCAGTGGCAAAGAGTACCGGCGGACAGGAGATATTTGTTCTTATCAAGCCGAGCGACGCTTCTGTAACACGTAATCTCGTTGATGCTGTCGACGCTGTTAAAAAAGCGGGGATCGGCCGTTTTATGATTACGAAAGCTAATGATATAGACAAAGAGATGTTATAGTCTTCATGCCGGCGAGAATCGTACCGCCATTGTGCGACTATTCCTCGTATTTCGTGGCGCTGTCTCTATGTTTATGGAATAAGCAGAGAAGGTAGCGCCATTGTTCTACCGCTCATCTGCTGGGGATGCGACCGGTGCCTGGACCAGTCGGTAGTCATGCCTCTGAGCCAGTTCTATGCGACGTTATTGATCTTCGTTAAAAATTAGCGTACCTCAAGAGGTATTGTCTTTCTAATCAGCCGGCCCTGTAAATCCAGCCCTTCCAGTATAATCAGATAAGTGCCCTTTTCGTCGGACGTATAAAAGTCAAAAGTCGCCTTCCCTTCGCTGTTGGTTACGATGTTAGGCTCCCAATGTATCGTTGTTCTTAGATCGCGCTGCAGCTGATTTTCGGAGTTTATTTCGTAAACCGGCTTGTAGAATGTTCGATTGAGGTTAAACCCTTTGGGCTGAACCGTCACAATACCTTTCGGTGTGTAACTCTGTATGGCGTCCCTTCCGGTTTTCGAGGTGATGATGATAAGTCCATTCCCTCCGTACGAGCCGTAGATGGCTGTATAGCCGACGTTTCGTAGGACTTCAATACTTTGGATATCGACAGGATTGATCATGGACAGTTGATCGCCCTCTATGTACATCCCGTCCAGAACGACCTGCATCTCCCCGCCGCCACGTGTGGTGTAGGGCCTTCCGTTGCGGAACATAACGCCCAGCAGGCGGCCGTTGAGACACATCTCTAACGTGGGACAGGTTTCCAGATCTTCTGCCGTGAGTACTTGGTCGGCAT
Source organism: Sphingobacterium allocomposti (assembly GCF_008124885.1). Classification (GTDB taxonomy): domain Bacteria; phylum Bacteroidota; class Bacteroidia; order Sphingobacteriales; family Sphingobacteriaceae; genus Sphingobacterium; species Sphingobacterium allocomposti. Next base: position 26,641 of record NZ_VNHX01000018.1, read on the forward strand.
TGCCTGGGCCATTGAGATTGGCGGAATTCTCGGAAGCCTTTTTCTTTGAGCTACGGGCTGTCACGACCACTTCCTGTATAGCGATCGTCTTTTCCATAAGCCCCTGCGCCTCCAGCCCGGCAAAAAACTGTTTGCTCTGCAGGATATCGTCTAGAAATTTTGCATTGATATCGTTCTTCTCGTCGGGCGCATTTCTATTCGGACCGGCGGGCGTTTCCTCTGCTTTTGGAACGATGATATCGATGTTATTTTTGCCCTTGTCGTCCTTCGCAGTAATGAGAAACTTAACGCTGTCGGGAAAAAACAGCTGATCGAACTCGAAATAGCCTTCGTCGTTGGCTACGGTGTCGATAAAGTCCATAAAGTTTTTGGAAGAAATCAGCGTCATCTTCGCTCCGGCGGCAGGCGCCTTCCGGCCAAGTTTCCGAGCCTGACCTCTGATGCTGATGCTCTTCTCGGGGAGGAACGCGGGCTCGCCGGGCGTGAGCGCTGATGCCAGATCTATCTTTCGCCAGCCATGAGTGAGCAGCAAGTGATCGACTTCGTTGGACTTGAAGTCTCCATCGAAATAATACCCTGGGTTTTCGATATACCCGTTGAGGTCGGCACTCAGTAATAATGAGGTTAAGATGTTCGGCATCAGTTGAATGCTGTCCCGTATTTTTGATGCGTTGATTACTGAAGCTGATAATACCGCGTTACGGACGCTATCGGACGGGTTTCCGCTCTCCAGCGATACCGTAACGTGCTTCCGTGTGCCTGTGGACGGGGCACTCAGGGCGACGGCAAGAGGAAGTTCCCGTGCCGTCTGAAAGATAAATACGGGACGCTCCATCAGGGGAACCAAATCATGGTTGAGCACGCTTATGGTCAGCACCCCCGAGGGCAGCTCTTCCTTCGGGACAGAGAAGGTAAGCTCTGCTTTTGAAGCGGCCTGCTTCGACACGTAGTAGGTACGGCCTAAGTGATGGACAACGAGATAGATGTCTTTCCCATTTTGCTTGTCGGAACTCATGTTCACCTGTGCAAAAAGCCTGTTGACATTGCCGTTATTAACTTGAATATTGTACCCCGATGTTTCTATCGGCGGAAGAGACGTCTGCACGCTTGTGCCGTCTTCGAAATAGGTTGCCGTTGTGAACGATTCCTTAGGATCTATGAAAAGGTGAGAGGCACCCATTCCGAGTTTATTTGTTTTAATAATGGCGGCAGTGTCTCCTCCGGAAGTGAGGATATATGTTTTTGCCGCGATGCCAAGTCCGTTTGGCTGTAATGTTTTGATGGCGACTTTGTTTAATGTACCTGCTAACAGGTGTCCCCCTTCAGGAAAAAACTGGACGCTGTTGGGACGTGCGCCGACCGCTGGTATTTTGAATATTTTTTCTACCGGAACCTGTGCTTGGTTCTCAAATTGAATAGAGAGCTTGGCTTGGGTATACTCATCCTTTAATGGGATTTCGAGCCGTCCGTCAGCGCCTGAATTTAGGCGTCCCCGTTTTAGGACCTTTCCGTCCTTGGAGATCGCGTAGCGCACAGCTTTTTCCGTCAGCGGCGTACCTTGCAGGTCGCGCAGGAGAACAACATAGTTGTCTCCACTTATCTGGGACTGTGTCTGTACATTGTCCAAGCGTCCGTTGCTAACCAGTATGTTCTGCTGGAAAAAGTAGGCGGAGCTGTCGTTGCGCATCCAGTTGTTGTAAGCGCGTAGGCGGTAGGTGCCCTCTATAAGGGTATCTGCGAGCGTGATATCCCCCAACCCGAGGCCGCTGGCGAGGGGGATTTTTATGTTTGCAACAATTTCGTCTTTTGGGCTGACGAGATCGACGTAAGCGATGTTGCTCAGGTTGGATAGTAAGTTCTCCGCGCCGACAACAGTGTATGCTTTAAACCAGATGGTCTCGCCTGCGGTGTATGAGTACTTGTCCAAATGAAGGTGCATCTTTTCTATCGGACGGGAATCGTGATAAGCATTTATTTTTGTTAGTAGGCTCTGAATGTCCTGCGCTATGGCTGAAGATCCAAGTAGGAGAAGCAAGGGGAGCCAAACAAACCTGTTCAAGATCATATCGGTTAAAATTTCCTGAATTTACAAAAAAAAGCAGACAGGTTAGGAAATTTTATAGATTATTGTTTTACATCGGTATCTTTGCAGGCATAGTTGTTAAGACAATACACTGCTTTCTGACTGGGGAGGACGGAATATTGTTTATAATTGGGCTCTTCGGTAAGAATTGGTGAATACGTCTGCGCAATTAAATCTTTTTATGAATATCCACGGCATCTAACGGGCTGTACGCGTTGGCTCGATGGAAGTCGTTAACTCTTTAATACGTAAATAGAATAGTATATATGAATATTTTAATTATCGGTTCTGGCGGAAGAGAATCTGCCTTTGCATATAAATTATCTAAAAGCCCCCGTTTGCGCCAGCTGTTTATCGCTCCTGGCAATGCCGGCACAAGCCAGTATGGTCAAAATGTGAACCTGAAGGTGACAGACTTTGAAGGCATAGCGGCCTTTGCTTTGGCAAATGCCGTCGATATGATTGTGGTGGGACCGGAAGAACCGTTAGTGAAAGGTATTCATGATTATTTTCTAACCCGTGAAGATGTAAAACATATTCCTGTCATCGGGCCGCAGCAGCAAGGTGCACAGCTGGAGGGATCCAAAGATTTCTCTAAAGAATTCATGTCCCGGCACAATATTCCCACGGCATCTTATAGATCTTTTGACCGATCGAATCTTGAAGAAGGGCTAGCTTATCTGGAAACACAGAAATTGCCTATCGTCCTTAAAGCAGATGGGCTAGCTGCGGGCAAAGGGGTGTTGATCTGTGAAACATTAGAAGATGCGAAGTCGGAGCTGAAAGCAATGATTGCCGACGCGAAATTTGGAGAGGCGAGTTCTGTCGTGGTCATCGAAGAATTTTTAAAAGGAATCGAGCTTTCTGTCTTCGTGCTAACAGACGGCAGCGCTTATAAGGTGTTGCCGTCTGCGAAGGATTATAAGCGGATCGGCGAAGGAGATACCGGCCTGAATACAGGCGGTATGGGGTCTATTTCTCCTGTTCCGTTTGCTGACGAGGCATTTTTGGCCAAAGTGGAACAACGTATTATTAAGCCGACGATCGGCGGACTGAAAGAAGATGGGATTCCTTATAAGGGCTTTATCTTTATTGGCTTAATGAATGTTGATGGTGAGCCTTATGTTATTGAGTACAATGTACGTATGGGCGACCCCGAAACGGAGTCGGTTTTGCCTCGCATCGAGTCGGATCTAGTAGATTTATTGGAAGGGGTAGCCAAAGGCGATCTGGAGAGCCGGACTTATACGGTGAGCCCCAAAACTGCCGTCACGGTTGTTTTGGTCTCGGGAGGATACCCGGGCGATTACGAGTCGGGAAAGGAAATTTCCAACATGGAAAACGTAGAAGATTCTATCGTGTTTCATGCTGGCACAAAAGAAGTAGACGGAAAAGTTGTTACGGCAGGGGGGCGGGTGCTCGCTGTGACCACGCTACAGGATAACCTTTTTGACGCCCTACAACAGGCTACTGCAGACGCCGGACGCATATTCTTTGAACGTAAATATTTTAGAAAGGATATCGGTTTCGATCTGATATAAAAATAATGTTTTCAGATTCAGTAATTTATAAAATCTGCTTAAAAAATATTTTGGTGATTTGAATATAGCTCTTATATTTGCGTCACCAAAAGCAAATGGCCCGTTCGTCTAGGGGTTAGGACGCAAGATTTTCATTCTTGAAACAGGGGTTCGATTCCCCTACGGGCTACCAGACTTAACGTCAAAACATACCAAAATCCTGCAGATCGAATGTTTGCAGGATTTTGTTTTTTAGCATCTACAAGCCCATCCCAGTTGGGTCAAGCTCAATCCGGATACAGTATTGGTAAAGCAGAATCAATGGGCGTTTCGACTAACTGGATAAAGCAAAGATCTTTAAAGCGTTAGAGTCGTAAAATAAAAAAATCCAACGGTGCGTCCTCGTTTGTGCGATTTAGACGGCCGTTTTTGATTTGTACGGTTTACGGAAGTCCAGATTGGACAAGGGGCCGACGCCTTATGCGTTTGCCCTATTCGCCATTTTGTCTTATCGGTTAGTGGGGTTGAGAAAAGAAGAGCAAGGACTGCTGAGGATGCTCGACGGTCGTGCGCGCAGAGTCCGACCCTCCGCTATTTACGCTAGGGGGCGACTATGTCCTACGGTGGTGTTGCGGCATCACGGAAAAGCTTAGCCCTCCGCTGTTTTGTCGGAATGCGGAGAACATCTTCTGCCGACAGCGAAGACGAAACCTCTGTAGCTCCCGTAAACAGTAAGAACGGAATTATGCTATTATCTACATTGAACGGTATATCTCAGTAGTCCGAGTATGCGACGGGGCGTAACAGCAGCGTAACATTTTTGGAGACGTTGTTTTGGTATTCCGGCATATCGTGCATGGGCTTATACAGCGGTCCGAAAGACTTCCAGTGTTCATTTCTGTCGGCCATATCATTAAACGTCGTCATGTACATAAGATTCGGCATCGTGCTCCCTGCTATAACCTGGCCGTAAAAGACAGCATTAAAATTTAGTTTTTCGAAAATGTCTATCTCGCCATTGTTGAACATATCTATCTTATTCTCAGACAATCTTTCGGTGGCCCCTTCATAGCTTCTTAACTCATATACGCGTTCGTGGCGGCCTCCGCTCAACTTGGGGAGTTTTGCCTGTGGCATCCCACGAAAAGCTTTCAGAAGAATAGTCTCTATTCGGTCAAACGGAGGATTGTCATACGCGGCCTGAAGGTAGCTTTCTCCCTCTTTAAGGTAGCCGTTGTCCCGCTTCAACTGGGCATCTAAGTTTACCAGTTTCAAAAGGTTTTTCGATGTAAGTAGTACATAGATTAACCTCTCAGCCTTCTGTTCAATCGGTTTAAAAACACCTACGTTTGCAAATCCCTGACGATGTGCCGCTGGAATGAATGCTCTCTCCAAATAAGTGTCAATCGTTCTTTCTTGTTGCAGCGTGGTGTAGTGATAAACCCTTATCTGAAAATATTCCTGCTTCCCTTGCGCCACGGCGGTTTCTCCGAACATTTTAATAGCGAAGAAGACGATCAAGAGCGGACGGATGAATGGATTTATATTTGTGACCATAATTCTGTAAAGTTTAAAGGTAGACACGCAAATATAGCCATAATACGCATATAATAAATTTGAACAAAGACTTTTTGTGACGTAGCGCTTAATCTACACCGGATGAGGACGAGCATCTTTCAAACCATCATTTATCGTATTATGGTTGTATTTCATCAATACGGCGGTGAAGGGCCAACAAAGGGCACCCGCAAAACGTTACCGTCTTCCCGATAGCTTGTGCAAGATTTTTACGCCTATCCATCCTTCCTCAAAATGACGCGGTATCCGCTCCCTTTGGATGGGAACACGTCTGTGGGACAGCGCGTATTGCCGACGGTACGACGATGGCCGCATTAGCGGGCGACGAAGGCCTGTGTTCCGACATGAGATAGTCTATCCCCCGAAGAGGAATGCGAGCCCAAGGTTTTTATATCTGGACGCGATTTCCTTGCATATAAATGTTTATTTATTTAGGTTTGGAAAAGGGCGTATCAAATTTAAATTGGCCTTCTGAGAATTATTCGACCAATGAAACATTCTTCCATATTAGCAACCATCCTGTTGGTGTCGATTTTCAGCGTGAATCTACACGCAAAAGGTGAGGTTGAAACCGCAACCTCTGTTTTGCAGAAGGTGTCTGATCAATTAAACAGTTTTGAAACTATCAGCTATTGTTATTATCGGAGTATTAATTATTTTTCCGAAGACTATCACAGCGAGACAAGTGGTCATACGTATTTGGATTTTAGAAGCAATGACAGCACGTTAGGTTTTAAGTTTCAGTTAGAGAACGAGCAGTACAAAATGGTCTACAACGGTTCCGAAGCTTTCCACTTAAACAAAAAAGAAAAATCGATCGAGATTCATCGCAAACCTGATCCCCGAGATTTCGAATCGCTGTCTTTGTTCGCAAATTCGATTGTTTCTATCCGACAGGTGTTGCCAATGGTCATTTCTGATAAGGACATTATAAAGAAGCTTGCGGATACATCCATTAACGGCAAGAACCATTATTTGGTAACGTTTGTCTTGAAAAATATGACGATAGGTAATATTGGTGGGTTTAACAGCCTTGCGTTGAAAAGAAATATCAGCTACAGGCTGGTCGTCGATAAAACATCTCATATGCCTTTGCAGATCATTCAGACCAATGACGCGGAGCCGAACGATTACGTGCTTACCGTTTTTAAGCATACCGAAAAAACTGGTAAAAGTCCAGATGAACATTCCTGGTATTATTCTACCTATTTGGATGACTACCAACCTTCTTCTCTGAAAAAGCTTGCGATGGTTCAGCCGAACACAAAGGCGACCGATTGGCTGCTGCCTTTTATTGACGGTTGTGATACCCTTCGGTTGAGTAGTCTGAAGGGAAAGGTGGTTTTGCTTGAGTTCTGGATTAAAAATTGTGGATATTGTATCTCTGCCGTTTCAGAATTGAATGGCCTGTTGGAAAAGTACCACGGGAAAAATTTACAGGTAATTGGCGTCAACGCTTATGACAGCAGAGGTGACATTTGCAGCTTTTACAAGAAGAACCAGCCCAAGTTCAGAACTGTTTATGATTACGATGGGAACGTTACCAGAGACTACGGCGTGGATGCGTTCCCAACAATTGTCCTTCTCGACGGAAATCATAAGATTCTTTACGCCGGCGACTTTGACCAGGTGCAACTCAACAACCTATTGAAAGTAATCCTTAAATAAGTTGACTTCAAGCCCAAAGTCGGCTTGGCTCATCACCGTGGCGGATGCCTCAGGGGTGTTTCCTGAGCTACACGCGGGGCGTGCCGTTGCGCTATTGGAGCAAAAAAAGCACTTGACGTGCTTTAGACAAGCGAAGTATGCGTGTATAATTTCATGATCTGATGAAATTATTTTTGCTTTTTAGTTTTTGTTTTTAATTTTAGAGCGGCATAAAAAAAAATGTAATTGACGACGACTCCATTGCGCGCTATATTCTATTCGATTTTTCACAACGGCTTCCCTTTCTGGGCGTGGCCGCTACCCACCATAGCACCACAGAACGCGTAGAGCCTATCCCCTTCTATGCAACTGAATTACTTGTTTTGGATACACACAGTCTTGAATAATCGTCCAGGGCACCTATTTGCTCTCCTGTCAAGAGAGTCGCTATAACCGTTGTTGTTACGCGGTCTTTCTTCATGACGAAGCAGTAAGCCGGCTGCTAATACAAGCCAAATGCGAAAGGAAAAGGACAGTATATTGCGCATAGTAGCATAGCAATAAAAAAAATATAACTAAACAACCAAATACTTTATGAAGAAAAATTTACGCCAACCTCTTTTATTTTGCACCGTACTATTGATTGCTATTATCTTTTTACCGACAGGAGCAACAGGTCAATCGAATATTGTTAACGTCCAGGGAAAGATGTCTGATCGTAACGGAACGCCGATTTCTTACGCCACAGTAACGATTAAAGATGGAAATGGGACTGTTGTACAAACGAAATTTGCGGATGAGCCCGGTAACTTTTTCTTTCAGAATATCCCTCAAGGATTTTATACACTAAGTATAGACGTGGTAGGCTATATTACAAAGCTGCAGGACATTTCCGTCTCGGAAAATACCGATTTGGGTGTGATCACATTAGAGCAGGACCCCAATGTTCTGGCAGAGGTGACGGTCACCGCCCGCCGACCTGTGCTTTCCCGCCAACGGGACCGACTCGTGATGAACGTCGAAAACATGGTGTCTGCATCAGGACGTTCATCGATGGAGCTGTTGAGTATGGTTCCCGGGGTGTTCGTCATGCAGGGCAATATATCCATCAACGGCGTATCAGGAAGCCGGGTGATGGTCGATGGACGTATGCTGAACATCAGCGGCGATGACCTTAAAGACTATCTGCGGAACCTGAAGGCTGAAGATATACAGTCTATTGAAGTCATTGCGAGGCCTCCTGCAGAATACGAAGCCTCTGGATCGGGCGGGCTGATCAATATCGTAATGAAAAAACGCAGAGAAAGTGGCCTACAGGCGCGTATCGGTCATGATTATTCAAAAGGACTGGGGCATTATCCTTCGTATAGGCCGTTTGCGGGCGTTAGCTACAACTCCGGCAAGATGACGCTCTCGGCTGATTATTCCTTTTCGGACAATAAAAGCTTCGAAAACCTGTCCCAGTCGCGTGTGCTGTCCCAGCAGGGCCAATATACTGCTGCGAACAATAGCATAGACCGTACGCAAAGCCACCGCGTCCGTCTTTCGGGCATCTATGATATTACTAAAGACCATGTGTTGGCAATTGACTATACAGGTCGTTTTTCACGGTCGGTGGACAGCCTTGTCTCGCATACGACGATCACCTATCCTGAACCTCAGCAGAATACAGTTTCTTCGGGCGATTTTCCCATGGTCAGGCCGGTCGACTACCATAACGTCGGCGTAAACTACACGTGGAAAACGGACACCTTGGGATCCACCTTCCGTGTTGTTGCAGACTACACCAATAGTGATAAAAGGCCGAGCAGCGGCACATTCAGCGAGACATTCGATGCACAGGATCAGCTATTACAGGATACTTCTTTCCTTTTCCGCTTTCCGAGCATGTCACAGATTGTGACCGCCGAGGCCAGATATCAGAAAAAGTGGACCACTAGCTGGGATATGCAGGTCGGTGCGAAATTATCACATACTGACATTAATAACCAGAATGCGTATGATATCCTCCGGGATGGTAATTGGATCAGCGACATGCAAAGTTTTGACTATTTTTATAAAGAACGGATTGCTGCAGGGTTCGTCAGTTTGAGCGGCGAGCTCTACGGCACAACGTTTAATGTGGGGCTACGCGGAGAGAATAGCTCCATTCAGGGTGAAGTATCCGGCGACGGACAGGACACAATCATCGGTTCCGATTACTTCAATTTGTTCCCTACGTTGTATTTGCAGCGTGTTCTCGATCAGCAAGGCCGCCATGTTCTGACGTTTTCAGCTAACAGACGCATTCAAAGGCCGTCCTACAACGAATTAAATCCATATCGATATTTTTTAGATAACTATTCTGTTGTGACAGGCAATCCCCATCTCCGCCCCCAGATTACGCACGGCGGCGAACTGGCGTACCTCTTCAGGCAAAAATATTACCTAGCTTTCAGCTATAACAAAACTAAAGATGTTATCTATCAGATCATCGAAACGGATCCAGAGTCGGATATGTTATTGGCATGGCGGAAAAATACCGGTAAACAGGAGGTTTACACCGTAACCATCAGTGCGCCCATACAGTTCGTCAAGTGGTGGAGTTCCTCAAATAACCTGCTGCTTTCCTCGGGCAGCTCTGTGGCTCCAGAGTTTGACTTGCAGCTCAACACGTTTGTCTTTCAAAGTGAACACGAGTTTACACTCCCTAAGGGTTGGACGGCAAGCTTAAGTGCGATGTACACACCCCGCATCCTGCAAGGAAACGTAATTACCCGGCCAATTTCCAATGTAGATCTCGGCGTAAGGAAGCGGTTTTTCAATGACCGCCTGACAGCCGCGGCATCTATTAGCGATATCTTTTATACGGCGAACTTCGACGCGAAGAGCTATTACAACAACGATGTAATTCTGATCGGCAACCGTCAGCAGACACGGGTGTTGTCGCTTTCGCTAACATATAATATCAATATAGGAAAGTCTTTTAAAATGAGGTCGCTCATGAAGAGTAATACGGAGGAGAGCGGACGATTATGATGATTAATGTCGGGCGAGCGACGAGGTCAAGCGGAACAATGAGCACCACGCGCATGTCCGATTTCACCCGATTATATCCTAATTATTTGCTATATTAGTAAACAATAAGCGACTGTATATTAGTATTATAGATGTTTGAAGACTGGTTTTCTTGGGTGCCGGCAGAATCTGTCGATTGACAAAAGGAGATGTAGCCTTGCAGGCGATACCGGAGAGCCCGGCGTTTTCTCTTAAAAGAAAAATAAAAGAAAATGTCCCCGATCGCAGTTCTCCATTGTCATAGCCAATAAAAAATAATATTATGAAAGAATTTCTTATGCTGATCCGTGAAGGGGCGGACTACGGAACATTATCACAAGAAGAGCTGAATGCCGATATCGAGAAGCACATCGCTTGGGTTGAACAGCTTGTGCAGAGAGGTCACTTCAAGGATGGAAACCCGTTAAGTGCAGAAGGCGTATCTATCAGGGGAGAACAGGTGAGCGATGGTCCATTTATTGAGTCCAAGGAATGTATCAGCGGTTATTATTTTTTACTGGCATCATCGATTGAAGAAGCGATAGCCCTAGCCAAGGGGTGCCCAGATCTTGACCGGGGTGCATCGCTGGAAATAAGGGAAATTGCGGTGGTGGAGGGCTTTCACGATTAACAGCATGGGAGGGGACGCTGAGCGTCTGATCGGGCTTCTTTTCCGGCAGCAGGCAGGAAGGCTTGTCTCCGTGCTGACCCGCCGCTACGGTTATGAGCATATCGACATGGCAATGGACGTGGTGCAGGATACGTTCCTTTCCGCGCTCTCCGCCTGGCGAAAGGGAGGCGTTCCGTATCGTCCCGAGGCATGGCTGATGAGGGTCGCCATAAACAATATGCTGAATGCGCTAAAAAAAGCAAAGAGCGACCTCGAGCGAAGGACGGTCTTGATGTATGGCGAGGTGTGCGATAGCGAGGTCTCGGAGAAAGAGATCGGCGACAGCCAGCTGACGCTTTTATTGTTCTGCTGCGGTTTGGATATCCCACAGCGAACGCGTATTATGCTTACACTGCATTACCTATGTGGAATGAGCTATGCCGAAATTGCCGGCGGTATGTTAATGCACGTCGAAGCGGTGAAGAAGTCGATCTTTCGAAACAAAGAGGCACTCAAAAACTTCCGGGCAGACCACGACTACCAAGGATCAGGGTTGCAACGGCAGATTCCTGTTTTGCTCAAGACCCTCTATTTATTGTTCAACGAAGGTTATAAGACAACGTGCAGAACAGTGGGTGTTGATCTTGAATGCTGCTATAACGCGATGCAACTGACGTTATTAATAGCCGAAAGGAAGAAAGATGGAAGGCTTCATGCGCTCTTGGCACTCATGTTCTTTCACGCAGCCAGATTTCCGGCCCGGATGGACGGGAGTGAAAATTGGATAACGCTGAAAGAACAAGACCGTTCCCTGTGGAGCCGTGAGCTGATTGCTGAGGGGTATTTCCACCTTCGGCGAGCGCGCGAACTGACGGACTATGCCGACAGTTATTATCTGCAGGCGCTGATATCCTCGTTGCATTGCGCTGCCGCCAACTTCATTGACACTCCCTGGCACAGGATTGTCTTCTTATACCGGCAGCTCGAAGCGCTTGATAAAGAGTCGGTAGGGTATACACTTAACCGTATTATTGCACAAAGCTATATCGACGCTGTAGGCCTTTTAGAAGAACTCGACACGTTGGCGCTGCGATGCAGAGGCCCTAATCTGCTAAGCTTCTATCTGGCAAAGGCCTTTCTCCATCAAAGAGACGATAAGTCGCGTGCTTTAACATTTTATGAGGCGGCATGGTCGCTAACAGCTTCTGCCGTAGATAGACGTTATATTGAAAGACAGATTGAAGCAATGCGGCGTCTATCCGGGCCATAAATCTCCCGAGGACGCTAGCGGAGCGGTGTTATAAAAGGGGGAGCGATCTTTCAAAGGAAGACCGCAGCATCGTACAATCTGTACGTAGGTATACTACCGGCCATAGGATATGGATGATGGCGCTTCGCGAAAAAAAACCTCCACGACTTACGGATGCTGTTTTAAGCTTAGCGTAAGTTGTGAAGGCTTTTCCTACAATTTATTGTTGGAGGTCGAAGCGGTCAAGGTTCATGACCTTCACCCAAGCGGCGACAAAATCTTTTACAAATTTTTCTTTCGCATCTTCGCTGGCGTAGACCTCGGCCAGCGCCCGCACTTCCGAATGCGAACCGAAGATCAGATCAGCACGGGTCGCGGTGTATTTTAGTGCGCCCGATTGGCGGTCTATGCCGTTAAAAAGTTCGTTGGACGTATCCGCTGGGCTCCACTCCGTGTCCATGCGCAGCAGATTGACAAAGAAATCATTGTTTAAAACATCTTTTGTTTTAGATAGTATGCCTGCGGTTGACCCATCGTAGTTCGCATTCAGCGCCCGAAGTCCGCCGATCAGGACGGTCATCTCGGGGGCAGTCAGTGTCAGTAGCTCAGCTTTATCCACCAATAATTCTTCGGTACTCATGTATGCCCGGCCTTTGTTGAGGTAGTTGCGGAAGCCGTCAGCCACGGGCTCGAGGTGCGCAAAAGAATGAACGTCCGTCTGTTCCTGTGTTGCGTCTACCCGGCCTGGGGCAAAAGGAACTTCGATGGTAAAGCCGGCGTTTTCGATGGCTTTCTCCACGGCGGCGGTACCCCCCAGAACGATAAGATCGGCTAATGACACCTGCTTTCCATTTTTTGCTTTCGCATTAAACTGTTGTTGAATACGGGTTAATTGGTCTAAAACTTTGTTCAGCTGTGCGGGATTATTTACTTCCCAGTTCCGTTGTGGTGCCAGTGCAATACGGCCGCCGTTCGCGCCGCCACGACGGTCAGAATGTCTATACGTCGAAGCCGAAGCCCAGGCCGTAGCAACTAACTCGCGAATACTTAATCCGGAACGTAGGATTTCTTCTTTCAATCCTGTAATATCTTTGTTTTCAATGATATTCCCAGCGGCTTTAGGAAGAGGATCCTGCCAGATAAATTCCTGGGCGGGGATTTCGGGACCTAAATAAGTGGATCGGGGTCCCATGTCCCGGTGGGTCAGTTTAAACCACGCCTGAGCGAAGGCGATCTCAAAGCGATCGGGATGCTCCATAAAGTAGCGGGATATGCGCTCATAAGCGGGATCGTAACGTAATGACAGGTCAGTGGTCAACATGGTGGGTTTGTGCTGCTTCTCTGCGTCAAAAGCATCTGGAACCATGGTCTTAGGATCTTTGGCGACCCACTGGTATGCGCCCGCCGGAGACTTGGTGAGCTCCCATTCGTTATGGAAAAGGCTTTTAAAGAAGTCATGGCTCCATTTCGTAGGAGTCGTCGTCCAGGTTACTTCCAGTCCTGACGTAATGGCGTCCTTTCCCTTCCCGGTTTTATACGAACTTTTCCAACCCAATCCCTGCTGTTCTATTGGGGCGGCTTCCGGAGCAGGACCTACCAGCGTCGCATCGCCGGCGCCATGTGTCTTTCCGAAGGAATGTCCTCCAGCTATCAGCGCAACTGTCTCCGCATCGTTCATCCCCATGCGGCCGAAGGTCTCCCGGATATCTCTAGCCGCTAATAGTGGGTCCGGCTTTCCGTCAGGGCCTTCCGGATTTACGTAAATCAGTCCGAGCTCCGCGGCAGCCAGAGGCTGTTCCAGCTCGCGGTTCCCGCTCCAGCGGCTATTTTCTGCGGTACTGTGAGCAAGCCATTGCTTTTCAGACCCCCAGTAGGCTTGTTGGGGCTCCCACACATCGACTCTTCCTCCTGCGAAACCAAGCGTTTTAAAACCCATGTTTTCCAGCGCAACATTACCGGCAAGGATCATCAGGTCTGCCCATGAGATTTTATTGCCATACTTCTGCTTGACTGGCCATAGCAGACGACGGGCTTTGTCAAGACCGCCGTTATCCGGCCATGAGTTTTGCGGGGCAAACCGCTGCATTCCCATGCGGGTTCCCCCACGTCCGTCTCCTACGCGGTACGTGCCGGCGCTATGCCATGCCATCCGGATGAAGAAAGGTCCATAATTTCCGAAGTCTGCCGGCCACCAGTCCTGCGACTCCGTAAGTATGCCGTTAATATCTTTTTTTATCGCTGCCAGATCTAATCTGTTAAAAGCGTCAGCATAGTCAAAGGCTTCGTCCATCGGCGAAGATAGAGTGGAATTTTGGCGCAGCACATTCAGGTTGAGCCGGTTGGGCCACCAGTCCTGGTCGGTGTTCGCACCGCGTCTTTGGTAAAAATGTGTGGTAACCTCACTGGAGCTTCCCATGCTACCATTAAGATAGGGACAATCCGCAAGACTGCCTCCTGCATTCGGAGCCTGAGCAGCAGCGCCCATGAATGTAAGTAAACCAATAGAAGTAAAAAATCTCTTCATGCTAATTTTTAAAATTTTTGATCTCCAAAGGTATATAAACTGAAATTTAATTTTGATAATAGCCAATATTGATATGTTTTATATCGTATAACTAAATTTTATTTGTAAAGGGTAATTTACTCAGTAGCAGGGGAAACGGTGTAGGAAAGAGTCAGGGAAAAACGTCTGGAGCAGATAAATGTCTATAGGATCATGAATGACACAAAACATAACTCGGGAATATACCCTAAGAAGTATTATCTTTAAAGGTACTTTTTTAGGAACGTAGAACGCGTTGCTGGTTTACGGCGGGGAAGAACTGGGCTGAAGAATACGCGGTTGGACTCATTCCTTTTGCAGGGATAAACCAAAAAAAATAGGATTTTCAAAAAACGATCAACATGTCCAATCTAGCGGATCTCGCGCATTATACCATAAATGATAACGAAAGCAAAATGAAGGAATTTATGTTACTTTTTCGATTGCCGCAGCAGGCAGGCGAAGACACGGTAAGTGAAGAGGGAATGAAAGCCCTCAGCAAAAAATGGGAAAATTGGGTAGGCGGTATCGCGGCGCAGGGCAAGGTGGTCAGTGCTGGTCCGCGGCTAGAACCCGTGGGGAAGGTGCTGAAGAACGGCGGGGTGGTTACGGACGGACCATTCGTGGAGGTGCGCGAGATGCTGGGCGGGTTTTTACGGATTAAAGCGGCCAGCCTGGATGAAGCGACGACCTTGGCACATGGCTGTCCGGCTATTGATCAGGGAGGTACGGTCGAGGTGCGGCCCATAATGGTTTATAGCTGAGACGGCGGGCGTTAATAGCGACGTCTCTTTAAAAAAGTACGGTGAAAGGATTGTTAGCTGATTTATTTCGGAGAGAATTCGGCAAGATGGTGGCGGTGATCAGTCGCCGGTACGGCTTGCAGTATATTGAAATTGCAGAAGATCTCGTAAGCGAGACGTTTCTTTCCGCCGCGGAATCATGGCAAGGAAAGGGGATTCCCGCTAATCCGGAGGCTTGGTTATACCATGTCGCGTCTCAAAAGGTGCTTTTGTACTTCAGGCGGAACAAAATACTGATGGATAAGATCGTCCCGCACATGAGGGAGAGCCAGGAAATATACGAGGAGTCGGCAGAAATCTGCTTCACGGACGGCAATATAAAAGACAGCCAATTGCAGATGCTGTTGGCCGTCTGCCATCCCGCATTAGGTAGCGAAGCGCAGATTGGGCTGGCGCTGCGTGTGCTCTGCGGATTTAGCATCGACGAGATAGCTCAGGCATTTTTCACCAATAAAGAGACAATCAACAAACGTCTCTTCCGGGCGAAAGAAAGGTTGCGGTCGGAAGGGATAACTGTTGAGCCCCTGGGAGATGACGACGTCGGGACGCGTCTTGACAACACACTGCATATTATCTACTTGCTTTTTACCGAGGGTTATTACTCCCGTACGCGGGACGAGATCCTCCGGCGTGACCTGTGCAGGGAAGCATTGCGTCTCGGACTTATGCTCACAGAACATAAAAGAACAGACGTACCCAAGGCAAATGCTTTAGTGGCGTTAATGTGCTTTCATGCGTCGCGCTTCGATGCGCGGCAGGCCGGTCAGGAGAACATGATTCTGTACGACGATCAGGACAGAAGCAAGTGGAATCAGGAGCTCATTTACCAAGGGATGTATTTTCTCGGTCGTTCCGCCGTAGGAAATGAAATAAGTTCGTACCATTTGGAGGCCCGTATCGCCTGTTGCCACTGTTACAGGGATGACGGCGAAGAAAAGTGGCAGGAGGTGTTACATCTGTACAACCAGTTGCTGTTAGTCAATTATTCGCCGGCTGTTGCACTTAACCGTACGTATGCGTTATACAAAGCCGAAGGACGGGAGTCTGCGCTTTTGGAGGCAGAAAAGCTACAGCTTAGCGGCAGCCACTTTTATCATATGCTGCTGGGCGAATTGTATATAGGCGTAAATAATAATAAGGCAATGGAGTACCTTCGGACAGCCTCAACGCTCGCGGGGACGGAGGCGGAACGAAAGCATATTAAACGACGATTGGAAGAAATCATAAAAGATGGCGTGGAACGGCGCGATGAAACTGTTAAATAGAAATGAAAAAAAGAAATAACATCATTTATTGGGTGTCGACGCTTTGGCTTGCATTAGGAATGGCATCGACAGGAGTAGTTCAGTTAATGAGGATACCGGAGGAAGTGGAGAGTATAGCCCACCTGGGATATCCAGTGTATATGCTGACCGTCCTAGGGATCTGGAAATTGCTGGGTGTCGGCGCAATACTTGTTCCGCGCACACCACTTTTAAAGGAATGGACGTATGCCGGCTTTTTCTTTGTTATGACGGGTGCGGTCGTGTCGCACCTGGCGGTCGGAGACCTACTGTCGACTATATGGCCCCCGGCGTTGCTCATAGCATTGACAGCGGTTTCATGGTATTTTAGACCGGCTGACAGAAAGACCTTCGTGCCGAAATAAAGGCCGGCAGTATAAACGCTTCTAAAACGGACATATCACCCACCAAAGAAAGATTACTGATGAAAAACAATAGAAACCTCCACGCTGAACGGCAAGAAGAGTTGTTACAGCTGCTGAGACAACGGTTTGAAAAAAATATGGATAGGCACCAGGACCTGCAGTGGGTCGCTGTCGAAGAGCGTTTGTTGGCCGCGCCGGAAAAGCTGTGGTCCTTGGATGCGATGGAACAAACGGGAGGCGAGCCCGATGTTGTGGGATACGATAGCCAGTCCGGCGAGTACCTGTTCTTTGATTGTTCGGCAGAAAGCCCGAAAGGACGACGGAGCATATGCTACGATCGGACAGCTCTGGAAGCCCGGAAAGCCCACAAACCGGCTAACTCGGCGATGGATATGGCGGAAGAAATGGGAGTAGAGATGTTAACAGAACAGCAATATCGCCTATTACAGCAGCTCGGCGAGTTCGATCTGAAAACATCATCTTGGGTGATCACACCGGAGGCCATCAGGAAACACGGCGGAGCCATCTTCTGCGACCGTCGTTATGGTCATGTATTTACATACCATAATGGAGCCGACTCCTATTACGGGGCAAGGGGGTTTAGGGCCGCTTTGCGGGTCTGATCGTGCTTCTAACCGGGGACAGCTACAGTGTAAAGACGGCCCTTAGAATGGCCATACGTCCGCGGAGTTCGTAGCTGTTATGCGTCTGGTGATTGGCTGTCACAGCATATGTTTCAAAGGTCCGCACATCTGTCAGGTTGGTCAGGTTGAGCTCCAGGTCCGTTTTCCATTTTTTTAGGCGGTAGCGGGCGAATGCGTCGAGAAAGAAATAGCTAACGTGAGGTTGTTCACGCTGCTGCGTGTAGAGATGTCTGCCGTTAACACCGATAAAGACCTTTTTAAAGGGTAAAGACGGTAGTCCGATATGCTGACTTGCTGTAAAAATACGGTTTACCAGCTCTGGATGATCTTTTTGTTCCGAAGTCGACCAGCTAAGGTTTCCCCGGTAAGATAGGTTTATGGACTTCCATACCTTCAGTTCTATATCGGGCTGCAACGAGACATTCCTGTTCTGGAAAGGGAGAAGTTCACCGTTGAAGAACTGATTAAAGTCTGTCAATGTCCACATTCCCCTAAGCTTGACCGTACTCGCTATGGGAAAGATGTATTTGTCGAAGCCGGCCTGAAGCTGGAGCGCCCCGATCTTATTCGGTATGGGAAGGAGAACCGTCTGTGAGATGTCGTTGGACACGGTGTGGGCAATCATCGCCTTTCTGTAGGTTGTTGTATATTGAAGCCCCACATCCGAGAAAAGAAGAGACAGTGTTCTGCTTAAACGATAGTTCGCCCGAAAGGTTTGGGTATGACTCTCGTTGATGCCGACGGAGTTCTGGGACAGCGATCGATAATCGCGTATCACCAGACCGCGGTACACATCCTGAATGTTGCCAAAGTTGTTGGTGAACGTATAGGAAAAGTCAAGTTCGTCCTCCTGCCACGCACGGTATTTCATAAGAAAAGACGGCAAAAACAGCCAGTGCCGCTGTGTTTCGTCTAAGTGGTAGTGGGGATCATCAAAGTTGGTGTGCTGGAAGGTTATTGGTAAATTGAGCTGGGCCTCTATCCTTTTTCTCTTCCAGCCATAAGACGCGCTCACCGAAAATTGCGACCGGCGCCAATGAAGATTGTTGACAGCAGAATCAGTTGAGGGGGGATAAACGGAAGCTCCCTGATATATATTGATGTGCGAAGAAAGCTGCTGATCTTCGACGCTCAATAGCGCATTATAATATTGGCTGATCCTGCCTTTGGGCATCCTGTATCCCGCGGAGATCCGGGAAAAGAAATTTGGAACACGGAGGTGTTGAGTCGTTCCGGTATAAGGCTCACCCCGGTTCAACACATCAGCGGATACGCCCGGAAATATGGCTAGCGATTGGGGTTTTTCTCCGTAATGTACATACCAATCTACCTGGATAATGTTGCCACTCCGTAGCTGAGGAACGTACTCCAGCAGGTTGGTAAGGCCCCTGATACGGTGATTTAGCTGTGCCTTGATCTGCTGATCATTGGTGTGCAGTGACGCTAGGCCATGTTCTTTTTCGTATTCGACAGACAACGCGTTGTTGAGAAACATATTGGATTCATTTTTATTTATTAAAAGCCGGAAAGCACCGAGCAGTGACTCTATTTCGCTCTGCTGCTGTTCGTCGAACGTTATGATTTCGGTTGGAGTCAGATAATATGTGTAACCGTTAAAGTCTCTCGTATTTCGATCATATAGTCCCTGGAGGTTTATCTTAGCCTGCCATCCCGTGGCCAGGTTGACGAGACTGTTAGAGTTTATTCCACCGCTGTTATTCATAAAGTAATGCTGTTTAGGAATCGGTGGAGCACCAACAGTGCCCAGGGCAAGGAGGTTGTTAACAGGCATCGTTCCCATTCGCGCAAGTGAATTATCCCGATTATATCCGAGGAAGTCGCCCCGGAGGTCCTTTCCCCGGTTATTGCCGCTCAGCACGTGGAGCATTTTGTGTTTTTTGTTAAAAAGGATGCTGTTCACTTCACCGTCGTATATATTTGGCAGACCCGCGGCGACCTTGGCTTCTCCCGTCGTTTTGAGCTTCGCACTTTCTTTAATAACCAGGTTGATAGCTACCTGATCAGTAAAGCGCTTGTTTTTCAATACCTTGAGGTGCTCATGGTTGTTGAGCACCTGGATGTCCTTCACCATATTGTGAGGAATTGTGCGGGTGCCCAAACTATACCTATCATCAAGCAAATCGTCTCCATCGATGTAGAAATTGGATATGGCTTTTCCTTGGTATTTTATCTGCCCCGATTCGGAGACCTCCATTCCCGGCAGCCGTCGTATAACATCGCCGATACTGCGGTCTTCTTCCTTCGCAAAACTACCCACGTCGTAAGACACGGTGTCTCCCGTCCGGCGGATCTTGGGTTTACTTTTTACCTCTATATGCTCCAGGAGTACGGTTTGCGGCTCTAATTCGATTCGAAGAGGAACTTTCTTGTCACCAAGTCTGCACTGATATTTCTGATAACCAAGGTGGTTGATCTCCAACGTACATTCACCCCATTCTTCCGGGATGGAGACAACGAAAGTGCCGTTGCGGTCTGTCGTTTTAAAGGCCCGGATTTTGTTATCTGCCGATTTAATATTTACGCTGGCCGATGGAATAGGCCTTTCCGTCGACTTATCCACCAATGTTCCGCGGATTTCCCGCTGCTGCGCACAGACTACAGATGTGTCAAGCAGGAGTGCATAAACGAAAAGATATACCGCTTTCACTTAAGGAGTTAATTCAATAGGATTATTTGTCGTAGCAGAAGGCTTATAGTCGTCGCTGTTTTGTATGTGCATAGACTTTATCCGGCTGGCATCGATTTTGGATCCGGCGGATGTGGCGGCACTTCCTCCGATCCGCACCGCTGTCCCGTTGCCCGATCCAACAACTGTCACGGCTTGGCTTGAACGGTTCTTGGACTGAATGTAAGCCTGCGGGTTGGCCGCAAAGGCAGCACGTAGTTTTTCCACTTCTTTAGACGTTGAGGCGATCGCCTTTTGAGGAATTTGAATAAGGAAGTCTTCGTTTTCCAGCTTATCAAATCCTGCATACTCGAAAACGACTTCCTCCTTCGTATCACGGGCATCGAGAATTAAGCCGGGGAGGCCATGCAGCTTCCATGGACCAGAAGAAAAAGGCAGATCGGGAGCAAACCACGCAATGTAATCGCGACCTTTGTAACGTGCGGTAGCCTTCTGGCAGGTGTAACCGCCTATAATTTTGGTTTCTGTGCTGATGCTCCACTCCTGTTGGGGGAAGTCGCATGGCAGAGCAAACGCATCGCCGCCCACTTGCGCCACCTGCCGGGCGGAAGGTTCCGCTTTGTCAATCAGATAGGAGTCCGTAATCCGGGTCTCTCTGCGACGCATAATCAGTTTGCCATCAAAGGTGGGGTCGTTTAACTGACGTTCTATCTCCTCATTGGCCCTGACACCCGAATAACTGGTATAGTAACTACTGTGTTGCCCTAGATAAGTAACGACCTCATCGCGGAGATGTCTGTCCCGTTGCGTAGTATCGTTGACGTGTTTAAAGATGTAGTGCACACGGGCAACGGCTTTCTCCTGTGCCTTCGAAAAGGACGAGTTTAACACACAGAGCGCTGCGAATAATACAGATAGCTTTCTCATGATTACGTAGATTTATGAACAAATCAAAGATATACGAAAATATCGTAACTAAAAAGTTTACGTTGTTTTTTATTTTATTTTTGAGGCTAGAGCCTTTGGAGGTGTATACAATAGGGCACGTATCTGTCTAATTGGACGGGGATGGGCACACTGCAATGAAGTTACCTGGTGCGATTTGGCATAATACTTGGATAGCTGCTATCATTATTAAACATCATGAAAGATATGAGAGGATTGACATGGACAATTAAAAATTGGTTGGTACTCCTTGTAGGAGTGGCGACACTGGCGTTAGTTTCGTGCAGCGAAGAAACCGTAGATAATATTGAGCGCGACACGGCGTTGAACATTATCCGGGCAAACAAATGGTTTGATGTGGTCAAGACAACCTCCGTAGCGGGGCAGGCCGATGTTACGGAAGTGTTGGTTGGCGACGGGGAGAACCTCGAATTTAGGTCGAATGGGTATGCCTATGTATACGGGGCGAATGGCAGTACCGAATCTTATCCGTATCATATGCCGAGCAATAAGAAAATGGTTTTCGACGGCGTGGAGTATGACGTTCAGGAAAACATTATTCAGACCGTAGCCCGTTTTACATTAGTCAACACCACCAGCGGCATCACGACAACGATCACCTTCAGAAGGAGATAGGATCGTATTGATGCCCAGTCCGCGGGTAGCGGACTTCAACATCGCGGCCATCGGGAACTAAGAAAGCCGGTCTGAAGAAATGAGTCGCGGTTACTTCACAAAACGCAAGCTTTGTGAAGTAACCGTTTCAACCGGTGCACTTCGTCGCTGCAGGTTTCAGTGGCACGGTCGTCCGGCCGAGCATCTCCCCCGGATGTGATTCGCAACTGCTGTGATCCCCTCGATATAGTGTTATCCAAAGAATTTTTCCGGATCAAAACCGTGCTCTTTCAAAACCTCTGCCGGTACGCCAGTCCAGACGCCGGGTCTGTTTCCGACATAACCTATATCTTTTACCCCCATCTCGCTTGTAAAGAACCCGGAAGAGGTGAGATCACGCATTAACGAAAAGAACGCGACACCCTGTTGCATCTCCGGCTTGGCCCGTTCCGGATAGGCAATCTCATCGATCAATGCCAATTGCTGCTCTTCCTTACATTTGATAAATGCGTTTCCATACCGCTTTTGGGATTGTACATCGAGCCATTTTAAGCCTCCACGCATAGGGATTTTGTGACTGGGCAGGTCTTTTACGATAAATTCGATGAAAGCAGGCACACCGGCTTCGGACGCGCTTCCCGAAATGTCGTCTTTGGGAATAATGATGTCCGCGAGAACGGTGATGGTAGCCATTTCATGTTCCGTAAAAAAGCGTTCCGCGTGCAGCTGTTTGTTTCGTTCATGTTCAAAGTCCTGCACGCCCGGCAGCTTCTCTGTGTCTGCCGCCGCTGCCGCATCTTTTGCCTTGTCCTGTTTACACGCCGTGGCTAATACGCCCGACCCTGCGGCTATTAGTCCTAACGCTTTAAGGGATTCTCTTCTGTTCATTTTGTTTACTGATTAGCCGTTCAACTTCTTCTTTTGCTCCAAGATATATTCAGCCGTACGCATTGACAGGGCTAAAATGGTCCATGTAAGGTTTTTGTCTCCTTGCTGTACAAAAGGGCCCGCATCGACCACATATAGGTTTTTACAGTCGTGCGCCTGTCCCCACTTGTTCAGTACAGATGTCTTCGGATCGTTACCCATACGCGTTGTTCCGCCTTCGTGAATAATCTTTCCGGGAGCTTCCAGCCCATATAAGGTTTCCGGCCCCGGAATGTCAGAAGTGATGATAGCGCCCATCTCGTGCATGATCGATTGGAATGTTTCCTGCATGTGTTTTGCCTGCGCAATTTCCTCATTTGCCCACTTATAATGAAAGCGTAGTACCGGAATACCGAACTTGTCTACGCGGGTCGGATCGATTTCACAATAATTATCTTTTCTCGCCAAAGCGGTACCCCGGCCGGCCATGCCTACATTGGCTCCGTAAAAACGGCGGTAATCCTGCTTTAATTCCGCGCCGTATCCTCCAGCCGCTTTCTTTTCGCCGTTCTTTCCTGCGACCTTGCCGTTGACACCCGGCACCCAGTTCAGGAAACCGTACGACGGCATATGCAGACCTCCCCCGTACTCAATGTGATAACCTCTGGGAAAAGCCAACTTCCTATTGTCTTCCCACCATGGAGAATAGATATGAACGCTACCAACGCCATCTTCATTGTAGCGCTTGCGATCAAGCAGCTGTGGCAGAAATCCTGACAGGCTGGCCCCGGTAGAGTCGTGCAGGTATCTGCCGACCAAGCCGCTGCTATTTCCGAGTCCTCCCGGATGTGCCGAGGATTTCGAATTCAGCATCAATCGGGCGCTTTCACATGCGCTTGCTCCCAAGACTACAGTCTTTCCTCTGACCGTATACTCCTGAAGGCTTTGGGTATCAACATAGGAAACGCCGGTGGCCAGTCCTTCCTCGTTTGTTAGCACTTCCCGTACCATAGCGTTGTCGATGACTTTCAGGTTTCCGGTTTTCATTGCCGGCATGACTAAGCACGACGATGAGGAGAAGTCTGCATAAACCTTACAGGAACGGCCGCACTGGCCGCAATAGAAGCAGGTTCCACGTCCTTTGATCTCGGAAGAGGCTTCCGTCAGCACGGAACCCCGCCCCGGAATCACGGGAACACCAGCTTTTTTTGCGCCTTTGGCAATATAGAGCTCGTTTAGCCTAGGCTTAGGCGGCTTCATAAAGATGCCGTCAGGTTCATTCCGTATGCCTTCCACCGTGCCGTAAATTCCAATCATTCGATCTACACGGTCGTAAAACGGTTTGACCTCGTCATAGGTGATAGGCCACTCGTCTGTTACACCGTCTGTGGGCTTGAAATCATCGGGGCCCATACGTAAGGATATCCGCCCCCAATGGTTTGTACGGCCGCCTAGCATACGTGCGCGAAACCACTCGAATTCGGTTCCATTGACGGTGGTGTAAGGTTCGCCATCGAGTTGCCACCCTCCGAACGCCGCATCAAAGTCGCCGAACGGCCGCGTTGTGGACGCTCCCCGACGGGGCGACTCCCATGGCCAGCGCAGCTGGAGTGCATCTTTTGCAGGGTCAAAAAATGGCCCCGCTTCCAACATCAATACTTTGAGCCCTGCGTGGGCCAAAATATAGCCTGCCATGCCACCCCCGGCTCCGGAGCCCACGACAATGGCGTCAAAAACTTCTGGATTTTCTTTTATTTGGTAATCGGCCATAATCTCTCTCAATGATTATTTTATGATAAGGTTTAATATTAATGTATTAGCCACTAATACCATTTAGCTTCGCTAAATATAGGAAAACTTTTTAGGAGGAGACAAATGGCGGACGTATCTTTTTTGATACCCGGTATGCTTTCCCCGAACAACATCCTATTTCGGACCTTTATCGGGGCATTGCCTTTGTTTTTCTTCGATCCACAGCGACATGTATTTAGTGCTATTAAGCGCCTGTGTCTGCAGAATCTGTCCCAAAAAGTTTTTCTGCCGATGAAGAGGCAGGCTCGTCGACAGCGACTGAATACGCGTCAAAAAAGGCGGACCTAACGCCAATTTGCTGAAATTTTCCTCTAAAATTTGTGTACCCTTTAGTTGCGCATCTTGCCAGATCCGCTGCGTCTGATAGAGCTTAGCAGCTTCTTCTATGAACAGCTCCAGGTCATCTTCAACGACGCCGTTCCAAAGGCCGTTAGCCATCATGGATTCCGCGCCGACGCTTGTGGTCGCACTCGGCGTCCCTGATTGCATAGCATCGACAAATTTCCCTTTAATTCCGGCGCCAAATTGAATCGGAGCAAGCAGCACGCGATAGTTTTCCATGGTCTTTCGTGCGTCGTCGGCTCTTCCTCTTACCAAAAACCGGTCTTTAGGTTGGTGCAGCTGGTGAACTTTGTCGCTGGCATACGCACCGAAAATATGGAGCTCGGCTTCAGGAACCCTTTTTTTTAGCTGTGGCCAAACTTTGCTTTTCAGAATCTGTACCGTATGCCAGTTGGGCTCATGCATGAAGTTACCGATAAACAGAAAATGTTGCCGCTCTTCAAAGGTTCGCCAGGTTTGATCTTCTTCACCATGGATTTCATCTTCTAAAAAGGGCAGATAGTATAGAATTTCCGGCCGGATGGCGAAGACATCCTGCAGCAGCTCCATTTCAACTCTGGAGATGATTAACGAGATATCGGTGCGCAGGATAGCCGCTAGCTCGCGTTTCGCTATCTCCGTATAATAGTTGGGCTCGCTACATCTTTTGATAGCGTCCTGCCTCGCGCGGCGAACGAGATGTAGGTCTTCGGTGTCGAGAATGGTTAAGGCCGAAGGACAGCATTCGCGCACGCGCCATCCGTATTGCTCCTCTGCCATGAATCGATCGAAAACGACAATCGCCGGCTGTATTGTGCGGATCATCTCGTCAAAGCTGCTGTCGTTAAGCAGGATCGGCTGTTCCTGTATGCCACTTTGCGTCAACGGAAAGCTGTAAGCTGACCGGCTTGCGGCGCTTGCAAACACCACCTGGTATCCGGCGTCCCGGAATAGAAATGCCAGTTGTACGATTCGTCTTCCGGCAGCAGAAGATCCGGGCTCCGGCCAAACCAATCCAATAAACAGCACCGTTTGCATTTGGCTAAAATACAAAAATAGTGGGTTAAGGCCGTCATGAAAAGTCGAAGAACTTATAGGCGGCAAATAGGAAGAAGAGCGGCGAAAGCCAAATCCGCATATTCGACGCCTGATTCCGAGGCACCGATCTTTTTAAAAGCGTCGTTTCCATGCGCGGTTACGGAGAACGGTAATGTTCTACGGTCCTAAGCGACCTCAAAGAATAGACGCCCCTGTACGTCCGCGACAGTAAGATTCAAACCGGCTGTGCTCCGGTTAAGACCGCTTGCTATTATTTTGTATCTTTGCGTTAAACGATGGAGAAGCTTTCCCGGTTCCGCGGAACCGCGGACAAGGTCATTGACTGTCAAAGGTGCTATGACGGACGCGTTGATGGCACCGAGGTAAACATATTAATAATCCGAAATAACGATGTTGGGTTTAAAACTTTTAACTGATCCCCGCTGGGCAAATATTGCAGAGTCTAATCTGGAGGAGATTTTGACCGACCATGCCTGGTGTGAGCAAAAGGCGGCATCCAACGCCATCACCCTAATTACGCAAAATCCCGAGCACGAGGATCTGGTACATGAGCTGACTGCGATCGCCATAGAAGAGATGCAGCATTTCCAGATGGTGATTGATATTATTAAAGCCCGGGGATATACATTGGGGAGGGAGCGAAAAGACGACTATGTCGGACAGCTCATGAAGTTTGCAAAAAAGGATGGCTCCCGTAATCAGTCATTCATTGACAGGCTTTTATTTGCTGCGATGATCGAAGCGCGAAGCTGTGAACGATTCCGTGTCCTTTCCAAAAATATAAAAGACGAGGAGCTGGCCAGTTTCTATTACGACCTGATGGTATCCGAAGCCAACCATTATACGACGTTTTTGAATTTCGCCCGCCAATACACGGTCGATGTGGATGTAGAAATAAGGTGGCAGGAGTGGCTGGACTTCGAAGGACAGCTTATCCAGAGTTACGGCAAGAAGGAATACATTCACGGATAACCATTTCTTGATATAGGTCAATGCCTGACAAACTAATGCGACGTACGTTTGTATAATAAAAAGAAAGGAACATCATGATCGAATTAGGAATAGGCATGTTCGGAGACGTGCAGATAGACCCTGTAACAGGTAAGGTGCAGCCTGCTGCAGAACGGATGCAGCAGATTGTAGAGGAAATCAAATTGATGGATGAAGTCGGTGTAGACTTTTTTGGCATGGGCGAACACCATCGGGAAGACTATGCGGTCGCCTCTCCCGAAATTATCTTAGCAGCAGCGGCAACCGTGACAAAAAATATCAAACTTGGTAGTGCCGTGTCTGTGCTTAGCTCCGCCGATCCGGTTAAACTGTTCCAGGATTTTTCAACCGTCGATATCCTATCGAACGGGCGGGCGGAGATTATGGCGGGGCGTGGTTCGTTCATAGAATCGTTCCCGCTGTTTGGATACGATCTAAAAGATTATGCAGCGCTTTTTGAGGAGAAGCTGGATTTACTTCTTCGGTTAAACAAACAGGACACGGTGACGTGGTCGGGAAAATTTAGAAAGCCGCTGGTTAATCAGCAGATTTTTCCAAGGCCTGTTCATGGTTCATTGCCTATATGGGTGGCTGTTGGCGGTACAACCTCCTCGGTGATACGAGCAGGAAAGCTCGGATTGCCTGTCATGTTCGCGATCATCGGAGGGGCTCCCGAAAATTTTAAGCCGTTGTTTGAGGTATATCAACAAGCGTGGGTCGACAATGGTCATGATATGAAGGACTTTCAGGTGGGCGTGCATATGCACTCCTTTTTTGGGGAGGATAGTCGATCTGTCGCCGATAAATATTATCCAATTTACGCTGCACAGATGAATCGTATAGGAGCATCAAGAGGCTGGCCACCCTATCAACGACAACAGTATGACTTTGGACGTTCTATTCACGGACATCTGGTCGTCGGCGACGTAAACCAATCGGTAGAGAAAATTCTGCATATCATCGAACTATTTGGACTGACACGTTTTTCTGCACACATGGACGTTGGTAGTCCGGATCATACAGATATGATGAAGGCTATCGAACTCTATGGGACGAAGATCGTGCCTAAAGTGAAAGAAGCCTTAAGAAAATAGGTGCCGTTTTGGCACCAGGCTGAAGGGGCAAGTCTGCAGGGCGGAGATCAAGCGTTGTACAATCCGAATAATAGAACAGGCTGTCTGACCGCCGAGGCCGGCCTTATTTTACATAAGGACAACCAAAGAGATATAAGCGTGTAGTTATTTTCCGTATCTTTGTACCGTGGTGAAGCAGAGTAAATTGATCGATATCAGAAGTTTAAGCTTATCCGAGCTCAAGGATAAGCTGGTCGGGATGGGCGAACAGGGGTTCCGCGCGAAGCAGGTCTATGAATGGCTTTGGGCGAAATCTTGTACGGACTTTGATCAGATGAGCAATCTTAGCAAACCATTGCGGGAGACACTGAAGCAACATTTCGAGATCAGAGCTGTAAGAGTGCGCCAGTCGCAGATCAGTTCAGATAAAACAATAAAAAGCAGCTTTACCCTGTATGACGGTAATATTATTGAGGGCGTGCTTATACCCACGCCTGATCGGATGACTGCCTGTGTCAGCTCACAGGTGGGATGCAGCCTGACCTGCAAGTTCTGTGCCACAGGTTACATGGACCGCAAGCGAAATCTACAGGCCGACGAGATATACGATCAGGTTGTACTGATTGCTAAACAGGCAGAAGAAAAATATGGCCAGCCCCTAACTAATATTGTCTACATGGGGATGGGTGAGCCACTGCTTAATTACAGTGGGATGATGAAGTCTGTGGAACGCATCACGGCTCCTGATGGATTAAATATGGCGGCTAAGCGGATTACGGTTTCTACCGCAGGTATTGCCAAGATGATCAGGAAGTTAGGAGATGATGAGGTCCGGTTTAACCTCGCGCTATCATTACACGCGGCGAACGATAAAAAGCGCAACGAGATTATGCCCATCAACGAGCAGAATTCCTTAAAGTCTCTGGCAGAAGCGCTAAAATATTACTACGCGAAAACGAAAAATCCAGTTACCTTCGAGTACATTGTGTTCCATAACTTTAACGACGAGCTAGAGGATGCGCAGGAGCTTGCCAGGTTTTGTAAGCATGTGCCCTGCAAGGTAAATATCATCGAATACAACCCCATCGCACTGGCGGATTTTTTAAATGCAGAGGCCGATAAAATAGATCAATTTGCGGAATACCTCCGCAGTCAGGGAATCGTAACCAACGTGCGCCGGAGCCGCGGGAAGGACATCGATGCGGCGTGTGGTCAGCTGGCCATTAAGGAAAAAGCCGAAGCTTAATCTTATTTGCTGCATAGTGGCACAGGTATATCGTTGTTCTGAGCCGCAATTTTGTACAATAACGCGAATTATGTAAGTTTGTGTCTACCCAATTATGAACATGATGCAAATAAAACGTTATTGGAGCAGTTTTGTTTCTCTTTTGTTTCCGCCGTTGTGCATATCGTGCGAGCACGTTCTGTTAAATCAGGAAAAATTTCTTTGTACCTCCTGTCAATTTCATCTGCCAATCACAGATCATCATCTTTATCCCGACAATGAAGCTTTCCGACGGCTCGTTGGCAAGGTCGATATAGAGGCCGCTGCAGCTTATCTTTCTTTTCGGAAATCTTCGCTTGTACAGGCGATGGTGCACAAGCTAAAATATCGGGGCATTCACGAAATAGGTACTTATTTCGGACGTTGTTTCGGCAGTCAGCTGGCACAGTCTTTTACTTTTTCGGAGCTGGACCTCGTCGTGCCGGTTCCTATCTATCACAAAAAGCGGAAAGAGCGCGGGTACAATCAAAGTGACTACATCGCAGAGGGGATAGCACAGGCGCTAAGTCTGCCTCTGGACACGAAAAACCTGATCCGGAACGTGCATACCGAAAGCCAGACGGGAAAGGAAAGGCTGGAACGTTATGAAAATGTGGAAGCGATATTTACGTGCCGTGCTCCGGAAGCTTTCTCGGGAAAACATATCTTGTTAGTTGACGACGTGCTGACTACCGGAGCTACCGTTGCTTCCGCAGCGCGTACCCTTATCGAACAATGTGGATGCCGGGTCTCTGTAGCGGTATTAGCGCTGGTATAGCTATTTCCCCGCCTCATAACAGGTCGTCGGACCGCGGCAGACGGTCGCCCGTAGAATGCGGTTTTACCCATAGTTAAACCGCCGCTGGTGCAGTAATAGGTAGCTGAAAACGCCCATTCCGATCCCAACGTAGTCGGCAAAGATATCCCACCAGTCGGCCTCTCTATCGCTCGAAAGATAAAGCTGTAACCCTTCCGTTCCGAAAGCAAAAAAAGTAGTGATAAGGAGCGTCAGGAACATCGTCCTGATCTTCGACGCCCGTCCTTTCGACTGAATGATCGATCCAAGGAGCAAGAGCACTGTGAATACGAAAAAGCAACCGCTGTGCGCCAATTTATCAAAACCTTCAAAATAGTTCGTGCTGGGCAGGTCCTTTGAGGGAAGTCCCATCAACAATAGCATGACTATGGCCCAAATAATAGCCCACGAATAGTTGTATAAAAATCTCAGCATTACTTATAAAAGTCGTATTAATTATGGATGTTTCAAAAAAAACTTTCGTGATTTTCCCCGAATGGTAGCAAGAAGCAGCGCGATACACAGCTGATCGTCACGATTCACTTCCCAACAGCTTCGATGTCCTGGAACGGTTTTTTTGCCCTTGATACGCGTTCCTTCTATACCCGTTAACCTTTTTCAATACAAACGTTAAAAAGGCTAAAAAAATAATATCCTGATTATCAGACTGCTGTGGTCGTGTTGTGTAAAATTATAGTACTATGTATTGCATAGTACAATAGAAAGCATATATCTTTGTATTGTTATGATAGCAGAAAATACACAAACCCAAATGCGGAAGGGGATACTGGAATACTGTATCCTTTCTATAATTTCCCGAGGGGAGATATATGCTTCAGATATTATCGGTGAACTAAAGAAAGCGCAGCTGCTGATTGTTGAAGGCACCTTATATCCATTACTCACACGGTTGAAAAATAACGGGCTCCTCAGCTATAATTGGAAAGAATCCAGTTCCGGCCCTCCCAGAAAATATTATCAGATTACGGACGAGGGCAGAGAAGTGTTGTCCAGGTTGGACATCACATGGAAAGAGCTCGTTTTTGCGGTAGAAACATCGCTACAAGGAAGAAATTAACAACAATACTAATCTAAAATATTAAACAAGGTCATGAACAAGACAATCATCATAAACATAAACAGCATCGTCTTCCACATCGAGGAGGACGCCTACGAGACGCTGCGATCGTATATGATCGATATTAAAAAACATTTCGGCAACTCCGCTGAGAGTAAAGAGATTCTCGAAGATATTGAGAACCGCATTGCGGAGATGTTTAATGAACGTATACAGACGGGGCGGAAAGAGGTAATCAACTTAGAAGACGTGCAGCAGGTTATAGGGCAGATGGGAAGGGTAAGCGACTTTGAGGATAGTGAAGAGACAGCTGGCGAGTTTCGTCAGGAACAGGCCAGGCCCAATTTCGGAGGTGGCGAGCATGTGGGACGTAAATTAATGCGCGACCCCGACGATAAGGTGCTCGGCGGTGTGTGTAGCGGGTTGGCGCATTACTTCGGAATGGAACCCCGTTGGATTCGGGTCCTTCTGGTGCTCTTCGTATTAATCGGTGGATCGGGGTTTTTGGTATATGTCATCCTGTGGATTGTCATGCCGCTTGCCGAAACGCGTGCCGATAAAATGGCGATGCGCGGCGAAGTGCCCAACCTGCAGAACTTTAAGAAATCTTTCGACGAGGAGGTGAAGACTTTTTCCGAAAATTTTTCTGGAGCCGGCGAGCAAATTAGCCGCGGTGCCCGCACGGCAGGGAATGCTCTTGGCGGCTGCCTTGGATTCATCGGCAAGATGATTGCTTGGCTGATGCTTATTTACACAGGACTCAGTATTCTGGGAATGTTCATCTTTTATGTCTTCAACATGATGAACCTGTTTGGTTTAGAGAACCCAATATTATTCCCTCCTTTACAGATTCTGTCTCCGGACGATGCTGTGATTGCGCTGTCCCTAGGCTTTATGGCGGCAACGATCCCCTTTCTGGCACTTTTTTTATGGCTGGTCCGTATACTCTTCAAAACAGATAAGCTTAATAACTATTTGTCTTTGACCATGTTTGCCGTATGGATCGTCTCGGTGGTCGGCGTAATTTACTATTGTGTATACGCGGCTCAGGACTTCCGTGAAAAGAGCACGATTAACGTCCAAAAGAATATTACTCCGCAGAAAGTGTATTATTTTACAGAGAAGGATGTACGTGTCTTAGATGCCAGTGAGAAGGATTCTCTACGCTCTAAGTTCAACATACAGATAGATGGCCAGGACTTGCGAAACCATCTACACACCAACATCGGTATCTACTTCGAAAGTATTGACTCACTGAGCCAGCCTTACATACAATATAGCTATTCAGCGAAGGGAAAAACGTACCAGCTGGCAGCAGAAAGGGCGAAGAACATCGTGTATGAAAGCGTTCAGGAAGGAAATACGGTATTGTTCCCAAGCCACTTTATTCTGAAAAGGGACGAACTGGATCGCGATCAATATGTTCGGGCGACCGTTTATTTGCCCCGTGGATCAAAAGTTGTTTTGCACAGAGAAATAGAAAATAAAGTGCGGGATGTGCCATGCTGGGAATGTCTTAACAACTATCCGGATCGGGACCATCAGAAGTTTACGGAATGGACGATGACAGCGACCGGCCTGGTCTGCTCGCAGGTGCCGCAGCCGCAAACTGACGAGGAGACTCCGGAAATAGAAGAAAGCGAATCGCCTAAAGCCGAAGAAGAAATCGGCAGAAAAGATTCGATCATTCGGATTGACGGCTCGAATGTTACGATCGAAGTGAAAGACAACAACGTGAAAATTAACGCCAAGAAGGAAACAGAATAGTGGCGTAATTTACAGACTACCAACGAAATGAATATCATTCTCCTGTTTCTGAGAACAGTGAGTCGGGAGAAACATGTACTATAATTTTTTATGAAGAAACTATCTACACCATTACTTTTGAGCTTTTTTTTCACTTTGTTTACGGCAATGACACTCCGCGCGCAGCAAGCAGAAATTGCGGGGAAGGTGGTCGACAGTCAGGGGGAGCCCATGGCTAACGTGTCCATCTATCTTCTGACAGTGCGGACCGAAGCGATCATCAAAACGGCAGTGTCCGATGCCGAAGGCTTATATAGTATTAAGAACGCCCCGAACGGCGAGTTTGTTGTACAAGCATCCTCCGTTGGATACGAAACTTTTAAATCGGCAACCATTCAGGTCGCCGGACGAAAAATTGCAATGAGCGATATTGTCCTGACTCCACAGGCGCAGACGATCGGCAACGTGACAGTCGAGGGGCGTGTTCCGCTCGTGCAGCAGCGGGACGGAAAGCTTATTCTGAACGTTGAAAATTCCCCTCTTGCAGCAGGTAACAACGCCTTGGAAGTCGTGCAACGCGCCCCGGGAGTAAGTGTGGATAAAGACGAGAATCTGCAGCTAATGGGGCAGCAAGGTGTAAACGTTACCATTGACGGCCGTCAGACGTTCATGAGCGGGGAGCAACTGGCAACGTTTCTAAAGGCAATGAATGGCGACCAGATAAAAAGCGTCGAAGTAAGCACCCAACGAAGCGCAAAAGATGATGCCGAAGGCGCCGTGGGAACGATTAATATCGTGTTGAAAAAAAATCGCATGGAAGGCTTCAACGGGACTTTCCTCGCGAGTGCGGCGCACGGCCAGCATTTTAGGGGCAACTCCTCGCTTAACTTAAATTATAAGAAGAATAACACCACCGTCTTCGGATCCTATGGCTATACGCACAACGAAAGGCAGTTCGATCTGGACCTAGCCCGTATCATCCCTTCTGAGGAAATAGGAGACCGGTATTTTGATCAACGTTCCAGCCTTATTGAAACGAATAAAACACACAACTACAAATTTGGTATCGAACAGAAAACTTCGGAACGGAACACCATGCTTCTTCAGTTTTCGGGCGATAACGACGAAGAAAGCTCAGCGAACAATAGCCTGACAGACATCGGGCCCCGCAAGGGCATGGCCGACTCTGTCCTCACGTCTACTTCCATAAACCGCGCACCATTTAACCGGTATTCCCTGAATTTTAATAACGAGTTGAAGCTAGATAGTACCGGTGGAAAGGTCGTGTTAGATCTCGATTGGAGTGCCTTCCGAAATAATTCGGACATAAATTACGAGTATAGGACAGCCGACCCTCAGGGCAATCTCCTATACGATCCCGAGTTTGAGCGCAGCCGCATGCCGGTGAATATCGACATCTATGTAGGAAGACTCGATGTCACGAAAGGTCTAGGGAAGGGTACTTTGGAAGCGGGAATCAAATACAGTAACGTAAAGTCGGACAACGACCTGCAGTTCGAACATATTGTAGGTGGGGAATGGCAGGACTATGAAGGACGTCCAAACCACTTCGTTTATACCGAGCAGATAGCGGCCGGATATGTGGATTATAGCAGAGCTTTCGGGAAATTAAGCGCGAAAGCCGGACTGCGGGCGGAACATACCGTTTCCGACGGAAACTCTATTACGTTGTCAAAGCGCGTGAAAAGGAACTACCTGAACTGGTTTCCCTCTGTCAATCTGAGTTACACAATCGATGAGAACAACATCTTATCGCTTAGCTACGCGAAGAAGATATCCCGTCCAAACTACAGGTTTCTGAATCCGTTCGCCTACTATATCGACAAATTCACGTATATGTTAGGAAACCCCTATCTGAACCCGCAATATACCGACGGCTTTACACTGAATTACACCTTGTATAAGATGTTTAATATCACGCTGGGGACAGATATCACGAACGACGCCATGGTCGAAAGTATGGGACAGGACGAAATCAAGGGCGAATCGTGGGTTACACGTGAAAACCTTGCGACAAATGTCACTTCCTATTTAAATATAAATGCTCCTGTACAGATCGGTAAAATCTGGACAATGAATAACAACCTAACGACGATTTATATGCACTTTAAAGGTCCGATAGCAGGAGAATACGCGGATTTAGGGTCTGTGTTTTTCCAAGGGCGCAGCACGAACAATTTTAAGTTCGGGCGAGGCCTGTCAGCCGAACTGTCCGTCAATTATAATAGTCCGTTTTTATATAACATTTACAAAATACATAGCAGATGGGGAGCCGACGTCGGCCTGAATTATAACTTTAAGGATCAGCGGAGTTCGTTGAAACTTGCCGGAACAGATATATTCCGGACGCAGAGGAACAATGTTTCGACAGACTTTGGACAGTTTAACTCCGATATCAGGCAATATAACGATAACCGGACGATACGTTTAACATATACCTTTAAGTTTGGCAATCTAAAGCAACAGACGCGCAGAAACAGCGATGACTCGGAGGAGAAGAGTCGTGCGCTATAAGACACACCTTGTTTGTCCTATTTAGTTTAGTTAGCCGCAGGTCATTTGCCTGCGGCTTTTTTATTGGTGAAAATCCCCATATCGCTGGAGCCTGCCGGTCGGATGAACGCCCGGTAAATCTGATGTCCGGACTCTCCAAAACTTTCCTTTCCTCCGGTTGTTTCTTAATAGATAAGAATAAAATTACTATCTTGTGGATTTACTATAACTGGTTAATATACAAGGAGCAGACGGACATGTTGTCAAAGCTAAGCGTGTTTTCTGCTAAAATACGCCCAACATATCATGAAACAATTAAACAGATACACTAAATAATTATTTACTTATGAAACAGTTCATATTTTTAGCGTTGTGGCTGGGAACGGCCGGTGCAGCGTTCGGACAGAGGCAGCTCGCCGAATTATGGGAAACGAAAGATCTTCCGACGCCGGAGTCTGTCTTATACTCACCAAGCAATAACCTGCTTTATGTGTCTCTAATAGACGGAGAGGCGATGGGCAAGGATGGAAAGGGAGGCGTGGCCGTTTTGAACATGGATGGCACCGTTAAAACGAAGGACTGGGTCACGGGCATGGATGCACCAAAAGGGCTCGCTATTTATAAAGATATGTTGTATGTTGCCGACATTACCTCGGTCTCTGTCGTCGATATCATCACCGGTAATGAGGTTAATAAGATAGAATTTCCGGGGGCGGTGATGCTTAATGATGTAACTGTCGACGACAACGGTGTGGTGTACGTGTCCGACACCCGCGCGGGAAAGATTTATCAGATGCGCAATAACAGGCCTTCTGTCTTTTTGGAAAATACACCATCCGTGAACGGCCTCAAGTATACGAACGGACACCTCCATGCGCTGGTTGGGCCGGAGCTGTGGAAAATTGACGGCGACGGAAAATCGACCATAATAGCAAAAGGGTTCGAGCTCGGCGGAGATGGGCTGGAGCCGCTGAAGGACGGGGAGTTCTTGGTGACATGTTGGGGAGGATTGGTGTATCATGTGAAAGCCGACGGCACTTTTGACAAGCTGATGGATGTTCGGGGGCAGATGAATACTGCGGATCTCGGATTCCATCCGGAAACCAACACCGTTTATATTCCCACATTTAACAATAACAGTGTGAAGGCATATCAACTAAAGTAGCCGTTAAGAGGTCGATCCCGACTTTTTCGTTTGATCATACAGCATATCATTTTTAACGAGATGATGACTACCTTTGCTAAAAATAAATCAGTATGACGATCGATCATTTATATAAGCTATATAAGGAAAGCCCCTTTGTATGTACCGACACAAGGCAGATTGTTCGGGATAGCCTTTTTTTTGCATTGAAAGGGGAACGGTTCAACGCGAACAAGCTGGCAGGTAGTGCCTTGGAGGCAGGCGCGCGGTGGGCGGTAGTTGACGATCCTGACGTGGTTACCGATGATCGCTATATCCTCGTCGACGATGTGCTGACGACCCTGCAGGCATTAGCACGGCACCATAGACAGCAGCTGACCATCCCTTTTATTGGAATAACAGGGACGAACGGAAAGACAACAACCAAAGAACTTGTATATGCGGTACTATCACAGCAGTACAAAACATACGCAACAAAAGGGAATTTAAATAATCACATTGGGGTGCCGCTGACGCTGTTGGCTATCGACGATTCCGTAGAGATGGCGGTAATTGAGATGGGGGCAAACCATCAGGGCGAAATCGGCTTTCTTTGCGGCATGGCACAACCTACACATGGGCTGATTACCAACGTGGGAAAAGCGCATTTAGAAGGCTTTGGCTCGTTTGAAGGCGTGAAGAAAGCAAAAGGCGAGCTGTACGATTTTTTAAAAGCGCACGACGGCGTGCTCTTTTTACAGGGTGACAACGCGCATCTGGTAGAAATGGAAAGCGGACGGTCGGTGCGTAAGATCTTTCGCTATGGCTTCTCGGCATCTAATGATATCGTTGGCGAATTGGCCCAGGCCAACCCGTTTCTCACCGTACGCTGGAGAGAGAAGGAGGGAGATGCCGGCTATCCGGTAGAAACTCATCTGACCGGGTCATATAATACAGAGAATATTTTAGCGGCTGTAGCAGTTGGACGTTTCTTCGGGATGGAAGCAGCACTTATAAACGCCGGAATCGAGGCCTATCACCCGACAAACAACCGGTCGCAGATTGTTGAAACCGATCGGAATACGGTGATTGCAGACTATTACAATGCCAATGCGAGTAGCATGGCCGCGGCACTGGAAAACATTGCCGTTATCAATGCTGAAAGAAAGGTAATCATCTTGGGAGATATGTTTGAAATGGGCGACGAAACATATGAAGAACATCGCCGGATTGTCGAGAAGGCGACAGCTTTAGGTGTAGAACGCACGCTCTTTATAGGAAAAGCTTTTTTTGAACATCGGTGCCCACAGGGAGAGTTCTATAGAACCACTGACGAGGCGAAAGAACAGCTAAGGCAGCGACCTGTGGAGAACAGTACCGTATTGCTTAAAGCTTCGAGAGGGATGGCTTTCGAAAGCTTAGTGGAGTTGTTATAACGGCAATGGTCGCTTTCGATCTTTCGGAAGCGGCCATATACCTACGTAAAGAACGCTTCTCGAAGGCGTAGAACCTTGGTTCACCATCAAAACCATATTTCTATTGCTCTCCTGTATCCAGATTAAAAGATAGCTGCTTTTCTTTATTGATCAGTTGGGCGATACTTGTGTCATTCAGGATCTGCAGCATCGCGTTTCTGACCTCGATAAAGGTGTCGCGGATTCCGCAGGCATGCTCCTCAACACATTCTTCACACGACCGGTAAAAATTCAGGCTGACGCAAGGTAACAAAGCAATAGGTCCATCGATCAGACGCATCACCTGAGAAAGAAAAATATCTTCAGGCGCCTTATTGAGGCTATAGCCGCCACCGGCGCCTTTCTTGGAATACAGGATTCCCGCGTTACGCATCTCCAGAAGTATCTGCTCTAGAAACTTTTTCGGAATCCGCTCCTCCTCTGCAATCTTTACAATTTGCATGGGCTCTTTTCCATAATTACGTCCTAGAACCATCAGCGCCTTGATGGCATATTTTGTTTTCTTAGAAAGCATACGTTTCCTTTTTACGAATAATCCTATTGTACAAAGGTACAGAAATTAGTTTGCTCCTGAAACTATTGTCCTAACACCTCAACGATAGGCTTGCCGATATTGCCATTGGGCTCCATGACATGTAATAATGACGCGATGGTCGGAGCAATATCAACAATGTGAACCTCTTTATTGCTCACGCCCGGTTTTATACCCCAACCCATGAATATTAGCGGAATATGCGAGTCGTACGATGACCACACCCCGTGTGTAGTACCTGTAGAACGTGGTGTGCCGGAGTACCATTGCGGCTCTGCGATGATTTGAATGGCGCCGCTGTTTTTACGGTGATATCCATTGATAACCTTCTCACGGATAGGAGCAGGGATAAACATGTTCTGGCTGCCCTCCATGTCGATTGCATAAGCAATGCCATCTTCCTTATGAAGCTGTTCGATGATGATCTCCTTCACCTTCTTAAGATCAAGATTTAATGAGTCGATGAGCGGATAGTTCAGGTGGACCTGATAATTGAGTAAACTACGTACCAGCTTGTCGCTACCGAAAGCGGAGGACAACACCTTGTTGAGGTTTCGCTGAATTTGTCTGGTGAACAGATATCCACCGTTTCCTTTCTGATCAGTGTAATACATGGGGTTGTAAGACGCGGCGTGGTCGGCCGTCAGGAATAGGGTATAGTTGTCTTTCCCGACATGTTCGTCCAAATAACGGAGAAAATCTGCAATGTCCCGGTCAAGACGCAAATATGTGTCTTCAATCTCTACGGCGGAGAGTGAATAACGGTGGCCTACGTAGTCGGTGGCAGACAGGCTTACACAGAGAAAATCTGTATTGCCGGTCTGGTTTTTGCCCAACTGCTCGTTCTCCAGAGCCGCCCTGGCAAAGTCCAGGGTAAACGTGTTGCCCTGCGGTGTTGTCTTGATGAGCTCGTATCCGGCGTCTTTCATCAGTACGGATGTCTTGCGGGGAAACGTTGCGGAGGTTTCTCCTGCCCATTTTCCTTCGTAAGGATTGTCATCTGAAATACTGTTACGCTGATATGTGTCGATAGGGTACAACGTGTTCCAATCCTGTTTTAGGTATTTCTCCGCTAAATTCTGTTTATTGAACGACTGCACCCAGGAGGGCAGGTTCTGCATATAGAATGTGCTCGTCACCCAGTTGCCCGACTTGCTTTCAAACCAGTAGGCTGCGTCAGCGAAATGGCCCGCAGGAAGGATGCCGCCGCGGTCCTTTATTGATATTCCGATAACTTTAGACCGGAAGTTTGTAGCTAATTTCAGCTCATCGGTCACCGTTGAGGCCAAGAGATTTCGGGGCGATTGCTGTCCTTCTTTCTCTGCGGTGCCCACACCCTGTACATGGTCGTCTTGTGTGCAGTACATCTGCTGGCCCGTAGCCTGAATAATCCAGTCGTTACCCGCTATCCCGTGTATGGAAGGAACGGATCCCGTGTATACAGAGCTGTGTCCGACTGCCGTATAGGTCGGTACGTAGTTGATGATCGTGTTTTCGCAGGAGAATCCCTCACTTAACAAGCGCTTAAAACCGCCCTCCCCATACCGATCAGCAAATCGGTACAGATAGTCCCAACGCATCTGGTCTACCATAAGACCAACAACCAGCTTCGGACGGGCCGGCTGAGCGCCAGCTTGGAAAGCGAGCGCCATACTCAAAAGGCCTGTACAAAATGATTTCCACATAATATTTTTTGTTAAGAACGCGGTGATAAATGTAGGTGATTTTTCAAAAACTTCCCTGTATAAGATTCGTTACAGTCTGTCAGGTCTTCCGGTGTTCCCTCAAAAACCAAGCGGCCTCCTTTGTTGCCTCCCTCCGGGCCGATATCGATCACCCAATCGGCCGTCTTGATCATCTCCATGTTGTGCTCGATAACCAGTATGCTATTACCTAAAGCTATTAAAGCGTCAAAAGCTTTAATTAATTTGTGAATATCATGGAAATGCAGACCCGTGGTCGGCTCATCGAAGATAAACAGCGTTTTTTTACTGTTATTTCCCTTGATCAAGAAGGATGCCAGCTTGATCCGCTGAGCTTCTCCTCCGGACAGCGTGCTCGACGGCTGTCCCAGTTTTACATATCCCAGGCCTACATCTTGAAGAGGCTTAATCTTCGCTATTATCTTAGGCTGATCGCTAAAAAATTCAATGGCTTCATCTACGCTCAGGTCGAGAACATCTGCTACGGACTTTCCCTTGTAGGCCACATCGAGTACATGTTGCTTGAAGCGTTTTCCCCCGCAGGCTTCGCAGGGTAAAATGATGTCTGCCATAAATTGCATTTCGATTTTGACCTCGCCGTCGCCCTGGCAAACGTCACAGCGCCCACCTTCGACATTGAAAGAGAAGGCTGCAGGCTTGAGCCCCGCGGCCTTTGCTGCGGGAAGGTTTGCGTATACAGCGCGGATCTCATCCCATCCTTTTACATATGTGACAGGGTTGGACCTGGACGACCTGCCGATCGGATTCTGATCAATCATCTCGATCTGTTCCACCCGCGTAACATCGCCTTCAAGTCCATCAAATATGCCGGTCTGTTCGCCGGCGTAATGTCCGATAGCCTTTTGCAGGGCGGGATAGAGAATCCGCTTGACCAAGGATGTTTTGCCCGACCCCGACACGCCCGTAACGACGGTAAACACATTTAAGGGGAACGCTACATTTATTCCCTGGAGATTGTTTTCGCGTGCTCCTTTTACGATGACAGCATCTGTCCACCTCCGCCTTTGTGTAGGGGTTGGAATAGTTAATTTGCCGTTCAGATACTGCCCTGTCAGGCTTTTTTTGTCGGCAATGATTTCGTCGTAAGTTCCAGCGAAGACCAGCTCTCCACCGTTGATGCCGGCTTCAGGTCCGATGTCGATGAGGTAGTCTGCAGCTTCCATCATTTCCTGCTCATGTTCAACGACGATGACGGTATTTCCTACATCGCGGAGCGACTTGAGAACGCCAATTAAACGCTGGGTGTCGCGTGGATGAAGGCCGATACTCGGTTCGTCCAGTACGTAGATCGACCCTACCAACGAGCTGCCCAGCGACGTCGCCAAATTGATCCGTTGAGATTCTCCGCCCGAGAGCGTGTTGCTGAGCCGGTTCAACGTAAGGTAGCTCAGGCCGACATCACATAGAAACTGAATCCGGTTGACAATTTCTGATAGCAGCCTTTTTGCGATAGTCTGCTCATGCGGCGTCAGGATCAGATTTGAAAAAAAGACAAGCGCCTCATCCAGCGGAAGCAGTACAACGTCGGTAATAGACATGCCACCTACTTTTACATAGGAAGCGTCCTTCCGCAGGCGGGAGCCTTTACACTCCGGACAGTCGGTTTTTCCGCGATAACGGGACAACATAACCCGGTATTGTATTTTATACGTTTGTTGTTCAAGTTCCTCGAAAAACTGGTTTAAACCTGCAAAATACTTATTGCCGGTCCAAAGTAACTCCTGCTGGGCTTTGGTCAGGTCTGCATAGGCACGATGGATAGGAAAATCAAACTTCAGCGCATTTTTGACGAGTTTGTTCAGCCATTCGCCCATCTTTTCGCCGCGCCATGGTGCAATGGCTCCGTCGTATACAGACTTACTTTTGTCCGGGATGACGAGGTCTGGGTCAATACCGATAACTTTACCATAGCCCTCGCAGCGTTTACACGCTCCATAGGGATTGTTGAAGCTGAAAAAGTTAGGCGTTGGCTCTTCAAAGGTCATCCCATCCAGTTCAAACTTGTCGGAATAGTGCCTTTTGTGGCCGTCGATGTCCACGTCGCATTCTCCCTTTCCTTCAAAAAAAGCTGTCTGCAAAGAGTCGGCGATACGGCTATATGTATCGTCCTGTTTATCCAGACGGATGCGGTCAACGACAATCTGAACTTCGCCGGCTTTAAAGTCTCTGTTTTTGATGGCCGTGTCTTCGATGATGCTTTCGACCTTCTGGATCTTCCCTTCAAAAAAGACGCGCACGAATCCCTTTTGCAACAAAAGCGACAGTTCTTCTTTTAATTTTCTTTTATTTAGCGGTATGACCTCCGCGAAGATGGTAACCGTGGTTCCTTCCGGATAAGACATAAGCTCATCAATAATAGAGGATACCGTGTCCTTGGTTACTTCTTTTCCGGAGATGGGCGAAATCGTTTTGCCAACCCGCGCGTATAATAGTTTCAGGTAGTCGTATATTTCCGTTGAGGTGCCGACAGTCGATCGTGGGTTGGACGTGATGACCCGCTGTTCGATAGCTATTGCCGGTGCGATGCCTTTGATATAGTCCACCTCCGGTTTGTGCATCCGTCCCATAAACTGCCGTGCATACGACGAAAGGCTCTCCACATAACGTCGTTGCCCTTCGGCGTATAAGGTGTCAAATGCCAACGACGATTTCCCCGAACCTGACATGCCGGTAATAACAACCAGCTTGTTTTTCGGGATGTTGACATCGATGTTTTTTAGATTATTTACACGCGCGCCCTTAATTTGAATATAGGATTTTGCGTTTTGTTCGGATTTATTTGACATAACTTACAAAGGTAATCAATTTCTTAGATTTCAGTCCGTACGTGTTTGGGTGGCCTCGCATTTTAGGCGGCTCTAAGGAAGCTATAACACCCCGCAAAAAAATGGACCGAATCACCGTTAGAATGATTCTCCCACATACAGTCTGACTGAAGAGTCCTCGCTTAGTCCGTTAGGCGGGCTAACTACTCATCCTCTGTATTATCCTGTTGGGCTAACTTTGCTAAAAGTTTTTCTACTTCCGCTTCTGACGAAGTGAGCTTTGCTTTACAGACGGCGATCAGATCGGAGGCCCGGCGGATTTTGTCTGTTAGCTCGTCTACGTTAATCTGTCCCGACTCGATTTCAGAAACGATAAGCTGAAGCTCCTGAAAGGCGTCGTTATATGTATATGCATTGTGTTCCATGTCTTTTCTATTATGTTGTCAAAGTAAAAGCAGTCGTTTGCTCCCCGTCAAAAAGCTGCTGCTCTATTCGTGTAGGTCGTTCTTGTCTGTTATCCGGCTTCGGAAGCTTCCGTTAAACAGGATGGTCTCCACCTCGTCGCCGATGTTCACGTTCGCTTCGCTGGAAATCGCCTGACCATTGACGCGTGTAATGCTAAACCCCCTTTTTAGCAATTGTTTCGGATCTGCCAGCTGGAGAAGCCTGACCATACTGTTGAGGTCGTTCTTTTGATCCCTTATCCGTTGGCGGCTGACGAGCTGCAACCGGCCCGTCAACGTGTGTAAGAGGTGTGAATGCGTGGATAGAACGGCCTTACTATGCCACGAAATAGACTGTGAAAGATGATCTAACAGCCGGCTTTCCTGTTGGAACAAAGCCTGGCTCGCCTGGATGAGCCGTCGTTGTGCTTCGTCAACCGGTATCGCAAATTGATGAAATCGCTGAATGAGAAAGTCGGCCAGTTCGCTGGGCGTGATGGCATTCTTGTGCGCAACCAGCTCGCTGACCGTCTCGTTGGTAGAATGTCCAATCCCGGTGATCACGGGAATCGGAAAGATCGCAATGGCTTTAGCAAGCTGATAATTGTTATAAGAAGAAAGCCCTACCTCGCCACCGCCACCGCGGATAATAGCGACAGCATCAAACTGTTCGATCCGCCCGGCGATGACAGCCAGCTGGTTTATAATAGATGGGATCGACTTATCGCCCTGCAATAACGCAGGGAACAACGTATATTCGAAGCGGTATGACCAGGGATTATTGTGAATAATTTTAAAAAAGTCTGATAGCCCTTTGCTTGTCTCGACCGAAATAATGGCCAGGCGCTTGGCTACCGTCGGAAACGGTAAGCGTTTGTTCCGGAAAAAAAGGCCTTCCTCCTGAAGACGCTGAATGCTTTCCCTCTTCTCCCGCTCGAGTTCACCTAATACAAAGGTTGGATCAATGTCGACAATCTTGAGACTGAGCCCATAAAGGGGATCGTAAGAAATAGCGGCCCGGAAAAGGATTGTGATACCGTCTTTTAAAGGTTCGTTAAGCAGCTGTAAAAACTGCTGGTTTATCCGTTGGTAGTCGGCTTTCCAAAGAATGGAACGCATTTCCGCAACAATCCGGCCGTCGGTTTTCTCCACCAGCTCGGGGAAGCAATGTCCCGAATGCGAATAATAGTTGAGCTTATTCATCTCCGCTTTTATCCAATAAAGACTCTTGTAGCGTTCGCCGATCGTTTTCTGAATGCTACGGGATACCTCTAAAAGAGAGAATATCGTTCTGTTTTCAGCAATCTCCGGCATATTTCAAACCTGGCAACTATAATGGGTGAACAAATTAAGGGCAATGGTGCCTTCGTTATCATACAACCAAACTTACTGAAATTTATGCTGGATCGAAAGCGAAATCGGCTGAATGTGCTGAACGCGCCCCGTTTGTTATACAGAAAGCAGTAGGGCGTGTCAAGGACCATCGCAATTTATTGATTAGGATGCGGATTGTTGCGTTTTATTTTTATATTTACTGATAAATACTTAACTAGAATCGTTTTTTCCACACCTACACGATTATGAAGATTTTTTATTTACGTCTTTTATTCTGCGCGACTTCTTTCTTCTTAGCTATAGGAAGCCAGGCACAATACCGCCAGACGATAGCCAACGAAACGGTGCTTTTACGGAATGTGAACAACCTTTTGCCTTTTAAAAGATTGGATCAACATAAGATTGCTATCGTCACGTCCATGCCTGAGAAGTACAAGGCGTTCATTGAAGTGGCTCAACGTTATGCCGAGGTGAGGAGCTACGATTTTAACAGGTATGATGAAAATACGAAG
Organism: Sphingobacterium allocomposti; assembly: GCF_008124885.1. GTDB lineage: Bacteria > Bacteroidota > Bacteroidia > Sphingobacteriales > Sphingobacteriaceae > Sphingobacterium > Sphingobacterium allocomposti. The sequence continues at coordinate 71,637 of NZ_VNHX01000018.1, forward strand.
TACTGCAACACGATCATCGTTGCAGGAACCAGTCAGGACCTGAGGAGCGATCTCCTGCTTATGGTAAAGCAGTCATTGATAAACAAAAAACAAGTTGTCCTTGTGCGGTTTGACGACGGCGGAAACCGACAGCCCTGGAACAACCGTGTTCTTGGCGAAGGGGCCGTTGAAGTGGCCGTACCAAGCATGCAAACACAGGCCCAGGTTAACGCTGCTATGTCGCTATTTGGAGGCCTTGCCATTACGCAGGGATCAAATAAAACAGAACAGACGAGGATACAATATGCGGGGGGAGCCAATTTCGGATTGGATGTTTCCCGGATGGAGAAAAAAATCGATGCTATCGCTGCCGAGGCAATACGCGAGCGCGCCGCTCCGGGAATGGTGGTGATGGCGATAAAAAGTGGGCAGGTCATTTTTGAAAAAGCATACGGCCACCACACGTACGCGGGGAACGTTCCTACGCGGGTCTCGGATATCTTTGATCTTGCTTCGGTAAGCAAAATAGCGGGGACGACACCGGTTGTAATGCACCTGCAGGAAACGGGTGTAATCCATCTGGACAGTACAATGGGCAGATACCTCTGGCAGGCAAAAGAGACGAACAAGAAGGATATCCCGTTACGGAGGGTCCTGCTCCATGAGGCAGGTTTTACGCCATATATCCCGTTTTATAGGTATCTGAAAAAAGGCGACCTACAACGGCAGCCCGATGTCGACCACCAGGTTAAAGTGGCTGATAGCGCCTACTTGAGAAACAACTATTATCGCGACGTCATGTGGCCGGAAATGTTAGCGTCGCCGGTAAAGCCTGTTGGCAACTATGTGTATAGCGATATCAGCATGTACGTGATGAAGGAAATCGCAGAGCATGAGACGGCAGAGCCTATGGAGGAATATGTACAGAAGCTACTCTACCGTCCCATAGGGATGAAGACGGCCGGCTATAATCCGAGAACCCGTTTTCCCAGAGAAAGAATTGTGCCTACTGAGCACGACACCTCCTTTCGTAAGGTATTGCTGCAAGGCTATGTCCACGACCAAGGCGCAGCAATGGCCGGCGGAGTGGCGGGACACGCAGGGCTGTTTGCTACCGCGAACGACCTGGCTATATTTGGACAGCTGCTGTTAAACCGCGGCGAATACGGTGGCGTGCGGTATTTCAAACCGGAGACGGTGGACCTGTTTACGTCAAAACAATCGAGGACAAGCCGGCGTGGCCTTGGGTTCGACCGCGCTGATCCCGACCCTAAAAAGGAGTACCCCTCAAAGCTCGCTAATGAGGCCGTTTACGGTCATACGGGCTATACCGGAACTTGCATCTGGGTCGATCCCAAACATCAGCTTATATATATTTTCCTGTCCAACCGCGTACATCCACAGGTTACTACCAAGCTTTTGGACCTCAATATCCGGAGCCGCATCCAGGATGCCATTTACGAAACAATTAACGAAGCGAAAAGATGAAGCGCAACCTTTCGATAGCCATTGCCATGTTCTTATCATCGGCCCTGCATGCGCAGACGCACGATTTTCACAAACACCTGACCGTCGTAGACGGGCACAACGATGTTATTTATGAATCGCTGTTGAAGGGACGTAATATCGGGGAGCGCATGTCCGTAGGTCACACAGACCTACCCCGCCTCAAAGAAGGAGGGGTGGATGTACAGGTGTTTGCCGTGTGGTCCGACGACAAGAAGTACGGTAAAGGGAAAGCATTTAAACATGCCAACGCGCAAATTGACGCATTGGAAAAAGCGGTTCGCGATCATGCGAAGGCTATCGCCATAGCGAAAAGCAGCACGGAAATCGAGGAAATTCTACGGAGCGGTAAAATTGCTGCGATTATCGGCATAGAGGGAGGTAATATGATTGAAAATTCGCTCGAGAATCTGGAGGCGCTGTATAGACGCGGAGCCCGGTACCTCACCATGACGTGGAACTATAACCTGCCGTGGGCAACAGCTGCTGCTATGGAAGTTAAAACCGCAGGAAGCAAAGGGAAAGGGCTTAATGAACTCGGAAGGAGCGTGATCAGAAAGATGAACGAACTCGGCATGATGGTCGACCTTTCCCACGCCGGAGAAAAGACGTTTTACGATGTCCTCGCCGTAACCTCGAAGCCGGTATTAGTGTCGCACAGCAATGCGTATGCCTTGATGCCACACTATCGCAATTTAAAGGACGAACAACTTGAGGCTTTAAAGAAAAATGGCGGCGTCGTCGGGGTTAACTTTTATTCGGGTTTCCTGGACCCCGATTTTGAGACACGGGTGAAGAGGCTATATAGACAGTACTATGGAAATAAAGGCGACTACCGGCTGTCTGCCTCCCGGCAATATGAGAAGCTCCCCTTAAGATTGAAACGTCAGGCTGACGCTCCGCTTTCCATATTGCTGGATCATATCGACTATCTGGTGAAGAAAATCGGCGTAGCCCACGTGGCCGTAGGGTCCGACTTTGACGGGATAGAATCGTCTCCGCAGGGGCTGGAAGACGTTTCAAAATTTCCGGTGCTCACTGACGCATTGTTAAAGCGGGGATACGCCGAGGATGATGTGGCTAAGATCATGGGTCTCAACTTTCTCCGGATTTTAAAGGAAAATGAACACTAGGCGGGCTCTTCCTGCTCCATGCTCGTCAATTCATCGTAGTTCCTGTTAAGTTTCTTCACGAGCCGCTGATAAAGGAGTTTATAGTACAGTTTGACCACGAAAAGAAATAGCCAGCAGAAAAGAGATACCAGAACAGCAACGAGGACTGCCGTAAAAATAAAGTGTCCTGTAGACGTTGTCTGGTAACGCTGGAATAGCTTTTCGACAGATACAAACACGCATGAGCAAATAATGCAATAAATATTAAACCGGATGTAGTGATCCACATGCCGTCGGGTCTTCAGGATAGCGTTCAGCAGCACCTTTGTGCTGGTCGTATTTTTTATCCGTCTATAGCTCGAAAAAAACTGATAAATAAAATAGAGGATTACCGCGTAGAAAATGATATCATATACCACATAGCCCACGGTATATACCAGGCTGTGTTCGGTTTCCTCAGGCCCTACCACAAAAAATAAGGCCAGCCCCAAGAGCAGCTCGATAACGCTGATCAGAAAAATCCATTTTATAATGGAAGAAGAACTCCGGTGGAGCATTTGCCGTATCTGCTCCTTGTCTACTTTTGGAAAATTGCCCTCGTTATTCCAATGTTGTTTCAATAAATCCAGTTCGTCCATTATATACCTCCTTGCTGGGTTAACATGTTTTTCAGTTTCGTTTTGATCCGATTCATTTTGACTCGCGCATTTACTTCGCTTATTCCCAATGTTTCGGCAATTTCTGTATAGTCTTTGTCTTCTAGGTACATATATACCAGCGCCTTTTCGATGTCGTTAAGTTGCCTGACCGCCTTATATAGAAACCGTAGCCGCTCTTCCTGTTCATCATTGTACTCTTCATAGCGTACCTGCTGAAGGGAATTGTCCCACTCCACCGTGACCACCTTTCGCTTCTTCGTGCGATGGAGCGAAATTGCAGTGTTCAGTGCGACGCGATAAGCCCAGGTGGAAAATTTGGCGTCTCCTTTGAACGAAGGATAAGAATGCCAGAGCTGGATGGCCATTTCCTGGAAAAGGTCTTTATGTGCTTCGACGTCGTCCGTATATAGCTTACAGATCTTATGGAAAATATTTTGATGTTCTTCCAGTAAATTGATAAAGTCGTTCTCCAGATCGTTGGTCATATCAGCTAATATGTCGGAGATGGTAAGAAGAAGTTACACGTTGGACACAATTAATTGTAAAGTTTTTCCGACTTTTTTTCTGAAAGTATCTATTTTTATCATCAAAACAAAATAACGCAGCATATTCCGTCGCCGAAGTGGTTTAGGTGTAAAGAAAGCCGACGGGCTCTAACGCTGAAAGCTCATGGAACCCTTTGTGTCAGCCTATCTTTCGCGACAATAATTTAATAGAATGGCCAAAACAAAATCGACATATTTTTGTCAGAACTGCGGTTATGAATCAGCTAAATGGCTGGGTCAGTGCCCCTCCTGTAAACAATGGAATTCTTTTGTTGAAGAGATAGTGGAAAAAGCAGGGTCGAAAGTCCCTGAGTGGCGTAGTTCGGCAAACGTGACATCGTCGCCGAAAAGGCCTAATAAAGCTGCAATCATTAACGAAATCGTTTATCAGGATGAGCAACGCCTGGCTACTCCGGACAAGGAGTTCAACCGTGTTCTGGGCGGCGGCATCGTGCCAGGATCATTAGTGCTGATAGGTGGTGAGCCGGGTATCGGAAAGTCAACATTAATGCTCCAGCTCGCACTGGGTATTCCCAAGGTGAAGACTCTTTACATTTCGGGAGAAGAAAGTGAGCAGCAGATCAAAATGAGAGCCGAGCGGCTCGTACAAAATGCCACCGCAAACTGCTACATACTGACCGAGACGTCCACACAGCAGATCTTTAAGCAGATCGAGGTTGTTCAGCCCGATATCGTGGTTATCGATTCTATACAGACCCTTCATTCTTCCCAGATAGAGTCTGCTCCCGGATCCGTTTCACAGGTCAGGGAGTGTACTGCTGAACTGTTGCGGTTTGCGAAAGAGACCAGTACGCCGGTGTTTATCGTCGGACACATAACCAAGGATGGCTCTATAGCAGGCCCGAAGGTGCTGGAACATATGGTCGATACGGTGCTGCAATTCGAAGGAGACCGGCATCACGTGTATCGTATCCTGCGTTCCGTTAAAAATCGGTTTGGCTCCTCGTCCGAACTCGGTATTTACGAGATGCAAGGCTCCGGACTCCGGGAAGTGTCTAACCCTTCGGAGATTATGCTTTCCCAGCGGGAGGAACCAATGAGCGGAATTGCCATTGCAGCTATGCTTGAAGGTGTGCGGCCGATCATGATCGAGGTGCAGGCGCTCGTAAGCAACTCGGCATTCGGAACGCCACAGCGGACATCAACAGGCTTTGATACCAAACGGCTAAGTATGTTGCTGGCCGTTCTGGAAAAACGCTTCGGATTCCGGCTGAGCGCGCAGGATGTGTTTCTGAACATTGCGGGAGGATTGCGTGTCGAGGATCCCGCAATCGATCTGGCCGTTGTTGCTGCACTCATATCCTCACAGCAGGACATACCGCTGCCCACGCAGGTCACGTTTGCAGGCGAAGTGGGGCTGTCGGGGGAGATACGTGCCGTAAACCGGATAGAACAGCGTATTGCAGAGGCAGAAAAACTGGGGTTTGCATCAATTTTTATATCGAAGTATAATACCAAGGGGCTGGACGCCAAAAAATACGATATCGCTATCCGCCCGCTTGCTACATTGGAAGACCTGTTCCGTGCCTTGTTTGGATAATTGCTGCAACGGCCACGTCGATTATCGGCATGGCCGTTGTTCTATAATACTTCACGTAATTTCGCGTCAAGCGCTTCGCCGTGGAGATTCCGGGCGATAATAATTCCGTTGGGATCGACCAAAATGTTCTGTGGGATGGAACGCACTCCATACAAAGTACCGGCAGCATTTTGCCAAGCCTGCAGATCGGAAATGTGTTTCCACGTTAGCTTGTCTGTTTCAATGGCGCGCACCCAATCTTCCATTTTCCGATCGAACGATACACCTAATATCTCGAAGTTCTTATCTTTAAACTGTGCGTACGTTTTTACGAGATTAGGATTTTCCCTCCGGCAGTCCGGACACCACGACGCCCAGAAGTCGATAAGTACATATTTTCCACGTAGGTCGGACAATGAAAAAGGCTCACCCTCTGGCGTCAGCTGCGTAATCGCGGGCGCTTTTTTGCCTACTGACGATTCCTCCAAACGCTTTAGATAGTACGCAAATGCTTTTCCCTCTTTAGACTTGCGCACGGATTTATCTAAACCTTTAAATAGACCGTTTAATTCGTTGTAGTCGGGGTAGTACCCGCCGACACGCTGAATAGTTTTTAAGCTTTCTATGCTCTTTGGGTTCGCTTTTACCTGAGCGATAAGCTCCTCCTTCGTCTGTGCAAAAATGAAGCCCGGCAATAACAGCAAAGCCATGAATAGTAGATTTTTCATCTTTCTTTCGTAATTAATGGGCCAAATATAAATAATCTATTACTTTAGTGGAGTAATTCAAATGTAAAATGTCTACCACGTTTCAAAGTCCTTTCTTCCAATCGAAGCTGCCCACCACAGCTTTGAGCATTTTTTCCCAGATGTCAGCCCTGGCGGAAACCCACGGCGCCGTGAACCTCTCCCAGGGTTTTCCCGACTATCCGGTAGCGGAGGAGTTGCTCTCTCTGGTTGATCGATATATGCGCAAAGGGTACAATCAATATGCGCCGATGGCGGGAGCTTTACCCTTAAGGGAAACATTGGCTGCGAAAGTAGATACGTTATACGGTGTGGCAGTCGATCCTCAGGAGGAGATCACGGTTACGGCCGGCGGAACACAGGCACTGTTTACCGCGATCACGGCCGTAGTACGTCCCGGGGATGAGGTCATTATTTTCGAACCGGCGTACGATTCATACAGGCCCAGCGTGGAACTGTGTGGAGGCAGGGTCGTTCCGATCCGGTTAAAAGGGCCGGACTTTAAGATAGACTGGGGAGCCGTTCGCCGTACTATCACCGCACACACTAGGTTAATTATTATAAACAATCCGAATAATCCGTCGACCAAGGTACTTACGCGGCAGGATTTAGAAGCCCTGGAGCAGCTACTGCAGGAATCCTCCATATTTGTCCTCAGCGACGAAGTTTACGAGCACATGGTTTTTGATGGTCGGAAACACTATTCTGTGCTCCAGTTTCCCGGGCTCCGTTCCCGGAGTTTCACGGTGGCGTCTTTTGGGAAGCTTCTGCACGCAACCGGATGGAAAATGGGCTATGTTGTCGCTCCTCCTTCACTGACCGCGGAGTTCCGTAAGGTGCATCAGTTTAATGTATTCAGTGTCAATACACCCATGCAGTATGCCATCGCAGAATATCTGCAACGGGAAGAGCACTATTTATATTTGTCCCCCTTTTTTCAGGAAAAAAGGGATTATCTGACGAAAGGTTTGGAGACGTCGCGTTTCCGTGTGCACCACAGCGAAGGAACATATTTTTTACTGGTAGACTATTCGGAAATCAGCAGCCAGTCTGAGTTGGCATTTGCAAAGCAGATGGCCGCCGAATATAGAGTGGCGGCGATACCGCTATCGGCTTTCTATAGCGAACCAACCGAGCAGCGATTGCTAAGATTATGCTTCGCTAAGGCGATTCCCACACTGCAGCAAGCGGTCGACCGGCTCCTAAAGATATAGCACAATCGATTGCACGACGCTTCCTGCATTTTTTTGCCTGATTTCGCCTGATTTTTTAGATTTCATATCGTTTTATTGTTAAATTTGTTATTCAGGTTGTTAACAATATAATATTCCGTATTAATGGCAAGATTAAACTTATTGGAGGAGACGCGTTTTGAACGTGTTCCTGTTAAGGTATATCCCAATCAAGAGGTTGCCTCTGTCGACGTTGCTAGACGCATAGCAGCAATCATCAAAGAGAAACAGGGCAGAGGTGAAACGGCAGTTTTGGGTTTGGCTACCGGAGCGACGCCGATCAAGGTGTACCGGGAGCTGGTTCGCCTGCACCGTGAAGAAGGCCTCAGTTTCAAGAACGTCGTCAGCTTCAATTTGGATGAGTACTACCCAATGAAACCTGACGCAGATCAGAGCTATGTGACGTTTATGAACAAGCATCTTTTTGATCATGTCGATATTCCCCGCGAGAATATTAACATTCCGGATGGCACGTTGCCGGAAGATGCGGTACACGCGTTCTGCGAGGCGTACGAGCAAAAGATCTCTGCTTTGGGCGGTATCGATATTCAGCTCCTGGGAATTGGGCGGACAGGACACATCGGTTTCAACGAGCCTGGATCAGCACCCAACTCCGGAACCCGTCTTGTTATCCTGGACGATCTTACACGCCGTGATGCGTCGCGCGACTTCGGGGGGAAAGAAAATGTGCCGACCAAGGCAATCACCATGGGCGTGGGCACAATATTTAAGGCCAAAGAGATCATTCTTATGGCCTGGAATGAAAAGAAAGCCGAGATAGTAAAAAAAGCAGTGGAGGGAGAGATATCATCTGATATTCCGGCCACATATTTGCAGCTGTCCGATCATGTGGAATTCGTGCTCGACGAAGACGCCGCCTCGCATCTGACACGTTTCGACCTGCCTTGGCTGGCACACGATGTGGTGTGGACAGACTCGTTAATTAAGAAAGCGGTCGTATGGCTTTCCCTAAAGCTTAACAAGGCAATTCTGAAATTGACAGACGACGATTATAACAACAATGGTATGGCCCAGCTCGTGACAGAAAAGGGACCCGCCTATAACATTAACATCCGGATTTTCAACGAACTCCAGCGCACGATTACGGGTTGGCCGGGAGGTAAACCGGGGGTAGACGATTCAAGCCGTCCCGAAAGGGCTGAGCCGTCCCGAAAAAATGTTCTTTTATTTTCTCCTCATCCGGATGACGATGTCATCTCAATGGGCGGTACCTTCATTCGTCTGGCAGACCAGGGACACAATGTCCATGTGGCGTACCAAACGTCTGGAAACACGGCTGTGTGGGACGATGACGTACTTCGCTACCTGGAGTTTGTTCAGGATTTTGCCAAGGCGATCGACGACGACAATGGCGTAACAACACGGATATATAACGAAGCCCGGGAGTTTTTCAAGAGCAAGCAGCCGAACCAGGTCGACCCTGAGATTATCCGTACCATTAAAGCGCTTATCCGTAAAGGAGAAGCCATTGCCGGGGCCCGTTTTGTGGGACTTCCCGACGCGAACATTCATTTTCAGGACCTTCCGTTTTACGATCGCGGAAAGTTTTCCAAAGACGTCTCCTACGAAGACGATATTCAGCAGACCATCGAGCTGCTGCGTAAGGTGAAGCCGCACCAGGTATTTGCGGCGGGCGACTTCGCCGATCCGCACGGAACACATAAGGTGTGTTTTGATATCCTATTTGAAGCACTGAAGCGCCTATCAAAAACAGACGAGTGGACAAAAGACTGCTGGTTATGGTTATACCGCGGAGCTTGGCACGAATATCCGATACACGAGATTGAGATGGCCGTGCCGCTATCGCCGCAGGAGGTAAAACGGAAGCGGCTAGCGATCTTTAAGCATCAGTCGCAGAAAGATGTGCCGGTGTTCCCGGGGGATGATCCCCGTGAGTTCTGGGTGCGGGCGGAAGACCGCACGAGCGAGACTGCTGAACTTTACCATAAACTGGGACTTGCGGATTACGAAGCTATTGAAGCGTTCGTCCGCTGGAGATTTGACTAAAAAGATAGGCCGTCTAGCGGTATACCCCGATAGACGGCCTTCTAAGTAAGTCGTCACCATCCCCGCACGGAGTAAGGATGACGGCAATGCAATCTGGTTACAATCGTGTCTGTCTTCAAAGGCATTCATGAGCTCACTGCGTCCGGTTGTCGCGTCGTACCTCTCTTGGCGATCTCGTATTTGTGATTCTGCTACTCGTTAACATCGTATCTATAGAAACACACGCGCTCTATGGTTCGGCCCAGATAGGACTTAGGAATGATAAATTATCCAGATACGATACATATCTGAGGGAACGACGGTAAAAAATTGTCATGTTGCGCTTGTCGAACACACCATTTAATGAAAATGTGTTGTCCTTCGACAATGTCAGGCTGAGCCTGTCGAAGCCCAGGACGCACCAAAAGAAAGCTTTGACCGCGTTTCTTTACCGAACCCAGAAATTCACAATAGTATGCAACCCTATTTGTTTTGCTATTTTAGTTCCCTTGCTTGGTTGGCATGCCAATGTCATGTTGGCTTGTCTGTTTTCTTAAACCTTATGCGTCGCGATGCCGGGTTTTTATTGTCTTCATTAAGGCTTCTTCTATCATCACAGCAATAACGTGAGTATTTCAAACTCCGTAAGTTCTACGGAAGCCCCCTGTAGCAGGAAAACAAGATAACGGAGGGAGGTAGGTAATATCCCAAAAAACTTCTTGAAACTCATGCTGAAGTGCGTGGCATGCTTATAACCGGTCATCCGGGCCACATCGGCGATCCGCACGTCGTCATTTAAGATCAGCTTCTTGGCATAAAGCATTTTCGTCTCCAGCGTGTAATGCATGATCGTCTTGCCGACGTGCTGCTTAAAATACTTTTTTAGATACTGCTCGTTCGTTCCTACAGCCTTCGCAAGCTCGCTGATGGTATAGCTTCTGGACAGATTCTGCTCGATCAGTTTCTGCGCTTGCATGATCTTCTCCAATAAGGGCGTGTGAATGGCCGTATCCGTGCCGGATGAGACCGCCTCGAGCTGGAGGGCCAGTGCATCGAGTAAGATGCTTTGCATACGGATACTTTTGGCGATATGTTCGGATCGGTGGTGATCGAAAGCCAACTGTTTTAAGAGGTGCAGGCGATTGGTGTCTGCGACGGCTACACGGCCATGTAAAAACTGGCAAAGAGGGCCCGTTAACGTTTCTTCAGGGATGAAAACCACCATCATGCCTTCGCTGCTGGGAGCCCCTTTTAGCCGGAATCGCTGCCCAGGGCCAATTTGCTGGATAATACTTTCGTTCTGTTCAGCACTTATGGGTGAATTATCCAAGTGGTAAAAAAAAGGGACGGAAACCTGGCAGAATATATTAATGTACCCCGCAGCGGGAAATGTCAAATCGAAACTGTCGTTTTCGGCTAGTACGGCATATGCCAATGACGTATGGATCCTCTCAAAATTTCTCGCGTTTTTTGAAGGGATATAATTTTCGGAAGTTATATAATTATTTTCCAATTTTATCATCTACGCTATTTAGATTAATTCTATTTTTGCGTCGTCCTCTAATTTAGACTTGATCTAAAGACGTTCAAATATAGTACATTAATCTAGTATAATGAAACAGCTTTTTTCCGTAATCCTATTTTTTAGCGCGTTTACTTCGGCTTTTGCGCAGTTTGGGACGCTGAAAGGAGTGGTGAGGACATCCGGTGGCGACGCGGTTAATGGGGCGACACTGAAAGTTATAGGAACTGCACTGACCGTCATGTCGGATGAAAGAGGCGCTTATGTCTTAGATCGCGTTCCCTATGGAAAACATATGCTGGAAGTAAGCTCCGTAGAAGTACACCGTGAACGGATTGCCATAAATATCGACCAGGAAGTGCAGGAACGCCATATAACGGTGAAAGCAAAAGGAACGATCGGTATTGAAGATGTACGAATAGAGGGTAAGACCGTGAAAAGGGATATAGAAACAAGCGGATTTGCAGTCGCGGTTATCGAAACCAAAGAAGCCTCGCTTAGAAACCTCACGACCAACGAACTTTTGGATCGCGCCGTCGGTGTGCGCGTAAGACAAAATGGTGGTGTGGGTTCACAGGTAGATTATAATTTGAACGGGATGTCCGGGAGTACTATCGGGATATTCATAGACGGTATAGAATCCTCGACTTTTGGCTCATCTTTTAATTTGAATAATATTCCGCCGGCGATGATTGAACGAATCGAAGTCTACAAAGGTGTGTTACCCGCACATTTATCAGGAAATTATATCGGTGGAGCGATAAATGTTGTCTTGAAGAAAGATTTTTCCCAAAATAATATAACTGTCGCGGCATCCTATGGGTCTTTTAATACCTATAATACCGATGCAAGTGCAATTTATAGAGATAATAAATCTGGATTTACTTTTCGCGGAAGCGGCTTTCACACGCATTCAGACAATAGCTATACAACGTGGGGAGAATCGACGACTTATGTAGATTACCGGGGAGCTGTAACTCGGCCGTTTCGAGCCGAACGTTTCAACAACGTCTATTATTCAACAGGAGGGCGTTTTGAAGCTGGCTTTACAGACGTCAAATGGGCGGATGTCTTTTTCCTCGGATATAACATTTCCAAAAGCTATGCAGAAGTGCCACATGGCATATCTATGGCAACACCTTATGTAGGACGTTTTAATGAAAGCAAGGCCAATGTCCTTAGCCTAAATTATCTTAAAAACAATTTGTTTGTGGAAGGGCTGACCTTAAATGTGAACGCTACAGCGAGCAACAGGAATACCTATTTGCAAGATACCGTGACTTATCTGTACAACTGGGATAACACGATTCGTGAGATAATCGACGATGGCGAGCGTAAACCCCTTCGGAGGATTTATACGGATGAACTCGGTCAGATACGCTATATGGCGCAACAGGGAAGGCCAACGATGACTAGCGTGGACCGGAACATAATCAATTCGCGTTCCAACTTAGCCTATACCGTACTCCCCGGACATAGATTGTCGCTAAACCATACCTATCGAAAAACAGATAGAGATGATAATGATTTATTGAACCCGGTTGACAAAGATTTGGTGACTACCAGCCAAAATATTCAGAATATATTGGCATTTAACTATGAAGCTCAGTTTTGGCAGGATAGGGTGAGAACAAACGCCCAACTGAAATACACGGGAGACCGCAATAATCAACGAAGAGTGGATTTCGTGAATCAAGGCGGACAGCAGGTCATCCATAGCAGGGATACCTCTATTTATTCAGACAACATCGGATATGCCTTCGCACTGGCGTTTAAATTTGCTTCCAGATTGTATCTGGTAACATCGCATGAAAATTCGTACGTTTCTCCGACCGAAACACAGATGTTTGGAGAGCCCGAACAAAATATCATCTCAAATCTTGATCTGAAACCGGAGAGGAACGCAAACTTTAATCTGGGCGTCCGTACGGACGCTTTCGATTTTGACAAACATAGAGTATCCGTGTATGCCAGCGCATTTTGGCGTAACGGCTATGATAAAATAGCAACAGAAACACTCGACGCGTCCGAAATCGACAACGTTGATAATGCAACGTTGGATGTCACAAGATTTATCAATCTCGGTATGACCCAGGCACGAGGTTTTGAAGCAGAGATAATATACATATGGAATAACAGGTGGAATACCGTGTTTAACTTTTCCAAGTTTAACAACCTTTACAAGCAGGAATTTGACGATCAGGGCAATCCAAGCCCTTACCATAATCAGCAGGTTGCCAACGAGCCTTACTTTAATATCAACTTGAATACACAGTATCGATTGAATAATGTTTTTCAACAAAAATCCGTATTGAATTTGTACTACAATTTTGGTTATGTGCATTCCTATAATATTGCTTGGGGCAATCCAAACTGGGGGATTACGCCTACGCAATATATGCATGACCTGGGGATGAGCTACCGTTTTCCGTCGCAAAGGCTTGTGGCTAGTGTTGACATAAAAAATATGTTTAATGGCGAGCTGTACGATAATTTTAAAAAACAGAAGCCCGGTAGGGGTATATATCTAAAGCTAAATTACACGATCAACAAATTTTTATAAAAAATATAAATTACTTAATAGTATGAAAAATAATTTATTCAAAACGGCTCTTTATGGCGCAGTTATAGCAAGCATATCTTTGGCTGGTTGTTCTAAAAACAATGATCCCAATCCCGACGAGCCGGGAGGACAAGAAGGCACACGGTGGATTACCTTGGCTGCTGCGCAATCCAGTGGGACGGGGGGAGCGCCTCCTACATCAGCTAATGGTAACGGTGGTATTTTCGTCTATGGTATAACCCACGAGCAGGCCATAGACCCCACTTTTGAATTGGATATCCACACTGGAGCAAATAGAGGCTTTCAAATTACTTCTCCCCGTACATCCCGTATACAAGCGTCTGAAGATGGATCAACCTTATGGGATATCCAGTATACCGGGGATGATGCCGGCGTATTTTCAAGCTATGCTGTAAATGGTCAGAGCAACTATGAAATGGTCGGAAGACAGGTCAATACTCAGCCCATATTGGGGAACAACCCGCGGTGGGTTAAATCAACAGATGAGATCGGTATCGCGGTTAATTCAGATGGCGAAACATTAACCACAGAATACACCGGAACAGGGCTAAATGCCACGTTTGTACGTAATGTGCGGACGGTTTCTATTGTTTCTTTGGACCTTAAGGATCCTGGGATGACCAATACGCGTCAAGTCCCTGTAGCATTTCCCGATGCGCTTGCTGCACAGGGGTACACATTGGGTCGTGTTGATGTGCCGGTACTAAATAAGGCGCAGGATAAGGTTTATATCGGGTGTAATGTGAGCAAGATAGACCCTACCAAGCCAACATTAAATTCGAATGGTCAGGTCGTTTGGACAACAACTGATCCAAATAGGGAGATAGGAACGGTGACGCTAGTGATGGATTATCCGTCGTTCAGAAACCCTGAATTTATCATTTCTGAAGTAGCACACGTTAATAATCACGGTTATAGAACTAAAAATCAATATGTAGCAGACGATGGCCATGTTTACCAAGCGGCTGCTTCACACGGTACAGGGCATCAAATATTGCGCATTAGTAGTTCGACCAATAAATATGACGATTCTTATGAATTCAATCTGAACACGGCTTTGGGTATAAATGATGCGGGCATAGCCGTATGGAAATATATCAAAGGCGGTATCGGTGTGGTATTGTATAGAAGAGGGGGAAGTGGGGCTCATCTGGCATTGATCGATTTAAATGCCAAGACAGCAACGCCGATAACCACGGATATACAACAAGCCGATGAGGATTTGTCTACAGCTATAGGGCAATATCAGAACATTACTACTGTAGGCGATTACGTCTACGCGCCGATATCTCCGTCCGGCAAAGATGGCAACTTGTGGGTGATCAATTGGAAAACGGGAGAGGTTACAAAAGGAGCCAAATTAAAAGGATATTCTTTTGCGCATTATATTGGTTCTTATTAATTGTATAACAATGAGATCAGGTAAAGCGTATCTTTGCTTTACCTGACTATAAAGAAAATAGAGATGAAAAAAATCATTTTATCCGCATTCCTGCTCGCAACGTTGACTGTTTCCGCGCAGCAACCGGCTCCTTCCAATACCCTAATGAACCCCGATTTCTGGAAATCCAAACCATCCATTGAACAGGTAAAAGCGGAAATAGCCAAAGGCAATAGCCCGTCTGAGCCCGATGCAGCTTCCTGGGACCCGACAGCGAGAGCTATTCTGAATGGGGCTCCCCTGGAAACTATTAAGTTTATGGTCGAATACGACGGTAATGGTGTCCACAAAAAGACCCATCACAGTGCTTCCTACCTGCACTGGGCCGCGGGAACAGGAAACGCAGATTTAGTGGCCTACCTTATCGAAAAGGGTTCAGACATACATCTGAATGACAGTCACGGCCGTTCTGTGGCCGAGAATGCTGCCGTAAGTAACAGCAGTGATAACCTGGCGGTGCTGGAGGCCCTTTTTAAAGCGGGCGTAGATCCGAAGCAGAAATTTGGCGATGGTGCCACGTTGTTATTGCTGGGGATCGCCACAGACCCCGAGCTTACCAAATCTGACTATCTTGTGTCTAAAGGGCTGTCATATGCGGACACCGATGAATACGGAAGTACGGCGGTGGACTATGCCGCGAAATTGGGCAACAGGACATTGATGGAAAAATTGGTGGCTAAAGGTATAAAGCCGACGAACAATGCCTTGTTCTTTGCGACACAAGGTTCACGGATGCACCAAAACGGCCTTGAAACCTATCAATATTTGGTAGAACAACTTAAGCTCGACCCGAAAGCGATCTATCCGAAAGACGGCGCCACAATTCTACATCCGCTGGTTCGCCGCCCCAATGCAGAGGTAATCCAGTACTTTCTCGAGAAGGGTGTGGACGTCAACAAACGCGATTTAGAAGGTAATACGGTGTTGATGAATGCCGCTGCCGGAAGAGACGCGGAATTGGTTGCCACGCTGATAGAAAAAACTGCAGACATTAATGCGGTCAACGATAAAGGCGAGTCGGCATTGACCAAGGCCGTGGCCAACAGCTCCGCGGAAGTGGTGGCGTTGTTATTAAAAAAAGGTGCCGATGTACAGGTGGTTGATCGGGATGGAAACAACCTGGCGTCTTATTGGTTTAACTCGTTCCGCGAAGGCAGAGCCGGAGGTTTGATGGGCGCTCCTCAGGGCCAACGGCCGGAGGCCGCTGCGTCTGGTCGCCCGCAGGTAGACGACTTTTCAGAGAAGTTGGCTCTATTAAAAGATCACGGACTGGATGTAACGAAGCCGCAGGGCAACGGAAGCTCGCTGTTTCACCTGGCCGTGGCGAAAGAGAGCGTTTCCCTCGTTAAAAAAGCGGCAGCTCTAGGTGCCGATATCAACGCTCAGGACGCCGAAGGAACAACAGCGTTGCACAAAGCGGCTTTAATAGCGAAAGACGATGAGCTGCTCAAGACGCTGGTAGCGCTGGGCGCAAAAAAAGACTTGAGAACAGAGTTTGATGAAACCGCGTATGAGCTTGCTCAGGAGAACGACTTTCTGAAAAGCAACAACGTGTCTGTCGATTTCTTAAAGTAATCCCCTTCACCGTCATTCGACGAGGACGAGGGAGAAACTACGGTTAGGACGGAAAGAAGTTGCAAGGTAAATTCAGCTCGTCTATTCGTTTTCAGATTTATCGGAGAGGGGCCCTTGGGTCTCCTGCCGATGTTGTTGAAATAACGTTTAAAAGAGGGATGTCGTCGGATGACGTTTTAAAACCAGTCCTCTTCGATGTTATGAACGGTTTAAAATAAAGTTGTACAGTACATGACGCTAGTTTTGTCGTGTGCCAAATAAAATTGATAATGAAAATAGTACACAAAGTGGCGGTAGCGTTTGTTTTCTGCTTTGTAGCAAATTTCACGCTGGCGCAAACCAGCAAGTACAAGTGCATGATTCAAATGACCGCTTATCAGGGTGAAAAAGCCTATGTCATTGTTTCCCTGGTCAACCCCAAAGGTGAATATGAAAAAACACTTGCCGTACTTGGCCCTGACAAACAGTGGTTCAACACCTTAAAGGAATGGTATAAGTTCCAGACAAAGACGCGGGAAAAAATCAATACAGTTACCGGAGCGTCCGTGGGCGGGGGCGACCGCGCCGTGCGCACCCTTGAAATCGACGATTCAAAACTGAATAAAGGATATAAACTGCGCTTTGAGTCGGCCGTAGAGGAACAGAAATACCATGTTAAAGACGTGGAGCTCGCGGTAACGCCTGAGGGGCTGGTAAAACGTACGGAGGGTAGTGGATATATCCGTTTTGTTAAACTAAGCAAGGTGCAATAAAGCTGCGAGGATGACGCTATCTATCTGGCGCTATGCCCATCTGGCCTTAGCCCTTGTCTCTTCGCTGTTTTTGCTGATTCTATCGGTTACAGGTGTGATCCTGGCCTTCGCTGCCGTCGAAGAAAAAACATATGGCTTTAAGGTGAGGGACTTCGGGGAAATAACCTTGGCCCAGACCGTGGACGCGCTGCAGGAAACCTATCCTGAAGTCGTCGAGCTAACGGTAGACCATAATCAGTTTGTTGCAATCGATGCATTCGACGAGAACGGCGAGCCTGTAAAGGGGTACATCGACCCGAGGACAGGCGCCATGCTTGGAGAACTAAAACCTCAAAGCGACTTCGTCCAATGGAACATAGCGCTGCACCGATCTCTTTTCCTCAAGGAGACAGGCCGGGCCATTGTGGGGGTGGTTTCCTTTCTACTGTTTCTCATCACGATTTCAGGCGTTGTTCTGATTGCAAAACGCCAGCAGGGCCTGCGGAATTTTTTTGCTAAGATCAACAAAGATTCGTTTTCCCAGTATTTCCATGTAGTCACCGGGCGTCTTTTCCTTATTCCCGTATTGTTGCTTGCCTTAACGGGCACCTATCTTTTTATGGTCAGAATGGGATTGGTGGGAAGCCAAAATAGAAATATTGCTACTATCGTCGCCAGTGAAGATACGAAAGGCAGGCAAGCAGTAGATTTTCCTGTATTTCAGGAGACTTTCCTTGCCGACGTGGAGAAAGTAGAGTTTCCCTTCGTACCGGACGATCCGGAGGAACACTATGTGCTGAAGCTCAGGGATCGCGAGCTGGTGGTTAACCAGATTACGGGCACAATCGTCGAAGAAATCCGGTATCCCTATAGCCTGCTGCTTGAAAAGCTCAGCCTCGACCTTCACACGGGACGAACAAGCGTAATCTGGGCCGTTATCCTAGGTTTTGCATCGCTGAACATCCTGTTTTTTGTGTATACCGGCTTTGCCATAACCATCCGGAGGAAAGGAACAACAGTCAAAAACAAGTTCAACCCGTCGAATGCGAATTACGTTATCTTAGTAGGGTCGGAAAATGGCAGTACATGGTTTTTCGCCAACAAAATACATCAACAGCTGCTTGCCTTGGGACAAAAATCTTTTCTCACCGACATGAACAGGTTTGCATACTTTCCGGAGGCCACACATCTCCTAATCTTCAGCTCAACCTATGGTTTAGGAACGGCGCCGGCTAACGCGGTACAGTTTGAAAAGCTCGTTTCGAAATTTCCGCAGCGCCATTCTGTGCGGTATTCGGTAGTCGGATTCGGATCAAAGGCTTATCCGGATTTTTGTGCATACGCCAAAAGCGTCGATACGCTGTTGTCAAAGCAAGGCTGGGCGGTACAGCAGCTCGGCGTCTGTACGGTCAACGATCGGTCGGTCGAGGAATTCTTAAGTTGGGGCCGTGCCTGGAGCAGTCAAATGCCTTTCCGTATCGACCTTACTCCAGCGCTATATACCTCTAAAATAACGGGTCTAAAAACCTTTTCTGTTCTCGAAAAGACGGCCGTCAGTGAGGATAATGCAACATTTAGGGTGGTGCTTCGGCCGCAACGCAGACGCTCGTTTCAGTCGGGTGACCTCCTGGCCATTTATCCCGGCGACGATGGCCGCGAGCGGCTGTACTCCATCGCGAAGGTCGGAAACGATATACAGCTGATGGTTAAGCTGCATCCGGATGGGCTGGGTTCCTCTTTCCTTTATCGTTTAGAGAAAGAAGCGCGGATCAAAGGCCGGATAATAGTCAATAAGGGATTTCATTTTCCTACCAAGGCACCTGCAGTTGCGATGATTGCCAACGGCACCGGTATTGCTCCGTTTTTGGGCATGATTGCGGAAAACAGGAAGAAACGACCAATCCGTCTTTATGTCGGCTTTCGCCACGGCAACGCGCTCACCGAGCAATATCATAGGTTTGCTCAGCAGGAAATCGCGGACGGTAGGTTAGCTGGCTTTAACATTGCTTTTTCGCGTGGCGACAATCCGCAGTACGTGATGGACCTGGTACGGAAAGATGCAGATTTTTTCCGTGACCTGCTAGAGAGCGGCGGTGTTGTCATGATCTGTGGATCGCTGGCTATGCAGAAAGATATAGAACAGCTTCTTGCGGGGATATGTGCTAAAGATCTGACCTCTTATGGCAGGCAAATTCTCACGGATTGTTATTAACGTGATGATGAAGTGTGTAACGGTAATACTGATTTTCCTTTGTGGTATAGGTGTCCCGACGGCTGACGCCCAGCTTCTGGTCAAAAAGCAGCTCACCAAGATGGGATCGCTTTTCGATATCACCGTCGTCGATCGGGACAGTACACAGGCTCTTCAGTATATTGACAAGGCCGCTGCAGAGATCGAACGTATCGAAAACCTCATCTCCGAGTGGCGTCCGCATACACAGATTTCCGAGGTAAACAGGTGCGCCGGCATCCGCCCTGTGAAAGTGGATGACGAAGTTTTTGAGCTTACACGCCGGGCCATCCATTATTCCCAACTTACTGACGGGGCGTTTGACATCAGTATTGCTGCTTTGGACAAAGTTTGGGTATTTGATGGAAGCATGGATCGGCTGCCGTCTGACGAGGCAATCCGTCGATCGGTGAAGCGTGTCGGATATCGGCATATTGTCTTAGACACCGTGAAAAAAACCATTTTTCTGGAGAAGAAGGGCATGAAAATAGGCTTCGGTTCAATTGGCAAGGGCTATGCAGCAGATAAAGGCCGAGAGCTCCTCCGGGCCTTGGGCGTAAGGGGAGGAATTGTTAACGCCTCCGGAGACCTTTCCGCCTGGGGCACACAGCCTGACGGTCAGCCCTGGAAGATCGGCGTGCGTAACCCGTTCAAGGCATACGACGTGTCCAGGATACTACACATCACCTTTAATTCCGTTGCTACCTCTGGGAACAATGAAAAGTTTGCCGAGATAGACGGCAAACGTTATGCACATATTATTAATCCTAAAACGGGATGGCCATCCAGTGAACTGGCTAGCGTTACCGTGTCGGGCCCTTCCGCCGAATTTGCCAACTTTCTGAGCACGTCGATCATGGTCCTGGGTAGCCGCGAGGGTAAAAGGCTGCTAAAGCAATTTCCGGAATACCGGGCAATCATTGTGAAAGATAAGAGGAGACGCTGATCAATCGGCCTTATCGCCCATGATCCGCCCCATAATCATCTCGATCACTGCCACAACAATCGCAAAAAGCGTCGCCGTCCAGAAGCCGCTTACATCGAATTTACTTCCCATAAGGTTGTCCGTCAGCATGATCATGAGCACCGTAATAATAAACGACACCAAGCCGAACGTAAGCCAGTTTAGCGGAAACGTGAAAATCCGTAAGATGCCACCTACAACGGCATTGACAAATCCTATGACCAAACCGGTTACTATTGCCCATCCAAATCCTGCCACCTGAGCTCCCGGAACAATAAATGCTGCTACAGCAATTACAAGGCCCGTAATAAACAAACTGATAATAAATCGCATACGCTATGGTTTACATCTAACAATGTGTATGACTGGTCAAAAAAAATGCCAAAAAACAGAAAATTATGTCTATAAAAAAAGATATAAAAAGTCCGGAGATGGACGCCGACATTCTGCGGAAAATTGTCTATCTTTAAAGGAACGATTATAAACGAAACTTTCGTGACAAACGTCAAGGATCGCAGTTATCCACTTGCTGGCTCAAGCTTTTGCGAATGAATACGTTTGTCAGAAAGAGAAACACGAAAGAATAACCAAAAATATTCGGAAAGATGAAAAGTTTAATGACGACCTGTTGCGCCTTGCTTGTTTCTATTTTTGCATTTGCGCAGAATGCCGACCCCATACTCGGGAAGTGGCAAAATCCAAGCGGAGAAGGAAAGATAGAGATTTACAAAAAGGGAGATAAATACTTCGGTAAACTCTATTGGATCAAGGACGCGAACAAAAAAGACGAAAAAAATCCTGACGCGAAGCTGCGGAACAGAAAGATTCAGGGGCTTGAAATTCTGTCCGGCTTTACGAGGGATGGACAGAACTATTCGGGAGGACAGATTTACGACCCGAAGTCGGGGAAAACGTATAGCTGTAAAATGACGGTTAAGGGACCCGACAAGCTGGATATTAGAGGATATCTAGGCGTGTCGCTCCTCGGCAGAACGGAGACCTGGAAGCGTATAGAGTAGCCGTCGGGAAACGCCTCTTTTTAAATTTTTTACTTTTAAATTTTTACTTTTTACCGTACTTTGGTGAAAACAACTTGCCATGTCCGTTAACATGTCTTACGTCGAGAATGTCAAACTTGCGCTGCAATCGATTATCAGCAACAAGTTGCGTACCTTTTTAACGGCGTTAATCATCGCAATCGGTATTATGGCGCTGATCGGAGTATTAACCTCTATAGATGCTATCCAGAGCTCGCTCACGAACTCTTTCTCATCGATGGGGTCCAACTCGTTTAATATCCGGAATCGGGGCGTGAATGTCCGCATAGGCGACTCCGGCAGTCAGGCCAAGGTGTTTCCTTCTATAACGTATCAGGACGCGCTCGATTTTAAGCGTCGCTTCGACTTCGACGCCGTGGTATCGTTGAGCGCAAATGTCACATGGGGAGCCACGGCAAAATATAAGGCCGAAAAGACCAATCCTAACATCGGTGTGCTTGGTGTCGACGAAAACTACCTCCAGACATCGGGATACAAATTGGAAGACGGCCGGAACCTGACCGCTCAGGATGTTGATAATGCCACAAGTGTGGTGATCATCGGTCAGGAGGTTAAAAGCAAGCTGTTTAAGAACAACAAGAGCCCTGTCGGGGAATATATAACCTTGGGTGGCGATCGTTTTACCGTTGTCGGCGTGCTCGAAAGTAAGGGGTCCAGCGCGGGTTTCGGAGCAGATAAAGCCTGCTTTGTCCCCTTATCCCGCGGTAGGGCTATGATGGGACAGGTTAACCCCTCCTATACCATCACGGTGATGACAACCGATCCCTTTAAGATGGATGGCGCAGAGGGGGAGGCTATTGCGACCTTTCGGAAGGTGCGCGGATTAAACGCGAAACAAACGAATGACTTTGAAATTGTAAAGTCCGATGCGGTGGCCCAGATATTGATGCAAAATCTGGCTTTAGTCACCGTCGGCGCAATCGTTATCGCCTTTATAACGCTGGTTGGAGCCTCTATAGGTCTCATGAATATTATGCTGGTTTCCGTAACCGAGCGCACCCGGGAGATAGGTGTCCGTAAGGCGATAGGAGCAACACCGACCGTTATCCGGAAGCAGTTTCTTATGGAGGCCATTGTAATATGCGTAATGGGCGGAATCGCGGGCATCGTTCTCGGTATTGCCATAGGCAACCTGCTCGCGTTAACATTGGGAGCAGACTTTATTGTGCCGTGGAAGTGGATGTTACTGGGACTATCCGTCTGCGTAGGGGTGGGCATGATCTCGGGGTATTACCCGGCGTCGAAAGCCTCGAAACTCGACCCCGTAGAGGCTCTGCGCTACGAATAAACAGTGCGCCCCGCCAGCTTCCTGCGGTGTGCACGCCGGTTGTCATTTGTCATATTCGTATTCTGAGAGCCAAAGCGATTTTGCCAGGCTGCGCCTGCCGAAACTTCCGGATAAAAAATAACTTTTTTCTGAAAACGGATTTTGTCGTGGAGCCTTTCCTGCGTTATTCTAAAATAAGCGCTATCTTCGTAGTATCAAAATACGTCTTTTGATCATTGACTTTAACGTCTAATTTTTAAAAATTCTAACTTTTAATTTCTAATATGTACAAAACGTTAAAACCGGCATTGGAAAAAGAACTTGCAGCCATCAAGGAGGCGGGTTTATATAAGGAAGAGCGAATCATTGTCACGCCGCAGGGGGCAGACATTCAGGTGAATACAGGGCAGGAAGTGATAAATTTCTGCGCCAACAACTATCTGGGGCTGTCTTCTCATCCCAAGGTAATAGAAGCAGCGAAGAAGGCTATTGATTCGCATGGATATGGAATGTCGTCGGTACGATTTATCTGCGGAACACAGGACCTACATAAAGAGTTAGAAACCAAGATTTCCACCTTTTTAGGTACAGAAGATACGATCTTATACGCAGCCGCGTTCGACGCGAATGGAGGAGTGTTTGAGCCACTATTCGGAGCGGAAGATGCTATCATTTCTGACGAGCTGAACCACGCTTCTATTATCGATGGTGTCCGTTTATGCAAGGCGCAGCGCTTTCGGTACAAGAACTGCGATATGGACGATCTAGAAGCGCAGTTAAAGGCCGCAGCAGGGGCACGGCACAAGATCATCGTCACCGACGGTGCTTTCTCCATGGACGGCTCCGTGGCACCCCTGGATAAGATCTGCGATCTGGCCGACAAATACGAAGCATTGGTAATGATCGACGAGTCCCATTGTTCAGGCTTTATCGGTAGAACAGGACGCGGTACACACGAACTGTTCGATGTGATGGATCGTGTAGATATTATTACAGGGACACTGGGCAAGGCACTCGGCGGCGCGTCAGGTGGCTTCACGTCGGGACGTAAAGAAATTATCGATATGTTGAGACAACGCTCGCGTCCTTATCTTTTCTCAAATACGCTGGCTCCGGCGATAGCGGGAGCCTCCGTGGCTGTATTGGATATGCTGAGCGAAACGACCGATCTGCGCGATAAGCTTGAGCATAACACAGGTTATTTCCGTGAAAAGATGGTAGCAGCCGGGTTTGATATTAAACCTGGGTTCCATCCGATTGTGCCGGTTATGTTGTATGAGGCTAAACTCGCGCAGGAATTTGCTGCGAGGATGCTCGAAGAGGGTATCTACGTGATCGGATTCTACTATCCGGTTGTGCCACAGGGAAAGGCACGTATCCGCGTACAGATATCAGCCGCCCACGAAGTGGAGCACCTGGACAAGGCGATTGCCGCGTTTACGAAAGTAGGTAAAGACCTTGGGGTGATTTAAAGCCGCGAAGCGCTGTCGCATTTCATGATCATTTCTCGTTATGTTTAAATATTAAGCAGTTTAACGGTAAAATTATGAAGAACGTAATACTTACGGCGATGTTATCCACAGCCACCTTTATGTCATGCGAAAAGGGTGATAACGGTAATTATATTCCCGGACAAGAACTACAGCTCAGCGACACGGATCAGCAGCAAATTAAGCGGACCAATGCGTTCACCGCAAACTTTTTTCTAGAAGTGACAAAGGACTCGCATAACGGTAACAATGCGTTCCTTTCTCCTTTTGGTATTAGCACTGCCATGGCGATGGTCTATAATGGGGCTGGTGGAGAAACAAAAGAAGCTATTTCTAAAGTTTTCAGATTTGATCAGATCGGCGACGCACAGCTCAACACTTATTACCAGACGCTGATTAAAGGGCTTCCTTTGGTAGAATCGCAAACAGAGCTGCATATCGGAAATGCCATTTGGCACAGCCAAAACGTGCCGGTGAACCCGGATTTCCTGAAAATAAACGAGCAGTTTTATGATGCTAGAGTAGGGAAATTGGATTTTTCAGACCCGAACGCGAAGGATGTTGTCAACAATTGGGTGAAAGAGAAGACGAGGAGCAAAATTGATAAAATACTCGAATCTACGTCCGCACGGGATCTCGCTTATCTCATTAACGCTATATATTTTAAAGGGATGTGGGAGCAAAAGTTCGATAAGAAAGACACAAAGAAAGCGGCCTTTCACCTTCCTACGGGCGGGACCGTTCAGGCCGATTTTATGCACAGGCGACATTCCTACGGCATGTTGACAATGGGCCCCGCGGGTGTTCTGGCTATCGAAATACCATATACGAACAAACGGTTCAGCATGTTGCTAATACAGCCTACAGATGCACTCGGAGGGAATTGGAGTGCCGTGAAGCTGGCGGAGTTTATCGGAGCCTTAGGGTCAGAGTCTGCGAAATTTCAGCCGACGTTGATGAATTTGTACCTCCCCAAATTTAAGTTCTACTATGAGCAGGATCTAAACGACGTGCTGACACAAATGGGGATGGGGATGGCCTTCCAAGATGATGCTGATTTTTCAAACCTTTCGGACAAACCTGCAAAAATTTCGGAGGTGAAGCATAAAGCGTTTATCGAGGTGGATGAGGAGGGGACGGAAGCTGCTGCGGTAACAAGTGTAGGTGTAGAGGTAACGAGTACGCCGCCAGAAGTGAGATTTGATCGGCCTTTTATATTCGTTATCAAAGAAAACAAAAGCAATCTGGTCCTGTTTATCGGAAAAATAAACAATCCGGTGAGCGGCGAGACAGCGGGAAGATGAGCGGCTTAATAAAATAATAATCCAAAAAATAAAAATTTGAGGGGCAAAATAATTATCTTTGCACCTCAAAATTTTTATAATACATTATCGCTCAATGCAAAACATCAGAAATATTGCGATCATCGCACACGTTGACCACGGTAAAACTACCCTCGTTGATAAAATCTTATATTTCACCAATCAGTTTCGTGAAAACGAAAATGCAGGTGAGCTCATTCTGGACAACAACGACTTGGAGCGGGAGCGCGGAATAACCATCGTTTCAAAGAATGTATCGGTAAAATATAAGGACACCAAAATTAATATTATCGATACTCCTGGTCACGCCGATTTCGGAGGAGAAGTAGAGCGCGTATTGAAGATGGCTGACGGCGTGGTGTTGCTTGTGGACGCGTTTGAAGGCCCTATGCCCCAAACCCGTTTCGTGACAGGTAAGGCGTTAGCATTGGGCATCAAGCCCATCGTTGTTGTAAACAAGGTAGACAAAGAGAACTGTCGGCCTGACGAGGTGTACGAAAATGTATTTGACCTTTTCTTTAATCTCGGAGCTACCGAAGAGCAATTGGACTTCCCTGTTCTTTATGGTTCATCAAAGCAAGGCTGGATGTCCACCGACTGGAAGCAGCCCACAACAGACTTTACCGACCTTTTAGAAGCTATATTAACACATATACCTGCTCCGAAGGTCTCCGAAGGTACATTGCAAATGCAGGTGACGTCGTTAGACTATTCCACATTCGTTGGGCGTATAGCAATCGGACGGGTAGCCCGCGGAACCATCAAAGAAAATCAGCCGGTGTCCTTGGTAAAACGCGACGGGAAGATTGTGAAATCCCGTGTGAAGGAGCTGCAGGTTTTTGAGGGGCTAGGACGTATTAAAGTGACAGAGGTACACGCCGGCGACATCTGTGCGGTGGTGGGTATCGAAGGCTTCGATATAGGCGACACAATTGCGGATTTTGAAAATCCGGAACAACTGGAGGTCATGCATATCGATGAGCCTACCATGAATATGCTATTTACCATTAACAATTCGCCGTTCTTCGGCAAGGAGGGTAAGTTTGTTACCTCCAGACATATTTATGACCGTTTGCAAAAAGAGCTGGAAAAGAACCTTGCTCTACGTGTTGTGCCGACCGAGTCTCCCGATGCGTGGCTCGTATACGGACGTGGTATCCTCCATTTGTCGGTATTGATCGAGACAATGCGTCGCGAGGGATATGAATTGCAGGTTGGCCAGCCACAGGTAATCGTTAAGGAAATAGATGGCGTAAAATGTGAGCCAATTGAAGAATTGGTTGTTGACGTTCCCGCGGATGTTTCAGGTAAGGTTATCGAGCTGGTGACACAACGTAAAGGAGAGCTGTTAGTGATGGAGAGCAAGGGAGAAATGCAGCATCTGGAATTCTCGATCCCATCACGTGGTATTATCGGTCTACGTAACAACGTTTTAACTGCAACAGCGGGTGAAGCTGTTATGGCCCACAGGCTGAAAGGGTACGAACCATGGAAAGGTACCATTCCGGGACGTTTGGCGGGTGTATTAATTTCGTTGGATACAGGTACCACAACCGCATATTCTATCGATAAGCTGCAGGACCGCGGCCGCTTCTTTGTCGACCCCGGCGTCGATATCTATGAAGGCCAGATCCTCGGCGAACATATCCGTGATAACGATTTAACGATCAACGTAACAAAAGGTAAGCAGCTGACAAACATGCGGGCCTCCGGATCGGACGATAACGTGCGCATCGCGCCGGCCATCAAATTCTCGCTCGAAGAATGTATGGAATACATTCAGGCGGACGAGTACATCGAGGTAACGCCGCAATCGATCCGTCTGCGTAAGATCTATCTGACGGAGAACGAACGAAAAATAAACGCAAAGAAGTTCCAATAGCGAACTGTACCATATAGCATGGAAAAGAGCCTCTCCTATCAAAGGGCACTGAAAAAGTCCCCTTAGAAAAAAGGTTAAAAAAAGGAGTGGAAAACAGCAGTTTTCTGCTCCTTTTTTCGTATCTTAATGTAGGCTTTAACGGACATCAGGATGCTCTCTACCCAACAAAA
>NZ_VNHX01000019.1 GCF_008124885.1 Sphingobacterium allocomposti
CTCACTTCGTTCAGACAAGGAACGGTTCTTGACGGCTATTATGGCGGCCCGCTGACGCAGTCGAACCGATGCCGGTCCTTTCCTCCCGCACAAGGCTGCCTTTCCATAGAGTTTAGCCGTAAAGTTGTCGATTTGTAAAGTCGTGAAGTGAAAGGCTAATAGCGGATGGCAGATGGCTATTGGCAAATGGCTATAAGCCGTAAAGTAGTGGATTTGTAAAGTCGTGAGGTGAAGTTAGATGAGTGAGATTTCTCACTTCTCAATACTCACTTCTCAATACTCACTTCTCAAATCTCAAATCTCACATCTCCCATCTCCCATCTAATTTCTAACTTCCATCACGGATATTTCCGGCAAAAAATATGCGGTAAACACTTTACTGTGATCTTTTTGTTGATTTTTCTGTTTATTAATACTATTTTGGAGAATTCAGAACAGATATGTGTAACGTAAATTTGAGGTAGACTAGTGAGACGATTTTTTTTTAGCATCGCCGTCATAAGTGTAGTAGTAGCGGTGGGAGCCTGCTCTTCGCCCGAGGCAAAGCAAAGACAGTTAGAACAACGACAGGAAGAAAAGGACAGCATAGCGTTGCAATACGATCCTGCAGACGCAGATAAGGAAGTGGATGCTTTTATGCAGAAGCTTCATCAAAAATCGGCCTTTAATGGAAATGTGCTTATCGCAAAGAAAGGGAAGATCATCTATCAGAACTCTTTTGGTTGGGCAGACTACCTGTTGAAAGACAGTTTAAAAATCACTTCTAAATTTGAGTTGGCGTCGGTATCTAAGCCCTTAACGGCCCTCGGGATACTGAAGCTCGTTGAAAATGGTACGCTGAAACTAGATCAGACCGTAAACGACTTTTTTCCCGATTTTCCGTACCCCGGTATAACCCTGCAGATGCTGTTGACCCATCGCAGTGGGCTGCCCAACTACATATATTTCGCGGAGGGCGTATGGAAGGATAAAAAGAAAGGTATGAGCAATATGGATGCCATGGATCTGCTTATCCAGCACAAGCCCGCCCGCTATGGTGTGCCCAACGGGCGGTTTCATTACAACAACTCGAATTTCATGGTCTTAGCCTCGGTTATCGAAAAGGCTACAGGTAAAGATTTTGGCGTATACATGAAAGAAACCGTATTTGATCCCGCCGGCATGAAAAATACCGCGGTACTCTCGAAGGCGGTATACGAAAAGATACCTACAGACGTCGTAGGCCACGACAAGGTGTGGCGCCGCTCCGTCGTGCAGAACTATCTTGACGGCCCCGTTGGCGACAAAGGCATTTATAGCACCGTTCAAGACTTGTTCTTGCTGGATATCGCCTTAAAAGAAGGGCGTATTGTCAGCAAAGCAATGCTCGATTCGGCATACGTTCCCCGAAATGATGCTAAGAAAAGCCTATTTAGCTACGGGTATGGATGGCGGACATTTTCCCCCAAAGAGGCACAGATTGTCTATCATACCGGGTGGTGGCATGGCTTCCGGAACCTGTATGTCCGCGACCTGACAGATGATATTACGATCGTCCTCTTATCCAATATGGCTAACGGAAGTTTGGTGAAATTGGACGACTTGTATAAAATCTTAAAAATGCCTATTTTGAGGCAAAATGCTTACAATGCCAACGGTGATTTTGTCGTTAACTGATGTGGACTGTTGTCAAGGAGAGAGACACTAAGTGTTGAAAGCTTACGAGCTCATCTACACAATTGAAAATTTAAACACGCTTAGATAACTATAACTATTCTGATGAAAAAGACGCTTATTTTAGGTGCAAGTACAAATCCTGCCCGGTATGCTTACCTGGTTGCCAATAAACTCGTGCGTAAAGGATACCCGATTGTTAACGTAGGAAGGAAAAAGGGATCGGTCGCCGGCGTGGAGATTGAGGAAATGGGCGAGATTCATCCCGATATAGACACCATCACCATGTACGTGGGGCCTCAGAATCAAGCTCCGTATTACGATTATATCCTGAAAACCAAACCGAAGCGGGTTATATTCAATCCTGGGGCGGAAAACGAAGAGCTAAAGGCGAAGCTCGAAGCAGCGGGTATAGAACCGGTAGAGGCCTGTACCTTAGTCATGCTGAATACAGGACAATATTAAAACATATCCAGATTTACGTCGGACGACGGATCCCCGGTACTCACGTGCTGGGGATTCTTTTTTTAGGGCGTGTGGCAGTCTATGTTACCGTCATCGTTTATACCATCCTTCCTGTGCGGAGAAGCGGCACTAAAGACCGTTCCCCCTACGTCGGCCATCAGCATAATCGGAGCCGGGAAAGATAACATGGCCGGTAGGATTTTTATCCAACCACTGCTATTGGTCCTGCGGCTGCGTCTATCCGCAACCGGAAAAATGAACAATTTTTGCCATTTTTTGAATATTATGTGGTGCTTGTAAGCGGCTTTCTTGTTGTATCTTTACGTACCGGTTATTAACTATATGTTACTATATTAAATCAAAGTATGATAGAACCAAACAATTTTAGGAAAGGAAAAGGCATATGCTTCTGGCTTTTCGCTTCGATGCTATGTATATTAACGGCTTATGCTCAGGACAACCAAGCTCGAAAAGCGCCGGCATATCCCCTGATTACACATAATCCAAATTTTAGTATTTGGTCGACCAGTGATGTATTGACGGATAAAGCGACAGAACACTGGACCGGCGTTGCGCATGGCTTGACCGGCTATATCGAGGTGGATGGTACCTTATATCGTTTCATGGGTAAAGACGCTCCTCACTATAAAACGATAATACCGCATGCTGAAGAAGGTAAAACGCAGGTGAGCTATACAGTGGACGGTCAAGATAAAGGATGGAGTGCGTTAGACTTTAAAGCGTCTGCCTGGAAGGAAGGACCGTTGCCCATTTCCGATAATAAAGTCGTAGGAGGGACATTTTGGGATTCGGATAATATCTGGGTAAGACGGGAATTTTTGCTGGACCAAGTGAATATAGACGAACCACTGTATCTGAAATTACACCACGACGATAATATTGAGGTCTACCTGAACGGTTCACCGATTTTTGAGAGAGAAGGCTGGAATCATCGCTTTGAATACTTCGACATTTCGTCCAAAGGCAAAGCACTTTTGCGCGCGGGTAAAAATGTGTTGGCTATACACCTAAAAAATACGGCCGGTGGCCGCTTTCTGGATTTTGATTTGGTAACCAAACTGCCGTCGGACAGGGAGGCGGTTGCGGTCGCAAAGCAAACAGGGGTGGAGGTCCATGCTACACAGACCATTTATACCTTTGCATGCGGCGGTGTCGCTCTGAATGTTACTTTCACCTCGCCGCTATTGATGGAAAATCTTGATCTCTTATCGAGGCCTGTTTCTTACATCTCATACCAAGTGGTTTCGACGGATGGAAAGCAACATGCGGTCAAGATTCACCAAGAAGTGTCTTCGGATATAGCGGTCTATATGGCCGACCAACAGGAGGTGCAGGGATGGGCTTACAATGATGGCGGACTTTCCATATTAAAAACGGGGACTGTTGAGCAGCCGATTTTGCAGAAGGCCGCCGACGATATGCGCATTGATTGGGGCTACTTATATGTGGCGGTTCCGTCGGGCAAAAATGTCAGACAGTCTGTGTCCGGACACGACAGACAGGAATCATCTGGGTCGGCCGCGTACCGTGGAAAATCGTTATCCCTGCATACTGAATTTTCGTTAGGACAGGTGGGCGCTAAATCGGTGCACCGCTTTTTAACGATAGGATACGATGAAGTTACGGCCATCCAGTATTTTAATGAGAATTTACGTCCTTGGTGGAACAAGAACGGCAATCGCTCTTTCGAGACACAGCTACATGCCGCGGCCAAGGAATACAAAAAGTTGATGCGACAGTGTGCCGATTTTGATAGCACGTTGAAGCGACAAGCAAAGGAGGCTGGCGGAGAGAAATATGTACATCTGGCTGTCTTGGCTTATCGGCAAAGCATCGCCGCCCATACCTTGGTCGAAAGTCCGAAAAAGGAGGTGCTTTGGCTTTCCAAAGAGAACAACAGCGGTGGGTTCATCAATACGGTAGATGTCACTTACCCCTCAGCACCTTTATATCTAATCTACAACCCGATCCTATTACAGGGCATGTTGAATGGTATTTTTTACTTTAGTGAGAGTGGGAAATATCCGCATCCGTGGGCCGCGCACGATTTAGGCACGTATCCATTGGCAAACGGACAGACATACGGAGAACCGATGCCGGTGGAAGAGTCCGGAAATATGCTGATCCTGACAGCAGCTATAGCCCGCGCGGAAGGAAATGCAAAATACGCACAAAAGCATTGGAAGGTTTTAACCCAGTGGGCGGATTATCTGGTAGCGGAGGGGCTGGATCCGAAAACCCAGCTGTGCACCGACGACTTTGCAGGTCATCTTGCCCGCAATGCCAACCTATCGGTCAAGGCCATTATGGGAATAGCAAGCTATGCGCGCCTGGCAGAGATGTTAGGCTTGGATGATGTCGCCCTAAAATATCGGAAAATTGCAGAAAACATGGTGTCGAAATGGATGGTTCTGGCAGACGCCGGCGACCATTATGCATTAACTTTCGACGACCCGAACACTTGGAGTCAGAAATATAATTTAGTTTGGGATAAAGTGCTGGATTTCGGCCTGTTCCCGAAGCATGTGGTTGATCGGGAGATTGCTTATTACCTTCCGCGGATAAAGCGTTACGGTTTACCATTGGATAGCCGGAAGAACTATACAAAGAATGATTGGATCGTATGGACGGCAACACTCGCTGATGATCAGGAGACGTTTGACAAATTCATTGATCCGCTATTCCGTCATGTGCTGGAGACGCCAAGCCGCGTTCCGCTAAATGACTTTTACGATGCAACAACCGGAATACGGGAGAATTTCAAGGCACGCAGTGTCGTGGGAGGCTTTTATATGAAGCTGTTGGCTGAGAAGTGGGGCGACTAACGACAGACAGCCTATTTAATGCTCCCGTTGTCGGCACATCTTTGTGAGCCCTGCCTGTCAGAAGCGTGGCAATACCACACGAGGGGCAGGAGTATCCGGTAGATCGAGCGGACATCGGCACTTACCCACGATGGTATGTGCCGATGCTTCTATAGCTAGTCATTCAAGTGGTCAGACTGTCCTTCAATAAATTCAGAAGGATTGTCCAAACGGACTGTAGAAGAAAGTAGCCTTTTCACACATGAGCTCCTTTTCGATGATTTGCAAGTAAAACATACCATCTTTTTATTACCTTTGATGATAAGGATAATGATAACCAGCAATTTAAATTATGAAAAGGATTTCCTTTAGCGTAGCCATGGTAATATCTACATCTGTTATTTTTCATGGGAAGGCTCAAACCCAAAAAGTCGATAATTGTGATTTTTTTGATGCTGTAGTAAACAATCATAATCAGATCTTTCAGTATTCAGGGATTCCTTCAGCCGTTGAAGTGATTTTAAAATACTGTAAAGCAGTTTATTTTGACTATTACGATTTGCAAAATGAATGGAAAAACAAAGCTGATGGTTCTTTTCGTGACTTTGACAATAAAGAACTATATGGTATTACCTTTTCTCAAAAATTTAATTTACCCCGGGATGCAAATTTTCCGATAGATAGTCTTTTTCAAACTATAGAAAATGAATTAAAATCTGGCAAAAAGGTAGTTATCGCTCTGCAGGTGGAGACGGGCTGGTCTATTTTTGTCGTCTATAAAGAAAGTCTGGATGGAGAATTCGTTTCATACAGCAAATATGGCAGCCATACAACAATAGTTAGAAATACAAAAGAAATGGTGAGAAAGTCTAACGGTACGGAAATCATGACTTACACCACCCCTCGTTTGTAGCGAGAGGACGCCTCTCTTACGGCACATTGGAACCTGTTGCTTTTCTTTCTAACAAAAAGTGATAGATATAGAAGTAAAAAAAAGCGAAATAAAGACGTCCTTTGTAAAAGCTGGACTGAAATAATAATCAAAAATTACCTAGGTTATGAAAAAGCTGCTCTTTAGTTTAGCCATGTTAATATCCACGCCTGTTATTTTTCATTTGAAGGCCCAATCACAAGAAGTTGATAGTTGTTATTTTTTTGATACCGTCGTGAATAACCACAATCAAATCTTTCAATTGTCCTGTATTCCATCAGCTGTCGAAATGGTTCTAAAGTACTATAAAGTCGTAAAATTTGATTATTACGATTTGCAAAATGAATGGAAAAACAAAGCCGATGGTTCTTTCCGCGACTTTGACAATAAGGAACTATACGGCTTTACTTTTTCTCAGCGGTTTGTTATGCCTCGGGATGCAAACTTTCCGATAGATAGTCTTTTTCAAACTATAGAAAACGAATTGAAGTCTGGTAAAAAGGTAATTATCTCACTTCCATCGGACACGGGCTGGCATATGTTCGTCGTCTGCAGACAAGCTCCGGACGGGGAGTTTGTTTCATACAGTAAGCTCGGAAGTCATACATTGATAGTTAGAAATACAAAAGAAATTGTAAGAATGGCTAACGGGACGGAAATCATGACCTATACCTCTCGTCGTCTGTAGCTAAGGGGATACGCTCTTCTTGATAATCTGATAGCCTTGCATAGACCCTGGTCGATCGCTGATATTATAATAGGGTTCGAAATAGGTTTTAATTTTTCAATTTTCTGTTTAGGAGGTGGTTTTTATTTCTTTGCCAACTCCTGTTGGAATTTGTATTGAGATTTCTTCGGGAGTTGTTCGAGACCTGTTCGAGTCTTGTTCGACTGGGCTTCGACAGCTGTTCGACTGCTCTTCGGCTGCGAGTCGAAGGACAGTCGAAGCTCTCCCGAAGGACAGTCGAAGCGCTGCCGAAGCTGTCCCGAATAGGAGTCGACGCCGCCTCGGAGCGTACCCGAACAGCACAACCGAATCGGATAAATTTCTACTCCACAGACCTCATATGCCTTCAGTAGGTTTTAAGTACTCCTTGAAGTACTGATGAAGTACTATTTACGCAACCGTTGCGTAAGCGAAAAAAGGTGCAGTTAGTGTACGGGGAGTGTACGGGGAGTGTACGGAAAAGGTACTAAAAAGGTACTAGAGAGGTACTACAAAGGTACGGGCATGGCCTACGCTCGTACCTTCCCCGTATTTTTTTGCCGGAACAGTCGTAAAGATATAATGTAATCGCGTGTAATGGACTACACTTTAACGTGGAAGAAGTCGAGGGTTTTTCCGAGTTACGATCTTTTGGAGAACATAAATAAAAAAAAATAATTAACTAATTGTTTGACAGTTATAAAAATGTTTGTACTTTTGCAGTCCCTTATTGGGAAAAGTATGTCTTGAGCGAAGCCCTACTGCTTCGATGGACTTTAATTAATTTAATTTATAACATGTCAGGAATTATTGGTAAAAAAGTAGGAATGACCAGCCTGTTCGATGCGGAAGGGAAGAATATCCCTTGTACAGTAATTGAGGCTGGGCCGTGCGTGGTAACGCAGATACGTACGGTTGAAAAGGATGGCTATGCAGCTGTTCAGCTTGGCTATGATGATGCCAAAGAAAAGAACACTACGGCTCCTTTAAAAGGACACTTCGCAAAAGCGGGAGTGACTCCTAAGCGTAAGCTAGTTGAATTCAAAACTTTTGAAGATGAGAAACAACT
Source organism: Sphingobacterium allocomposti (assembly GCF_008124885.1). Lineage (GTDB taxonomy): Bacteria > Bacteroidota > Bacteroidia > Sphingobacteriales > Sphingobacteriaceae > Sphingobacterium > Sphingobacterium allocomposti. Next base: position 7,650 of record NZ_VNHX01000019.1, read on the forward strand.
AGGAGACATCGTGGATGTAACTATTTTTGCCGAAGGTGAGTATGTAGACGTAGTCGGTACTTCCAAAGGTAAAGGTTTCCAGGGTGTAATGAAGCGTCACGGATTTGGTGGTGTAGGTGGTGCGACTCACGGTCAGCACAACAGGCTACGTGCTCCAGGTTCATTAGGTGCTTCTTCTTGGCCTTCGCGTGTATTCAAAGGGATGCGCATGGCGGGCCGTACAGGTGGTGACAGGGTAAAAGTTCAAAACTTACAAGTGTTGAAAGTGTACGCTGAGCAAAACCTAATTGTTGTTAGTGGTTCCATTCCGGGAGCTAAGGGTTCATATGTAATCGTAGACAAATAGTAGAGATGGAAGTTAACGTATTAAATTTATCAGGTAAAGAAACAGGTGCCAAGGTGCAACTACCTGAGTCGGTATTCGGTGTAGAGCCAAACGACCATGCGATCTATTTGGATGTGAAACAATACTTAGCGAACCAGCGCCAAGGAACTCACAAATCAAAACAACGTAATGAAATCGCGGGTTCTACTCGTAAATTACACAAACAAAAAGGTACTGGTGGTGCTCGTGCGGGTTCTATCAAATCTCCATTGTTTAACGGTGGTGGTCGTATCTTCGGACCTCAACCCCGCGACTATAGCTTTAAATTGAATAAAAAATTAAAGCAGGTTGCGCGTAAATCAGCGTTGAGCTACAAAGCACAGGAAAACAATATTTTGGTGTTGGACGAAGTAAACTTCGATACTATCAAAACCAAGAATTATGTGGCTTTAATTAACGCGTTAAACGTAGCTGACGAAAAAACCTTATTGGTATTGCCAGCTTACAATAACAATGTTTATTTATCAAGCAGAAACTTGAAGAAAACGAAAGTAATTGCAGCTTCCGATTTGAACACGTACGATGTGTTGAACGCTACAAAGCTTTTGTTGACGACTGATTCTGTTAAAACTTTGGAGGAAGCATTCGCTAAGTAATATGGAAATTATTAAAAAACCTATTTTGACTGAGAAAGCTTCGTTATTAACGGAGAAATTAAACCGTTATGCTTTCAAAGTAGATCACAGAGCTAATAAGATTCAGATCAAACAAGCTGTTGAAGAGATGTTTGGCGTAACTGTAGTTGCTGTAAACACTGCAGTCGTTGCTGGAAAAGCAAAAAGCCGTTACACAAAAGCAGGTTTCGTTTCTGGAAGAAGCCCTAAGTATAAAAAAGCCATCATCACGGTGAAAGATGGTGAAACTATTGACTTTTACAGTACACTATAATAAGAAATGGCAGTTAAAAGATTCAAACCGGTTACCCCTGGTACTCGTTTCAGAGTAGGTGCTGATTATTCAGACGTTACAACTAACGTTCCTGAGAAATCATTAGTAGTTAGCATCAAGAAGTCAGGCGGTCGTAACAATACCGGTAAAATGACTATGCGTTACATCGGTGGGGGACACAAAAAATCATACCGATTAATTGATTTCAAACGCGATAAAAAAGATGTCCCTGCAACAGTTGCCACTATCGAGTACGATCCAAATCGTACAGCACGTATTGCTTTATTGCACTACGCTGATGGTGAGAAACGTTATATCATTGCTCCTGCTGGTTTAACAGTAGGTCAGACAGTGGTAGCAGGAGACACAGTAGCCCCGGAAGTTGGTAATACATTGCCACTGGCAAACATCCCATTGGGTTCTATCATTCACAACATTGAATTGAATCCAGGTCAAGGAGGTTCCATTGCACGTTCCGCAGGAACATATGCGCAATTGTCTGCTCGTGACGGTAAGTATGCCATCATTAAATTGCCTTCTGGCGAAACACGTATGATTTTATCAACGTGTGTTGCAACGATCGGTTCTGTATCAAATGCAGAGCGTGCTAACCAGGTATTGGGTAAAGCAGGTCGCAAGCGTCACTTGGGCCGTCGCCCTCGCGTACGTGGTGTGGCAATGAACCCAGTAGATCACCCAATGGGTGGTGGTGAAGGTCGTGCTTCAGGAGGTCACCCTCGCTCACGTACAGGTGTGTTGGCTAAAGGTTACAAAACACGCTACAAGAAGAAAACATCGAATCGTTACATCATTGAGAGAAGGAAAAAATAATGGCTCGTTCAATTAAAAAAGGTCCTTATATCGATCACAACTTAGAAAGAAAAGTTCTTTCTATGAATGAAACAAACAAGAAGTCAGTAATTAAGACTTGGTCTCGTAGATCAATGATTTCACCTGATTTTGTTGGCCATACCTTCGCAGTGCACAACGGGAATAAATTTATCCCTGTTTATGTAACAGAAAATATGGTTGGTCACAAGCTTGGTGAATTCGCGCCTACGCGTACATTCAAAGGCCACGCAGAAAAGAAAAAATAATTAGGTAATGGAAGCAACAAAGAAACTTAAGAAATCTGTCCTTATTAGACAGCGCAAAGAGCAGGAAAAAGCTCAAGTAGGAGGAGCTTCTACTGCCAAGTTATTGAACTGCCCTACTTCGCCGCGTAAAATGCGCCTAGTAGTGGATCTTATCCGTGGCGAGAAAGTGGAGACCGCTCTTTATATCTTGAAACACACAGGAAAAGAAGCAGCTGCCCGTGTTGAGAAATTATTATTATCAGCTATTAAAAACTGGGAAGCTAAAAACGAAGGTGCTTCGTTGGAAGACAGTGCTTTATTTGTAAAAGAGATATCGGTAGGCGGAGGTCGTCAACTGAAAAGGTTACGTCCAGCTCCGCAAGGCCGTGGTTATAGAATCCGTAAACGTTCAAACCATGTAACTTTGGTAGTAGACAGTTTAAACAACGTTAACAACTAATTTATTATAAGAATGGGACAAAAAGCAAATCCAATAGGTAGCAGATTAGGTATCATCAAAGGATGGGACTCTAATTGGTTCGGAGGCAACAACTATTCTGATAAGTTAGTTGAGGACGAAAAAATCAGAAAATATCTTTCTGTACGTATCGCAAAAGGTGGTGTAGCAAAAGTTGTTATTGAAAGAACTTTGAAACGCATCACGGTTACAATTCACACGGCACGTCCAGGTATCGTTATCGGTAAAGGCGGTCAGGAAGTTGACAAGATCAAGGAAGAGTTGAAGAAGTTGACAAAAAAAGACGTTCAAATCAACATCTTTGAGATCAAACGTCCTGAGCTTGACGCGAAATTGGTTGCAGAAGGTATTGCAAAACAATTGGAAGCCCGTATTTCATTCCGTCGTGCCATGAAGACAGCTATCGCGTCTACGATGCGCATGGGGGCTGAAGGTATCAAGGTAATGTGTTCTGGCCGTTTAGGTGGTGCCGAGATGGCGCGTACCGAGCAGTACAAGGAAGGAAGAACTCCGCTACACACGTTGCGCGCAGATATCGATTATGCGTTGGCAGAAGCGTTGACTACATATGGTAAGATCGGTGTGAAAGTGTGGATCTGTAAAGGAGAAGTTTACGGTAAACGTGATTTGTCTCCGAACATCGGACAGACTTCCAACACGAAGACACGTGGCGGAATCGAAGGCGGCGAGCGCCGTGATAACCGCAAAGGCGGTGGTCGTGGCGGAAACCGTGGTGGTAATAACCGTGGTGGAGCGAGAAAAGGTTAATTAATTTATTAGATTGAATTTTATCTGTTTTTACAGATTTTAATAATACGAACATGTTACAGCCAAAAAGAACGAAGTTCAGAAAGATGCAGAAAGGACGCATGAAAGGTAACGCTTCCCGTGGAGCGGAATTAGCTTTCGGTTCTTTCGGTATCAAGTCACTGGAGCCAGCATGGATCACTAGCCGTCAGATTGAGGCTGCACGTATTGCCGTGACACGTTATATGAAGCGTGAAGGTCAAGTGTGGATCCGTATCTTCCCTGACAAACCCGTTACGAAAAAACCTGCAGAGGTACGTATGGGTAAAGGTAAGGGTGCTCCTGAATACTGGGTAGCCGTAGTACGCCCAGGCCGTATGTTATTTGAAGCAGAAGGCGTGCCTTTAGAGGTTGCTAAAGAAGCTTTGCGTTTAGCTGCTCAAAAATTACCGGTTCAAACTAAGTTTGTTATACGTAGAGATTACGTAGAAGCATAAAAATCGTCGGTAATGTCAATGGTTTAAGTCTTGTGGCCGTTACCCGCAAGACTATCATCAACCGAATTGATAACCCGACACAACACTGAAAGAAAATGAAAAATTCAGAAATCATCGAATTATCACAAGAGGAACTTACAGCTCGTCTTAAGGAAGAGAAAGCTGCTCTTAACAAGTTGAAATTTGCACATGCTGTTTCTGCTATTGAGAACCCTAACGCGATCAAGGCAGCGCGCAAGACTATCGCCCGTATCTCAACTGAGATATCGAAACGTAGAATTGCTGCTAAATCTGAAACAGCCGCTGAGGCATAAAAAGTAAAGTCGAAATGGAAAGAAAATTAAGAAAAACAAGAATCGGCTTAGTAGTTAGCAACAAGATGGACAAGTCTATCGTAGTGGCTGTTGAACGTAAAGTGAAGCACCCCATCTACGGTAAGTTCGTGAAAAAAACTACTAAATTCAAAGCTCATGACGAAACAAATACCTGCGGTATCGGCGATACGGTATTAATCATGGAAACTCGTCCGCTGAGTAAGACAAAGAACTGGAGATTAGTTGAAATTTTAGAAAGGGCTAAATAATGGTACAACAGGAATCAAGATTAAATGTGGCCGACAACTCAGGAGCTAAAGAGGTTTTAGTGATCCGTGTATTGGGCGGTACGCGTAAGCGTTATGCATCTATCGGTGATAAAATTGTTGTTACCGTAAAAAGCGCTTTACCTTCTGGAAACGTGAAAAAAGGATCAGTTTCTAAAGCGGTAGTTGTACGTACGAAAAAAGAAATCCGTCGTAAAGATGGTTCTTATATCCGTTTTGATGACAACGCTGCAGTATTATTAAATAATAACGATGAACCACGCGGTACGCGTATTTTCGGGCCAGTAGCCCGTGAGCTACGCGAGAAGCAGTTCATGAAGATTGTATCACTAGCACCGGAGGTTTTATAATTATGGCACAGAAGACACAAACAACTCACAAAATCAAAATTAAAAAAGGTGATTTAGTGAAAGTTATCGCTGGAAACTCTAAAGGTGTTCAAGGAAAAGTATTGCAAGTTTTAGTGGATGCTAACAGAGCAGTCGTTGAAGGCGCTAACATCGTTAAGAAACACACTAAACCTAGCGCAGCTAATCCTAACGGTGGTATCATCGAAAAAGAAGCTGCAATCCACATCTCAAACTTAGCTTTGATCGATCCAAAAACAGGTGAACCTACCCGTGTCGGTCGCAAAGTTAATGCAGATGGCAAAATTGTTCGTTACGCAAAAAAATCAGGGGAGGAAATTAAATAATGACTTACGTACCAAGATTAAAAGCGAAATATGCGGAGGAAATCCGTACTGCGCTTAAAGAAAAATTCCAGTATAAAAGCGTTATGCAAGTTCCGAAACTGGAGAAGATCGTTGTATCGCAAGGTGTTGGTGCTGCTACAGCTGATAAGAAATTGATCGATAACTCTGTTTCAGAGTTGACATTGATCACCGGTCAGCAAGCCGTTCCTACGAAATCTAAAAAGGATATTTCGAACTTCAAATTGCGTAAAGGCATGCCGATTGGTGCACGTGTAACATTGCGTGACAATAACATGTACGAGTTCTTAGACCGTTTGATTTCTGTGTCGTTGCCTCGTATCCGCGACTTCCGTGGTATTAACGACAAGGGATTTGATGGAAGAGGTAACTATAATTTGGGTATTACAGAACAAATTATCTTCCCTGAGATCAACATTGATAAAATCAACAAGATCCAAGGTATGGATATTACTTTCGTAACTTCTGCAGACAACGATGTTGAAGCGTTGGAGTTATTGAAGCAGTTCGGTTTACCATTCAAAAATCAAAACACAAACAACAATGGCTAAAGAAGGATTAAAAGCACGCGAACTAAAGCGTCAGAAATTGGTAGCTAAATATGCAGAGAAACGTGCGGCATTAAAAGCAGCAGGTGACTACGCAGCTTTGGATAAGTTGCCAAAGAATGCTTCCCCGGTACGTTTGCACAACCGTTGTAAACTAACTGGTCGTCCAAGAGGATATATGCGTCAGTTCGGTATCTCCCGCGTAACTTTCCGCGAGATGGCATTAGACGGCAAGATCCCGGGAGTGAAAAAAGCTTCTTGGTAATCAGAAAAAAAAGATTTACTTTTGCCCGGATAAACCCCGAAAGGGTTTATCTGGTTTTTTCGTTAAGATAATAGGTTATTTATTTTGACGGACGAGAGACTTGCATAATCATGTCATGTGATGGCATGAGGTGCGTAGTTTTCCTACTAGTAATTTATTAACAGACAACAGGTCCGGTTCTTCGGTTAGGGCGGGAAACCATTGTCATAATTTTAATCATATAATGAATACAGATCCAATAGCGGATTACCTTACACGAGTAAGGAATGCCATTAAGGCCAACCACAGGGTTGTTGAAATTCCTGCATCGAACCTTAAAAAAGAGATCACGAAAGTTCTTTTTGACAAAGGTTACATTGCTAATTACAAATTTGAAGAGAATGGTCCTCAGGGTAACATTAAAATTGCCTTGAAATACCATCCGATTAGCAAAATTCCGGCTATTCGCACTTTGACACGTGTGAGTAAACCTGGTTTAAGAAAATATGCAAGTGTGGACAACCTCCCTCGCGTGTTAAATGGCTTGGGCATTGCTATCTTGTCGACTTCCAAAGGAGTAATGACAGATAAAGAAGCTCGCTTACACAACGTAGGTGGTGAGGTTTTATGTTACGTTTATTAATCTAGGTAAAAACACAAAGAAATGTCAAGAATTGGAAAAGCGCCTATCGCTATTCCTTCGGGAGTAACGATCACTGTATCCGATAAGAATCTGGTAACAGTAAAAGGACCAAAAGGCGAATTAACACAACAGGTAGATCGTGATATCACGGTTAAGCAAGAAGATGGGCAAATCTTGGTTACACGTCCTACTGATCAGAAAAAACACAAAGCGTTACATGGTTTGTACCGCGCCCTACTTAACAACATGGTTGTAGGCGTTACAGAAGGTTACAAAACTACGCAAGAGCTAGTCGGTGTAGGTTACCGTGCAACGAACACAGGTAATACATTGGAGTTGACTTTAGGTTTCTCTCACCAGATTGTTTTTGTATTGCCAAAGGAAATTAAAGTAACAACAACTGCTGAAAAAGGAAAGAACCCGACGATTATTCTGGAGTCTGCGGACAAACAATTAATCGGTCAGGTTGCCGCGAAAATCCGTAGCTTCCGTAAACCGGAGCCTTACAAAGGAAAAGGTATCAAGTTTGAAGGTGAAGTGTTAAGAAGAAAAGCAGGTAAATCAGCTAAAAAATAATAACCATGGCAGGAAATAAAACATCTCGCAGAGAGCGAATCAAAAAAGGAATAAGAAAACACCTGACTGGAACAGTTGAGCGTCCACGTTTATCAGTTTTTAGAAGCAATAAAGGTATCTATGCACAAATTATCGATGATGTAAACGGTAAGACTTTAGTGTCTGCATCATCTATTTCCAAGGAGTTCGCTGCAGCAGGTACAAAGGTTGAGCAGTCAAAAGCTGTAGGTAAGCTGGTAGCAGAAAAAGCGGTAGCAGCAGGTATTAGCAAAGTAGTTTTCGACCGTAATGGGTACTTATACCATGGCCGTGTTAAATCATTGGCTGAAGGTGCTCGCGAAGGCGGTTTAGACTTTTAATCAATAAGAACATGGCATTAAGCAATATAAAAAGAGTAAAATCAAGCGAAATTGAATTGAAAGATCGCTTAGTAAGCATCCAACGCGTAGCGAAAGTGACTAAAGGTGGTCGTACTTTCAGTTTCTCAGCTATCGTTGTTGTTGGTGACGAAAACGGTATCGTTGGCTACGGTCTTGGTAAAGCCAAAGAGGTTACGGAGGCAATTACCAAAGGGATCGATGATGCAAAAAAGAACTTAATCAAAGTTCCTGTTATCAACGGTACAGTTCCTCACGAGCAATATGGTAAGTTTTCCGGTGGTCGCGTTTTGGTGCAGCCTGCTGTACACGGTACTGGTGTACTTGCGGGAGGTGCAATGCGCGCTGTATTGGAAAGTGCGGGTATTAAGGACGTATTGGCTAAATCATTAGGATCATCGAACCCTCACAATGTTGTGAAGGCTACAATTGATGCATTAGCTAATCTTCGCGATGCGTACACTGTTGCACACAACCGCGGCGTCGATTTGAACAAAGTATTTAACGGTTAATTATCATGGCAAAAATCAAAATCACCCAGATAAAGAGCGTTATCGACAGAAGCGAGCGCCAAAAGAGAACTATTGAGGCTTTAGGTTTGAAACGTATCAACCACTCAGTAGAAGTCGAAGCTACGCCTGCCATCATCGGTATGGTTAGAAAAGTGAATCACTTGGTAGCTATCGAAACTATTTAATATAATAATAGAAGGATCTACGGATCTTTCTATTCTATTTATTAATTAATTATTCATCGTTACGACCTGTTTAGTGAGAGCGAAGGCGTAACACAATTTTAAAACAAAATGAATTTAAGTAGTTTAAAACCAGCTAAAGGTTCTGTAAAAGGCAAGAAACGTATTGGTAGGGGTCAAGGATCCGGCCGTGGCGGTACATCGACACGTGGTCACAAAGGTGCAGGTTCGCGTTCAGGACATTCCACTAAGATCGGCTTCGAAGGAGGTCAAATGCCTTTGCAGCGCCGTGTCCCTAAATTTGGTTTCAAAAACATTAACCGTGTAGAGTATGTAGGTGTAAACCTGGACGTACTACAAGGTTTGGTTGAGAAACACAATTTAACAGCTATCGATTTCGATATCTTGAAAACTTACGGTTTAGTTTCTAAAAACGATGTAGTGAAAATCTTAGGTCGTGGTGAGTTTTCTGCTAAAGTTGAAGTAAAAGCACATGCGTTTTCTGCTTCAGCTCAAAAAGCTATAGAAGCTGCAGGTGGTTCTATCGTAAAACTTTAATATTACATGAAGAAACTAATCACAACCTTAACCAATATATGGAAAATTGAAGATTTACGTAACCGTATTATTACGACGTTACTACTTCTTCTCATCTACCGTATCGGTTGTCACGTGGTATTGCCAGGTGTCAACCCAGATGCATTAGGAGCAAAGAACAGTGAGGGCAATAGCATATTAGATCTGATCAATATGTTCGCCGGAGGTTCATTCTCTCGTTCGGCAATTTTTGCGCTAGGCGTTATGCCGTACATTTCTGCATCTATCGTTGTTCAGTTATTGGGGATCGCGGTTCCTGCATTTCAGAAGATGCAGAAAGAAGGTGAATCTGGTCGCAAGAAGATGAATCAGATCACACGTTATCTGACATTGGCCATTACCTTGGTTCAGGCAGTAGCGTATGTTAAAACGCAAGTTCCGGCCGAAGCCAAAACGTTGGCGGAACCGATGTTTACTATTCTTTCGGCTATTGTATTGACAGCAGGTACCCTGTTTGTGATGTGGCTTGGTGAAAAAATTACGGATAAAGGTATTGGTAACGGTATCTCGCTGATCATTATGGCGGGTATCATCGCGCAGTTGCCGGCCGGTATCGTAGCAGAGTGGGGATCTCGGATGAGTCCTAGCGGCGGAGGACCTATTCCACTCTTGTTGGAGTTTGTGGCTCTTTTCTTTGTCGTCATCTTTGCTATTTTGGTTGTACAGGGGATCCGTAAGGTGCCTGTGCAATATGCCAAGAAGATCGTTGGCAACAAGCAGGTTGGTGGTGTCCGTCAGTATATTCCGTTGAAGGTTAATGCTGCGGGCGTTATGCCGATCATTTTCGCTCAGGCGATTATGTTCTTACCAATGGCTTTGTCTCAGTTTTTTCCGAATTTACAGTCTGAGTTTTTAACTTCATTAAGCAACTATACGTCAGTCGCGTACAATGTGACTTTTGCGTTGCTGATCATTGCGTTCACGTTCTTTTATACCGCTATCATGGTGAATCCCCAACAGATGTCGGAGGATATGAAAAAGAACGGCGGATTCATTCCCGGCATTAAGCCTGGTTACGACACGAACATATTTATCGACAACGTGATCTCGCGCATTACTTTTCCAGGTGCCATCTTTATAGCGATTATCGCTATTATGCCGGCCTTGGCAAGTAAGTTAGGTGTAAACAACCAGTTTGCGCACTTTTACGGAGGTACATCGTTATTGATTTTGGTTGGTGTGGTTTTAGATACGCTTCAGCAGATCGAGAGCCATTTATTGATGCGTCATTATGACGGATTGATGAAAACGGGAAGAGTGAAGGGGCGTTCGACGGCCACGGTAGAAGGTATGGATCAATCAGCGATTTAAACGGATTAATGTCTAAAGTTTATTATAAAACCGAAGAACAAATCGAGCAAATACGAGAGTCTGCTAATGTACTCTCGTTATTGCTTGGTGAGATTGCCAGAGAAATTAAACCTGGAATCACGACACTTTCTCTCGACAAGTTAGCCTATGATTTTATTCACGATCATGGCGGAACTCCTGCGTTTTTAAATTACCATGGTTTTCCTTTTTCGCTCTGTATCTCAGTTAACGATCAGATCGTTCATGGTTTTCCGGGCGATTATGTGATCAAGGATGGAGACTTGGTGTCTGTCGACGGTGGCGTCAACTTAAATGGTTTTATCAGTGACTCGGCATATACGTTTGGCGTGGGAGAGATTTCGCCGGAGGCCCAGCAGCTTTTGGATGTTACTAAGGCCTCATTGTTCAAAGGAATCGAACAGGCGGTGGCAGGAAAGCGGATAGGCGATATCTCGTCGGCTATCCAAGAGCATGTGGCTCCGTATAATTACGGCATAGTCAGAGAGCTGGTTGGCCATGGTGTTGGTTTACACCTGCACGAAAAGCCCGAGGTGCCAAATTATGGCAGACGGGGCACCGGTCCGAAATTGGAGACCGGTTTGGTTATCTGTATAGAGCCAATGATTAATGCAGGTAAAGCCGGCGTGAAGTTTTGGGACGACGGGTGGACCGTGAGTACCGTAGATGGGAAGCTATCTGCGCATTTCGAACAGATGGTAGCCATCCGCAAAGGGGAGCCCGACGTTTTGCTAACGTTCGAGCACGTAGAGAAAGTTTTGGATAAAAAGTAGTTGGGTTTCAATATTTTTTATTTATCTTTGCACTCCTGTTTGTGCAGGCTAAATGTAAATTAAGTTAGAGCATATGGCTAAACAAGCCTCAATAGAACAAGACGGTATAATTAGAGAAGCGCTTTCAAACGCTATGTTCCGCGTAGAATTGGAAAATGGTCATGAGATTATTGCTCATATCTCTGGCAAGATGCGTATGCATTACATCAAGATTCTTCCGGGGGACAAAGTGAAATTGGAAATGTCTCCTTATGATTTAACAAAAGGAAGGATTACATATCGCTACAAGTAACGGTGTGTTTTCTTGGTATAACTAGCTTTTAAATATTATTACAATGAAAGTAAGAGCATCAATAAAAAAACGTAGCGCGGACTGCAAGATCATCCGTCGCAAAGGAAAGGTTTTTGTAATCAACAAAAAGAACCCTAAGTTTAAACAACGTCAAGGGTAGTTATTAACATAATCGCTTAAAGTATTATATGGCAAGAATAGCAGGTATAGATTTACCTAAAAACAAAAGAGGCGTTATAGGCCTTACCTATATTTTCGGTATCGGTCGTGCTACTGCTGCTTATATCTTGGATAAAGCAGGTATCAGTGAGGACGTTAAGGTGTCTGAATGGAATGATGATCAATTGACAGCTATTCGTAACATCATTAACGATGAGATCAAAGTTGAAGGTGCTTTACGTTCTGAAGTTCAATTGAACATTAAACGCTTGATGGATATTGGTTGTTACCGCGGCCTACGTCACCGTAAGCACTTACCTGTTCGTGGTCAACGTACGAAAAACAACTCCCGTACCCGTAAAGGTAAGCGTAAAACAGTTGCAAACAAGAAAAAAGCTACTAAATAATAATTAAGAAATGGCTAAAAGTAAAAAGGTTACTAAGAAGCGTATCGTCGTTATTGAGCCTGTAGGTCAAGCTCATATCAACGCTACCTTTAACAACATTATTGTTACGTTGACAAATAATCAAGGTCAAACTATTTCATGGTCTTCGGCTGGAAAAATGGGCTTCAGAGGTTCTAAGAAGAACACTCCATATGCAGCATCTCAAGCAGCTGGCGATTGTGGTAAAGTAGCCTACGATCTTGGTTTGCGTAAAGTTGAGGTTTTTGTGAAAGGACCTGGTGCAGGACGTGAGTCAGCGATCCGTACATTGCAAACTGTTGGGATCGATGTGACAACTATTAAGGATATCACTCCACTTCCACACAACGGTTGTCGTCCTCCAAAACGCAGAAGAGTTTAATAATATTTATTGTTTAAGATAAGATTCGTCAGCTATAGGCTGATAGATACTTCAAACAGAACGAAAAAATGGCAAGATATACCGGACCTAAGTCCAAAATAGCTCGTAAATTCAGAGAACCAATTTTTGGTCCAGATAAAGCATTAGAGAAAAAAAATTATCCTCCGGGACAACATGGTCCCTCAAAAAGAAGAGGTAAACAATCTGAATATGCTGTTCAGTTGTTAGAAAAGCAAAAGGCAAAATATACATACGGTGTGTTGGAGCGTCAGTTCCGTACATTGTTTGGTAAGGCGTCTGCAAAACAAGGTATCACGGGAGAGAACTTCCTGAAATTGTTGGAAGCTCGTTTGGATAATGTGGTTTACCGTTTAGGTATTGCACCTACCCGTGCAGCAGCGCGCCAGTTGGTTTCCCATAAGCATATTACTGTTAACGGCGAAGTTGTTAACATCCCATCATATAGCCTACGTCCCGGTGATGTAGTGTCTGTCCGTGAGCGTTCAAGAACGTTGGAAGCTATCACGGCTTCTGTAGAAGGCAGAAAGATCAACAAATTCAGTTGGTTGGAGTGGAACGCGAACGAATTAACAGGAACCTTTGTTTCTTTCCCTGAGAGAGCTGATATTCCTGAAAACATTAAAGAGAATTTAATCGTAGAGTTGTACTCTAAATAATAATTAATAGAGATAAGCGTGTGCTAAAACAGTGCATGCTTATCTCTGTTATATTTTACGTTATTAATAAAAACTTTTAAAAAGAAATAAATGGCAATTTTAGCATTTCAAAGACCGGATAAAGTTATCATGCAAAAATCGACTGATTTTGATGGTACTTTCGAATTTCGTCCATTAGAGCCAGGTTTTGGTGTAACTATTGGTAATGCTTTGCGCCGTATTTTATTGTCCTCACTTGAAGGATATGCAATTACGTCGGTAAGGTTTTCAGGCGTTTCGCACGAATTCTCTACTATCAAAGGTGTGGTTGAAGATGTTACGGAGATCATCCTGAACTTGAAACAGGTGCGTTTTAAAAAGACAGGTGAACAGGGTGACAATGAAAAGATCTTTGTAGTAATCAATGGTCAGGAACAATTCAAAGCCGGTGACATTACTAAGTTCTCGAATAACTTCACGGTATTAAATCCTGACTTAGTTATCTGCAATATGGATAGCAGCGTAACTATCGAAGTGGAATTATCTGTAGCCAAAGGACGCGGTTATGTAAATGCTGAAGAGAATAAAGTTGCTGATGGCCCTGTAGGGGTAATCGCCGTCGACTCCATCTACACGCCTATTAAAAATGTAAAATATACAATCGAGAACTATCGTGTTGAGCAAAAAACGGATTACGAGAAGTTATTGCTTGATATTTCTACCGATGGCTCTATTCATCCTGAAGAAGCTTTGAAAGAAGCTGCCAAAATTCTGATTCAGCACTTTATGTTGTTCTCTGACGAGAACATGCTGTTGGAATCGCAGACGAAAGAAGAGACAAAAGTTGTTGATGAAGAGATTTTACATATGCGTAAAATTCTGAAAACAGAGTTGGTGGATCTAGATCTTTCTGTACGCGCATTGAACTGCCTGAAAGCTGCGGATATCCGTACGTTGGCGGAGCTTGTTACATACGATGTGGCAGACATGTTGAAGTTCCGTAACTTCGGTAAGAAGTCGTTGAGCGAAATCCAGGAGCTAGTGAAGTCAAAAGGATTGTCTTTTGGGATGAATTTAGCTAAGTATAAATTAGACGAAGAATAAAACTAGTAACAAAATAAGCGACCTGTTGCGTAATTCCTCGAACGAAGTCGTAAGTCAGAAAATAGAAGTCAGCGATTTTTCTCACTTCATCCTTCTTACTTCTAACTTCCGCGAACGGTACGCACAAAAAACAACAAAAAAATGAGACACGGAAAAAAAGTAAATCACTTAGGCCGCACTGACAGTCACCGTAAGGCGATGTTGGCTAATATGGCGACTTCATTAATCAAACACAAACGTATTACAACAACGTTGGCGAAAGCAAAGGCGTTGCGTACATATGTTGAGCCGTTGATCACGAAATCAAAAAATGATACGACGCATTCACGTCGTACCGTATTTGCGTATTTGAAGGACAAAGAAGCCGTTACGATTCTGTTCCGCGAGATATCGGAAAAGGTAGCGTCACGTCCAGGTGGCTACACACGTATTATCAAGTTGGAAAACCGTCTAGGAGACAACGCTGAGATGGCGTTTGTTGAATTGGTAGACTATAACGAAGTATACGGTAAAACAGCGAAAACAGAGAAGAAGTCTACGCGTCGTCGTGGCGGTGCTAAAAAGAAGGCTGCTGAAACTGCTGCTGTAGAAGCGGCCGAAGAAGTGAAGGCCGAAGAAACTCCGGTGGCAGAGGAAACACCTGCGACTGAAGCTCCAGAAGCTCCAGCTACGGAAGAGAAAAAAGATTAATTGAGATCTTGTCAATGATATAGCCGTCCTCAAAAGGGACGGCTTTTCTATTTTTGTAGGGCCGGCGCGGTTTCGGCAGATGGAATCGCGGTACTATTTTAATTCGACCCTGACGGGGTCGTATCCGTCCCAACACGTATAGGCTATACACATCGGGCCGCTTCGAGGTCATTTTTATCGAACTGAGGTTCTGAAGTCTTCACGCTCACCGAAATTGACCGAATGTCGTTGGTGTGCGCTTACCGTTATCCTGAAGGACTTGAGGAAACAACACAGCCCGTAGTGGCCAAAGGGCTATTACGGGCTGTGTGGGATTATCCGCTGTATTGCGCGGCGACAGCGTGGCGCTTGCCGCAGTACGTATCCGAAGGATCGGACATCTTCATTATTTTTTTTCAGGAGCAGGATTCTGATCGATCCAATCCTGCAATAACCGCCAATCGTACAGCTGGAAAACCTTCCCGTTGCTCATGGCAACAAACATACCCATCGGAAACTTATCGCCTAATGCTACGGATGTGGCATCTGCGCCGTCGCACTCTATGCTCGACAGCGGGATGTCAGCGATGAGGGTATGTGCATGAGGATCATTTTCTTCGCCTTCCCGTTTGTATACCAGGAACGTGTTGTTCTGCTGGTTTGAAACGAGAATATACCCCGTTTCCCTATCTTTCTTATAGAGTGCGATGCCTTCGTGATCACGTTTGGCATCATGCTGTCCAAAAAAGGCAAGTTCCTCATTCCCTTTGTCCGGATCGGCATGGTACTTACGTATGCCGGCGGTTTCATCCGAGTAATAAACGTAACCCAACTCGTTGTCCACCGCGATGGCTTCTATCTCTTTCTTGCCGCTGTAGGCACCAAATTTGCGGATGACTTCTGCTTTCACGCTTCCGTCTGTGTCCGCCTGTAGTTTATATTGCCATAGATAGCTTCCCGAAGGTCCCGACTTCCTGCCGACGATGGCATGTATCTCGTTGGATGCCGAGTCAATTTGTTTCGTATACAGCGCTATACCCATGCCGTCCCGTTCTTCTTCTCCTTCGAAGATGGGAATGCCTCCATTATCTATGGGCTTTAAGTGGGGCAGTGCAAATACACGCATGGTTTGGGTTTTTCGTTCGGTGGCCACCGCTATGTCGGTTTTCACGCCATTGATCAATAGCCCATAGGCCACGTCTACGTTGTTGGGGCGTTGCATGCCTAGAAATTTGGTAACGACCTTTCCTTCTAAATCGTATACGTAAAGTCCGCCGCCCACTTCCTTGTCCGTGCCGATAACCAAGCTTTTGGATGCGTCTTCCGGATGGATCCAGATCGCAGGGTCGTCGGTGTCGTTTTCGGTTGGTTCTGTAATGAGGGTCGGTGGAATGGCGTTATCCGCCACCGGTGCTAATCCGCTCTGACATGAGGTCACTAATAGGACTAACGCGGGCCAGAAAAATAGTTTCTTCATTGTTATATGTGTTTGGTGATGTTATTTTGTTACTTCATATTTATACAATACGGTCGCCCCTATCTTATCGGCGCGGACAGTCTGCACGAGCATTTTGCTACCTAGGATAGAAAACGTCATAAAACCCGGTTCGGCGGCAGAAAATATTGTTCCTTCTCGACGCCCTGTTTCACGTACTTCGCTGGCTGCTCCCGAAAGGAATTGTGTAGTAAAGCGGCCTTTAGGCTTGATAATCTGTAAATCGTGTTCATGGCCACAGATATAGGCATCAACCCGGTATTCGTCAAATAAGTCAGCAAATCTTTTCTCAAATAGTTTGGTATCGTCACTATCTTTCCGTTTCCCTCCGGAATACAACGGGTGGTGCCCTACGACAATCTTCCATTTTACCTGTGGGTCGTCTGTTTTTAGCTGTTCGACGAGCCATTTGGTTTGTTTCGCAGTGTCCTGTTCTGCTAAGCCGTTATATTTTTCAGGGCTGTTATGATAGCTCTCAATATAGGGATTGGTATCCATAACAATTAAAAGCATCTTCTCGTTGCCGTTTATTTCAAACGTTTTGCTATAGTATCGCGCGGGCATATTCCATCGTCTGCTTACATTGGAGTAGTCGATCTGCGCTTGTACATTCCCTCGATAGTCGTGGTTACCTAGGGCTACGTACCAATCGCGATACAGGCTAGGGTCTTTATAAACAGACTCGAACGATGAGATCCAGTGATAATCCGCTACGCTTGCTACGCCATTAGGGTAGAAGTTATCGCCCACGGAAACGATAAATTCAGCGTCAAATACAATGGTGGCATGGCCTAGTTCGCGTGCTACATCTTGTTGGTAGTAGTCGCCTACACGGCCGAAATCGCCCAAGACTAAAAAACTGTAGCTGTCTTCCAGATAGGTCAAATCGGGAATATTGTTGCCTTTGTAACCTGTTTGCTTCTCGAATTCAAACGGAATTACCTGTCCGTATACGAAGAACAGGTTGAGCGAGATTATAATCGCTAAAAGTAATTTTTTCATCATGCTTTATTTATGTCAAAAACCAACAAAGACGATTCTTTGCTGGTTTTTGACTTGTACAATAATCGAGTTATTATAAGTCAAATTTCACTCCTAAGTTAAAGCGAGGGCGATAGTATTCCAGTTGCATAGTGCGTTCTTTGCTCCCTTGATAGTAGCGTAGGGGCTGGTTCGTTAAGTTGTTTGCTTCACCGAAAATCCGGAACTGCTTTGTAATCTTATAGGATGCATTAGCGTCTAGGAAGAATTGACGGTCGTAGTATGCATCATAGAACGAAGATTCTGTGATTTCATCCAAGTACGCCGCGGTGTAGTTTGCCGATACCCTTGCCGAGAATTTGCTGTTTTCCCAAGACAACGAGCCGTTCAGCATGTGTGGTGCTGTCTTTGGTAAACCGAGACCTTCTCTTTCGTCGCCATCCTCACTGGTGATGCCTTTCGCTACCGAATGGGTGTAGGTGTAGTTTGCGTAGATGCCAAAGCCTTTTAGGAATTTTCCTGGAAGAAAATCCAATTGACGTTGAAACGCTACCTCCGCGCCGTATACATCTACTTTGTCCCCATTGCGGTGTTGTACGAAAGACCATTGTCCGCTGCTGCCTGCTGGAATGGGGTTGCTTACGTTCGGGAAGTCTGCCGCGAATTTCTCGTGGCTATAGTTTGGGTCATTGTAAGTATAAATAAAGTTGCTCAGGTTTTTGTAGAAGAGACCGCCGGAAACCAAACCGATGTTTTGGAAATAATTCTCCAGCATCAAATCGAAGTTGGTCGCGTAAGTTGCTTTCAAATCCGGATTACCGGCTACAATTTCAAAATCGCCGGGCATGGAGCTAACGAATGGAGCCAGCGCATAGTAATTCGGGCGGGCTAAGCTGGTGGTTACTGCCGCGCGGATGATGAAGTCTTTGGTCACATCGTGACGCAGTGTCAAGCTAGGTAGCACATTGATGTAATCATTCTTGTTGTTGATTTGGCCAAGCAGTTCTTCCTCGTCCTGCACGTAATTACCGGTGTAGTCGATCTTAGTGTATTCCACACGGGCACCGACGATCATGGATGTTTTCTCGGTGAAGTTCTGATCCCAACGAACATAGCCTGCATATATCTGCTCCTTGGCATGGTAGTTCTCTGCTAGGTACTCGTCAGGGACGGTTTCTTGCTCAAACAAGGAAGTGTTGTTAAGATCCAGTCCGCCTAGGTATTTTTTATCGACGAAAGCGCCCGGATTATATTGGTTTCCTTGAGCAAAGGTAAGATTTGACCAATCTTCCATTGGTAAAGTGTTCATCCCTCCGAAATCTTCCGTTGGGGTATAAGAGTAGAAAATGTTATCTCTTTTCTTGTTTTTGAGACGTATCCGCGCACCGAAGCGGAATCTGCCTTTTTGATCGGCGATGACACTTAAAGGCACCCGGAAATTGATTTTCGCGCCAAACTCATCTTCTTCTGTATAGTCTTGATTATCGGTTAACTCACGGAAGCCGAATTGTGAATAATCGTGGTAGGTATCTGTAATGAAAGGCTTGCGGGGGTCGGATAAATCTTGGTTGAGGACTACGTCACCTTGATCATATTCAATATAGCGCTCATTCGGACGATCTTCCGAAGCTTTGGAGTAAGAAGCGGCCCAATCCATGTCGAGTTTAGGGCTCAAAAGGTGCTCACCACGTAGGGAAAAGTTCAGTACTTTTTGACGCTCCAGACGCGTGTTTTTATTGCTATTGTCGCCAATACCGCCTTTTGTTTGCCGACGAATATCGCCCACATAAGCCTGCTCGTCTTCATTCCACTCTATTCCTCTGTAGCGCGCGCGGTAGCGGTTCTCGCGATCGTCGCGCCAGTTATATATCGCATTTAACTCCAAGCGGTGTCTGGAGTTGAATGCGTAATCGGTAGCCAAGGAGAAACTGCGGCGGATACGCTGTACATCGTATTTACGGATATCCATTTCTTCCACAAAGGTTCTTCCGCCATCTTCTTCCCAAACAGCCTCGATGTTATCAGAACCGAAATTTTGCGTTTGGATGGTACCACTTAATACAACGCCGAGTTTGTTATCTGCGAATCGATTACCGTACACGAGTGATCCATTATAGATGCCCTGTTCGCGGATTGGCATGTATCCACCGCCTAAGGTAGCGGAGATACGTTGTTTATTCGGCACTGCCCGGGTAATCAGGTTTACTGAGCCCCCAATAGCGTCAGCATCCATATCCGGTGTTAGGGTTTTATTGACCTCAATCGTCGAGATCATATCCGAAGGGATGAGATCCATCTGTACGTTCCGGTTATCGCCTTCAGCCGATGGAATACGGTCGCCGTTCAGGGTTACGGAGTTCAGTTCGGGTGATAGACCGCGTATGATGATGTTGCGTGCTTCCCCTTGGTCGTTTTGCATCGTGATACCAGGGACACGTTTCAATGCATCACCGATATTCTGGTCAGGAAAACGTCCAACTTGATCGCTCGAGATGATGTTGGTGATATTGCCGTTATTTTTCTGCTGGTTTAAGGCTCTGGCCTGTCCCTTGGCGATATCTCCCATGACGCTGACTTCCCCGATGGTCTGGGTGGAGGGAGATAGCAGAACTTCTAATTGCTCTTGCTTACCGTTCACGGAAATCTGCATGGTGTACGTTTGATATCCCATATAGTTTACGCTGAGGGTATAAGTGCCCGCAGGAAGATTCAAAAACTCGAAATCGCCAGTAACATTCGAGACCGTGTGGCGGTTGCCTTGCTCTAGACGGAGGGTAGCTCCCGGTAAAGAAAAGCGATCGGAAGCATCCATGACCTTACCTTTCAGGATTGTTGTCTGCGCATAAGATGCAGAGCAGCATAATAATAGCAGAATGGTGTAAATAAGTTTCATAAAGAATTGTTTGATGTGTTGCACATAACGTTAGTTAATACTTCGACAAAGGTTAAAGACCTTGCCGGCAATCACAATTTTCTGCCGTAAACAAAACATTAACACCTTCTTTTGGATCATATACAACATGGCAACATAACGTCTTTGGGGTTTCATAAACGATTGTTTATGAGTGATTTGTCTTATTGACTTTTAGCCATTAAGTTTGTGTTAAGTAAAAGCAGCGCTGCGTTGAGCGGAAGTTAAAGATCCTGGATAAATGCGCTTAAGCTTTTTCCTTCCGGAAGATCGAGCTTTTTTCGCAGCCGGTACCGGGCGATTCGAAGGCTATCTTGTGATATGCCAAGCATCGTTGATATGTCGGCCGAACTCAGGTTCATTTTTAACAAGGCGGCTAGTCGCAGGTCGGCCGAACTTAGTTTGCTGCAGTGTTCCTTTAGGCCATCGAAGAAATGTTCGTGCACACGTTCAAAAACAACACGGAAGTCTTCCCAGTTTTTGTCCTGGTTGTGGTTGAGCTGGAGGAGATTCAAAAGTTGTTTTAGTTCTTTACGCTGATCTCTCTTGTCGCTTTTCACGATTTCGCTGAGTTTTTCCTTTAGCTCTTCGAGTAGTTGATTCTTCTGGATCAGGTGGAGGGTGTGGCTTGTCAGCTCTTTGCTTTTGAGCTCTAATTCGTTGCGGAGGTTTTCAGCTTTCAGCTGCTTGTTATAGAGGTCGGTCTCCATCGCGATCTTCTGTGTCTCGTAGAGCTTCTGGTTTTGCTCATTAAGCTTGCGTTCGTTTGCAATTTTTAACCGCTGCCGGCTGATGATGCTCAGGCCTAAGAATAATAAGAGCAGGACAATCGCCGCGCCGAACAGTAATAGGGTAAAGTGTATTCGCCGTTCCCGTTCGTATTGTGTAATTGCGTCTTCTTTCTGTTCAAGTTCAAATAAGGTCTGCAGTATCGTCAGCTGTTTGGCATTATCTTCCGAGAATATATCGGCATGTATATTCCTGCCGGCCTCACTGTAGTGGTAGGCGCTGTCGTGTTGCCCCATCAGGGAAAATATTTTGGCGAGATCGCGGTAGGCGCTGGCCAGCTGATAATGCTCGTTCATCCGTTTTGCTAGAGAGGCCGCCTGGCGCGTATAGCGTAAGGCGGTGTTGTATTCGCCTGTTTTTCGATAGATGTCGCCCATATTGTTGGTGATTTCGATATGGAGCGTCTTATCATCTGTCTTCATGGCAATTTCCAGCGCTCTGCTGAAGTACAAACGGGCCGAGTCCAGCTGAAGCTTATCTTCATAGATGCTACCGATATTTTCATGGATTTTGGCGGCAAGGGCCGAATCATTTTTCTCGTCCAGTTGGGCCAGTGCCATATGCTGGTAGTGTTTAGCCTCTTCAAGGTTGCCGTTTTTCTCGTGCACCTGTCCGATATGTGCGAGGGCATCGGCGATACCTTCCTGTGCGTCGGCCGACTTATATAAAGTAAGCCCCTGTTCGAAGGCCTCCAGGGACGAAGGATATTGTTTGTTATGAAACCTCGTTTCGCCGATTTTAATCCATATCGCGGCCAGTTCCGCTATCTGGTTTTGTTTTCTAAATAGCGATTCGGCCCGATAAAAGTTGTCAAGCGCCTGTAGATAGGCCGCCTGAAAATAGTATAATTCGCCGATCTGCCCGTAGCAGACAGCGGCCTGGCAGTCGTTGTCATCCGCTAAAGCGGCATGGAGCGTCCGTCTTATCTGCTTAAATGCCATATCCGGATTTTCACGCATCGATTCCCGCGACAGCGGCGCATAGGACGTGCTTTTCTGGGCAAAAAGCAGATTGCCCACACACAACAGGAGTATCGGAAGAAATAAATATCGGGATAAAATAGCCATATTAAAATTGTGTCCTGTATCAGATGGAGGTAATAGCTTTAAAAGTAAAAGGCTGATATGATCTTAGTGTTATGTAGGTGTTAATTTAATATTTAATGGTGTTAACTATGGCCACCTTGCTGTTTTTTAGCCGCTCTTCGTTATCTTTGCTAGCAATCATTTAATTTACATGGATTTATTTAACGTCTATCCAATCAATCCCATCAATATTGTTAGAGCGGAGGGGTCTACAGTCTGGGATAGCCAAGGTAACGAATACCTTGATCTGTATGGTGGTCACGCGGTGATTTCTATTGGACACACGCATCCACATTATGTTGAAGCATTGACGTCGCAATTGAACCGAATTGGTTTTTATTCGAATTCGGTTGAGATTCCGATTCAGAAGCAATTTGCCCAGCTGTTGGGGGAAGTGTCGGGTAAGGAAGCGTATACGCTCTTTCTTTGTAACTCGGGTGCTGAAGCAAACGAGAACGCGCTGAAACTGGCGTCTTTCCATAATAAGCGAAAAAAGGTTATTGCCTTTACGAAAGCGTTCCATGGGCGCACATCGTTAGCTGTGGCGGCGACTGACAATCGGAATATCGTGGCTCCGGTCAATGAGACCGATAACGTGTCGTTTTTGCCGTTTAACGATGAGGAAGCCTTAACAAGAGCCTTTGAGGAATATGGCCATCTGGTGTCGTCGGTCATCATTGAGGGCATTCAAGGGGTAGGAGGAATACGCGAAGCCTCCGTGTCGTTTTTGCGACTGATCCGTCGTTTATGTGATCAATACGGTGCTGTATTTATCGCCGATTCTGTGCAGTGCGGATACGGCCGTACCGGCAATTTCTTTTCACATGATTACGCCGGTGTGGATGCCGACATCTATACGATGGCTAAAGGTATGGGAAACGGTTTTCCGATCGGGGGAATCGCAATTTCTCCAACGTTTCAAGCGTCATTTGGTATGTTGGGAACAACGTTTGGCGGAAATCATTTAGCTTGTGCCGCCGGTATAGCAGTATTGGATGTTATTAAACAGGAAAACCTATTGGATAATGCGAAGGCGGTGGGCGAATACCTTATTCAGGAGCTGAACAAATTTGAGCGCGTGCTGGAAGTCAGAGGACGTGGGCTGATGATCGGTATCGAGCTTCCTGAAGAATTAGGAAGCGTTAAGAAAGACCTCCTCGTTAAGAATCGCATATTCACGGGCGAGGCAAAGCCGAACGTCATCCGCATCTTGCCGGCGCTCAATATCACGAAGGAGATAGCGGATAGATTTTTGACCGCGCTTGATGAGCGGCTGAAGGGATAAGGACGTTTTACTTTTGCTTTTTACTTTGAAATATCACTCGTGTTCCAGCCACAAAAACACAAGAATATTCCATAGGGCAATCGAAAATCAGAATGCGAAGCATTCACCAATACAGTTGGATGTAAGCACTAATGAATAATTAGACACATATGAAAAAATTTTTTTCCGTAGCGGACGTAGCTGATTTACATGGGGTTGTTCAGGAGGCGCTGTCGTTGAAAAGTTCGCCTCACGCCTTTGAGCACTTAGGTAAAAACAAAACATTGGGACTTGTTTTTTTGAATCCAAGCCTACGTACACGTTTAAGTACGCAGAAGGCGGCAATGAACCTTGGCATGAACGTCATGGTGATGAACATGGACAAAGACGGGTGGGCATTGGAAACACAGGACGGTGTAGTGATGGATGGAACGACAGTAGAACACATTCGGGAAGCGGCAGCTGTGATGGGCGAATATTGTGATATCCTCGGACTTCGTTCCTTTCCCGGGCTGAAAGACAGGGAAGCCGATTACACGGAGGACCTGTTTAATAAGTTTATCAGCTACTGCGGTGTCCCTGTTGTCTCGTTGGAAAGTGCGACACGGCACCCGTTGCAGAGTCTTACCGACCTTATAACTATTACAGAGCATAAAGCGGTGGAGAAGCCTAAGGTGGTCCTGGCATGGGCGCCTCACGTGAAAGCCCTGCCCCAGGCAGTTCCCAACTCGTTTTCAGAGTGGATGTGTAAAGCACAGGAACAGGGGCTCGTAGAGTTTACGATTGCCCACCCTATGGGATATGAGCTGTGTGAGGATTTTACGAAAGGGGCAAAAATAACGAACGATCTGGAAGAGGGATTGAGCGGGGCGGACTTTGTCTATGTAAAAAACTGGTCTTCTTATGTAGATTATGGTCAGGTTTATCCGGTGGCGCAAAGCTGGATGATGGACAATCGGAAGCTACAGATGACGAACAACGCCAAGGTTATGCACTGCCTGCCTGTGCGACGTGACCTGGAACTGTCTTCAGAAATTTTGGATGGTCCGAATTCGCTGGTAATTAAGGAAGCGGGGAACCGCGTCTGGGCTGCGCAGGTCGTCTTGAAACGTATGTTGGAAAATCTTTAGAGATACTTATAGCGATGGGAAGTGTGCTGAATATTATTAAGATAGGCGGAAATGTCATTGATGACGAGGAACAGCTTCAAAGTTTCCTCGAAAAGTTTGCGGCCCTGCAGGGAAAGAAGATTTTAGTTCATGGCGGAGGCAAGATAGCAACGAGGGTTGCATCGGGGTTAGGCATAGAGGCAAAGATGGTGAACGGGCGGCGGATAACAGACGAAGCCATGCTGGATGTCGTGACGATGGTATATGCTGGCTTAACCAACAAAAAAGTAGTTTCTTCGCTCCAGAAGTTCGGTTGTGATGCCGTGGGGCTGAGTGGGGCCGACGGCAATACAATTAAAGCCGTAAAACGGCCGGTGAAAGAGATTGACTACGGCTACGTAGGGGATATTTTGGTAGACTCGGTGAATCTGCTGAGCATAAAGAAATTTTTGGAGGCGGGCTTTACGCCGGTATTCTCGGCCATCACGCATAACGGACTCGGCCAGCTATTGAATACGAATGCCGACACTATTGCTTCGGCATTGGCGGTCTCGCTGTCGAAAATATTCGAAACGCGTTTAATTTACTGCTTTGAAAAGAATGGTGTCCTTCGTGATGTAGAGGATCCCAACTCGGTTATAAAGTCGATTCACGCAGATGAGTTTCAGCAGCTGGTAGACAGCGGTACTATTTACGAAGGAATGATACCGAAGCTGGAAAACGCCTTTCACGCTATTGGGAAAGGAGTCAAAAATGTATATATTGGCAATGCTTTAAACCTACATCTTTATCAACAGGGAGAGTTTGGCACTTGCTTATTGGGCAAATAAACAGTTAAGATGAGTAAAATAACAATAATCGGCAGCGGAAACATTGGTTTTTCCCTGGCCAAGGGGCTGGTGACGTCAGGTCAGTTTAAGCCGGACGATATTACGTTAACACGACGCAGCATTGCCGCGCTAAAGGAAGAGGCCGGATTAGGGTTTCGCGTGAGTGACAACAACCCGGAAGCATCGTCCGACGCCGATATTATCGTACTCGCCATATTGCCGCAGCAGCTGAAGAAAGTGATGGAAGAGCTAAAGCCGGTCGTACAGCCCACCCAGGTTATTGTATCGGTGGTGTCGGGTGTTAGCTGTGCCGACGTGAAGGCAATTTTAGGCCAGGACAAAATCGTGGTAAGAGCTATGCCGAATACGGCTATCGCCATCGGGCAATCCATGACCTGTATCGCCAGCGATGACGCGCCGGGCGAAAAGGTGGCTGTCGTTGAACGTCTTTTCGAGGCAGTAGGCTCAGTTGTTATCATTCAGGAAGACCTGATGACGTCGGCGACAGCCTTATGCGCATGTGGTATCGCCTTTTTCCTGCGCGCCATCCGGGCAGCATCTCAAGGTGGCGTTGAAATCGGTTTCCATGCCCATGACGCGCTGAAGATGGCAGTTCAAACGGCCAAGGGAGCTGCGGACCTGCTGTTGCAAACGCAAAATCATCCGGAAGGTGAAATTGACAAGGTTACATCACCCAAAGGATGTACCATTGCGGGTCTTAACGAAATGGAGCACTATGGCTTTAGCTCCGCCTTTATCAAAGGAATTAAACTATCGGCAAAAAAAGCGGGAGGGCTGTATAATGATTAATGACAAAGCCGCTATCGACATGCTTTACGACGATGCTTTGGGTCTGCTCAAGAAGCTTATACAGATTCCCTCCTTCAGCAGAGAGGAACAGGACACGGCAGATCTGCTGTGTCTTTTTTTTGATGAAAGACAGGTATCCTACCAGCGGGTCGGAAACAACGTGTGGGCATATAACAGGTACGCAGATGCGGACAAGCCCACTATTTTATTGAACTCGCACCATGATACCGTAAAACCTAACCCGGGATACACCCGGGATCCTTTTGCTGCAGTTATTGAGGAAGACAGACTGTACGGCTTAGGCAGCAACGATGCCGGCGGTTGCCTGGTGTCGCTTATCGCCGCCTTTCTTTATTACCATAAGGCCGAAGATCTGTCGTATAACCTGTGTTTGCTGGCGTCGGCGGAGGAGGAAATTTCGGGTAAGGACGGTATAGAAGAAGCTATCCGGCATACCGGACCGTTGGCCTTTGCTATTGTCGGCGAACCTACGCTGTTGAATCTGGCGGTCGCGGAGAAAGGCCTTATGGTCCTGGACTGCGAAGCGTACGGCAAGGCAGGACATGCGGCGAGAGAGGAGGGTGAAAATGCTATCTATAAGGCAATGGATGCTATAGGGTGGTTCCGTGGCTTTCAGTTTCCGAAGGTGTCGCCCTACCTTGGACCGGTTAAGATGTCGGTCACGGTAATAAATGCCGGCTCGCAGCATAACGTAGTGCCCGCGTCGTGCAAGTTCGTTGTTGACGTAAGGACGACGGAAATGTATAGCCATGACGAGGTTTTGGCAATCATCCGGGAGCACGTGCACGTCGACGTGAAGCCTAGATCTACGAGGCTCACGCCATCCACGATTCCGCTGGACCATCCCCTCGTACAGTCGGGAATCCGGCTTGGGGCCAGCACGTATGGAAGCCCGACGATGAGCGATCAGGCGTTACTGTCCGTGCCCTCATTGAAGGTCGGGCCCGGCGACTCTGCCCGTTCTCATATGGCAGACGAATTCATCTTTTTGTCGGAAATCAGACAAGGGATAATGTTCTATATAGACTTATTGGGAGGCGTCCTGTAGCTATGAATGATAGATAGGAGATGTGAGATCATGTTGCAATCTCACATCTCCTGTTTCACACCTCTTACAATGTGATTTGTCGTTTAATACTTTCTTCCAGGGAAATGATCGTCTCGGTGCGCTGTATTCCTGTTAAGGCCTGAATGTCTTCATTTAAAACTTTCCGTAAATGGGCGGTGTCCCGACATACGATTTTCGCGAACATGCTGTATTGCCCCGTGCAATAATGTAGTTCGACAACCTCTTTGATTTCACGCAGCTGTTTTACCGCGTCAGCGTATTGAGATCCTTTTTCGAGATAGATTCCCAGAAACGCGGTGATGTCGAATCCGACTTTTTGCGGGTTAATAATTAGCTCCGACCCTTTAATTATTCCGAGTTCTTCCATCTTTTTCATGCGAACATGGATTGTTCCGCCCGAAACTATTAGCTTTTTTGCTATTTCAGTGTATGGAATTGAGGCATCTTCCATTAAAATAGATAGAATTTGAACATCTAAATTGTCTAAATCGTAATTTGAATACTTTTTATCCATAAAAAATGGTGTTTTTGTTTAAAATTTTTACTCTTTTTTGTAAAATAACTAAAAATCAAATAAAGTTTGCAGATATTTTGAGAACATTTTATATTTGTATTAACAAAACGGGATAAAAGTTGAAAGTTTTGTTAACAAGGCATGTTACTTCCCTCAAAATAACATAGGTTTATAATTGGTTAGCGTAGAAGCTCCTCGCCCGGGGAGCTTCTTCCTTTTTGAACTACCGTTATACAAACCTGCTTATTTTTATTTTTTTTGTAAAAATACTAAGTATTTTTCGAATGTTATTTTATATTTTTCAAAAATAAGTCGAATTATTGTAAATGTTTTATTTTTACCGGCTTTCCTCTGGGCCCCTCGGCGTATTACGCACGGAAATTTCCGTATCTTTCCTCTATAAATTAACTATAAAACAGTCCCTTGCGCATTGGGATTTGCGATTTTCCTCTTCGAGTTTGGTCTACCAAAGTGTGGCATTAACTCATGCTTGTGTACTTATAGCCTTTTCAGGCATGTTGCATTGGCCAATTTAAAAACGGGGTCTTTTAGCCACCATAAAGATACCCGGCCTTTACGCAAAAAAATGTCATGGTTTAAGTTTCGCTATGCGTTCCATTTCCTTTTGGTGATACCGTATCCTTACATCTAGTTTGGCTGGTTCGTAGATCACCTGTAGTGCCGGATTATAAGGAGTTAGGTCTTTTAGGATATTCCATACAACAACGGATATTTTTCGTGCAATAGCGATCAGGGCCTTTTTCGAGGATTTTCTTATACTTAGACGGTTGAATTTATCTTTAAAATAGGAGCCTTTACAGCGGCTTGCCGCCCAGGCAACCTGTACCAGTATTGGCTTGAGATATCTGTTTCCTTTAGTGATCGCTGTACTTTTATATTTCCCTGCGCTTTCATCATTCTTTGGTCGTAATCCGACCCATCCGCTGAGTTTACCGCTGTTTTCAAAAACTTTCATGTCTGCGCCGGTCTCGGCGATGATCACAGCGGAACTGATACGGCTTACCCCGGGAATCGTCTTTAGCAGGGCACTCTGCCGTGGAAAATCACGTCTGCAGATGGCTTCGATCTTCTCCAGGTATTCGCCCGACTGCTTATTCAACAGGTCATATTCAGCTTTTGCCATCTGCAGGTTGAAGCGGTGGTGTTCCTTCATGCAGCCGGTCAGGGCCGATGCCAGCTTTCCGTTTTCTTTGTTCTTCTTACTGGCATAGACCAGTTTGCTAAATCTTGCAGGATCAGTTTCGCCTGCTATCAGCGCATCAATGACACTCAGCATACTTTTCCCTCCGATATCACTCACAAGACTACCCAAACGGATACCTGCCTGTACGAGGATATTGTCCATTTTGGTAAGCATGCGCGCTATCCGCTGCTGTAGCTTACCATAAGCCCGGGTATAGCTCCTGAGTTCCTGTATCCGCTCCCCGGGCACAAAACTCCCGGCAAGCATATCCTTGTGAAGCAGCTGGGCAATCCACTGTGCATCCTTTACATCGCTTTTGCGGCCGGGAAGCTGCTTGATCAGAAAGGGGTTCACCAGCATCAGATCAAACCCCATTTCACTGAGAATATTCCAGAACGGGATCCAGTAGATACTGGTGCTCTCCATGGCGACACGTTTCACATCTGAAGTTCTAAGGTATTCACCAAGCTTTCGAATGCTTGTACTGAAGGTTTCGAAAACCTCCACATCCGAGTAATGTTTTCCATCAAATACGGCACAAAAAATACTATCTTTGTGTACGTCAAGTCCTGCTGTTTTCATATGACTTTTTTTTATCAACATAAAGATAATCAGCAGGACTGACTTTTTTGGGGGGGGGCATCCCCTCGATTTTTATCCGCTTGTGTGTAATTAAAAAATTAAATGTAGATTTATAGGAGAAGCGTTGCCCTAGGCTGTGACGCACAGAAGGCAAGGGAAACATATGCAAATAGAAGATGTAACAATATCGCGGAAAAAGCCGGTATATCCGGTCGGTCCCGGATTGGCCAAATATCTTCGTATTTACCAGCGGGATGCTAAGCTGCCGGTATGTTATCGGGATCTGCTTGAGTTTACGGAGACGGTACCCGTCATGGATAAATACGGGAACGATACGTTCTGGGAGACGCCGCTGTATCCGCCTCATCTGCAGGATCGTCTATACGACGGGCTGAAAGTGGTGTACGCGATCTTGAAAGCGTCGGGAAATACGAAAATTGTACAGCACAAGATAATTGATCGGATCGAGTACTGTGCGTTCGGCAATACAAAGCCGTTCCGCATCCGTATTATCAACAGGCTAAACGATGTTTATGATTATTTTTATATCAAGAAGGCAGACGCCTCGCGTATTTATGGGCTCGAGCTCGAAGAAATTCTGTCCCCCAATCAGGTGAACTATCTGGTCGATCGTGACACGCTGGTTGAAGAACATATTGTTGGCATTCCGGGGGATGTATTCAGCAAAGGAGGTATCCATACCCCCGATTACAACCAGACCCGCATAGCAAAGGAATTCGTGAAATTTAATGAGCGTTGTATTATCTCCTTGCTGGGCGATATGCGGGCGTATAATTTTGTGATGCAGATCACGCCGGATTTTGATGATTTTCAATTCCGTATCCGTGCAATCGACTTCGATCAGCAGTTCTACGAAGGCAATCCTAAGGTTTATATGCCCCAGTATTTTAAGGAAAACCTGCCGTATGTGAAACTGGCAATGGAATACCTGAACGAAAAGACCGTTCTTCAATATCAGCAGGAGGAGCGCTCTTCTATAGTTCATCGGGTTAGGAGTGAGCGCCACCGGATCAAAGACCTCCGGGATGCGTCTCAGCTTCAGGAGCTATCCACGCCCGGAAACATACTTCGCCTGCGCGAGGGGTATGCAAAGTTTTATAACAACGAAGCTTATTTTAACTGCCGTACAATGACGGATATTGTAGAACTGAATGTGAAGAACGTTATACGGCAGGTTAAACTTTAGCGGATGCGTTTTTGATTCTCTTTGACAAAAGCAGCCCACCCTGAATAACCTTTAGATTCCACCGCGTTGTTTTGTTGGAAGGCATGGCATACGGCGACAGCGAGGCCATCCGTTGCATCTAAAAATTCAGGTGTTTCATTAAATTTCAGGATCGTCTTTAGCATGGCTGCGACCTGCTCTTTGCTGGCATTTCCGTTGCCGGTAACAGATTGTTTGATTCTGCGCGGAGAGTATTCTGCGATGGGTATGTCATAATTCAGTGCGGCGGCCATGGCAACGCCCTGAGCTCTTCCCAGCTTAAGCATGACCTGTATGTTTTTTCCGTAGAAAGGGGATTCCAATGCAACGTAGTCGGGTTTATATTCCTCGACCAGCGCCGAAGTTTTTTTGAATATGCGCTGTAGTTTGAGCGCATGGTCTTCCAGATGCCCCATCTTTACCACCCCCAATGAAACCAATGTCAGCTGCTGCCCTGTCTGTTTAATGACCCCGTAGCCCAGGATGGCTGTTCCGGGGTCGATGCCCAGTATAATTCTTTCCTTTGCTTTCTCTCGCTGCATGGTGCAATATTACGATTTTATGCTTGTATTAAATATGAAAAACTGTGAATGGGCATCGGTGGGAATTTATCACAGAAGGTTGCGTTAAGATTTCGTTAAAAATTAGTAACATTGTGCTTCGATTTTGAAACCATTGACAAAACAGCAGAAAAAATACTTAAACTTCGGGATCAAACTTGCGATAGTAGGTCTTGCAACGTGGTTTATCTTTACGAAAGTCAATAATCAGAAAAACCTTCGCGAGTTCCAGATGCTGCTGCAGGGCATCCAGCCTTGGGTAGTCCGCGGAACGTTGGCTGCGGTTATGCTGCTGATGCTGATGAATTGGGCACTCGAGGTTGTAAAGTGGAAATACCTGAGCCGGCGTGTAGAGCACATCGGGTGGTGGAAAGCCATAAAATCTGTCTTTTGTGGTCTTACCTGGGCGATTTTTACGCCAAATCGAATTGGGGAATATGGGGGGCGTGTGCTGTTGCTTAAGCCGCAGAACCGGGCTTCCGGCGCTGTGGCGATGGGTGTCGGCCTTTTTGCGCAGCTCGTGTTGACGAGCGTTTTCGGTGCGTTAAGTATTGCATGGTTTGTGTCTACCTTTTTACCCACGCCAGATTCCGTAAAATTTGGAATCTGGTTGTTGGCGATCATATATGCGGCGGCTTTTCTGGTGCTTTATTTCAATGTCCACTGGGTGGACGCTCTTGTAGGGAAGTTTGGGTTTTTAAAAACGATTAAACCTTTCTTCGCGGTTCTGGAAGATTTTAAGGCGCGCGAGCTACTGCATGTGCTTGTGTTGTCGCTGGCACGCTTCATCATCTTCACATCGCAGTATATCTTATTGATGTCGGTGTTCCTGCCAGAGATGCCTTTCCTGTCGATGGTGCTGATGATTTTTATCCTATTTTTCATCCAGTCGGCCGTGCCTTCGTTGGATATCTTTGACTTCAGCGTGAGAAGTTTTGTTGCGAGCAATCTATACAGCTATATCACGACACAGGACATTGCTGTTATGGCGATCGTGTCCTGTATTTGGTTTGTCAATCTTATTTTACCCGCGATCGTTGGGGCTGTTTTTGTTTTTAATGTGAACTATGTCGGCGGTAACAAGTCTTAATACATTTTTAATCCTGATGACGGTGATCTATATAGGGCTCGTTCTCTATATGCGGCGCGGTTGGTTCCTTATTCCGTATTTCAGAAGGACCGGGGAAGATGTAAAGACGCAGGTATCGGTATTGATAGCGGCCCGAAATGAGGAAGAAAATATCGGTAGAACAATAGAGGCGATATTGGCACAGACTTACCCGCAGAATCTGTTGGAGATCATTGTGGTAGACGATCATTCTACTGACCGGACTGCAGCCATCATTGCTTCTTATGCCGATAGAGGTGTCAGGTTGATTCAACTTAATGAGGGGGATAAGCTCAACTCGTATAAAAAACTGGCAATAAGCCGGGCCATCTCCGGGGCGACGGGCGAGCTGATTGTAACTACCGACGCCGACTGCAGGATGGGGCCGGAATGGTTGCTTACCATTGTTTCTTATTTTGAGCGGACCGGCGCCTATATGGTTTCTTCTCCTGTCATATACTCGGAAGAAAAAAGCTATTTCGAAAGACTGCAGACCCTTGAGTTTTTATATTTAATCGGCCTCGGAGCAGCGGGGATCGGAAATGGCAGTCCGACGACCTGCAATGGAGCGAACCTC
Source organism: Sphingobacterium allocomposti (assembly GCF_008124885.1). Classification (GTDB taxonomy): domain Bacteria; phylum Bacteroidota; class Bacteroidia; order Sphingobacteriales; family Sphingobacteriaceae; genus Sphingobacterium; species Sphingobacterium allocomposti. The sequence goes on from NZ_VNHX01000019.1 coordinate 40,636, forward strand.
GCTTACCGTAGGGATGTTTTCTATGAAATGGGAGGTTTTCGCGGCATAGATAATGTAGCGTCGGGCGACGACGAGCTGTTTTTACATAAGGTTGCCGAGCGTTACGCCGACAGAATTAAGTTTTGCAAGTCTATTGCAGCGGCCGTTTTTACGGACGCTAAACCTACGGTTTCTGCCTTCATCAGTCAGCGTAAGCGATGGGCCTCGAAAAGTACGAAATACAAAGATAAGCGTGTTGTATGGTTGGGTATCAGCATATGGGCATTCAATCTGGCGCTGGTAAGCGCAGCGGTACTCTTCTTCGTGTACCTTCCTGATGTCCACTGGCTCTTTGCAGCGGCTCTTGCCCTGAAAATATTCGCCGAATACTTATTTATCCGTCCGCTTTGCCGCTTTGCCGGCCGAATGGAGTTGCTGTGGAACCTGCCGCTACTGTCTTTTGCCCATGCCGTATATTTAGTATATATTGGCGTAGCGGGTAACGTAGGAAAATACGACTGGAAGGGTAGGAAGGTTCATTAATTACCCTTCTACCTGTACCCTAATCACTTCTTCCGCCTTTTTAACGATCTCTTCGGCGTTTAGACCGGTGGTGTCGATCGGATCCAGGACTTCCCAGCTCATCGATGTAAAGGGGCGTAAAGGAAACATGCCATATTTTACCATGAGATAAGAGCCTTTGATGGCGACGGGCACAACAAGCGCCTCCGGATTTTTCTTTAGTAAGGTAGCAATACCGCCCACCGAGAATGGTTTCATTTTGCCTGTTTTCGTTCTCGTTCCTTCCGGAAAGATAAAGGCCGACCAGTTTTTCATCTTCATATTGTTGGCAAGCTTTAGTATCTCTGCAATGGACTGCTTGGCGTCTTTCCTGTCTATATTAGCAGCGCCTCCGTGCACGAGGTTGAACGATATGCTCGGAATACCTGCCTGGGCCAATTCTATTTTAGAGATAAATTTTCCATGGAACCTACGCAGGAAATATATAAGGGGAGGAATGTCAAACGTACTTTGGTGGTTTGCAACAAAAATTATAGGACGACCGATGGGGAGCCTTTTGTTGTCGATAAAACGTGTTCGATTGAAAAGTGTATAGTTGCAAGCTACCAGAAAACCGTTCAAAATGTCCACGCTTTTTTTGTGCGCACGGTACCCGCCCAGTTTTAGGCAGAGCCATTGAATAGGGTGGAATACAATTAATGACAAAGAAAAGCACAGATAAAAAATCGGTGTAAGGATAAAGCCCAGTAGTTTTCTCATATTCTAAATTCTGCAAACATATATAAAATTGACTTTATATGCAATACGGCGGTATGCTACCACTGCGGGATGCATGCCCCGCATCATCGCCAGAGTGTACAGCTGACAGTTGTCGCTCGCCTAATTAAAAAATAATTGTATTTTTAAGAAATGGCGTAGGGGAGAAGTACGGGTTGTTGCGGTCGTTCTCTAACGCTAGTGGATATAATTAAATTTCATGGAACGGATATTATTAATTGTTTTGCTTTTTTTTCAGTCTTGTTTGGGATTTACACAGTCTTTTAAAGGGAGTTGGCGCGGCAGTATCGAGGTACAGGGTACGCAGCTTCCTCTCGTGTTTCATTTGACGGAGGATGATGGAGGCGCATGGCAGGGCAAACTGGTCAGCCCGGCACAGTCGTCAGCACATCTTCCGTTGAGCAAGGTGGAGGTCTTCGGCGATTCCCTCCGGCTGGCCGCGGCTTCGTTGGGTTTATCTTACACAGGACGGCGCGTGGACGATTCTACGATCAACGGTGTCTTCGCACAGGGACCTCTACGTGCACCGTTGACGCTACGGCGGTTTGTCGAAAAGGTACGTCTAAGACCGCAGACACCGGAGCCTCCGTATGGGTATGACACGCTCGATGTGGAATTTACCAACAGTTTCGACGGTACAACATTAGCAGGCACGGTTACAACACCACGTGGCAAAGGCCGTTTTCCGGCTGTCATCCTCGTCACGGGAAGCGGGCCCCAGGATCGGGACGAGACCATTGAAGGACACAGACCGTTTAAGGTGATTGCCGATTACTTAACCAAGCGCGGTATTGTGGTCTTACGCTATGATGAACGCGGGGTGGGGCAGTCGACGGGAAATTATACGAAAAGTACGATTGGCGATTTCAGCAAAGATGCGATCGCTGCAATAGACTTTTTGCGGGGGCAGAGCAAAGTTAATCCGAAGAAAATCGGTATTGTTGGCCATAGTGAAGGTGCGCTGATCGCTAAACTTATCGCAGGGCAGCAATCGGCGGAGCTAAATTTTATCGCCCTTCTCGCCGGGCCTGCTATTCCCATCGACTCTTTAATGGTGCTGCAGGCGTATGAAATCGGACGTTTGGGGGGCATGAATGAAAGGCAGCTGCAACAGGCAAAGGTGATTAATCGGAAAAACTTCGCTATTGTGAAAAGCGAACTGGGCGATGAACATGCCTATCGGCAGCTATTGGCAAATATGTCATCGATTATTCCGGAGCCCACGCAGGCCCAGAAAAACGAGTTTAGGATGATGGTTATGCCTTCCTACCGGTATTTTATGCGAATCAACCCCGTCCCGTTTATAAGTAAGATTAAGATACCGGTCTTTGCGGCGTTTGGGACAAAAGACATTCAGGTACCCTTTGCGGCAAACATGGAAAGTTTGACGGATAATCTACCGCCGAACCGTCAGAACCGATTACAGGTATACGAAGGACTCAACCATCTTTTCCAGAATGCAAGGACAGGCGCTATCAGCGAATATGCAGAACTGGAGGAGACCTTTGATACCGACGTGATGCGTGATCTGGCCGACTGGATACTAAGATTGAAGTAGCCGACAACAGCATTGTCCAGATGGCGGCACTTTTATTGAGGCCGAATAGCGCTTTTGTCGACTAAAACAGGCTTAAATGTCATGACGGTTCCTATCTGTGCGGAGTCGACGGTAGCCATGCCGGGGCATTTACCGTCTCCGGTTGATTTATGGTGTTGTTCCGGCGACAGGTAGGATCTTGCCGTTATAATATTTATGCCCATTCTGCGCGAAATCAGCAACATAGCGTCCCATTTCGAATGCGAGCGTGCCTGCCTCCAGGCCGGGAAAGGCTTTCTCGAACATCTCTGTCTGGGAGGAACCCAGCGCAAGGCAGTTGACTTTGATATTCCTATCCTTGAGTTCTTCGGCAAGGCATTCTGTTAATGTTGCCAAAGCGCCTTTACTTGCTGAGTAAGCAGACAGCCCGGCAAATTTTGCTGAGCCCTGATAACCGCCCATACTGCCGATATTTACAATATGACCACCATTTTTCATCATCGGGACGATATGTTTGATCATGTTTACATGCCCGAGCAGATTGGTCTGAAATACCTGTGCAAAATCTTCTAGCGACGTTTCCATAAAAGGCTTGTTGATCAGCACCCCCGCATTGTTGATTAAAACGTCGACAGTTTCGAACTTGGACTGTATGAATGGAACCAGGGAGTCCGGGTAATTGTCGTATACGATGTCAAACTGGGCGGGGTACAGTTTTCCGCCTTCGGGGTTCAGAGAGGTTGCAATTTCGTGCAGTTTGCGCAGTTTATCCGCTGAGCGTGCCAGGGCAATAACCTGATTGTCTTTATTTGCAGTTAAATCCAGGACTGACTCAAATCCAATCCCATTGCTTGCTCCGGTAATGATAATATTTGCCATAGTTATTCTTCGTTTTCTAGTTCTTTCTCAACTTCCGCAACGGATGGTAGCCGATCTGCGCCGAGACGTTGCGTTCTAAAAATATAGTATACACCCGTGGAGGCAACGGCTAGCGATATAGTGTAAAATATCAAGCTCATTAAAACGGCCAGGTGAGGGTCGAGCTGAAAATAGCGGGCGCCAAAGTCCATGATGGTTTCCCGCAGGCCGAGGCCGCCCAATATGGATGGTACAATGGCTACGAGCGACGACAGCAGGAAAATCAATAAATAGGGCGAAAATTTACCATCGAAACTTAGTGCATAAAGAATGGTAATTGCGCTCAAGGTCTGGAATCCCTGGACAGCCAATGCTTTTATGTGGGTGATTACAAAGCTGGACAAAAACTCCCTAAAGAAAAGGCGTAAAAAATAGACGTACGTCACCGTGCCGATAACAAGTGCACCGACGACGACAATGGGCGGAATGGCAAGACGGGGCATAAAGATGATGAGACATCCTGTGATGACTGATAGCGCCCACAGACCGCTGAGACGGTCGAAGAAGACCGCACTTAATACCCGTCGGCCCTTTACTGGATAATTCTTCTTTAAGAAGTAAATCTTATAACCATCCCCGCCGATTCCTCCGGGGAGGAAAAAATTATAGAGTAGCCCGAGTTGATAAAGCCGTAGGTTATAGCGTTCCGTAAGGTTTAAACCGATTACCTTCAGGAAGCTGTTTAATCGTGAAGATGCCACTAACTGCGATATAGCATAGAAAATCAGCGCCAGAAAAAGATAAAGCGGATTCGTTTTTTCCATCACCTCTTTTAAATCGTCCAGCGATATCTTTCTGGATACCCAGTATAGGGCGGCTACCGTGATGATTATTTTGAATCCGTTTTTTAGCGTAGACCAGTATTTGTTTTTCTTCATAGGAATCGTTGCTCCGACGGCAGCGGAGGCTGTTAGTGAAATATATGGAGGACTTTTACGTAGAACAGTACAAGGTACAGGCAGACGAACAATCCGGATAATGTAAGAAGCCAGTTGTATTCGATTTTGCCGTATTTGTGCCGTAATACTAGCGTAAGCAGTACAACAAATGTAAGTAACAACAGAAGTGGAGCGGCCACAGCCCATAAATTAGGAAAAGAAACCCGCTGCGCCATGATGGTTGGAGAGGTGAAGTAAGCGATGACGGGAAGCGCTATGAGCAATACCACGATCCGCACAACAGCTTTCGCAACAATTTTGCTTATGGTATGATTTTTGGGTAGACTCATCAATGCAAAGTTAACATTTCCTCTATAATTCTTAATCGTAGGGGAGATGACCATAAATTCCTTTTATATGCGAAGGTAAATATATTGCACATAAAAATGAATTTATCTAAGTTTGCGAATATACTTAAAATAGAAAACTAATTTTTACATTATGCGAAAACATATCTTGTCTGTATTCACGTTGGTAGCTCTTGTGCTCGTGTTGGCGTCGTGCGGCGCACAGCGTAAATCGCCGGTTGGGGGGAATAATGGAGCTTCTACGTCGGCGGGTGGCAGCGGACCTTCTGCTGCGCAGTGGAGAAGCGGCTTAAAAGGTAAATGGGTGTTGAACTCTGTTGATCGGGAGAACATCCCTTCGGCCTACACGGTTAAAAATATCTTTGATGAAGCTCCTGTGGAATGTTTTATTGGAAGCATATGGAACCTTCCGGGCGGAAACTACCGCGGAAGCATTACATTTAACGCGTCGGGTACGCTCTGTGCAGATGGTGCCGTTAGAACTATAGTCTGGTCTGTTTATGATGGGAGGACCGAGGGCGTGCATCCGCAGTTCCAGTTTAAAAAAATATATTCGGGAGAGAAGGCTGCGAATGTAACCAGCGGATATCGCCTGAACCTTTCGTACTCAGATGGTCAATCGCTGGTGATGCGCATGCCGATTCCATTGGATAACGGTACAGGCAACCTCGTATTTAACTTCACGAGAGCAGAACAGTAAATCTCCCATACCGGAGTATAATAAAAAAGCCACTGTAGTGTATAACTGCGTGGCTTTTTTTGCTGTTGGCCCCCCACCAGTCTTTTTAACCCGCTCCAGAACAGCCGTAGTGCTTTATAGAGCCCCATTATAGCCTGAAAGTCCAGATACGCGTCCTGAGTCTTTGACAATAGCTGTACCGTACCGAGCCTGCCGAAGTGCTCAGCCCGACAACGTTGCTCCGGTTTGTCTATTCTATTGTAAGCTTAAGGCCCGCAATGCAGCCTTTTTTCAATAACAGATTTTGTCATGCAGCGCTATGTAGTTAAACTCCCAAATATTTTTAAATTTGTCTTATATTCAAAAATATGGACGCAAGGAAACCCAAGGTCGCTTTTGTAACGGGAATAACCGGGCAAGACGGAGCATATCTCGCAGAATTTTTACTGAGAAAAGGTTATATCGTTCACGGTCTAAAAAGGCGTTCGTCGCTTTTTAACACAGACCGTATAGATCACCTATATCAGGACCCTCACCTAAGCCAGCGAAATTTTATTTTGCACTATGGCGACTTAACGGACTCGAGCAACTTAATCCGTATCATACAGGAAGCTCAGCCGGACGAAATCTATAACCTCGCGGCCCAGTCGCATGTGAAGGTCAGCTTTGACGCGCCCGAGTATACGGCGAACGCTGATGGAATCGGTGCTTTGCGTATCTTGGACGCCGTGCGTCTGCTGGGGCTGACACAAAAAACGAGAATCTATCAGGCGTCTACTTCGGAGCTGTATGGACTGGTGCAGGAGGTGCCGCAGCGTGAGACCACTCCTTTTTATCCGCGCAGTCCTTATGCGGTAGCTAAGCTATATGGTTACTGGATTACGGTGAACTATAGAGAAGCTTATAATATGTATGCATGCAACGGCATTCTGTTTAATCACGAAAGTCCTGTGCGGGGCGAAACTTTTGTGACCCGGAAAATTACGCGTGCGGTGGCCAAGATAGCGCTGGGATTGCAGGACAAGCTCTATCTGGGAAATCTTTCGGCGAAGCGCGATTGGGGACATGCAAAAGATTACGTGGAAGCCATGTGGTTGATCCTTCAGCAGGAGCAGCCGGAAGATTTTGTAATCGCGACGGGCATTACAACAACTGTCAGGGATTTTGTTCGGATGGCTTTCGCGGAACTCGGCATCGAAGTGGAGTTTAGTGGAAAAAATGAAGCGGAAAAAGGCGTGATCATAGATCGCGACGAAGAGCGGCTTGCGGCTCTTGATATTCCCGCCGAGAACGTCAAGCTGGGGCAAACTGTGGTTAAAATCGATCCACGCTATTTCCGTCCGACGGAAGTCGACCTGCTCGTTGGAGATCCGTCAAAGGCAAAGGCAAAACTGGGATGGGAACCCAAATATACGCTGCCTATGCTAGTCAGTGAAATGGTGGATAGTGATCTGCAACTGATGCGTAAAGAGGAATACCTCAAAAGAGGAGGCTTCACCACCTTGAATTATTTCGAATAACGCACTCCTATTGTGGTAAGAGTCGGACTTGGAATAGTTTTTGTTATGGTAACATGTTGTTAATAATAATGTTACTTTGTAGCACTTACGTTTAAAAGGATAATGTACAAACAAGAAGATATTGAGAAAGTAGAACCTTACGATTCGGCGAAAGCTTATCATGAAGAACCCCCCAAGCGGAACAATTCGAAAATTTACTTTTTCATCATAGCAATCGCGGCGCTGCTGGCCACTAACATATATTTTTACGTAAAATTTAAATCTTCTGGGGAGAAGCTTTATACTATGGCTATCCAGAAGCAGGATCTGCAGACAGAAATAGACCGTATAGAAGCGGAGCTTGATAACCTTATTGCTCTCAGAGCGGCTGATACCGATGCCTCGTTAGAGGCCTCCGAACAACGGGCCAGAGAAGCAATCAGTGTATTAAGATCGAAGCTGGAAACGCAGACTATTACCGAAGAAGACATCCTCATTGCAAAAAGAGAGGTGGCAAAACTAAAAGACGATGTGTCCGGCTTACGGACGGCCCTTAACGAACTCAAGATGCGAAACGAACTTCTGCAACGGGAAAATGCAAATCTTTCTGATCAGGTTTCGTCGACGGGTAAACAGGTCGATGTCCTTTCCCAGGAGAATAGCAGGTTGAAGGATAAGGTGGTGGCTGCTTCTGCATTGAAGGTTTCAAATATGCAGGTTAACGGCGTGTCGGTCTCAAAGAAAGGCAAGATCGAGACGGAGTCCAGAGCAAGACGGGTAGAGCAGCTACAGATCTTGTTTTCCATTGCAGATAACACCTTGGCTAAAGTTGGAGACAAAGAGGTCTTCGTCCGGATAATTGATCCGGTAGGCAATTTATTCGGCGACGCGAACAATATCTTTTATGTACACGGCGAGAAATTGCAATACACATTTAAAGATGTGATAAACTTCAGCAACAATGGAGAGGAATACCAGTTTCTCTGGCCGTTGGATAAGTTTCGTAAAGGGGCGTATACCGTCTTATTATATAACGACAACGCTATTATGGGCCGCGGAGGAGTTGTTCTGAAGTAGGCGAAACTTAAGAGTATATACGTGTAATACCTTGGAAAACATGTGATAAGAGCAGCGCTGATGGCGTTGCTCTTTTTTTTGATCAATGGTTTTTAGAAATACGGGAAAGCAAAGCGGGCACCTAGGGTCTATAGATCGGCAGTGTGATAATAAATGTGGTGCCGGTATTCGCTTTGGTAATAAATTCAATCTTGCCACCTATGCCCGTTACGGTCTGTTTGACGAACGCCAATCCGAGCCCCGTCCCCGAACTTTTTGTCGTAAAATTAGGTTTAAATATATTTGGAATTACCTCCTCGGAGATGCCATATCCATTATCCTGGATATGTATCTGGACAAAACCTTTGTCCTTATAGCTCAAAGTTACACTAATCCGTGTTTTTTTTCGGCCCACAGCTGCCTCGATGGCATTTTTGAACAGGTTATTGAAAGATCTTAATATCTGGTCGTGGTCGCCAAGGATATAGATGTTTTTCTCGTTGGTTTCGTTGATTAGGATAATAGACGTGTTCGATGAGTTGTTAAAGAGGTTCATCACCTTCAATATCTCTTCGACGAGGTTGATCTTGACGAGGTTGGTTTCCGGAAGTTTGGCAAAGGCCGAGAACTCGGTCGCAATTTTCGACAAGCTGTCGATCTGCTCGATGATCGAATTCGATATCCGGTGGAAGCGTTCGGCAAACCGCGAGTCGCCTTCGTTGTAGGAGCGCACCAGCTGCTGAATGCCCAGCTTCATCGGTGTCAGCGGGTTTTTAATTTCGTGGGCGACCTGCTTCGCCATCTCGCGCCATGCCTTTTCCCGCTCGGCATCGCGAAGTTGCTTCGCACTCTCTTCGAGCTTGATCAACATGTAGTTATATTCTTTTATCAGCATTCCGATCTCGTCATTCCGTTCCCAATATAAGGGCTCGTTAATCTTGTTGGAAAGCTGCGTCTCGGCGAGCTTCTGCCTGACGATATCAAGCGGCTTTGTAATTTTGCTGGACAGTGCCACCGCGATAAAGCCAAACAGGATAATGATAAAGGTATAAATGTTTAAGATGGTATTCAAAAGCAGGTTCTTGCTGGCCGTTGCGTCTTTCTCCGTGGTATAATAGGGGATGTTTAGATACGCAACGGTCTTGTATTCTTCGTTCTTTATGGCCGCATATGCCGACGAAAACCGGAAGTTCGAAATCTGCTCCTGCTCATATGCCTCAGACTTCCGTAGGACGGCGAGCTTGTTGAGGGCAGTCGGATTGATATATTCCGAAACGAGCTTAAGATCAAAGATCCGAGGCTGGGAGGAGTACAGAAGCTTTCCCGACTTATCGTATAGGTTGAAATTCGTCAGCGTAGACGGGGCCATCTCTTTCAGCATCCCGACCAGCTTGCTTTGAAATCCATCGCCTTGGCTCCCTAAATTGTTTTCCAGTTTTTTTGTGACCTCTGCAATCTCCTTCAGCCTATTTGCGGAGGTTGTTTCTTCCAGCTGCCGGTTTATACTAATAAATGCAATTGCTCCCGAGATCAAGATACCCAATAACACCGACATGATAACGAGCGTCTGTATCCGTGTACTGTATTGTACACTGTTGAAAAGCACCCTGAAATGGTAGCGGATGCGGTTCCAGCGGAAAGACTTATCAGAGAATGTCGTGACGAGGTAGTTGGTGATGTTGAATAAGCCAAAAAATGTCAGGAGAACAATAAAAACAATTGAACCTAAGGCAAGGTATTCCCACAGCGTTGTTTTCTGTTTACTGAATATGATGGTCGTATACTGATCTGGTCTGTACGCGAGATGTAAGAAGCTATCGTTCTCTTTAATGTTTATATACTGTCTCAGCTCATTCGGAATCTGGATGTCGTTTTCGGGATAGTTATACGTTCCGTATTGGGTAACCAGATTATTACCCTTGTATAACGCATATGAGTTGTTGCGGAACGCGTCCAGCTGCCAGCTGGATGTTTTGTTGTCGGACAGCACGTCCGGATAGGGCAGGAGGGTGCTGTAGGAGAGATTTTTTAAATTTAAATAAATATGATACGACTTGTCCGGAGCGTTTTCATACGGTACGGAAAGGTGGGTGAAGTACTCGTGCGTTCCCAGTTCGCTTCGTAGGCGGTAGAAGTTGCTGGTGAAGGGAATCTTGATCGCGCTTTTGATAACCTTTTCGCGGTATTCAGCTGCCTTGTCTACGGGGTAGTCTTCTAAGGGAAGCCCTTCGTTGTCATAGTAATAAGCCTGGAATTCGAACTTGGATAAGTAGCCGCTTAAATACCGTGTTTTGATGTAGTCCGTGATATAATCAATATCCGGCCGCTCCCGATTCAGGCTTAGCAGTTTCTCCAGCTTATAGTCTTCGTTGATGTTCTTTTCAAGATCTATAAAGAGAGATACGGCGTTTACATCGTCTTCGGCCAGCAGGTGCGATATCGACTGCTTCATGCCGTCGATCTTTTTGATGCTGTTGTAATGGTTATAGGATATCACCGAAATGCAGGACAGCAGCAGAACCGTTGTAATAAAAATTGACAGGCGATAAGGAGTCGAGAAATTATACGTTTTGTAGGTTCTTAAAAACACGAGAATCCCAAAAAGGATACAGAAAAATACGTTGAATCCTATGATCGCGGTGAATATCAATGCGACCACGAGACAGATCAGTTCGATGTTCAACATCAGCGTAATGTTGTTCAGAAAATAGCGTACCATCTGTACAATGCTATCGGTGTAGAGCACCAAGGTAGCGACGTTGAAACAGAACAGGATGATGCATAGCCAGCCATAGAGGCCGAGATTCAATATTTTGGTGAAATCGTTCTCGTAAAGAGGGGAGTGGGTGAGCAACGTGCCTAAAAAATAATACATCACCTGCGCGGCAACGTACAGACTGGCCATTCCCAGAATTGAGATAACGACGGAGCAGTTTTTTTTTCGGGTCCAGGCGGGTACGGGCAGGTAGTTTTGCACTATTCTAACAAAGCATATTAACCAAAATATACTACCGGTGGTCATCAGATAAGACCATATGTTTGGAAGAAACTCGTTGTAGGCATAATACTTTGGATCGAACAACTCCAAACTGGAATGGATGGATAGCCAGTTCGATTTCAGATCGATGTAACGCACAAGTATCAGGACGGCGGTAAAGAGCAAAACGCTGAGCCAGGCATGGTCTTTCTTTGCAAAATGTAGGCAGACGCTGTTAGTCAGAACGACTATACATATCAACGCTGCCACCCAGCAAAAAAACTGTAAGGTGATATAAATGTTATCTTTCTTACCGCTGATCAGTTTGATCGAGAAGAGGTAGTTATTGTCCTTGCTGTAGATATTTCGGATATTTCCGTTATCGTCGTATTGGGCAATCTCCACATTTTTGACGTCGATGGTTGGAAGAAAGCTGTTCGTCAGATAGGAATTAACCGTTTCGAAGTTTCGCTTGATTGGAACCATCGCTACAACGGATATGCCGTTCCCGAGCAGTTTTTTCTTTACGAGGAACGATCTGTTTTCGGATTGAAGGTAGGAGGTGTTATTTCTTAGACCGACATCCGTGACCGGAACATAGATGTTGGTGGACCAGTGCACCAGCTGATTGTTTCGGTATACATAGAAGAAGATGAACTCCTTAGCAATGTCGTCGGTAAGTTTTGCTATTTGTACAGGATATTTGTCGACGTTCTGAAAGGTTTTTAGCGTGAGACTGTCCTGCAGTATCTCGTCTATTCTATCTTCAAACCGGTGAATACTTTTCGTGAGCTTTTTTTCGTCCAGTCCAAGCATATCCTCGTCCGAAATCGTGAAATGGATCGTGACAGCGGTCCCGACCAAAGAGAGCGTTAAAACTAAAAGCAGGAATCGAATCTTCGTTAACATGTATTCCTCTGACTACCTAAACTGTAAACTTAGATAAATTTGGCCTTATATCCAATACAAATAGCTTCGGATAGGCCGTGTAAGATTTGCCCGTATGCCCGATTACCAGAGCTACTTAAAGAAACAAAAAATCCCCGTGCAGGTTTTGACGAGGATTCTTTGTTTTATAACGTTTTTTGCATTTAATTGTGGGTATGTACATCTTCTTCGCGGAAGAATTTCGCTGTGAAATATTCACGGTTCATTCTTGCGATGTTCGATAGCTTGATACCTTTTGGACATTCTGCTTCACATGCTCCGGTATTTGTACAGTTACCGAATCCTTCTGCGTCCATTTGGTCTACCATAGCCTGTGCCCGTTCGTAGCGCTCTGTCTGTCCTTGCGGAAGAAGTGCAAACTGAGAGATCTTCGCGGACACAAATAACATGGCCGACGCATTTTTACATGCTGCCACGCAAGCTCCGCATCCGATACATGTAGCAGATTCAAAGGCCTCATCAGCGATACGCTTCGGAACAGGAATAGCGTTGGCATCAGGTACGCCACCTGTGTTGACGTTTACATATCCGCCAGCTTGCTGGATACGGTCGAAGGCTGTACGGTCTACGGCCAGGTCTTTTAGTACCGGAAATGCCGCTGCACGCCAAGGTTCGATCACTATGGTTTGCCCGTCGTGGAACGAGCGCATGTGAAGCTGACAGGTCGTGATGCCGTATTTCGGTCCATGGGGGCGTCCGTTAATCACTAGCGAACACATGCCGCAGATACCTTCGCGACAATCGTGGTCAAAGTAAATAGGATCTTCTCCTTTGCGGGTGAGGTCTTCGTTTACAACATCAAGCATTTCCAGGAATGACATGTCATCAGCAATGTCGTTCGCTTGAATTGTCACAAACTGACCTTTGGATTTATCATTTTTTTGACGCCAGACTTTTAGCGTTAAATTCATATGTTGTGCCATGATAATATTGTTAAGTAATGACAAGTAAGCAAGCACGCTTGCTTACTCTACTACTATTTATAACTTCTTTGTGTTAATTTAACGTTTTCGAAAACTAACTCTTCTTTGTGTAAAACTTCAGGCTGGTCTTCGCCTTTAAATTCCCAGGCTGCTACATAAGCGAAGTTCTCATCGTCGCGTTTAGCTTCTCCTTCTTCGGTCTGGGATTCAAGGCGGAAGTGGCCACCACAGGATTCGGCGCGGTTCAAGGCGTCATCAACCATCAATTCGCCTAATTCCAGGAAGTCAGCTACGCGGCCTGCTTTTTCCAATGACATGTTAAGCTCTTCATTTTCGCCCAACACCTTAACGTCAGACCAAAACTCTCTCTTCAGGTTCTGAATCAGTCCCTTTGCTTTTGTCAGTCCTTCCGCGGTTCTCGCCATACCACAATATTCCCACATGATCTTTCCAAGCTCTTTATGGATATCGTCTACCGTTTTTGATCCTTTCAGGCTAAGGAGGGTATTGATTCTGTCTTCAACTTCCTTGCGGGTCTGCTCGAATGCGGGGTGATTTTTGTCTACCGGCGCGAAGGAGCCTAGGTTTGCGAGGTAATCCCCGACAGTATAAGGAATAACGAAATATCCGTCAGATAAGCCTTGCATTAAGGCTGAAGCGCCCAGACGGTTCGCACCGTGATCGGAGAAGTTACACTCGCCAAGCGCGTAAAGCCCAGGAACAGTCGTCATGAGATTATAATCGACCCAGATACCGCCCATGGTATAGTGCACCGCTGGGTAGATACGCATAGGCTGCTCGTAAGGATTCTCGTCGGTAATTTGATAATACATATCAAATAGGTTTCCGTATTTCGCTTCTACAGTATCTTTTCCTAAACGCTTAATGGCGTCGGCGAAGTCTAAGAATACTGCAACGCCGGATTTACCAACACCACGACCCTCGTCGACCATCTCTTTTGCGTTACGTGAAGCGACGTCACGAGGTACAAGGTTTCCGAATGACGGATATTTTCTTTCCAGGAAGTAATCCCTGTCTTCTTCTTTAATATCGGCAGGCTTCAGTTCGCCTTTACGCAGTTTGGCAGCAAGCTCCTGTGTTTTGGGAACCCATACGCGGCCGTCGTTACGTAGAGACTCTGACATCAATGTCAGTTTCGACTGGTGATCTCCTGTAACAGGAATACATGTCGGGTGAATCTGTGTATAACATGGGTTGGCAAAGAATGCTCCACGTTTATGCGCGCGCCAGGCCGCGGTCACGTTACAGCCCATAGCGTTGGTAGATAGGAAGAACACGTTACCGTAGCCTCCGGTACACAATAATACCGCGTGTCCTTCGTGTGCTTCTACTTTACCGGTTACTAAATCTCTCGTGATAATACCACGCGCGTGTCCATCGATCTTAACAAGATCTAACATTTCGTGCCTGGTGTATGACTGTACTTTGCCTTTCTTAATTTGACGGTTTAATGCCGAGTATGCGCCCAGTAGCAGCTGCTGTCCTGTTTGACCCCGTGCATAAAACGTACGGGACACCTGTGCACCACCGAAAGAGCGGTTGTCCAATAGACCTCCGTATTCGCGGGCGAAAGGCACCCCCTGAGCGACACATTGGTCGATGATATTGACAGACACCTCTGCCAGACGGTACACGTTAGCCTCTCTTGCACGGTAATCTCCTCCTTTGATTGTATCGTAGAATAGACGGAATACCGAGTCGCCGTCATTTTGATAATTTTTCGCGGCGTTGATACCTCCCTGCGCAGCGATGGAGTGCGCACGGCGAGGAGAATCTTGGTAGCAGAAGGTCTTCACATTGTAGCCTAGTTCTGCCAAGGAAGCTGCTGCTGACGCTCCAGCCAACCCTGTACCCACGACGATTATCGTAAACTTACGTTTGTTGGCTGGGTTGACCAACTTCATTTCAAATTTATGTTTTGACCATTTCTCCGCTAACGGGCCTGCTGGTACTTTTGAATCTAACATATTTAAATACTTTATATTTAACAGATATGAGTATATATCCTAAATATTATTTAACGAAATAGAAATATAGGGGCATTAGTGCGAAAGCCACAGGAATGATGACTCCGAATACCCAAACACCCAGGAATTCGATCAAGGGTACATATTTTTTGTGCGACACACCCAAGGTCTGAAATGCAGACTTGAAGCCGTGTATAAGGTGAAACGAAAGGGCTATCATCGCAATGACGTAGAAAATAACCAGGCCGAGGTTCTGGAAAGCAAAATCAACCTGCTTATACAAATCGCGCGCTTTCACAATTTCGACGTTGTCTTCCACAGTAACCTGATAGTCCCTGAAGTCGGCCGCATCGAGTTCCTGTGATGTCGTCTTTCCCGTAGCCAGGTCTGTGCGGTACTCGATGTACGGCACCTGGTCGTTATGGTACTTCCACCAAAAGTTCTGCATGTGCGTTGCGAGGAAAACCAAAATAACCGTTCCTAAGATCCCCATATTGCGGGAACTCCATTTACTATTCGCCTTTCCGTCGAATTGCGCATAGCCAATCGGGCGGGCAGCTCTATTCTTTAGTGTCAATACCAAAGCGTAGATTGCGTGGATAATAATAGAGGCATAAAGTAGATAAGAAACTACCTTAATGGGGGTGAAATGTGTCATGAAATACGCATAGTTATTGAACGCGTACCCCTCGTCATTTTTAAATAACTGCAAGTTACCAATCAAGTGAACTACTAGGAATGTACATAGGAAAATTCCCGTTAAGCTCATGATTAGTTTTCTTCCTAGTGAAGAACTTAAAACTGGCTTTGAATTACTCATTATCCTTGATATTTTATTTGATTCGCAAATCTATTTATTTGTTAACAGAAATCTGACAATCGGCAATAAAAACAGGCAATTTAGAACGTTTCTAATCAAAAAAAGCCTTGCCGGAGAAACTCCATGCAAGGCGTTGTAATAAGGTGTTTTGCGTTTCGTTAGCGAGCCGCAATTAAGTTGTATTTTTTTATAAGAAGGAGAAACCGACACCGATGGTCCACATCCTGATTTTTTGATTGCCTGTTTCGTTGAGGTTGGTCAGGCCATGCTCGTAACGCAGATCCACTGTAAAACTGCTGATGTCGGCACCGATGCCGCCGATGATACCGGTGGAATTCTTTTTATATGCGTCCCAGTTGGTAGCTTCGCTTAGATTGACTACTTTACCATCCTGAGCAAATGAGAAAACCGGTCCGGCCTGTATGCGGGCACCGATAGGGCCTATTCCGATTCTAGTTCCCAACAGGATAGGAACATCCATACTTTTAAATGTTGCATCTCCTTCTTCTCCATTTTCTAACGAGATACCTGCCTTTTTACTCGCGTAGTAAACTTCGGGCTGTACGTGGAATCCGGCGATGCCTACACGGCCCCAAGCACCCAATTGGAACCCTGTTTTCGTATCTGAGTTAAGAAATCTTCCTTCGGAGCGCAGACTGGAGAAGCCTAATCCGCCCTTTAATCCCACTTTAAATGTAGGGAATAATTGTGCCTGCGAAATACCGATAGCGGCAATCAAACAAATTAAAGTAAGTATAGATTTTTTCATATGAAAAATATTTATTTATTTTAATAACTACAATAATAACGTATTTGTTTTAATAATCGATATATGAGCTCACTAAAAATATCAGAAACCGAATGGGAAGTGCTGAAGATAAAATTACAGCGTAAATATAATCATCTGACGCCCGAGGATCTAGCTTACGCTGCTGGTCAGGAAGAAGATCTTCTGCAAAGGCTTGCTAAACGTTTGCGCAGGGACAGGGATTATGTTGTCTTCACCCTTTCGAAAGAATTAAATGATCTCACCTCGAACCGGCTATAATATGGAAGAACTGATTTCGTGGCAGGATTTTGAAAAGGTAGTCTTGAAGGTGGGGACCATTTTGGAGGTTTCCGATTTTCCGAAAGCGAGGAAGCCGGCGTACCAGCTGCACATCGATTTCGGCCCTGCCGTGGGTGTGCTGAAGTCGAGTGCGCAGATTACACATCATTATAAGAAGGAGGAGCTTATCGGTAAGCAGGTTCTGGCGGTGGTCAATTTTCCGAAAAAGCAGATTGCTAATTTTATGTCGGAATGTCTGGTTACGGGTTTCGCTGACGAGAATGGCGATATTGTGCTGGCGACGGTCGATATGCCGGTACCCAACGGCGCCAAGTTGATGTAGGATGAGGGTATATAACTTCGAAGAAGATGCGGGCATGCTTTCCCAGGGAGACATGGATACGCTTTATATGCGGGAAGCACTTCGGCTGGCGGAAAAGGCATTTGAAGAGGACGAGGTGCCGATAGGGGCTATCATTGTAAGTCGGGGCAAGATTATAGGCAAAGGATATAATCTTACGGAGCGGCTGCATGATGTCACCGCACATGCGGAGATGCAGGCTTTTACCGCAGCCTCTAATTTTCTGGGAGGCAAGTATTTGAGAGATTGTACATTGTATGTGACGGTAGAACCGTGCGTAATGTGTGCCGGCGCATCCTACTGGACGCAGGTATCCCGCATTGTGTACGGAGCGAAAGACGAAAAAAGAGGATCGTCGAAATACGGATCTTTATACCATCCTAAAACGGAAGTGGTTGCAGGGGTTCTCGCTGAGCAGTGTGGAGAACTCATAAGATCATTTTTTCGTAATAAAAGATAGAAAAATTGAAGATTTCGCGCTTTCATAAAACCGAAGGTGTATTGAAATTGTTATATTCGTGTTATTAAATATCTAATAATAAAACAGAAATATTATGGCATTTGAATTAGAAGCATTACCATACGCAGCTGACGCGTTGGAACCACACATTGACAAGGATACAATGGAAATCCACCACGATCGTCATCATCAGGCTTACGTGGATAACTTAAACAAGGCGATCGCAGGTACAGATGCAGAGAATTTATCATTAGAGGAGATCAATAAAAACATTTCTAAATATTCAGCGGCAGTTCGTAATAACGGTGGTGGGCATTTCAATCACCAGTTGTTTTGGTCTATTTTGGGGCCTAATGCCGGTGGTGAGCCTACCGGAGAACTGGCGGAAGCCATTAACAGCACATTTGGTTCTTTTGCAGAGTTGAAGACGCAGTTGCAGAATGCGGGAGCTACCCGTTTTGGATCTGGCTGGGCTTGGTTGATAGTGGATGGTGAAGGTAAGCTTGCTGTTACGTCTACTCCAAACCAGGACAATCCGCTGATGGATGTGGCAGAGGTTCAAGGTACGCCGATTTTAGGTATAGATGTATGGGAGCATGCATACTACCTCAAATATCAAAATAAACGTCCAGCGTATTTAGAGGCAATCTTCAATGTTATTGATTGGGGAGCTGTAACTAAACGCTATCAAGAAGCGAGATAAGTAGAATGTTATACGATTTTAACAGGCGATGGTTGTTGTGACCATCGCCTGTTTGTTTTTCTGCCCGCGTGCTTCTTGGGGGCGTGGGGCCTTGAAATGTTTTAAGCTTCTTCTGTAAAAGCGTCGTGCTGATCCAGGTTTGTGCCGCTGACTTCCGCTCTGATTTTAGCCTCCAACTCATCGCTTAAATCCGGGTTGTCTAACAGTAAGGATTTGACGGCGTCCCGGCCCTGTCCAAGTTTCGTGTCGCCATAGCTAAACCACGAACCTGATTTTTTAATAATGTTGTATTCGACGCCGAGGTCAATAATCTCTCCTACTTTAGAGATCCCTTCGCCAAACATAATATCAAACTCCGCTACGCGGAAAGGGGGGGCAACTTTATTTTTGACGATCTTCACCTTTACACGGTTTCCGGATACTTCGTCTGAATCTTTAATCTGTGACGTACGGCGGATATCTAATCGCACGGATGCATAAAATTTAAGTGCATTTCCTCCGGTGGTTGTTTCAGGGTTTCCAAACATGACGCCGATTTTTTCGCGTAGCTGGTTAATGAATATACAACAGCAGTTCGTCTTCGAGATAGTACCGGTCAACTTACGCAACGCCTGGGACATGAGACGGGCCTGTAAACCCATTTTGGAGTCGCCCATTTCGCCTTCAATTTCACCTTTAGGAACCAAAGCCGCCACAGAGTCTATGACGATCACGTCAATTGCCCCCGAACGGATTAGGTTGTCTGCTATCTCCAGTGCCTGTTCTCCGTTGTCAGGTTGTGAGATTAACAGATTCTCAACGTCCACCCCTAACTTCTGTGCATAATATTTATCGAAAGCATGCTCAGCATCGATAACCGCGGCAATACCTCCTTTTTTTTGCGCCTCAGCAACAATATGAGTCGCCAGTGTTGTTTTTCCCGACGATTCCGGACCATAAATTTCGATGATACGGCCTTTGGGAACTCCTCCGATACCCAAAGCGATGTCAAGGCCCAGGGAACCTGTAGATATAGCTTCTACCGGTTCTACTGCCGAATCGCCTAATTTCATGATCGTACCTTTCCCGTAGGATTTTTCGAGTTTATCTAAAGTAAGCTGTAAGGCTTTTAGCTTGTCTGTGTTGCTCATATTTTTAGTATTTACAGTTCAAAAATAAAATTATTTTTTGGATTACAAAAATTAAATTGCTAATAATATTAGTTTTCTTTTGTTTCCTTTGCGGCTACTCCATAGTTTTTCTCGAAATATCGACAGAAGTAGGTGATGGGACATTCTTCACATTTCGGACGGCGCGCCAGACATATGTACCGCCCGTGAAGGATCAGCCAATGATGGGCGATGGCAATCGTTTCTTTAGGGAGATATTGTATCAGCTGCTTCTCAACGGCCAGCGGCGTTGTCGCGCGGCTCGTCAGGCCGAGGCGGTTACTAACCCGGAACACATGCGTGTCTACCGCCATGGCGGGGTTGTTGTACACCACCGACGAAATGACGTTGGCCGTTTTTCTGCCTACACCCGGAAGTTTGACAAGGTCTTCTACTTTTTCAGGAACGACACCGCCAAACTCCTCAATGAGTTTACGGGCCATGCCGACAAGGTGTTTTGCTTTGTTGTTGGGATAACTTACCGACCGTATATACGTAAACACTTCGTCTGCATTGCTTGCAGCCAGCGCGTCGGCTGTCGGAAAACGTTGGAACAGCGCAGGTGTCACCTGATTTATCCGCTTGTCTGTACACTGCGCAGACAGGATAACGGCCACAAGTAATTCGTACGGATTGCTATAATGGAGTTCAGTTTGGGCGTCGGGGTTATGCGTAGAAAAGTATTTGACAAACTCTTGATATCTTTGCTTTTTTAACATACAGGCAAAGATATTCAAATCTCCCGGTAAATAACAAAGTCTCTAAGATCATTAGAGACTTTGCCATTTTACTTTATTAAGCTTTTCGAGTATGCTAAAATGTTCTCGATCACACGCCGGCTCGGGTCTTTTTCCAGCTGTCTGAGGCTGGATCTCAGGTTTTCCTCAAATATTTCATCTACTTTATCAACCATCGTCGCCTGCGTTTCGCTTAAGTCAGTAGCATGTTCATCTTTTGTAAAAAATTCTACCATAAGCGTTTTCGTTTTCTAAGTACATATTAAACGCAAGATAAAAAATTATAGTATACAAAATTTAACATTTTTTTACTTTCTCGCCGCTTTATAACGTTCAGCTTCTTCAACGGCCTTCCGGGCGTTCACAATTCCTCCCGTCACGCTGATTTCGTCCAGGTAAACTTTTTTCGTCGCGCCGTCAACCTTGATTTTCACTTTCTCGTCTACTTTGGATACGGATTTTAATATAATGTCTTTTATCTCTTTTGCTGAAAAGTCCGGATAATAAGCTCGTAACATAGCCGCAAGACCGGATACAACGGGCGCCGCCATACTTGTCCCATCCTGCTCTTTATAGGTCGACTCCGGCATGGTCGAATTTATTTTTACGCCCGGAGCAAAGACATCCACCGATTTATACCCGTAGTTGGAAAAGGTCGCCAGCAGGTCGCCGTCGAGTCCGGATGATGTGGCGCCGACTGTTATCCAGTTGGATGCCTCCCCAACGATAGCTTCCAAGCTGTCGGTATAGTACTTCATCGGGTAGTTTTTAACGACGTCGATGTCTTTGGAGTCGTTTCCCGCCGCGTGTACCAGAAGCACATCTTTTTCTTCGGCATACTTAATAGCCTCGTCAACAGCTCTCTTGTTGTACACATATCCCTTACCAAAACTCATGTTGATTACTTTGGCACCGTTGTCTACAGCATACCGGATGCCATTTGCGACGTCCTTGTCGCGTTCATCACCATCAGGTACAAGACGCACTGCCATAATCTGCACACTGTTGGCTACGCCGTCTATTCCTATTCCATTATGGCGTTTCGCTCCGATGATACCTGCCACATGCGTTCCATGGTCTGCATCGGGACCTTTGACGTCGCCGTTGCCATAGTGCCGTTCGGTGGCGTCATCATAATTGTCTCCGACGATGTTCCGTGGATCGTAATCCTTGTTGAGATGATAATCCACCTGCGCTTTGTAGTACTTGACCCCCTCTTCGAGATCCTTATAGAATTTTTCGAACGTCGTATTGTCCAGCTCGCGCTTGGTCATGCGCAAGGCCATTTTCTGGCGTTCGGAATTCGGCGTGTAGCTGTCCAGATCAGCTTTAACGATGTCCTTGGGTTCTTTGCCGATTTTCTGGATCATAATGTCGACTTCTTCTTTCAGCCTCCCGTAGTTTAAGTTCCCGAAGTTCGCTTGGTCCAGCTTGCTGGTATAATCGCTGATCATCTTCTGGTAAGCCACGAATTCCCGACGCTCCGCTTCGCTCAGGGGAGTTGATGGCAGGACGGAGATGTACTTCGGCTCATACAAACGGATAAGACGTGTAACTTCCAGATTGTCGTATTGTACATTCTCTCCCTGTGCGTTGCCCAGAAAGTTCCAGCCATGCACATCGTCTACATATCCGTTGTTGTCATCGTCTTTTCCGTTGCCGGCTATCTCTTTGGCGTTTGTCCACATAACATCTTTTAGATCTTCATGTTTATAGTCGACCCCCCCGTCCAAAACGCCAACGATCACCGGAGTCGGTGTTTTTCCTTTCAATAGCTCGTAGGCCTTCTCCGTGCTGATTCCCCGCACGCCATGGGTTTCATAATCCAGATTATACCAGTTGGGAGGATTTGTATTCTTCGACTGAGCATTACCCAAAAACGGCAGTATGCTCAAGCCTAATAGGGCCCAAAGTTTCAATGTTCTAGTCATATGTTTTTGTTTCGTCACCAACAAATATAGTGCAACTATCGCGCATCTATCGTTAAAAAACGATAAAAGTCGTTAACTTTATCGTAAAAACTAACCGATCATGTATAAAAAAAGAAACTATATGATTATTATTGGAGCTATGGCAATAGCGTGTTCTGATAACATAAATAAGCAGGCAGTAGTTTGGCCTGATGCATCGGCTCCGGTAGCGGAGAAGAAATCACATCTCCGTATCCTGCATGGCGATACCGTGCCGGACGATTATTACTGGATGAATGATTATTTCAAGAAGGGGCCTGATTCGGGAGCTGTGGTCAGCTACCTGGAAGCGGAGAATGCATATACTGCGGCGATGATGAAGGATACGGAGGAGCTGCAGGCTTCTTTGTTTGAAGAGATGAAGGGGCGAATAAAGGAAAAGGACGAGTCTGTTCCGTACCTGAAAAACGGGTATTATTATTATAGCCGGACAGAGGAGGGAAAGCAGTATTATAAGTTTTGCCGCAAGAAGGGAAGTCTTGATGCCGATGAGGAGGTCCTGCTGGACGTGGATGCCATGGCTGTCGGTTACCCATATTATGCCGTTGGCGGTTTTTCCGTCAGCCCGGACAATAGGTTCTTGGCGTATGGAGTAGACACCGTATCGCGGCGGGAATACACCCTTTACGTGAAAAACCTGGAAACCGGCGAAATATTGGCGGATAGGATCGACCGGACGACGGGCGGGGCTGTCTGGGCAAACGACAATAAGACCTTGTTTTATACCGCTAAAAATCCGGTTACATTACTGAGCGAGAAGATTAAACGTCATGTCCTCGGCACCGACAGTAGGAAAGATGCCGTGGTTTACGACGAAAAGGATAACACCAATTATATAGGCGTCGAAAAAACAAAAAACAATAGATACATTATGATCTATTCAGGAGGGACACTCTCGTCGGAAGTGTTTATCCTGAATGCCGACACGCCGCTGGGTACGTTCCGTTCATTCCAACCGCGCCAAAAGGAGGTCCTTTATTCCGTGACTGCTTTGGAAGACCGATTTCTGATTTTAACCAACGACAATGCAAAGAACTTTAAGGTCATGGAAACACCGTTGGATAAGACGGCCAAAGAGCACTGGAAAGAGTTTATTCCGCACCGGGAGGATGTATTGGTGTCCGAAATTGATGAATTCAAAAATTTTCTGGTGATTTCAGAACGTAAAAACGGACTAACCCAGATGGCTATACGTTCGTTGGAGGACGGAACACAACATTATCTTGATTTCGGTGAGCAGGCGTATACCGTATACCCTAGCACGAATGCCGAGTATAACACTGATATTGTCCGATACGGGTATACATCGTTGGTAACGCCCTCTTCGACATTCGATTACAACATGCGCACCAAGGCGAAGGAGCTTAAAAAGCAACAAGAGGTTGTGGGCGGTTATAATGCAGAAGAATACGTAACGGAACGTCTCTTTGCGGCAGCGGAGGACGGAACGAAAATACCGATCTCGCTGGTCTACAAGAAAGGCTTTGTAAAAAACGGACAGGCGCCGCTTCTATTATACGCCTACGGTTCATATGGGGCCTCCATGGATCCTTCGTTTAATTCTTCTCGGCTGAGTCTGTTGAACCGTGGGTTTGCGTATGCCATCGCGCATATACGGGGAGGGGAGGAAATGGGACGTCATTGGTATGAGGACGGTAAAATGATGAAAAAGAAGAATACGTTTACCGATTTTATCGCCTGTGGGAAATATCTAGTTAACGGAAAGTACACCAGCGAAAGGCATCTGTATGCACAAGGCGGAAGTGCCGGTGGGCTTCTTATTGGAGCAGTTATCAATATGGCTCCTGAACTTTGGAACGGCGTCATTGCACAGGTGCCGTTTGTCGATGTCGTGAACACGATGCTTGACGAGACGATTCCATTAACGACAAACGAATATGATGAGTGGGGGAACCCCAACGAGAAACCGGCTTATGATTATATGAAGTCTTATTCTCCATACGAAAATGTGGAGGCAAAGGAGTATCCGAATCTTCTCGTCACGACCGGCCTTCATGATAGTCAGGTGCAGTATTTTGAACCCGCAAAATGGGTGGCGAAGCTGCGTGCAACTAAACAGGGGCAGAACGTTATTTTACTCAAAACGGATATGGACTACGGTCATGGAGGAGCATCAGGGAGGTTTGACTACTTGAAGGACGTCGCCCTGAATTATGCATTTCTCTTAAAGCTTGAAGGCATCCGTAAATAGCATAGAGCGGGTTTGGCGCCGTGTACGGGATACGGTGCCAACCATTCCTTCGACTGGCTCTGGATGGCATGTCCGGGCTTTCGGATACATGTCAGCTTAGCTTATCAAAGAGCGATATGTCTATCCTTCGACAGGCTCTGGATGGCATATGGGAGTTTTCGGATTATGTCAGGCTGAGCTCCTTGTTGAAGAACGATATGTCTATCCTTCGACAGGCTCTGGATGACCTATCGGATTTATGTCAGGCTGAGCTTGTCGAAGCCTCAGGCGACAGCGCTATTTTTTTAGCAGAGAATCCTGCTGATTTTCTTTCTCCGTTTCCCTCGCGTCAATCTGATGCTGCTGATAGTTCTGTATCGCCACCTTGCTGGCCTTTTGTGATACGACGATACCGATCACCGCGATGACCGTCACAACAGCCAGTCCCCAAGCGTACTTCTTTTTGTCCTGTTTAACCAACCAGTACATAACGAAGATGTAAGGTACCGCGAAGAAAATGTAGAAGATGATACTTGGACCTACCATGATAACTTATTTTTTTAGTCGCACAAAAGTACCGAAATAAATAGACATATAAAATTAATCAGCGTACAGTGACGGGATGCTGACACTTTTTAAACCTTTTAGTAAAAAAGGCGTCTAATTGATAGACTTGCGATAAGGCAGATGCCTTAATGCTTTTTTAATAAAAAAACTACAATAGGATTGTACAAAAGAAAAAAATAATTTTTTACTTTTGCGCTGTCCTAGTTATAAGACGATTAAATGAATTATTTAAAAGCATATATGACCATAAAACACTTGCTTCCGAAAAGGGTGGCAACGGTTGTTGTGTATGCTTTACACGCGTTTAGTTGTCCGATTTTACGCTTTCGACGACCTATTCTGCCTCGAGCTTGATTCGGAGGCAGGCTACTTCCACTTTGAATATCATCCAGCTCGGTGATTCTTTCAATCGTTAATTAATATAAAAATTTAATGCGGCACGTGTGTGCAATTTAGGTCGACATCTTCGATGACACTTTTAGATTTTTCAATTATCCCAGCCACATCCGCGCATGTGCGGTATGCAGAAGCCATTTGCGACGAGATGTTTGAGTCGGCAAAAGCGCGTGGGACAGGTATTGCCCGCCGGAAACCGGAATATATAGCCCGGAAAATGGAAGAGGGGAAGGCGGTGATTGCGCTGCATAAGGACGGCCGATGGGCGGGCTTCTGTTACATCGAAACATGGAGCCATGGCGATTACGTGGCGAACTCAGGGCTGATTGTCAATCCGGCATTTAGAAAAGTAGGTCTGGCGAAAGCTATCAAGAAGCGCGTATTTGAACTGTCCCGGGAAAAATACCCGCAGGCGAAAATATTTGGCTTGACGACCGGCCTCGCTGTTATGAAGATCAACTCTGACCTCGGGTATGAGCCGGTCACATACGCTGAGCTTACGCAGGATGAAGAGTTCTGGAAAGGGTGCCAATCTTGCGTGAATTACGATATTTTGATCAGCAAAGAACGGAAGAATTGCATGTGCACAGCGATGCTATGGGATCCCGTTGAAAAAGAGCGGGAACTCAAGGAGAAAATTCAGCGGCGGGCGGAAGCAAAGGAACGGCTGGACAGAATTGTAAAGAAGCAATCGCTCCTAAAGCGGATTGAGGCTAAATTGTGGAAGTCTTCTAAAAAAATTATTGCTGCGGTATTTCCTGTCGGAACGGGGACCGTTAAAGGAATATAATTTGTAGATTTGAAGCGAACAACAGCTGTCGTAGTGCCAAGAGGGGCTAGATGCGCTGTCGGTAAAAGGCACGTGGCTCTCGGAGCGCTATACAATTTAAGAGGTGTTTTGATGAGACCTGCATACAATTGAGATTAAACACGCATAGATAAATTTAGTCAGACGAAACCTGCATGAATTGCCATAACAAAACGATATGAATGGTTTGTGCAAGCTTCGTCACCGATAAAGAACAAACTTAATCAGATGAAAAAAAAAGTAGTATTAGCGTTTAGCGGTGGTTTAGATACATCATTTTGCTGTATTTATCTATCGAAGGATTTAGGTCTGGAAGTACATTCTGTGGTTGTAAATACCGGCGGTTTTTCGGAGGAGGAATTAGCTGCGATAGAAAAGCGGGCTTACGACTTGGGTGTGGAATCGCACACGACAATAGATGAGACCGAAAACTACTACCGTGAAACGATTAAATACTTAATTTTCGGGAACGTACTGAAAAATGCCACTTACCCGCTGTCCGTATCTGCGGAGCGTGTGTGCCAGGCAACAGCAATAGCGAATTACGCAAAGAAGATAGGCGCAGAATGTGTAGCTCATGGCTCGACTGGTGCGGGTAATGATCAGGTTCGCTTTGATATGATATTTAATACGCTTATTCCCGGAGTTGAGATCATCACACCGATCCGTGATCTTAAGCTTTCCCGGGAAGAGGAGATTGCCTATCTGGCGAAACACGGCGTAGAGATTAATGCGGAGAAAGCGAAATATTCAATCAATAAGGGACTCTGGGGAACGTCGGTCGGAGGTGCCGAGACATTGACGTCCAACCAGTATCTGCCCGAATCTGCCTGGCCGACACAGGTGACGTCGACCGCGCCGCAGACGATAACGATAGATTTTGTTAAGGGTGAGCCTGTGGCGCTGAACGGAGAAGAAATAGGTGCTGTTAAAGTTATTCAACACCTTCAGGAATTGGCGCAGCCGTACGGGATCGGACGGGATATCCACGTTGGCGACACGATTATTGGTATCAAAGGACGGGTAGGGTTCGAGGCGGCAGGTCCGTTGATTCTGATTAAAGCGCACCATACGTTGGAAAAACACACGCTGACCAAGTGGCAGTTGTCCTGGAAAGATCAGATATCCGGCTTCTACGGCAACTATATGCACGAAGGTCAGATGCACGATCCTGTCATGCGCGATATCGAAGCTTTTTTAGACTCTTCCCAGCAGACCGTTACAGGCCGCGTCATAGTAGAACTACATCCCTATCGTTTTATAGTCGTAGGCATAGAGTCTGCGTATGATCTGATGTCTACGAAGTTTGGAAGTTACGGCGAGATGAACAAAGGGTATACGGGAGACGACGTGAAAGGATTCGCGAAAATCTTTGGTAACCAGACCATCATATGGCACAAGGTTAATCGAGGAGGAGCGGAATGATTAGGGTAGGTATCGTAGGATCTGCAGGATACACAGGAGGCGAGTTGCTGCGGGTACTGATTTATCATCCGCATGTTGAAATTGTTTTTGCAAACTCAGCATCAAATGCCGGAAATAAAGTTTACGAAGTACACAATGACTTGTTCGGCGACACGGAACTCGAATTTTCTTCCGACTTCCATTCGGATATCGACGTACTGTTCCTTTGTGTAGGACATGGCGATGCACGGAAATTTTTGGCTGAGAACCCAGTAGACCCCTCGGTAAAAATCATTGATCTTTCGCAGGATTACCGGCTAAAAGCGAATACGGCTTATCAGGACGGCTATTTCGTATATGGCCTTCCCGAGTTAAACAGAGAGGCTATTAAAGCGGCGCAGTATATCGCCAATCCCGGGTGTTTTGCAACAAATATTCAGCTGGCATTGCTTCCGTTGGCGGCGAAGAAGGCGTTGCCCGAGCAGATTCATATCAATGCCACGACGGGGTCGACAGGCGCAGGGCAGAAGCCGTCGGCTACTTCCCATTTTTCGTGGCGCAGTGGAAACCTCTCCGCTTATAAATCTTTCGAGCATCAACATCTGCAGGAGATATCCGAGTCTCTGAATCAGCTTCAACCCGATTTTTTGCCGCAATCGGATGAGAGCTTGCTGCAGCGCGCGATGCGTCGGATCAATATGGTGCCTCAGCGTGGCGCATTTCCGAGAGGTATTTTTTCTGCTATATATGTGACTTCAGCGTTAACCGAAGACGAAGCATATACTCTTTACCGGGATTACTACGCAAGTCATCCCTTTACGTGGGTAAGCGAAACCAATATCGATATGAAGCAGGTGGTAAATACAAATAAGAGCATCATGCATTTGGAAAAGCATGGCGACCAATTGTTGATACTGAATGCTACCGACAACCTGCTGAAAGGGGCTTCCGGCCAGGCTGTGCAAAATATGAATCTGATGTTCGGTTTGGACGAACGTACAGGACTAAACCTGAAGAGTGTAGGATTTTAAACGAACAAGGTCTGCATATTGCAGACCTTGTTCGTTTATATTTGTATGGCAGGTGTTATTCTGCCGAAAGGTTAATCTTTCTCTCAATCGAAACATTATCTCCCGTTACAGCATTGCCATCTTTGTTAATCAGCGTCAGTTTAACAGTATTTTCACCCATGGGTAAGTTAAGTATTTCGTAAGGAACCCATTGGTCCAGCGTAAACTCCTGACCGTTAATTTCTGCCTTTACCTTATGTCCGTCAGCAGCTAACGTGCCATTGGAAACAAAGAAGTCGAGCAGCAATGTCTTGGTTTCTTCTCCTTTATAATCGCCCTTAGGACGGCTGTAAAAGAGGGATAGCTCCGTAGGGGCCGGAAGTTCTTCCACCTGGCCATCTGCGGTTACTTTGAATTTGACCAATTTAGAGGCGTCCGCCGTTTTTATGGATTCATGAAAAGAGCGGGACAGGAAGGACATCAGATAATGCTCTGAGTTCAGGGGTACCGTTACGGTATGCTCGGGTTTATACAATGCTACATAGGGCTGATTGTCTAAAATAAAATGTATATGCTGACCGTCGTGCGAGTTGGCCATATGATGGTCATGTTCTGTCTGTGCCGTTAGTTCGAAGTTACTGACATCATATTTTACGGTGACTTTTGCGGAGTCTGCACCTGCTTTCTCAGCCGTGATGGATGCTATCTTGAGCGTCGCGCCGGGAAACTCCTTGGAGTGTTTCAGCGGATTAACGGCAATACCTCCCGTTGTGTCCGACAGGGCAGTCGAATCCTGGGTTTCACCTTCGCTGTTTTTGGTTGTTGGATTACAAGAGGCAATTGTTGCCGATACTGCAAGAAGGGCCAATGCCGTCTTCAATGGGTTCATTTTCATATCTTTTGATTTAAACGATGTTGATTATTAACCTGTTATTTAACAAACTTATATAATTTCGTCTTGATATCCAATTATTCTGATTACCGAATATAAAAGCAAAATATCTGCAAAAAAGTTTTCTATTAATTGAAAACAACGTCCAACGCCACTTTTATAGCTTGTAATGTTACTTCCAGATCGCTTTCGCTGTGTGCATCGGAGATGAATCCGACCTCATATCCCGAGGGGCCGAAGTAGATGCCTTGGTTCAGCAATGCCCTGTGCATCACCTTGTATTTTTCCATAGATTGGGGATCGATTTCATCTGCCCGCTTAATATGGAGCTGCGAAGTAAACGCAAACCAGAAGATAGAGCCAATGGTAAAGATTTGAACTTCGTACCCTTTTGCACGGATATAGGCGCGTAAAGCCTCTACGAAGCTTCTTGTTTTTTCTTCTTGTTTTTCGTAGAAGCCGGCTCTGGAAAGAATGTTTAAAGCAGCAATTCCTGCGGCCATGGCGACAGGATTTCCGGAAAGCGTCCCCGCCTGATAGACGTTGCCGTCCGGTGAAATATGGCTCATCAGTTCTTTCGAGGCCCCGTATGCGCCGACAGGCATACCGCCTCCGATAATCTTCCCATAGGTAATGATGTCAGGCTGAACGTTGTAATGTCGGGCAGCACCCTCGAATCCCAGTCTGAAGCCGGTGATCACCTCATCAAAGATGAGTAGAGCTCCATGTTTCTTCGTTATCTCACGTAAAAAATGGATGTATTCGTGGTCTTGAATTAAGAGTCCGTTATTGGCTGGCACGCCCTCGATGATGACCGCTGCGATCTGCTCGGGAAATGCAGTAAACACCTCTTGTATTGCTTCACGGTCGTTTAGGGAAACCACGATCGTTTCCTGGGCAAAGGCCTGTGGAACTCCAGCTGATGATGTTTCCCCAAATGTAACGAGTCCGGAGCCGGCCTTAACCAGCAAGGAGTCGGAATGTCCATGGTAGCATCCTTCAAACTTTACGATCTTATCACGACGCGTATATCCTCTCGCCAGACGGATTGCTGACATCACGGCCTCGGTGCCGGAGCTGACAAAACGTATCTTTTCAATGAACTTGTTCCGATTTAAAATCAGTTCAGCAAGCTCGTTTTCCAAGCGGGTAGGTGCGCCAAAGCTGAGTCCTTTGCTTAATTGGCCAGCAACGGCCTCCCGCACTTCATCGTTGTTATGTCCCAGAATAAGCGGGCCCCATGAACAGCAATAGTCGATGAACTCATTTCCGTCGGCATCCCATATTCTGGCTTTATCGCCGCGCTCTATAAAGAGCGGTGTGCCGTAGACTGATTTAAACGCGCGGACAGGCGAGTTGACTCCTCCGGGGAAGAAGTTCTTAGCCTTTTCAAAAAGTTCTGCAGACTTTTTTCGTGAGATATCTTTTAGTTTTGTCATTTTTTTTACTGTTAATTTGTGAGGTGTTAAGCTACCGCTTTTACGCCTTTACGTCCATTAATTACTTCGTTACGCGTCTATCTATCCTTACAGCCAGCCTTTCTCCAACACTTCCTTGGCATGATAGGTTAAGATGGAGGTCGCTCCTGCGCGGCGGAAGCTTAATAATGTTTCCATGATGGAACGTTCCTCGTCGAGCCAGCCGTTGCGGATAGCGGCCTTCAGCATGGCGTATTCGCCGGAAACGTTATAGGCCGCTATGGGCAGATCGAAATTATCGTGTAGCAACTTGATGATATCGAGGTAAGGTAAACCAGGTTTTACCATAAGAAAGTCGGCTCCTTCTTCCATATCCAGCTGCGCTTCAATCAAGGCCTCTCTGGAATTTGCCGGATTCATCTGATAGGTCTTTTTATCGCCGGCTTTTGGCGCTGAATTTAGCGCGTCGCGGAACGGGCCGTAAAATGCGGACGCGTACTTCGCCGTGTAGGACATCAATGATACATTTTTGAAGCCGTGTGTATCCAGTAACTCCCGGATATAGCCGATACGTCCGTCCATCATGTCCGAGGGCGCGATAATATCCGCGCCTGCCTGGGCATGGGCAAGGGCCATTTTTCCTAGAATTTCCAACGTTTCGTCGTTTAGAATTTCCCCGTCCTCGACAATGCCGTCATGACCGTCTGAGCTGTACGGATCCATTGCTACATCCGTAACCACACACGCTTCGGGAAAATATTTTTTCACCTGTTCGATAGCGCGTAAGTAGAGGCTGTCTTTTTGATAACTGACCGTCGCGTATTTGTCCTTGAGAGACTCGTCAATATTTGGGAAAAGATCAAAAGCTTTTAGTCCCAGATTAAGGCAGCTTTCGACCTCGCGGAGCAGGTTATCCACGGAATAGCGGAATATGCCCGGCATGGAGGACACTTCTGTTTTTTGTTGCTGTCCGTCGACGATAAATAACGGAAATATAAGGTTAGCAGCTGACAGATGGTTCTCTTGGATCATATCCCGGATTACTGCTGATTTTCTGTTTCTTCTTGGGCGTTGTAACATAGTTTTACTTATTATATAATGCAATACTTCAGACGGTAAGGCGTCCTCGTCTCGTGCTTTTGGGGAACGGATTACCTCCTTTTTCAGACAGATGCGTATTGCGAAGTTTGTTCCCTTTCAATCGATCCTCATTGTAGGACTGTCGATTTGCTACTATTAAAACTCTAGACCGAAAATGGCCTCTGCAAGGCCGATCTCGTCCGGTGTAAACGGCAACGTATAACGTAGGCCCATAGCTTCAATCGACTTGGCGGTAGAATAGCCGATACAGATAATCTGCTGCCCCGGGTCGACGAGATTATCCCTAAAATACGCTTCGACGTTGCTCGGACTCGTGAAAATCAGTACGTCGGCGTTGGACTTATTTACTTCTTCTTCCAGGACCGTTTCGTAAATAGGCATGTCGATGACCTTTGTGTTCGCTGTCAGTGCGTTTTGGATAGACATCATTGAATCCTTTGCCCGCGGAATAAATACCGTCTGCCCATCTACCAGCTTAGCAAATTCTTTAGCAATGTCTTCCGTTTTTATGCCTAGGTTATCGCCTGAAAAATCTGCGATGCGATCATATTTCCGAAGAGCATCTTCCGAACCCCGGCCTAACACCGCGAGCTTTGTCTTTTTAAGAATCAGCGGGTTCAACTTAAAGAAGTGGTCAATAGCATTTTTGCTGTTGAAGAATATCCAATCCGCACGTTTTAGGATAAAGGAGTCCAGCTTATTGATTGTTGGGAAAATCCGTATAAGGGATCGGGCGTCGACGTGAATTTTGTGTTTTGCCAAATATCGTCCAAGGTACGAGTTTTCGTCCAAATCTCTTGTAATGAATACGCTGGACGCCAGCTTTCTGTCTTTTCGGAATTTTGAAAAGATCGTATCGGCCAACCCCTCTGTTGTGTCGGTCTGCACGTAAAGCCGGTCCGGAAAATCTTCGTTATCATCGGCGATGGAAGTCCATGCTTCGTATTTTCCGTCTGCGGTTTCCCGGCAATAACAGCCAAGCGGTGCGTGGCATCCCGCGTCAAAGAGGTTTAAGACCTTCCGTTCAACAGCTATAGTGTCCGCTACCTTTTGATCATGTATCTGCCGAAGCGTTTCGAAAAGTTCGCTGTCTGTTTCGCGGATCTGTATTGCCAAAACCCCTTGGGCGGGTGCAGGGATAACTTCGATAGGTGCGATTTCTTCAATATGAAAGTCAGCCAGGTCCATTTCTATTCGGCTGACTCCAGCTTTAGCCAGTACAATGGCATCATATTGTTCATCACGCAATTTTTGTATGCGTGTTTGCAGATTTCCACGCAGGTCGGTAAACTCCAGATCCGGGCGTAATGACAGGAGCTGTGCTTTTCTGCGGTTGGACGACGTCCCTACTGTCGCGTTGTGCTTCAAGGAAAGCCGCTTTTTAATATCCACGCAGTCTTTATGGATAATCAGAAGCTCCGAAGGATCCTCCCGCTCCGATACGGCAGCAATGATAAGTCCCGGCGGATTGGTTGTAGGAAGATCTTTGTGCGAGTGAACAGCGAGATCGATTTGGTTCTGAAGGAGTTCCTCTTCAAGTTCTTTGGTGAAAAATCCTTTACCTTCCAGTTTATCCAAACGGAGATGTTGGACGATGTCGCCTTGAGTCTTGATTATTTTGAGTTCGGAGTCAACGCCGATTGCCGCTAGCCGCTCTTTGACGTAATTCGCTTGCCACAATGCCAACTGGCTACCTCGAGTTCCAATGATAAGTTTTCTGTTCACTATAGATGCTTTATGGTTGAAAATGCGTACAAATTTAACCAAATAGTCATACAATCCCGACAGTCAATGTCAGAATTAGGCTAAAAAATGAAAACAGGGGGTATATTAATTAATTTCTGATTCTGAGTTCTTTACCAAAATATCTTTGGCCATCACCATAGGGACTTTAATATATTTCTTTTCCATGTAATTGATAACCTTTTCGAGGATTTCGCGGGCCTGTGGATCAAGGCTGCTGACTTCCTGTGCAAAGACTTCATTTAAGGCAAAAGACTTGATCTCTTTAATTTTCTCTGGAACTTCGCGCATGGCTACTTCAACACGGCGTTGTTTGAGTAGAGGTAAGAATTCCTGAATGTTTTCCTGGATAATAGCATCTGCGCTGGCAAGCTCGTTATAACGATCTTGTTTGTTTTTTTCGGCAATAGCCTGTAGACTGCTTACTTCGATATATTGCACCGGGAATTGAGCAACAACTTCAGCATCGACATCGTTAGGAACAGCCAAGTCTACAATCACTTTTTTATCTGTTTCGCCATTGAGTAACATCCGGTAGAGATTTACGTCGATGATTGCCTCTGGTGAACCGGTACATACGATCATCACATCAAAGCCTTTCTTGTACTGCCCAAGCTCAGATAAAGAGTAGGCTTCGGCATTAAGTTCCCGAGCCAGTTTCTGAGCATTTTTAAGTGTTCTGTTGAACACCACAAAATTGGAATGTTGGTGCTTTTTCAGATACTTGGAGAGGTTCTGGTTGGTTTCGCCTGAACCAATTACCAAAATACGTGGATTTTCAGGAAGTTTAGTTTCTTTTAGCTTCCGGTAAGCGAGCGAAACAACCGAAATAGGATTCCGGGAAATGTTGGTATACGTGTAAACTTCTTTCGCCGTTTTCACCAACCTGTCCATCACCAGCCGTAAATAATCGCCTGTGAAACCAGCTTCGCGGCAGCGTTCATAGGCACGCCGCACCTGAGCCAAAATTTCTTTTTCTCCTACGACAAGGCTTTCCAAGGAGCAAGACATCCTGAAAAGGTGATTTAAAGCATCCATGCCAGCATATCGGGTTACTTGACCGAGATAGCATTGTAGCCGCTCGGCAGGGACACAGAAGTTCATTCTATGCATGAAATTAGCGATGAATTCGTCATCCAGCTCGTGCGCACCACAAAATACAAACTCCACACGGTTACACGTGGCGATGTAAAAAATTTCGGGAATATCCAGCGCGTTTTTTAGGTTAATCAAGCGATCTTCCAATTCTTCGTTGCAGATAACCAAATTCCCCAGGTCTTTTAGTTCGACGTGCTTGTGGGTGAATGCTATAACTTTTAAATTCTTCAAAGCCTAATCTTGCTCAATAATTTCTCCCTGCAAATGTAGAGTAAAAGCAGTGCTTTTCTGTCAAAAATCTGTCAATACAAAGAATTTAGAACGATTTTAAATAGTGTTAAATTTGTGTTAATAAGCTGGTTTTCAGTATATTGTATTTTGTGTTTTCATGTTTTGAAAAGCTGGCGATCTCCTGTTTCTGCCGAAAGTTGTCCAACCTGTGAAATTTCCATTTATTTTTATACATCATAGTTATTGCAACTATGGGTTAGAAATGATCGCATATGTACATTCTTAGAAAACCATTGGCCGTTACGGGGATTCTTCTATCCGCAATAGCGCCTATTTTTTTGCCGTTCCTCCGGGTTCCTGTAAAAGGCAACTGGAATTTGTATCAAACGGATACCGGCCTATTCGCCGTGACCTACGCTTTTTTGGCCTTGTGTGTGCTGGGCTTTTTTTTAAGAAGGGTTTCCCTTTACCGCATGTTTGTCTTCGTGTATGCTGCTTGGTGTCTTTGTGGTTTCCTGGCGGTTTACTTTAAGGTGAACAACTACTTCGGAATGAAATTATTCGACGGTATGCTGGCTAAAGTGATCCACCTAAAATGGGGATGGTTCTTCTTCTTTCTCGGTGCATTTATCCTGCTGCTTAGCGTTAAAAAGATAAACAGGGTCGAAGAGCCGGTTTCCGATCTGCCTCCCTCCGCCGGCGATTTTTAGGTGACGGTCCTTTCACCCCATGCCTGCCACTTCGTACGCTGTGGCGCGAGCAGATTGAATAATAATCTCCCAGCCTTTGCGGGATACGTGCTCCCCTGACAGGCAAGCGGCCGGCTACCTAGGTTCAAACCCTGAACCGTGGGCTTTCAGCCGCCGGATTAGCGGCGGCCTGGGCGGTGCGAAATAAAATGATCTTTTAATTTATCTAGACCGATATTCTCGTCCGGCTTGTCCAGTTCGAAGCGCCACACTTTACCTTCGATAATTTCATCGCTTTCCTTGCTATTGATCAGATCCAGCGGTTTCACGCGAAACTCCCGTCGGATAGGAGATGTCGCATTGTGCGGTATATCGGCATGCCGTAGAATCTGGATGTCGAAGTTCGGCCATTTTCCTACCTGATTGAAGTTGGCTGAGTAAAAATGTACAAAATCTTTTTTTAGCACTTTGTCCGCAAACAGCCCATTCCGCTTTGTGCCGCTTATTTCGGAAACCGTAATAAGAAGATCGTACGAAGTGTGGTTAATAAAATAGAACTTGGCGAGTCCTTCTTTCTGCTCGCCTTCTACGCCTAAAAAAATGCCGCGATCGACAAAAGGCTGATTCGTCGGAACTGCATTCATCTGGTCGTCGTCATCGGCGCGCTTCATGTTTCCGTGAACCAATGTGATCTTATTTGCCGGCACCGGAATCTCGAATCCGGTTTCATCGGTTACGCCAACGATATCGTTTTTTTGAAAAGAGGTGATGTGCCCCTCGATGGGCTCGTCGACAAATCGAACTAGATCTCCAATTTTAAATTTCATATATGTAAAAATTATTCATTCGTGTTTGTTCTCAATGGCATTCATTCCTAAATGCTTCGCTCTTTATTTTTATGGCCGCACGGATATTCGGATTTCCTGCGACAAACCCGCTTCGCTCGTTGATATTGTGTCTATTGACTTCTTTTTAGTCACTTCATGATCCCGCTTTGTTCGGTCCGGAATGATGAATATTTTCGTATTCACCTTTATCTATATGTATCAATCACTTCTATCAGCCGTTCAATATCGCCCACGGTATTGTATAAGTGGATGCCTACGCGGATTCCGCTTCCTCTTGGAAAGCATAAGATACCTTTATCTGTTAAATCGCTATAACAGCTGGGGGGAATCTGTATGTTTATTAACGATGATCGGATGGATCGGTTTGCAACCGACGGTAGGAGCAAATCTCTTCGCGCAAGCTCCTCATAGGCGACAGTTGACACAGTTTCTACATGTTTCTTCACTTCGTGCAGTCCAATTCCTTTTAAAAATCGGAGCGACTGCGACAGCGATCCGTGGCTTAAGGTGTCCTGGTGGCCCGGTTCAAAAAATGTCTGTATGATCGTTTTGGACGACCACATTGCTTCCTGTGGCAACGGGCGTTCATCGAGCGCAGTGTTGAGAAGATGCTCCAGACGCTCGCTGATCATAAAAAAGCCGTTTCCGAAGCCAGACATCAACCATTTATAACCACTGGCTCCTAAGCCATCGAAGCCGGAAATGTCAAAACTAAAAGGCTCAGTGCCTAAAAACTGGGTGCCGTCGCCGACGATCAGCAGATTAGGATGGGCCCGTTTTATCTCTTGAATAAAGGCGAGGTCAATTTTTATTCCATTAACGTACTGCACAATACTGAGCAAAAGAACATCGGGGCGGAACTCGTTGATACCATTCCGGATATTGTTCTCAAGCTGTTCATTCACTTCAACGGTACGGTACGTCAGCCCCCGGCTGATGACAGGGTAATTTAGGGATGGATAATCTTCATTCAGCAACAGGTACTTGAAGGTGCGGGGAAGGCGATCTAGAAGCGTCGTGAAACCGAAGGAGAAGTTTGGAGTGGCAAATACACGCTGCACATCGGTGTTAAAAACGTCGGCAATATCGGCCCGCACCTCCTGTATGAACGCCGGCTGCTGATCCCGTAATTTTCCTGCAACATCAAAAAAAGCGTTGTCCCGTTCTGTGCGCCATTGCCGCGTAGAGCGGGGAAGAAGTCCGTTTCCGGGAGTATTCAGATAAGTGATTCCCGTTGGAATATCAAAATGATGGTTGAAAGGCATGGGGCTGCAGATTTTGTGTCTGTAACAATTGATAATAAGTGTCGCCGGGTATAAATTTCGCGCCGAGGGAAGCTAAATGGGGCGTGTGCACCTGACAGTCGATCATGTTGAAACCAAAGTTTTCACATAAAAAGATAAACGCTATTTTGGACGCGTTAGACACTTTGGAAAACATGCTCTCCCCGCAGAAGACTTTTCCGACCTGAACACCGTATAGGCCGCCCACGAGGTTTCCGTCGCTATCGTACGTTTCCACACTATGCGCATAGCCCAACCTGTGTAATTCGATGTACGCCGTTTTCATTTCGTCTGTTATCCAGGTACCATCCTGTCCATCTCTTGGCATTGTCGAACAAGACTCTATGACGTTTTCAAACTGACGGTCGTACGCGGTTGTCAACGATGTGTTCCTCATGAACTGTCGCATACTCTTGCTGGTTTTTAGTTCTGATGGCAGCAGGACGAAACGCTGTGGCGGCGCATACCATAATATTGGGGTCTCGTCGGAGTACCATGGAAATATTCCGTGTTGGTAGGCAAGCAATAGCCGGTCTACAGACAGATCTCCTCCAATGGCGAGCAATCCGTCCGGATCAGCCAGACGCGGATGAGGAAAAATTAGATCGTGATCAAGCTGGTAGGGCATGTAAAAAGAGGAAAAAAGCCAGATGGTTAGTCTGGCTGTCTTGGTTCTTTGCTAATCTCTTCAAACAGTTTGTCCATGTGTTCCACGTATTCGTTTGTATCGTCGAGAAAAAACTCAAGCTGAGGGACTATCCTCGCCTGGTTCTTTATTCTTGTTCCCAGCTTATAGCGGATTTCGGTTGTTTTACTTTGGATATTTGCCAGATCTTCCTTTGCGGTCTTTGTATTAAGAAAGCTCAGGTAAACGCGTGCTATGGCCAGGTCCGGTGTAACGCGAACCTTTGTCACTGTAATGAACGCTCCTGGAGCCCAAGACTTCCCTTCTCGTTGTAATAGTTCGGCGAGGTCTTGCTGGATTACTCCGGCAAACCGTTGCTGCCTTTTACTTTCTGTTCCCATAATTCTGCTGTTTACGCCCCTACAGAGCAGGGTGCAGTTCCTTTAACAAAGATACTAATAAATACTGAGCAAACAATTTTTACGGAGCTATTGGACGGAGATGGTAATTCGCGTCAGGAGTGATTGCGGATCGATTGGATAGACTCCCGGAGATCACTTCTCGCTAACGACCTTACGATCCATATGTAACTGGCAAAGAAAAAAGCGTATCACAGGTCCGGATACGCTTTTCAGAACAAAATTAGTTTATAAATGGTTAGTCGTATTTTTTTAAGGTTTAAGACCTTCGTCTATCAAATTTAGTTTTTTGTTTAGCCTTGGCAAATAAAAGTGTGAGTATTAACTCACTTGTCTTTATTTTCTATATTCCATTTCCCCTTTACGCTTACAAACATAGGGATATAAATTATTCACACAAAGATATTTTTTAAAAAAAAGTGAGTGGTTACTTTTTTACCATTAGCAGCCATTGATATGGTTTTACGGAATCTTTT
The DNA here is from genome assembly GCF_008124885.1 of Sphingobacterium allocomposti. Taxonomy (GTDB): domain Bacteria; phylum Bacteroidota; class Bacteroidia; order Sphingobacteriales; family Sphingobacteriaceae; genus Sphingobacterium; species Sphingobacterium allocomposti. The sequence continues at coordinate 80,131 of NZ_VNHX01000019.1, forward strand.
CTCAAATACACCAGCACAACAGGCGTATTCTCCGGTTTTCCGTGCGAATAGAATACAGACGGAAGTAGATGTTAGCTGGAATAAGCGTCCTAATTCAGCGTTGGGTCTGCTACGTTCTTACATAGGTTACCAGTCCGCGGTGACCTGCGGAGCCGGGAAGCAGCAGGATATACAGCAGCATGCTTCAGGGTACACGGACCTGATGTCTGTTGAGGTCGGCGTATCCGAACTACCGAAGTGGTGCTGTGCCTGCGCAAATAATTATTTGCACATGAAGTTAAAATCATTCCGCTTATTCGTCGGATATTCGATAAATTTGTCGAAATCAGATACGACCGGTGGTGACGTATTATGTACTGGAGAAATACAGGATGAAAAATGCATAAATTGCCATAACAAAAGGATGGATGACGGAATGTAGTGAGTTCATGAGTCCTTTTGATGATGGACACAAGTGAATAATTTATGGCGGCTTCATCACCGATAAAAAAACAAACAGGGTGTAACGAGCTCAACATTCAATTGAGATTTAACGCTTATACCGCCGAAGGCAGCAGGAACCGAACGCAGTGACTTATGGATAACATTGCAGACAAACACGGATGAATATGCTTTGAAAACAAACATGAATGAATAAATAACTATTCTGATGAAAATCTGGCAAAAAAATATAGACGTCGATGCATTGGTTGAGACTTTTACGGTCGGAAACGACCGCGTATTGGATATGCAATTAGCAGCTGCAGATGTGCTGGGGTCCCTAGCTCATACCAAAATGCTGAATAGTATAGGCTTATTAGATAGGGAAGACCTGGATGCGGTACAACAGGAATTAAAGCTTATTTATCGCGAGATCCTGGATGGGCGGTTTATTATAGAAGACACGGTAGAAGATGTACATTCGCAGATAGAGATGCTGCTGACACAGCGAATCGGGGAGGCCGGAAAAAAAATACACGCTGGAAGATCCCGCAACGATCAGGTGTTAGTGGATCTGAAGTTATACTTCCGTTCGGAGATACAGCGGCTTGTGTCGCTGATCGAGGGGCTGTTCCGGCAGTTGATTCGACTTAGCGAGGCTAACAAACAGGTGTTGCTACCGGGATATACCCATCTGCAGATTGCCATGCCTTCGTCTTTCGGGTTATGGTTTGGGGCCTACGCAGAAAGCCTGGTTGATGATCTGGAACTCCTAAAGTCGGCGTGGAAGGTCTGTAATAAAAATCCGCTGGGCTCGGCTGCGGGGTATGGTGCGTCGTTCCCGCTGGACCGCACGATGACAACCACGCTGCTGGGGTTCGATGATCTAAACTACAATGTCGTGTATGCTCAGATGGGACGGGGAAAAACAGAGCGTATTTTAGCCCAGGGCATGAGTGCCGTGGCGGCCACCTTGGCGAAGTTCGCCATGGATGTGTGCCTGTATATAAACCAAAATTTCGGTTTCATCTCCTTTCCTGCCCATTTGACTACGGGTTCTAGTATTATGCCGCATAAAAAAAATCCGGACGTCTTTGAGCTTGTCCGTGCACGTTGTAATAAAATCCAGGCTCTGCCGAATGAGATTGCTTTGATGACTACCAATTTGCCGTCCGGTTATCACCGGGACCTCCAGCTCCTAAAAGAGAACCTCTTTCCGGCGTTTCAGTCATTGGCTGAATGTCTCGAGATCACGACATTTATGTTGGACTATATCATCGTCAAAGAAAATATTTTGGACGATCCGAAATACGATTACCTTTTCAGCGTGGAAGTGGTTAACAATGAAGTGTTAAAAGGGGTGCCGTTCAGAGAGGCATATCGAAATATCGGGGAAGCTATTGAGAATGGCACATTTCAGCCACAGCGGGAGGTTCACCACACGCACGAGGGAAGCATAGGGAACCTATGCAACGACCAGATCGAACGCATGTTCGAAGATGTAAAGGCAGCGTTTCATTTTGAAAGGGTGGAAACGGCATTGGCAGAGCTTCTCAGCTAGGAGCGTTTTTCCTGTTCTTTCGTTGTGCCGTCGCAGCGTGGCGTCGCCCTTATTCCGGCCCCTCGCCGTCATATCGATCAGCTGCCATCCATGGAAGACGGATGTCCGTCCTCCATGGGTATACGCTGGGGAGTTTATTTTTTGATAGAGAACCGGTATATCGTTTCCGATTCGAAAATTTGCCCCGGCTCTAAAATAACAGAAGGAAAACCTTGTTGATTGGGACTGTCAGGGTAGTGTTGCGTTTCGAAACAAAAGGCGGTTCTGGAATAATATTTCCGTCCTGATTTACCGGTATCCTCGCCGGACAGAAAGTTTCCCGTATAGAATTGTATACCCGGTTCCGTCGTAAAGACCTCCAGCTGTATTCCCGAATGGGAAGAAAAAGCGAGAGCGGCGGCTCTTGAAAAAGGATGGCGATTAATGAACGTATGATCATATCCATTTCCCCGTGCGAGCTGTATATCGTCGTCGCCGATGTCGTCTGAAATCTTCTTGGGCGTGCGGAAATCAAACGGGGTATTTTCAACCGGCGCTTCCTCACCCAGCGGGATTTGATTTTCGTCAATTGGCAGATAAGAGGCAGAAGGGATGCAGATGACGTGGTTTAGTATATCGCTATGGCCTTCGCCGTTTAGGTTGAAGTAAGCGTGGTTTGTTAGGTTTATCACCGTTTTGCGATCCGTTTCAGCTTTATAAAGAATGATGATCTCGTTGTCGTCAGTGAGCTCGAACGACACATGTACTTTGAGGTTGCCCGGAAATCCCTCCTCCCCATCGGGAGAAACGTAGTAGAAGTCTATCTTCTTTTTGAAAGAAACCTGCCTATCCCATACTTTCGTATGAAAGCCGGAAGGCCCACCGTGTAACGAATTATTGCCGTTATTTTTTTGTAGCGTATAAGCCGTTCCGTCAAGAGAAAAGCTGCCTTCGGCAATTCTGTTCGCGAAACGCCCGATTGTAGCGCCGTGGTACTGCTCCTTAGCGTTTACGTAATCGTGAATAGAATTGAACCCCAATACGACATCACAAAGATTGCCTTCCCGATCAGGAACGAGAACACTCACAATGCGGGCGCCGTAATCCGTAAACGCCACCTGCATACCCGATCGGTTTTTCAGTGTAATCAAATGCGTATTCTTTCCATCTATTTTATGTTCGAAATCTTTCGCTGCGGGAATTTTGTAAATCATCGTATTTATAAATAGTTACTACTTATAAAAGTACGTATTCCACCTGACAAGCGAAAGTAAAGTGACGAAAGTCTTTTTTTATAATCCAAAATGTGTTGCATAACAGGCGGATGGACTAAATCTTTCCCCGCTTCAGGTTAAGAAACCTATATTTCATCTGTAAAATAATCTTTCAATATAATGGAAGCTAACGAAATAAATTATTTTATATGGTGTTTAACTAAATGGCTTATAAAAATGAATTACTCATGATAGTTTTTTATATTATGGTATTCGTGAATGCCAAGCATTTTATTTAGGTTTGCCGCAATACATAGTGTTTTACATGAATTGGAAACAATTGCTTTCAGCGAAACGCTGGGGATACGAGCATCGTCAGGTGAGCGACCACCTGGACGCGCGTTCTGAATTTCAGCGTGATTACGATCGATTAATATTTTCGTCTCCTTTCAGGAGACTACAAAACAAAACACAGGTTTTTCCACTGCCCGGAGCCGTGTTTGTGCACAATAGATTGACGCACAGTTTGGAGGTGGCCAGCGTCGGCCGCTCTTTGGGACGTCTATTTTATAATCTTACAAAAAAGGACAATCCGGATATTGATCGGGATTGTCCTTTTCTGCAGGAAGTAGGCAATATTATTTCTGCGGCATGCTTGTCGCACGACCTTGGAAACCCTGCTTTTGGTCATTCAGGCGAAGCAGCCATATCTTCTTATTTTATAGAAGGCGCCGGAAAGAAATATCAAGAGCTGGTTACCCCCCAGCAATGGGCCGATCTGACCCATTTTGAGGGGAACGCAAACGCTCTCCGGATCCTGACACACGCCTTCAACGGTAAAGATGAACGGGGGTATGCATTGACCTATGCAACACTTGCATCTATTGTCAAATATCCCTGCGCAGCTATAGATGGACATATCAAAGGAAACCACCATCGGAAGAAATACGGCTTCTTTGAGTCTGAGGTGCAGACATTTGAAAAGATTGCAACGGAGCTGGGGCTGGAGCGGGATCCGACTAACACGCACGGCTATCTGCGCCATCCGCTGGTCTATCTGGTAGAGGCTGCGGACGATATTTGCTATAACATCATTGATCTGGAGGATGCACACCACCTCAAGATTTTGTCGTATCAACAAGTCGAGGATCTGCTGCTGCCACTGTGTGGGGGAGAAGATCTGCGTACGAGGCTGGACGCACTGAAAGACACCGGAAGCCGGGTGGAGCTCCTGCGCGCCAAAGCTATTAATACGCTAATACACGGTTGCGCTGAAGTGTTTGCGAAGAATCAGGATGCCTTTTTATCAGGGACCTTCCGAAGTGCGTTAATTGATGCCCTCGACCAGCCGATCGTCGAACAGATGCGGCGTATATCCGACATATCGGTCGCGCAGATCTACAATGCACCGACCGTTGTTCAGATAGAGATTGCAGGCTATAAAGTTATGAACGCTCTGTTAGAAGAGTTTATTCCAGCGTATCTGAAGACGAATAAGTCCATGTTTGACAAGAAGCTGGTAGCCATGATCCCTGAACAGTTTCATACCGGGAAGAATGACGCATATGCAAAAATCAGGGCTGTACTGGATTTTGTTTCCGGCATGACGGATGTATATGCCGTCGATCTGTACCGGAAGATCAAAGGTATTTCTATTCCATCGTTAGACTAGTAGGTATAATAGGATTGATTTTAACTTTTAATTTTTTACTGGTTCAATGAAAGTAGTTATAGCGGAAAAGCCTTCGGTAGCTCGGGATCTGGCCCGTGTGATGGGTGCAAAGGAAGTGAAGGATGGGTACATTACAGGAAACGGATATGCTTTTACCTATGCTTTCGGACATCTGGTTCAGCTGTGTACTCCCCAGACGTACGGATATACGAACTGGGCTGTTTCGAATTTACCTATCATCCCGCAGGAGTTCAAGCTGGAACCAAAGAAAGTCAAAAGGGACGGCCGGCAGATTGATGACGCAGGGGCTGTCAAGCAGCTAAATATTATTAAAAGCCTTCTGAATGAAGCCGAAGAAATTATTGTGGCAACCGATGCGGGGCGGGAAGGTGAACTTATTTTCAGGAATATTTACTACTTCTTAAACTCGAAGGTTCCGTTCAAGCGGCTCTGGATTTCGTCGCAAACCGATAAAGCGATCAAAGAAGGCTTTGCCAATTTAAAGGACGGGGCGGAGTACGATAGCTTGTACATGTCGGCGAAGTCCCGGTCGGAATCGGACTGGCTTATCGGTATCAATGCGACACAGGCATTAACGTTGGCGGCCGGAAATAAAGGGCTGCTCTCGCTCGGCCGGGTACAGACCCCCACGTTGGCCATGATCTGTTCCCGTTACCTGGAGAATAAGGATTTTAAACCCCAGGCTTTCTATAAAATTCAGGCCGGATTTGAGAAAGATAATATCAAGTTTAAGGCAACCTCTAATAAAATTGAGAAGAAGGAGGAGGCCGAGCAGGCCATCGCGCAGATCTCTGTAGGGTCGGAAGCAAAGGTCACGAAAGTCGAGGCGAAGGAGGTAAAAGAACCGCCGCCTCTTTTATTCGACCTGACGTCATTGCAACAAGACGCGAATAAAAGATATGGCTACTCTGCCGATCAGACGTTGAGTATTGCCCAGACCCTCTACGAAAAAAAAGTGATAACCTATCCGCGTACAGGCTCCCGGTATATTGGCGAAGATGTATTTGAAAAGATCGGGGAATTGTTTCAGCACCTGGCGGATACAGCCGAAGAGGGAATCGCCGCCATCAGCCGGAACCTCATCGGTGCTAAGTTAAATAAGCGTTCCGTCGACGACAAAAAGGTCACCGATCACCACGCGCTGCTGGTTACCGACGAAAAGCCAGGACCCATGCCGAAGGATCAGCAACATATCTACAACATGATAGCAAAGAGAATGGTCGAGAGCTTCTCAGAGGTCTGTCTAAAAGATATTACGACGGTAACGATCGACGCCAAAGGGGTGGAGCTTGTCGCCAAAGGTACCGTCATCAAACAGTATGGCTGGCGCCTTTCTCCTGATCAGGTCGAACTGCCGGACGATGATAAAACGTCTGACGATCAGGATAATGAAAACGCGCAGCTCCCCAAGCTGGCGGCTGAAGAGGTTTTGGAGATATTATCCCTCGAGCTGGCGGAGCGGTTTACTAAAGCTAAGCCGATTCATACCGAGGCTTCTTTATTGAAGGCGATGGAAACTTCCGGAAAAGATATTGAGGATGAGGAGATGCGTCAGGCGATGAAAGATTGCGGTCTGGGAACGCCGGCGACACGTGCCGCTACAATAGAGACATTATTCCAACGCGATTATATCAAGCGCGATAAGAAAAAGCTCATTCCGACAGAAAAAGGACTGGCCGTGTACCAGTTGGTGAAAGACCGGTCTATAGCGAAAGTCACGCTCACTGGTAAGTGGGAGCAAAAGCTGGAAGAGATGCGCAGTAATAAGGTGTCCTACGACGTGTTTATGAAGCATATTAAAGACTATACCGTGAAAATCACAAAAGAACTGCTGCAACTTCGGATAGCTATTCAGCATGAGGAACTTAAACCGTTACAGAAGGGGAAGATAAAATGTCCGAAGTGTAAGCCCGGGAATGTACAGCTCTACGAAAAGGTGGGGCAATGCGATCACTATGCGCGGGGCTGCGACTTCAAAATCTGGAGAACACTCCATGGCGTTTTCCTGGATGAAAAAGAAATGAAAAACCTGCTGGAAAAGGGAAGGACCTCGGTGTTAAAAGGCGTGACGGCAAAGGAAGGGCAGGTTGCAGATACCTCGCTCATCTTTCAGGATTTTCGCGTCCTGATTGCAGACGCAACAGCGTAGTGCAGAATTGACTTCGGTTTAACATTAGGGCACAACAAAAGTAATATCTTTGCGGCCTATGGCATCAAGACTATACAATCCTTTTTTGGATTTCAAATTCGACAACAGCAGGTGTTTTCTGTCTGGAGAACCATTACAATCTGCAGATGAACAGATACAGGTTTTTCCCTTATGGATGATGAGAATGTTCGATCTGGAAGAAAAGCCGTTTAAAATGCTCGACGAGAATATCGTTACATATAAATCGCTCAAACTTCCGTGCGCATCACATGTAGCTTCATTCTTTGAGCAGTTAGAGACGCAAGTGGAACAAGCCATGATGGAGGGATATGACGCTGTCAGCCAGCTGACCGAGATCAATCTATTCCATTGGGTCGGGAAGATTCTGTACGGTGTGGTATTTAACGAAATTCAGGCTGGGATTAGACAGGCGTTTATAAGCGGCGAAGAGATGAACTTCTCGCAGGCTTTGGTGCACAAATTCCGTAATCTGCATCATATGTTGCAGTCTATTTACCTGCCGATGGAATTCGAGCATAAAAACCCATTTTCGATTTTAGTCGTACCCGTAGATAACGCGCCGGAAACTTTTAGCTATAGGGATGAGATCAACACGTTGGTTTTTTCATTTAGGATGCGTGACTTTGCGATCATAGCCACGTTGCAGGATAATGGTACAAACGCCATTTATCATGAGGACGTTTTAAAAGCCATTAACGGGAAGCTGCTGCACCCGATACAGTTTGAAGAGTTATGTGCCCGCTACTTTTATTCCGCTTATCTTTTTAACAGGCTTCCTGACTACACGTATATGGAAACTCCTGAGAAGATTTTTGTTGAGCCGATGCCATTAAACGACTGGACATTGAAGCCTATTTTTGACACTTGGCAAGTGAAGACGTATGGACAGGTCTTGGAAAACTTCTGGAAGCCGTGGGGCTTTACATTATTCGAAATTATCAAAGACCCCGAGCGCCCCATGAGTTTTATTACAGACGGTAAAGGACAATTTGTAACGGACCTTGATTTGCCAAAGCGATAAATCTTGCCTATTTTTGAAGTAGGAAGGAGGTTCGGTATGAAAGGTTGGTTGGTAGGTCTGTTTCTGGTTTTGTCGGTACATGCGCTTTTTGCTCAGGCGGACACGGACACCGCTGTGGTTGAAGAGGTGGACACCTATCCCCAGTTCCGCGGCGGGCTGGAAGGATGGAGCAGGTTTGTCCGGGACAACCTCAATTTACGTAACGTGATAAATGCCATGGATAGCACGGCTTATGTGGACTACGGTTTGCGCCAGACGGCGATAATGGAGTTTACCGTCTGCGAAGATGGCCGTGTATGCGATATAGAGATCGCCAACAAAACCAAAATAAGTCCGGAATTCGCGGAAGAGGCTATGCGTATCATGAAGCGTTCGCCGAAGTGGACTCCCGCCAGGAAAGAGGGAAAAGGTGTACGGATGCGGTTCAAGCAGTCTATAACGGCGGTATTGCAGTAATTTATGCAAATGGAAATATATACATAAAGCCGGGGACAGCCCGGCTTTATGCGTTTCTGGTTTGCTAGCAAGCGTGCGGCGGTGCTACGGTTAGCAGCGACTGTCGTACAATAGCCATGGCCTTGTCTATTTCTTCAATGGTAACGGTCAGGTGTGGCCGGAACCGGACACTTCTTCCCCCGCAGCCCAAGATAATCAGACCGTTTTGCATTGCGTTTTTTATAAAGGCGTCGCGATGCCCGCCTGTGTCGAAGTCGAAGGAAGCCATCAGGCCGAGCCCTCTCGGGTTTGAAAGATACGGATGGCTGTCAACCAGCTGCTTCAGCTGGTTTAATAGGTATCTGCCGACTTCCTGTGCCTTTTGTACGAGGTTGTCCTGTTCAATGATTTCCAAAATAAACTTGAAGCGGAGCATGTCAATGAAGTTACCACCGAAGGTCGAATTGATACGGCTGGACTCTTGGAACACGTGGTGTCCGACCCGGTCGAATGTCCGGCGGTTGGCCAGGATGCCGCATACCTGCGTTTTCTTTCCGAAGGCAATGACGTCCGGTGTTATATCAAAATGTTGATAAGCCCACATCTTTCCCGTCATAGCCAAGCCGGTTTGTACTTCATCAAGGATGAGCAGGATGTCGTGTCGGTCGCATATTTGACGGAGCTTCTTGAAAAAATCTTTGCGAAAATGGTTATCTCCTCCTTCTCCTTGTATAGGCTCTAAAATAATACAGGCTATTTCGTCAGGAAAACGAGCAATGGCGTCTTCGATTTGCCGGACAGCTTCCTCTTCGTTGCGGATGGTAGCGTTGAGCGACTCTTCCGTTAAAGGGAAGGTTAGTTTGGGGTTTATAATGCGTGGCCAGTTGAACTTCGGAAAGTACATGTATTTCCTGGGGTCCGTTGTGTTGGTCAGTGATAACGTATATCCAGACCGTCCGTGGAATGCTTCCTGGAAATGGATGACCTGCGATGCCTCTTTTGTGATGCCCTTAGCGAGGTTCAATCTCGTTTTCCAGTCAAAGGCTGCCTTTAACGCATTCTCCACGGCAAGGGCTCCGCCGGAAATAAAAAAGCAATACGATAGCTCTTGGGGGATAGCCACACGGGAAAAGGTTGTTAGGATATCGGCGTACTGATAAGGATAGGTGTCGGACATCGCAGGTTTATTAACGGCCATTTTGCCCAGGAGGTTTTGTTGTGCTACGATATAAGGATGGTTGTAGCCTACAGGCGAGGAGGCGAACATGGAAAACATATCCAGATAACGATCTCCGTTTCGATCGACAAGGTAGGACCCCGCAGATTTTTCGAGATCGAGCTCTATCGGAAAACCGTCCGCCAATATGTGCTTAGCAAGGATTTTATGTAGTTCTCTCATCATATTAGTTGTTAATCTAGGTTTCTTAAGCGATGCGATTAAAGATTGAATTTTATGCCTTGAGCGAGTGGAAGGCTCGTGCTATAATTGATGGTATTCGTCTGTCTACGCATATAGACCTTCCATGAATCGGAGCCTGACTCGCGGCCGCCGCCAGACTCTTTTTCGCCGCCGAACGCGCCACCAATTTCAGCTCCTGAAGTACCGATGTTGACATTGGCGATGCCGCAGTCAGATCCTTTATGGCTAAGAAAATATTCTGCTTCGCGAAGGTTTGTGGTCATAATCGCTGACGACAAGCCTTGTGGGACATCGTTTTGAAGCGCGATTGCCTCTTCGACGCTGCCGGTGTATCTAATAAGATAGAGGATAGGAGCAAACGTTTCAGTTTGCACAATTTTAAAATGATTTTCAACTTCTGCGATGACAGGTTTGACATAACAGCCGCTTTCAAATCCGTGTCCCGCTAATACGCCGCCGCTAACCAGAAAAGTACCGCCTTCTTCTTCTATTTTTCTCAAGGCGTCGGAGTAAGCGTTAACCGCTGCTTTATCGATGAGAGGCCCCATATGGGGTTCAGCCTCGAGCGGGTTTCCAATTTTAATTTGTCTATAGGCTTCAACCAGGGAGGTTTTCACCTGCTCGTAGATGTCTTCGTGGACAATCAGCCGACGGGTACTGGTGCACCGTTGGCCGGCAGTTCCGATTGCTCCGAACACGGCCCCCATGATGGTCATCTTTAGGTCGGCCTGCGGTGTTACGATAATGGCGTTGTTCCCGCCTAGTTCCAGCAATGACCTTCCAAGGCGTGCGGCGACGGTCGTCGCTACTTGTCTTCCCATGTGTGTGGAGCCTGTTGCCGAAATTAGGGGTATGCGTGAATCTGCTGCTAACCATTTGCCCACCTCGGCATTGCCGGTCAGTAAAGAGGATATGCCTTCCGGAAGCTGATTGGCTTGAAGGATATCAGCTAAGATCTTTTGACAAGCTACGGCACATAAGGGCGTTTTTTCGCTGCCTTTCCAGACAATCACGTTTCCGCATACCAACGCAAGGGCCGCATTCCAGGACCATACTGCGACAGGAAAGTTGAATGCTGATATAATACCTACGATGCCTAAGGGATGATATTGTTCGAACATGCGATGGGCTGGGCGTTCGGAATGTATGGTAAAGCCATAGAGCTGTCGGGATTGGCCCACAGCGAAATCGCAGATGTCGATCATTTCCTGTACTTCTCCCAGACCTTCTTGATAAGACTTCCCCATTTCATAGGATACGAGTTTGCCCAGAGCAGGCTTTAGTTCCCGAAGTTTTTCGCCGAACTGCCGGACAATTTCTCCGCGTCGCGGTGCGGGTATGTCTGCCCAGATGGATTTTGCTTGAGAGGCAGTCTGCAGGACCTTTTCGTAATCGCGGGCATCGGAAGCTGTTATTACTGCGATGGCTTGACCGTCAACAGGGGAGTATGAAGTAATTTTCGGTCCATGTCCGAACCACTGCTGACCAGTGGAGCTTCCGGCTGCGAGATCGGTGATTCCGATCTTATGAAGTTCTGTGTTTATCATAAAAAAGTTTATATTGTTCTATGTATCTGTAAAAATACTGAATATTGTTTTATAATTATAGTTGTTTGTCGATAATATTTTTTATGCTGCGAGCGTAAAGGTGAAGGCGCGGGTTTGTGAATTGTTAATCCGTAAAGATGTAAGCCGTGACCGGTGGGGATCAGCCTTCGGTACAGGGCCGGCCCACGTGCGGGGCAGAAGCCGGTCAGCGGTAAGAATAATAGAGGTTTAAATGAGGGTTGACAGAGGGTTAATAGAGGGTTTATAGAGGTAAAACTCTATATACCCTCTGTTTTCCCTTAAGGAAGACTGTCGCACGACGGCAGGAAAGGCGCCGCAGGGGCGTCGTATGTGCGAAGCTTATAGCTTATATGATTTATGCCATTAGCCATTAGCCATTAGCCATTAGCCATCCGCTATTAGCGTCGGAAAGGACCGGCATCGGTTCGACTGCGTCAGCGGGCCGCCATAATAGCCGTGAAGAACCGTTCCTTGTCTGAACGAAGTGAGTTTGGAACGGTTTAGGCTAGGATAAGGCACGGTAGCATCAAGAACCTCGGCCGAAGGACCTTGTTTACTTGGGTCCCTCCAAGTAAAACCCCGCCCCGGGTTGAGGGGCTATAAAGAAGTGAGAAATCAGAAGTGAGAAGTGAGAAGTCAGAAATCTCACTCATCTAACTTCACCTCACGACTTTACAAATCAACAACTTTACAGTTTATAGCCACTTGCCATTAGCCATTAGCCATCTGCCATTAGCCATCCGCCATCTGCCATCAGCTATCTGCCATCAGCCATCCGCCATCTGCCATCAGCTATCTGCCATCAGCCATCCGCTATCTGCCATTAGCCATCAGCTATCTGCCATCAGCCATCCACTATCTGCCATTAGCCATCCGCCATCAGCCCTCCGCTTTTGGCTTATAGCTTATATGATTTATGCCATTAGCCATCTGCTATCTGCTATCTGCCATTAGCCATCCGCCATCCGCCATCTGCCATCCGCCATCTGCCATCTGCCATCTGCCATTAGCCATTAGCCATTAGCCATCCGCCATCCGCCATCCGCCATCTGCCATCCGCCATCTGCCATCTGCCATCTGCCATTAGCCATTAGCCATCCGCCATCTGCCATTAGCCATCCGCCATCCGCCATCTGCCATCAGCCATCAGCCGGTTTAAAAATATCGTTCAGGTTTACAGGGGTTTGCGGTTTTTGGGCCGGAAAAAGGGGCGCAGGACTTGCACGGCGGGGTATAAAGTTCTATCTTTGCACCACTCCGCGAGGGAGGGACAGCACTGAAAGGCGGAAAAAGGGGGCCGGAAGGGGGATACCGTAAGGGGTTCCGCCGGCAGGACGTGGAAGCAGGAAATTATTTTAAAATAAATTTTGCGGAAACGGAAAAACCTTTTACCTTTGCAGTCCCGAACGGAATCGGGGAAAACAGAAAAGATAGTAATT